>NZ_JAODLR010000017.1 GCF_025960875.1 Crystallibacter permensis | reverse complement strand
TTACCGGTCAATCGGGCAAGCGCGAACACCCCCACGATCACAGCCACCAACGGCAACGCGCTGGAGAGGATTCGCTTTCTCAGGTAGACCAGCATGGTTTCGTTCCTCGTTTCCCTGCTGTCGTTTTCAGCTCGCCGGTGTCATCTCGGTCAGGCGCAACTCGTCGCCCGAGGATGAGTTCGGCGTGTAGTTGATGGCTACGGACTTGCCCAGGATGCCTGTCTGATGTGCGATGGTCGCGAACTGCACCACGTTCTCATTCTGGTAAGTGAAGATATCTTCGTAGGCCTGCTGCCGGTCAGCGCCGGAAGTCTTACCTGCTTCAAGCAGCCGCTGGTCGAACTCATCCGTTCCGAACGAGCTTTGGGCGCCGTCGCTAAGCATGTACTGCTCAACGGTGAAGGCGGCGTCACCGGCTTGGTTGCCGTGCTGGATCAGCAGCGCGATCGGACCCTGATCCTCAACGAATGGCCGGATCTGGTACTGCAGGTGCTGCGACGTTTCGGTCATCTTCAGCTCAACGTTCAGGCCTGCCTGGGCCAGCTGTTCCTGCAACACCTGCGACAGCTCGGTGACCTTGGGGAACTGCGCGTTGCGGGCTACCAAGGTGATCTTAGTATCGACCGGCACTCCGTCAGCCTTGGCTTCTGCGACAAGCGCCTTAGCCTTCTCAAGATCGAAAGGCCAGGCCTCCAACGATGCGTTATGTCCCACGACCCCTTCAGGGATAAGTTGCGCTGCAACCTTGTCCTTGTTCTGGTACAGGCTGGCGACGATGCCTTCCTTGTCGATGGCGTAGTTGATGGCCTGGCGGACACGGATATCATCGAGCGGTGCCGTATCGCCACTGAGCCGCAGACCGATCGTCTCGTTATTCGGGTAATTCACGCCGAGATCTCCGGCGCCGTCATCCGGTCCCAAGCCCATGGCAATGTCGGCTTCGCCGCTCGTTACCATGGCCGCGCGGACAGTGCCCTCGCCACGCCACTGGTACTCCGCCTTGGGGAAGGCGGGCGCCTCGCCCCAGTAACCGTCCCAGGCGCTCAGCGTGATCTTTTGGCCGGCATCCCACTGCTCGATCTTGTAGGGACCGGTGCCGACCGGTTCCCGGACTTTCTCAGTGTCGCTGGTGGAAGTCGGCACTACTTCGAGGAAGGACAACCGCAGCGGAAGAATGGGGTCCGGCTCCGGCGTCGTGACGGTCAGTGTTGTAGCGTCTACTGCCTCGACCTCGAGATCGGTGTCCCCGAAGACGTACCCTTCGACGTTGCAGCCGAGGTCGGAGTTAACAGCGCGGTCAATCGTGTACGCGGCCGCTTCCGCATTGAAGTCGGTCCCGTCCTGGAACTTCACATCATCGCGAAGCTTCAGGGTCCATTCGGTGTCCGAAGTCGCTTCCCACTCGGTTGCCAGCAGCGGCTCGAGTTCGCCGGTAGTCGGATTGCGCTCGATAAGGGGCTGGGTGACGTTGGACCGTACAACTACGCCGGTCGAGGTCAGGTTTGCTTCGCAAGCCTCCAAAGTGGGCGGCTCCTGCTGCAGGACCACGCGGAGGGTGTCCGACGCGGCGCCGGCGGTAGCACCGGCGGCGTCCTCTGAGTTGGCTACGGAGCAGCCGCTCAGAAGCAAAGCGGACCCGGCAACGACGACGGGTATCTGCAGCCTGAGCTGCCGTTTGGCGGATGGTGAAGAAGACATCATTGGATTCCTTCGGGTCTAAGCACTGCACTCGGTTCGTTGTCTACGTATGAAGCTCACGTCTGTGCTGGTGATCATCAGCTTGTGGCTCCAAGCGCCACCCGTCAAGAAGCAATTTTTCTGTGAACGGTCGTCAAAACGGCACCCAGCCTTGACACTGCCTGTGATCCAGCCCACTGTCCCGCACGATTCCGGGGATTTTTGCGTCAGTGCCCCCATCAATGCGCCCAGCGTATTGATCCATGCAATTTCCGAGTTGGACGCGCATCGATCCGCATCGTTACTGTCCAACTCATGACGACAACCAAAGCAGTGCTGCAGGTAGGTCCCTTGATGCCCGCCGTTCAGGATTCGATCACCACCGAGTACGGGGCCGTACGCCTGCCGGACAACGCAGATGAACGTGCAACGTTCCTTGCAGCAAGAGGCGCTGAATTCGGCGTCGCCGTGACATCGGGACGATTCGGTGTAGGCACTGAACTCATGCAACAACTGCCGAACCTGCGCGCCGTGGTGAACTTCGGCGTCGGCTATGACACCACCGATGTGGCCCAGGCCGCCGAGCGCGGGATCGCCGTCAGCAACACCCCGGACGTTCTCAATGACTGCGTCGCCGATACCGCCCTCGCACTTTATCTGGATGTCCTCCGCAGGATCAGCACCGCGGACCGCTATGTCCGGCGAGGCGATTGGCTAAGCAAGGGCAACTTCCCACTGGCAACCAAAGCCAGCGGGAAGCGCGTCGGCATTGTCGGCCTCGGCCGCATCGGCAAAGTCATCGCGCGCCGGCTGGAAGGCTTCGATTGCCTCGTCTCGTACCACAACCGCCGTCCCGTCGACGGCGTCCCGTACGAATACCGGGACTCGCTCATTGATCTCGCCCGGAACTCCGATGTCCTCATCGTGGCGGCCGCGGGCGGGCCCGACTCCGCCGGACTGATCAACGCAGACGTTATCGAAGCCCTGGGCCGCGATGGATACCTGATCAACATCGCCCGCGGTAGCGTGGTCGACGAGACCGCCCTCGTCGCCGCATTGGTCAAGGGAAAACTGGCCGGCGCCGGACTCGATGTCTTCGCCGAAGAGCCCAAGGTCCCCGTGGAGCTACTGGGGCTGGACAACGTTGTCGTCCTCCCGCATTTGGGCAGCGGCACCCATGAAACCCGCGCCGACATGGCACAACTGACGCTGGCTAACCTCAAGCGCTTCCTGGACGACGGCACCTTGGAAACTCCCGTCCAATAACCTCCCGCATCCACCAGCAAACAGGAGTAGACATGAGTGTTGCCGTTGGCTTCGTTCCCACCGACGAAGGACGCATTGCCCTGCAGAGTGCAATTGATGAGGCTGCCCTCCGCGGCACCAATCTGAGGATCCTCGGCCCCGCTCAAGCCGAGAATACGCCGGCCGCCCAGGCAGAACTGGCGGTAGCCCTGAAGCGAGCCGCGGACCTTGGCGTACAGGCAGCGGTCCGGGACATGGAGGGCGACGACGATCCGGGCGACCTCATCGTTGACGTCTCCTTTGAAGACGACGTCGATCTGGTCGTTATCGGTGTCCGCCGCCGTTCCCGGGTGGGCAAGCTGATCCTTGGCAGCACAGCCCAGCGAGTCATTCTCGAAGCCGGGTGCCCCGTCCACGCGGTCAAACCTCCAGTCGGCCCGCGCGGCTGACGAAGGCTCTTCCGGACCCGCCCGACAGCTTCCGTCCCTCCTGGTCCGTCCGCATATGAAGACGGATGCGCCAGACCAACCCTTTCCGCTAAAGTGTCGTCAACGGTTCATCTTCACGGGAAGGAGCCCGCATGAGCGCACCTTCGGCAGCACCAGTCCAGGCGGGCACGGCGCCCCTCAGCGGCATTCGTGAAGTGAAGTCTGCGGCACGAACCGTGGAAGTTCTTGAGTTCCTCGCTGCACGGCGCAACCAGCCAGTGACCATCCGGGAACTGTGCGAGCAGCTGTCCGCCCCGCGCAGCAGCATCTACGCGCTCCTGCGCACTCTCACTGACCTGGGTTGGGTCCGTACGGATCCGACCCGATCGATGTACAGCATCGGTATTAGGGCGCTCCTCGCCGGCACCACCTATCTGGATACGGATCCGCTGTTGCGAATCGTGCAGCCGCACCTCGAAGAGCTCGGCAAACGCCTCGGCGAGACCGTGCACTACGGCAGGCTGGACAGCTCCGACATGGTCTATCTCGCCACTCAGGAATCCCCCGCTTACGAACGGAAATCCAACCGCGTCGGCCGTCGGCTTCCCGCCTATGCGACATCGCTCGGCAAAGCCGTGCTGGCAAACATCGGCCCCGAGCTGGAAGCACACTTGCCGGAGAAGTTGCTGCCCTTGACCCCGCACACCATCACGTCGCGTCGAAGGCTCAAGGCAGATCTGGAGGCCAGCAGGAAGCGGGGCTACGCCGTCGACAACGAAGAGAACACCCTGGGCCTGCGGTGCTTCGGGGTAGCCCTCAACCTGGATGACGGTGGCGGTGACGCTTTGAGCTGTTCCGTACCGCTGGAGCGCCTGAGCCCTCGCCGGGAGCAGGAACTCGTGAATGAGCTCATTGCGACTGCGACAATCATGCGAAAAATCGTCCGCAGTCTAGACGGCCTGCTCGGCTAACTCGTCAGCTTGCCCGGCCCGACAGGACGCAGCACCGTGACCGGTTTCACAAAACCGGCCTTTCGCGACATGATTACAGCATGGCCGGAAATAATGTGGTTTCCGGCGTGCCGTTGATCAGATAGGAGCCCTGGCCGTGACAGCTACGACCAACACCGCCTCATCCACGAAGACCGCTTACCGGGTGCTGAATCCGGCCACCGGTGAGGTGGTTGAAGAATTCCCCACTGCCACCGACGCGGATATCCAGGACGCACTCGCGGCAGCCCAGGAAGCCTTCCAGTCCTGGAAGGACGTGCCGATCACCGAGCGTGCCAAGGTGGTATCCCGCATCGCGGAGCTGTTCACTGAACGCGCCGACGAGCTGGCCGCCATCATTACCGAAGAAATGGGCAAGCCCATCGGCGAGTCCAAGGACGAGGCCGAGTTCTGTACGGACATCTTCAGCTACTTCGCCACCGAGGGCCCGAGCCTCGCGGCGGACCAGGAGATCAAGGCCATCGGCGGTGGCCGCGCCATGATCCAGAAGCTCCCGGTCGGGCCGCTGCTGGGCATCATGCCGTGGAACTACCCGTACTACCAGGTGGCCCGCTTTGCCGCGCCGAACCTGATGCTCGGCAACACCATCGTCCTCAAGCACGCGGAGAACTGCCCGAAGTCCGCACTGGCCATCCAGAAGATCATGGACGACGCCGGTCTGCCCAAGGGCGCCTACGTCAACGTCTTCGCCACGCATGACCAGGTTGCGGAAATCATTGCCGACCCGCGCATCCAGGGCGTCTCCCTGACCGGTTCAGAGCGAGCGGGTTCGGCCATCGGCGAGATCGCCGGCCGCAACCTCAAGAAAGCCGTCCTCGAACTCGGCGGCTCGGACCCGTACGTGGTCCTGGACTCGGCCGACATCAAGGCGGCCGCGGCTCAGGCGTGGGATACCCGGATGGAAAACACCGGCCAGGCCTGCAACTCGAACAAGCGCATGATTGTCATGGAGGACATCTATGACGACTTCGTCGCCGAACTGACCGAGCGCGCCAAGAACATGAAGCCCGGCAACCCGGCCGAGGGCGCCGAGAACACCTTCGGCCCGCTTTCGTCCCGCGCCGCAGCGGAAGGCCTCGCTGAGCAGTTGAAGGATGCGGTGAACAAGGGCGCTACGGTCCACGCCGGCGGCAAGCTGGTGGACGGCCCGGGGTCCTACCTTGCTCCCACGGTGCTGACCGGTGTGACCAAGGAAATGCGCGCCTACAAGGAAGAGCTCTTCGGCCCGGTCGCCGTGGTCTACAAGGTCTCCAGCGACGAGGAGGCCATCGCCCTGGCCAACGACACCGACTACGGCCTCGGCGGTGCGGTCTTCTCCACCGATGAGGAACGCGCCCGCAGGATAGCCCAGCGCCTGGAGGTCGGCATGGCCAACGTCAACGGCGTCGGCGAGGGTGCGGACATTCCGTTCGGCGGCGTCAAGCGCTCCGGCTTCGGCCGCGAACTCGGCCCGCTCGGCATGGATGAATTCGTCAACAAGCGGCTCTTCTACATCGCCGACTGACACCGTCAACAGGCAAATAGTGTACGACGCCGGCACAAGGGTGGGCCGAAAAACTCACCCAAGTGCCGGCGTCGTACGTTGCTGCTTCCGGCGTTTTCTGCGTCCGATAAACTGAGTGATCATCATGAGCATCCCGACAAGCAGTCCGAAGTCAGTACGCATCGACGCCTGGCTGTGGGCCATCCGCGCCTACAAAACCCGCTCCGCCGCCACGGCTGCTTGCCGGGCCGGGCATGTGCGGCTGAACGGGAATCCGGCCAAGGCCTCGCAGGCAGTGGTGCCCGGCGATACCCTCCGCGTGCGCCAGCCGGGCTACGAGCGCATTCTCGAAGTCCGGCAGCTGATCGCCAAGCGTGTCGGGGCCGAAGCCGCTTCGCACTGCTATACCGACCACACGCCGGAGCGGCCGCCCACGCCGTCGCTCGGCATCCCGCAGCGCGACCGCGGCACCGGCCGGCCGACTAAGAAGGATCGCCGCGAGCTGGAGCGGCTCCGCGGCCCCCGCGGCTGAGCGCCGCGACACACGATCCACCTCAGAGCGTCTTGCGCCGCAGGAAATCCACACTCCGGGACAGGACGAGCTGTGCGGCCCTGCTGTCCAGCTTGAACTGGTATTCGTGGCCGAGTGCCGGCTCGTACCCGGCGGGGAAAAACAACGTCTCGATGTCGGCTCCTTGGTCGCTGAGCGCTTCGGCAAGAGCGAGGGAATGCGGCAGCAGTGGGTCCGCGTTGCCGGCGGTTACAAACGCGGGCGGGAAGTCCGCTCCCACCCGTCCGGTGATGGACGCGAGGTCCACCTGCGGCATGGCCAGGTAGTTCCTGGAACCGGTGTAGGCCCACATCACCGTCCGCAGGAAGCCGTTGCCCATGCCGCCCTTGGCGCTCTTGATGGACAGATCGAACCCGCCGCAATGCAGCAGCACCGCACGAAGTTCCGCCAGCCGGATGGGGGCGGGGATGCCCAGTTTCGCCGCGTAGTCGGCATCGGTAATCAGCAGCGCTAGCTGCGCGGCAATCTGGGCTCCGGCGGAGTCGCCGGCGAGCACCAGCCGTTCCGCGTCCACCCGCAGCCGTTCTGCATGTTGCTGCAGATAGGTCAGGGCGGCAGCTGCTTGGCGGACGGGTTCGGGGTATTTCTGCGCCTGCGCCAGAGAATAGCCGACACCCACGGTGGTGAAACCGTAGGAAGCGAGAATCCGCAGGTAGTTGGCCACGTCCTCTTTGCTCCCGGAAACCCATGCCCCGCCGTGAAGCCAGACAATGGTCGGCAGGCCCCGGGCTGTGTCGGCACGATCCGGATAGTAAACGTCCAGGTAGGCGCTGTCGCTACTGTCCAGGTACTGCTCGTGAAGGACTTCCGAAATGCTCTCCGGCACGTGCTTGGCCATCTCGCGCGAGACCCGGTGCCAGTTCCGGTCGAACATGGCCCGGATCAGCAGCACCGCGGGTTTGGGACTGACCAGGCTCCAGGAAAACAGCGATACCACCAGTGCGCCCAGGACACCGGCCACGACGGCGAGAACCCGTAAACCTGGCGGTATCCGCTGGGCTACGGCCGCCTCGAGGGAGAGTTCGTCGGCGCTCATGCTTCATTATGAACGAGGCCCGGCCCGCCGGATAGCTCTTGTAACGGGCGGATAATGCCCCGGCTACTCCAGCACAAAAAGATGCAGGCGGACGGCTTCCGGATGCCGCTCCCCCGTGCCGACGATGATCTTCGACCCAAGCCACGCCCAGCGTTCCCCGGCCGAGCTCAGCCGCGGGCTGCAGCGGAAATAGATCCGCTCCGGCGGCACCGAATCGCCCCTAACCAGAGCGGCAATGTCTTCCGCCGAGCCCGAGCGCAAGCCGAAGTTCGAGACGTAGATGCGGTCGCCGTCGTTAGTCTCGATGGCGTATTGCGCCTGCAGTTCGGTGACCGTCTCGGACTTCAGGATCTGGAAGTCGGCGCCGGCCGGAAGCACCTTGCCGTTCAGCGCCGGGCCCTGGACCGTGCCGCCGATGATGGGGATGATCCGCCGGTGCCCCTCGGCAGTTTCGCCGACTTCGATCGGATGGCCGACGGCGACGTCGATAGTGGCAAGGAAGGTCAGGCCGGGTTTCTGGGGAGTGGTCATGGAAAGAGACGATACCAAGGCCGCAAAGGGATACTCAGGCAATACACAGGTTGCTCCCGGTCAATGAACAACTTCGAGCTTTAGTGTGAAAACACCTCATAAAGGTGCGAGTGATGCGGCGTCGGCCGGTCGGAGTTTTCCCCCAACCTCCAGACCGGCCGGCGCCTTTCTCTTTAATCGCGTGCAGTGGCGGCGCCGAAGTAATGTCTGTTTGCACGTGGCCGGCACGACGTGTGCGAACTCGTAGCAGAGGACATTGTTTTGGCGGAGGGGGCTGCAGCTGCTTCTTAGCCCGGCCTGCTTAGCGAGTCGGAAGTCATTGCTTTCAGTTGCCGCGGTTGAGGGACCCTAGTTCGTCAAGCGCGTAGCCTCCCGGATACATGCGGCTACCTGCTTTGCCGGGGTTGAACCGGGACCGGGTCCGCGGCCGACGCCGACGAAGCTGAGCGGCTCGAAGCCGCAAGCCAAGGTGCACGCCTGCCCTGATCACTTGGTTCGGGATTGGAAGCCCGAGTGACTGGCTCAGGTGACGGTCATTGAACAACACCGACAAAACGGGTGCTGCCAGGGGTGCCGCTGGGCGTGGAAGGCGCTCCCGAAACAGACTCATCGTCGAGGCCATCAAATCCTTACCCGCTGACGTCGGGGCAGAAAATCGCCTTTCATAATCATCCAGAAAATCGGCAGCAGCGTCATAGGAAGTGAAAGCATGGCTGATGCGCATTCTTTCGGCCAGCTCCGTATAGAACACCGTTGCCGCTTCACGCTCGTCAGAGGTGGTACTTCGTCGGCCATACACATCGCAGTAACGCGCAAACATCGCAGAGAACTTGGGCGCCTCCTCGCTCATGACCGGAAACCTCCAGATTGTATTGAAATCTGCCAGGCCGCGGTGCTTGGCCCACCGCTTCAGCAGCCGTATGGCAATGACGACGGTGGCGGCTTGTCATACGCATGATGCTTCCCCAAGCAGGAAGATTCTTCGCGTGCTTTCTACCCGCGGTGTGTGCACGGTCACAAACTGTCATAGGCGGTTCGTAGGGTGGGTGTATGGAAGATTTCCAGTTTGATTTCATACCGGCGCCGGCGCCGGACCGGGACCGTGGCCTGCGGGCGCTCGGTTTGGCGGGGAGTTCGCTGCTGGAAATCATGCTGCATAAGGTCCTGCTGGATGCCTGGGCCGAGGAGAATCTTGCCTTCGGCGGCCGCCTCTCCGAGCCGTTCGACGAAGCGGCCGAGGAAGCAGCAGAGGAGGCCGGCCAGGTGCTGGCGAGGGCCGCGGTGCTGCCGGAGGTACCGGGCCTGCCGGAAGGCTGGGAGGACCTCGCGCCGGCGGCGCTGGCCGGGGTACTGGAACGGATTGATCCGGACGGCCTCGATGATGCCGGGACCATTGACTACCTGCAGGCGTCCGCGAAAACCACCGCGTGGCTGCAGTCCGGCCGGGTGGAAGGCGTTGAACCGGTTCACCGAACTGCGCCCGGCCGAAGGCGCCGAGACCGGCAACGCGCACGGGTTCTCCTCCTGCGCCGCGACGGAGATCGCCGCGGCCCTGGCCCAGCCCCGCGGCAGCGCGGTGAAGGACCTCACCGAGGCCGCGCAACTGTGCCAGCACTTGCCGGCCACGGTGGAGGCGATGACCGCCGGGAACCTGGACCTGCCGCGGGCCACCGCCATCGCCCGCGGCTCTGCCGACCTGCCCGAGAACCTGCTGCCCGCCTTCGAGGCCGAGATCCTGCCCAAAGCCGGCAAGATCACGGTGGAGAGTGTGCAGGCCCGTGCGCGTAAGGCCCGTGAACGGCTGCACCCGGAAACCCTCACCGTCCGCCACGAACGCGCGAACCAGACCCGCAACGTGGGCCTGGTGCCGCAGGATGACGGGATGGCCGAAGTCTGGTTCCGCTGCAGCGCGGACAAAGCGGTCATGGTGTTCAACCTGGTCCAGGCCCTCGCCAAAAAGCTGCAAGGCCCCGACGAGGCCCGGACCCTGCCCCAGCTGCGCGCCGATGTCATCACAGACCTGCTCGTCAACAACTCAGGCGTGTGTAACGGCACCGGCAACACCACCGGCACCTGCAACGGCAGTTGCAAGGGCACGGGGACGGGCACCGGTGCCGGTGCCGGCGTGACGGCCAGCGTCGCGGTCACGTTGTCGCTGGAGACCGCGGCAAGGTTGAGCGAGGAGCCCGGCGAACTCGCCGGCTACGGGCCGATCCCGCCGGAAATGGCCCGCGACCTCGCCGGACTCACGGAATCGTGGCTGCCGGTCCTCACCGATGAATACCGCAACGCGATCGCCGCCGCGAAAGACCTGCGGCACCCGCCCGAATGGCTGAAACGTCTCGTCCGGTTACGGGACGGGCACTGCAGCGGCCCCGGCTGCCGCGTGGAAGCCCGATTCTGTGAGGTGGATCATACGATCGCTTGGGAAGACGGCGGTAAAACCGTACTCGAAAATCTCAAGGCCCTCTGTAAACCCGAGCACAGTGCGAAGCACGCCGGCGGTTGGAAGGTCACCCAGTATGCCGACGGCAGCACCATTTGGAAATCGCGTACCGGCCACGAATGGACCAGCACACCCGAAAACAGCTGGTCCATCCGCCCACCAACCGAACCACCACCGCCAGATCTCTACACCCCACCGCCATTCTGACGCCCTACGTCCAACGGTGCCACGCATTAAGGCCCGGAATCTCAATGTAGCGGCGGCGCCTCAACGCGAAGGTCAGACGCCGCCGTCGTTGTTGTCAGCTGGGAGCTCAGGCCTCCTTCGCGTACTCGGCCGCGCTCAGGAATTCGTAGCCGATAAACGGCTCATTGCCCTCAACCCAGGCGTCATGGCCCGGAGGTATGGCATAGGAGTCACCGGCCTTCACTGTGGCACGCGTTCCATCGGTCAGCTCAACGGTTAGGGACCCGCCGGTACACAAGCCAACGTGGCTGATCTGGCAGGAATCGGTTTTCACCACGGGTTTGATGCACTCGGACCAGCGCCACCCTGATTCGAACCGGAACCGTGCCATGGTGTAGTCGCTGACCGTGACCACGTCTACCTGCGTCTTATCGGGACGGCGTTTCTCATCCGGATCATCAAAGGACCGTGAGGCAAGCTGGGATACAACATTTGCAGCCATTTTCTGCTCCTGCGGAATATACGAGCCGTACGACGTTCCCTCCGGGCAACCCGGCTCAAGCCACTCCGGAAGCGGTCTGCCCTAACGCCTTTGATGGATGTCTCGGCGGAAGGGGATCTTGGCACAAATTCGCACCTCCCACCTTCCTCCGATCGGCTCAGCTTGTCGAGAGTCCCGGGCGCGCCCCGGGCTAGGGAAGCGCGCGTCCCCGGGCAGCCACCCACAACGAATACCACTCATCCCGCGTCATGGATGCGGCTATCCGTTCGGCTTCCGCGCAAGCCTGAATCCGCTTCGGGTTGCTGGTACCAACCACCGGACGGATGCGGGCCGGATGCCGCATCAGCCAGCCCAGCACCACAGCCTCCGGTGAACACTCCTTTTCCTCCGCGATTTCGGTGACCAAGGCTGCGGTTGCCGCGTCCGGGCCGGTTTCCGCCGTCCCCGCCGCCCCGCTGTAGCGCCCTTGGGCCAGCGCGCCCCAGGCTTGCAGTTCGACGTCGTTCGCTTGGCAGTACTCAAGGGTGCCGTGCGGAAATCCGATCTCGGCGGCCTCGGTGTGGTTGACCAGCACGCCGGATTCGAGCCACCCGCTGCGGTGCAGGCTCATCTCCAGCTGGTTCGCCGCAAGCGGGTCCGGCAGGGCCGATTGGAGCCAGCGCATCTGGTCCGCGGACATATTGGAAACGCCCAGCCGCAGCACCTTGCCGTCGTCCTTGAGCTGCTGGAAGGCGGAGGCGATTTCCTCGGGGTGTGCGAGCGGGTCCGGACGGTGGATCAGTAGCACCTCGATCCGGTCCGTACCCAGCCGCTTCAGGCTCTCCTCAACCCGGACGATGATCGTTTCAGGGGAGGAGTCGTACTGCCCGATGCGGCCGGCGGCCGGGAGCCGGATACCGCATTTGGTCTGCAGCTGGATCCTGTCGCGCAGCTCCGGTCTGGCAGTGAGGACGCGGCCGAACACTTCCTCAGCCTTGCCATGAGCGTAAATGTCGGCATGGTCAAAAACAGTGATGCCTGCTTCCAACGCCGCATCAACGGCCGTGTTGGCGGCCGCTACATCGCCGGCTTCAAGCGGTCCGGAACCCCAGCCGCCACCCAAACCCATGCAGCCGAAAATCAGGCGGGAACCGGCGTCGTTCATTGGAAATCCTTCCCTCGTGGAGGCGATTCAGCGTACAAAGGCATGGCGCCCCGGTCCTCATGGCATCCAGTAAGGCCCGCGAACCGGCACCACCCCTAGCGGGGTGCGCGGTAAACCGGCAATAGTAGAAGCGGGACCGCTGCTGCGCAGTCTTCCACCAACAGAGGAGCGAACAATGGAAATTGCCAAAGACGACGCCGGCGATATGGTTATCGGCGACGTGAGCAGACTAGGCGGCCGGGCGCTTACCGTGGGGATCACGGGCATCTCCGGCGACGAAGTGCTCAGCATCGGCTGGGTAGAGTCCGGTGACAGTCTCAAGCTCAATCTGGAAGATGCTGTCACCCTGCGCGATGAGATCGACCGGATCATCAAGGACCGGCACACCGGCGAAGACATCTAGCCCTGGACTGCGGGCGGCGCCACGATCACCCGGTGCTGCCCCTCACACAAGTAGACGGCCAGAGTCCCGTCGGGGACCGGCCCCTCAGCCGGCCACTGGCTCTCGTCGAGCCCGCGCAGTCCCGCGCCGCAGAAGGGACAGCTCTGCCGCCCGTTGCCCGGAACACTTTCCCGCTGTTCGTCTGCCACAGTTACGTCCCTCCGAGTGCCGCCGAACCGTTTCTTCAACCTACGTCGATTTCCCTCCCAGCGGAACCTCTGCCCCGATCCTGAGCTCAGACCTGGGTTTCGGGAAGGCGGACGGTGATGTCCTCCGAAACCTGCAGCTGGCAGGAAAGCCGGCTGTTGGCGCAGCGCTCGGAGGCGGTGCAGTCCAGCATCTCGTCTTCCACGTCGCTGACGGCAGGCAGTCCTTCCGTATCCTCGGTTTCGACGTACACATGGCAGGTGGCGCACATGGCACTGCCGCCGCATTCGGCGACGATGCCCGGCACCCCGTTGGAAACCGCGGTGCGCATCACGCTGGTGCCCGGTTCGGCATCCAGCACTGTTTCCAGTCCGTCGGGCAGGATGTAGGTAATCTTCGGCATGGCGTTCCTCCTCGTTCTAGTTTTTCAGGCCGCCGTCAGGCGCAGCGGCAGACTGTCCAGCCCGCGCAGGGTGTTGTTCAGCTGCTGGACGGGTTCGCCGGCGGGCTCGAGCTTTTCAACGTGGCGTGCGAGGGCCGTCAGGAAGCACTCGCCTTCCAAACGGGCCAGCATCTGGCCAAGACAGGCGTGGACGCCGAATCCGAAGCCCACGTGCCCGGCTGCCTTGCGCCGGATGTCGAAGCGTGCAGGATTCTCCCACTGGCGCGGATCACGGTTTGCCGCGGCGAGGAACATCAGGACCTTGGATCCCTCCGGAATCCTCATGCCGGAGAGCTCGGCATCCTTGTTGGTGGTGCGGAAGAAGGTCTGGACCGGCGACGAGTAGCGCACCGTTTCCTCAAAGGCCGCACGGGCGAGGGACGGGTCCTCGCGCAGGTAGCCGAACTGCTCCGGGTTTTCGGCCAGGCACTGCAGGGCGTTGCCGATCCCGTGCACCGTGGTGTCAACGCCGGCGGAGAGGAAGGAGCGCAGCAACTTGGCTTGGTCCACTTCGTCGTAGCCCGCTTCGGCAGCCGCCGCATGGATTTTCGCTCCGAGCCCGTCCGGCGCGGGGGCACCCGGCTGGCACTGTTCCATAATCCAAGCCTGGGCCGTGGCGCCGCGTTCCATGGCTCGCTCGAAGTGGCTGTTCCGGGGACCGAACGTATTGAAGACCATCGAGCCGTAGGGCAGCAGGTTCTCGCGGCCGTCCTTCGGCAACCCGATGAAGTCCGGAAAAATCTCAAGCGGGTAGGCCTCGGCAAGGTCAGCGACGCCATCAACAGTGCCTTTGCCCGCGGCCACTCGCGCCACCAGTTCGTCGGCGCGCTCCTGGAACCCCTCCTTGAGCCCCCGCAGCACCTTCGGTGTCATGATGTGGGAGACCACATGTCGGGCCTTGGTGTGGTGGGGCGGATCGGCCTCGAGCAGCAGGCTCGGCGGACGCCACGGCTTCTCCTTGGCGAAGTCCGAGATGCCTACGCCCCGGGACGACACGTACGTTTCATGGTCGGCCAGGACCTGGGAGACTTCCGCGTGCCGCGCGACGCCATACAGCTGATAGCGCTCCAGCCAGAACACCGGTCCGGCCTCGCGCATCTGCTCGTGGGCCTCGTATGGATCGTTCAGGAACTCATCGCTAAATGGGTCCAGCTCCAGGACCGGTACTTCCTGCGCTGTGGATTGGATAGTCAAGGTTCTCCCCTACTCCGCGACGAGGGACGCGATGTCCAGTTCGCTGTCGATGATCTTGTACTCAAACATCAGGTCTGCCGTTTTCTGCAGTTGCTGGGTATCCAATTCGCCCTGGAACCGGGGCATCTCGATGGCTTCGACGACGTCGGCCGTTACCTTGGTGAATGTCGGCACCAGCTCGACCAGCCGCTCGCGGTTGCCCTGCAGCTCCTCGGCAGAGGCGGAAATGGACTCCTGGAATGCAGCGATTGCTTCGGGATTCTCCTGCGCAAACTTTTCGGTGGTGATCCAGCCGCCCACCGGCATGTCCGCCACGGGACCGGTGAACAGATCGCCGATCTTCACCAAGCCTGCTGCCGTAGCGCTGGCCTGGAACGGTTCCACCTGCCAGATGGCGTCCACGGCGCCACGCTCGAGGGCCGCCTGCATGTCCGGATAGGGCATCTCCACGAGCTTCACATCGGAGATCTGCATACCGGCATCCTCGAGCAGCGAGTTGATGGCGACGGTGCCGATGTTCTGCAGGTTATTAACCGCGAAGGTCTTCCCCTTCAGATCCGCCACCGTTTCAATACCTGAATCCTTCGCGACGAAGATGCCGTGGTCGGCTTTGCCCACGTCGTTACCGGCGACAAGCCGGATAGGCAGGCCCTGTTCGACCGCCAGCAGCGCCGAGGTGTAATTCGTATACATCAGATCCACGCTGCCGGAGACGAGTGCCGGAATGGCAGCCGCCCCACCCTGCGTGGGAACGAGTTCCACATCGAGGCCGTTGTCGGCGAAGATTCCGGATTCATCCGCGTTGACGGCAGTGGACGTATGCACAAGCGGGAAATAACCCAGCTGAAGTTCCTCCGCGGCCTCATCCCCCGAGCCGGCGGAAGCACCGCCGCCGCACGCACTCAAGGCGAGCGCCGCCGTCGTCAGTACGGCGCCTACCGTTGCCATTTTGATGCTTCTCCGTTGAACCATGGCACTCCCTCTCGTCACTGGGCAATGTCAGCCCGCGTTCCCCAAACCCGGTTCGCTACGTTGCGACCGGCAGTACTGGAACTATGACCCGTGACACAATTGCCCGAACAGTCCAGTTTCATTTGAAAGGAAAAAACTTGTGGCCAAATCATCCGGCGGCCGCTCGGCGTTGAGCCGCATAATGCAGGTCTTTACAGCGTTCGACGTCGATGCGGTCTTCCTGAACATCTCGCAGCTGTCGGTGCGCAGCGGCTTGCCGCTGGCCACAACACACCGGATCGTGGCCGAGATGGAGGACTTCGGCCTGCTGGAGCGGCAGCCCGACAGGACATACCGGCTGGGGGTGCGGCTCTGGGAAATCGCTTGCCGGACCCCGGGCGCGCTCGGCCTGCGCGAAATTGCGATGCCGCACCTTCAGTCGGTCCAAGCCAGGGTTCGGCAGCACACCCAGCTGGGCATATTGGAGGGTCAGGAGGTGCTGTTCCTCGAGCGCCTCTCCGCGCGAGATGCGGTAGTCAACGTGACGCTGGTGGGCGGGCGGCTCCCGCTTCACGCCTCCAGCAGCGGCCTCGTCCTGCTGGCGCATGCCGATGGCGAGTTCCAACATGAGGTGTTCTCCGGCGAGCTATTCCGCTACACCGAGCAGACAGTTCAGTCGCCGGACGCCCTGCGCCGGCTCCTGCAGAAAATCCGCCACGACGGCTTTGCCATTGGCAATGGCTTCATCCATCCGGATGCCCGTGGCATTGCGGTACCGGTGCGCGGAGTTAACGACACAATTGTGGCAGGCCTCAGCGTGGTTGTTCCTAACGACGACGCGCCGACGGTACCCCTGGTGCGTCTGCTCCAGGGGGCTTCAGCCGCCATCACCCAAGATCTGCTGGCCGCCTACACTCCCCCGAATGATCCGCAGTCAGCGCCGGGAGGGCGCTTCCGCCAACTTGTGAGTTCTTCGGCAGATTCCATGGAGTACCTGCCGACGGCGCCGCGACCAACGCGCGCGGGCAGGTAAATCCGTTCGGATCAGCCCGGTCTCCGACGGCAGGCCAGATGCCTGGCTCATTTCACAGTACGACGTCGGCGCTTTCGTAAGTGCCGACATCGTCCTCTATTTGTTGGTTGGCTATCCGTGATTTCGTTCAGGCAAGAACTGCCACTTTCGATTCCTTCCGGCCGAAGATGTAGCGGTCAACGGAGTACGGGCCGGGGCCGATCAGCGCAATGGCGAGGGCCGCGGTTCCCAGAATCAGTACCTGTGAATAGCCTCCCTGCTCCACGTAGAAACCTGAGGGCAGGTGGGCGAAAATGAGCGCTCCGGCCATGTCGGCCACGAACAAGAGGGCGATCGGCCGTGTCAAAACGCCCAGGATCAGGGCCATGCCGCCGAGGAGTTCCAGATAGGAGATAAACGGACCGAACAGTTCGGGCAGCGGCACGCCCAACTGGGTGAAGTAGCCCGTGACGCCGGCTACGGTATTCTGGCTGACTTTCTGCCACCCGTAGGCGACAAATATCAGCCCGGCGATGACGCGTAAGGCAGTAATTCCAATATGCTGCAGCTGTATGCGGGTGGAATCGGACATCGGGTTCTCCTTCGGACGGGACGGTCCTTGGACTGCGATTAGTTGACATGTCCAGCATCTATCCGTGCTCTTGAAAAATCCTTGGGTCCCGCAAAACAGGCTTGCGGCGGCTACATGGTCAGCCGAGAAGCCAACCGGCCCGCTAGGCTGGAAAGTGTCCCGAAACCCTGTCCTCATCCACCGGATCGCCCGCGTCATCACCGAGATTTTCGCGCCCGCCGTCCTGGTGACACTGGTGCTGGTGACCTCCCCGTTCACCCTGCCGGAGGTGACCGCAGCGCAGGCTGCCGTGGCCGCGTTCTTTGTCACGCTCTTGCCCTTCAGTGTTGTGGTCCTGATGGCCCGGCGGGGCAAGCTCAGCGACATCCACATCGGGACGCGGACGCAACGCGCGCCCATCCTGGCGGGCACCGCCGTCTCGATCGGAGTTGGCCTCTGGCTGCTCACGCTGATGCAGGCACCGCGGGCGCTGCACTCGCTGGTCTACGCAGTGCTGCTGGGTTTGGTGGCTTCCCTGCTCATAAATCTGGTCTGGAAAGTGTCCGTACATGCCGCGGTGGCCGGGATCCTCGGAGCGATGCTGGCCTCGGCTACCCTGCCGCTGGGACTCCTTTGGGCAGCCATTCCCCTGGCGGTCGGGTGGTCCCGGGTCCAGTTGCTGGCCCACACCTGGCCGCAGGTGGTTGTGGGCTGGCTGCTTGGTCTGGCCATCTTCGCCGTGTACATCGTTTTCCTGCGGTGACGGTGACGGTACCGTACGGTGGAACGGTGATTCACGATGAGTTTCCGGCCGGGAGCAGGGCAGCCTGATGGTGAGGCCAACGGACAATGGCAGCACCGGTGAACAGGCACAGTTCCGCTCCGGCGTTGCTTCGATAGCGCTGGGACTTTTTGTCAGCCAGGGTTATGAGGCAACCAGCGTCGATGAGATTGCGCAGGCTGCGGGTATCTCGCGGAGCAAGTTCTTCCGGCAATTCCGTTCAAAGGAAGATGTCATCTTCGCCGACCACGAGACCTTGCTGGAGCAGGCGGAGGTGCTGCTGGCACGGAAACATGACGACCCCTGGGAAGCGGTCTGCCGGGCCGCCGCGATGGTTTTCGAGCATTTCGCGAAACAGGTCGAAACGTCCCGGCAGCGCTATCAGGTGGTCAACGCCGTCCCAGCGCTGCGGGACCGCGAGCTCGTCACGGTCTTCCGCTATGAACGCCTGTTCGGCCAATACCTTCGCGACGCCGTCCCGGGACTTCCCCCACTGGATGCCGTGCGGTTTGCCGCAACAGTGATCAGCACGCACAACTTCCTGCTCCGTGAACTGATGCGCAATGAACGGGAACTCAACGTCGGGGAACTGCAGTCAGCGCTCGATGATGTACGGCGCCTTCACGGCGTGCTCGCACCCACAGACGCAGGCCCGCCGGCCGAAGAGGAAATGGTCGTGGCCGTGTTCCCCAAGTCCCTCCCGCCAGCTGAACTCGCGCGCCGGCTCCAGCAGAAACTGCAGCGGAACCAGTTCTGAAACTCAGTTTCCCTTGACCTGATACTGAGTTTCACTGCATACTTCTACGGTGACTACCCCCGAGACAGTTTCCGACGTCGTTACCTCCTACCTTGAGCGCAACGGTTTCCGGTTTGCCCTGCTCACCTTGTCCGGCCCCGGTGGCCGGCCGGCCACGCTCGGTCCGGCCTCGTTGGAGCAGCTGGATGGAGCCCTCGACGCGGTGGAGACCTCTGACGTCGACGCAGTGGCCGTGACGGGGACAGGCACCGTATTCTGTGCCGGCGCCGACTTGGACAACATGTTGGAGGCCGAAACCCCTGAGGAGTCGGAAGGCATCGCCCGGCAGGGCCTGAACGTTTTCGGCAAGCTGGCAGCGATGCCGGTACCGGCCTTCGCCTTCCTCAACGGTGCGGCCCTGGGCGGTGGCCTCGAGCTGGCCCTCCACACGGATCACCGCATCGCAGCAGCCTCGGTACGCGCCATCGGTTTCCCTGAAGTCCGGCTCGGGTTAATTCCCGGCTGGGCAGGGATTCCGTTGTCCGTAGCGCTGGTGGGACCCGAGGCTACGGCCCAGCTGGTAGTGCGCGATTCACTGGCCGGACGCAATCTCGCTGCACGGGAGGCGCAGGCCGCTGGCCTGGTCGACGCAGTAGTACCGGGGCCCGAGTTCCTGACGGCCGCGCTGGAGGTGGCCTCCGCCATCCTCGCGGACGGGAGGACCGCCCACCGGCCACGGCCGAGCCAAGCCGGTTGGGCGGACGCGCTGAAAGCTGCCCGGCGCGAGCTGGACATCCGGCTCCACGGCGCGGCGCCTGCGCCCTATCGTGCGCTGGAGCTCATCGACCGGACAGTTCAAGACGCAGCGTCCCCCGAGGCCGAGGTCCGCGCATTCGGCGAGCTCGTCCTCTCCCCCGAGGCCCGCGCCAGCATCTACGCCTTCCGCCTCACCCAGTCACTGGCCAGGAACCCAGCGGGGCGACCGGCCGTCGATGCCCGCCCAGTAACATGCGTCGGAGTCATCGGCGCCGGCCTGATGGCCAGCCAGCTGGCGCTGGTCTTTGCCCGGCAACTTCGCGCCCCGGTGCTGATGACGGACCTTTCAGCCGAGAAGCTGGACAAAGCACTGGACTGGATCGACGCCCAGCTAACCAAGCAGGTGCACCGCGGCACACTGGCCGAAGACGCGGCCACCCAGATCCGCGGGCTGATCAGCGTCACCACAGACAAACAGGATTTCGCGACGTGCGACGCGGTGATCGAGGCAGTCTTTGAAGATCTCGCGGTGAAGCAGCACGTCTTTGCCGAGCTGGAGCCCATCCTGCGGCCCGACGCCCTGCTGCTGACCAACACCTCATCGCTGTCCATCGAAGCCATGGGCACCGATCTGGCGCATCCGGAGCGCCTGCTCGGTTTCCACTTCTTCAACCCGGTGGCGGTCCTGCCGCTGCTGGAGCTGGTGCGGACGCCGCAGACGGACCCGACGAGCCTTGCCACGGCCTTCGAGCTCGCCGCCCGGCTGCGCAAGACTGCTGTCCTGGTCGCCGATGCTCCAGGCTTTGTGGTCAACCGCCTGCTAACAAGACTTTTCAGCGAGGTGCTGGCGCTGATTGACGACGGCGGTGACCCCGCCGCCGTCGACCGGGTCCTGGATCCGCTGGGGCTGCCGATGCGGCCGCTGGCGCTGCTGCGCTTTATCGGTCCTGTGGTGCAGCAGCACATCTGCGAAACCATGCACAGCGCGTTTCCGGACCGGTTCCGGCTCAGCGCCACCCTGCACAAGATTGTCGACGCCGGCTTGCCCGGCTACCACGACGACGACGGCGAAGTCCCGCCCGAGGTCCGTGCCCTCCTGCCCGTAGCACACAGGGTGGACCCAGCCAAGGCGCGGAGCCGGATCATTACGGCGCTGGCCGACGAGGTGGAACACATGCTCGCCGAGGGCGTGGTGGCCGGGCCGGAGCAAATCGACCTGTGCATGATCCTCGGCGCCAACTACCCCTTCCACACCGGCGGACTGACTCCGCTGCTGGACCGGCTTGCCGGCACCAGCCATCACCCGAGGCCCGCCAGCGCGGGCAGCCCGAGAACAAAGGACAGCATCAGTGCCTGACTACGACGTTTCCGCTCCGCTCGACACCGACTATTACGGCGTCTTCCGCGACATACCCGCGGCGGACAGGGCGGTCTGGGTGCGCGCCCGGGCATTCACTGACGAAGCCGTGCCGCAGATGAACGATTACTGGGACCGCGCGGAATACCCCCTCCACCTGGTCAAGCGCATGGGCGATCTGGACCTGCTCTCCGACGGCCTGGCCATCCCGGGGCAGGAGCCGATGTCGCCCTTGGCCGCCGGCCTGGTCAACATGGAGGTCTCCCGCGGCGACGGCTCGCTGGGCACCGTGATTGCGGTGCAGGGCGGGCTGGCCATGCGTTCAATCGCGTACTTCGGCTCGCAGGAACAGAAGGAGCGCTGGCTCGGGCCGCTCGCCCGGGGTGAAGAGTTCGGCGCGTTTGCCCTGACGGAACCGGACCATGGCTCGGACTCCGTCTCGCTGGAGACCACCGCCGTGCGCGACGGCGATGCGTTTGTGCTGAACGGCGAGAAGAAATGGATCGGCAACGGTTCGGTCGGCGGTATCACCGTCGTCTGGGCGCGGGACGAGGAGGGCCATGTCCGCGGTTTCCTGGTCAGGCAGGACACTCCGGGTTATGAGGCCGAGACGATTACCGGCAAAGCGTCCCTGCGGGCCATTTACCAGGCCCGGATCCGGCTGGAAAATGTCCGTATTCCGGTAGGCGACGTACTGCCCGGCACCCGTACCTTCAAGGATGCTTCAGCGGTCCTGGTCGCTACGCGGCTGGGCGTGGCATGGTCCGCGCTCGGCCACGCCACCGCCGTCTACGAGGCCGCGCTGAACTACGCCAAGCAGCGGACTCAGTTCGGCAAACCGCTAGCCAAATTCCAGCTGGTCCAGGAACGGCTCAGCCACATGCTCGCCGAGCTGACCAGCATGCAGCTGCACTGCGTCCACATGGCCTCCTTGGACGCGGCCGGTGCCCTGCGGCCCACGCAGGCCTCGATGGCGAAATACCACAACACCCGCAAGGCACGCGAGCTGGCTTCCATCGCCCGCGACATGCTTGGAGGCAACGGCATCTTGCTGGAGAATCATGTAGTCCGCCATCTGCTCGACATCGAATCCATCCATACCTACGAGGGCACCGAAAGCGTGCAGGCTCTGCTGATCGGCCGCGAGGTCACCGGACACAGCGCCTTCGCCTAAACCCCGCCAAACCAGGAGCATGACAGTGACGTCAGTAATTCCCGCCGACATTCAGGCTGCCAACGACACTCCCCTGAGCCCGCTGCGTTTCCTGCAGCGATCCGCCGAAGTGTTCGGCCGCAAGACCGCCATCATCCACGGCGACCGCAGCTACAGCTACCAGGATTTCGCCAACGAAGCCCAGCGGCTGGCCAAGGCGATCAGGAACCGGATCGAGCCGGGCGACCGTGTGGCGTTCCTTTGCCCGAATGTCCCTGAACTGCTGATCGCGCACTTCGCTGTGCCGCTGGCCGGCGGCGTGCTGGTGGCGCTCAACACCCGTCTTTCGCCGCGGGAAATCCATTACATTCTGGAACATTCGGAGTCCAAACTCGTGTTCGTGGACTCCGAATTCCTGGGGTCGCTGGCAGGGCTGCAGGCGCAGCTGCCCGAACTCGCCGAAATCGTGGAAGTCTCCGACAGCACCGTCGCACCGGCCCAACCCGTGGCTGCGACCAGCGATGCCAGAACCGCCGCGACAACCGGCTACGAACAGTTCCTGGCCTCGGCACCGGAGGCGCCGGATCTGCCGTGGGGCGTGGTTGATGAGCGCACCCCGATCACGCTGAACTACACCTCGGGAACCACTGGACGGCCCAAAGGCGTGCTCTACTCGCACCGCGGCGCCTACCTGAATGCCCTCGGCGAGACCTTCCACAACGGTTTCACCGGCGACACCCGCTACCTATGGACGCTGCCGATGTTCCATTGCAACGGCTGGTGCACCCCGTGGGCCGTCACCGCCGCTGCCGGCACGCATGTGTGCCTGCGCGGCGTCCGCGCCGATGCCGTCTGGGACGCCGTCGACAACCAGGGCATCACCAACCTGTGCGGAGCGCCGACTGTCTGCAACATCATCGCCGAAGCCGAACAGGCGCACCCGTTGGAGTCGCCGCTGCGGCTCACGACGGCGGGAGCACCGCCGTCGCCAACCATCATCGGCAAGCTCGAAGCCCTTGGAATCACGGTTGTCCACGTGTACGGATTGACCGAGGTGTACGGGCCGAACACCATCTGCGAGCACCAGCCGGAGTGGGACTCGCTCCCGGCCGCGGAACGGGCCGAGAAGGTCTCGCGCCAGGGCGTGGGCATGCTGCAGGCGGACAGTGCCCGGGTGGTGGATCCGGACATGAACGACGTGCCCGCGGATGGGAACAGCATCGGCGAGATCGTCCTGCGCGGCAACAATGTCATGCTCGGGTACTACAAGGATGAGGAAGCCACCGCGGAGGCGTTCCACGGCGGCTGGTTCCATACCGGCGACCTGGGTGTCATGCATCCCGACGGCTACATCCAGCTCAAGGACCGGGCCAAGGACATCATCATCTCCGGCGGCGAAAACATCTCGACGATCGAAGTCGAGCAAGCCATTGTCTCCCACCCCGACGTGCTGGATGCCGCCGTCGTCGGTGTTCCGCACGAAAAGTGGGGCGAGCGGCCGATGGCCTTCGTGATCCGCAGCAGCACCGCCTCCGTCAATGATGCGCGCCTGCGCGATCACCTGCGGGAACGGCTGGCCGGCTTCAAGCTGCCCGACCGGATCCTGTTCACCGACGAGCTGCCGCGCACCTCCACCGGCAAGGTGATGAAAGCGGATCTCCGCGCCTCCGCCCTTCAGGCTGCAGCAGTCCAGGACGCTCAAGAGCCTGTGTCATGAGCTAGCCGGCTGGGAGGACTGCAGCCGGTAACAGTGCGCTGACTGTCCGACGGCGGCGATACGCTGGATAAAACCTTTCAGCACTACCTCCGGGGGTCAGCATGTCCAATCCGTACCAGCCGTCGAATCTGCCCGCGCCGCAGCATCCGGCGCCGGTCTACCAACAGTTCTACGTCCAGCCCCAGCCGAAGGGCGCCAGCGTCACGGCCATGGTGCTGGGGCTGGTCTCGCTGTTTCTCGGGTTCACTTTCGTGGTGCCCATTGTGGGATTCATTTTCGGCCTGGTCGGCCTGAGCAAGGAACCCGCGGGCAGGGGAATGGCGGTCGCCGGACTGGTGCTCAACGGCCTCATGCTGCTGGGCTGGGTGCTGCTGTTCATCTTCGTCTTCGGCATTTTCGGCGCGGTAGCCACCTCCGGCACTATGACCTGACTCCCTAGTGCGCTTGCCCATACCCGGACTTAAGATAGTGGCGTGACCTGTCGGCGTCCTTGCGGGCGGGCACTGCCAGCCATAGGAGAAACACCATGGGTATAGGTAACAGGATCAAGCGGGCCGCCGAGCGGTTGGGCGGCAAGGGCAGGATGGGCACCGGGCATACTCCCGGCAGCACTCGGGGCAGAACGCGCGGTACTTATGGATCGCCCGGAGCAGCAAGCACGGAACACGGTGGCATCGGCGGGAAAATCATGGGCGCCCTGAGGAGAAAGCACTGAGCGAACAGATCCACGGGATTCTTGACCGGGCGCAGGAAGAAATGCTCTGGGTTGGCCCCGACCACCCCTCGTACCGGCTGCTGTCGGAGCTGACCCATGCTGTCCGGGATGCCTGGCAAGAAGGCTTCGAGCACGCCCGCCACGGCACCGCCGAAGACAACCCGTACCGCTATTGAGTACGACGGCGGTGCCTCCTTCTCCCCGCCCGGCACGTTGCCGGGGTGGGGACGAAAGGCAGGCACCGCCGTCGTTGGTCTTGCGGTCAGTGCAGCATGTGCTGGTCAGCGCGAGTAAGTGTTCCTCATCAGCGCGAGCGGACCCGCTCCAACACGTGCTCTTCGGCCAGCGGTCCGGCCTTAATGCCGGCGGGCACACGGAAGAAGTAGACCAGCCCGATGACCCACCACAGGCCGAAGAGGATCCACGGCTCGATGCCCAGCTGAGCCGGCATCCCCGGCATGTACAGACTGAACAGGGCCACACCCAGCACGGCCGCGGCGATGCCGATCCCGATGCCGCCCTTTCCCTTGCCGCCGATCCGCAGCGGCCGGTCCATCTCCGGTTCGCGGCGGCGCAGGATCAGGAAGGAAATCGCCACCATGGTATAGGCCAGCACGATGCTCGGAGCGCCGGAGTCCACCAACCAGACCAGCATCTCCACGCCGAAGAACGGCGCCAGGAAGCTCAGCGCGCCGATGAACAGCAGGGCATTATGAGGGGTGCCGTACTTGGGGTGCAGCTTGCCGAACCAGGCCGGCAGCATTCCGGAGCGCGCCAACGAGAACAGCAGCCGGGACGCGCCCAGCAGCAGCGAGTTCCACGAGGTGAGGATGCCTGCGATACCGCCGGCGATGAGTACCTTGGCCATGATGTCCGATCCGAACATCGCGCCCATGGCGTCCGCGGTCGCAATGTCCGTCCCCGCCAGCTCGCTGGCCGGCATGGCCGACGACGTGGTCAGCACCACCATGACATACCAAATGGTGGCCAGGATGACCGAGACCACCACGAGCCGGCCGATCTGGCGGGCCGGGATATTCACTTCCTCCGCGGACTGTGGAATCACGTCGAACCCAATGAAGAGGAACGGCACCACCACCAGTACGGCGAAGAAGCCCGTCATGCCGCCGTTGAAGAACGGCTCCATGTTGGAGACCTCGCCGCCGGTGAAAGCACCGGCGATCATGACCAAGCCGATGGCCAGCAGGAACAGCACCACGAAGGTCTGCACAATGCCGGCTTCCTTCACGCCGCGGATGTTGATCCAGGTAATAACGACGGCGGCAACGGCACCCACCAGTGCCCAGGTCAGATGGACGTCGAAACCGGCGACGTTCCAGAGCTTGATCTGGCTGAGGTTGGGAAAGATGTACTGAACGGTCCGCGGGAGCGCCACCGCTTCGAAGGCCACGATGGTCACGTAGCCGCCGATGATGGCCCAGGAACCGATGAACGACGGGCGCGGGCCCATCGCCCGCATGATGTAGTTGTGCTCGCCGCCGGCCTTGGGCATCGCCGCACACAATTCGGCGTAGGTCAGTCCGACCACACCCATGATGATGCCGCCCGCAAGCATGGCCGTCACCGAACCCATGGTTCCGGCGGACTCCAGCCAGCCACCGGTCAGGACCACCCAGCCGAAGCCGATCATGGCCCCGAAGCCGAGGGCGAGGACGTCGAAGCGGCCCAGTACTTTCTTCAATGAGGGTTCGGTTTCGTGTTGTGATACTGCCACGCCGATGCCCCTTTCTCGTTCATATGCCGTTCGGGCATGGGAAATTGCCGGCGACGCGAGGGTGGCGCCGATCACGGCAAGAGTAACTGCACGACATTACTACGATGTTTCGCCCTGAACGGTCATGTTGCGTTGGCTGGGTCTTCTTGCCCAGCGCGCCACAGGCGCTGGGCAGCGCTGAGGGCGGCAGCACCATCATGCTGCCGCCCTCAGATCAGCTCTCGGCCGGTGAACGGGCTGCGGCCCGTGGCTAGGGGTTGTGCTGGACTACGAAATCCCCACCCGGGAAGACCACCGACTCGTGGCCGTCGTCGAACCGCACAAAGTACGGCGGAGCGCCGTCATCTCCCCTGACTTCGACGATTTCCCCGTGCCGGTCGGACGATTCAACGGTCCTGCCGCGGACAATGATCCTGTTTCCTGGCGATGCCTTCATCGTGTATTACCTCCTGGCCCTAGCGTACGATCGACCGCGCAGAAGGGGAATAGCCGCTACCTCGTGAAGACTTCCACGCTGACCGGCGTGGGGTTGGCGAAGAGGTCCAGCACCGGGCAGTGGGCGTCCACCGTGCGGCGCAGTTCCTCGTAGCGTTCCTGCGATTCCGGACCGCTGATGTTCACGCTGAGCCGCACGGAGCTGAATCCGGGGCGCACGTTATCGTCCGCCCCGAACAGGCCCTGCACATCCAGATCGCCCTCGGCATCGATGCTGATCTCGTCGAACCGGATGCCCAGCTGGTGTGCGTAGAGCCGGTAGACCACCACCTGGCAGGAGGCCAGGGCGCCCAAGGCATACTCCACCGGGCTGGCGGCGGTGTCCTCACCGGCCAGTCCCACCGGTTCGTCAACGGAGAACTCGTGCTTGCCGGCGGTGACGCGGGTGGCCACCGGGCCGGTTCCCTCGCCTGCGACCTTGAAGGTCAGCTTGGCGTTCGCGGTGTCTTCGGCAATCTTGCCGGACCAGAAGGCGCCGGCCTCGTTGAGGCGGGCGGCACGGTCTTCGGCCAGATCACGGAGAGCTGTTTCAGTCATGGTGGAATCCTTCCTGTCGGCGCATGCCGGAGCAGGGCGCCATACTTACGCCTCCCCTTTGGGCGGGCGTCGAATCTTCACCTGGGGCACCCCGCTACAGCTACGAGGGTTGCCGTCCAACCGGCCAGGGCCGAAGGTTGGAACTCTTGATTCTGCGTCCGATTCTGCCCGCCGCACCCCGGAGCACTCAACCGCGCCGTAACACGAGGACTTCTCTATCGCTTAGCGGCCCAGCTCGCCCTCGGGCCGGCCCACCTGGCCTTCGGGCTGGTGTTTGTCGCCGGGAATTCGGGCTTGGTCATACTCCGGGCTGCCTGGTACAGGCTCCGCCTTGGGCTCGTCCTCGGCGGGCTTCTTGGGCGGTTCGCGGAAGTAGTCCGCGTTGGCCAAATTCCAGTCTTCGCTCCAGCCGCGGGGAGGATCCTTGAGCAGTTCGCCCGGCTCCATCCAGTTGTAGATGCTCTCGTAGGAGCGCGTGGTCAGATGGTCCACGCGGCGCCGAAGCATCCGCGGCGAGACCTCGTCCGGGGATTTGCAGCCCATCGACGCCATGATCTGCACGCTCTCGTCCACGGTGAGCTTCTGGTAGTTGAAGACGCGTTGGCCCTTATCCTCGACGTTGAGCGCCCGCACCAGCCGCGGGTTCTGCGTGGCCACGCCCACCGGGCATTCGTTGGTGTGGCATTTCTGCGCCTGGATGCAGCCGGTGGCCATCATCATGGTCCGCGCGCTCATGGTGAAATCCGCGCCTTCGATCAACCGCTTGACGATGTCCGAGCCGGACGCCACTTTCCCCGCCGCGGCAATGCGGACCCGCTCCCGCAGCCCCACGCCGACCAGGGCGTTATGCACCAGCATCAGTCCCTCGGTCAGCGGCGTGCCCACGTTGTCCTGGTACTCCAGGGGTGCCGCGCCGGTACCGCCTTCGGAGCCGTCAATCACGATGAAATCCGGCGTCACCTTCTCCTCGAGCATCGCCTTGCAAATAGCGAGCACGTCCACCCGCGAACCCACGCACAGCTTGAAGCCGATGGGCTTTCCATCGGAGAGTTCGCGCAGCTGCTTGACGAAGCGGATCAGTTCCCGCGGCGTGCCGAAGGCGCTGTGGCTGGCCGGAGATATGCAGTCAACGCCCATCTCCACGCCGCGTGCTTCCGCGATCTCCGCGGTGACTTTGGAACCCGGCAGGACCCCGCCCAGACCCGGCTTGGCCCCTTGAGAAAGCTTGATGCTGATGCCCTTGACCTCCGGCCGCGCCGCCTTCGGTATGAAGGTCTCGGGGCTGAAGTGGCCGTCTTTGTCCCGCGCGCCGAAGTAGCCGGAACCTATCTCCCAGATCAGGTCGGCACCGTACTCGAGGTGGTACTTGGTCAGGCCGCCTTCACCCGTTTCCTGCACAAACCCGCCCAGCGCCGCACCCTTGTTCATCGCGAGTACGGCATTCTTGGACAGCGAACCGAAGCTCATGGACGAGACATTAAACAGCGAAATATCGTAGGGCTGCCTGCAGTCGGGGCCGCCGAGCGGTATCCGTGGATGCTGCTTGGGCGGCGCGACCGGAGCGGTGGAATGGATCAGGTACTCGTAGCCGATCTGGTTCACTTCGCGTTCCGTGCCGAAGGCCTTATGGCTGTTCTCGCCCTTGGCCCGCGCATACACCAGCGACCTCACGTCGCGGTTAAACGGCTTCCCGTCCACGTTCCGCTCGACAAAGTACTGCTGGATTTCGGGCCGGATGGATTCCAGCACGTAGCGCATATGCCCCAAGATGGGGTAGTTCCGCAAAATCGAGTGCCGGGTCTGGACCACATCCCAGATCCCGATCACCAAGAGCGCAACAACGACGGCGGCCAACACCCACCAGCCAACGGAACCGAACGAGGCGGCGACGATGGTGATAAAGCCCAGCACGGCCAGAACAACAAAAACCAAAAAGCGTGCCATGGCTCGAGTCTACGACCGGATGCCGGAGGAACCGGACGGATCAAGGAGATTCATCCGGTTCCTGAACACGCTGAGAGGAGCCTGAGGTCAGGCGGGGCAGTCGGCTGGCTCCCGCCCAGCAGATGCCGACGCCGGGGCCGATAGCGCTCCCCGCCTCAGCCGCGACATTAAGCTGCGGAACCAAGCCAGCGCCCGATTGTCATTCGGCTTGGCCGGAAAGACGGGCTGGGTTGGAGCCACAGTCCTGATCCGGCTCGCGGGCGACCGTAACGCCGCTCCCCGCCCTTGGTACTGCGAGCGCTGGCGGGTCCGCTCTGCCTGCGCCATCAGCTGCTGTAGTTCGATGTTGTGGATCTTCAGCCAGTATTCCGGAGGTTGGAGGCTCATGGCTGGTCCTGCTTTCTGCACGGGTTCCGATAGGTCTTAGCGTCAACGCCGTGCACACCGGATTCAATGGCCGGGAAAACTGCCAGTTTCCGTCGATTTCCTGCCATGGCTCCCCTGCCGCCGCTAGATAACGACGTCGAACTCCGCTGCCGCTGATAGCTGGCCATTCACCTGTACTTGAAGCAGGTGGCGGCCGGCGTAATGCACTCGGGTGGTCATCGGCCGGAGGGCATGGGTCTTCCTGAACCGGCGGGTCTCGCCCGGTTCCAATTCCGCGACGGCGAGCTTGAAGACCTTCGGGGCCAGCGACCCGTTGGCTTTCACGTAGTGGACCACATAGTCGACGGCCAGGCGTGCCGGGTGCAGCGAGTCGTTGGTGACCGTCACCGTGAACGCGATTTCGCCCGGCAACTGCACCTCGGTCCTGTCCAGTTCCGGCCCGGATATACTCACCGCACTCGGAGTGAAGCCCAGCAAAGCAAGCGCGCCGGGGTGCGCCTTCTTGACCAGCGTCCGCAGCCCATGCCGCACCACCCACGGCGTTCCGTCGCGAGTGTCCTCCTGCCACTTCCCCGCGAGGGCGACTACGGTTTCCGGGTCGTGGCGGGCGATGTCGTTGAGGTGGTTGGCCACGGACCGGCGGACCAGTTGGCTTGAGTCGGCGTGCAGGGCATCGAGCAGCGGCAGCGTTGCTTCCGGCCGGGCGATGATTTCCGGCACGCGGACCGCCCAAGGCAGGTACGGCCGCGGTCCCTCGCTTGCGAGCCGGCGGACCTGTTCGTCTCTGTGGAGGGTCCAGTCCTGCATCTGTGCCAGTGCCCGGTCAAGGTCTTGAAGGAGCAGGCGGCGGATCGCGAACTCTCCTGTGAGCCGGGGAGTCAGCTCGAAGAGCAAAGCCAAGGCATCGTCAAAGGCATGCGTGGTCCCGTCCTGCAACGCGAGCGTAACCGCGGCCTCCGAGACCGGCCAGATCATCCAGCCGGTGAAGGACTCATCATTCAGCGCAGTCCGGATGATGCCGGCGGCATGCTCATAGCCAACGTCGAGATCGGACAGCAGCGCTGCTGCCAGTAGGTCGCAGCGTGCCCGGAGCGAGAGCGGATCCAGCTTCGCCTCGGCAGCGGCGAGGGCGGCCCAGCCCGAACCGGGTAAGCCTTGGCCGAGCGTTGTCCTCAGTCCTTCCACGGCCTCCGGGCCCAGCAGGTCGTTCATTGCACCCATGCGGTCCTCCCGGTATCCGACGGCTCCTGCCAACATCCCCTCTTCGGCATCTTATGGTGCGCAAGGACTTCAGTGCTGCACACACCTCAGTTGGCGGAACCGACCGAACGATGCTCCTCGTCGCACGATAAGGCAATTCGCTTTTTCTCGGCCGCTTTCTATTCACTATTCAAGTGTTGCCATTATCACCAATTCTTTTTTGCTTTATTGGGCCTTTTGGCTATCATTGTTATAGAGGCTTGAGGATAAAGATAAAGAAACGTCAAAGGGCACTAGATGCCGACTGGTTGATTTATCCGAAACAAATTCACATTCAAGGGAATAGTGAATAACAAGAACGTGGGGAGAACCTGTTCCGGACGCCGTTCGAAGCCTCGCTACTGGCTCGGGTGTCGGCAAGCAAATTGGCGCCGACATACCAAAGTCCTATGGGCCGGTGCGTCCAGGAACTGAATCACTGAGAGGAGTTTGCTTGATGTACGGAAAGGAAATGTCTTTGTCTTACAACGAACGAATGCAGCTGGAGAAGTTGGAAAGGCAGATCGATTCGGAAGATCCGGCATTTGCCCAAAAGCTTCGGACCGGGATGCCGGGGCAGCCGGCGCTAGTTGCGAGCTGGCCCGGACTGTTCGTGCTGTTGACCGGAGTGCTGGTGCTCCTGTTCGGCGTCGCCACACAATTGCCCCTCATCGGGATTATTGGCTTCCTGCTATTGGTTATCGGTGGTTATAAGCAGGTTCGCGAGCCGTTCCCTCAGGAGGATTCGGGCAGGCAATCCAGGTAATTAAACCCCATGCCAACTATCAGCGGTGAAAGGAGGTAGAAACCCCATGTTGGACACGATCAATTTCACTATGGCAGCCGAATGCCGCCAGGGGGATGAGCAGGCCTTCCGCGACGTTATCGACTGGATATTAGCTAACGGTGTGGGAGGGGCGTCCTTCGAAGCTGCTGAGGTAACCGGCAGCGTAGCGTACCTGCAGGGATCCATCGTCGGCGACCGCCGGTTGGTCGCACAAGCCGGACTTGCCGAGTATCTCGCCGACGTTCTCGCCCGCAAGGAAGGCATCCACTTGAATATCAGCATCCACCTTGCCTCGCCTAGCAGGCAACTGCCGGCTGAGCACGCGGCGGTTGCCGCATAACGAGGTTCGGCATGCGTAACGAAGAACCCAGAACCGCGGCAGGACCGAGGCCTGCCGCGGGGCAGTTCAATTCAGCCCGCTGGGCAGCAGCAGCCTGATTGCGTTCCATTCGGCACCGGCGGCAAACCATTGACCCCGGCTGCACCCGGGGGTACGAATGAGGGACGCGAACTAGTTGGAGGTATGGCCATGTCGTCTGAGTCGACCAACACATCAGAGATTCCCGGTTACAACTACGGAACCGCCGAGCATTCGCCCGTGACGCTGACCGAGTTGGAGGAACTCAAGGCCAGTGTGATGCTCGATGAACGCGACGCGGCGCTGCTGCAACGGGCGGGTGAACTGCTCGATGACCAGGTCGATGACATTCTCGATGTCTGGTACGGCTTCGTCGCCAGCCAACCGCAACTGGTTGCCCACTTTTCCCAGCCCGGCGGGCCACCCATCGATGAATACCTCGCGGCGGTCCGTCCGCGCTTCGGGCAATGGATCCGCGACACCTGTTCCCGCTCCTATGATCAGGAGTGGCTGGATTACCAGAACGAAATCGCGCTCCGGCACACGCCCGCCCACAAGAACGAGACGGACCATGTCGGCTCCACGTCGGTAGTGCCGCTGCGGCATCTGATCGCGCTGACCGGGCCCGTGGCGATCACAGTCCGTCCCTTCCTGGCACGGAAAGAGAGTGACGGCGAACAGGTTGATGCGATGATGCAGGCCTGGCTCAAAGCGGTGCTGCTGCAAATTGCCTTGTGGTCGCGACCCTACACGCGGGAAGGGCAGTGGTAGAAATGGTCAACGAAGCCAAAGATGTGAACAGTGACCAGCAGGCCATCGCCGCCGTCGAACACCATCACGGACAGATGCTGACCCGGCTGACCCATTTGACCCGCGCGTTGGTTGACGCAGTGGAAAGCGGGAAGAAGCCGGCCGAACATGACGCTCACGCGCTGCTGGTGGAGTGGTGCGAAAACGACCTCATTCCGCACGCCCTGGCAGAAGAATCAGCCATCTACGAACGCGCTCGCTCCCGGCCAGAGGCACAGCTTCTTGTCGAGGGCATGCTCGCCGAACACCGGGTGATCACCAATACGCTGGAGGAACTGCGCGGTGCACAGGGAATCCAGGCCGCGGCCCTGGCCACCGCGATCGAGCGCCTCTTCGCACAGCATCTGGACAAGGAAAACACGCTGCTGCTGCCCTTCATTGTTTCGCAGCCGGATCTGTCCCTCGTCGAGGCGGTCGAGGGCTTGCATGAGATTGTCGGCGCGGCCCACCACCACGGCGGCGAACACCAGCACACGACGACGGAAACCCGTTTGGACTGAGAGGACGTCAACATGGCAGCATCCTTCAAGACCGGCGACCACGTGCGGTGGAACTCAGAGGCTGGCGAAGTTTCCGGCAAGATTACCAAGATCCACACCAAGGACTTCGAGTTCAAAGGCCGCACCCGGCACTGCTCGCCGGAGGAACCGCAGTTCGAGATCAAAAGCGATAAAACGGATCACGTTGCGGTCCACAAAGGATCGGCGCTGCACAAGATCGGCTGAGCGGCCGTTACTCCCCAGACTGCGGCATCCATGACATGCAGTAGTTGAGATTCGCGTTGACGGTAGCCACGGCCGCGTCCTCGTCGCCGGCGGCAATGGCCGCCACGAGCGCCTCATGACCGGCTTCCAAACAGCCATCGAAACCATTGCGCAGCCGCTGGGCCATTTTCGTGCCGTGAAAGACGTCTCCGAAGCTGCCGTAGAGCTCATGCAGCAGCCGGTTACCCGAGGATTCTGCCACCTTCAGGTGGAAGTCCCAGTCGGCCGTAATCCACTGTTCCAGGTCCTCCGCCGCCCAAGCCTCGCGGCGCTTGGCGAGCATCGTACGCATAGCCGCGATGTCGCCGTCGTTAGCTAATCGGGCTGCCAGACGCGCGGCCTTCGTGTCCAGAGCGAAGCGGACCTGCAGCACATCCTGGTCTTCGTGCTCCCGGTAGGCCTTGCGGGCGGCACCATGGATTTCGCTGGCCGCACGGACGTAGGTGCCGTCCCCGCGCCGTACCTCCAGCATCCCGGCGTGGGCCAGCGCCTTGATTCCTTCGCGCAGGGTCCCGCGGGAAACGCCGAGCTGCGCCATGAGCTCGGGCTCGGGCGGGATCCGTTCCTGCAGCGGCCACTGGCCGGAGACGATCGCCTCGCGCAGCCGCTCGGTGACTTCGTCGGCAAGCTGCGGGCGGTGGATTGAACCGAGTGTCATGCCTGGCTCCCCTCGCCGCGACGCCCAAGCAATCGCCCACGGCCACCCGAGCGAGCCCGGCCCCGGCCACGCCCACGCCCACCTCCACCAGCAGCGCCGCCACCCGCGCTGAGCCAGTACGCCAGGAACAGCTGCAGCACTGCCACGGCCACCATCAGCTCCAGCGACAGCGTCCACCCACCGGTGGCCGCGTGCAGCAGCCCCAAGCCGAACGGTCCCGCGGTTGCCACGAGATAGCCCACCGACTGGGCAAGAGTCGACATCGCCGTGGTTTCCGCCGCGTTGCTTCCGCTGCGGCTGATCACCACCATGACGATCGGGAACACTGAGAACCCGATGCCGATCAGCAGCACCGGCACAAGGACCAGCTGGTTGGGCATAACCAGCAGGCTCACGTAGCCCAGGAAGCTGGAGCCTGTGGACACCATGAACGCCGGGCGCAGCAGCCGCGGCTTGCTGGCCATCGCCAGCACCAGGACGACGGCGGGAATGCTGATCAATTGCACGGCCCCGAGCATCAGTCCCGCGGATGCCGGGTCCAGGCCGCGGGCGATAAGGATGGAGGGCAGCCAGCTGATGATCGTATAGACCAGCAGCGCCTGCACGGTGAAGAGACCGGTGATCAGCAGGCCTTTTGGGGTGAGCAGCAACGGCCACGGCGAAACGCCCGCACAGGTTTCGGCTACCGGGCGCGGCTTGCCTGCCACAGCCAGCGGAAGGAACGCGAGCAGGGCCACGACGGCCAGGAGCGACCACGACGCAAGGCCCATAACCGGCGAGTTCAGCTGCATCGCCACCGGCACACTCAGCGCTGCGGCAGTGGTCGCGCCGATCGACATGGTGATGGTGTAGACGCCCGTCATGGTGGAGGTCCGGTGCGCAAAGTGCTTGCGGATGAAGGAGGGCATCGCCACGTTGCAGATGGCCAGCCCGGACATACTGACCACCGTGCCCAGCAGCAGCATGCCGACCGAATCGACCGCCCGCAGCGCCAGTCCCGCGGTGAGCAGCGTCAATGCAACAGCAATCGCCCGCTCCAGCCCGACAAGTCTGGTCAGCCAGGACGTGGCGGCGCCGGCAACCGCGAAGCAAACAACGGGAATCGACGGCAACGTGGCAGCCACCAGCGGCCCGTAACCGAGCAGCTGCTGTAGATCGTGGAACAGGGCGGCTGCGCTGGCCACCCCAACCCGCAGGTTCAGACCGATGAGTACGACGGCGGCAATCGCCAAGAAGGCCGCAAGCCTTTTCGTCGGGGCCGGCTTCGGCGCCATCTGCTGTTCGTCCAACTCCGGAGCAAGAGTTTCGTCCAAAACCTCGCCCAAGCTTTCATTCGTAGGTGCATGAGGAGCTTGAGTAATCCGGGACGACATACGTAAACATTAGACGTCTGATGTCTCCAGGGCAAACCTCCTGGACACAACTCGGGACGCACGGCTGCCAAAGCTCTGAGGAAAAGCGGATAAAGATACTGCGGAACGGTCGTCGCCGTTTGGTAGCTGAACTGTCAGAAGTATCCGATAGGTTCGCGTCAGGAACTTTCTCATGAGGGGAAAACACAGACCATGGAATCGAAGGGCACTGAAGAATCCACGGCTCGTTCGAAGACGACCTTCGAAAAACCGCCTGGACGATCCGCTATGCCTACGTGGTACCCGGATCTATTAGACTCCGTTGCCTCGAGGGTGGCTGCGGGACGCGTCAGAGCAATCAATGCCGCAAACCAGGAACTTGTGCGTACCTATTGGGCCATCGGAAACGACATACTCAATCGTCAGGAACAAGAGGGTTGGGGCGCCAAGGTCATCGACCGACTTTCAGCCGACCTCCGAGACCGCTTTCCCGAGGCAAAGGGGTTTTCTTCCCGCAACCTCAAGTACATGCGGTCGCTGGCTGAGGCCTGGCCGCAGACGGCAATTGTGCAAGCGCCACTTGCACAATTGCCCTGGTATCACCATCTGGCTCTCTTGGACAAAGTTCGGGAACCTGCAACGCGCCTCTGGTATGCCGAGAAGGCGGTCGAGGGCGGCTGGTCCCGCAACGTCCTTACCCACCAGATCGACTCCCGTCTCCATGAGCGGGCGGGGAAGGCTACGTCGAATTTCAAGACGACCCTGCCGCCGTCGGACTCCGACTTGGTGCAGCAGGCGACCAAGGATCCGTACGTCTTCGATTTCGTAGCGATGACCGGTCAACGGAATGAACGCGAACTGGAGTCCCAACTGATCGACCATGTACAGAAGTTCTTACTGGAATTGGGCCAAGGCTTCGCCTTCGTCGGACGGCAGATCCAACTGCACGTTGCTGGCGACGAGTTCTTCGCCGATTTGCTGTTTTACAATTTCAAGCTGCGGCGCTTCGTGGTTATCGAACTCAAGGCCGGGAAGTTCGATCCGGGCTACCTCGGCCAACTCGGCGTATACATGAGCGCGGTGGACGACCTACTGGCGCAGGATGGCGACAAGCCCACAATTGGTCTATTGCTCTGCAAATCAAAAAATGAACTAGTTGCTGAATATGCGTTACGCGGCTATAACTCACCCATCGGCGTCGCGAACTGGGCCGCAGAACTGGAGGAGTCTATGCCCGAAGAATTCGCCGGCGCTTTGCCCACCGTCGATGAGCTTGAGGCCGAGCTAACTGCGGCTACGGACGATAGACCGGTTAGGGACGAAACGAAATGATTTAAACTACAGCCAAAGGCCCGACAACTACTGTTGACTTTCAGAGACCCGCATTCTTCAGCGATTGAATATCGCGGCGGCGTTCGCTCTCGATAATCTTCATCATCTGCCGTTGGATCTTGTCCACGGTATGTCTATCGAGCTCCTTGCGCAGCACGGCCAGTTCGTCGGCAGCAATCTGCCGACGGATACCATCGCGCTCAGCAACAGAAGAAGCCTGTTCCAGCGCCTTTAGATAGCGCTCTTCCACAACAGGATTTTAGGTCCCGCGGGTCCGCGTAGGCCAGAGCCCAGGCTGTAGCCAATTAGGACAGCACGTCCTTGGTGGCGAACCTGCTGTAGGCGAGCGCGCAGAAGACGACGATGTAGCCGCCTTGCAGCAGACCGTTGGCGGCGAAGGAGTCCCAGGAGATCGGCTGGCGCAGCAGGTCCGCGAAGCCGAGCCAGTGGTGGCTGAACAGCCAGGGGTGCAGCCATTCGAGCTGCGGAAGGTTGTCCAGGATCTGGGACACGACGGCGAGGACCGCGGTTGCTGCCATGGCGCCGACAGGAACCTCGGTAAGGGTGGAAATGAACAGGCCGATGGCCGCGAGTCCGAGCAGGGACAGTCCGACGTAGCAGGCCACCAGGAACAGCCGCAGCAGCGACTCCCCTACGCTGATGGTGTCGCCGGAGAGCAGCGTGATCGGCCCTACGTCGAAGAGCGCTGAACCGATCAGCACTCCCGCCGTCGCCACGGAGAGCGCGGCGGCAAGGCAGAAGACGACGGCGGCAGCATACTTCACCGCCAGCAGACGGATCCGACCAGCCGGCGCCGCGAGCAGATATCTGAGGGTTCCGTGGCCTGCCTCGCCCGCGATGGTGTCCCCCGCGGCCACACTGACAGTCAGCGGCAGGAAGAGCGGGATGGAGACGACCATCCCGGTCAGCGCGATGAACAGTCCGTTCTGGGATACGCGGTCCAGGAACGGCGGACCTTGGCCGGGACCTGGATCACGCGAGGAAAGCCGGACGGCGAGCGCTATCAGGACCGGGACGGCAGCGAGCGCCGCCAGCATGGCCCAGGTCCGCCAGCGACGGAAGAGAACCTTCAGCTCGGACCCCAGGAGTGCCCAGCCCGCGGACGGCCGGGATGCGGCTGCTCGTGGCCGGGCATTGCCAGAGGACGGACCGGTTGGTGCAGAAGCGGGAAGTTTATTGGACAACGTCGAACCCCTCCCCCGTCAAAGCCACGAACCGCTCCTCGAGGCTGCTGTTTTCCACCGCGAAGCCTCGGACGCGGACGCCTTCGGCTACGAGGGCGGCGACGATCGATTCCGGTTCCACCGCATGGTCGGCGAGCGGAGCGCGGACGGTACTGCCGCCGTCGTTGTTTGAATTCGGCGGTTCAGGTGCGAGACCCAGCCGTTGGAGAACGCGGCGGGCGCCCTCGGTGTCGGGGGTCTGGACTTTGACGTGGGCGAGGCCGACCCGCCGGAGTTCGTCGACGGTCCCCTGCGCCACCAGTTTGCCGGCGCTCATGACGGCGGCGTGCGTGCAGATCTGCTCGACCTCCGCGAGCAGATGGCTGGACACGAAAACCGTGGTGCCTTCAGCAGCCAGCGAGCGCACCAGGCTGCGGACTTCCCGCGTTCCCTGCGGGTCCAGTCCATTTGTCGGCTCGTCCAGCACCAGCAGTTCACGCGGCATCAGCAAGGCGTTGGCGATGCCCAGCCGCTGCTTCATGCCCAGGGAGTAGGCTCGGACTTTTTTGCCGGCAGCGTGGGACAGCCCCACACGGTCAAGCGCCCGGTTCACGCGTGCGCGCCGGGTGGCCGAGGACGCGTGGCGGTCCGCGGTATCGAAGCGCTGCAGGTTGGCGGCGCCGGAGAGGAAGGGGTAAAAGGCTGGGCCTTCGATCAAGGCTCCGACGCGGGGAAGCACGTCGCGCAGACTCGCCGGCATGTCCTGCCCGAGCACACGGACGTGCCCGCTGGTGGCGGCTGCGAGGCCGAGCATGACCCGGATTGTGGTGGTCTTGCCCGACCCGTTCGGGCCGAGGAAGCCGAAGACGGATCCGTGCGGAACTGCCAAGTCGATGCCGTCGACGGCCGTCTGGTGGCCGAAGCGCTTGGTCAGCCCGGTGGTTTCAATCGCGAGTTCGGTAGACGGGAGGGCGCCGCTCACCGGCCCTCCGCTGCCGCCTGCAGTTGCTCCAACGGCACCGATCCGGCGAACACCCTGCCGTCGTCGGTCACGAGGACGTTCACCAGCGCCGAGGAAAGCAACCGGCCGCCGTCGACCTCTTGAGCGGTTTCGGCGATAAGCGGCGAGTCCATCAATTCCGGAGGCACTTCATCCGCCGGCAGGCCGATCACCGTTTCCCAGCCGGATCCGTACTTCACGTAGTCCTTGCTGTGCTCGCCTCGGTCACCCTTGGCATGCTTGGCATGCTTGGCGTGATGATCCTCGACAACGCGCTCTGTGACGGTGGCGCCGGGCGGCGGCGTGAAGTTGAAGAGATCGTCCGACGGCGTTTCCAGGCTCAGCTCGGTGAAGCCGACCTCGAAAGCCGGGGCGTCCTGGCCGCGGGCCTCGACATCCACGCTGAGCGGCAACCCTGTTTCCGAATCCACCGCAATTGAGACGGACCCGACCAGAGTCTCCGAACTGTCGGGAGTCAGCACCAGTTCATAGGCGGCACGGCCGGCGACTTCCGAATCCGACCCCACCGTCACTTCCGTGCTGGGCTCAACCGAGGACAGGAAGTGCTCGGCCAGATCCTCCGGGGTCCACGCTTTATCGCCGTGATACCCCTCGGACTCCGAGCCTTCCGGAAGAATCAGATGGGTGGCAGCATTCTGCTTGGAGCTGTACAGCCACACGTCCCGGCCGTTGCGGATGACATCCCGTTCGGCCAGCCGGTCCATAACCTGCACCCGTGCCTGTGAATGGCCATCCAGGTAAACCCGTGCCGTGTGGGATCCGCCGAGGAGCTCAAGGGCGGAGGCTACACCGGAAGGAACGCCGGACGAAGCATCAGACTCTCCGGCCGGCGAGTCCGTGGGCAACTGTGGCAAACCCAGTTCGGACGTCTGCTCCACGGTTCCGGACAGCGAGCGGACGGAACTGTCCGCCACCATCTCAAGGACCTCCTGCGGCGTCTTATCCGGCAAGTCCGTAGCCGCGCCCGCTTGGACAGTGCCCAGTACCGCGCCGCCTGCGACTACCGCAGGAACGACGGCGGCGGGGAGCCAGCGCTTCCAAACTCGTGTCATGACAACCTCCGACGTCGCAGTCTTCTATCCAGACTACGCCCAATCGATCAGGTGTTCACGGGGCAGGTTCTTCTGCTCCGAGGTCAGGCTGCGGTCTTGAGAACCGTGGACTTCGTATCGAGTTCAAGCAGCCGGCGCGCCTCTTCGAGTGCTGACTTTGAATCCTTCTTGTCCATCTGGGCCAGCGTCAGCAGATTCGCGATCCGCTGCTCGCGCCGCATGCCTGAGACTTCGTCGGCGAATTCGATCATGGCGATGACACGCGCATGGGCGCGGCGTCCGCGGGCATCGTTGCTCGCGTCGTCGGCCTCGACGTCGCCCAGAATGGCGATAGCTTCCGCCAGTCGCTCGTTCATGTATTTCTCCCCTATTTACGTGTTTGTACAACAGAAAGTCGTTTCCCCTCGACAATTCCGTTTGATTGCTTTATCGAACCATAGGCGGTTCACGCCGAAGCTGGAATAGCAAATTGTAATTTACGTCATAGTGACCTTAATTACAAAACGGAATGTCCTTACAGGTCACAAAGCTGGTGCCATGTCCGGCGGCTTGGTATCAGGCGAAGCCACACCCCTTGGCAGAAGCATTGATCTGTGCCACGTTGGAAATTGGATCTACCAACAATTCAAGGAGGGTGGTCCTGATGCCCAAGACAGACAACAGCGGGAAGCCGAAGAAGAGCGAGCTGCCCAGCACTCTCAAGCGTTCCGGCAAGAAGGCACAGGAAACCTTTGCTGAGGCGCACGACTCCGCCGCCGAGAGCTACGGCGACGAGGAGCGCGCACATCGGGTGGCCTACAGTGCCCTGAAGCACACCCATGAAAAGGTCGGCGACCATTGGGAACCCAAGGAGAAAGCCGGCCCCTCGGACAAGCAGGCCAAAGGCGGCAAGGACACTTCCCGAAAGACTGCCGGTGGCGTGGATGCTAACGCTTCCAAGGAGCATCTGTACGACCTGGCCAAGAAGCTCGATGTCCCGGGACGCTCCAAGATGAACAAGTCCGAGCTGGTCGACGCCGTGCAAAAGGCCAACGACAAGGCGACCCGGAAGTCACGGTAGCTACCTGCAGCTGGACGTCACCTGACGCCGTGCGTCCCCTTGTCGGTTGCGACGTGATCATCGATTCCGCTTCCCCAACGGTAGAGGCGCATCGCCCAGTATCCCGCCGCGCCCATCGCCAGGAAGCCACCGACACCTACGACGGTCAACTGTGTGGCTACGCCAATGATCAACAAGACCAAACCGACAATCCAGGCAAGCACCGCTAGAACAAGCTGCCCATGGTCAGGCCCCAAAAGACCAGACCGCATTACCTGGGCCAGTTCCGGGTCCTCGGCGGCCAACTGCAACTCCAGCGCATGAAGCTGCTCCCGCTCCTCATCCGACAGCGGCATAACGCACCCCCTTCATCAGAAGTCCGGAGAAACAAAAGCGCCGACCATGAAGGCCGGGCTTTCGCCGGTATAGCTATCATCCGCTTCTAAATCGGAATTTGCTAGTTTTAGAGCGCGCTTTCCCTACTAGCTGATTTCAGACAGACATAGGGCCAAAAAGCCAGTGCTTTCAGGATTGGAAAGTCCTCACGACCGGCAAGCGGTCAGGCCGCTGCCGTTGGTGCCGTTCCGGTATCCGCTAAAGCTGCCATCCCCTCCATCATCGCCAGTGTGAGGACATCCTCGAGGTCCTTGAATTTCGCCTCTCCGGCAACGTTGTTGAGCTCTTCGGGGTCCAATAGGTGGTCGTACAGTTCGGTGATGTCGGTCCCGAAGTACCTCGTCAGACGTCCTGCTTTGGTCAGCACCGAGCGAGTACGAACGGGACCAGGCAGCCCGGGAAGTCCGAACGGCTGGTCCTCCTCAATAATGAGGGCATCCCGAACCGAGACAGCCCGCCGCTCAAGCAACGGCACCAGGGATGCGCCTTGGATTCCCCTGTACAGGTGTGTCCCGGTGAGCTCCATCAGTGTGGGTGCCAGATCCGCCGTGGAGACCAAGGCATCGGTGCGGCCCGGATCTATGCCGGGGACTTTGACCGTCAAGGGCACGTTGGTGACGGCCCGGTAGTGACTGAAGTGCTTCAGCATCAAACCGTGATCCCCGAAAAGATCACCATGGTCGCTGGTAAAGACAACAATCGTGTCCTCGGCCAGTCCGTTGTCATCGAGTGCCGCGAGGATCCGGCCTATCTGCTCATCCATGAGCGTGATCAAACCGTACTGGGCAGCCGCAGCCTGACGGTACTGCGCCTCATCGGCGGCGAAAGTCATCGTGGGGTCTTCATTCGGTTCGCCGCGGCGGTCAAACATCCGGCGGATGTGCGACGGGGACCTGGCATGGTCCTGGTAGAACCCGATGGGCAGCTCCACCTCATCCGGCGAGTACATCTCCGCGTACCCTTCCGGGGGTGAAAACGGATGGTGTGGATCTGGGAAGGAGACGAACATGAAGAAAGGTTCCGCAGATTCGGCGAACCCAGCCAGGTGCGCCTCGGCGCGTTCACCCACATAGGAGCTCGGATGCAGCTCTGCCGGGATGCCGGTTTGGTACACCTGATCCCAGATATCCAGTCGCTTGGGAGCGTTCTCGGCACCGCCGACCGCCACAGGGTCGATGCCACGTTCACGTGCCCAGTGCACATAGTGCCCACCCGGGCGGTCGCCATGCCCGATCACCAAGTCCACGTGCTGGTAGCCGTAGTACCCCTCGGGGAGCGGAATGAAGCCCTCCGCATGCGCCGCCGCATTTTCCCACTGGTCCCAGCCTACCGGGCGCGACCTGGGTCGGGCGTCGGAGGACCGCGGATCCAGCAGCAGCGGGTCCGTGGCCTCGATCTCGGCACGCTGAATGGGCTCAAAGTCCCAACCCATGTTCTGGTGGTGAAGTTTGCCTACGGCACGGGTCAAGTACCCGCCGCAGGACAACTGCTTAACTAAATTATTTGCGTCCGGGTCCATCGTGATCCCGTTGCAGCGTGTTCCATGCGTCGACGGCCACCGGCCGGTCAGCAGGCTGGCGCGGTTGGGCATGCATGTGGGATTGGTGACGGTTGCCTCCGTGAAGACCATGCTTTGGGCGGCAAGCCTGTCCAGGTGCGGAGTCCGGACCACTTGGTTGCCGGCGAAACCCAGATGGTCGGTTCGCAACTGATCGGCGATGATGACCAGGACGTTGGGCCGCCGCGCCTCCCCGCCGTTCATGCGGGTTTCCGGATCATCGACAGAACGTTGGTGCGCTGGTCCGCGAATTCCTTCAGTGCACGCGAGGAAATCTGGTCCCGCGGCGCCGGCAGGTCGATGTCGACCACGTCCAGCACCCGGGCAGGCTTGGCCCCAAGCACCACCACACGGTCGGAGAGGTACACGGCCTCGTCGATGTCGTGCGTGACCACCAGGATCGTCATACCGAAGTCGTCGCGGATCTTCAGGCACAGGTCTTCCAACTCGAAGCGGGTCTGCGCATCCACCGACGCGAATGGCTCGTCCATGATCAGGATTTCGGGCCGGTACGCCAGGGCCCGGGCGATGGCCACGCGCTGCTGCATACCGCCGGAAAGCTGCCACGGATACTGGTTCGCGGCATGCGTCAGCCCCACAGCTTCAAGCGCCGTGTCGATGCGCTGGTTCAGCTCGGCTGCCTGCAGTCGCAGGTGGCGCAGCGGCAGTCGGATGTTCTTGCGGACGGTCAGCCAGGGCATCAGGGAACGGTTGTAATCCTGAAAGACCAAGGCCATCTCGGCTGGCGGACCGTCGATTTTCCGCCCATCGATCGCGGCGGCTCCGGAGGTGACCGGCTGCAGCCCAGCCAGGCATTTCAGCAGCGTGGTTTTGCCGACGCCGGACGGGCCTACGATGCACACCACTTCTCCAGTGTTCACGGTGAAGGTCAGGTCCTCGATCACACATTTGGCGGACCCGCCGCTGCCGTAGGTCTTGGACAGTGCTGTAACTTCGAGACGGGGCAGCGCGGCAGCTGCGTCGCGGACGGTCATCGGGTCCTCCTGGACGGTGTGCCGGCCTGCGGCGCGCCGGAAGCTGTTAGGGGCAGTCGCGGTCATGAGTTAGCCAATCGTCGGGAGCCTGCATGCCAGGCCAGAATGCGGTTCTTGAGCAGTTCGAAGACCAGGTTCGCGCCGAACCCGATCACGCCGAGCAGCAGGATGCCGGCCCACATGTCCGGAATCATGAAGCTTTGCTGCGCCAGCAGAGTCATCGCGCCGATGCCCTCGGAAGAGCCCAGCATCTCGGAGGCAATCATGACGATGAACGCCACCTGCAGGCTGACCTGCATACCGGAGGCGATCTGCGGTCCGGCCGCCGGCAGATAGACCTGCGCGAGCTTTTCGCCGCGGGACAGCCGATAGACCGAGCTGACGTCCTTCAGTGTGGTGTCCACGCTGCGGATGCCGTCCACCGTGGCGATCAGGGTCGGGAACAGAGCCGCCAGCGCGATGCTGGCCACCCGCATCTCGATACCAAAACCGATCAGTGAGATGAAGATCGGCACCAGTGCCACCGGCGGTATTCCGCGCAGGAAATGGATCACAGGATCCAGCGCCCACCGGGCAACCGGCACCAGCGCGGTGACAAAGCCAATAACGACGCCGGCGACGGTCGCCACAGCGTAACCCAGCAGCAGGTTGCGCAGGCTGAGCAGGATGTCCGAGCCGAAGTGGTCGAACAACCAGAGCTCGCGGAAACGGACCATGATCGCACTCAATGGCGGGAAGAAGGTGTTCATCGAGTTGGCCGAGGCCGCCCACCACGCGGCCACCAGCAACACTGGGGTCGCGACGCCCAGGGACCAATTCAAAGCCTTGCGTTTCATCACAGGACCACCTCCCGGTAGGACTCGTGCCAATGGAGAAGCCGGCGTTCGGCCAGCCGGGTGGCGCCTTGGAACACCAGACCCAACAGGCCCAGGACCAATACCAGCGCGTACAGCACCGGGAAATCGCCGGCGGCCTGCGCCTGGTAGATGCTTTGGCCGAGCCCCGGCCCGCCGCCCAGCAGACCGGCGACGACAGCCACGACCAGTGCAGCCGGGGCCGCCACGCGCATGGCGGTACCGATGAAGGGCATGGCACCGGGCAGCGTGACGCGCAGCAGGATCTCGGCGTGGCCCATGCCGTAGGAACGGGCTGTGTCCCGGGCTACCGGATCGGTGTCGTGCACCCCGGCGACGGTCTGCATCACGATCGGCAGCGCGCAGCCGATGACCACCAGGACCCAGGACATCTGCGCCGTCGGCCCCAGCACCAGCACCACCAGGGGCAGCACCACAATCGGCGGAATGGGCTTCAGGAATTCCAGCACGGCCATGGTCGCGTAGCGCACCGGCGCGAAACTGCCGATCAGCAGCCCGGCGGCAATACCGGCGACGGCGGAAATTGCCAGTCCGCCGAGGGCAATCAGGATCGTGTCGGCCAGATCCGCCCAAAAAGTCCCGGTGGCCAGCAGTGCGGCCAGTTCGGCGATGGCGTGACCCGGGGCGGGCAGAGCGCTGCCGTTCATCGGCCCGGTGGCCAGGTACTGCCACAGGAGCAGCGCCCCGGCAATCCCTAGCGCACCTACCGCGGCAGGTTTGATTTGTGTTTTCACGGTTACTCCAGGATTTCCGCCAGGTCTACTCGGACAGGAACAGGCTTTGGTCCAGCTTCGGTTCCTCGGCCAGGAATCCGAGTGCCGTCATTCGGGCAGCGGTCCGCTGGACGTCCTCCAGCCGCACTTCCACGGGCCAGAACGGGGTGGCGCCGGCCTTGACGGCATCGAGTTCCAGCCCGGTGATTTCGGCCGCCTGCTTCTGGGACTCGTCCAGGTTCTCGTTGGCGTACGCGTTGGCCTTATAGATGGCGCGCTGGAAGCCCAGCAGCTGGTCATGCTTGGACTCTGCCTGCGCGGATCCCGCTACCCAAAGGCCAATGGCACCTTTTTCAAAGAACTCGACGCCGGGCGAGGCCAGGAGAGTGTTGCCGGCAGAGGCGGCCTGGCCGGTGAACGGCGTGACCAGCGAGGCTGCTTCGATCCGGTCGTCTTTGAGAGACTGCAGAGCTGACGCCGGGTCCAGCACCATCCAGTTCACCTTGGCGGGGTCGCCGCCGTCGTCCTTCACCAGTTGGCTGACCGTGACTTCGAGCTGTGCCTTGCGGGCCGGAACGGATACCCGCTTGCCCTCCAGATCCTTGGGCGAATCGATCCCACTGTCCGCTGCGACGTAGAGCCCGGTGTCATCCACTTGGCTCAGGTCTTCCTGCTCAAGCGCATCGTCAGGGTAACCATCCGCGGCGGCCACCACAGTCAGCGGCACGCCTTGGCTCTTGGCATTGAGCATGGGAATCGACGGGGTATAGGTCAGGTCCAGCTGGCCGCTTTGGGCTGCGGCAATGCCTGCCGGAGGATTGGCGACGACGGAGACTTCGACGTCGATGCCTTCCTCGGCGAAATAGCCCTTGTCAATGGCGGACTGAAGGGCCGCATCGGCGGCGATGCCGATGGTGCCGACTTTCAGCGTGCTTTCGTTGGCGCCGTCGGCCGCCGGTGGCGATGACTCGGAGCCGCAGGCAGTCAGGCCGAGTGCCACCGTAGCGGCGAGGGCGAGGGGAAGCTTAATACGCATGAGTTCTCCTTGGTTGAGGATGGTTCTTCGAAGTTGCAGTTGGAGTTGCCGTGGCTAGCCCGGCTACAGGGTGGGTCCGGCCGCCGACGCCATGGCGGGTTCGTGCACAATCTGTCCGCCGCTGATCGTCCAGGCCACGTGGCGTTCGAGTAGGGCATCAGGTTCGGCATCGGCAGGCCAAGGCGCGTCGAGGATACAGAGGTCCGCTGCCAGCCCGGGGCGCACGGCCCCCTTGAACTGTTCCGCGTGGTCCTGCCAGGCAGGCTGCGAGGTCATCGCCGCCAGCGCCTGACCCAGACCGAGGCCTTCGCCGTCGTCAACGGGTTCCGGGTGGTCGACGGTTGAGCGAGTGACCGCTGCCAATATGGTCCGTCGCCAGTCCGTTGTGGTCACCGGCGAATCCGAGGCAATGTTGAACCGGACTCCTTGGCGTGCGGCTGAGCTCAACGGCTGATGCCGGCGGAAACATTCCGGCCCCAGGATGCCCTCGAGCAAACTGCCTCCGCCGGACCGGATCATCGGATTGGTGCTGTAGCCGATCCCGTGTTCCGCCAGATCGGCCAACGACTGGTTGGACGGAAAGGAACCGTGGATGATGTAATGCCGGTTATCTCCAGGCTGGGTTGCCTGTGCCCGGATGGCGGCGTTCATGGCTGCCTCCGTGGCGGCGTCGCCGGTGGCATGGATCCCGGCCTGCAGGCCTGCGGAGTGAATAAGCCGGACAATCTCGTCCAGCTCGGCGGAACGCTCGGCGTCGGTGTTACCGGCCACCACCATCGAGCCATGGGTGCAGGCGTGGCCGTAGGGTTCCGTCATCCAGGCCGTTCCGCTGCGTGGGGTGCCGTCCGCGAAGACCTTGACGCCGGCGATCCGCAGTTGCCTGCCGTCGATGCCGCGGTCCATGTAGGCCCGGTGCAGTCCGGATTCCAGGCCCTCGCGGACCATGCCTGCGCTGATCCCGCCGGTGCCTGCGAAGAGGAGCAGCGTGTTGATCCGCAGCGTGAGCTCCCCGGAGAGCGCCAGATCCCCCAGCAGGTCCAGTGCCGCCGTGGTGCAGGAGCCGTCCAACAGTCCGCCCGCGCCGGGTCCCAGGCCCGGCTCTGTCAGCGAAGTGATGCCCTGGGCATGCAGGACCTGCTGGAACCTCAGGGCGGCATCGCGCATGACCTGAACCGGCAGGGCCGGCAGCGCTCGGGTCATTAGTTCCATGGCGGCGTCGACCAGGCGGCCGGTCGGCGAACCGTCCGCTGCTCGTTCGATGACACCTCCTGTGGGAGCTGGCGTGGAGACCGTGATGCCGGCAAATTCCAGGGCGATGCGGTTCGCCAGGAGCTGGTGCCCGGTCTGGTCGAAAACCACCACCGGTGTACCGGGCTTGCAATCGAGGACCCGTTCCGGGCCGCCGGGGCCCAACACCAGCTCATCCCAGCCATGCGCCCTGATCCAGCCGTCGGCCTCCGGCGGGGCCTGCTCGATGATGCGGCAGACCTCCTCCCATCGGGCGGCAGCATCGCTGCCGACACGTACATACCCGAAGCGCACCATGGAGGAGGCGATGAAGTGCAGGTGCGCATCGTTGATCCCCGGGAGTACTGCACCGCCGTCGGCGTCAATTATCCGTGTACCCGGGCCGACCATCTCCAGCACGTCCTGCCCACCGATCGCTTGGATCCGGCCGCCGGAAACGGCCACGTTGGCAGCATCGGAGGAACCCTTGGGAAGTGCTCCTTCCGGCACAGTTGCGTTGATGACCATCAGGTCTGCGGCTGTCGCCCGCTGCTCCATTCGACGCTCCTTATGTGATGTGCGTTACCGATTGGAATAGTATGTCGTATGACTTGGTCACTTGACCACCTTTTTACTAAAATCAGTCTAAATTCGTTTCGGAAGCCTGTCCGAACACCGCGAATCCAGGGCCAGCCCGGTTCCCGCCTAGGATGGTTCTACCTAACTGGAGGTGAATGCATTGGCCCGAGTACCCACTGCTGAGCGGCGGTTGCAGTTTGTCCGGTCAGCGGCGAGAGTGATCGCCCATGACGGATTGGCCGCAGCGACAACCCGCCGGATTGCGGCGGAAGCGGAGGCTCCGCTGGCCTCGCTGCACTACTGCTTCAGGAGCAAGGACGAACTGCTGCAGGAGGTCTACTATTACCTCAGCCGCGACTACGCCCAGTCACTTCCGCCGGTGGCGGTTGGAGGTGCGGGGCTGAAAGCTGTGGTGCGGGCTCATGCCCGGCGCGTGTGGGAACGCATGCTCGCCGAACCGCACGAGCAGGTGACGACGTTCGAACTCCTGCTGCGCCGCTTCCGGGTCGACGCTGAGGAAGAACCCCGGGCGCTGGCCATGAATCGGTCTATGTATGAGGGCTGGATTAAATCCACCTGCGAGCTGTTCGAAAACGCGGCAGTCGACGCGGGCGAGGAGGTTCCGGCCAATCTGGAACTGTCGGCCCGGTTGTTCATCTCCGGCATCGATGGCATCAGCATGCAGCATCTGGCGGACCCGGACACCGAACGCTCCGCAGCGCTGGTAGAAATGCTTGCAGAGGGCGTGGCCGGATCTTTCGCCTACTCCGAGGACGTCGGGAAAGAGTAGGTCCGGCCCGAGGCCACTGGCTATCCTGACGCCGCGACCTGAGTTCTGCCTCTTTGAGTCGCGGGTCAGGCTGCCGTCCGGAAACCGCAGTTGCTGCTGGCTGATTCGGGGCTGTTGGAACTGCGGGCGGCCACCCGATAGCGGTTGCAGTACGAGTCGTGGCAGAGGAAGGACCCGCCGCGCATCACGCGGCCGCGCCCGATGGTCGGGCCCTGCGGATTCGCCGTCGGTGCATTGCGGTAATACTTCGGGAGGAACCAGTCGCTGCACCACTCCCAGACGTTGCCGCTGACCTCGTACAAGCCGAAACCGTTAGGCGGGAAACTTTGCACCGGCGCCGCACCTAGGTGGCCGTCTTCAAGCGAATTGACGCGCGGGAACTCGCCCTGCCAGATATTGCAGAAGTGTTCTCCGGCCGGCCCAACCAGCTCATCCCCCCAGGCGTAGCGCTTCCCCTCCAGTCCGCCGCGGGCGGCGTACTCCCACTCGGCTTCGGTGGGCAGCCGCCGGCCGGCCCACTTGCAGTAGGCCTCGGTGTCGTTCCACGACACCTGCACCACGGGATGGTCCGGCAAGTCCTCCCACCTGGAGAGCGGACCGGTGGGATGTGCCCAGTCCGCCCCGCGGACGTTCAGCCACCACTGTGCCCCTGCCACGTCGCCCAGTACGTCCTCCGGCTTGGCTTGGACCTGGAGATGGAAGACAGCGGAGGTGCCGAAGCGCTCCGACTCCGTTCGGTAGCCTGTGGCCTGGACAAACGTGGCGAACTCTGCGTTGGTCACCGCAGTCGCATCGATCCTGAAGGCGTCCAGCACGACGTCGTGAACTGGAGTTTCCCCGTCGGCGGTGTACCCCTCGCCAAAGTGGTCCCCCATCCGGAAGCTGCCCGCCGGCAGCAGCACATCGCCGCGTTCCGCGTTCTCTGGCCGTCTGGCACTCTCGATGCCTGCCTCGGCCGAGGCGGACCCGGCGTCGTGCACGGGGTTACTGAGGGCTGGCCGCGATGGGCTGCCGCAACAAGACACAGGAGCTCCTTCCCCATTGCCGGATTTGTATTAAAAGGTACCGTGCCGGTGCCCTAGCGGGCAGGGTCCTTGGCCGGCTCGGGAGTTTCGGCCGGCTTCGCGACGTCCTCGATGTACCGCGGGCGGTTGATCATCACGGCTCCGGTCATCATGACCAGCAGGCAGAGGCCGAGCATGGCGAAGGAGGCGTTCCAGCTGCCGGTGGCCTCCTGGACAACGCCGAACAGCAGCGGGGCGATGCCGGCGCCAGCGTAGCCGATGCCCTGGCTGAAGCCGGCGAGCACGGAGGCGCCGTGGGTGGTCCGTGAGCGCAGGTTCATCATCAGCAGCGCGGTGGCGAAGGTGCCCTGGCCCAAGCCGGCGAGGGTGATCCACCACCAGGTGCCGTCCATCGGCGCGAGGAACAGGCCCAGGTGTCCCCCGGCCCAGCACGCCGCGAAGATGCTGATGGCGATGATCGGGTTGCGCATGCGGGGCACGATCAGCGGCACCAGCAGGCTGACCGGCAGGCCGAGGATCGCGAAGTACGCCAGGGCCGAGCCGGCTACCGCGGCGTCTACGTTCTGCCCGGTCAGGTACGGCGGCAGCCAGGTGAAGTAGACGTAGGTCTGGGCAGAGTTGCCGGCGAGGAAGATCGCCAGGCCCCAGGCCACCGGCGAGCGCCACGGATTCAGATGCTCCGGGGTGGGCTTGGCCGGCGGCATCTTGACCGAGCTCGATGGGGACGGCGAGGCAGACAGCGAATCCGACGTCGCCGGCGATGCAAGAGTTATGCGGACGGCCGCGGCGGCGTCGTCGTTCTTCTCGCGTTTTGCCCGCCGGTCATGCAGCAACTGGGCTGCCCATGGCACCAGGACCAGCGCGCTGATCGAAGCCCAGACGCCGATCGACACGCGCCAGCCTGCCAGCTCGGCCACCGGCACGGCCAGCTGCGGACTGGCGGCCGTTCCGACCGCGAGCAGCGTGACGTAGCCAGCCGTGACCACGCTCATTCTGTCCGGGAAGTACTTCTTCACCAGCGGCGGAAGCACCACGTTGCCGATGCCGTAGCCGGCCATGACGACGGCGGAGAGGCCCAGGAACGGCCACACTTCGCCCATGAACGCGCGCCCGACCTGCCCGGCGACGGCCAGCAGCACCGCGAGGGTCAGGACCTTTTCCAGCCCCAGCCAGCGGATGAGGCGGGGCGTGCCCAAACCGCCGGCGGCGAAGATCAGCGGTGGCAGCATCGCCAGCAGGCCGATGGTGGCGGCATCGAAACCGAGTTCCGGGCTGACCGAACCGAGCAGCGGCGGCACCACGGAAACGGCGGCGCGCAGGCTCAGGGCCATGATCAGGATGCCCAGCAGGGCGCCGATCCGGCCACGCCAGGGCTTGCGCAGGAAGTAATTAGTCACCAGCTAACACTAGCCAACGACGGAGCCCGGGCGAGTCATCAAACTCACCCGGGCCCCGCCGTTGTTGTTTGAGGTTAGCGGGATTTGGCGCCGGCTTGCAGCGGCAGAACCGGTTCGGGTTGAACCATACTCTCGCGGAAGTTGAACCGGCTTTCGCCGTTCTGCCGGTAGGCGGCGATGATGTACAGCGCCACAATCCAGTCGAAGCTCGCGCAGGCGATTGCCCAGCTCTCGGGCGCGAACTCGTGCCCGCCGCCGAAGTAGTGGAGCGGGACGTCCCAGATGGGATGCAGCGCCCAGCCCGCGGCGAGCCAGTAGGGCGAGCGGCGCAGGCCGATGATGCCCAGCGCGCCGAGCCCGAGTGCCTGCAGGAGTTCCGCGAGGGCCCAGGGTCCGCTGGCCTCGCCCGCGATGGCGAATCCGAGGTAGGCCCCGCCCGCGATGATCAGGAAGATGGCGAGCAGGGACCGCCCGGCGGCGTCCTTCACGAACCGCGACAGCAGGAACGCGATGGCCACCAGGAGCACGGCGTTGATGGCGCCGCCCAACAGATAATTGCCGATGAGTATTGAAGTAGTCATGGCAGGAAAATTACCGGGGGCGCGGGGTTGCTCGAACCGGTGAAATTACCGGGTTTGGCACCGGTAGCGACGACTAACCGGTAACTGCTAGCTACTAACGACGACGGCGGGGGCGCGGCCGAGGTGCTGGCGCATCAGCTCGGCGCGCGTACTGATGCCGAGCTTGGCGTACACGTTGCGGAGGTGGAAATCGATGGTGCGCGGGCTCAGGAAGAGCCGGGCGGCGACATCGCGGTTGGTCATGCCCTGCTGGACCAGGCCGGCGACCTGGAGTTCCTGCGGGGTCAGCGTTGCCACGGTGGATGGATCGCGTTTGCGGGCCGTCTTGCCGGAGGCGCGCAGTTCCTGGCCGGCGAGCTCCTCCCAGCCGGCGGCGCCGAGGTCCGCGAAGGTGTCCAGCGCGGCCTGCAGCTGGACGCGGGCGTCGACCCTGTGGCGCGCGCGGCGCAGGAACCGGCCGTAGGCCAGCTGGGTCCGGGCATGGTCGAACACCCGGGGCGACGAGGCGTGGTGCTCCAGGGCCAGCTGGTAGAACTTTTCGGCGTCGGCCGGGTTGTCGGCCAGCAGCGCGCTGCCGTGCGCGGTGCTGGCTGCCGCCCAACCGTTGCCCGTGGCCGCGGCGAATTCCTCCAGATCCGCCAGCCGGTTGGCGGCCTCATCGTGATGCCCGGCTGCGACGGCGGCCTCGAAGAAGTCGATGGCGGCCAGTCGGCGTGTCAGCGGCAGCTCCAGCTGCACCAGATGATGGTAGGCGGCTTCGGGCTGGCCGCTGTGGACGGCCTTGGCCCACAACCGGAAATCGTGGGTCAGGCCGGCGACGATGCCCAACGGATGGTTCGCCGCGACGTCGTCGGCCGCAGCCAGATGGCGCGCATAGCCGTCGTCGTTCTGGAAAGCATCGAGCAGGGCCAGCAGCGTCAGCGGGGAGGCGGTCAGGCCCGGCTGCCCGGTGCCGTTGGCCAGTTGCAACGCTTCGGCCGCGCCGGCCCTGGCCTCGTCCCAGTTGCCGGTGGCCACATCGGTGATGCTGCGGCGGGTCAGCGAGTAGAGCACCATGATCAGCGCGCCGGTGCCGCGCGCCCGGGCCAGCAGCAGGTTGTGGTACTTCAGCGAGGCCTCGTCATCGCCCAGATGCAGGGCCGCGATGCCGAGGTTGGGCAGGAGGTCCTGGTCCGCGTTCTCCAGTGACGCGCCGTCGGCGAAGGCCGCCCTGAGTACCGGCGCGCCCTGCTCCATCTCGCCGCGGGACACGTGATGCAGGCCCACCAGCAGGTGCCAGAAGATGTGCTCCCGGGCGGGTGCGCCGGGGTCCGGAGGGACCGCGACGCCGACGGGAGTGACCCCGATGCCGGAATCGCCGCCGAAGGATGCAAGCGCGGCGGCGAACATGGCCATTTCCCGCGCCCGCACCGGATCCGCCTGGGCAACGTCACGGGCGCCCTGCAGGATCACGTGGTGGCCCAGCTGGAGGGAACCGGTGTTCCACTCGATCCGGGCACGACGGCGGACCGCGTCTGCGCGGAGGCCTGGGGTTCCGGCCAGAGCGACCGCGGCGTCGCTGAGATTCCGGGCGCGGGCGGCCTGTCCCGCCAGCCAGGCGCTGCCGGCTGCTTCATACAAACGCCGGGCCTTGGCTTCCGCGTCGAGGGTCAGTTCTGCGGCGCGTTCCCAAGCGGCGCTGGCGGCCTCGTGCCCGCCGCGGCTGCGCGTCCTTTCCGCCACCTGGTCCAGCTCGGCGGCCACCGCTTCGTCGTCGTCCTCCGCCGCGGCGGCCAGGTGCCAGACCCTGCGGTCCGTGCTGTGCTCCTGGACAAGCACCTCCGCCAGGGCAGCATGGGCCTGCCGGCGTCGGTAAGCCGTGGCGGCACCGTAGACGGCCGAGCGGACCAGCGGATGCCGCAGCTTCAGCTTGCCGTCCTCCACCTTCAGCAGGCCGGATTGTTCCACCGCTTCCAGCGCGTCATCGCCGGCACCGAGGGATTTCGCCGCCTGCCGCACGGTGGTGAGCTGGCCGGCGTCGTCCGCCGCTGCCACGAGGAGCCAGGTCTGTGCGTGCTCCGGCAGGCGCCGGCAGCGGTCCAGAAAGGCGCGTTCCACGCCGGTGGTGAGCGGCAGATGGTGCGGCAGTCCCGAGGTTCCGGCCAGTTGTTCGGGCGACAAGGATCCGGCCAGCTCCACCAGGGCCAGCGGGTTGCCCGCGGTGCTGCGCACCAGTTCGCCGGTGACTTCGGCCGGAACAACGACGCCGGAATGCTCGGCGAGCAGCTCTGCCGCCGTCTGCTCGTCGATGCCTGCGAGCGCCAGTGCCGGCAGGTCGCCGTAGTCGAACTGGCGCTCATCGCCATCGCGGGCGGCGAACAGGACGGCCACCCGCTCCGCGTCGAGCCGGCGCGCCACAAACAGCAGCGCCGCGGCCGAGACGTCGTCCAGCCACTGCGCGTCGTCGACAACGGCCAGCACGGGCTGGTGCTCGGCTGCTTCGGCCAGCAGACTCAGCGCGGCGAGGAAGATCAGGAACCGGTCCACGCTCTCGGTGGCGATTTCGCCGAAGGCTGCCTTGAGTGCGTGGGCCTGCGGTTCGGGAAGCCGGTCTGTGTAGGACATGACCGGGCGCAGCAGCCGGTGCAGCGCCGCGAAGGCCAGCGGGGATTCGGACTCGATGCCCCGGGTCCGCAGCACGCGCAGGCCTTCGGCCCCGGCCACTGCGTCGTTGAGCAGCGTCGACTTGCCCACGCCCGGCAGGCCATGGATGACAAGGGCGTTGCCCCGTGAAGCGCGGGCTTCTTCGATCAGCCCCGCAATGACCGCGCGCTCCCGCGCCCTCCCCTGGATCACCGCACGATTCTACCAACGGCAGTTGGGAAATCCCGGTGGTTTTACCGGTCCGAAGCACCCCTCCCGAGCCGGAAGATCGACATACCGAACCCCGGAACACCACAAGTCAAACCTCATTTCGACAAGGAGCCACCATGTCCCTCCAATTCCGCGGCAGCCAGCCGGACGAAGGCCAGCTGATCCGCACCACGTACCAGGTGGCCGGCATGTCCTGCGGTCATTGCGAAACCGCGGTCAAGACCGAGATCGGAGGCCTGGCGTCGGGTCACCGGCGTCGACGTCGGCCTCTCCTCGGGTGCCGTCACGGTAGCCAGCCAGCGTCCGTTGGCCCGCAACGACGTCGCAGCCGCCGTGACCGAGGCCGGCTACACGCTCATCTGACCGCCCGCCCTTCCTTGCTACCCCCTCCTCCCTACTCCTCACCTCCTCAATTTCCGAAGGCAAAACAATGAACAACACCGAACTTCACGCTTCCACCACCAGCACCTCCGTATCCGCGTCCACCACCACCAGCCGCGGCAGGCGTGTCTGGCTTTTCACCCGGCACTATCTGGAAATGGTGGTAGCGATGATCCTCGGCATGGTCATCCTGGGCCCGGTCTGGTCCTTACTGACCAACGCCGCTGGCGTCTCTGCTGTGTTCGACCGGCCGGATGTGGCCTCCCTGGTCATGGCGACGAACATGACCGTCGCCATGGGCGCGTGGATGAAGTTCCGCGGGCACGGCTGGGCGCCGATTATCGAAATGGGCGCGGCCATGTACTTGCCGTTCATCGTGCTCTTCGTCCCGCTCTGGATGGGTATGATCGACGGCCACACCGTGATGGCCGCCGGACACCTGCTCATGCTGCCGGCGATGGCCCTCGCGATGCTGCTGCGTCTCGACGAATACACCCAGGACCATGCGCACCACCGCCAGCACTCCGCCGAACAGGGTCACCAGCACCACGCCCACGAACACGCTTGAGCCGGCTTACCGCTCCACCGCCGGGCTGCAGCTGCTTACCGAAGTAACCGCGGCCCGGCTTGAGGATCTCGCCGCCGCGGTCACCGCCGCTGGCTACACCCGGCGCCTCCGGCAGCACTCTCGCCTCGGTTACTGGATGCCGGTCAGCAACAATAGTGACAAGGGCTAACTGCGTACTAAGGTGCTGGTCATGCCAAAGTTCACCTGTCCTGATGGCCTCGCCGTTGCCTACCGAACCAGCGGTCAGGGCGCGCCTCTCCTGCTGTTGAGCGGCCAGGGTAACGGGATGGGCTGGTGGGATCCGATCGTCGCCGATTTCGAGTCCGACCATCTGGTCATCCGTTTCGACTATCCAGGCACCGGCGGCAGCGACACGCCGGCGGCCGGCTATACCCTTGGCCGGTTCGCCGATGATGCCGCGGCACTGCTGGACCATCTGGGGATCGAATCGAGCGCTGTCTACGGCACGTCAATGGGTGGAAAGGTGGCGCAGCAACTGGCTCTGCGCCACCCTTCCCGCGTCAGCGCCCTCGTCATCGGCTGTTCCTCCACCGGAGGACCGAACACGCTCCGGATGTCCAAAGAGATCGGCTCCCGAATCGCAGATCCGGAGACCAAGGAAGCGGTCCTGACGGACCTGATGTATTCACCTGCTTGGACAGCCTCGCATCCTCGGCCTTACGCCACGTTGGGCGAAGCAACCACTCCCCAGGCCCGCCTGGGCCATCAGCGGGCAAGCAACGGCCACGACGCGTGGGACCAACTGGGGGCTATCTCTGTGCCCACATTGGTCCTGCACGGCAGCGATGACCTCATGGTTCCACCGGCCAACGCTGATCTCCTGGCCGACCGGATTCCCAACGCCCAAGTACGGATCATTCCCGGCGGACGCCACGCGTACTTCGAAGAGTGCCGCGAGGTCGCCAGCCCGATCGTCCTGGACTTCCTCGCAGGAGTGCTATCCATGCCTTCGGGCGACTCGAAATAAGCACTATTGGACTGCCCTTGGGCCAGCGTCTAGCGTAAGTCTTATGTCAGGGGAACCCGCAGGAAAAGCAACAGCAAAGTCGACCAACAATCCGCTGCTTGTACTGGGGAAAATCACGTCTATTCTCGATGCCTTCTCCCTGACGCGGCCGGTGCTGACGCTGGCCGATATCCGGGAGGCCACGGGAATGCCGACCTCCACCGTGCAGCGGTTGGTCACCAACCTGACGTCCCAGGGCTTCCTTGACCGCGAGGAAGATGCCTACCGGATCGGCCTCAAAATGGCGTACTGGGCGGCGCCGGCGACGCGCGGCAAGGCAGTGCTGGACGTCATCGGCCCGCTGCTGAAGGACCTGCGAGACACCACGGGCGAGACCGCCTGCTTCTTCCGCGCCGAGCAGCACTACCGCGTCTGCGTAGCCCTGGCGGAAACCCGGCACGCACTCCGGCGGGAAATGCACCTGGGCAAGATCCTGCCGCTGCATGCCGGCTCGGCCGGCCGGGTCATTCTCGCCTGGGACCCGGAGCTGCTGGCCGAACTGGTCAAGAACCCGCTGCCGCCGCTCACCGAGTCCACGATCACCAGTTCCGAAGACCTCGAGACAGTGGTGAAGCAGACGCGGACCGACGGTTTTGCCATCACCACAGAAGAGCGCGAGTCCGGGGCATCCGGCTTGTCCGCCCCGGTCTTCGACTCCGCAGCCGGCTTGGTCGGCGCCGTGACGATCAGCGGCCCGACCATGCGGATGCCCCGGCAGGTCTGCGAGGACTGGGTCGAGACCCTCCTGCAGACCGCCGAACGCATGACGCGGCTCATCGGCGGGCGCTTCCCCGGCGAGCCAAAGGCCTAGGTCTGCAGCATTCCGGCGTCGGGTAGCCGGCCGCCGTCGGGCAGTGAGTTAACGACGACGGCGATGTCCGCGCCGGCTGCGCGCATCGCGGCGGCGTCCGAGGCGACCAGCACGTCGGCGAAGTTCTCCCGATAGTCACCCAGATCTTCCGAGACGGAGCCGACGACGGCGAAGACCTGCAGGCTTCGGCCGGACCTCCGCACGCGATGCAGGATGGTCGAGATGATCTTGCCTTCCGCGGTCTGCGAATCGAGACGTCCTTCGCCGACCACCACGGCGGTAGCCTGCTCCAGCTCTCGGTCGAACCCCACGGCATTGAGCACCGTGTCGGCGCCGGAGACCAGTTCCGCCCCGAAATGCGCCCACATGCCGCCGGCAAAACCACCGGCGGCACCGCTGCGTAGTACACCGGTCGGGTCGCGCGGGAACTCCGATGCCTGCCGCGCCAACCGTTCCTCAAGCACTTTCACGGTGGCGGGATCGGCGCCCTTCTGCGGTCCGAAGACCCGCGCCGCGTCCACGAACGTGGTGGTGACATCGGAGAGCACGGTCAGCTGGGCGCCGCGCAGTCCGCCGGCGTCCTGGATTGCCCGTATAGCCCCGGAGCCGCCGTCGGTAGTTGCCGAACCGCCCGTAGCGACCAGGATCTTCCGCGCACCGTGACGCACGGCCTCGGCGATCATCATCCCGGTGCCGTAAGTGCTGGCCGACACCGGGTCGCGGTCACCGTCGTGCGCCATGGTGATTCCGCCGGCCTGGGCCAGTTCGACGACGGCGGTGCCACCATCCGCCGTGATCCCGATTTCCGCGCGGGCCGGCATCCCCCAGGGATTCTGTACCTCCACAGGCACGGGCACGGCACCAAGCCCGCGGCAGAGCGCCTCGAAGGAGCCCTCGCCGCCGTCGGCAACCGGCGCTGGACCGTTTGGCCGCCGGCGTCGGCAAGCCCTGCGGCCACGGCTGCGGCGACTTCGGCCGCGGCATAAGTCCCTTTGAAGCTGTCCGGTGCGATCAGGATGCTCATGCCCACGCGTCCGGGTTGACGGCATGCGGCGGGATCCGGCCCTCGGCCATGGCCACCGCGTTCAGCGCGCTCAGCCGCGCCATTTCGCTGCGCACCGGGACTGTGGCACTGCCGACATGCGGCAGCAGGACCGTGTTGGGCAGCTCCGCCAGGCCCGGGGCCAGTCGGGGTTCGTCCTCGAAGACGTCCAGCCCGGCGCCGGCGATCGTACCGTTCCGCAGCGCTTCCACCAGTGCGGCTTCGTCTACGATCGGCCCGCGGGCCGTGTTGATCAGGATGGCGCCGGGCTTCATCCGCTCCAGCACGTTGGCATTCACCAGGTGCCTGGTCTGCTCATTCAGCGGGACATGGACGGAGAGGAAGTCGCTGCGCTCCACCAGCTCGGTCCACGGCACCTGCCGGACCTTGCCGGCGAATTCGCCCAGCTCCTCGTCGCTGACCGGCCGGTCCCCCGGCGGTCGCGGCGCGAAGATCACCTCCATGCCGAAGCCCAGTGCCCGGCGGGCGGTGGCACGGGCGATCCGGCCGAACCCGGCCAGCCCCAGCATGCGGCCGGACACATCGTGGCCGAGCATCAGTTCGGGCTCCCAGCCGTGGAATTTCCCCTCGCGCACCAACCGGTCCGCCTCCACTACCCGCCGGGCAGTCCCGAGGATCAGCAGCAGCGCGATGTCCGCAGTCGCGTCCGTGAGCACGCCCGGCGTATTGCCCACCATGATGCCGTTGGCGGTGGCCGCGTCCACATCAATATTGTTGTAGCCCACCGCATAGTTGGAGACACCGCGCAGCCGCGCCCGCGACAACAGCGGCGCGTCAACCTGGTCACGCAACTGCGTCAGCACGACGTCGTAATCGCCGGAGGCGCAGAGCTCGCCCAGCGTTTCATAGTCCGGCGGCTCCGGCAGGACGGTGACCTGCCCGGCTGCCTCAAGCAGCTCCAGGCCGGGCGAGGGAACGGGTGTAGTGACGAGGAACCGGGCGCCCATTCAGAGCCCCATGTCGCATACGGGTTCGCGGTCCGAGACGATGACCCATTCGAAGGCCTCCGCCTTGGAGCGGGCGCCCTGGGCCGACTTGGAGCGGTTGGGCTCGCCCAGTTCCGCCAGCAGTTTTTCGGACAGGTCCACCAGTCCGGCGAAGGTAGCCGGCGTGAGCCCCTCGGGTCGGGTGGCGAAGAGGATGTCCTCGGTGGAGGTGTTGCCGCTGGCCCCCGGGGCGAAGGGGCAGCCGCCCAGCCCGCCCAGGGCCCCGTCCACCAGAGTGGCGCCGGCCGCGATGGCTGCCAGCGTGTTGGCCACGCCGAGGCCCCAGGTGTCGTGGCCGTGGTAAACGATCCGCCGTGCCGGGGACTCGTCGCGCACGCGGGAGATGAGGCTGGCTACCTGTGCCGGGACCGCCTGTCCCAGGGTGTCACAAATAACGACGTCGCAGGTGCCTCCCGCCCGCGGGTCATTGGCAATGGCGAGTACCCGTTCCTCGGGCACGCTCCCCTCGAACGGGCAGGTGAAGGAGGTGGCGATGCAGAGCTGGATCTGCCCGTTGACGGCGCGGGTATGCGCCACGGCCTCCGGCAGCGCGGCCAGGCTGGCGTCGGTGCTGCGGCCAATGTTGGCCTGGTTGTGGGAGTCCGAGGCCGAGAGGCAGTACTGGAAGTTCCGTGCCCCGGCCGCCGCCGCCTTGGCCACGTGTCCGGGCGTTGCCACCCAGATCCAGCACTTCTGAAGCTCCTCCGGAGTCAGTGCCTGCACCACTTCAAGCGTGTTGGCCATGGTCGGCACCAGGTCCGCCCGGGCCATGGAGCCCAGTTCGATGGACGGTACGCCCAGCCGCAGCAGCTCGCGGACGGTCTCGACCTTGCGTTCGGTGGAGAGCATCTTGCCGGTCAGCTGCAGCCCGTCACGCAGCGTGACGTCCCGCAGTTCCGCGCGGGGTTCCAAGGTGAAACTCATACCTGCAGTGCCTCCTCGCGGCTCGAGGCCGCATTGATTTGTTCGGTGTCCATGCCCAGCAGTCCGCCGAGGACTTCGTCTGTATTCTCGCCCAGATCAGGGCCGAGGTTACGGATGGGCAGCGACTTACCCCCGATCACCGGCACGATCCCCGGGAAGCCGACGTCGGAAAGAACTTCCTCGCCCGTGGACACGTCGAACTTCTGGATCATGTTCCGCGCCGCGTACTGGTCATCGGCGACGATGTCCTCCGCTGTGTAGATGGGGCCGGCCGGCACGCCCGCGGCGTCCAGCGCGGCGAGGGCGTCCGCGGCCGGGAGCTCGGCGGCCCATTCGCCGATCGCCGCATCCAGTTCCTCGCGCCGCGCCCAGCGGAGGGCGTTGGACTGCAGCCCCGGGTCAGCTCCCAGGTCCGGGCGGCCAATGGTTTCCATGTACCGCAGGAAGATGCCGTCGCCGTTGCCGGCCACCACGATGCTGGCGCCGTCCGCGCAGACATAGGCGTTGGACGGGGCGATGCCTTCCATCCGGCCGCCGGTGCGTTCGCGGCGCACGCCGTACGCCTCATAATCGGGCACGAGCGATTCCATCATCGAGAACATCGCCTCGTTCAACGCGACGTCGATAATCCGCTCCGGCAACGCAACAGCGGAACCCGAGCTCCGCCGTCGTGCTTCGCGCTGGAAGAGGCCCATCATGGAGCCGAAGGCGGCGTACAGGCCGGCGATCGAATCGCCGATCGAGACCCCCACGCGGACCGGGGCGCGGTCCGGATCCCCCACCAGGTTGCGGAAGCCGCTGTAGGCCTCGGCCACCGCGGCGAAGCCGGGGCGTTCGGACAGCGGGCCGGTCTGGCCGAAGGCGGAGACGCGCGTGATGATCAGTTCCGGGTTGGCCTCGTTGAGCACCTCGGGACCCAGCCCCCACTTCTCCAGGGTGCCCGGCCGAAAGTTCTCCAGCAGGATGTCCGACTTCGCGGCCAGCTCCAGCACCGCCTGGCGGCCCGCATCCGTGCGCAGATCCAGCACCACAGACTTCTTGTTGCGGTTGATGGTCCGGTACAGCATGGACGTGTCGCCCTTGTGCAGGCGCCAGTTCCGCAGCTCGTCGCCGGTGCCCGGGCGCTCCACCTTGATCACCTCGGCGCCGAAATCGGCCAGCAGCCGGCCGGCAGTGGGGGCGGCAATGTAGTTGCCAAGTTCAAGAACGCGTACGCCGTCCAGCGGGGCGATAGGTGTCTGTGTCATAACTCTTTCCTCGATAGTGCAGTACGTCTGTTGGCCGGGGGCCGGTCTAGAAGAGCAGGCTCATCGGCAGAATCAGCAAAATTGCGACGACGGACGCCACCGACACGCCGACCGTCACCGATTTCAGTGCGCCCCGGACGCTCTGGCCGAGCAGCGACTGCAGCAGCCAGAAGGTGTTGCTGGTGACGTGCACCATGAACAGCGAGCCGGCGCCGGCGGCGAGGGCGATCAGGACGGGGTCGATGCCGATGGCGGGAGCGATCGGGGCCAGCAGGCCCGCGGCGGTGATGGCCGAGAGGGTCACGGAGCCGACGGCGATGTGCAGGAGGGCGGCAATGCCCCAGACCACGAGCAGCGGAGCCACCGTGCTGGCGGAGAAGAATCCGCCGAGGATGTCGCCCAGACCGGCTGCGCCCACGGTTGCAGCGAGCGAACCGCCGACGCCGGTCAGGATGAGGATCTGTCCGCTTTCCTTGAAGCCCGTGGCGATGGCGGTTTCCACCCGCTTCTGGCCCACCGTGTACCGGCCCATGATGCCGGTGCCGATCAGGCCGATCAGCAGGGCAATGACCGGCTCGCCCAGCAGCTGCAGCCAGGCCATCTCGATCTTCAGGATTTCCAGGATCGCGCCGGCGCCGATGAGCAGCAGCGAGACCAGCAGCGGGGCGAAGAGCACCAGCAGCGGAGCTTCGCGTTCCTTGTCCGACTCGGCGACGGCGACCGAAGCGCCGGCCGGGACAGGTTCAGCAGCGGAACCGTCACCGTTGGAACGGCCCGTGGCGCCCGTGGTGCCCGTGCCGTTGTCGGTGCTGCCGCTTCCGGCACCGGTTTCTGTACCGGCCGCAATCGTCGCGGTCCCAGCGGCGGAGGTATCGTCGTCGTCCTCGTCGAGGTAGATGTGGTCCTCATCCTTCTCTTCGTTCCAGAAGCCCCTGCGGAACAGGAACGTCATGATGGCGATCGAGATGATGATGGTGGGGACGATGAGGATCAGGCCGAAGATCATCATCTTGCCCAGCGGCACACTCAGCAGGCCGGCAAGGGCCAGCGCCGCGACACCCGGGACCATGAAGACGATGCCGCATTCGAGCGCGATGGCCATGGCCGTGGCCATCCGCGCCGTGCCCAGCTTGCCGATCCTCGGCGCGAGCTTGCGGGCCAGCGGAGCGGAAATCACCAGCAGCACGTCCAGGAAGATGGACTGCAGTGCGGTGCCGAGGGCCAGGCCCATCGTGTAAGGCAGCCGCTTGGGCCCAAAAGTCTGCAACAGGTGCTCCACCAGGCGGCGGATTGCTCCGGTTTCGTTCAGGATGGAGCCCATCAGCACGCCGAAGGCAATCAGCAGGCCGACCTCGACCATGATTTCGCCGAATCCGCCGGTGATCGTCTCAACCGTCTTGGTCACGCCGAGCCCGGCCGAGAGCCCCAGATAGACGGAGCCGATAACCAGCGAAATAACGGGGTTGACCTTGAACCTGACAATCAGCACCACGGTGGCAAGCACAGCCACCGCAGTGTTGATCAAGATAGCCATATCGGACATGGGAAGAATCCATTCAGTCGAGCCTTCAGCACTGGAGGCTGCGTACGAGTTTAGCTGTGACGGGAAGCACAGCGATCATCCCATATTATGGGTTCTGACTCACATTACAAGACTTGGACCAAAATAATTACGACGGCGACAATCTGTTGCCCCACCGCTGGCTCGTCCCTCTGAATTCCTATCGCAGTCTTGCCGGCTTCGAACCTCCTGATACTCCCCGGTGCCCGGTGTTATCCGGTTCATACATGCGGCCTTCGTCACCCACACGGCGTCGAAGCCGCACATCATTGTCGGTGCCGGCTTTTAGACTGGCTGCATGGCTGAATCAGAGGCGCCCGCAGGAGACATCGTCGTTTATGTCAGGGGCGACGCAGTCCGCCTCGATGTTCGTTTCGACGGAGACACCGTCTGGCTGTCTCAGGCACAAATCGCTGAACTGTTCGGCACCACCCAGCAGAACGTCAGCCTTCACATAACCAACATCATCAATGAGGGCGAGCTCGACCCCGATTCAACTCACAAGGATTACTTGTTAGTTCGCCGGGAAGGTAGTCGTTCAGTTCGCCGCGCAGTCGCACATTACAACCTGGACATGATTATTTCGGTCGGGTATCGCGTCCAGTCGAAGACTGCCACACTGTTCCGGATCTGGGCCACTCAGCAGTTGAGGGAATACATCGTCAAGGGATTCGTTCTGGACGATGAACGGCTAAAAAACCCGGATCGACCGTTTGACTACTTCGACGAACTGCTCCAGCGGATCCAGGACATCCGCACCTCGGAACGTCGCTTTTATCAAAAGATCACCGACATTTACGCTCTCAGCACGGACTACGACCCTACGGATCCGCACAGTATCGATTTTTTTGCAACGGTTCAGAACAAGCTGCATTGGGCTATCACCGGTAATACTGCAGCGGAGCTTATCCACGCCCGCGCCCGCGCCGACGAGGCCAATATGGGGCTCACAACATGGCGGGGGTCGATGCCACGAAAGTCCGATGCGACAATCGCCAAGAACTACCTGACGGAGCAGGAACTCGCGGACCTAAACAATTTGGTTGAACAGTTCCTGGTTTTTGCCGAAGGACAGGCCCGCCGCAAGGTTTCGATGAAAATGGCAGACTGGATTAGCAAACTCGAAGCTTTCCTCACCCTAAATGACAGGGAAAGCCTCAAGCACGCCGGGAAGATCAGCCGCCATCTGGCGGAAGACACTGCCCGCTCCGCGTACGACGAATTTCATAGGCGGCGGGTCGCCTCGCAGGACATGGCGCAGAGCGACTTCGACGAGTTTGTTGCTCGGACTATTCGAAATGACGGACCTTCAGCGCCCTCGCCGACGATCGCCAAACAGCCCTCACCAGCGCCCGCCTTTGATCCTGCCGAGGAGGCACCCTCTAGTACCTTCGATTCAGCAGACCTGCGCCGTCGCGGATTTACCGGCTTCCTTTCGCTAGGAAATCTGGATCTTCAACGAGTTCCCGTAAGCCCCGGCCTGTACGCAGTATTGAGTAATGATCCCGAGCGTTTGGCTGCAGCACCCAAGAACGTTGGCGGGTGGTTCAAGAGAAAGGACCCCACGGACGACGTCGAGAAATTATCGCGACGCCTCAGCCTCCACGTCCCGCTCCTCTACATCGGCAAGGCTGATGCGGGTAGCAAGGGGAACCGTGGTCTGCGGGCACGAATTAATGAGTTCGTTCGCTTTGGCAACGGCGAGCCTGTCGGACATTGGGGCGGACGGTATTTATGGCAACTAGTTAATCCACAGGAGTTGGTGTTGGCTTGGCTTCCAATCGATTCGGGGCCAGCCAGCAGCCTGGAATCAGCGATGCTCGAAGAGTTTTACAATCTGTACGGTCAGTTACCTTTTGCCAACCTCCGGCGCTGACAGCGGTAGGTTCTACCTCCACGAAGCCAGATGGGATTCACAGCCGACCTCCGTGCCGCCGTCGTTGTTGGTTTGCGTTAAGTTGTCGGTGTGCCCGTCGTTATTTGGTTAGCAGTAGCGCTTCGAAGGACTCGTTGACCCCGTCGACGTCGAACTCCTTCGGGTCAATAGTTGCGCCGCGCTGCAGGCCCAGCCACTCGCGGAACTCCTCATGGTCAGGGTGCCCAGGATTGTTGACGGCGTCGACTTTGTCCATCCAGCCCCACACTCCCCCGCTGTCCTCGCGCGGCGCCTGCCCGCGGCCGCCGGTACAGCGCGGGAGCCGGTCGCCGTCGGATGGGTCCAGCACCTTCTCCAGAGTGATGACGTGCTCCCAGTCGTCGCCGAAGTCATAGGTGTAGACGAATTTTTCGCCCTCGGCCTCGAGGATTTCATGCAGGGAAACGGTCCGCTCGTCGATTTCCGGGTCGCCGAAGGGCTCCGGATCCACCGGTCCGTAGAGCGTTCCCGGCCAGTCGCCCACACGGAAGTTATGCAGGTGGTAGTCCAGCCATTCGAACGACGCCTGGATGATGTTATGCAGCTCGTCCAGCCGGACGGAGGCCGGGACCAGGATCCGGCGCCAGATCGGCGGCTTGGAGTTTCGGAGCATGATCTTCAGCTGATAAACGGACGACGGCGGAGCCGGCTTGCGCTTCTCCGCCGCCTGCTCGCGCTCCTCGGCTTGGTCTGCCGCCCAGGCGGCTCGCGCCGCCACCATTTCGGGATGATCTTCCGGGTAGACAACGTCCAGGTCGAACTCGTCCTCGAAGGCCTCCGCAACACACTGGATCACCGGGGCCGGCACTCGAATGTGGGTGTCGATCTCCAGGAGCCCGAGCTCGGCCAGCGCCTTTAGCCGGGTGAAGGACATCCGTGTGACGATGCCGGCCATGGCCTTTTCGTCTTCCGGCGCATAGTCCTCCGCCGCAAGGAGCCGGTCGACCTCTGGCGGATCATCCGTGGTCGCGGCGGCCAATACTGCTACCTGGAGGATGGCTGATGACTCTTCCCAAGGCCCGAAACCTCCCGTTTCCAGGACAGCGTCGCGCAGGAACTCGCCGATAAAGAAGCGGTAATCATCCGCCATTTCCGATGGGCTGCCGCCCAGAAAGGCATTTGGATCGCCATGCGGAATAGCCTTGGTGGCGAGAACCTCGATCATTTCCGTTTCAATGAACGTGTTCCAGATCTGGCTCAACAACGGTATGTCATGCATGGACTGCACGGTCATGGCCTCGGGTGAGGCCTGTTCGGGGGAAAGCTCAGCAAGGCCGGGAATGACCTCTTCAGTGGCTGGCTGCCGTTTACTTGCGCCACGGGCGGATACGCCCACGCAGGCGGCAGCCGCCTCAATGTCCTTCAGCCGCAGTACCCCGGTAGCCGTGACTGGCTTTCCATCGCCAAGCCACTCCAGCAATGCACGCGCCCGTTGGATCAGGGGTAGCGCCTCCAGAGCCGCTGCTGCGTCCTCCTCCGACAACTCGGGCACCGTGATCACTGGCATTCCCGGTGCTGTGTCATCCTCCCTCACTAGGGCATGTACGGCGTCATAGTCCGCCTCGGTTCCGCTCCAGTTGCCGGATTCGTGCAGGAAATCGATGAACAGATGCAGGACACTGAAAATCATCGGCGCACGGTCCGGATCCGATTCCCCTATCATTTCCAGCACGGCCGCAAATGAGCCGGGTTCGAAAGCGGTGGCTGAAGCGATGCCTGCTTCCTCGAAATATGCCGCGGTTGCTGCGGTCACTACCTTCAGGCAGACCAGAGCCTGGTCCGTCGGACCGAATGACTGCGCAAACCAGTCGACGAAGCCGGGAACCAGAGGGGCAAGCGCCCGCTCAGCCCGGTAGCTGCTCAGCGAGACGGCAGAGCTTGACGACGCCGGGGAATGCCCTGACTTGGAATGCCGGGTGGCCTTTTTGGCCGAGCGGTTCTTGTTCTTCTTCGCCACTGACAGTGCCCTTCGCGAGAGTGGATGTGCCTCCCCAGTACGCTACGGGGCGGGTGCCCGCTGCTTCAACTATTAGCGCTGCACCAGAACTTCCGGGTCTTCGGCAGCCAGGGCGCTGACCGTCTCGTCATAGAGGGGCGCCGGGCCTTCGGCTGTTACCGCGCCAGCCGACGGTGACCGGGGTGGCATGGTCGCGGCAACGCGCGGCGGGGCAACAGGAGCGGCAGGAACGACGGGAACGGCCGAAGCGGCAGCCGGCATAATTTCTTCAGCCGACCAATCGCCGTCGTACTCGTGGGAGTAGTAGCCGTGCGCGGCGGCTTCGGCCTCGGCAATCGCCTCTTCCTCGGCTCGCTGCTGGGCGACTTCGGCGCGCTTTTGGTACATGTGAACGGTCAGGTGGGTGATGGCCAGCAGCACCACCGGCGGCATCGCGGCCACCAGCGCGGACACGATCGGCGGAATGCCCGACGCCATCTTGTCCACGGTGAGGATCGCGTGCACGGAGTTGGCGGCGGTGGAGACGATCGCGCCGAAGAACAGCAGCGACCAAGGGTAGATCATCGCACGGCGGCCGTGGCCGTTCAGCGCGACAATTGCCACGGTGGAAGCGACGATCATGCCGTCCACGATGATCGGCCAGATCCAGGCCAGATGCGGTTCGATCCCAGAGCGCTGCGCCAGATCGGTCAGGGCGGCGAAGGAAAGTACGAAGGCGCCGACCGCGATCAAAACCGTGGCGCCGACGGCGGTCCTCAGGACGGCCTTGTGCGGCTCGTTGGGAATATTGGCCATGTCCGTGGGCTGCCTTCTGTTTGAACCGTGCCGGCGGACCGGCAGGGACGCTGACGGCCCCGGAAGATTCTACTGTGGCAACACCAGCGTTCGGCGCATTTGGGCGAACGACGTCGGGTGCCCGGCTCTTGTGAGCCGGACACCCGCCGTCGTCGTTCGGAAATTTGAGCTAGGAGAGCTTGGATGCCACCAGCGAGGTCAGATCCACCAGGCGGTTGGAGTAGGCCCACTCGTTGTCGTACCAGGCGACAACCTTGACCTGGTTGCCGATGACCTTGGTCAGGCCCGAGTCGAAGATGGCCGAGGCGGGGTCGGTGACGATGTCCGAGGAGACGATCGGCTCGTCCGTGTAAGTCAGGATGCCGGCCCACTGCTCTTCGGCCGCGGCGGCCTGGTAGGCGGCGTTGACTTCCTCGGCGGTGACCTCGCGGCCAACGGTGACGGTCAGGTCAGTGGCGGAGCCGGTGGGGACGGGGACGCGGATGGCAAAGCCGTCCAGCTTGCCCTTCAGCTCCGGCAGCACCAGGCCGATGGCCTTGGCGGCGCCGGTGGAGGTGGGCACCATGTTCAGCGCGGCGGCGCGGGCCCGGCGCAGGTCCTTGTGCGGGCCGTCCTGCAGGTTCTGGTCAGCGGTGTAGGCGTGGATGGTGGTCATCAGGCCGTGCTCGATGCCGAAGTTGTCGTTCAGCACCTTGGCCAGCGGGCCCAGGCAGTTGGTGGTGCAGGAGGCGTTGGAGATGATGTTGTGCGCGGCGTCGTCGTACAGCCCGTCGTTGACGCCCATGACCACGGTGAGATCCTCGCCGGAGGCCGGGGCGGAGATCAGGACCTTGCGGGCGCCGGCGACCAGGTGCTTCTCGGCATCCGCGGCGTTGGTAAAGAAACCGGTGGATTCGATCACGATATCCACGCCCAGTTCGCGCCAGGGCAGGTTGCCCGGATCGCGCTCGGCCAGCACCTTGATGGTCTTGCCGTCGACCACCAGGTTGCCCTCATCCACACGCACCTCGGCGGCGAGCCGGCCGGTGACCGAGTCGTACTTGAGCAGGTGGGCCAGCGTCTCGGGGCTGGTGAGGTCATTGACCGCCACGATTTCGAGATCTGCGCCCAGCTTGCCCTGCTGCAGAGCGGCGCGGAAGAAATTGCGGCCGATGCGTCCGAAACCGTTGATTCCAATACGAGTGCTCATGTGGAGGTTCTCCTTCAGCGCGACAGCGCTATTTGATTTAGTGTCTAAATTTAAACTCCATTACTATTGTCTAGAACAACCGGCCCAACGTCAAGAGGAACTTTCGTGGACAAGACAGCGACCACCCCGCAGGCCTTGCGGCGGACCAACCTCAGGGCGGTCCTGGAGGTCATGCGGGACGCCGGCGCCATGACGGGAACGGACTTGATCGAAGCCACCGGGCTGACCAGGGCGACCGTGATAGCGGTTTGTGACGACCTGATCCGCCGCGGTTGGGTCCGCGAACTGGAGGGCGACCGGAGCACAGGCAGCCAGAAGGGCCGGCCGGCACGGCGGTTCGAGTTCAACGCTTCCGCAGGGTGCGTTCTGGGGCTCGATGTCGGCATGGCCACGGTCACCGTCCTGGTCGCCGGTCTCACGGGACAGATGCTCGGCCGGGCCGCGGAGCGCTTCAGCAAGACCGCCGATGAGGCCGAACGACGCGCCACCATTGCCCGGACTGCGGAGCGCGCCCTGGCAGAAGCCAGCTTGCCGCACTCCGCCGTGCTCGCCGTCGGGATCGGGTTGTCCACCGCGGTGGACCGCCACGGCAACATCACCAAGGGCCTGCAGTTGAGTGAGCATTTCGACATCGGCCTGCAGACGGAACTGTGGAAAGAGCACGGCTGGCCGGTCCTGCTGGAGAACGACGCGAACCTCGCCGCCCTGGGCGAGCACTGGCGCGGCGTCGGCGCCGGAGTCGACGATCTTGCGGTCATGCTGGCCGGGGAGCGCCTTGGCACCGGACTCATCGAATCCGGCAGGTTACTCCACGGCAGCAACGGCGGTGCCGGCGAAGTAGGCACGCTGGAACTGGTCGACGGCGTGGGCAGCCAGGACGGCATCGCCCGGCTCGCCCGGCATTGGGGCACCGCGGCGCTGGCCGAAGGAAAGGCGACCCTGATCCGGGAGTTGGTGGGCCCGGACACCACGCGCGTCTCCGCAAGGTTTGTGTTCGAGGCGGCCGCCAAGAACGACCCCGTGGCGCAGGAGATCCTGGAACGCATCGGCCGCCGCATGGCACGCGTCATCTCCCTGCTCGGCACCTTCCTGAACCCGGAACTGGTGGTCATCGGCGGCGCCGTCTCCGCCTCGGCGACTGCGCTGTTGCCGACCATCAACGCGGAACTTCCACGGCTGACCGGGACCCCGCCCCGCGTCGCCGTCTCCGAGCTGGGCGACGCCATCGTCGCCACGGGTGCCGTCCGGCTCGCTCTGGCCTATGTGGAAGAAAACGCGCTGGCCCTCACTCCGGCCGGCGCCGGGCAGGGTGTCGGAGCGTAAGACATTTGCCCGCGGCAACGGCTTTTTTGGTACAGAACGTCTGCTTCCGGGCCTCGGCTCTGGCCGATCGGCAGGCTGTCGGTTAGGTTCGAATTTGGCCATTGGTTTTTCCCAACCAATGGCCTCGCGCTGCCCGGCCCCAACCGGCGGCGCGATCATTCGCCTAACCTTTGGAGGACATGCAGTGACGCACTACCCCAAGCTCCAGCGCGGCTCCCGGCCCAAGCGGTACCGCACTCTCGCGGCCGCCGCAGCCATCGCCGTCGTACTCCCCTTCGGTTCGCTTGCCCCTGCGGTGGCGGACGCGAACTTCCCCTCGCCCGAGGGACAGACCAATATTTCGAGCATCCTCACCTACTCTGACGTGGTGGCCGAACTGCAGAAGCTCGAGCAGACCAGCCGCTACAACGTGGACGCCTTCACGCTGGAAGAGGTCGGCATGCAGGTGAGCACGTCCGAGCAGGGCCGCGACCTGTATGTGGCAACGGTCGGCAGCGGCGAGGAACACGTGTGGGTGCAGGGCCGGATCCACGGCAACGAGCCCTACGGCACGGACTCGGTCCTGACGCTGCTCAAGGACCTGGGCAGCAACGGTTCAGCGGACTACTCGCTGCTGCGCGAGAAGTTCACCTTCCACTTCATCCCGATGTACAACCCGGACGGATCGGAGGCGAACATCCGCCACACGGTCCTTTGGGACCAGGAGACGGACGCACCGGAGCTGAGTGCGGACGGCAAACAGCAGCGGATCGACCTGAACCGGGACTGGACCGCGGACGGCTTTGTGGCCGATGAGTCGCTGGCGTTCTACGAGTACTGGGCCACGGTCAAGCCGGACTTCGGTATCGACATCCACCACCAGGGCCTGAAGAAGGAATGGGGAACCGGCGATGATGTCACGCTCTCGCTGGGCATCTCGCTGGCACCCGGCGGGCCCACGCTGCCCGGGATAGAGAACGGCGCGTACGACGTGCTGACCCGCCAGATGCACGTCTATGTCTACGACCAGTTGGCCAAGTACGGCTCCATCAACATGGACCGCTACCAGGTGGGCGACGGCTACGAAATCGACATCAAGGGCGGGGTGGTTTCGGCCATGATGCTCGGCCTCAACTACCAGGACCTCAACCCGGAGGGCCACTCCAACCCGGTGGTGTTCTTCGAGACATCCGGCAACACCTCCGACGGCAGTCTCGGCCAAAAGGCCCGCGGCAAGTCCATCCGGCAGAACGTGCTGGCGATGAAGGAACTGCTGCTGGGCCTGGCCACCGGTGAAGTGCAGCAGGCCGACGCCGAGCGCTGGGAAGACATCCCGCACCAGCCTGTCAACGGCTACCAGACGGACTACGCCGGAGTCATCCCGGTCCCGTAGGTCCGCTCGCATCGCTCCAAACCACTAACAACGACGGCGGACGGCCGGCTAGGGTGCCGTACGTCCGCCGCCGGCCATTGTGCTCTGAATTGCCAGGCTCTACGGTGCATGAACCGCATTCCAAACCGCAGGAGCGGGTATGGGCAGCATCCGCAAACGGAGTGGGCGGACGCCATTGCATTTTCCGGCCGCCTTCATCTCCGCCTGTGCGGCCGCTTGCTTCCTCGCCGTCGGAATCTGCTTGGCAGCCTTCGGGACCGGGGCCACGGAACCGGCAATCCCTGGGCAGGACCGCGGTTCGGCGGACCACGCCTTTGCGGCAGTAGACGCCTATTTGCAGGAACAGATTGATGCCATCGGGATTCCGGCAGTCTCCATCGCCATCATCAAAGACGGCCGGCAAGTACACCAGGCGGCGTTCGGCAGCGCCGATGACTCGGGGCGACCAATGACCGCGCAGACGCCGGTACTTCTGGCGTCGACCAGCAAATCCCTGACCGCCATCACCGTGATGCAGCAGGTGGAGGCCGGCCGGCTGGAGCTGGACGAACCTGTGCAGACATACCTGCCATGGTTCAGCATGAGTGACAACCGCGCGGCCGGAATCACCGTCCGCCATCTGCTCCACCAGACCAGCGGACTGTCCACGGCTGACGGTTCGGCTTTCGGAGCCTCGGACAGCCAGGATCCTGACGCGCTGGAACAAGGCGTGCGGGATTTGTCCGGCGCCAGCCTGGCTCACACTCCGGGAGAAAGGTTCACCTATTCCAATGCCAACTACAACATCCTCGGCCTCTTGGTGCAGACGGTTTCCGGCCAGCCGTTCGGGGACTATATGCAGGATCATGTGTTCGCGCCCCTGGACATGGCCAACAGCCACACCACGCGGGCAGCCGCACGCGCGGACAACCTGGCGTCAGGCTACTCGCTGTGGTTCGGCACCTGGTGGCGGCAGACGGACGTGCCGGCAGCGGTGACAGGGATGCCCTCGACCACCATGTACTCATCGGCTCAGGATCTCGGCCACGAGTTGATCGCCCTGCTGGACAACGGCGTCTACCTGGACCGCCGCATCCTCCGACCGGAAAGCGTGGAGACGCTGCTGACACCCCGGGTCCGTGTGGACGAGTCCAAAAGGTACGCCATGGCGTGGTTTGCCCGACCCCTGCTGGAATCGACCAGCCTGGACGCACCGCCCCCAGCGGACGGCGATCTGCCGTTACTACTGGAGCACCAAGGTGAATGGGGCAACACGCACACCTATCAAGCCCTGGTTCCGTCCTCCGGACTGGGCCTCGCCCTGCTCATCAATGGGAATGACACATCCGCGCCATCTCGGCTCCAGGCGTTGGACAGCAACATCCTTCGCATTCTCCACGGGCAACCTCCCGAGCCCCTGACCGCGCGGGAGGACTGGCTGCAGCAGTCCGGTTGGGCCGTCGCCCTGGGCCTGCTGTTCGCTGAACTGGCGAGCCTTGCGCTGGTACTCCGCTTCCTGGCACAAAAACACACTGTTTCGACCAGCAGCATTGCCCGGCAGCGACGGATGATTATCCTCTGGACTGTCGGGGCAATGGCTCTCGATACTTTCCTCATCTGGTTGGCTTTTGTTTACGCGCCGGCCAGGTTCGAAACCTATCTGGCCGTCATCATCCACCAGTTTCCCGACGTCGGTGCCGCGCTCGTACCGGCGCTGACGTTGGCCATCGTCTGCCCGCTCCCCAGGACCGCCTGGCTGCTCTCCCGGCTACGGATGCCCCGCCCCGACTCTTGACCGCGCAACCCACCGGATTTACAGTTAAGGAACTTATTAATTAAGGAGTTGCTTACGTGGCTGCATCGGACGAGCTAAGTGTTGTTTTTGCGGCACTCGCCGACCCTACGAGGAGGGCTATCCTGTCGCGGCTGCGACAAGGGCCAACCACCGTAGGTGAGCTCGCCGAGCCTTTCTCGATGAGCCGGCCGGCGATCTCGCAGCACCTTCGCGTCCTGCAGAACGCCGGGCTCATCGAACGCACCACGAGCGCGCAGTGGCGCACCTGCAACCTGCGCACTGAACCCCTCGACGACGTTTCGGCCTGGATCGACCATCACCGTGGTCTCTGGAACGAGCGTTTCGATCTGCTGGACGAGCGGCTCCGCGAACTGAAGGAGAGGTCATCCGATGGTTGACCAGACCACAACCCAGGAAAAGCAGTTCACCATTACCCGCGTCTTCGACGCGCCCCGCGAGGCTATCTGGCACGCATGGACGGACCCGGATGAAGCCGCACATTGGTGGCACCCGCGCGAGGTCCGGACGCCGCGTGAGTCTGTGCGCGTGGACCTGCGCGTTGGCGGCAGCTACGAGTACACGATGATCGCCCCGGACAACAGCGAGTACCCCACCGCCGGGGAGTACCTGGAGGTCGTCGAACCCGAGCGGCTGGTCTTCACTTGGGGCAGCCCAGGCGACGACCGGGAGCAAGCGCCGGTCATCACCGTCACCCTCGCCGAACTCGACAGCAACCGGACCGAAATGACGTTCCACCTGCGCGGCATGGACGGCAAACCCGGCGACGGCTTTGTCTACGATGGTTGGGACGAGGCGTTCGACGCCTTGCTCGAGCACCTCGACTGAACTAGAGCTTCGGTCCTTACTTAATTCAGCTGGTTGATCGGCTCGCCCTTGGAGAAGGCGAGGATGTCGTCGAGCATCTGGGTGTAGCCGAGCCGGTGGGCGCGCTGTGTCACGAACCCGATATGGGGACTCAGGATCAGGTTGGGCGCGGACCTGAGCGGGCTGTCTGCCGGCAGCGGTTCCACCTCGAAGACGTCGAGCGCGGCTGCTGCAATGCGTCCCTCGCTGAGCGCGCGGACCAGCGCCGCCTCGTCCACCAGCGGGCCGCGGGATGTGTTGACCAGCCGCCCCTCCGGGCCGAGCATCTCCAGCTCGGCGGCGCCGACGATCCCGCGCACAGCGTCCGACAGCCGCAGGTGGATGCTGACAATGTCGCCGCGGAGGAACAGTTCCGACTTGGTCACCAGTTCGACGCCGTGTTCGGCCGCGCGTTCCTCGGTCAGGTGCGGGCTCCAGGCGATGACCTTCATGCCGAAGACCTCGGCGTAGCGGGCCATCAGCGAGCCGAGCTTGCCCAGCCCCAGCAGGCCGAGGGTGGCCCCGCCAAGGTCGGTCCCGATCCCGGCCTGCCACTTGCCGTTGCGGATATCGCGATCGTTCTGCGGGATGTCCCGTGCCACGGCCATGATCAGCGCCCAGGCCAGTTCCGCCGTCGCGTTGGTGGACTGCCGGGTGCCGCAGACGGCAATGCCAAGCCGCTTGGCCGCTTCCAGAGCGATCGAAGCGTTGGCCATTCCGGTGGTGGTGATCAGGCGCAACCGGGGCAGCCGCTCCAGCAGTTCCGCCGTCATGGGCGTCCGCTCACGCATGACAACAACGACGTCGGCATCGCGCAGCCGTTCGGCGAGCGCGTCCGGATCGTCGAGGTGGTCGGTGAACCGTTCGACACTCGCCTCCGGCGGGAGCTGCTCCCACGGGGCGCTGGCCAAAGCGACATCTTGGTAGTCATCCAGAATCACGATCTTCACGCTGCCCAGCGTAGCGCCCCGCCTTCCCCGAGGCGCGGCTGCGCAAATTAGACTGGGCGGGTCCGGCATTTTCACCGCCTGTCCTGACAGCTGGGAGTCCACCATGCGCGCCCTCACGAAGACTGCTCCTGCTGCCACAGGCGTCGCGCTGCTGGGCCTTGCCTTGCTCACCGGTTGCACCGCCGGGGAGGAAACGGATGGCACGTCCGGTGCCCCGCCGTCGTCGTCTGTTGTTGCCAGCAGTCCGGCCCGCGCGTCCGGGGAAGCATCGCCGTCACCCGGCGCGCCCACGACCTCCGCTCCCCCGGCTCCCGAGGGCGAGGAACTGGACCGCCTGAACCAGCAACTACAGCAGGCCGCCGCCGACAACGACGCCGGGCAGATTGCCGACCTGCTGGACCGGGGCGCAGAGCTGGAACACCGCAACGCGGAGGGCCGCACGCCGCTGGTCATCGCCACCAAGGCGAACAACGTCGACGCCGCACGCATGCTCATCGAGGCCGGCGCCGATGTGAACGCAAAGGACAACATCGACGATTCCGCTTTTCTGTACGCCGGAGCCGAGGGCTTCGACGAGATCCTGCAGCTGACGCTGGAGCACGGTGCGGATCTGTCCAGCACCAACCGCTTCGGCGGAACGGCGCTCATCCCGGCCTGCGAACACGCGCACACCTCGACCGTTCGGATCCTCATTGACGCCGGCGTCGACGTCGACCATGTGAACACTCCCGGCTGGACGTGCCTGCTCGAAGCCGTGGTTTTTGGCACCGGCAGTGAGGCGTACCAGGACACGGTCCGTGAGGTCATCGCCGCCGGCGCGGACCTCAACATTCCCGACGCCAACGGGGTGACTGCACTGCAGCACGCGGAGGCATTGGGCCAGATGGAGGTTGCTGCGCTGCTCCGGCAAGCCCGCGCGCGCTGACTTCCGCAGCGCCTGCACCTGGCACCTGCATCTAGCGGTTGTTTCTTCCAGAAAACTCTCAACATGTGACCAAATGGTCACCTATCATTAACGCGTGGACGTTGTGTTTAAGGCCCTCGCAGATCCGACCCGCCGAGCCTTGTTGGACGAGCTCTTCCGCGAGGATGGGCAGACACTCAGCGCCCTTGAAGCGCAGTTCGATATCACGCGCTTCGGTGTCATGAAGCACCTGAAACAGCTCGAGGAAGCAGGCCTGGTGGTCACGCGGCGCAGAGGCCGCGAAAAGCTTCATTTCCTGAATCCGGTGCCGATCCGGCTCATCCATGACCGGTGGATGGGCAAGTATGCACAACCGTGGGCCGCTGGCCTCAGCGAGCTCAAGACACGATTGGAAACTCCGATGGAAAAGATCTTCGAGATCTACATCCGCACCACCCCGGCACGGCTGTGGGAAGCGATCACGGACAGCGAGACCAGAAGCAAGTACATCTTCGGCAACCGGATCGAAACCGACTGGCAGGTTGGCTCGAGCTACCGGATGACGAATCCCAAGGCCGACGGGCCGCTGAGCGAAGGCAAAATCCTGGAAATCGATCCGCCGCGACGCCTCGTGCAGAGCATGCGCGCGCTCTGGGGCGAGGATGTCGAGGCCGAAGGCACGTCCCGGATCACGTGGGAAATCGAGCAGGTGGCGGACTCCTGCCGGCTGACCGTCACCCACGACCAGCTGCCCGAGGGCGCCAACGAGCAGCTGTACGGCGGCTGGCCGATGATCCTCTCCGGACTGAAGACCTGGCTGGAGACCGGCGAAGTGCTCACCACACCGGGATCCCTTATGTACACGTGATCCGCGGAAGCGGTTCCTAGTCGCTCAGCTCGGGATCGCCCGTTAGCCATCCATCCCGGCGGCAAGAAGTTCCTTCAGACCGTCCCGGAACTTGACCTTGCCGCCGTGGGCCGGATGGCGCACTTTGGGAACGGACAGGCCGCTGGCGCTGACGCTGCGGAATCCCACGTTTCCTACCGCAACAACGGACTCCACCGCGAACAGCTTCGCCAGGTCCTGCCAGAACGGGCGTCCGGCCACTGCTTCGGCGGCCGACGGCGTGCGGTTCGACAGCGGCCGGTCGGGCTGATGAGAATGCAGCGGATAGGCACTCCAGAGCAGCGGCAGGAAGTCCAGGCCGGCGAGCACGTCCCACATCACCGTCGCCGTAGGTTCGGCGGCAACCGAGGCCGCCTCGGCCGGCAGGACGTATCCCCTGTCCGGCCCGAACAGCCCGAAGTAGCCCTCGCGGCTTTGAAGGATGTCGCGGTTGGTGAACGGAACTCCGGTCATCCGCATGCCTCGGTAGCCGGGTGCCTCCCCCACCAGCAGGACTTTGGGCTGGCGTTCCAGCATGTCCTGCAGGTACAGCTGCAGATTGCGCCGTCGCACGGCGTTCTCCGGCCTGGAGTGGTCGAAGAAGTTGCAACTGCTCGCCCCGACGGGCAATCGGGCAAGCTTTTCGATGAAGACCTGGATGTCCTGCGCGCCTCTGGCCAAATTCCTCAAGTCCTCCCGCCCGTTGCAACGCAGCGCAGCCACTTAGGCGAGCACGCCGTCGTTCATTGTTCTGACTCCTCAACCATAGTGTCCGGCGGTGGCCAGGTGGCCTGCCCTGCTCCAATATGGGAGTCTGAAGCATGGTCGACGTCACCACCGAAATACTCATCGCTGCGCCGTGCAAGACGGTTGCCGAATACGCGGCTGCCCCGGACAACGCCCCGGAGTGGTACCAGAACATAGCCTCGGCCCGCTGGGAAACGCCCCCTCCGCTCGCAGTTGGATCCCGCATAGCCTTCGACGCCGCCTTCCTCGGCCGCCACCTCTCCTACACCTACGAGATCGTCGAGTTCCGCCCGCTCGAAAAACTGGTGATGCGCACCGCCCAGGGTCCCTTTCCGATGCAGACCACCTACACCTGGACCGAGGTGGACGGGGCCAGCACACGGATGACCCTGCGGAACAACGGCGAACCAGTCGGCTTCTCCCGGCTGGCTGCACCCTTCATGGGGATGATGATGAGGAAGGCCAACCGCAAGGACCTGGTCCGGATCAAGTCGATTCTCGAAGCACGTCCCGCTTCCGCCTGAGCGCCAGCGCCACAGGCACCACGTCCCGGTGGCCGCCGGCTCCCAGTATTCGTCGCCCTAAAATGGCCTGCTCCATCACGACGCACAGTTCGTCGTTACCGGCAGCGTCAATAACAGCTCTTTGATTCGATTGAAGGCAGTCCCTGATGGCCTTTTCGACGTCTTCCAGGCCGTACAGTCACAATCGCAGGGCGGATGCGGTTTGCTGCGTCACGGCGTGGGCATACCACCGTTCACGTTGAGAGTTTCGCCGATGGTGAAGCTTGATTCACCCGAGGCGAGATAGACATAGGCCGGTGCCAGTTCGGCTGGCTGCCCTGAGCGGCCGAGCGGGTTGTCTTTGCCGTATTCGGGCAGCTTCTCGGGAGGAAAACCCTGGCTAACCTGTAAAGCTGTCCAAGTCGGGCCTGGTGCAACGGCGTTAACACGAATGCCACGCGGGGCCAATTGCTGGGCCAGTGCTTTCGAAAAATTGTTGATCGCACCCTTGGTCGTTGCATAGTCGAGCAAAAACGGTAGTTGATTGTAGGCTTCAAGAGAGGCCGTACAGATGATGGTTGAGCCGGGCTTGAGATGTGGAACCGCGGCCTTAGCCAGCCAGAACATGGCAAACACGTTCGTGTGCATGGTGTCCTCGAATTGCTCGTCGCTGAGGTCCTCGATTTTTTCCACGAAGACTTGTTTGCCTGCGTTGCTCACGACGATGTCCAAGCCGCCCAGGCCGTCAACGGCCGCATCAACGAGGCGGTGGCAGTAGTCCTTGTTTTTCAGATCGCCGGGGAAAGCGACAGCGGTGCGGCCAGCTTCCTCGATCAGGGCAACGATGTGGCGTGCATCTTGTTCTTCTTCGGGAAGGTAGGAGATTGCGACATCTGCGCCCTCTCGTGCGAAAGCGATTGCTACGGCCCCGCCAATGCCGGAGTCGCCTCCGGTTATAAGTGCCTTGCGCCCTTGAAGGCGGCCGGACCCGCGGTAGCTGTTCTCGCCTAGGTCGGGTACCGGAGTCATTTTTGCTTGGACCGCGGGTTCGGGCTGTTGCTGTACGGGTGGGGAGATGGATGGATACAGGGTCCTGGGATCAGCGAACGAGTACTGGTCAGGAGACATGATGGTCCTCTCATCGTGACGATACGGGGTTAAATGGTGGCCACTGAGCCGGAGTCCACACGGTAGTTGGAGCCGTTGACGAAGCTCGCGGCGTCGGAGCAGAGGAAGGTGATGACATTGGCAACTTCGTCGGGATTGCCGCGGCGCTTCAAGTCGATGTGCGGACGCTCTTCTTCGAGGAAGCTCTCGATTGCGTCCGTGACCGGGATGCCTAGCTCGGCAGCCCGTTTCTCCATCATCGCGTCGGTCATGGGCGTATGGATGAAGGCCGGGGAAACGCTGTTTACCAGCAGTCCCTCCAACGCATAACTGCGCGAGAGGCCCTTGGCCAGCGCGAGGATGCCGGCTTTTGCGGAGCAGTACGGCAACTCGTTCTCGTACGGCTGAACACCGTCCTCCGATGCGACAAACACGATCCGGCCCCAGCCGCCTTTACGAAGCGACGGTAGAAATTCGCTGACGAGCCGCACCGGGCCCATCAGATTCACCAGCAGGGTATCCGTCCAGCCTTCGTCCGTGAGTTCGTGGAAAAGACCTTGGGCGCCGGTGATGCCTGCGGACTGAACGAGGATGTCAATATCGCCTACAGCTTCGGTTACCCGTTCGCCCAGCAAGGCGATCGAAGCAGTATCCGTGATGTCGGCCGGGATGGCGTACAGCTGGCCTGGTTTGGCTTCAAGTCTCTGGGCAGCCGCGTTCAGCTGATCCTCGTACTGGTCGGTGATGACGACAGTGGCGCCCTCGTTGAGCAATTGGCGGGCGGTGTGCCAGCCAATACCCGAATCCGCGCCGGTGACGAGTGCAACTCTGCCTTCTATGCCCAGGTCCATTAATCGACCATACGCGAAACTGCACGGGCTGCAAGGCTTTACATAGGCGGTGGCACATGCTGTGGTGGACCGATGGGCAGCGTCCTGGGGGTTCCGGAGGTTTTCAGGGATAGCCGGGCAATTCTGGGCGAAAGCCTGGTGTGGGATCCGGACGGTGTGGAGCCGGCAATGATCTGGTGCGATATCTCAGCAGGAAGCATCCACAGAAGCGGGCTCGGCGGGCCAAGCGACGGATCAGCCGATCGTGTCATCACGTTGCCTCCCCCGGTTGCATCTCTTTCACCGGCAGAAATTGCAGGCGGAGCGGGGTTCGTGGTGTCGCTTGAAGACCGCATCATCGTGACAGATGCCTCGGGCAGTCTGATCCGGACCCTGGCCATCATTGAGCACGCCCATAGCGGCCTGCGCCTCAATGAGGGAAAAGTCGATCCCGCCGGCCGGTGGGTGACCGGCTCAATGAACGTCACCGGAGCGGACCCGGTCGGCGCGTTTTATTCTGTCACCCGCGATGGCGACCTGCGTCTTCTGCGCGGAGGCATCGGCGTCGCGAACGGACTGGAATGGTCGCTCGACGGCCGGAGAATTTATTTCACGGACACGAGTGTCGGCACGATCTACACCGGTACCTATGGTCCCGAGGGTGAAATCCGTGATGTCGGAACGTTCATTGAAGATGGTCCGCACGACGGGCTCACGATCGATACGGACGGCAATTTTTGGGGCGCGATGTACGGGCGCGGACAAGTCGTACATTACGATTCAACCGGCCGGAAAATGTTCGCCATCGAGATCCCGGTGCCAAACGTCACCTCCGTCGCGTTCGGCGGGCCCGGCCTTTCGACCCTGTATATCGCGAGTGCACGAGAGAACCTGACCGAAGCACAGCTTGAGGCGTATCCATTATCCGGTGATGTATTTCGTATTCAGACCAATACTCGCGGACGCCTGCCCTATCCCTTCATTGTCCGCAGTTGAGTTCCTCAAGTGTGATCGCCGCGTTGATGAGTGCGAGGTGGCTAAGTCCCTGGGGCAGGTTGCCCAAAAACAACAGGTTCTGGGGGTCGATCATCTCGGAATACAGGCCGACGTCGTTGGCCATGTTGACGATGCCGTTCATAAGTGAGACTGCTTCACTGCAGCGGCCGACACAGGCAAGTGCTGACACCATCCAGAACGAGCACGCAACAAAAGCACCCTCCTCCCGGGCGGCCTCGGTGTAGCGGTGCATGAGTAGACCGTTGCCAAGCTCGGCCTGTATCACATCGATGGTCGAGGACATCCGCCAGGTCCGGTCAAAGCCGCTGGCCGCATGCAGCAGTACCGAAGCGTCGAGGCTATCGCCGCCTGCCCAAGCAACAAAACTCTGCCGCTTCTCGGACCAGCAGTTTTCGAGTATCCACTCGTGAATGGCTTCCGATTCCGATAGCCAGTGTTCGGAATCTCCCGGAATCTGACCCATTTCACCTAAACGCGCTGCTTCCTTCAGAGCCTGCCAGCATCCCATTTTCGAGGAGGTGAAGTGCCGCTGCTCCGGCAGCTCCCATATGCCGGAATCCTGCTGCCGCCATATTCCTGTCACCTCATTGGCCAGGGCGGCCAGCATCGAGCCGGTTCGTTCATCAAGGACATTTCCTGCCTCAACGAACACGCGCATGACATTGAACAGGTCTCCGTATACGCCCAACTGCAACTGATCGACCGCTCGGTTTCCGGACGCGACCGGACCGATCCGGCGCCATCCCGGGGCATCACGGACGCGCACATCGTCTGGGATGCTGCCGTCCAAGGTGTAAAGAATACTGAGTCCTGGACCGTTCTCCCTGATCGCGTCCAGAAGCCAGACTACGGCGGCATGTGTTTCTTCACGCAGCCCGAAACGGACCAAGGATCGAACCATGTAGGCGATATCCCGCACCCACGCGAAACGGTAGTCCCAGTTTTTGCCGCCCCCGAGGCTCTCCGGAAGCGAAGTTGTCGCGGCCGCAGCAATCGCACCGGTGGGCTCATACATCAAGAGCTTGAGGGCCAGTGCGCTGCGTTGCACCGCGGCCGCCCAAGGACCACGGTAATTGAAATCACGTGACCAGGACTGCCACGTCTCGATCGTGCGGTCCAGCCCCTCGTCAGTCAGCTTGGGCACCGGCAAATGCAGCGGTTCATCTTCGGTTGCAGCAACTGTAATGAGGTGACGGGACTTAGAGGTTGTTGTAAAGGTTCCGGCGATTTCGCGTCTCCCGCCGGACTCCGGAACGTGCGCTATACCCCGCACCACCATCATTAGACCGCCAACCCGGATGACCTCGCCATGCACGGTGGTGTCCACCCATGGGGATGCCGTCGAAAAGCGCGTTCCCGGGGCAACACACCATCGAAAGCGCACCTCACCATCGACTCCTTCAACGCGCCGGGCCAGCTCCACCCACGGCAATCTGCCCGCGAATCCGTTCACGAGAGCATCGGTAACGCGTGCAGTACCGGCATCGGTTGTAAAAGTGGTTTCGAGTACATTGGTCCCGTCCACATAGCGACGATCCACCGTGAAGGGCTCAGTCGGCTTCAGTTCCATACGACCGCCTTCACACGCATCGAGCAGGCGTGCGAAGGCAGGTGCGGAATCCAGATCTGGTATGGGCAACCAGTCGATCGCACCATCAAGTGCTATGAGCGCAACCGTTCGCCCATTGCCAATCGCCGCATAGGATGACAAATCCCCATAACCGCCCTCACGTTGCGCTGGCATCGACATATGCCCAGCATCGTTGGTCCACCGTTAGATCACAAGCTCTAATCACCCTGTGAGGGAGGACGACGGCGGCAGCCCACCTGCCGCCGTCGTCCTCCTTTCTTTCCTTTTGCTGCCTGCCCTTCCCGCGAGGCGACTATGCTCCTGCTATGGCGGGGAGCAGCGGGCCGATCGATAACGACGTTTACAACCGGCTGGGTGGTTCCTGGTGGGATGAAGACAATCCGCTCAATCTGTTGCACGGGAGCCTCACTCCCGGACGGATGTCCTACTTCAGTGAGGTCCTGCAGCGCGAGCTTGGAGATGAGGACGGAAGCGTGGCCACGACAGGCTTCCTGGCTGGTGGTTCAGCCGTTGCGCAGCCGATCGGGGCAGGGCTGAAAGCGCTCGATGTGGGCTGCGGGGCGGGTTTGCTGGCTGAGGAGTTTGCGCGGCTGGGGTTCGACGTCGTGGGTGTGGATCCGTCCGCCGTCGCTATTGAAGCGGCACGGGTGCATGCGGAAAAGAGCGGGCTCCGGATCCGCTACCAAGTGGGTACCGGCGAACTGCTGCCGGTGGAGGACGGGACGTTCGACGTCGTTTACTGCTGCGATGTACTCGAGCATGTCGCCGATCTACCGCGGGTCTTGGCCGAGACCACCCGGGTGATGAAACCGGGTGGGCTGTACCTGTTCGACACCATCAATCGGACCGCCACGAGCAAGATCCTGGCCATCAAGTTTATGCAGGAGTGGCCGCTCACCCGGATCATTGACACGGAGCTCCACGTCTGGGAGAAGTTCATCAAACCACGCGAGCTGGCCGCCCTATTAATAGGTAACGGACTGCAGCCGGCAGGCCTGTCCGGTCTGGCACCGCGCGCGAATCCGCTGGCCATGCTGAGTGGTTTCGTCCAAGCCCGGCGGGGCCGCATCACCTACGGCGAGCTCAGCCGAAGGCTGGACTTCGGGCAGGTGCGGCAGACGTCCCTCTCCTATATGGGGTACGCGGTGAAGCACCGGGACTCGGAACCAAATGTGCAGTCCGAGGCCGGCGAATGAGGCTACAGGAACTGACGGATCGGATCGAGCGGCTTGCCGCTGCAACTACGGATACCCCTGAGCAGGCGGCTGAGGATGACGCGGCTGCCCCGCGCAGGCGGACCATTATCGGGATCGTCGGCGAACCTGGCGCGGGCAAAACCACCCTCGCGGAAAACCTGCTGGCGCTGCTCAATGCAGGCACTCCCGATCCCGAGCAGCAGCAGTTCGCCCACGTCCCGATGGACGGCTTCCACCTCGCCGACGCCGTATTGGAACGGCTGGGGCTGTTGCACCGGAAGGGCGCGCCGGAGACCTTCGATGTGTATGGCTATGCCGAGCTTCTCCGGCGGCTTCGGCGCGACCGGCACAACGCCGTCTATGCTCCAGGTTTCGAACGGACCCTCGAACAACCATTGGCAGGCCTGGTCCCGGTCTTCCCGGCAGCACACACGGTGCTCACCGAAGGTAACTACCTCCTGCTGGATGAACCCGGCTGGCGGAAAGTCAGGGAACAGTGCACGGAGGTCTGGTACGTCGAGCAGGACGACCGGCTGCGCATCCGCCAGCTGGTTGAGCGGCACATCGCCTTCGGCAAATCGCCGGAAGCCGCCGAAGCCTGGGTGCGCGATGTGGACCAGCCTAACGCCGGCCTGGTTCGTGCCATGCGGGATCGGGCAGACTTGGTTTTCGAGCTGCAATAGGCGTGGCTGGTCCTCGATCTGTCACTTATCCACAGCGGTTCCCAAACCGTCTTAGGGAGTGGGTAGGGTCGAAGCCATGAAACATCAGCTGGATTGGCTCGTTCCGTTACTGCTCGTGCCAATCAGCTATATGGCAGGAGTGCTGCTTCATATTTGGATTGACTCGGCCGGAGGGGACGATTTTGCGACGCTCCTCCTCCTCTTCGATCTCTTGGCAGCGCTTTTGGCGGCAGTGGGTCCGATAATTGCCGGCTGTTTCCTGGTCCGCGCGCTGTACCGCCGCTTCCGGGCCTGGCGCCGCAGCAAGGGCCACTTCACCAAGGCCGAACGGCACCGGCGCGACGTTGAGGCTGGCTACGCGTTCGGTTACCACAAAGCCCAGGTACTGGCGCGTGGTCTGGCCGCCGGGGCCGCTCCTCCTCACATCGATTTGTGGAATGTTCCGCTGTTCGCAGGCGAGGTGGCCTACTACCAGTGCAACGCCACGTATGCCCGGTACTACGGCTTGGACGGATCGTACACGCACGTTTCCGGTTTCTACTGGGGCCGCCCGGCCTTCATCCTCGGTGGCCTTGCCGCCCAGGGGCTTCTGAACTCATCCCGCCGCAAGGCTGCCGCCGCGGCGTCCATGGAATGCTGGCGCGAGCAGCAGTTCATTCCGGTCATCGTCACATCGCACCGCTTCATCTGCTGCGTCAACGGGCAGTGGACTTCCTTTGACCATGGTGCTGTTAACGCTTGGTACCCCGAACCGGACAATTCCAGTCTTGTGCTCCATTACCAAGGCCTGCCCCCTGTCCTGTTTGCCGGTTCGGAAAGCCCGGTGTTATCAGTCCTCACGACCTATGTGCTCAGCGGACAAAACGGCGTAACCATCAATCCTGGTCTGCAGTCCTTGCACCGGGGCCAGTTGCGCGAGTGGGAAGCCGTAGCCAGCGGACGGAGCTGACGCAGGGGTGCTGAACTGGCAGCGCCCGGCCGCCGATTTCCTGGCTGTTCCGTCATGCGAGGTCATGTGGCGTCACGCTGCTGACGCACGAGGTCACTGCGGTTCAGAAATATTTCCTGCCCTCGGAAGCGCCGGTAGATTCCTCAGTACGTCCCCAAAGGACGGTAACTGCCACGAGGCGACGCAAGCTTCGTTGAACACTAGCCGGTGAGTGCAGTCCCCGAATGTTCGGGTGCCTCCGGCGAGCCGTTTAACGGGCCGGACGGAAGAACCCGAGAACATGACATTACGCAAAGCCCCCTGGGCACCCACGGCCCTTGCCGCCGTCGTTGTCCTGGCCCTGGCCGGTTGCGGCGGCGCCGCGAGCGCCCAGCCCGATGAGGCCGACACCTTTGTTTTCGCCACCGGCAAGGACATCTCCTGCCTGGATCCCCACGTCAACGGGGACATGCCGCAGGCGTCGCTCGCCGCCAACTACCTTGATTCGCTGGTCTCGCAGGACAAGGAAGGCAAGATCCGGCCATGGCTGGCCGAGTCCTGGGAGGTCTCGGCGGACGGACTGACCTATACCTTCACGGTCCGCGACGATGTCTACTTCACCGACGGCACCAAGTTCACGGCCGAGGCGGTCAAGGCGAACCTGGACCACATGGTGGATCCGGACACGCAGTCCGGCACCGCCGGCGGCTACCTCAAGCCCTATGAGAGCACCGAGGTCATCAACGAAACCACGGCGCGGGTCACCCTGAACCGGCCGTATGCGGCTTTCCTGGAAGTGCTGGCCCAGCCGTTCCTCGGCATCGAATCCCCCACCGCGCTCAAGCGGCCGCAGGCGGAGAACTGCATTTCTCCCGTGGGCACCGGCCCATACAAGATTGTGGACTACATTCCGCAGTCCAAGGTCTCGCTGGTGCGCAATGAGGACTACAACTCGGCCCCGCCGTTCGCCCAGCACCAGGGTCCGGCGCACATCAAGAACCTGGAATGGCTGATCGTGCCGGAGGATTCCACCCGGTACGGCCTGCTGCGCGCAGGCCAGGTGGACGCGCTGGACCTGATGCCGTCGGTGCATTTCGCCGAGGCGGAGGCGGATAAGAAGGTGCAGCTGGTGCTGCAGGACAGGCCGGGCAACCCGACCAACCTGATGCTCAACACCACACGCGCCCCGTTCGACGACATCAAGGTGCGCAAGGCGTTCCTGCACAGCGTGTATGTGGAGGCCGGCATCGACAGTGTCTATTTCGGGACGGTGACCAAGGCCGGCGGACCGCTGGCCAGCACCACCGGCTTCTACTCGCCCGAGTTCGAGGACGCCTATCTCCCGGATCCGGTAGAAGCGGACCGGCTGCTGGACGAGGCCGGCTGGACCGGGCGGGACGAGCAGGGCTACCGGACCAAGGACGGCAAGCGGCTGACCGTGGTCCTGCCCTACACCCCGGCGGCCTGGCCCACGGCGCACGCGGCACTGGTCACGCAGATCCAGGCCAGCGCCAAGCAGCGCGGCTTTGACGTGCGGATCGAGAACCAGGACTTCGCGTCGTCGTCGGAAAAGTACAACAACTTCGAATACGACCTGCGCGCCGGCTACTGGAACACCAACACGGCGGACGTGCTGCGGATCGTCTTCTCCACCGAGTACATGAAGTCCGCCGGCTTCGTCCCCAATGGCTCCGGCTTCAGCAACAAGGAGTTCGACAGGATCGTCAACGAGGCACTGGCCACCGATGATCCGGACATCCGCGCCGACCTGTACTACCGGGCCCAGCAGATTGTCAGCGAGAACGCTCTCCAGCTTCCGCTCTACAACCAGACCAGCCAGCTGGCCCTGCGCCAGGACCGGTTCGCCAACCTGACGCTGGAACCGAGCCTGTCCCTCCCCTACATCTACGACGTCACGGCGGTGAACGCATCATGAGCACGGCAACGCAGACAGCCCGCACTTCGCATACGGAAATTCCACGAACGACGGCGACAGCCGGCTCCACGGGGCAGGTGATCCTCAAGCGCGCGGCCGGCAGCCTCTTTGTCCTCTGGGCCGCGGTGACGCTGACGTTCTTTGTCCTGCGTCTGGTGCCCGGCGATCCGGTCACCACCATCCTGGGCGGACACAGCGCCGCCCCGTCCGCCGAAACCGTGGCCGCGGTCGAGGCGCAGTACGGGCTGGACCAGCCGGTACTCCTCCAGTACGTCAACTACCTGGCAGGGCTGGCCACCGGCAACTTCGGCACCTCGTACGTGTTCAAGGTTCCGGTGCTGGACATCCTCGGCCCGCAGATCCTGCCCACGTTCCAGCTGGCCGGCCTGGCGCTGGTCTTCGCCTGGGCCATCGCGCTGGCATTCACCCTGCTGACCGTGGGACGCGGCCGGGTGCTGGACGGCGTAGGCCGCGGCATCGAGGTCTTCTTCGCCGCGCTGCCGCCGTTCTGGGTGGGCATCATGCTGGCCGTGGTCTTCGCCGTCATCCTGGGCTGGTTCCCGGTGGCCGGCGACGACGGCTTCAAGTCCCTGGTGCTCCCGGCCCTGGCGCTGGGCATTCCGCTGGCCGGCTTCATCGCCCAGGTCACCCGCTCCTCCTTCGAGGAGGCGCTGGCCCAGCCGTTTGTGCTCTCCGCACGGGCCCGCGGCCTGTCCGATCTGGCCGTCCGCGTGGGCCACGCGCTGCGGCATGCCATCCTGCCGGGGCTGACGCTCTCAGCCTGGGCGGTCGGCTCGCTGGTCAGCTCGGCCGTGGTCGCGGAGATCATCTTCGCCCGCCCCGGCCTGGGCCGCTCCCTGGTGGACGCCATCATCAACCGGGACCTGCCCATCACCCTGGCCGTGGTGTTCATCATCGCCACGGTCTACATCCTCGTGAACCTGGTGGTCGACGTGCTGTACCGCGTGATCGATCCCCGCACCAATGACAAGGGGGCCGGCGCATGAGCGTGGCACTTGAACCCACTACCACCCGGACGCCGCTGCCCGGCGGCGGCCAGCCCGGCAACCAGCCTGACGGCGGCCGTGGCCGGACCCGCACCACCGGCCTGCTCGCCGCAGTGCTGCGGGGCCTCCGCGGCACCCCGATCGGCGTGTGGATTGCCGCGGCGGTCCTGGCCTTCCTGGTGCTGGCCGCCGTCGTTCCTTCGCTGTTGACGGTCAAGGACCCCTACATCATCGACCCGGCCGGCGCCTTCACCGCGCCGAACGCGGAGCATCTCTTCGGCACCGACCAGAACGGGCGCGACGTCTTCTCCCGCGTCATCGCCGGCACCGGGCAGTCCCTGCTGCTGGGGCTGGCCGCCACCGCCATCGGGCTGGTGCTCGGCGGACTGCTCGGCATCACCGCCGGGGTCTCCGGCAAGTGGCTGGACTCGGCGATCTGCCGATTCGTGGAGATCCTCTTCGCCTTCCCCGGCCTGCTGCTGGCGCTGATTGTCATCGCCGTTTCGGGCACCGGCGTGGTCACCGCGGCGATCGCCGTCGGCGTGGGCACGGCCCCGGGTTACGCCCGCATGCTCCGCACGCAGACGCTGCAGGTCATCGCCGCGCCCTATGTGGAGACCGCGCGCTCGCTGGGCCGATCCCGGCAGCACATCCTGTGGCACACCATCGTTCCCAACGTGATCCGGCCGCTGTTTGTGCTGGCCACCCTGGGCGTGGGGCAGGCGATTGTCTGGGCTTCCTCGCTGAGCTTCCTCGGCCTGGGCGCCCAGCCGCCGGCCGCCGAGTGGGGCGCGATGCTGGCGGACGGGCGCAACTACATCCAGATCGCCTGGTGGATCGCCGCCTTCCCCGGCATCTTCATCACCCTCGCCGCGCTGACCACCACCGTGGTGGGGCGTCACCTGCAGCAGCGGCTCGAAGCAGAGGTTTAGGACATGACTGATTACCGCACAAACAACGACGGCGGGGGCACGGCTTCCGCAGTGCCCGCCGGTTCCGCAGGCGAAGCCAACTCGCTGCTCAACATCGAAGGCCTGAATGTTTCCTTCGCCACGCCGCGAGGCACGGTGGACGTGGTCAAGGACGTCTCGCTGGCGCTGGCACCGGGCAAGGCCCTGGCACTGGTCGGCGAATCCGGCTCAGGCAAGACGGTCACCGCCCGGACGCTGGTGGGCCTGAACGCGGCCAACGCCAAGGTCAATGCCGGACGGCTGGAGGTGCTGGGCAGGAATGCGCTGAAGCTGGGCGAGCGGCAGTGGCGCGGGCTACGCGGCAAGGACATCGGCTACGTGCTGCAGGACGCGCTGGTCTCGCTGGATCCGCTGCGCACGGTGGGCCAGGAAATCGACGAGGCGCTGCGGGCGCACGGTGTCCGGGGCAAGGCCGCACGGCTGGAGCGGGTGCACCAGGCGCTGCTCGATGCGGGCATCCCGGATCCGGAAGTGCGCGCCAAGCAGCGTTCCGGTGAGCTCTCCGGCGGGCTGCGCCAGCGGGCCCTGATCGCCCAGGCCACCGTGCTCAATCCGCAGCTGGTGATCGCCGACGAGCCGACCACCGCGCTGGATGCCACGGTGCAGGCGCAAATCCTGGAGCTGCTGGCGGGGCTGAAGGAACAAGGCCGCGGGCTGGTTTTCATCTCGCATGACCTGGCCGTCGTCTCCCATCTGGCGGACGAGGTCGCCGTCATGCAGGGCGGGCGGATCGTCGAGTCCGGCCGCGCCGCCGAAGTGCTGTCCAATCCGCGGCACGAATACACCCGGGCGCTGATCAACGCCATCCCCACCGGCGCGGCCAAGGGCCGCAGGCTCTCCGCAGGCGCTCCCGTCTCCGCTGCCTCGCTTTCCGGCAGTCCCGGCCGGGCCACGGAATTCTCCGAAACGGCGCCGGCCATCGTGGCCCGGGACCTGGTCAAGTCCTACCCCGGTCCCGGCGGAACCCGCCGCACCGTCGTGGACGGCGTTTCCTTCACGCTGGAGCGCGGCAGGACGCTGGGCATTGTGGGCGAATCCGGCTCCGGCAAGTCCACCACCGCGCGGATCGCCCTGGGGCTGACCCAACCGGACGCGGGCAGCGTGACCCTCGGCGGCTTCGCCTGGTCCGGCACCGGCGCGGACCAGGTCTCCGAGGAACAACGACGCCGGCACCGCCCGGACATCCAGCTGGTCAACCAGGACCCGCTGAGTTCCTTCGACCCGCGCTTCAGCGTCGGCCGGGTCATCACCGACGCGCTGGAGGCCGGCTCCATCGGCACGTCCGGCGACCGCACCGAGCGGGCGGTGACGCTGCTCGACCAGGTGGGGCTGCCGCCGTCGTTATTCAACCGGCGCCCGCTCACGCTGTCCGGCGGGCAGCGCCAGCGCGTGGCCATCGCCCGGGCGCTCGCCCTCCAGCCGCGCGTGCTGCTGCTGGACGAACCGGTCTCCGCCCTGGACGTATCCATCCAGGCGCAGGTGCTGGACCTGCTGGCGGATCTGCAGTCACAGCTCGGGCTGAGCTACCTGTTCATCAGCCACGACCTCGGCGTAATCCACCACGTCAGCGACGATGTCCTGGTCATGAAGGACGGCAAGGTAGTCGAAACGGGCACCGCCGCGGACATATTCACCAACCCACAGACCGACTACACCCGTCAGTTGCTGGCCGCCGTGCCGGAACTGCCCGCCCGAGAACCGGCTGCCCACGTAGCGGCTGCCCCGGGACTTACCGTCAAGGAGGCATCATGAGCAAAGAGATCCATTTCAACGGTTTCGAGATGAACACCGTCAGCCATATCAACCATGGGCTGTGGGTGCATCCGGACAACCGCCGGCATGAGTACACGGACATCGAGTACTGGACCGAGACCGCGCAACTGCTGGAACGCGGCCTGTTCGACGCCATCTTCCTGGCCGACGTGGTCGGCACCTACGACGTGTACCGCGGCAGCCGGGATCCCGCCGTCGAGCGTGGACTACAGGTGCCGAACAACGATCCGTACCTGCTGGTCCCGGCGATGGCTGCTGTGACCCGGCACCTCGGCTTCGCGGTCACGTTCTCCACCACCTACGAGCCGCCGTTCGGCAATGCCCGGCGGCTGAGCACGCTGGACCATCTGACCAAGGGGCGCGTGGCATGGAACGTGGTCACCGGGTACCTGCCGGACGCCGCGCGCAACTTCGGTCTGCCCGCGCACATCAAGCACGATGACCGGTACGACATCGCGGAGGAATACCTCGACGTTTCCTACAAGCTGTGGGAGGGTTCCTGGGACAACGGCGCCGTGGTGCGCGACCGGGAGCGGCGGGTCTACACCGAGACCGACGGCGTGCACGAGATCGGCCATGCCGGCCGGTTCTTCACGGTGGACGGGCCTCACCTGTCCGAACCCTCGCTCCAGCGCACTCCGGTGATCTACCAGGCCGGATCCTCCGAACGCGGCAAGGACTTCGCCGCCCGGCACGCCGAAGCCGTCTTCGTCAGCTCGCGGACCGTGCAGCGCGTGGCCGCGGACGTGCGGGACCTGCGCGAGAGGGCCGAGGCCGCCGGACGCGGACGCCACGCGGTCAAGGCACTGGCCTCGCTGAACATCGTGCTCGGCGAGACCGAAGCCGAGGTGGCGCGCAAGGTCGAAGAGGTAGTGCGGCTGCGCGACGTCGAGGGCCATCTGGTGCACTTCGGCGGCTCCTCCGGGATCGACGTTGCCTCGCTGGAGACGGACGAGTACCTGCAGTACGTGGGCCGCGACCATGCGCAGTCCATGGAGGCCGAGTTCGCCACCGGCGCGGGCCGCAAGCGCGCGCACGAACTGATCGACACGCTCTCCGACCCGCGCAACGACGAATTCTTCATCGCCGGCACGCCGGAGCAGGTGGCGGACCGGATCGAGGAGATTGTGGACGCCACGGACGTGGACGGCTTCAACATTGTCCAGTTCCTCTCCCCCGGAACGTTCACCGACGTCGTCGAACTCCTGGTCCCCGAACTGCAGAAGCGCGGCCGCTACCGCACCGCGTACTCGGAGTCCGAGCGCACGCTGCGCGAACGGCTCTTCCCAGGCAACGGCCCGCTGCTGCCAACCACCCATCCCGGCGCCGCCTACCGCGGCGCTTTCAGCCGTGAGGAGATCACCGTATGAGTGCCATCCAGACGACGGCGCCGCTCCGCTCTTCGGCAACCGCGCCGCTCCGGTCTTCGGGAGCCGCGCCGTCTTCCGCCGCTCCCGTCGGCTCTGTGCCGGTCGACGCAGCCCCGACCTTCGCCGAGCTGGCGGCCAAGTACCGGCCGGTCTTCGAGTCCATCGCGGCCGGGGCCGCCGGGCGCGAAACGGACAGGGTGCTACTACACCTGCAGATCCGCGATCTGGCGGCGGCCGGTTTCGGCGCGGTCCGGGTGCCGCGGGAGTTCGGCGGCGACGGGGCCACCGCGGTGCAGTTCTTCCGGTTGCTGATCGAGCTGGCGGCCGCGGAATCCAACCTCGCCCAGGCCCTGCGCTCGCACATCGCCTTTGTGGAGGGGCGGCTCTACAGGAACGACGCCGAGTGGTTGCGTCGGGTGGGCGAAGGCCAGATCCTGGGCAACGCCTGGACCGAAACCGGCCCCGTGGCGGTTGGCGGCGTGGGCACCACCATCGAGCCGGACGGCGAAAACTTCCGCGTCAACGGCACCAAGTACTACACCACCGGCAGCCTCTATGCGGACTGGATCCAGACCGGTGCCCGGACGGCGGACGGCCGGGACATCATCGCCCTGGTCCGCGCGGATGCGCCGGGCGTCACCATCCGCGACGACTGGGACGGCTTCGGGCAGCGCCTGACCGCCTCCGGAACTACGGTTTTCGACAACGTAGCGGTCCCCGCCTCCGATGTCCTGGTGGAAACTGAGCAGGCGCCGTACGCCACCGGCGTCTACCAGCTCATCCACGTAGCCACCTTGGCCGGCATCACCCAGCGCGTGGTCCGCGACGTTTCCGAAGCGGTCCGCGAGCGCACCCGGGTGTTCAGCCACGGCAACGGCGTCCGGCCCGGCGAGGACATCCAGGTCCAGCAGATCGTGGGCGAGATTTCGGCCCAGGCCTTCGCGGCAGAGGCAGCCACGCTGCGGGTCGCCGAACTGCTGCAGGAGGCCTTCGACGTCCGCCCCGCGGCCCAGGGCGCAGAGAGTCCTTCGTTCGAGGAAGCCGTCCTGCAGGTGGAGTTCGGCTCGTCCCAGGCCCAGATCGTGGTGACCGACCTCGCGCAGCGCGCGTCGTCGTCGTTGTTTGATGCCTTGGGCGCATCCGCCACAAAGTCCGACCTGCAACTGGACCGCCACTGGCGCAACGCCCGGGTCATCTCTTCGCACAACCCCGTGGTCTATAAGTCCCGCGTGGTCGGCGACTGGAAGATCAACGGCACCATCCCCGAGTTTGTCTGGCGATCCGGAACCGTCTGACAGCAGGAGAATCACCACAGGTTGGCGGGAGTGCTTGCCGGGTTGCCCAACCCGGCAAGCACTTCCGCCGTCGTTGTTTTCCGGCCCTTCCGCAAAAAACCTGAGCGCCAATTGTGGGGACATCATTGCACCCCTTTACTAAGCATGCTTAGCATGAACTTACACCGTAAGCAGGAGAAATCGGCACGGCATGTCCTCAGGGGGACTGACGGCAACTAGTTCATCAAGCATTGGAGTAACAACTATGACAACGCAGAACTGGCAGGATCCGGAGGCGCCCGGCACGGAGAATCTCGCGATTCAGAACAGCCAAACGGCCACCGGCCACACATCAACCGGCAGCTCATCCACAACGACGGCGGCCAAAGACGAAGCGAAGAACGTCGCCAAAGAGGGGGCCAGCGCCGGTAAACAGGTTGCAGGCACCGCGGTTGAAGAGACCAAGGCCGTGGCCCAGGAGGCCGGCACCCATGCAAAGAACCTGGTCAGCGAACTGGGTTCGAACCTGAAGGACCAGGCCGGAACGCAGCAGCAGAGGGTCGCCGAAGGACTGCGGTCGCTGAGCGAAGAATTGCGCTCGATGTCGCAGGCATCGGAGAATTCCGGGGCTGCGGCCAACCTGGTTGACCAGGCGGCGCGGAGGACCGGCGATGTGGCGGGCTGGTTCGAAGCGCGCGACCCGGGGTCGTTGCTTCAGGAAGTCACGGGTTTTGCCCGCAAGCGACCCGGTGCCTTTCTGGCGGTTGCCGCTGGGGCAGGACTGTTGGCGGGCCGGCTGACCCGTGGCATCACCGGGGCACATTCGGATTCGCAGTCCGGCCCGCGAGCAGGAACTCCCGCTTCGAGCCCGAGGACCACTCCCGCCCCGCCGGCAGCCGAGCCCACAGTCGGCACCACCGGTACTTCGGCACCGGTTACGGGAGATCCTTTCGGCGACCCTTGGGCGACGGAGCCCACCCTTCCTCCCGGCACCCCACCGGTAAGCACCGATCCTGAACGGAGGCACGCGCTCTAATGACACAGCCGAACTCAACCGGCTCCCACGCCTACGAGATTCCACCGACCGAAGCGGAGGTGAGGGCACAGAACTCGTCCTTGGGCGACATCCTGAGCGAAGTCAGCCGCGACGTTTCAACGCTCATGCGCCAGGAAGTCGAGCTGGCCAAAGCCGAACTCAAAGAATCAGGAACCAAGGCAGGCAAGGGCGCAGGCATGCTCGCCGGCGCAGGCGTGGCCGGGCACTTTGTCCTGGTCTTCCGCTCCATCGCGTTGATGCTTGCACTGACCCTCTGGATCAGCATGGCCTGGTCGGCCGTGATCGTCGCGGTGATCTGGGCGTTTATTGCGGCCGTTCTCGCCGCCAAGGGCAAGAAGGAAATGAAGACCGTCCGCGGCATGCCGCAGACCGCTGAAACCATCAAGGAAATTCCCCCGACGTTGAAACCAGGTGAGGAGACCCCATGAGCCAGTCACCGGAAGAGATCCGCGAAGATATTGAACGGACCCGTGCAGAACTAGGTTCCGACGTCGATGCGTTGGCGGAGAAGGTCACCCCTTCCAGCATCGCGCACCGGCAAGGCCAGAAAGTCCGGGACAAGATGAACCAGGTCAAAACCAGCATCATGGGCGCGGCCGACAACACCACCGGCTCGGCAAAATCCGGAATGCACGAGGCCGGAGAATCTGTTTCCCATACTGCCCAGCATGCCGGCGAAACGGTCCAGAACGCTCCGCATCAGGTCGCCGAGAAAACCCGCGGCAACCCCATGGCAGCCGGCCTCATCGCCTTCGGTGCGGGCATGCTGATCTCCTCCCTGATACCCGCAAGCCAGAAGGAGCAGCAAGCAGCAACTGCCCTGAAGGAAAAGGCAGAACCGTTGAAAACCGAGCTGACCGATGCTGCCAAGCAGGTAGCGCAGGACATGAAGGGCCCGGCCCAGGAAGCCATGGAGTCGGTCAAAAGCTCGGCGCAGGATGCTGCCGGCAGGGTGAAGGAAGAGAGCGCGGGCGCCGCCTCGGATGTCAAGGAGCGCGCGCAGGATGCCAAGTCCAAGGTCAAGGACACGGGTTCAGGCTCCGCGACCACCGCCGACGCCAGCCGTCCAACGGGCTTCTAGGCAGGCACCTCCCAACAAACCGCCCATAGATCCGGGCACAGGACAGCTGTGCCCGGCGGAAACAAAGGAAATGACATGATCACCAAAGAAAACATTGACCGACTGGCCGGCAACGGATCCAACGTGCTTGATTCCGCGGGGAACAAGATCGGTTCCATCGGGCAGCTGTACCTGGATGACAGGACCGAAGATCCGAGCTGGGCGACCGTCAAAACGGGCCTGTTCGGCACGTCAGAGTCCTTCGTCCCCCTGGCCGAGGCGACGGTAGACGGCGACGATATCCGTGTCCCCTACACCAAGGACCAGGTCAAGGACGCCCCGCGCGTGGATCCGGACGGGCACCTCAGTGAAACCGAAGAGGACCGCCTCTTCGAGCACTACGGTCTCGGGGCAAACGGCGCCTACACCGGAACCTCCGGAACCGCAGGCGTGGGCACGGGCGTGGGCGCCGACAGCTACACCGGCACCACCGGAACCGATGCCGGCACGCGGACTGTCGGAACAGGAGATTACGACGACGCAACGGGCTCGCGCGGCGCGGTCGGGCATGACACGTCGGGTCCGACCACCGACGACGCCATGACTCGTTCCGAAGAGCAGCTCCATGTCGGCACCGAAAGCCGTGAGACCGGACGTGCCCGGCTGCGCAAGTACATCGTCACCGAGAACGTGACGCAAACCGTGCCGGTCAGCCGGGAAGAAGTCCGGGTGGAGCGCGAGCCCATCACGGACGCGAACGCCGGCGATGCTCTGGACGGGCCGGACCTCAGCGAAGAAGAGCACGAGGTAGTCCTGCGCGAGGAACGTCCCGTGGTCGAAAAGGAAACCGTGCCCGTGGAGCGGGTCCGCCTCGACAAGGAGACGGTCACGGATCAGGAAACGGTCAGCGAGGAAGTCCGCAAGGAGCAGATCGAGACCGATGGCGATGACAACGGCCGGCTTCGCTGAGGTCTGCTGACAATTAGGTCACGGTAACCGGTGCGGGCGGCAGGAACATACCCGCCGTCCGCACCGGCATGCCAATGTCAGTGGCTCGAGCTGACGTAGCCGCGATCCTTGTCCACCAGGTTGGCCAATGGCTCCCCGGCGGTCCAGCGGGTCAGGTTCTGCAGGAACTGGTCAGCCAGTGCCTCGCGCCAACCGATCACGTCCCCGCACATGTGCGCCGAGATGTGCACGTTCTCCATCGCCCAGAACGGGTGCTCGGCCGGCAGCGGCTCTTCCTCGAACACATCCAGCGAAGCGGCAGCGATCTGGCCGTCGCGCAACGCCTCAACCAGCGCGGCCTCATCCACCAGCGCGCCGCGGCCGACGTTGACCAGATGCGCGCTCGGCTTCATGGCCGCCAGGACTTCGGCGTTCATCATGTGGCGGGTCTGCTCGGTCAGCGGTGCAATCAGCACCACGTGGTCCGCCCAGCCGACGTGTTCGGCCAGGTCCGCGCTTGGCACCACGGTGCCGAAGTCGCCGTCGTTATCCCTTGCGGTCCGGCCGACTCCCCGGACCTCAATCCCGACGGCGCGCAGCAGCCGGGCGGTGGCGCGACCGATCCCGCCGGTACCCACTACCAGCGCACACGAACCGCCGGTCGGGGTGAGCTCGCGGTGCTGCCAGACGGACTGTTGCTGCAGGCGCTTGCTCAGGTGCAACTGCTTGTCGTGGGCGAGGATGGAGGCCAGCGCGAACTCGGCGATGGGCCGGTCGAACGTGCCGTGGGCGTTGGTGACCAGCACCTCCGAAGCCCGCAGCTCGTCGAACATCATGGCGTCCACCCCGGCCGCCGCCACGTGCACCCACTTCAGCGCGTCCGCATTGGGCCAGGCCTCGCCCAGCGCCGCGGAGAAAAAGTCCCAGAGGAACAAAACATCGGCCCCGCGGGCGGCTTCCGGAAGACCGGCCGCATCAGTAATAACGACGTCGGCGCGCGCCTTGATTTCGTCGAGATTGTAGGGGCTGGGCTGGCCCTCCGCAGCGAGAATGACAACGCGGGGACGGGAGCTGGAATCACGATTAGTCACGCCTCCACGCTACGCGATAAGAGGATTGTTGACAATAAACAGGTGTGACCTGCACCATAGGTGGCATGACCTCTCTTAGCCCCGCGCTCAAGCAAGCAACGCCCATCGTCGTCGACCACGCCCTCGGTTCGTGGATCCATGCCACCGACGGCAAGGACTATCTGGATTTCACTACCGGCATCGGCGTGACCAGCACCGGTCACTGCCACCCGAAGGTTGTGGAGGCCGCGCGCGAACAGGTGGGCAAGATCATCCACGCCCAGTACACCACCGTGATGCACAAGCCGCTGCTGGAGCTGACCGAGAAGCTCGGCGAAGTCCTCCCCGCGGGGCTGGACTCCGTGTTCTACGCAAATTCCGGCTCCGAGGCCGTCGAGGCCGCCATTCGCCTGGCCCGCATGGCCACCGGCCGGCCCAACATTGTGGTCTTCCAGGGCGGCTTCCACGGCCGCACCGTCGCCGCCGCCTCGCTGACCACGGCCGGCACCAAGTTCTCCGCCGGCTTCGCGCCGCTGATGGCCGGCGTCCACATGTCCGCCTTCCCCTATGCCTATCGCTACGGCTGGGACGAAGCCACCGCCGTCGCGTTCGCGCTGCAGGAACTGGACTACCTGCTGCAGACCCGCACCGCCCCCAATGACACGGCCGCGTTCCTGATCGAACCGGCGCTGGGCGACGGCGGCTACCTGCCCACTCCCCCGGCCTTCATGGAGGGCCTGCGCGAGCGCGCCGACCGGCACGGCATCCAGCTGATTTTCGACGAGGTGCAGGCGGGCGTGGGCCGGATGGGCAAGTTCTGGGGCCACCAGTACTCCACCGCCACCCCGGACATCCTGATTACCGCCAAGGGCATCGCCTCGGGCTTCCCGATCTCCGCCATCGCGGCTTCCACCGAGACCATGTCCAAGGCGTGGCCCGGCTCGCAGGGCGGCACGTACGGCGGCAATGCCGTTTCCGCCGCGGCCGGCGTGGCCACGCTCGAAGTGGTCGAGGAGGAGGGCCTGGTGGAGAACTCCCGGATCCGCGGCGAGCAGCTGCAGGCCGGCCTGAAGGAGATCCAGAACCGCTTCCCGGTGATCGGCAACGTCCGCGGCCTGGGCCTGATGCAGGGCATCGAGTTCACCGCCGAGGACGGCACCCCGGACGCCAAGACCGCCGCCGCGGTCCAGCAGGCCACCACCGCGCAGGGCCTGCTGTCCCTGACCTGCGGCCCTGCCGGCAACGTGGTCCGGCTGATTCCCGCCCTGGTGGTCACCGCCGACGAAATCAGCACCGGACTGGAGCGTTTCGAGGCCGCCGTCGGCGCCGTCGTCGGTGTCGTTCCCGCCGGAGCAGGAACGGGAGCCTGATCCCCCGATGACCGAAGCAGTTCTTCCCGCAACCGGGCAGGCGGACGCGCGCCGCCTGCCTGGCAGCCCGGCGGCAGACCGGCAGCCGGCGGTGCTGGCGCGCCTCGCCGCGGCCGGCGTTTCCGCGGACAGTTCGCCGCGCCGGCTGGCCGAGTACTCCTACGACGCCTCCAACTACCGGGTGCCGCCGCTGGCCGTGGTGTTTCCGCGTACCGCGGACGACGTCGCCGCTGTGGTGGCGGCGTGCCGCGAAACGGGGACGCCGCTGATCGGGCGCGGCGGGGGAACGTCGATGGCCGGCAACGCCATCGGGCCCGGTGTGGTGCTGGACTTCTCCCGCCACATGAACCGGATCCATACCATCGACGAGGCCGCGGGCACCGTCGCCGTCGATCCCGGCGTGGTGCTCGCCGTCCTCTCCCGCGAGGTGGAGAAGGCCACGGGCGGCAAATTCACGTTTGCCCCGGACCCGTCGTCGAAAACCCGCGCCACCGTGGGCGGGGCGCTGGGCAACGACGCCTGCGGGAACCACTCCGTACGCTACGGACGGACCTCCGACCACGTGGTGGAGCTCGACGTCGTTACTTCCGACGGCGCCCGGCTCACCGCCACTGCCACCGGGCTGCGCGCCACGGACCCTGCGGACAAGACATCTGTTGCGCGCGCCGCCGCAATCACCGGGTCACTGCGGGAACTTGCGCACACCCATCTGGCCGACTTCCGCATGGAGCTGGGCCGGATCCAGCGCCAGGTATCCGGCTACCATCTGGCCAACCTGCTGCCCGAAAACGGCTTCAGCGTCGCCCGCGCGCTGGTCGGTTCCGAGGGCACCTGTGCGATCGTGACCGGGGCGCGGATGAAGCTCGTGCCCAAGCCGGCGAGCGCGCTGCTGGTCTGCCTCGGCTATACCGACGTGGTCGAGGCGGCCCGCGACCTCGAAACCATCCTTGAATTTTCCCCCGCGGCGGTGGAGGGCATTGACGAGGCCATCGTCGACACCATGCGCTTCCGCCGCGGCGAGGACGCCGTCCTCGGGCTGCCCGACGGCAAGGCCTGGCTGTATGTGGACCTGGACGGCGAAGATCCGGACGAGGTCGCCGCGGAAGCGGACCGGCTGCTGACCCGGCTCAAGGAGAACGGCCGCCTGGTTGACGGCCGCGCGGTCCCCGACACCACGGCCCGCGCTTCGCTCTGGCGTGTCCGCGAGGACGGCGCCGGGCTCTCCTCACGGCTCTCCACCGGCGGCGAGTCCTGGCCCGGCTGGGAAGATTCCGCTGTCGCGCCCTTGAAGCTGGCCGACTACCTGGCGGACTTCCGCGAACTGCTGGCCGAGTTCGGCCTGCAGGGTGTGATGTACGGGCACTTCGGGGCGGGCTGCATGCACATCCGCATCACCTACGACCTGCGCACCGAGGAAGGCCGGGAGGTGTTCCGCCGCTTCTCGCGCAGGGCTGCCGAACTGGTTGTCCTGCACGGGGGCTCGCTCTCCGGCGAGCACGGCGACGGCCGCGCCCGTTCGCAGCTGCTCCCGGTGATGTACTCGCCGCGGATGCTCGACGCGTTCAGCGCGTACCGGCGGATCTGGGACCCGGCAGGCATCCTCAACCCGGGATCGCTGACCGACCCGGATCCGATCGATGAGCACCTTGCGCTCGAGGGCGTGCCGCAGCGGCAATGGCGCACCAGCTTCGATCTGCGCCCGATCGGCAGCGGCGGCGGCTCGACGGCGGAAACCGACAGCCCGTCCGACGCCGGCGGCAGCGGCACGGATCCGTGGGTCCACGCCGTCCAGGGCTGCATCGGCGTGGGCAAGTGCCGCACCGATTCCGGCGGAGTCATGTGCCCGAGCTACCGCGCCACGCGGGACGAGAAGGACTCCACCCGCGGCCGCGCCCGCGTCCTGCAGGACATGGTTCGCGGCGCCCGCACCGTCGAGGAAGGCTGGAAGTCCAAGGAGGTCCGCGAAGTGCTGGACCTGTGCCTGTCCTGCAAGGCCTGCTCCAGCGACTGCCCGGTCGGCGTGGACATGGCCACCTACAAGTCCGAGTTTTTCGACCACTACTATAAAGGGCGGCTGCGCCCGCTCTCGCACTTCTCGCTCGGCTGGCTGCCGCGCTGGCTCAAAATCACCGGCCGCATCGCGCCGCTGGTCAACGCCGTGCTGGCCACGCCGCTGGGCAAACTGGCCGCCGCGCTGGGCGGGCTCACCACCCGCCGTGCCCTGCCGAAGTTCGCCGGCGGGTTGGACTGGCAGCGCGAAGTCGCCGCCGCCGGCGTCCTTCCCCCGTGGAATTACGACGGCGGGGCCCGGCGTCGTGCGTCCGTCACCGCTGGTTCAGCTCACGGCGGCGGGGCCCGGCACGGTACCGACCCGGATTCCGGCGTCGTGCTCTTCGTGGATACCTTCACCCGCGGCTTCCGGCCCGAAGTTGCCGGCGCAGCGGCCCGGGTGCTGACCGGCACCGGGGAACGCACCGAGTGCTCGGCGGACGCCTGCTGCGGGCTGACCTGGATTTCAACCGGCCAGCTGGACACCGCCAAGAAGCTGCTGGGCAAGGCCGCCGAAGCGCTCGACGACGGCACCGACCGGCCGATCGTTGTCGTCGAACCCAGCTGCGCCGCGGCCCTGCACAAGGACCTGCCCGAACTGGTACACACCGAGCAGGCCCGCCGCGTGGCGTCCCGGGTGCGCAGTTTCGCCGCGCACGTCAACGAGCTCGCCGAAGCCGGTTCACTGCCGGCACCGGCCCGGGACCTGCCGGAGGAAGTGGTGCTGCAGACACACTGCCACGAATACTCCGTCTTCGGCGCCGGCATCCAGCGCCAGGCGTTGGCCGCCGTCGGCATCACCGGGGTGACCGATGCCTCCGGCTGCTGCGGCGTGGCTGGCAATTTCGGCTTCGAAAAGGAGCACTACGACGTGAGCATGCAGGTCGCCGAGCACTCGCTGGCCCCGGCCCTGCGCGGCAGCGGAGCCGAGACCGTGGTCCTCACGGACGGCTTCTCCTGCGCCATGCAGGTCAACCAGCTCGACAAGTCCAGACCCGGGCGCCACCTGGCGCAACTCCTGGACCCCGGCGCACCGTCAGCCACCGGCCCCAAGACCGATCCCACTACTGACCTCGACTCCGAACCAATCAACAAAAAGGACCTCCCATGACCACTGACATCACCCAGTCCCGCGGCAGCACCGCAGGCAACGCGCGCACCTCCCAGCAGGCGCTCGACGCCATCTCCCGCGTCAGCACGGGCGTATTTATCGACGGCGAATGGACCGAGTCCGCCTCCGGCGCCCGCTTCAACGTAGTCAATCCCGCCACCGAAGAAGTCATCGCCACCGTCGCCGACGGTGGCCCGGAAGATGCGCAGCGGGCCATCGAGACCGCCGGCCGCGTACAGAAGCAGTGGGCGAAGACCGCGCCCCGCGAGCGCAGCGAGATCCTGCGCCGCGCCTACGACCTCATCATGGCCCGGCAGGACGAACTGGCCCTGATCATGACCACCGAAATGGGCAAGCCCCTCGCCGAGGCCAAGGGCGAAGTAGCCTACGCTGCGGAGTTCTTCCGCTGGTTCTCCGAGGAGGCCGTGCGGATCGGCGGGGATGTCACCACTACCGGCGACGGCAAGAACCGCATTCTGGTCTCCAAGGAACCGGTTGGCCCCTGTGTGCTGGTCACGCCGTGGAACTTCCCGCTGGCCATGGGTACCCGCAAGATCGGTCCCGCCATTGCCGCCGGCTGCACCATGGTGTTCAAGCCCGCCAACCTGACCCCGCTGTCATCGCTGGCTCTGGTGGACATCCTGGTCGAGGCCGGGCTGCCCATGGGCGTGGTCAACGTTGTCTGCACCACCAAGGCCTCCTCGGTGGTCACTCCCTGGATGGCCAGCGGCATCGCCCGCAAGGTCTCCTTCACCGGTTCGACCGAAGTGGGCGTGAAGCTGCTGCAGCAGGCCTCCGAACACGTCATGCGTTCCTCCATGGAGCTCGGCGGCAACGCACCGTTCATCGTCTTCGAAGACGCGGACCTGGACCGGGCGGTCGAGGGCGCCGTCGCGGCGAAGATGCGCAACATGGGCGAGGCCTGCACCGCGGCCAACCGGATGTTCGTCCAGCGTTCCGTCGCCGCCGAGTTCGCGCGGCGCCTCGCCGCACGTCTTGGCGCACTCGAGGTGGGTGACGGCGCAGAGCCGGGCACCGACGTCGGGCCCTTGGTGGAAGAGAAAGCTCTGGTTAAGGTCCAGGAACTGGTGGACGACGCGGTGTATAAGGGCGCCACGGTGGTCTGTGGCGGCTCGCGGCCCGAGCGCCCCGGCTACTTCTACACGCCCACCGTGCTCTCCGACGTCAGCCCGGCCTCGGACCTGATGAGCCAGGAGATTTTCGGCCCGGTGGCGCCCGTGGTCCCCTTCGACACCGAGGATGAGGTCACGCAGATGGCCAACGACACCCCCTGGGGCCTGGTGGGCTACGTCTTCACGCAGGACGTGGACCGCGGCTTCCGGATGGGCGACGCGCTGGAGGTCGGTATGGTCGGGCTGAACACCGGCATTGTCTCCAATCCGGCCGCCCCGTTCGGCGGCGTGAAGGCCTCCGGGCTGGGGCGCGAGGGCGGCCGCGTGGGCATCGAGGAGTTCCTCGAATACAAGTACATGGCAGTACCGAAGAGCTGATTTTCCCGCAGCTCCGCTTCGGGGAGTAGCCGGCCGGGGCCAATGGGCCCAAACCCCTTGTACCCGGCCGCAACTCCTTGTATATTGTTGACAATCTACTAATTACTGTGACGTGGACCACCCACGCTTGCAAGGAGCTTCAGTGAACGTAAACGGCACGGCCCGCATGCTCTTCACCACCGAAGAGTACGCGGCACGCCTCGCAGCGGTCCGGCTGCGCATGGCTGAGCAGGGCCTGAGCGCCCTGCTCGTGACTGATCCGGCGAACATCTACTACCTGACCGGCTACAACGCCTGGTCTTTCTACACGCCGCAGCTGGTCTTCGTGCCCGCCGAGGGCGACATGATCCTGTTCAGCCGGCAGATGGACGCCAGCGGAGCCTTCCGCACCTCGTGGCTGGCGCCGGAGAGCATCGTCGGCTACCCGGAGAGCTACGTGCACCGCCCGCACATCCACCCCTTCGATTGGGTAGCCTTCGCCCTGCGCGAGCGCCACCTGATTGCCCCGGCGGCCAAGGGCTGCGTGGGGCTCGAAATGGACTCGCACTTCTTCGCGCCGAAGGCCTACCGCGCGCTGGTCAACGCCATTCCCGAGTGGACGCTGGTGGACTCCTTTGAACTGGTCAACTGGGTGCGGTCCATCAAATCCCCCGCGGAAATCCAGCTGATGCACAAGGCCGCCGTGATCACCAACAGCGCCATGGCCGCCGCCGAAGAGGCCATCAGGCCAGGCGCCCGCAAGTGCGATATCGCCGCGGCCATCACCGAGGCGCAGATCCGCGGCACCGAGGAATTCGGCGGCGACTACACGGCGATCGTGCCGCTGCTGCCCACCGGCGAGTCGGCCGACACCCCGCACCTGACCTGGAGCGAGGACCGGCTGGAGGAGGGCGAGCCCGTCGTCGTCGAACTCGCAGGAGCCTACCAGCGCTACCACGTGCCGCTGAACCGCACCTTCTCGCTGGGCGAGCCCTCCGCCGAACTCAGCAGGCTTGCCGATGCCACCGGTGAGGGCCTGAACGCCATGCTCGATGTCATCCGCGCCGACGTTCCCGTGCGCGAGGTCGCTGCCGTCTGGAACCGCACCATCTTCGAGTACGGCTATGAGAAGGACTCGCGGCTGGGCTACTCGATCGGCGTCGGTTTCCCGCCGGACTGGGGAGAGCGGACCATCAGCATCCGCAGCGAAGAAGAATCCATCCTCGCCGAAAACATGACCTTCCACCTGATCTGCGGCATGTGGATGGACAACTACGGCTACGGCCTCTCCGAATCCATCCGCGTGACCGCTACCGGGGTGGAGACGTTCACCACCTACAAGCGCGGACTCCTCCCCATCAACAGCTAGGAAACACCCTTATGTCAATCCGAGACCTCCCCCTCGCCGAACGGGCCGACCACCTCGTGGGTTCGGTCATCGACTCCAGCACCTCGCTGCTGGCCAAGCAGACGCACGACATCGTGCGGTTCGCCATGGGTGCGCCCGCGGAAGAAGCCGTCCCGGTGGAGCTGTTCAACAACGTTCCCGCGGCTGTCTACGACGCGTCCTCCTACACCTACGGCGCAACCGAGGGCGAACCGCACCTGCTTGACACGCTCACCGATTATCTAGCAACGACGGCGGACCCCACCGCGCGCGAACGCATCACCATCACCTCGGGCGGGATGCAGGGCCTGGACCTGGCCTGCAAGATCTTCGTGGACCCGGGCGACCTGGTGGTGGTGGAAAGCCCCACCTACACCAACGGTTCGGCCACCGCCATGAGCTACGGCGCCGAGCTGCTGGAAGTACCCGTTGACGACGACGGCATGATCGTCGAGGAGCTGGAAGCCCTGGTGGCCGCCTCGGGGCGCACCCCGAAGGCCATCTACACCATTCCGAACTTCCAGAACCCCTCCGGCACCACGCTCTCGCTGCCCCGCCGCAAGCGGCTGCTGGAACTGGCTCACCGCTGGAACGCGGTCATCATCGACGACGACCCTTACGGGCTCCTGCGCTTCGAGGGCGAAGACCTGCCCACGTTCAACCAGCTCAGCCCGAACGACCCGCTGATCTTCTCGGTCCGGACCTTCTCCAAGATCCTGGCTCCCGGCCTGCGCGTGGGCTGGGTGGAAACGGACCCCGAACTCCAGCGCCTGGTCATCAACGCCAAGCAGGCCATGGACACCTGCACCAACGTTCCGGCCCAGCATCTGGTTGCCGAATTCATCCTGCGCGGCGGACTCGACGACCACCTGAACTGGCTGCGCACGGAGTACCAGAGCCGCCGCGACGCGATGCTCGCCAGCATCGAACGCCACTTGGGTGACCGTGTGCGTACCACTAATCCCGACGGCGGCTTCTTCCTCTGGGTCACGCTTCAGGGCGAGGACGCGAAGATCAATACGCAACGGCTGTTCGACATCGCGCTGGCGGAAGGCGTGGCATTCATCCCGGGCCCGGCCCTGTCCCCCACCGGACGGTTCACGGACGCCTTCAGGGTCTGCTTCGCCTCCTGCTCGCCGGAGCGGATCGAGGTTGGCGTCGAACGCCTCACCAACGCTCTGGACAAGGCGAGGTCGGAGTTGTCCTTCGGTACGGCTGCATCCTCCGGGGCGCGGTAGATGCCGGCCGCTCTCGGCGTCAACGCGTTCGCCCTGGCGCCCACCCGGGACGAACAGGAAGTCCTCGACCATATCCGGCTGGATGAGATCATCGCCATGGCGGAAAAGCTGGTGAACGCCGGCGGCGAGAACCCCGGCGGCACCGAGCTCGCCACGGTGGCCGTGCTCGAAGCCGAGGCCACGCGCCTTGGCTTCGACGTGGACATCCAGCCGGTGGCTCCGGATCGTCCGAACATTCTCGTGACGCTGCTCCCGCCGGACAGGAAATCGGCGCTCGGGCCAGGCCTGATGTTCCTGGGCCACTCGGACGTCGTCCCGGCTGGGCCCGGCTGGTCCCGGCCGCCGTTCGAAGCGGTAGCCGAAAACGGCCGGTTGTACGGTCGCGGCTCCACGGATATGAAGGGCGGACTGGCAGCAGTTGTCGGTGCGATGGCCGCATTGAAGCGCTCCGGCGTCGTACTTTCGGGCCCTGTCACCTTGGTCTGCACGGTGGACGAGGAGGATCTCGGCCTGGGCATCCGCGCCCTGACGGCGCGCGGACTGCCGCACAGCTACCTCGGATGTGTGGTGGCTGAACCCACCGATATGGAAACCGTCATCGCCTGCCGCGGCGACAGCTACATTGAACTGGAGATCACCGGCAAGCCGGCGCATTCGGGCCGCCCGGCCGATGGGCGCAACGCCATCAGCGCCGCCGCCCGGATCTGCGAACTGATCCGGGCCGACCACGACGCGCTCCAGCAGGACCAGGACCCGCTGCTGGGCAGCGGCACCTGGAATGTCGGGCGCATCGACGGCGGCGAAGGCACCTCGATGGTGGCACCGTCCTGCCATATATCCGTGGACCGCAGGCTGATGCCCGACGATGATCCCGAGGACATTCTGGCCCGCTTGCTGCACCGGATTCGTGAAGCCGGCATCGATACGGACGGCATCAGCGTCGACGCCGAACTCACCATGCAGATGCCCGGTTTCCGGACCCCGCAGGACCATCCGCTGGTCTCCGCCGCAGTGAACAGCGTACTGGCCGCTGGCGGAGAAACGCGCATCAGCGGCTGGACTGCGGCCTGCGACGGCGGCTTCATCGTCAGGGACTACGGCATCCCGGCAATCGTGCTGGGGCCGGGCGGTCTCAACGACCAGGCGCACCAGATTGATGAGTCCGTAGGGCTGGCGGAACTTACCACAGCCGCACGTACTTTCGCATTATTGTGCCTGCGCTCCCTGAGGCATACGGTCGACGACATGCCGGATTCGAAAAAATCGCTCCTAGAAGGAGAACGCCCGTGACCCGTTCCGAGCCAATACGAAATGATTATCCGGAGCAGCAGCTCGCGCCAGGATCCGAGCCGACGACGCCGGAAGCCAAGAAAACGCTCCATCGTGCCATCCTCGGTTCCGCCCTCGGTAATGCCGTGGAGTGGTTCGACTACGGCGTCTACGGCTACCTCACCATCTACATGGCCGTTAACTTCTTCGGTTCCGAAGCAGGCGACGGCGGCCTGGGCGTCACGCTGACGCTGGCCACCTTGGCGCTGTCCTTCCTCGTCCGGCCGCTCGGCGGCATCATCCTTGGCCCGCTGGGCGACAAGGTGGGCCGGCAGAAGGTCATGGTCCTGACGGTGCTGATGATGACACTGGCCACCGGCGCCATCGGTCTGCTGCCGACCTTGAGCACGGTGGGCGTCCTCGCCCCGATCCTGCTGCTCGTGTGCCGCCTGGTGCAGGGCTTTTCCGCGGGTGGCGAGTACGGCGGCGCTGCCGTCTACATGGCCGAGTCCGCGCCGGACCGCCGCCGCGGGTTCCTGGGCTCCTTCCTGGAGTTCGGCACCACTGTGGGCTTCATGCTCGCCGCCGTTGTCTGCACCACCTTGATCACATTGGTCGGCGACCAAGGTATGGAGGACGGCTGGTGGCGCCTGCCGTTCCTGCTCACCATTCCGCTCGGCCTGACTGCACTGTGGATTCGGACGCGGCTGGGTGAGGCCCCTGTCTTCACCGAGGCATCCCAGCACGCCGAAACCACCCGCTCGCCGCTTCGGCATGTGCTGGTCAACAACTGGCGCCAGATCCTGGTCCTGGCCGGTTTCGTTGTCCTGCTGAACGTGGCGTTCTACCTGATCCTTGGCTACATGCCCACGTATCTCAGCGGCCAGCTTGGACACAGCACGGCGCAAGGCAACTGGATGCTCGTGGCGATCATGGCGCTGATGCTCGTGGCTATCCCGCCCATGGGAGCGCTGTCCGACCGCATTGGCCGAAAGCCGCTGCTGCTCGTGGCGGCAGTGGGCTATATGCTGCTGTCCGTCCCGTCGATCATGCTGCTGGGCACGCCCAGCCTGCTCCTGCAGTTCGTCGGCCTGGCGGTGCTTGGCATCCTGTTGGTGATTCTGGTTTCGTCCGTCTCCTCGACCCTGCCGGCACTGTTTCCGACCTATGTGCGGTACAGCGGCTTCGCCATCGGCTACAACTTCTCCACTGCGTTCTTCGCGGGGCCGTCGCAGACCGTGGCCAACCAGTTGATCGAGACCACCGGCAATCAGTTGGTGCCGGGCTGGTACATGGCTATCGCGGGACTCATCGGCTTTATTAGCATCCTGTGCATGCGCGAGACTTCGCAGGCTACTTTGCGTGGCGAGGAACTGCCTGGCGTTCCGGAGTCCTTGGGCGCCCCGAAGCCTATTTATGTTGAGCAGAACCGCGAGGATGCCGAGGCCCGCCGGGCGAGCTACCAAGCCTAGTCAGGTAATGTTCCGGCACCATCTCAAAGCGGGGCTCCGGTTTTGCCCGGGGTCCCGCTTGTCGCTTACCGGCTCTGACCCGGGAAACCTGAACGGAACTGGCTCAGGCTGCGCGCCGGTAGATGAAGTCGATGCGGCCCAGGGCCTGCTCGAAGACTGAGAACGGCTCCAGTGTCTCGTCCGCCTGCTCCGTCGCCGGTGGGGTGCCGGGTAGCGCTGGTGCGGTGGATTGGTAGGTGTGTCCGGTCGGGGTGGTCGTTTCGACGGTGTGCCGCGGTCCGGGGATCCTTTGGGCGTGCCAGCCTTCAGTTTCCTTCGCCAGGTTACAAGCTTCACATAGCCCTTGCCCGTTGAGTTCGCTGGTCACCCCGGCGTCGCGCCAGGGCACGACGTGGTCGTGGTGGCGGATCGGTGCGTCGCACCAGGGTGTGCGGCAGAGCTGGTCCCGAGCCTGGATCATGCGCTGCATTCCGGCCGGCATCAACCGTGCCCGCGAATCCATGCCGAGCAGCTGTCCGGTGCCTGGCGCGGTGTAGAGCCGGCGCACCCAGACTTCCACATCTTCTTTATCGCCGGAGGCTCTTCGCTCCGAGTTTGGCGGCCCGGTCGCCGTACCGGTGGTTCCACCTGTGTCTGGCGGGCCGGAACCGGCAGCGCCGTCCCCGTTGGCGGCATCCGCTGCGCGGGTGACGATCTTGCCTTCGTCGGCGCCCTTTATCGGATTGCCGACCGCGGGGTGATCTGTGCTGCCGTTCCCGGCGTCGATGCTGTCCGTGCCGACACTGTCACTGTCGGTCCCGGTCTCGGTCTCGATGCCGTTCGCGTTGTCGGTGTTGGTGTCGCCGGTGCGGAGCAGGTCGCGGGCCCATTGCGCGGGGACGATGCCGTACCCGGCCAGGTGCGCCGGCTCGGTATCGCCCTGGAACAGGGTGCGGTCGGTCATGACCAGCTGGACTTCAATTTTCGCGGGGTTCTCGGCCGGCTGACCGGTGACGCGTTCGACGAGGATATCGGCCATCAGCTGGCCCCGGCCACGTTCATCGCCCTGCGCCTTCAACCGGTCGGCCTCCTTCGTCAGGGCCGCGAGGA
>NZ_JAODLR010000016.1 GCF_025960875.1 Crystallibacter permensis | reverse complement strand
TTTGTTCTGTGGTAAGTCAAATTTTCCCTGAAACGACGGACATTTCGTGTTTAAAACGCCGAAGACGACCCGAAACTCATCGGTGGATCAAGGCTTAGCCAAGAGGCGCCGGTGCCGTTCGAGGTCGCCGCTGCCCTTCATTTCACGGATCAGGCGCACTTCCACCCTGGGCGCTACCTTGCCGGAATCGCTGAAGCATTCGTCCATGAGGGCGGCAACATCATCGAAGGGGTGCGGGCCCGGGAAGTGAGCGAAGAAAGCCACCACTGCACTGTTGGCACTGCGGCGGGAGAACTGACCGCTGCCCACGTCGTCGTCGCGACGCACTATCCGTTTCTGGACCGCGGCGGGCAGTTTAGCAGAATGACGGCCAGACGTTCCTATGGTATAGCTGCGGTGCTGCCCGGAGGGAGCAATGCGGGAATGGCCATCAACGCAGGTTCCCCGACGCGCTCAACCCGGACGGCCATGCTCAACGGCGAGGAGCTGCTCATCGTTGTCGGAGAGGGCCACGGTGTCGGCCATGTTTCGGAGACGGGACAGCGGTGGGCCCGGCTGCAGCAGTGGACGCAGGAGCGTTATAATGTCACCGACTTTCGCTACCACTGGTCAGCAGAGGAGACGAGCACCCTGGACCATGTCCCGTTCGTTGGGTTTGCTGCTCCCGGCTCGAATCGGCTTCTTCTGGCAACAGGTTTTGATGGGTGGGGAATGACGAACGGCACGGCAGCGGCCATGCTCATGCGGGACCTCATCCTTGAACAGGACAACTCGTGGGCGGCTACATTTGCCCGCCGGGCCGAAACCAGTCTGCCGGGCAAGGAATTCGTTAAGCACAACCTCCATATCGGCAAGATGTGGCTGAAAGACCGGGTCGGCGGACCCCCGAAAGGATCGTCTGAAGAGCTGGAGCCCGGCGACGCCGCCGTACTCAAAGTCGACGGTGAGCAGACGGCAGCCTATCGGGACGAGAACGGCGCACTGCATGCAGTGTCGGCGGTATGCACCCACATGGGGTGCACGGTGGGATGGAACGATGGCGAGAAGAGCTGGGATTGTCCCTGCCATGGCTCCCGTTTCAATCCGGACGGTGACGTACTGCATGGTCCGGCAACCGCCCCCTTGCCGAAACAGGGCCTGGGCTAACGCCCGGAGCGGCAGCAACGACCATGGAAGCAGTTCTGTCTACCGGATCAGGAGAATTTCCCGGGACCTTAACCGGGCCGTTGATCGCCGGCTTGGCCAAAGCGCACGGGACCCCTGTTTGGGTGTACGAGGCCGGCAACATCCGCGCGCAGATTGCCCGGCTTCGCCAGTTCGACCTTATCCGTTTTGCCCAGAAGGCAAATTCAAACGTGAACATTCTGGCTTTGATGCGCGGGGAAGGCGTTGCCGTTGATGCAGTTTCCGCCGGTGAGCTTGAACGGGCACTGGCAGCCGGCTATTCAGCTGGAACTCCTGACGAGCAAATTGTGTTCACCTCAGACATACTGGACCGCCAGACCTTGCATCTGGTCGCCGAACTCGGAATTCCAGTCAATGCGGGTTCCCCACAGATGCTGGAGCAGATCGGGCAGGCCGCACCGGGTCATCCCGTATGGCTGAGGATTAACCCAGGATTCGGGCACGGGCACAGCCGCAAGACCAACACCGGCGGCGAACACAGCAAACATGGGATATGGCACGAGCACCTGTCCGAAAGTGTTGCCCTGGTCAACAGGTACCGACTCGACCTCGTCGGTCTGCATATGCACATCGGTTCCGGCGCCGACTACCACCATCTGGAGGCCGTCTGCCATGCGATGGTCGCCCAGGCCAAAAGCATCGGGCAGGATGTAAAGGCCATCTCTGCCGGCGGCGGCTTGCCATTTCCCTATGCACCCGGTCAGGCTGAAGTGGATACCGACCGGTACTTCCGGCTTTGGGATGCAGCGCGCCAGGACCTTGCCGTTGAACTGGGTCACCCGATCCGTCTTGAAATCGAACCCGGCCGTTTCCTTGTCGCCGGAGCAGGCGTTTTGGTGGCCGAAGTTCGGGCACAGAAACCCGTTGGCAGGAACCACTTTGTGCTGGTCGACGCCGGATTCAACGACCTGGTGAGGCCCGCAATGTATGGCAGCAGCCACCGGATCTCGGTGCTAACACGAGAAGGCGAACTCCGCAGCGACGCCGTCCGGGAATCGGTGCTGGCCGGACCGCTGTGCGAGTCGGGAGACGTCTTCACCCAGACTGCCGGCGGCGAGGTTGTCCCAGTGCCGCTGCCGCATGCTGAAGTCGGCGACCTCGTAGTCATCCACGACACAGGAGCTTACGGAGCAAGCATGTCATCAAATTACAACTCGCGACCGCTGGCGCCGGAAGTCCTGGTAGATGCCGGCCGGGCAACCCTGATCCGCCGACGGCAAACCATCGCAGAACTCATCACGCTGGAGGCCGGGCCTCACGGGTAGAATGTCACCCTCGAACTGCCTTCTGCCATCCGGATCTGCTGTGCCGGCTTCCATCCTTTGCCACACGCCCCATCTAAGCAGCTGCCAGCATCTGCAAAGGCGTGCGGAACCCGCAACTCTCCCGGGGCGTTTGGCGCCCTAGTCCCCTTCCGTGGATGCCAGTGTTCAAAGGCAGGATCAGCTAGTGTTTCTGGTCCGTAGTGCCTCATGTCAATATGCTCGCGAAAAGTAACTGCGTGCCTCAGCTATTTTTGCTCACGAAGCTTGATCTCTGAGGGCGAGCGTTTTCGCTTTGGCGGAGTCGATGAGTTCGTTCTGGAGTCTAACGATGTTCCGGGTCAGTTGGGCCGGATTGGTGTCATGGCGCAGCTGTTCGAGTGCGAGTCGTTTCTTCTGGGTGAGGACCCCTGATTCGACCACGCGGTGGAACGGGGTCTGCGGCGCATCGTAGGTGCGGGTGCTGCGCCCGGCTTTGGTGGTGCGCTAGCCGTTGGCCTTCTTGGTCGGCAGGAACAGGTTCTTGCGTAGGTTCACATAGCCCCAGAGCTCATTGAGCAGGGCCAGTTCGGCCGGCGTGTCGTAGCGGTAGCGAAAGGCGCTCTTGCGCACGATGTCGCCGTTCTTCTGCTCGACGTGGGCGTTGTCGTTGGACTTGTGGGGCCGGGACCTGGTCATGAACAGGGTCCTCTCGGCCGCCCAGTTGATCAGGGCGTGGTTGATGAACTCGCCGCCATTATCGCAGTCCAGTCCGGCCATCGGATAGGGCAGCCGCTCGGCGACGGTACCCACGGCCTGCACGACCCATTTGTGCGCCCGGTTCTTGATGGCGATGTTCTCGGTCCAGCCGGTGAACACATCGGTTGCGGTCAGGGTGTAGATGAACTGGCCTTCGAGGGTGTGGCCGCAGTGGGCGACCAGGTCAATCTCGAAGAAGCCGGGCTTTGTCTCCATCTCGTCCATCGCCCGCCGTACGGCAATCTCCGAGCGCAGCGCCGGACCGGGCCGGGTCGCGGAGACCGCTTGGGGGTAGCGGGCGTCCTTGGCCGGTTTGAGCATCCGGTCAATCGTTGCCGGGCTCATCGCCAGCAGTTGCGTGCGCACGTGATCGTTCAGCCGGTGCGCGACCGGCTCGAGCTCGCCGAAGCGCTCCAGCGATGCGAGCGTCTCGGCCATGACCGGTGCCAGGTACTTCCCGCAAGGTTCGCCGGCCAGCGACCAGACCCGCTGCAAGACCTTGAGCGTGTTGTAGCCGTAGGTCGGCGGACGCGGCCTGCGTTTCGTTGCACGGGCGGGTCCTTTGCGCCGGTCGGCGGCCTTGACCTGCCGGCGGGCGTTGGCCCGGGACCAGCCCGTCGTAGCCGTCAGCTCGTCAAGCATCCGGCCCTTGTCAGTCTTCGAAGCACGCCGATACTCCCGAGCGTACTTCTTGGTGATCTCGTTTTTCGTTGCCATTGATAATCGTTGACCCATCCGCCACGGTCTCAGCGGCCCGACGCTGCACCGCGGATTTTCGCGAGCGTTTCGAAAATGAGGCACGCGCCCCGTTTCGCGAGCACTTTAGATGAGTCTCGTCGTGGTCTTGAATTATACCCCAGCAGGGTATAAGATTGAGTGTCTATGGATAGGAGACGCCATGAGTGAGCAGACTGTTATCGACGAGCGAATCGATCACGGATACACCTCGGACAAGGATGCGTACCTACGCAGGCTGAAGCGTATTGAGGGCCAGGTCAGGGGGATCGCCCGCATGGTGGAAGAGGATAAGTACTGCATCGACGTACTGACCCAGGTCTCCGCCATCAACAAGGCCCTGCATGCCGTGAGTCTGGGCTTGCTCGAAGACCACATTGCCCATTGTGTAGTCGGGGCTGCGAACGAATCCAGGGAGACAGGCAATCCGCAGGCTGTCCAGGAGAAAGTTGCCGAGGCTTCCGCGGCTATCGGAAGGCTGCTGCGCTAGGCGCCGGCAACTGTTGAAGCCATCACGATCCAGAAAGAAGAACCTCATGGAAACACGAGTCGGCATTTCAGGCATGACATGCAACCACTGCATCGCCTCAGTTACTGAAGAACTGATGGAACTCGACGGTGTCGAAATCGTCACCATTGACCTCAACAAGGACGGCATCTCCACCGCTTCCATCACCTCCGGGATGGCCCTGGACCCGGACAAGATCAGCGATGCCGTCACCGAGGCCGGCTACCAGGTCGTATCCAACAACGCCTGAACGGCTGACATAAGCCTGGGACCTCTCCCTGGTGAGCGCGCTGACCCAGAGGGGCGGCCGGCGAGCTTCGATGTGCCTGTTCCTGGCTTCGCCTGCAAGCACCTCTCGGATTCCGGTGCCGCCCCGGGGGCGGCAGTACTCGTGACCTCCCGGACCCCGCTATGGCAGCCCCGTCCTTCTTCGTCGTCGCGAACCCGTTTCCGCAGTGCACGTTCCCACGCAGGAAAGCTCCGCCGTCGGCGGGTCGGGGAAGACGCCGATGCCGCCCTACGGCGGCAAGTCACGGAATTGTAACGTCAACCTATTTTATTGTAGATTGGAGGCCGCGCATACCCATCGCGGGTATGGCCCTGGTCTGTCCGCCTAGCCCTGTCAGCAGACCAGTCCGTTCGAAATACCAGACAGGGGCGGAGGAACCACATCCGGTGCCGTGGGCACCTTGGGGTGAAGTCCGGTCAACTGCCTCCTTTTAACAAGGGGTGCTTGCTGCCCGGACCGAGTTGAACTCTCACTCGAATCCGACAGCTAACTTCGCAGGCGTACGGAGAGGACCCCTTGAGCAATCACACAGGTGAGCGCGGACGCAGGCGCGCCCTCGCTCCTTCAGCAAGCACTGCACGAAACCGCAAACCTCAGGCCGGACGTCGGAGAGCGGAGCCGCAGCCCGCTTCAACCCTTCAGGGACTGACACGAAAAGTGGCTCTCGGAGCAGTGGCAACCGGTCTGGTAGCTGTCGTGGCATTGCCAGCGGCCCAGGCTGAGACGAGCCACAACCTTGAGGCCGAGACAGTTTCGAACGTACCGGCCAGCACGGCCGTGGCAGCGGCGGACGTTGTCCTGGACTTCAGCCGTTCCGAAATCTCCAGCAAGGCAGCACCGGTAAAAGCCGAGCCGAGCAGCGACCGAAAAGCCTCTGTGGCCTCCGCGGATGTAGCAGAACCGGAAGCGGCTAAGCCTCGTGCAAAGGAACAACCGGCCGAGAAACCGGAAACGGAAGCACCGGACGAAACCGGACAACCGGTTACCGGACTGGCCGGGCCGTTGGCACAGATGAACATCAGCTCGCCGTTCGGTTACCGCACCAACCCCCTCACGGGCGCAGCAGGCGAGTTCCACAACGGCACGGACTTCTCCAGCGGCTGCGAAACCCCTGTTTTGGCATCAGCTGCCGGAACCGTCGTCGAGGCTTCCTCCAGCGCCGCCGGCTACGGAAACCGCGTGGTAGTCGACCACGGCGGCGGACTGAAGACAACGTACAACCACTTGGGCAGCATCGCTGTGCAGGCGGGACAGGAAGTCGCCGCGGGCGAACGGGTTGCCGGTGTTGGGACGACGGGTAACTCAACGGGCTGCCATCTGCACTTTGAGGTGCTGGTGAACGGCGAAACAGTCGACCCTGCCGGCTGGCTGTAGGCGGATACACGACCTGCGGGGCTGCACACTTCGGTGTGCAGCCCCGCTTTTGTGTGCCGTCCGCCGAGGAAGAAAACGCCCTTTACCCGCGCACCGCTCCCGCCTTGGCTATGAACCGTACCCGTTCCGTACAAGGTGCAAACGAGTAGGGAGGGACCGAAAACAGGTAAGGGCTACTCATGCGGGAGCCTACGAGGACTTCTAGTCTTTTCCTGTCGGTTACTCAGGGATTGCGAGGTTGCCGTCCCAGGTCCCTGACAGCGAGCCGGTTCAACGGCCGTGACAAACGTCGATGGGAAGCATCATGGGTCACAGCAAGTATCGCCGCGGTGACAGCTTCAACGAAGGCAACGCAGCGCCTGAATACTTGCGCGAACGACCCAAACGCTCGCTGCAATGGATCACCGGGATGCTGCTGCTTGCGTTGCCGGCGGCCTTCCTCCTGTTCGGCGGTCAGTTCCTGGAATCGGGTGACAACGGCAGGACTGCAGGCGGTGTTGTAGGGACTGCCTCCGGCGATGCACCGGAGGCCGGGCTCGGGCCCGTTTCCGGGAACCGGGCGGCGGCGGCAGCGATCGATGTGCCCGACTACGAACCCGCAAAACCGATCCCTGAGGTAGAGGGCCGAACGGTGGTGTCCCTGACCTTCGATGACGGGTTCGCCGGCCAGTACCGCGCTGCCGAAATCGTGTCCGAGGCAGGGCTCGAGAGCACCTTTTATGTCAACTCAGGCAATCTGGACAAGCCCGGGTACCTGACCTTGAAGCAGGCTAAGGAGATAGCCCTCGACGGTCACGAAATCGGAGGGCACACGTTGTCCCATACGGACGTCGGCGAGCTGTCGGCCGACGAGGCTGCCAGGCAGATCTGCGTCGACCGTCAAAACCTGGTGGAGTGGGGGTTTTCCGTGACGAACTTCGCTTTCCCTTTTGCGTCCCGAAATCAGCAGGTGGAGAACAGCGCCGGAGACTGCGGCTATAACAGCGCCCGAAGCCTCGGGGACATCCGGACCCGGTTCAGCTGCGAGGAGTGTCCGGCGGCAGAATCGCTGCGTCCGGCCAAACCTTACCGCCTGCAGGCACCAGAGGAAGTTGAAAGCAACTGGACACTTGCAGATATGCAGGAAGCCGTCACCTCCGCTGAACCTGGCGGGGGTTGGGTGATTCTGACGTTCCACGGACTGTGCCCGTATGAATGTACGGAGATCGGTGTCGAAGAGGACACTTTCACCCAGTTCGCTGACTGGCTGGCAGAGCGTGATGCCGGCGGGAATACCGTAACGAGGACTGTTCAGGAGGTAATCGGCGGCCCGAACCGTGAGCCGGTCATCTGGTCCTCTCCGGAGCCGGCGGCCAGCAGCGTCAACGGCGTCCGGAACCCCGGGCTTGAGCAGCGGGGAAGCAGCGGCACGGCGTTGTGCTGGATGGAGGGCGGGTTTGGTCTGAACGAGGCGGTATTCAGTATGGGAGAAGGCCGAAACGGGTCTTCCGGCATGCGGGTGGTTGTCGAAGGCTACGTCGACGGAGATGCGAAGCTGGTACAACAACAGGATCTGGGGGAGTGTGCGCCACCCGTAGTTCCTGGCGAACGCTATTCCCTTCGCGCGTGGTACCGGGCCGACGCCCGGACCCAGTTCAGCGTTTACTACCGCGATGAGATCGGCTTATGGCACTACTGGACTGCCGGCCCGTACTTACCCGCCAGCGACGACTTCACCCAGGCAGAATGGACGACACCACCCGTACCCGACGATGCTGCCGCGCTGAGTTTCGGACTGGCTTTGCTGGGCAACGGCGAGCTGACCACGGACGATTATGCACTCTACGACTCCGAGGGCGCACCCCCGCTTGAAGGGCCAGCACGATGAAACCGGGCACGGCAGCGGTGCTCCTTATCTCTCTGTCGCTTTCGGCCTGCGCGGTGCCTGGCGGGACCGCACTCCGGCAGAGCGGGCCGGTGTCCACGGAACTGGCGGGCGAGGATGATTACCCGTGGCACACGGACATTGTTGCCACTACTTTCTGGGTGGGTGAGATTCTCGATCCCAACACGTCGGACGGAAGCCAGGAACTTTCCACCTATGACATCCATTGGATGGAGAGCTATGGCGGATGCGACGGCGTGGTTATCGACGGGGTCTGCAACACCGAGCGGCGCACGGCAGAGAACGGGTACGCTCCGCTGAACATGGAGCCAAAGGAAAATTACTTCTACCTTGATTTGCCTTTCGATGATCTCAACAACGACCGGGCGTTCGCGATGCGGGCGAAAGTGGTTCCGTGGGCTGACCGGCACGGCTACGAGGGCAAGGCAGCCGATAAGTCTTTCAGCTACATGAAAAACCGGTGGGTACGGCTAAGGAAAGGCGACCGGGTCTGTTATGGGCAAGTGCAGGACGCGGGCCCTAACGTTTACGATGACGCGGCCTACGTTTTCGGAACGGACGACCCTCGACCGGCCAACACAAGATTCAACGGGGCAGGCCTCGACGTTTCCCCGGCGCTGAACGGCTGCCTGAAATTCAGCCAGCTCAACGGATCCCAGGACAGGGTGGACTGGCAGTTCGTCGAAGCGAAAAACGTACCCGAAGGGCCGTGGAAGAAGATCGTTACCACCAGTCCGGTCCAACACCGCTGACACCTGCGGGAAGATCAGATAGCTAGCAAAGACCGTGCCCGCGGCAGGTGCGCGGCACCCGGCACGAGCACCTTCGTTCAGCGCCCATACCGGGTTCCAAGAATAACTGGCACCAGCGGATCCACCATTACAAGTACAGAACCGCGTATTCGGCCGAGCCCGGTCACTCACGTCAGGTCGAAGGCCCGTTACCCGTCTACGCCTCCGGTGCAGGCAGCGCCGGGCTCCGGTGTCTGCTCTCCCTGAACGTACTTCGCCAGGAACGGCGCAAGCCGGCTGTCCGAGGCAGTATCAACAGTCAGCTGGGTTCCCCATGCGCTGGCGGCAACCGGTGTTTCCTGATCCGGGTTTGGGCTCAGCAGGACATAGCTGCGCTCACCCACCAGATCGGTCAGTAGATTGATCTCGCGCTGCGGAAGATCCGGGCGGTATGTGATCCACACGGCCCCGTGTTCCATGGAGTGGATACCCCGGCCTTCATCGACGGGTTCTGTGTAAACTCCACAGTTTGTCCATACGGGCGAATGGTCCCCGCCGACACCTGGGTTCTGGTCGTATTCGACAGCCGTCTCCACATGCCGGTTGGACAGGTCTTCGTAGGTCTGCACTCCGGCTATGGGCTGTGCCGCAGCTTCGGACAATTCCCGGCTCTTGCGGGCTTCCCCGCCGATGACGACGGCTACCCAGACGACGAGGCCCAGAAGTACGAGCCCTGTTCCTCCGTAGATGAGGAAGTTCCGGCGCCGTTCCTGTGTACGTTGTTGTGCTTTGAGTTTTTGTATCTGCTCTCTGCGTGCGTCCCTGTCCTGCTTTTTGGGGTTTGTCACTGGCGGACTCCTTTATCTGTGCGGTGTTAGAGATGGTGCGGTGTTAGGTGTGGTGTTGAAAATGGTGAGTGGACACTGGTTCAGGTGGAACCGGGACGTACGTTTACTTCCGGTCCATATAAGTGCGCCAGCGTTCCTTGACTTCCTCGGGCAGCTCGTCCCATGCGGGTGCCTCCGGCATCCAGAGTCCTCCCAGCATTGCCTGGCGCTCCTCATAGAGCGCTCGGCCAGCGGCGTCGCGGTTTGCGTTGACGCCGCTGGGTCCCGGGGCGGAGTTGTCCTGGCTTTCGGGAGTTGTCATGGCGCGCTCTCCTTCTTTTTGGTTGGTTCGGTGCTGGCGGTCGAAGCGGAACGTTTTTCGGGCGGGAGGATATTTGCGCGGGGGAGCCTGCGCAGCATCAGGAAGGCCGCCAGGCCGCCGAGGAACAGCAGGCCGGAGACCCAGGTGTTGACCCGGAGGCCCAGGATCGTGTTCGCGTAGTCGGAGCGCATGAGTTCGAACCCGAACCGGCCGGCTGTGTAAAGGGTGACGTACAGGGCAAAGACGGAGCCGGCACCCGGTTTGAACCTGCGGTCGATGGCCAGCAGCACCAGCCCGGCAGCAAGGCACCAGAGCGATTCATAGAGAAAGGTTGGGTGGAAGTAGCCCAATACGACCGGGGTCCCGTCGGCGTTCAGCACGGCGCGGCCCTGGGCCAGATCCATCTCGTGGATCTGGAGTTTCCATGGCAGGTCGGTGGGCCCGCCGTAGAGTTCGTTGTTGAACCAGTTTCCCCAGCGCCCGACGCCTTGGGCCAGGAGCAGCCCCGGTGCGGCGGCGTCCAAGAATGCGGGCAGGGGAACGTTGTGCCGGCGGCACCCGATCCAGGCACCCACGATGCCAAGGGCGACAGCACCCCAGATGCCGAGCCCGCCGTCCCAGATCCTCAGGGCGTTCCACGGGTTTCGGCCGGGACCAAAGTACAGCTGGTTGTCGGTAATGACGTGGTAGAGGCGGCCGCCCACAATGCCGAAGGGGACGGCCCAAAGGATGACGTCCAGGGTCTTTCCCGGATCGCCGCCACGGGAGGTAAGACGCCGGTCGGTGAGCCAGGTGGCCAGGACTATTCCGGCGAGGATGGCCAGGGCGTAAAAGTGGATGGTCAGCGGGCCGACCTGGATGGCGCTGATCGTTGGGGACGGAATAAACAATTCCGCCGGGAGGGACGTTGTCATGGTGCTCCGATGCATCGGCGCTTGCCCGTTCCGTGGAAGCAGGCAAGCGGAAGGATTACTGCAGGTAGGAGAAGACGCCCATCATGCCGCGTTCGGCGTGGTAGGCGTTGTGGCAGTGGGTGAGCCACTGGCCGGGGTTGTCGGCATCGAATTCGAAGACCACCGTCTGCTTGGGTTTGACGATGACGGTGTCTTTGCGGGCACCGTTGTCGGCAAGCTGGAAGGTGTGCCCGTGCAAGTGCATGGGGTGCCACATATCGGTGTCGTTGACGATTTTGACCTGTACGCGTTCGTTCAGCCGCAGGTCGAAGGCCCCGTCGAACGGATTGGCCATGTCAAAACGTCGCCCGTTGATGCCCCAGTCGTATTTCTCCATGGATCCGGTCAGCCGCATCTCGTGGACCCGGTCAGGCGGCTTGGGCGCGAACAGGACTGATGCGTCTGCTTTCAGGCGGCTGCCATCCGTAACGGTTCCGTCCAGCATCTTGGGCATGCGCCCTGCCGGGGGAGGTGTTCCGATTCCGGTGCTGATCAAACCGTAGGCGTTGCCGTCTTTGCCTTCCGGCAGTGCAAGGACGGGCGTGTAGCCGTCGCGCACGGTGATGAGGGCGTCGATGCGTTCGCCCATGCCCAGGACGACTGCGTCAATGTCGTGGTGCTGTACGGGGAAGCCGTCCGTGTGGGTGAGGGTGAGCTTCTGGCCCGGCACGCCGACCCGGTAGGCGGTGTCTCCGGCGGCGTTGATGATCCGCAGCCGGATCCGGCTGCCGGGCTTGCTCTCCAGGATTTCAGCTTCCTGGGCAGGTTTTCCGTTGAACAAGTGGACGGGAATCTTCACATCGCCGGCGTCACCGCCGAGATACTTGCTGGTGGCGCCCATCAGCATGTGCTTCATGCCCATGTCCATGCCGCCCCCGCCTCCGTGGTCCATGCCCTCCATGTTGCCGCCGGACATGTCCATGCCCATGGACAGTTCCTCCACGACCTCCTCCGGGGTGCCGGTGACGCCGTCAAGCCAGTCATCGAGGATGATGACCCACTCCTGGTCGTAGGAGAGGGCCTCGTTCGGGTCCTCGATGATCAGGGCCCCGTAAAGGGCGCGTTCGCGCTGCATGTCGAAGTGGGAGTGGTACCAGTAGGTGCCCGGGTGGGCCAGCCGGAACCGGTAGCCGTAATCGGTGCCGGCGGCGATGGCCTCCTGGGTGAGGCCCTGGACGCCGTCGGCGTCGTTGCGGAGGGCCAGCCCGTGCCAGTGGACACTGGTGCCTTCCGCGAGTTTGTTCGTCACGGGAACATCGAGCAGGTCGCCCGTTTTAGCCCTGATCAACGGGCCGTTCAGGGATTCGTTGTAGCCCCAGGTGGATACCGGCTTTCCGGCGATGTTCGTGTTGAACGGTGCGGCGGTGAGTTGCTGTGTGACTGTCGTTCCGTCGGCGATGCGGCGGGCTTCGAAATCCGCGATCAGCGGATCGGTCGGCAGGATTCGGGCCGCCGCTGCGGCCGGGGCCGCAGGACTGGAACAGGCGGCCAGGGCGGCCGCCGCTGCGCTGGCCACGGAGACGGAGAGTATCGAGCGGCGGGTAATGAGACGGTTCATGGGGGGCTTTCTTTCCAAGAGGGACCACAAAGGTCACCGATGCTGAAGCTGGCAGGAAGGGAAGCGTTCGGCATGCTTGCCCTGGGAGGGCATGTACGGAACGCATGTCCGGCTCTACGTTCGGCTGATGGAAAGCTGTATGAGTGACGGCGGCCGCTGCAGCCGCGTGATAAGTCCAGGGGCACGGGGCAGCACATCGACACGGTAGCCAGACGTTGCCCCGTGCAGGTCCGGTGCCGGGACCCCTCCCGGTGCAGCAGTTGCGGGGGCGAGGACGCAGTCGGCCAGGAACATGTGTCCGCTGTCGCTGCAAGTGCCTTCGGCGGGCATGGCGGTGGTTTCGACCGCTGTTTTGTGGGCAGACGAGAACGGGCTGTCCTTCTCAGGCGCAGGGTGCTGTTGCTGGCCGGCAGCAGCAGCGGCGCCGGTGCCAGCGTGGGTTGCCGTAGTGCCGGAAATATTGTGGCCGGACGAGGAGGCAGGTGCGCCCAGCATGCAGGAGACGACGAACAGCAGCCCTGCCAGCAAGGGGAGGAGCCTGCGCAAGGAGAACGCAGTAGATGGCACCGGTGTGGCGGCGATGATGCTCTCCTCTCGTCGTTGTTGGTATTTTCCGCCGGCAGCAGTCGGGGGCTTTGGCTGCCGCCGGCGGCGTGGCCGGCCCTGGTATTTAGAGGCCGGAGTAGGAGTGCAGGCCGGGGAAGTAGACGTTGACCACGGCGAAGTTGAAGATGACGCAAAGGTAGCCAATAATCGAGAGCCAGGCCGCCCGGGTGCCGTCCCAGCCGCGGGTGGCGCGGGCGTGGAGGTAACCGGCGTAGACGACCCAGATCACGAAGGTCCACACTTCCTTGGTGTCCCAGCCCCAGTAGCGGCCCCAGGCAGCCTCGGCCCAGATTGCGCCCGCCATGAGGGTGAAAGTCCAGAGGATGAATCCGACGGCGTTGAGCCTGTAGGCCAGCTGCTCCAGGCTGACGGGGCTGGGCACCAGCCGCAGCAGCCCGGCCGTGCGGGGTTTGCCGCGTTTTTCCTGGCGGGTTTTTGCCAGTTGCAGGACGGAGAGCGCGAACGTCAGGGTGAAGATCGCCGCGGACAGGACCGCGACGGAGACGTGGATGATGAGCCAGTAACTCTGCAGGGCCGGGATGAGCTGCGCAACGGGGGTGGGGAACGCGATCGCTCCGGCCATGAGCATGACCAGGACCAGGCCGGTGATGAAGGTTCCGAGGAAACGCAGGTCACGGAACAGCAGCGTTGTGAGGAACACAGCCATGACCAGCATCGCGCCGGTTGTGGTGAATTCATACATGTTGCCCCACGGAACGCGGTGGGCTGCCATGCCGCGGGTGACCACGCCGGCGGCATGGACAACAAGGCCCAGGATACCGACGGCGACGCCGATCCGTGCCGCCGGCCGCCGCAGCGCCTTGTAGCCCATGGCGTCGTCCACCACGGCGTTATGGTGGTCGTTCGCCTTGCCGACCGCTCCGGCACCATGCGTCCATTCCACAGTACCCGGGGCGCCGGTCGTGGCAAGCGCCGGCTCTTGCGCAGGTTCCGCCGGCGCTGTCGTGATCTTTTGCGCGCGGACCAGATCGGCGGCGAACGCGATGAATGAAACCGTGTAGGTCAGGGCGGCCAGCAGCATGAACAGCTCGCTGTACTGGCCCAGGGTCTCGTTGACCGTAATCATGGTGTTGCCTGCCTGTTCTGATCGTGCGCTTTGTTCCAGTGTGTGGTCAGGGCCGATCCGATCCGGATGGCTTCCTTGGCCAGGGAATGGTCCTCTCCGCGGGCCAGAAGCCCGTATTCGACCATGGTGCGTCCGTCTTCGTGCTTGCCGGCGCGGATCCAGACCCTGCGCCTTGCGGTCGTGAGCGTGATGATCAGTCCGAGCAGCGCCAGCGTGGTGAAGACCAGTGCCCCCGCCTTGCCGGGGTCGTACACGATGTCCAGGGCGACGTAGCGTTTCAGCCCGTCGAAGGTGATGGATCCCTTGCCGTCCGGGAGTTCGTACGTCTGGTAGGCGCCGAGCACGATGCCGCCGTCGGGCAGGTCCCTGCCGTTAAGCTGTGTCAGTTCGGTGGTATCCAGCTGGTAGACCGAAACCGGGTTGCCGTCGTCGAGCCCGAGATCCCCGGTGTAGGAGTTCAGGTTCAGCTGCGGGTTGTACGGGTCCGGATCAGAGCCGAAGGCCACCCCGTTCTCGTCCACCATGGCCGTGGGCAGGAAGAAACCAACGAAACCCAGCTGGTCGGGCCGGGCGTCCGGTGCCTTGATGACGATCGTCGAGTTGTAGGTTGCGTCAGTGGGAAGTGCAGGGACCGGTCCCTGCAGCGCGATGTTGCCCTCCCCGTCGCGGACCGTTATCTCCGGAGCGTAGCCGTTGCCGATCAGGTAGACGTTCGTGCCGCCGAATCCGATGGGTTCATTGACCCGCAGGGTTTCCTGCCGCGGTGCGTCCGAGGGACTGTCCTGGACTGTCATATCCGCCGTGAAGTCGATGGGATTGCCGTAGCTGGCCGGTTTGCGGTCGAAGGTGACGTCAAAATTGTTCAGAGTCAGCGAGAACGGGACGAGGGCCCCGGGGTTGAAGCTGGTACCGGGGAAAAAGGAATCGTAGCCGGGTTCGGAGTTTGTGAACCCCTCGCCTTCGATGATGAGTTTCTGTCCCCGGTAGCCGAACATGCCGCCGACGGCGATGGACACCAGCACGCCGATCATCGCGGTGTGGAAGACAAGGTTGCCGGCTTCTTTCAGGTATCCGCGTTCGGCTGCCACCGAGGGCAGGTCCGTGCCGGTATCGCGCAGCTGCACCCGGTAGCCGCGCTGGCGGAGGATCCTGGCAGCGTCCTCGATGGCCCGGTCCGGGGTCAGGGCCGTGCCCGCGGCGACGGTCATCGTCCCGTATTCAGGGAGCCTGGACAGGCGCCGGGGCGTCCGTGGCGGCTGGGAGCGCAGGGCCTTCCAATGCTGCATGGCCCGCGGGATGACGCACCCGATCAGGGAGATGAACAGCAACAGGTAAATCGCGGAGAACCAGACCGAGGAGTAAACATCGAACAGCTGGAAGCGGTCCAGCCAAGGTCCTGTCCCGGGGTTGTCCTGAATGTACTGGGTCACCACGGCGGGGTTCGCCGGACGCTGGGGAAACAGCGACCCGGGCACGGCCGCCACTGCTAGCAGCAAGAGCAGCTGCAAGGCGGTTTTCATGCTCGTCAGCTGGCGCCAAGCCCAGCGCAACATGCCGGCTGGCCCGAGTCGTGGCAGGGCGACATCCTCGCGCGGATTCTGCGGCGGGAGATTGGTCGTCGTCATGGCTTCTCAGTGCCAGGTGCCGCCAGAGCGTCCTCGATAATCGCCGTGAGGGTGCTCTTTTCGGCGATGCCCAGGATCCGGGCAGCGACGCGGCCGTCCTTGTCCAAGACCAGGGTTGTCGGTACGGCCTGGGGAGGCACATAGTCGGTCAGCGCAAGCAGGATTTGTCCGTTTTTGTCCTTGAAACTCGGATACTCGATGCCGAAGGATCGTTCGAATGCGGATGCGGTGGCTGCCTCGTCCCGGGTGTTGATCCCGTAGAATTGCACCCCCTGCGGTTCGAACTCGGCGTGCAGGGCGGACAGGTCAGGCGCTTCAACCCGGCAGGGCGCGCAGGCCGCGTACCAGACATTCAGCACGGTGACCTGGCCTGCCCAATCAGCATTGCTCACCGTGGTTCCGTCGAAAAGCTCCCCGCTGAGCTGGACGGCAGGGCCGCGGATTTCTGCCGCATACTCTGCGACAGAACCGTCGCCGGCTATGTAGCTGTTGGTTCCGGCGTTGACCTTTTCCGCTAACGGATCTTGGGCCGTACAGCCGGAAAGCAGCAGTGAGGCGGTGATGGCAGCCGCAGCGGCCTGTCGGCGGCTAAGCAGGGAGAGTTTCATCAGTCGTTCTTTCCACGGTTTGGGTTTCATCAGCAGGACTGGAGCCGGTTAGACGGGGGTGAGGTAGGTGCCGGCGAGGTTCTGGAGCTGGTAAATCCAGAGCATCCAGATGCCGGAGACCATCAGGACGCCGACAAGGATCAGCAGGCCGCCGCCGATGAGGTTGAAGGTCCTGATGTGGCGGCGGATAAAGGCCAGCGTGGTACTTACCCAGTTCAGCCCCATGGCGACCATGACGAAGGGGATGCCCAGGCCCAGGCAGTAAACGAAGCCGAGCAATGCGCCGCGCCAGGCGCCGCCGGTTGTCGTGCTCAATGCCAGTACCGCGCTGAGGGTCGGCCCCATGCAGGGTGTCCAGCCGAGGCCGAAGACGATGCCAAGCATCGGCGCTCCGGCTACACCGGTTTTCGGTTTGAACGGCAGCCGCATGGTCCGCTGCATCAGGGAGAGCTTTCCGATCAGTACCAGGCCCATGAGGATGACGAAGATGCCGAGGACGCGGATGAGGAGGTCCTGCCAGCGCAGGAGCCAGCCGCCGATTGCACCGAATGCAGCGCCATAGAGCGTGAACACGGCGGCGAATCCCAGGATGAACAGGCCGACACCGGTCATCACCCGGCGCCGGTTATCCGGAGCGGCAGGATCGGCCAGACCGGAGACATACCCGAGATAGCCCGGGACCAGAGGCAGGATGCAGGGGGAGATAAAAGAAACGATTCCTGCGGTCATCGCCAGGGGAACAGCTATCAGCAGCGCACCCGACTGCACCATCTCCGCGAAATACACTCCTATGGTCAACGGTTTGCCCCCGTACCCCTGTGTTCCGCAGTCATTCGCCTGTCCCTGTATCTAACTCGTAGCGGTAGGTTCTGGTCAGTGAACCGTCCCTGGAGAGATGTTCCTCGACCACTGACCAGCCCAGCCGCGCATAAAACCCATCAGCGCTGCCGGTTCCGGCGATGACGGCGAGTTCGGCACGGACGGCGCCTTTTGCCCGTGCCTGCGTCAGGAAATGCGTGACCAGTTCCTTGCCGGCTCCGCTGCCTCGGGCCTCCGGAATGACCGCCACGGCGGTGATGACGGCGGTGCGGGTGGGTGCACCGCTTGCCGGGGCGCTGGGCGGCACGGCGCCGGCAGGAACACGCTGCTGAGGCCGTTTCAGTAACCTGCGGAGATACGCCCTGGCCCGGGTGCGCAGGAAATGCGCGGCCAGGCGGGGGCGTAGGGCCAGAGCGCCGGCACCTGCTGTACCCAGCCGCACCCGGTGCCTTCCGAGGACGTCGTCGACGTGCCGGACCTGGTCGGTGGCGCCGACGAGGAAACCCACGGGTTGCCGGTTCCCGTCCGGAGCCACGAGTTCGGCCATCAGCGCAGTTCCGTGCGGAGCGTTCAGATACGTTGCATGCCAGCGGCGGACAAACTTCTCGCCCAGCCGGGGGAACAAGCCATGGGGCAGGAAGGCGCATTGCAAGGAGGCGGTCAGCGCGAGGTCATCACCGGTTGCAGGGCGTATGACCACCCGGGGAAGAATCGGGGCTGTCATGGCCACTTTCTGGGGGAGCGGTACGGGCGGCAGCGAGGTGGCATGCCGGCAGGCCACGGGAACAATTGACACGACCGGATCAGCTTTCAAGCACGCTGAAAGTCGCCCCGCTGTCTGCCGAGCGCTCGACGCCGGCGGCCGTAGCTACCCAGATCTGCAGCTGGCCCTTATCTCCTGGGGCGGCGGCGATCGCTGCAGGCTGGCCGGAAACGGCACCGCCGGACGCCTGCCACGTTTTTCCGGCGTCGCGGCTGACTTGGACTGATCCGTCGGGGGCGACGCCGACGGCCGTCGCCTCGTCGGCGAACGTCGTCAAGAGCATTACCGGCGCATTCGCCGGCAGTTCCCAGGTTTCACCGCCGTCGTCCGAGCGATGGACGCCTTCCTCCGTTGTAGCCAGGACAACCGGGCTCAGCGACGTGCCGGCCAAACTGTACGGGCGGATGCCTGTTTCCGAAGTCGTCCAGGTCTCCAGATCGCCGGTGAGCCTCAGTTCGCCGTCGAATCCGACGATCCCGTTACGTGTCACGGTCAGGGCGTGGAAATCGGATTCACCCTGGCGGGAAAGCGGTTCCCAGGTTTTCCCGCCGTCGGTCGAGTGGATCAGGCCCGCCGGGTTCGGTAGATCCGACCCGGGGCCGGGATGGCCGGAGGCGTAGAAATGGTCGTTTCCGGCGGGTGAGAAGCCCATCAGGTCGATGGTTGGCCCGATCTTTTCGGGTTTCTCCGCCGTAACGTTGAAGAGACCATCGTGCGTGGCCAGCAGAACCTGGCCGGATGCCGGGTCGACGCTCATGCCGTGTACGTGGCCGTAGGGGGAGGCACCGGTATCAGCGGCAGGATCAGGGGTTTCCGCGGGTTGGGCGCAGCCTGCGGCGAGCAACGCTACGGACATGGCAGCAGAGGTAAGGGCTCCCCGCTTCCAGATGCGGATCCGGGAGGACTTAAGGGACATGGGTGAACGGTTCATCAGGGAAAGAGTCTCCAATAAGGGGACGGCAGCCGCGTACGCGGGCCTGGGGGAGGGATAGCACGTTGTCCGGGCACAGGAACGGTTCTGTGCCCGGTTGCGTGAAAGAAGATGTCAGAGACCGGCGAGAAGTTCTTTCATCTTCTCGATTTCTGCACTCTGGTCAGCGACAACCGCCTCGGCGAGGGCGACGGCGTCAGGGTCCTGCCCGTTGGCGATTTCTTCTTCAGCCATTGCCACGGCACCTTCGTGGTGGGCGATCATCTGGGTCAGGAACATCCGGGCTGCCTCATCGCCCTGGGCTGCCTCAAGCTGGGCAAGGTCGTCCGGGCTCATCATGCCTTCCATGGCGTGATCGCCGGACATTTCCATCGGCTCGCCCCAAGCTTGCAGCCAGCCGGTCATTTTCTCGATTTCCGGACCTTGGGCGGCCTTGATGTCTTCGGCTAATTGCATGATCTGCGGATCGAGGTTGTCCTTGGCGAGCATGATGTCGCTCATTTCCACGGCCTGCTCGTGGTGGGGGAGCATCATCTGCGCGAACATGGCGTCCGCGCTGTTATTGTCGGCGGCGACCCCGGAAGAGGCAGCCGAGGGGGATGCAGACATGCTGCCGTGGTCCATGCCCGGCATGGTTCCTTCGGCGGTGTCCGATCCTGTGTCCGAGCCGCAGCCGGCCAGAAAGAGGGCGGCGGCAACGGCGGTTGCTGAAATGGCGCTAAAGCGCTTCATGGTGGATTCCTTCAAAAAATGTTCTCAAATACTGCTGGCTATCAGTGAGCATGCCCTCTACACGCTGCAGGGCATGCGGAAACACGCCTCGCCCATAGGGGAGAAGGCGCAGGGATTCTAGGTGCGGCTGATAGAGAGCTGAACGAGCGAAGGAGGCCGGAGCATGGACGTGGACCAGGGCACAGGGTGGGGCGGTGCCCGCAAACCGTGCCGGCTTTCGGTCCGCAGCCGGTTTGGCTTGAAAAACAGGGCGAAGCTGGCCACCACCATCATCAGCACGCAGGCGGCGGCCATCAAATCATGCTCGCCTCCACAGGGCCCGGTGCAACCGGCTGAGTCTGGGGGCGTGGCGTGGCTGGGTACGGCGGCTTCCGCATCAGACGAATGACTCGCGGTATGGGCGGCAGCTGTCGTGACGGTTACGTCGAGGCTGCCGGATCCGGGGCCGTGGGAGATGTTCAGGATGTGCATCCCGAGGATCCCGGTGATAACCGCTGCTAGGCCCAAAAGCAGTGTCAGTGAGTGGCGGATGGGCAGGGAGAGGCCTGACATGATGCGGTGGTTCATCAGTCCTGCCTTCCAGTCGATCCTGATCGGTCCCATGTCAAGGGTACCGAAGCTGTACAGGCCCTGCCGAATCCGGCAGGGCCTGTGTTCTGCGCCACGGCTACGGCTTATTGCACCGCGGCCGCATCGAGCTTGATCCGGCCGCAGCAGCTGGGCGTTCAGGTCCACGACGATGGTGGACACCGGCATCAGTACGCCTGCTACTGCAGGGGAGATTGCGACGCTGGCAAAGACCCGCACAGCCCGCAGTCAGGGAACGGCGATGACCTTGTAGCCCTTGGCCCAGATGAGGTTCAGGATCATCTTGCCGTAGCTGGCGGAGGCACCGACGTCGGCTTCGACCCCACGGCCGATCGAGGCGAAGCTGCTGGCGGTCGGTTGGCGGTTGTGCTGCGCTTTCGCTTTACGGTGCAGTTCGGCTTTTGGGGTAGCCGGACCTGAGGCGCATCGGTAGTGTGGGCCAGACATGTTCGTCCCTATGGAAGGATCATGATCCGGCTTACGAGACGTCCTGCAGCGATGCTTCACCGGGTGGGGGCCTGGCGAAGCATCATTGCCGGTGTGGCCATCACGCTCCTCGTTGCGAGCGTGATGGCCGTGTGCGTCACCGGGCAGCCGGAAGCAGGTGGCCGGATTTCTGCGGAGCCAGCAGCGGCCGGGCATGCCCACCACGTAAAGCCTCCAGTGGGTCCGGGGATAGGACCAGCGCTGGACACGGCGCCTCATGCGGAAGGCCACCGCCATGACTGCTGTGGAGACTACGCGGCACCGGACACCTATGCAGCCGTCCAGCGCCCCGAAGGGCAAGCCGTTTTGGTCCTGCCCGAGCACGCACTGACTGATCCGCTCGTGGCGGCACCGTCGCCGACGGGCATGGATCCGGGGCCGCCTCCGCCGTCACCATCCCTCGTCGAGATGTCGATCAGCCGGACATAAACCTGGCCCCGTGTCTGCCGGGTGCCGGCCGCCTGGCGGATGCGCTCGTTGAGCGGCCCTGCCCGCATGCCTTCCCCTCGCCGGCGACCGTTCCGGCGTTTTCAACGGGGAGGCAGACAGGATCCAGCAGCAAGACAGGCACAACGCACCGTACCGAAACCATGGTGGCCGCAACCGCCACCGGTGACACCAAGAACGAATCGGAGAAGAACAATGACACACGTACAGACAATGCTGGACACTTACCCCAAGGACCTGGGGAACGTCGACAAGGCGAAACTTATCGAGTGCATCCGGGCCTGTTTCGAATGCGCGCAGACCTGCACGGCCTGCGCGGATGCGTGCCTCAGCGAAGACATGGTCGCCGAGCTGACCAAGTGCATCCGCACCAACCTCGACTGCGCCGACATCTGCGTGACGACGGGCAACATCCTCTCGCGGCACACCGGGTACGACGCAAACGTTACCCGCGCCGTCCTGGAAGCCTGCCGGACCGTCTGCAAGGCCTGCGCCGACGAATGCGAACAACACGCCTCCATGCACGACCACTGCCGCGTCTGCGCAGAGGCCTGTCGCCGCTGCGAACAGGCCTGCGCCGACCTGCTGGGCTCTCTGGGCTAGCCGGTCGCGCAAGTCCCACCGGGTGCCCGGATTTCCCTAGAGGACAGTCCCGGCACCCGGTGGCCGGAACCGAAGCACGAACGTGAACGAAAGACGTAAGACGATGCAAACAAATCACGCCCTCCGCGGCCGCGCCGCGGCTGCAGTTTCCGCCGCCATGCTGGCGGCCATGCTGGGCAGCACGCCAGTAGCAACTGCCGCAACGGAAGTACCGGCAACAGTACTGACACAGGCACGTACGGCTGAATCGGGGGAGCAGCCGGAACCAACCTCTCCCACTGTTTATGAGTTCGGCGAAACCCTGCCAATCTGGAAGGCAAAGAGCTCGAAGTAACCTTCATGGCGGCGATCATTCCGCACCACCGTGCAGCCATTGAAATGGCGGAGCTCGAACTTGAGCGGGGCGAGCGCCCGGACATCCGTACCCACGCCGAGAACATCATCGCCAACCAGCAGCACCAGATCGACCAGTTCACCCGGTGGCTGGATGAATGGTACGGCCTGACACCCGAGGAGGCGAAGGAGGAAGCTCCCCGTGAAGCCCGTCGGGAAATGGCAAAGATGGACCGTGAAACAGAACAAATGAATTAGGTATCTGCTTAGCTGAAGTCCTTCTCGCTTTCCGGGATAACGAGCGTTTTCAGTGGATGAGGACCGGTGTTCAGTGGATGAGGACCGGTGTTCACGGCCTGGTCCAGCAGACGGTAGAAGAGCAATCCACGGCTCTTGGACGTGCGCCGGTTGAACCGGAAGGTGAACTCGTCGAGGCACGGGATTAGAGCCAGTGCCCGGGAATGGGGAGACAGGAGGTGTCAGAGAGCGGCGATAAGATCCTTCATCTTCTCGATCTCCGCTTCCTGGTCTTCCACGACCTGCTTGGCCAGGGCAACTGCCTCCGGATTGGAGCCGTTGGCCACTTCCTCTTCGGCCATCGCGACGGCGCCTTCCTGGTGCTCGATCATCTGGTCCAGAAACATCCGGGCTGCGTCATCGCTCTGGGCGGCTTCGAGCTTCCCGAGATCATCCGGGCTCATCATGCCTTCCATGGCATGGCCGCCGGACGTTTCCGTCGGCTCGCCCCAGGCCTCGAGCCAGCCGGTCACTTTCTCGATTTCGGGCCCCTGGGCGGCCTTGATTTCTTCGGCCAGCTGCGTGATCTGCGCGTCCAAGCCGTCTTTAGCCAGCATGATCTCGCTCATCTGCACGGCCTGCTCGTGGTGCGGAGTCGTCATCTGCGCGAACATCACATCAGCACTGTTGTGGTCACCGGCAACCCCGGAAGAGGCAGCGGAAGGGGACTGGGACATGGTTTCCACGCCCTGCGTGGTCTCCGCGGCAGTGTCCGATCCGGTGTCGGAGGCGCAGCCTGCCAGGAAAAGGGCGGCTGTGACGGCCGTTGCAGAGAGGGCAGTAAAGCGTTTCATGGTGGTTTCCTTCGAAACGTGGTGCCCGCTTTGTAGCCGGTGCTGGTTTCGAATGCGAACGGACCTGGAGCAAGGCCGTCCCGGTTTCGCGGCGGGGTCGCAGAGCCAAGGGTTGCAATGATGACCACGGTCGAAGCCCGCTGGCGGGTCAGCGGGCTTGGACGGTGGCCATCATACCTTGGTCTTCGTGGTCCAGGATGTGGCAGTGGATCACGGTGCGGCCGGCGAAGTCGTCGAAGGCCACCCGGACTTTCACCTTGCTGCGGGCCGGGACGTTGACGACGTCCTGCCATTTAGGCTCGGTCACGTCGCGGTCGCCGTCCTGGACGATCTGCATGGGCCACACGTGCAAATGGATGGGGTGGTCCATGGGGCTGGAGTTGGTCAGGATCCACTCCTCCACGGTCCCGGCTGCTACCGACTCGTCGAGCCGTTCGGGGTCGAACTCCCGTCCGTTGATGGTGAAGGCCATCCTGGCACCCTGTCCGTTGCCCATTCCCCTGCCCATGTTTCCATTCATGCCCATGGCGAAGTCCAAGGTGCGTGCGGCGATGACCGGCTCGTTCCGCAGATCGCGCAGGGGCCGGCCTTCGGGCACGGGCCCGGGGTCTGCGTCCGCGCTTCCCGAGACGGCCAGGGTGAGCAGTTCGACCGGATCGCCACCGGGTACGTTGGCACCCCTCATGGCCCCGCCCATCATGCCGTTCATGTTGCCGCGGTCCACGGGGGCAGCCGTGAGGGCGGAGGCTCCTTGGCGCGTTTCCACGAGCAGCTCAATGCGGTTGCCGGGGGCGAGAACCACTTCGGTGACGTCCTCGGGGATCGGCAGGCGCCCGAGGTCCCGGCTGAGCAGCCGGACCCCTTGGCCCTCCAGTCCCAGGCGCAGGTACCGGGAGGGGCAGGCATTGATGAGCCGCCACCGCTCCCGCTCCCCGGGGGCGGCGCGCAGTTGCGGGCGGAGCTGCCCGTTGACCAGGACGAGCTCTCCCTCACGTCCCATCATCTGCTGCATCTGGTCCACCTCGGCGAGATTCCCGGAAGCGTCCAGGGACAGGTCGGAGACCACCAGCACCCGGTCCCGGGTGACCGGAACCGGGTCGGAGTCCTCCACCACGATGGCACCGTAGAGGCCGGCGGCGACCTGGCCGGCGACGTGCCCGTGGCGGTGGGGATGGTACCAGTAGGTACCCGGCGGGTGGTCCCCGGGCAGGGCGAACTCGTAGTCGAAGGACCCGCCCGGATCAATGCTTACGAAGGGGTTGTCGCTGTTGCCCTGTGGGGAGACGTGCAGTCCGTGCACGTGCAGGTTCGTGGGAGCCTGCAGCCCGTTGCGCATTGTGACCCGGATTGTGTCGCCCGCGCGTGCCCGCAGGGTTGGACCGGGCAGGGAGCCATTGAACGCCTGAACGGAGGCCTCCCGCTCGCCGACGCGGACCCGTGCCGGCGCGGCGGTCAGGTCCAGCTCAAGTACCCCGTCGCGGCTGGCTAGCACCTGCGGTTCTGCCAGGTCCTTACCCCCGGTGTATCCCGGTCCGTTGCCGGTGGTCAGCCACAGCCCGGCACCGCCGGCAGCCGTAGCACCGGCCCCGACCGCACCCAGTGCCAGCAACTGGCGGCGTGTCAGCGGCCTCACCTGCCCTCCTCATCCAGTATCCGTCGCCGTTCCTGGTATTCCTCCGTGCTGATCTCCCCGCGGGCGTAACGCTCCTCAAGGATCTCCCGGGCGCGGGCATGGCCCGCACCCGTGCGCGGTAATCCCTGCCCATCGGCGGGCGCGTTTCCGCCGGCGTTGCGGGTGAAGGCTTTGACCAGCACCACGGCGAGCGTGACCAGGCCCGCGATCAGCAGAAGCCAGAAGATCCACGCAAGCCCCATCCCGTCCATACCAAAGCCGTTCATCATGAAGGGATTCCTTATCTCTTTTCGTACACGGCCAGGCCGTTCCTGACAGCGGGTTCTTCGAGCCGTGCGGTGCCGGTGGTTCTATGCTTTGATTAACCGGCCGGAGTTCTGCCAGGTTTGCTAGCCGGCGTAGCTGCCGTCGAGCTCGACGACGTCGTTCCCGATCTAACAAGGATACGGTTACCGCCAGCGCCCGCGGTTTGGTTTCGTCGAGAATGCTGCTCTGTTGTTCAAAGGACCCACTGGTGGTGCGGTCTCTAAAATAGCCAAGGGGTAGTGCCGTGAGCTTGGGGTATGTCGAATCCTGCTCCCGCTAGGGCGACGGTGTAGTCGACGCAGTCGACGACGTCGCCTTCAGCCCAAAGGCTCGCGAATTCGTCACTCTTCATCGTGTGTTCGCCGATAAGCTGGGCGAGTCGTGCGTCGGTTGGATAGCGCCCGGAGGTGAGTCGGAGATACGGACGTGTGTGCGTGCCAACTCCTCCCAATTGCTGTGTAAGTCTCGTCTAAGCGGGTCTTAGAAGAACGCACGGGGGGACTGACGATCGGTGATGCACATCCAATGGTGCTTCAAACGGGGGTGTGCTCTGAAAGCAACTCGTGACCCGAGCGTTCCAGGGCTCCTGCATTGTTGAGCCTCATCCTCGTGGTGCTGCGGTGGGTTGATTCTTTCGGATTGATCTGTAGAGCAGTTTGCGGAGTTCGTCGAACCACAACACCGCGGATGCCATGCCGATGCAGACTGCCCAGTGCGCCGCGTCCAGGGACGCGGTCCCAAAGGCCTGTTGCAGCAGCGGCAGTTCCACCACGGCCAGCTGAAGGGCAACCGCGAGCACGGCGGCGCCCCACAGCCACTTGTTGACGAAAAGCCGGTGGAACGCGCTGGTTGTGTCCGAACGGGAGTTGAAGGCGTTGAACAGCTGCGCGAGGACCAGCGTGGTGAACCCGGCGGTCCGGGCCACGTCCAGGGAGTCGCTGCCATCGACGAGACCGCCGGGCAGGAAGATGTCGATGGTCAGCAGCGAGGCAATGCCCATGACGAGGCCGACGGCCAATATACCGAGCCACATCCGCCGCCCAAGGACGCGGTCGGTTATCTTCCGCGGCGGGCGGGACATTACGTCGTCTATTTCCGGGTCAAATCCCATGGCCAGCGCGGGCCCGGAGTCGGTGACGAGGTTGATCCACAGGATCTGGGTGGCCAGCAGAGGCAGTGCTACTGCCTCGCCGCCTGCACCTGCCAAACCCAGGGTGCCGGCGAAGACCACGCCGAGGAAAACAGTGAAGACTTCCCCCATATTGGAGGAAAGAAGATAGCGCAGGAATTTTTCGATGTTATCGAAGATGACCCGGCCCTGGCGCACCGCTGAGACAATGGTGGCGAAGTTGTCGTCGCCGAGAATCATTTTCGAAGCTTCCTTGGTCACCTCGGTTCCCGTAATGCCCATGGCAATGCCGATGTCTGCTGACTTCAGGGCCGGGGCGTCATTGACCCCGTCTCCGGTCATGGCAACGACATTGCCCTGTGCCTGCATCGCGTCGATGATCTGAAGCTTGTTGTGAGGGGACACCCGCGCGTAGACGGACGCGGAACCGGCGACGGCCCGCAGACCCGCGTCGTCGAGTTCATCGAGCCGGGCTCCGGTCACTGCTTTCTCCCCCGGTTGGGAAATACCCAGATCACTGGCAATCCGGGCGGCGGTTACGGGGTGGTCACCGGTGATCATCACCACCCGGATGCCTGCGCGTCGGGCCTCCGCCACGGCAACTGCCGCTTCGGCACGGGGTGGGTCAATAATGCCGGCAACGCCGAGATAGACGAGGGCGTTTTCATCAGCCTCGTCGATCACCTCCGCTTCGTGACGGTCCTGCTCTCCATATCGCCGGTAGGCCACCGCCAGGGTGCGGAAGGCCTGGGCCGACAGGGCCTCGACATCGGCCAGAGCTTTGCGGCGCAGCGTACCGTCCAGCGGGATAATGTCCGTGCCCACCTGCATCCGGGTGCAGCGCCCCAGGAGGACATCGGGGGCGCCCTTGGTGACAAGGGTGAGCTCGCCGAACTCCTTGTGGCGCGCCAGCGCTGACATCAGCTTCCGCTCGGAGGTGAACGGGACTTCGCCCTGCCGTTCGTGCTCTCCGACCCGCTCGGTAACTCCGACCAGCTTCCGGGCAGCAACCAGGAACGCAGCTTCGGTAGGGTCGCCCTGGATTTGCCACTCGCCGCCGTGTTCTGTCAGCTGTGCATTATTGGCGAATGAGCCGCCGGCCAGGACCATGCTGGCCTCTTGCAGCACGATCGGATCGCTGGCCTCATGGTTTCCTTGAAGAACCTGGCCTTCGGGTCGATAGCCGGTGCCGGTGAGCTCGATCTGCCCCGATGCGGTGACGATCCGGCCGATCGTCATCTCGTTCCTGGTCAGCGTTCCGGTCTTGTCAGAGGCAATGACAGAGGCGGAGCCAAGGGTTTCCACCGAGTGGAGGTCCTTCACGACCGCGTTGCGTCTGGCCATCCGCTGGACCCCGATGGCCAGTACGACGGACAGGATGGCAGGGAGCCCCTCGGGCACCGCGGCCACAGCCAGCGAGACTCCCAGCAGCAGCACGGTGACCAGATCCGCCAGCGAGGACACTTCGTTGACCAGCACGATGGTTACCATCACCACAATGGCGATGACTATCACCGTGATACCCAGCAGTTTGCTGACCCCCGCGATTTCCTTCTGAAGGGGAGTCGGTTCGGACTCGGTCCGTTCGAGCATGCCCGCGATGGCACCCACTTCGGTTTCCATGGCCGTCCCGGTGACAACCGCGAGCCCGCGCCCCTGCACGACGGCCGTGCCCTTAAAGACCATGTTCAGGCGGTCCCCCAGCGGCACGTCCCCGCCCAAGGTAGCGGGATCCTTGAAGACCGCTTCGCTCTCACCGGTCAGCGAGGCTTCCGATACGCGCAATGCGGTGGCCGTGATCAGCCGGGCATCAGCCCGACGGCGTCACCCTCGCCCAGCACCAGGATGTCACCGAGGACCAGTTCCGCGGCGGGAACCGTCTTGAGCTCACCATCGCGCCACACTGTGGAGGTTGCGGCTGTCATCGATTTCAGGGCGGCCACGGCGTTCTCCGCCTTGTTCTCCTGAACAAGGCCGAGCAGGGCGTTGAGCAAGACCACCGCTGCGATGACCACCGCATCGATGGGCGCACCGGTCGCGCCTTCAACCGCCCAGGCGCCCAGGGAGATGGCGATAGCGACCAGCAGCAGATAGATCAGCGGATCCTGAAACTGGGCCAGGATCTTCCGCCATCTCGGCACCCGCGCGGAAGTGCGGAGCTCGTTGGGTCCGTCCGTCTGCAGCCTGCGTTCTGCTTCAGCTGAATCCAAGCCCGCTGCCGGATCCACCCGGAAGGCAACCAAAGCGTCCGAGGCCGCCCGTAAGTGCCAGGCAGTGGGTTCAACAGGTGCGCGAACGGCATCGAAAAAAACCACGAAGAACTCCTCGAAGAAAGGACGGCCAAGGGACGTCTCTTCGGCTCAGGCTATCAGCCGGCCTGGGCCGTAAGGCCGGACCGCCGGGGGTACACGTGCTGTATGTACGGGTGCAGCGCGGCGGACCCTCCTCGCCGTCAGGGACATTGCCGCCGAGTAATCCGGGTAGGCAAGTTAGGTTCGGTTAACACGTCGGTCTTCGCCTGTCCCTACTCTTCCGTTTTCGTGCTGGTTGAAGCAACTCGACGTGCGCGGGCTGCAAGGGGACTCCCCTGCCTAAATGTGCCTTAGCCGTCGTCTACGGTGATCATGCCGCCCGCGGTTCTGGCTTTGGCCGCGGGTTACCGGCCAGCGGCGCGCAACGATTTAGCTTTTCCGTGCACGGAACCGCATTACCTGGCGCATAAGGCCGGTGCGTACCGATATATCGAGACTTGCCAGCCGCGCTGTGGCTGTCAGTTCTGCAGGCTGCACGAGCCGGTGCGGCGATCGGTCGACGAGGTGAATCAGCTTGGCTGCCGGCGAGGCCGTCAGGTCATAACCGATCAGCATACCGCCAGGTCTTAGTACCCGGGCCGCTTCCGCTATGGCGGCCTGCCAGTTCAGGACGTGATGCAGCATCAAGAAACTAAGCACAAAATCGAACGACGCGCTTTGAAAGGGAAGCGCCGTTGCGTCCGCTTGTTGCACTTTGGGACCCGGTCGCGGAAGGCGACCGCGGGCTTTGGCGAGCATGCCCTCATCGAGGTCTGTGACCGTCAGGCGAATTCCAGGTGTCTGCTGCAACAGCGCCGCAGCCATCGCGCCGCTGCCGGCACCTAGTTCCAGCACATCACCGCTGATGCCGCGGCCTTGAAGTGCCCAGGGCAGGACGACAGATCCCGTGAAGTGCCGCCAGGCGGCGCTACGGCAAAACGCCGTTTCAATTCGGGACATCTTCGGCATAAAGCCTCCGGTCTAGAGAGCTGCAGCATGGTTCTGAGAGGGCGAGCGAGGGCGGCACCACGTCACACATTGCAGGGGTGGTTGAAACAGCCCGCCTATCGAGGATGGGGCCCTGACCATTTGCGACCATGCCTCCATCGGTTCCCAGACAATTTAAGCATCAGGACAACTTATGACCAAGACAAGGGACGAGGGCATCCGGTGCTCTTGGATCACGGCCATGAACCGGTTGGAATAGAGTGGGAAAGGATTCACAAGTGCCTGTCCGGGTCTCCTCGGATTCATCGACCGTCGGCATACCCTGGAGGCTGTAATGGAATCTTCGACCGGAAGATACTTTGTCTTGGCTGGTCAATTCCCGTGCCTTCAAGGAGACATAGATTGTTCATCGAACATCCTCGGCCCGATCTGTTCGGTGCATCACCTCCACGCCCAAGAACCGCGACCGGCAATACGCCGCGAATCAAGAGGTACCGTGCATAGGGCTGGGTTTACGCGGCCGTAAGCCTGGGCTTACCCTCTGGCCTGCGTCATGCCCGTGTCCATCCAGCACGGGAGCTATGCGTCAAATCCCGCTCCGCCGTGATGATCATACGGATGGGACGGTTGCCTGACGCCTCTATGCCATCACCTGTGGCCCTGATACCGGCCTCCTCATCCGCTTCCTGACCTGTTGCAGGACCCGGGCCGCAGCTCTTGGGTGCGCTTACGCTGCGGATCCTTGCCGGGGCCTGACGACCAATACGGGGCAGACTGCGTGATGGATGAGGTGCGTGGACACGGAGCCGAGCAGCAGGCCGCTAAACCCGCCGAGTCCTCGTGAACCGACGACGAGCAGGTCCGCGTCCTTAGAAGCGTCGAGGAGGGCGGCCGCCGGTGATCCCTGGACCAGCAGCCTGCTGATGGGGACGTCCTCGGCCGGTACGCGTTTCAACGCCCGTGTTTGTTCGTTCTTTGCCGCGGCCTCAAACGATGCCGGATCCCAAATCAGGCCCTCCATCCCCGCCGTTACCGCAGGAGGCTGCCACGCGGTCACGGCCCGGACCTTTCCCCTGCGCAGACGCGCCTCGGACACGGCCCAGTCGAGGGCGGCCCGTGAGCCGTCCGATCCGTCCAAGCCGACCACGACCTGAAAACTCTCCCCGTTGTCCACGGACCTGTCCTCCTTTAGCGCCGGCACCTGCCTGACCACAGTGTGGCAGATATGGGCCGGGCCTGCCATGGTTGTTCAACCAAACGAGAGGACTGCAACTAAGCATCAGGGCGCGATCGCGGGGGGCTGCAGGACCGGAAGCGTGCCTGTCGCGGGCTTCTGGCTTTGGCAGAATGGATGCCGGTCAGGCTTCAGCAAGGCGAATGCGGAGCCTGACCGGACCCACCCGATCCCAGGAGGCAGACCGATGCTCGTCCTCGTACTCAACTCCGGCTCCTCATCGCTGAAGTACTCGGTGCGCCGACTCGACTCCGGCAACCCGGGAATGGGCGGACAGGAGATCGCCCGGGGCGCCATAGAGCGGATCGGCGAGGACGAGGTCGCCGATCACACCGTGGCCCTCGAACTGGTCGCCGAAGAGCTCGCCGGTTCGCTGGGCAACCGGCAACCGGCAACTCGGCGCCGTCGGGCACCGGGTGGTCCACGGGGGCGGCCGCTTCACCGGTCCCGTCCTGATCGACATCGAGATTACCCGCGCCCTCGAGCTGCTCAACCCGCTGGCCCCGCTGCATAACCCGCCGGCCGTGCTCTGCATCCGCGCGGCCACCCGGGCCTGGCCGAATGTGCCGCAGGTTGCCGTCTTCGACACTTCCTTCCACCGCACGCTGCCCGAACACACCTGGCGCTACGCCCTGCCGGACGGGCTCTACCGGCGGCATGGCATCCGCCGGTACGGTTTCCACGGCATCAGCGTCGAGTATGTGGGCCGGCGTGCCGCCGGGCTGCTGGGCGTGCCGTGGGCGAACTTCGACGGAGTCATCGCCCACCTGGGTAACGGCGCCTCGGCCACTGCAGTGCGCGGCGGTCGAAGCGTGGACACCTCCATGGGCTTCACACCGCTGGAGGGCCTGATGATGGGCACCCGGTCCGGCGACGTGGATCAGGGCGTACTGGTCTTCCTGCTCCGACAGGCCTATTCCGCCGACGAACTGGACAACCTGCTCAACCGGGATTCCGGGCTCAAGGCAGTCGCCGGACACAACGACATGCGCGCCATCACCGACGCCGCAGCCGCCGGGGACGAGGAAGCGGAGCTGGCGCTGGAAATGGCAGCTCACCGGCTGGCCAGGTACATCGGCGGCTACCACGTGGCCTGCGGCGGGGCAAAGGCGGTGGTGCTGACCGGCGGCATAGGGGAGAACTCGGCGCCGTTCCGCGCCAAGGTGCTGGGCAAGCTCGAGCCACTGGGCATCAGAGCCGACCCGGACGCCAATGAAGCCGCTGGCGGAACGGAGGAGGCCCGGTCGGTTTCCGCCCCGGACTCGGCCATCCCGGTGCTGGTGGTGCCCACAGACGAACAGGCGGCGATCGCCGAGGCGACCGCCGCCGTCGTCCGGGCACGTTAAACTTGGCCAGAGGCGGGCAGGACGGACCGCCTGCCTGCGCTCGTTTCAGAAGACGCGCCGTGCCCGGCCAGAGAGTTGCTTCCGGATCAGTGTTTCCCCTCCGGTCCAGGTCCTGCCCGGGCCGGGCCCTGGTCACGATGGGGTGTTGAAGCGGTCTTTGGCATGGACCGTCCTGCCCGGTTCCCGAAGAACGAGGAGAGTGTGCGGTGGGATCTCCAGGATCTGCCCCGGGGTCAGGCCTGATCGGGCTGCCTCCCGGGAGCTGTCCAGGACGAGTTCCCAGCCAGGCGCGTACTGGGCCGGCGGCAGGGTGAACTTCCTCGCCTCGGCACCGGCGTTGAAGTAGAGCAGGAAGTCGGCGTCGGTCATCATGCTGCCGGTGAGGTCGGAGCAGCGGATGCCGCTGCCGTTCAGATACATTCCCAGCGAAAGGTCGGTACCCCGGGTCCAGTCCGAGGGTGCCATCGGGCTGCCGTCCGGTCTTAGCCACACGACGTCGGGCAAATGCCCGCCGTCCGGTTGGATGACGGGTTCTCCGCTGAAGAACCGGCGCCGGTGGAATGTGGGATGTGCCGCGCGCAGCCGGCTGACGGCGATGGTGAATTCCAGCAGGTCCTCGTCCGCGCTGTCCCAGTTGATCCAGGCCAGTGCGCAGTCCTGGGCGTAAGCATTGTTGTTGCCGTGCTGGGTCCGTCCTACTTCATCGCCGTGCAGGATCATCGGGACCCCTTGGGAGAGCAGCAGCGTAGCCATGAGGCTGCGTTGGCGCCTGGAGCGCAGCCGCAGGACGGCCGGGTCCTGGGTGGGTCCTTCGATGCCGCCGTTCCAGGACCGGTTATGGGTTTCGCCGTCCCTGTTGTCTTCCCCGTTGGCCTCGTTGTGTTTGTCGTTGTAGGACACGAGGTCTGCCAACGTGAAGCCGTCATGGGCGGTGACGAAGTTGACGGAGGCCCGGGGGCGCCGCCCGGAGTGTTCGTAGAGGTCCGAGGAGCCGGTCAGGCGGGAGGCGAATTCGCCGAGAGTTGACGGTTCGCCGCGCCAGAAATCCCGGATGGTGTCCCGGTATTTTCCGTTCCATTCACTCCAGTTCGGTGGGAAGTTTCCCACCTGGTAGCCGCCGGGTCCCAGGTCCCAGGGTTCGGCAATCAGCTTGACCTGGGAGACGACCGGGTCCTGCTGGACGAGGTCGAAAAAGCTGGAGAGCCGGTCGACGTCGTAGAACTCCCGGGCCAGGGCAGCTGCCAGATCGAAGCGGAAGCCGTCCACGTGCATCTCGGTCACCCAGTACCGCAGGGAATCCATGATGAGCTGCAGGGTATGCGGGGTGCGGACATTGAGCGAGTTTCCGGTTCCCGTGTAGTCCGTATAGAACTCCCGCCGGGCCTCGTCGAGCCGGTAGTAGGAGGCGTTGTCGATGCCCCGGAAGGAGAGGGTGGGACCGAGATGGTTGCCTTCGCCGGTGTGGTTGTAGACGACGTCGAGGATGACCTCGATCCCGGCCTGGTGGAGGGTGCGGACCATCGTCTTGAATTCCGTGACCGCGCTGAGCGCGTCGGCCGCCGAGGCGTAGCCGCTATGCGGGGCGAGGAACCCGATGGTGTTGTATCCCCAGTAATTCGACAGCCCCCGGTCGATCAGGAACCGGTCATGGATGAATTGCTGGACCGGCATCAGTTCGATGGCCGTGATCCCGAGCTTTTGCAGATGGGCCACGATTGCCGGATGGGCCACGGCCGCGTAGGTGCCGCGCAGCGGTTCAGGTACCTCGGGGTGAAGCCGGGTCAGGCCCTTCACATGGGCCTCATAGATCACCGTCTCGTGGTAGGGGGTTTTCGGGGCCGTGTCGGCCTGCCAGTCGAATGTGGGGTCAATGACCACGCCGAGCATCATGTGCGGGAGGGAGTCGGAGTCTTCGCGCCATTGGGGATCCGCCTGGCCGTATGAAAAAAGCGCGGGATCCCAGTGCAGGGCACCTTCGATGGCCTTGGCGTAGGGATCGAGCAGGAACTTGCTGGGGTTGAAGCGGTGGCCGGCGGATGGCTCGTAAGGGCCGTCCACGCGGTATCCGTAACGCTGTCCCGGTCCTATCCCCGGCAGGTAGCCGTGCCAGATGTATCCATCGGTTTCGGTCAGCGGCACCCGGGTTTCGGAACCGGACCCGTCCACCAGGCACAGCGTTACAGCGGTACCGAACCGGGTGAACAGGGAGAAATTGGTGCCGCGTCCGTCAAACGTGGCCCCCAGCGGATACGCCGTTCCCGGCCAGACACGCACTTCTACCATCCTCTTGAGCATCCGGCGGGGGATTCATGCCCGTGCGCCGTTGTCAGCCCTCCGATACTGAGGGCGCTGACGGTGGGCGACGGCAGGAAGAGTTCCGCGGCGTGGGAAGGGTGCATAACATGATCCTGGGGTAGGGGCGGGCCGCCGGCGGGCAGGCGCATCGCCGGCGGCCCCGGACGGTCACTTGAGGTAGGAGAAGACGCCCATCATGCCGGCTTCGGCGTGGTAGGCGTTGTGGCAGTGGGTCAGCCACTGGCCGGGGTTGTCGGCATCGAATTCGAAGACCACCGTCTGCTTGGGTTTGACGATGACGGTGTCCTTGCGGGCACCGTTGCCGGCCAGCTGGAAGGTGTGTCCGTGCAGGTGCATGGGGTGCCACATGTCGGTGTCGTTGACGATCTTGACCTGTACGCGCTCGTCCAGGCGGAGGTCGAAGGCCCCGTCGAGAGGCGCGGCCATGTCAAAGCGTCGCCCGTTGATGCCCCAGTCGTATTTCTCCATGGACCCGGTCAGCCGCATCTCGTGGACCCGGTCCGGCGGCTTGGGCGCGAACAGGACGGACTCGTCCGCTTTCAGGCGGCTGCCGTCCGTGACGGTTCCGTCCAGTGCCTTCGGCAGACGGTTGCTTGACGGTGCCGTGCCGATGCCCGTGCTGATCAGCCCGTAGGCGTTGCCGTCCTTGCCCTCCGGCAGCGCCAGGGCGGGCGTGTAGCCGTCACGCACGGTGATGAGGGCGTCGATACGCTCGCCCATGCCGAGCACGACGGCGTCCACGTCCTGCTGCTGCACGGGGAAGCCGTCCGTGTGGGTCAGGGTAATCTTCTGCCCGGGCACGCCGACCCGGTAGGCCGTGTCGCCGGCGGCGTTGATGATCCGCAGCCGGACCCTGTTTCCGGGCCTGCTGTCCAGGATCTCGGGATCCTGGGGTGCTTTTCCGTTGAACAGGTGGACCGGGATCTTCACGTCCCCGGCGTCACCGCCCAGATAGTCGCTGGTGGCGCCCATCAGCATGTGCTTCATGCCCATGTCCATGCCGCCCCCGCCGCCGTGGTCCATGCCCTCCATGTTGCCGCCGGACATGTCCATGCCCATGGACAGTTCCTCCACGACCTCCTCCGGGGTGCCGGTGATGCCATCGAGCCAGTCATCGAGGATGATGACCCACTCCTGGTCGTAGGACAGGGCCTCGTTCGGGTCCTCGATGACCAGGGCCCCGTAAAGGGCACGCTCGCGCTGCATATCGAAGTGGGAGTGGTACCAGTAGGTGCCCGGATGGGCCAGCCGGAACCGGTAGCTGTAATCGGTTCCGGCGGCGATGGCTTCCTGGGTGAGGCCCTGGACGCCGTCGGCGTCGTTGCGCAGGGCCAGGCCGTGCCAGTGCACGCTGCTGCCTTCCGTGAGTTTATTCGCCACCGGTACGTCGAGCAGGTCTCCTGTTTTCGCCCGGATCAGCGGGCCGTTCAGGGATCCGTTGTAGCCCCAGGTGGTCAGGGACTTCCCGGTGATTTGCGTGTCAAACGGTGCGGCCGTGAGTTGTTGGGTGACGGTCGCCCCGCTGGCGGCGCGGCGGGCTTCGAAGTCTGCGATCAGCGGATCGGTCGGCAGGATCCGGGTGGCTGCTCCGGCCGGGGCCGAAGGATTGGAACAGGCGGCAAGGGCGGCCGCAGTAGCGGTGGCTACGGAGGCGGAGAGGACCGAGCGGCGGGTAAGGAGACGGTTCATGAGGGTTTTCTTTCCACGAGGGACCAAGGTTCAAGAGCTGTTGGCTCGAAGCGCCGGGAGGCGGCGGCGTCGAAGCACGTGCCGGACGCACGTCAACGGACACGGGCTACATATTAAGAGGGCACCGGAGCAAGGCAGCGGCCTGTGACGTATACCAGCCCCGGCCGCCGGGCCCGGGGGTTATGTACGGCTGATGGACAGCTGGACCAAAGAAGGCGGCCGTATCAAGGGAAAATTGCCATGAGGCCCCGGCAGGACGGCGGCCGGGTGCGTTACAGCCAGCCGCCCGAGCGTGGACAGCACCAAGAGGATGGCCATGCCCAACAAGGCCAGGGCCAGAAGGCAGATCGCGGCCATGGCTGGCTCGTTGCCGCCTTCGTCGAGGAATATCGCCGGGAAGGCCGTTTCAGTGGCGCCAACTGCCGCGTCCTCAACGTGCGGGACGGCAATTGCCGCGGGACTCTGCGCTGCGGCGGAGGGAAGTGTGTCCGTCCCGCTTAGCGGCTGCGTTGCAGCGGTGACGTGAGCCGTCGTGGCGCCCGGGACGAGGGATCCATGCGCCCCGGGCATAACGTGCATTCCCAGGATCCCCATGATCACTGCGGCCAGCCCCAGAACGGTCAGCAACATGGCGGACGAGGATCTGGCGGTCCGCCCCGTTATCGTGCTGATCATGGACCCGTTCTTTCCGTCCTGTGGGGCTGGATGTTTACCGGTACTATTCTACAAGGCGTAGCAGTGCTCTCCGGACACGTTAACTACTCGGGGACCGACGTTATTCCGGCCGTCTCCCGGCGATCCGCCCTGCCGGTCCCCGCCCATCCAGCAAGGAGCACCTGTGGTCGTCAGCAGTCACGCCGGGCGGTACCGGGAGATTGCCGAGGTCCTGGCCCGGCATGGACTGGGCTTCCTCGCCGGCATCACCGGGCTCGGGCGGTGGGTCCCGTTCCACCACGGGGTGCTGGGCCATGAGTCCCGCGATCTGCCCTACACGAATCCGGAACACCTTCGGCTGGCCCTTGAACAGCTCGGCCCAACGTTCATTAAGCTCGGCCAGCTGCTCTCCACGCGTTCGGATCTGCTGCCGCCGGAGTATCTGCAGGAGCTGGCCAAGCTCCAGGACGGGACACCACCCGTGCCCGGCGAGACGGTGCGGCGGCTGATACAGCAGGAACTCGGCGCCGGCCCGGAGGAACTCTTCGCCGAGTTCGAGAGCGAGCCGCTGGCCAGTGCCTCGATCGGACAGGCACACGCTGCCCTGCTCGCCGACGGAACCCGCGTCGTCGTCAAGGTCCGCCGCCCCGGCGTTGTTGCACGCGTCCAGGAGGATCTGGAGATCCTGCAGAATCTGGCCGCCCAGGCGGCCCGCCGGTGGGAGGCAGCCGCCGACTACAACCTAGCCGGTTTGGCCGAGGAATTTGCCCGGACCCTGCGCGCCGAACTCGACTATCTGCAGGAAGGGCGTAACGCGGAACGGTTCGCCGGGAATTTCGCCGGGAATCCGGGCGTACACATCCCGCGGGTTTTTTGGGATACCACCACCTCCCGGGTGCTGACCTTGGAGCGGATCAGCGGGGTCAAGGTCGATGACCTCGAAGGCCTGGACCGGGCCGAGATCGACCGCCGCGCGCTGGCCAACCGCGCGGTCGGCGTCATCGCGCAGATGATCTTCGAGGACGGCTTCTTCCACGCCGACCCGCATCCGGGAAATCTTTTCATCGAAACGGGCGGCCGCATCGGGCTGATCGACTTCGGCATGGTCGGTGAGGTGGACCAGAAGCTGCGGGGGCAGCTCGCCGTCCTGCTGGTCGCACTGGCCCGAGGCGACCCGGAGCGGGCCGGCTCGGCCTTGCTGGACCTGTCCGTTGCGAAACGGCTCGTGGACCGTGCACGGCTGCGCGCAGATCTCACCGCGGTCATGGCCCTTTATCAGGACCGCCAGCTGGCCGAGATTGACATCGCGCCGCTGATCGGCCGGCTGCTCGCGCTGTTGCGCGAGCACCACCTGCAGCTGCCCCGTGATGTCGCGCTGATCCTGAAGATGGTTCTCATGGCAGAAGGCATGGGGGTCCGGCTGGATCCGGCATTCAACCTCACCGAGACGCTCAGCCCCTACGCGCAGCGGCTGGCACTGCACAGCATCTCACTATCCGCCTATGCCAGGCGGTTTGGACAGGCAGGGCTGGATGCCGCGGAACTGGGCGTCGAGCTGCCCGGAAAGCTTCGCCGGATCCTGGACCTCATGGATACCGACGGCTTCGAACTGCATCTGCGTGCGGCCGAACTCGAGCCTCTCATGGAGCGGGCCGAGCGCATCGGCAACCGCCTGGTGGCAGGGCTGATCGCCGCCGCATTCATCAGGGGTGTAGGCGAACTGGTTGTTGCCGACAAGGAAGAGTTTCGCCGGTGGGCGCGGCCGCTCATGGGAGCAGGACTCGGCGGGGGCGCTACGTTGGGTTCCTACCTGGCCTGGACCGCGCGCCGGAAGAAGCGCTGACCCGCCACCGTCACTGTGACTGCTTCCAGGATCGGAGGGTCAGTGGTGGTAGGACTGTCCCGGTCCCGGTCCGGGACCGGCCCCGGCCGTCGCAGCGTCCGGTGTCCCGCCCAGGTCGAGCATGCCTCTGAGCAGGTCGAGGATGGTTCCGGTGACGGCTCCAAGCGGGGCAGGCCGGGAACCAACCGGTGTTCCCTGGTCCGCAGCCAGGGCCCGTTCCCCAGGATCTGCGCATGCGCGCCGGCGCAAGGGAATGGTGGTGAGTGTGCTGACTTCGGCCAGGTTGGTCGTGCCGGTGAAGACGGGACCTGCCGACCAGGCGAGTACCGGGGTGAGCAGGAAGCCGCTGTCGGGAAGCGCCAGCGGGGGCAGGGCGCCGAGAATCCGCACGCTGCCCGGGTCCAGTCCGGTTTCCTCGGCGGCCTCGCGCAGCGCTGTGGCGGCCGGCCCGTCGTCGCCGGCTTCGGCGCCGCCGCCGGGAAAGACCAGCTGCCCGGGGTAGTGGGCCAGGTCGGGTGCGCGTTCGGTGAGCAGTACCGCCGGGCCGTGCCGGCTGTCGTCGGTGAGCAGTACCAGCGCCGCCGCGGCCCGCAGGGTGACCTGCGTTGACTGCCACCGGTCCGGTCCGAAGCGGGCCGGCCCGGTCAGCCGGGCCAGCCGGCCGGCCCACACCGGCAGCATCGCGGTTCCGGCGCGGCCCGGGTCAGGCCGCGCGGTACCGGTGTCCAGCCATTGCAGCTGTCCGGTCTGCACGTGCAGCAGCGCCACGCCCGGCTCGGCACCGGGCGGCTGCACGAGCCGGGTCAGCTGCCCGAAGCCGGGGTGGCCGAACAGTGCCCGGGCGGGCCGGCGGGCGGCCGGCTCGGCCGGGCCGGAGAAATCGGCGGGGTTGTTGGCCACCGCCACGAAGGCTTGGCCCGCTCCGACAAGGTTCGCCACCGGGCCGCCGAAGGCGGTCATGGTCTCGCTCATCGCCGGTACCAGCAGGAGGTTGGCGCCGGCCTCGGTCAGGGCATGCACGGCATGCGGGTTGAGCAGGTCCCGGCAGATCGCCAGTACCAGGTGCCATCCGTCGTCGCTGACATGGACGCGTACCTGCGGCCAGCCCTGCGGCTGGATGTCTTCGTTGACCGGACGGTCGGCAGGGGAATGCTTGTCCTGGGTCAGCGGGGACGGGCAGCCGCGCAGATAGGCGACGGCGGTGTTGCGCCGCCGCGGCGGCCCATCGTGTTCGTCGTCGTGATGGTAACTGCCGGCGACCAGCATCCGCGGCCCGTCGGGGCGGCAGGTCAAGCCCTGCAGCCGGGCGGCCAGCGGCTCGGTGACGCACAGTTCGGGAAGCACGACGATGCTCGCGCCGGCGGCAACGGCGGCGCCGATCAACCGGTCAATTTCCCGGTGCTGGCGTTGTTCGTCCGCGGGGCGGACCGGGAAGGTACGGCCCCGGGTGTCGGCAGGGAACCGGAACTCGGCTAACGTCTGGTTCGGATGGCAGGTTGCCACGATGGTGTCCGGACCGATGAGGCCGCTGAGTGCGCCGGCCAGACCGTAGTCGAAGACGACCTGGAACTGCATGACCCACTCGCCGGCCAGCCGGACGTGGCGGGTCTCGTCCAGGCGGTTGGCCAGCCGCCACGGCGGGGACGTCGGCGGAAGCGTGGTGACCTGCCGTAGATCGGGACTGTCCAGCGGGATAGGATCGCCCACCCCCGGCTGGTAGGGGCTGCGGCGGCGAAAGGACTCGATGAAGCTGCGGAAATAGTGTTCGTCGAGCAGTTCGGCCAGGGCGCGCGCCACCACTACAGCCGGCAGGTCCGGATCCGGGGCCAGTGCTGCCGCAAGGGCACCGCGGGCCTGCGGGCCGAACACGGCCACCGGCGCCTGGGCGGGCAGCAGCGGCATCACGCCGGCTGCGATCCGTGCTGCCCGGGCTCGGCAGGCGGGATCCTGTATCCGTTCCTGCAGCACCGGGTGCTCGTCACGGCACAGCTGCAGCAGGTGCGTCAGTGTGACCAGCGGCTCCGGCTCTGCCGCAATGGCCGCCCGGACCGACTCCACGCGTTGGGGCAGCGGCAGCGGCCGGGCCACGCAGGGGGCGCACTCCGTCATCGACGCACTGCCTGGCTGATCATCCGGGACAGCACCGTGGGGTTCGGCGGTGCCACTGCCCACGTTGTCTGCGCCGGGACCGTTTGCTGAGGGCAGCGCGGCGCCGCTTGTGGTCATCGACCCGGCGTCACAGCATGGATCCGGCACGATGCTCAGGGTTCTGCTGATAACTCGGCAGGCGCAGATTCATGGCAGTTGAGGTTCCAATCTCCCGTCACAGTACGTGCCCGGGCAGAGGCGGTACGAGGAGGCGTCGCTTACACCTTCCAGGCCGCTTGTTCCGTTGCAGTGCCTGCGGTCGGGTTGCTTCGGGCTCTCCAGGTGAAGCCGGCTAACGCGTGATGACAACTTTCAAAGCGTTGGTTTCAGATGCCCGGGAGAAGGTGTCGTAGGCGTCCAGGATGTTGTCCAGGGCGAACCGGTGGGTCGCAAATTTCTCCGCGGGGAGCTTCTGCTGGGCCACCAGCTTCAGAAGCATGGGCGTGGTGTTGGCGTTGACGAGCCCCGTGCTGATGTTGATGTTCTGGATCCACAGTTCCTCGAGGTGCAGTTCGACGGGCTTTCCGTGTACGCCGACGTTGGCGACGTTGCCTCCGGGGCGGACGATCCGGGTGGCCATCTCGAACGTCTGGGGGATGCCCACGGCCTCAATGGCAACATCCACGCCCTGGCCATCTGTCAAAGCCAGGACCTGTTCTTTCCAGCCGGAGCCGGAGATGACCGTTTCGGTGGCGCCGAAGGTTCTGGCCTGCTCCAGCCGGTTCTTATCGAGGTCGATGGCGATGATGGCCGCTGCCCCGTAAAGTCCTGCCGTGGCGATTGCTGCCAGTCCTACCGGGCCGGCGCCGATCACCGCGACCGTGTCGCCGGGCTTGACCCGGCCGTACTGGACGCCGATTTCAAAACCTGTGGGCAGGATGTCCGAGAGCATGACGGCCTGCTCGTCGCTGACCCCTTCGGGGAGCCGGTGCAATGAGTTGTCCGCATACGGGACGCGGACATATTCGGCCTGGGTGCCGTCGATGAGGTGGCCGAAAATCCAGCCGATGCCGGACTGTCCTTCATCCCCCAGGCAGTGCGAGTACAGCCCTGTGCGGCAGTTGGCGCAGTGCCCGCACGATTTGATGCAGGAGATGATGACCCGGTCGCCGACCGTGAGATTGCCGACGGATGCGCCGACGTCCGTGATGGTGCCGACTCCTTCATGGCCGAGGATCCGTCCGGGCTGGACGGCGGGGACATCGCCTTTGAGGATGTGCAGGTCGGTACCGCAGATGGTCGTCGTGTCGATCCGCACGATGGCGTCGGTGGGGTTGACGATTCTTGGGTCAGGTACGTCCTGCCAGGATTTCTGTCCCGGGCCGCCGTAAACAAGTGCCTTCACTGTGCCTCCTCGAAGTTGCCACGTGTCAAGCGTTCCGGAAACTAAGCATTTCGCTGACAGGTGGAGCCTACCAAGGCGCAGGGCACCCGGGCCAGTGGATGTTGTGCCGCCTACGGGTCCGGGAGTCATTGGGGCGCTTGGACGCTGCGTTTCCCCGGCGCTGTCAGGAAGACCATGGACAGCACAACCAGGCCCATGCCGGCCATGCTCCAGAAGGTCTGGGGTTCTCCCAGGATGAGTATCGACAGCAGGATGCCGAATACCGGCACCAGGAAGGTCCACGCCGAAAGAGTGTCCAGGCGGCAGTGCTGGACCTCGGTAAACCAGGCGAGGAATGCCGCGGCGGTCCCCACGAGGGACACATACAGGAGAATGGCGACGAACCGTGCACTCCAATTAATGGCCGGGGCGCCCTCGGTCAGCCAGGCTGCCAGCGCCAGTACCAGACCACCGATCACGAAATGCCATCCGATCACAGGCAGGACGTTGGACTTCAGCTGCCGTGAAATAAGTGTTCCGGCGGTGATTGCCAGAGCCGAGGTCAGCGATAGCCATGCCCCGGTGCCCGCGCCACCGGGTGCGGCCACAGCCAGCAGTCCCGCAAAGCCAACACCGACCGCGGCCAGAGTCCTTGGCGAGATCCTTTCTTTGTAGATCCACCAGGCCGGAAGCACGATGAGCAACGGCTGGGCATTGGCCAGGACCGAAGCGGCCCCCGTTGAGAGCCCGACCAGGCCGCCGAACATGGCGCCGAAGGCCACCGACACGTTGACAACGCCCAGCACCGTTATCAGGAGCCAGGTCCGCCGTCCACGCGGCAACGGCGCGCGCCGCAGCCCCGCCACCGCGAGGAGGGCTCCGCCGGCGAGGAGTGCCCGCAATGCGGCGAACCACAGGACCGGCGCGTCCTCCAGTCCTATATTGATGGCCAGGAAACACGATCCCCAGGCAAAGGTGATCCAGAGCATGCGCAACGGCTTCGGTCGCCGTAAGGGGTTTCCGGGTCCGGCCGGGCTCGCGGCTACGCCTTTGTCACGGTTACGCATGGGAGCACCGTGGTTGCCGCCGTTGGAAGGGAGACGGGACGAAGGGCGGTCAGAGAGTTCCATGAACGTTCGTGCTCACCTCCTCCGGTCAGGATCATCAGGATACGCGAAGCGGAGCCAGTGACCCGGCGGGTACCGTCCCGCTGCGGGCCGCCCGTAAGGCCGGCCAAGGGGTGGCCGGGGGCGGCAGTTGTGGCTCCGCCCCCCGGAGCGCCTGCAGCAAGTACAGCAGCCATTTACGAGAACCCGGAGTGGCTGCCGGAGGCTGGCGGCCGCACCGGGCGCTACCGGGTGTCCGGGCCGTGCGGCCGGTTCGGTCCGGGACTGGTTTTGTTCGGCCTCAGCCGCGGTATGAAGGCCGGCACCCGGCGGGCATAGTCGAGGTAATCGTCTCCGAATCCGGCTGTCATGTCCTTTTCTTCGCGTTTGGCCAGCCGGTGGTAGACCACCACGAGGATCGGAAACATGATCAGTGTCAGGATGGTGGGCCACTGCAGCAGGAAGCCGAACATGATGGTCAGGAATCCCAGGTACTGGGGGTGGCGCATACGGGCGTAGATGCCGGTGACCGCCAGCCGGTGTTCCCGCTGGGCTGCATACAGGATCCGCCACGCCTGGTAGAGCAGGATGAAGCCGGCGAAGATGAGCACGTTGCTCAGCAGGTGCAGGGGGTTCAGGTGCGGGTCGCCCTGCCAGCCGAACAGGTCCTGCCACAGGTGACCGGAATTGTGGGTCAGCAGGTTCAGGTCCGGGAACCGGCTGCCCAGCCAGCCGGACAGGAAATAGATGGTCAGCGGGAACCCGTACATCTCGGTAAACAGGGCGATCACGAAGGCGGAGAACCCGCCGAAGGCCCGCCAGTCCGGTTTCGTCCGGGGTTTGACAAAACTGAACGCAAAGATAATGAAGATGGCCGAGTTCAGGATCACCAGGAACCAGAGGTTGTACCCGTAATCATCCGGCATCGTCCGTCCTCCCGGTAGTGTTGCCGTGGCCGCCGTGGCCGCCGTGGCCGAACAGGTGCATCCCCAGCATTCCCACCACGAGGACGTAGGGCAGGGCGTCGAGTACGTGCAGCCAGTGGCTGGTCAGCAGGTAGATCACGGCAATGACAATCAGGAAGGCCAGCCCGGCGCGCACAGACAGGGCCCGCCTGTCCGGACCTGGCTGCTGCGGAGGCGGCGGGCCGGGCCGGTGGCCGGCCGGGTGTTCGTTATGGTTCACCGGTCGCCGCGCAGGGCGGACACGTTTTCGGCGAGGAAGTCCTGCCGCATGCCCAGGGTTGAGTCGGTGATCTTCATGGAGTCCGCCGCGTCGGGCGCGGTTTCGGTCAGGGCGCGGATGGCGTCGATGGTTTCGGGTACGACGATGGCCTCGTTGTAGACCTGGTAGGTCAGGTAGGCCTCGTCGCCCTGGACCGTGACGAGGTCCTCCCAGACGGCGACTTCCCACATGTCCCCGCGGGGCCGGCCGAGGTCCTTCATCAGTTCGATGGTCGAGTTCAGGGCGACGAGTCCGTCGGCCATCCGGATGAACGCGATGCGCGGCGCGGTGCGCAGGGCCGCGAGGACTTCCTCCCTGCTGGCCGGGCGGGTGAGCTGCAGCGTCCAGTAGTGGTTATGGGTCTGGGTGTGGGCGCCTTTGGCCGCGATGGTCACCAGGTCCAGGCCGGGCAGGACGGTCTGGGCGTCAGGCCCCTGATGGGAAGGGATTTTAGATTCCGGGACCATGGTGTTCATGATCCCGCCCAGGTGCGACTCCCAGGGGTCGGTCGCGCGGCGGATCAGAACGCCGCGGGCCTTGGCCAGCAGCCCGGCGTCCTGCAGCGCGCCAAGGACACGGACAATGCTGGTGGTATTGCAGGAGACCACGCGGGTCATGTCCCGTCCCAGCGCGCTCTCATAGTTGGCCTGGGCCACGAACGAGTGCCCCGTGGTCTCGTGGGATTCTCCGCCCTGCAGCACAACTTTCACGCCTGCGGCCCGGTAGCGGGGCAGGTTCTCTGCTGCCACGTGTTTGGGTGTCGTGTCGGCAATGACGTCCACCTGCCCCAGGAGGTCCTCCAGTGAGCCCGCGACGGGAAGCCCGGCCTGAAGCATCGCTTGCCGGGCCTCGTCTGTGGACGCGAACAGCGGGAACCTTCCCGCAGCGGACTGGATCCGCCAGTCGGTGACGATGTCGGCGATGCCGATCAGTTCCATGTCCGGCTGCAGTGCGACTGCGTCCGCTACGCGTTTGCCGATGACGCCGTATCCGTTGACGGCCACTCTGGTCTTGCTCATGGGCTTGTCCTTCCTGATTGTGGTTGCGTTGTTGGTTTTGTGGTTGGTGCCGGCCCGGACAGTCCCGGCGTTGAAGCTACGGGGAAAGTCTTTTCGTCGCCGCCGGCGAGCAGCGCGTAGTTTCCCGCGACGCCGATGCGGACCGGGGGCGCGGTGCAGGGCTGCAGCCGGATCCGGAGGTGTTCCGGGCCCAGGTGCACGTCGATGCGGTGCCCCCGGTACTGGAACTGGAATCCGGTTGTTCCCAGGTGGGCGGGCAGCCGGGGAGCGAAGGTCAGGGCGTCGGCCTCGATTTGTAGGCCGGCAAAGGAGCGGATAACAATGTCGACCGTCCCGGACATCGCGCCCAGGTGGATTCCCTCACGCGTGGTGCCGCCCTGGGTGTCGTCCAGATCGGCGATCAGGGCTTCGCGGAAGACCTGCCAGGCCCGGGATGCGTCAAACCGGGAGAGCACCGAGGCGTGCACTACGCGGCTGAGCGTGGAACCTTCTGCCGTGCGGGAGAGGTAGTAATTTACCGTGCGTTCCAGGTCCTCTTCGGTGACCGGATAGCCGAGCCGGCGCAGCTGGCCGGTCACGCCGGCGGGCCCGAGAAGATAGAGGAGCATCAGCACGTCGGCCTGTTTGGCCAGTTTGTACCGGTTGGTGTCGTCGTTTTCGGCTTCGAGGATCAGATCCAGGCGCCCGATGTTGCCGTACCTGGCGCGGTAACGCGGCCAGTCCAGTTCGAGCAGGTCCTCGTACCCGTCGAACTGGCTGATGACCCCGTCAGCATGGAAAGCGACGGCGAGCCTGGAACCGAGCCGGGACCAGCGGCTGATCTCCTCCGGACTGATGTGCAGCCGGTCGGCGACATCGTCGCCGGGGTGGCCTGCCAGTTCCCGCAGCACGTCGGCCGCGCGGTCGCAGAGCCAGGAGAGCAGGACGTTGGTGTAGGCGTTATCGCGCAGGCCGGTCCCGGGCGCGTCGGGGTAGCCGTCGTGGTACTCGTCCGGTCCCATCACGCCGGCGATGTGGTATCTGTCCCCGGCCGGGTCGAAGGTGGCCAGGGAGGCGAACATCCTGGTCACTTCGATGATCAGTTCCGCCCCGCGGGATGCCAGCCAGTCCCGGTCGCCGGTGGCCTGGAAGTGCTGCCAGGCGTTGTAGGCGACGGCGAGTCCGACGTGGCGCTGGCGGCTGGAGTTATCCGGCATCCACCGGGCCGAGCGGGGGTTGTACAGTTGGCGGGGCGTCTCCTCCCGGCCGTCGCTGCCGCTCTGCCAGGGGAAGAGCGCGCCGTTCAGGCCTTCGGTGCGGGCGGCGGCCCGCGCGGCGTCCAGCCGGCGCCAGCGGTACTCCAGCAACGCCCGGCTGACCTCCGGCAGGCGCAGCCCGATCACGGGCAGGACGAACAGTTCGTCCCAGAACACATGTCCGCGGTAGCCTTCCCCGTGCAGGCCCCGGGCCGGCACCCCGGCGTCCAGGACGGCGCTGTGCCCGGAGATGGCCTGCAGCAGGTGGAACACGTGCAGGTTGAGCACCAGCTGTGACTGCCGGTCCGCGTCAAGGTCAATCCCGAACCGGTCCCATAGCCGCCGCCAGGCCGCCTCATGGTCCTCCAGCAGCACACCGAAGCCGGTATCGTGGCGGGCAAGCTCCGCCAGGGCTCCAGCCGCGGGAGCGGAGATGGCATGATCCCGGGAGGTGGCCAGGGCCACGGTCCTGGTCATGGTGACGGGCTGCCCGTCGGCCAGCCGGAGGTCGAACTGCCGCCGGTACCGTGCGTTACCGTTTTCGGCACCGCGGGAGGTGACCGCTGCAGCGCCGTTGAACCCGGTCCGGACGGCGAGGGCGATCCGTATCCGGCTCTGGGTGGTCTCGACCTCGCACAGGACGGTGCTGCTGTCCGTCTCGGTGAACGTGGCGTCCGCCAGGTGCCCCTGGCCGGTGCCGACGTAGGCGCGGACGTTGGTGTTGGCCACCTGTGCGTCGATGCCCGCCTGGACGCTGAGGGTGCCGGTGAAGCCGCGGGCCGTCAGCGTGGTTTCCAGGGCCGCCAGGTGGTGGCGGTGCATGGAGACCAGCCGCCGCTGCACCACGGACAGCTGCCCGCCTTCGGGGCCGGTGAGGGTGGCGCGGCGGGTGAGCACGCCGCGGCGCAGGTCGAGTTCGCTTCGTTCTTCCGTGACGTCGAGGTCGCCGGTTGACCACCAGGGCCCGTCGCCGATGCGGACGTCGACCGGCAGCCAGTTGGGGACGTTGACCAGGTGTTCTTCTTCCAGTTCGCGGCCGTGGATGATGCCCGCAGTCCGGTTGTAGACCCCGGCCAGGTAGGTCCCGGGATAGTGGGTCCCGTCATCGTTGCGCTCCGGGCGGGCACCGCGCGTGGCCATGTACCCGTTGCCCAGGGCGGTCAGGGCCTCCCGGTGGCCCTCGTGCGCCGGGTCGAATCCTTCGTAGACCAGCGTCCAGGGGTCGGTGCGTGAAGCACCCAGATCCAGCTGGCCGACGTCGCCCAGGACGACGTCGGCCCCCGCCAGTTCCAGCTGCTCCCGGTGACCGGTGCGGTCGATGCCGACCACCAGTCCGAAGCCGCCGCGGCGGCCCGCCTGCACGCCGGAGACGGCATCCTCGATGACCGCGGCACGCTCCGGCGGCACGCCGAGCCGGCGGGCGGCTTCGAGGAACATCGCCGGATCCGGCTTGCCGGGCAAACCCTGATCCTCGGCGGTCTGGCCGTCGATGATCACGTCGAATGCCGGTTCGAGGCCCGCCGCCTTCAGGAGGGCAGCAGCGTTGCGGCTGGCCGTGACCAGGCCCACGGGAATACCCGCCTCGCGGAGCCGTTCCAGCAGCGCGACAGTCCCGGGATAGGCGCTGACCCCGTCCCGGGCCAGTGCCGTGAGGAACAGGTCATTCTTGCGCGACCCCAGTCCGGCAACCGTCCAGGCTTCCGGCCGGTCACCGGGGGAACCTTCGGACAGGTGCAGCCCGCGGGAGGCCAGGAAGGCGCGGATGCCGTCTTCGCGCTTCCGGCCGTCCACATAAAGCCGGTAGTCCGCATCGGCGTCGAACGGTGGGGTGTCCGCTCCTGTGCCGGACCGCGGGTCGGCCAGGACGGAATCGAACAGCTCCTTCCAGGCCGCCGCATGTACGACGGCTGTCCGGGTGACGACTCCGTCCATATCGAAGAGCACAGCATCAAAGGGCAATAGGGTGCGGTGCCCGGAGGCCTGGGACGGGTGTAGTCCGCCGGGATGAACGGGGGACATGCTAAACCGGTTCCTCTCGCGCTTCATCGGCCGGTCGGTTGGCCGGCCCGGGCACGGCGGCCCATTGCCAGTTCCTGATTTCGGGCATGTCCTCGCCGTGGGTCCGGATGTACTGGCGGTGCTCGATCAGCTTGTTTTTCAGCTCCTCGCGCACGTGCGCCGCGATGTCCTTCAGGCGCGGCACCCGGTCGATGACGTCGATGGCCAGGCTGAACCGGTCGATCTGGTTGAGCACGCACATATCGAACGGTGTCGTGGTCGTGCCTTCCTCCTTGTACCCGCGGACGTGGAAGTTGCCGTGGTTGGTGCGCCGGTAGGTGAGCCGGTGGATCAGCCACGGGTAGCCGTGGTAGGCGAAGATGACCGGCTTGTCCGTGGTGAACAGGGCGTCGAACTCACGGTTGGCCAGGCCGTGCGGATTTTCGGCGTCGTCCTGCAGCCGCATCAGGTCCACGACGTTGACCACCCGGATCTTCAGGTCCGGGAAGCGGGAGCGCAGGATGTCCACGGCGGCCAGGGTTTCCATGGTCGGCACGTCCCCGGCGCACCCCATCACCACGTCCGGTTCGGTGCCGGCATCCGTGCTGGCCCAGTCCCAGATGCCGATGCCCTTGGTGCAGTGCACGATGGCGTCGTCCATGTCCAGATACTGCAGCTGCGGCTGCTTGCCGGCCACGATCACGTTGACGTACTGGCGGCTGCGCAGGCAGTGGTCGGCGACGGACAGCAGCGTGTTCGCGTCCGGCGGCAGGTACACGCGGATCACCTCGGACTTCTTGTTGATCACGTGGTCGATGAAGCCCGGATCCTGATGGGAGAAGCCGTTGTGGTCCTGTCGCCAGACGTGGGAGGTCAGCAGATAATTAAGGGAAGCGACCGGCCGGCGCCAGGAGATGCCGTTGGCGGTATCCAGCCACTTGGCGTGCTGGTTGAACATGGAGTCCACGATGTGGATGAAGGCCTCGTAGCAGGAGAAGAGCCCGTGCCGGCCGGTGAGCAGGTAGCCTTCCAGCCAGCCCTGGCAGGTGTGCTCGGAGAGGATCTCCATCACCCGGCCATCACGGGCGAGACGGTCATCCTCCTCGACGGTCCGGGCGTTCCAGGCCCGGTCCGTGGCTTCCAGCACGGCGCCGAGCCGGTTCGAATTGTTCTCATCCGGGGCGAAGACCCTGAAGTTGTCCATGTTGGCGGCCATGACGTCCCGCAGCATTTCACCGAGCACACGGGTGGCCTCCACCGCCCCGGTGCCCGGCTCGGACACCGGCACCGCGTAGTCGCGGAAGTCGGGCATCCGCAGGTCCTTCAGCAGGACACCGCCGTTGGCGTGCGGGCTGGCGCTCATCCGCCGTGCCCCTTCCGGGTGCAGGGCGCGGACCGCTTCGACCGGGGCACCGGAGTCGTCGAAAAGTTCCTCCGGGCGGTAGCTGCGCAGCCAGTCCTCCAGGACCTGCCGGTGGCTCTCGTTTTCCCGTGCGGCGCTGAAGGGCACCTGGTGGGAGCGCCAGGAGCCTTCGACCTTCTGCCCGTCGACTTCGGCCGGTCCCGTCCATCCCTTGGGGGAGCGAAGCACGATCATCGGCCAACGCGGGCGTTCGGTCCGGCCCTCGTCCCGGGCACGGCGGCGGATTTCCCGGATCTCGTCAAGGCAGGCGTCCAGGGTCCGGGCGAAGTCCTGGTGCATCTGGTCCGGGTCTTCGCCCTCAACGTAGTAGGGGGTGTGGCCGTAGCCGCGCAGCAGCCCCTCCAGTTCGTCCCGGTCCATGCGGGCCAGGACCGTGGGATTGGCGATCTTGTAGCCGTTCAGGTGCAGGATCGGCAGCACGGCCCCGTCACGTGCCGGGTTCATGAACTTGTTGGAGTGCCAGCTCGCCGCCAGCGGCCCGGTTTCGGCTTCCCCATCTCCCACAACCGCCGCGACGATCAGGTCCGGGTTGTCGAAGGCCGCCCCGTAGGCGTGGGAGAGGGCATACCCCAGCTCCCCGCCTTCATGGATGGATCCGGGGGTTTCCGGGGCGACGTGGCTGGGAATGCCTCCCGGGAAGGAGAACTGTTTGAACAGCCGTTTCATCCCCGCCAGGTCCTGGGATACATCGGGATAGGTCTCGCTGTAGGTACCTTCAAGCCACCCGGCGGCGACCGGGCCCGGCCCGCCGTGTCCCGGGCCCATGACGTACATCATGTCCAGGTCCCGCTCCATGATGACCCGGTTCAAATGGGCGTAAATGAAGTTCAGTCCCGGAGTGGTGCCCCAATGCCCCAGCAGCCGCGGCTTAACATGCTCCGGCCGCAGCGGTTCCCGCAGCAGCGGGTTGTCCATCAGATAAATCTGCCCCACGGACAGATAGTTTGCCGCCCGCCACCAGGCGTGGATGCGCTGAAGCTGATCGGGCGTCAGTACGCAATCCTTCTCGGACAGTTCCTGAGTGTGGTTCATGGATGTAGCTGCCTTTCGCTTTCGTCATGACGGTCGTAATCTGAACCGCTGTATCTACTTCGCGCCGGTGGGTTGGGGTGCGGGCGCGGCTTCGGCGACCTGGCCCATGGCCTCTCCCGGCTCCGGCAGGTCCAGCCGCTTCAAGAGCAGGGCGTTGACCGCGACGATGACACTGGAACCGGACATCGAAATGGCGGCGATTTCCGGGCTGAGCATGATGCCGAGTGAGGGGTAGAAGACGCCGGCGGCGATCGGCAGAGCGATGACGTTGTAGCCGATGGCCCAGCCCAGGTTCTGGCGCATCTTGCGCACGGTGCCCTTGCCGATGCGCAATGCTGTGGGCACGTCCAGCGGATCAGAGCGCATGAGCACCACGTCTGCGGTTTCGATGGCCACGTCGGTGCCGGCACCGATGGCGATGCCGAGGTCGGCCTGGGCGAGGGCGGGAGCGTCGTTGACGCCGTCGCCGACCATGGCGACCCGTTTACCCGCCTTCTGAAGTTCGGTTACCTTCGCGGATTTATCCTCCGGGAGCACCTCGGCGATGACCGTGTCGATGCCCAGCTGGGCGGCGATGCGCCTGGCGGTGGCCTCGTTGTCGCCGGTGAGCATGACAACCTCGATCCCGGCCTCGTGCAGGGCCGCCACGGCGGGGGCAGCGGTCTCGCGGGCGGCATCGGCCAAGGCGATGACACCGGCGGCCCTGCCGTCCACGGCCACTAACACCGCGGTGCGGCCGGTGGAGGCGAGGGTTTCACGCTGCTCGGCGATGGGGGCAATATCAACGCCTTCGGCAATCATGAGCTTTCGGTTCCCCACCAGGACCCTGCGCCCGTCCACGGTGGCACCGGCACCGTGTCCGGGGACATTCCGGAAGGAACTGGCGTCCAGCGAGGACACGCCCCGAGCCACGGCGTAGTTGACGACGGCGCCGGCCAGGGGGTGCTCGGATTCGCGTTCCACTGCGGCGACGAGGGCCAGAAGTTCATCCTCGCCGATGCCGTGGGCGATGAAATCGGTGACTTCCGGTTCGCCCTTGGTCAGGGTGCCGGTCTTGTCAAGAATTACGGTATCGATGCGGGCGGAGGTTTCCAGTGCCGTGGCATTCTTGAACAGCACGCCGCGTTTGGCGCCCAACCCGGTGCCGACCATGATCGCGGTCGGAGTGGCCAGACCGAGGGCGTCAGGGCAAGTGATGACCACCACGGTGATGGCGAACAGGATGGCCTGGGCCACACTGGCGCCAGCGAGCCACCAGGCCAGGAACGTCGCCGAGCCGCCGATCAGGGCGACGAACACGAGCCAGAACGCGGCCCGGTCCGCCAGCCGCTGCCCGGGTGCCTTGGAGTTCTGGGCCTCCTGCACCAGGGCGACGATCTGTGCCAGGGCGGTGTCGGCGCCGACTTTGGTGGCCCGGACACGGAGCGTACCGGTGGTATTCACCGAAGCGCCGATCACCTCAGAGCCGGCGGATTTGGCGACCGGCAGGCTTTCCCCGGTGACCATGGACTCATCGATCTCGGATTCGCCCTCTTCGACGACACCGTCGGTGGGGATCTTCGATCCCGGACGGACCAGCATCAAATCCCCGGGCATCACCTCGGCGGTCGGGACTTCCACCGGTTCCCCGTCGCGAATGACCAGGGCCATCGAGGGTGCGAGTTCGAGCAGCGTACGGACGGCGTCGTTGGCGCCGCCCCGTGCCCGCATTTCAAACCAGTGGCCCAGCAGCACGAAGGTGGCCAGGACGGTGGCCGCTTCGTAGAACACTTCGCCGCCACCGGTCAGCGTGACGATGAGGCTGTAAAGCCAGCCGGCTCCGACGCCGACGGCGACCAGGACCATCATGTCCAGGGTGCGGGCCTTCAACGCCCGGTAGGCGCCGTCAAAGAAGATCCAAGCCGAGTAAAAGATCACCGGCAGGGACAGGATGAGCGCGAAGACGTCGTCGCGCAGGCCGAACGGGGCCGGGACCGTGAAGCCGAGGACGTCGCGCCCGATAGGCGACCAGAGGGTGATGGGTATTGACAGCAGAGCCGCCAGGAGAAAGCGGTTGCGCATGTCACGGATCATGGACTCCATCGACATGCCGTGCCCGCCATGCCCGCCGTGGCCCATGACTTCCTGCGCGTCCCGGACCGCGGCCTTGCCGTGCCCGGCGTGCTCCCCGTGCTCCCCGTGGGAGACCTGAGCTTCCTGAACCGTGATGTTCTCCGTGCCGCCCGGTGCCGCGGGTTCCTTCAGCGCCGTCGTTCCGTGTCCTGAATGGCTTTCGTGCCCTGCATGGTCTTCGTGCATGGGGTCGCAGATGTGCTCCGGCACGGATTGGCCGGCGCAGTGGTAGCCGCACTCACGCACCCACCGGGTCAGTTCCGCGACCGAAGTCCGGTCCGGGTCGAAAGTGACGTTGGCGGTCTGGGCCACAGGATTGGTCTCCACGCTGAGCACGCCCGGTCTGCGGGACAGCACGGATTCGCTGACCGACTTGGACGAGGCCCAGTGGACACCGGATACCTCCATGACCGCGGTTTGGGTTTTTTGATTCACGGGTATTTGTTCCTCTCGGAATTGACGTTGCTCAAGCGATGCGGAAGTTCCAGCTCAGCGTGATCGCACGCCGGGAACATGCGGTGGCGGAAGGACCTGATCCGCTGGTGCCCGGCAAAATGGATCAGGTCAAAGTTGTCCTAAACGCGGCTGGTGGAAAGCTGAAGAAGGCAGACGGGTTTCGCGTGCGTCTTTGATGTGTCAGCCGTAGCAGCCGGCGGACCCGCCACCATGAAGGTGGGGCTGAAATCGGGTCTGTCCGACAAGGACTCCGTCAACACCGCAGGGGCTATGCCAGTGGAGCACTTGGCTTCCTGGCCGTCGCTGTGTGGGCAATGGTCAGAGGGCGCCAAGCTGTCGGGAAGGACTGAGGCAGAGACGTTCGCCGCAGCGGTGTTGTCATTGGAGAGGCGGTGGCCGTGGTCCGGGGAATCTGAACCCGCCGGCGCGGGCGGTTCGAGTTGAGCGCCCCATCCGGAGGCTTCGGACCATTGGCCTGGATTCATGGGGAAGCCGATGCTCACGGCGGTAAGAACGGCGAGCAGGGTAAGTGCCGCCAGCCACGCGGACAAGGGGGAGCGAAGGCATCGGCGCCGTGCTCCAGGCATAGTGCTTACCCCCTGATCTTCGATCTGAAAGTCCCGCCGGGGCAAGCCCCAAGTCCGAGCATACATGCGCACTCAGGGCTTTGAGCTTTTGTTTCCAACGATCCGCCGTGCGTCCCGGTCTTTGCCATATGGCGGCAGGAGGCAGGGGGAGGAGGAGGGAATCCGGGGGATGTGTCTTCGCCGGCACTTTCACTGTGACGGGTCAGCCTTGCCGGCCCGCACAGTGCAGGCCGGCGTCAACAGCGGCTACCTGCTTCCGGCGAGCTCATAGCCCGCATTGGCTACCGCGGCGCGGACGGCCTCAGGGGACAACGGTCCAGTGCTGCGAACCGTAATCTTCGAGGTGCCGCCGGGAACCAGCGAGACCTGGACATCACCGACACCGTCGAGCCTGCCGATCTCGCGCGAGACGCCGGAGGCGCAGCCCCCGCAGGTCATGCCGTTAACCAGGTATTCCGACTCTGTGGCGGCAGGGGTTGTGGTCTGGATGATCACTTCGGAGTGCTGGGCCGGGCCGCAGCAGGAGCAGCCTGGCGCGCTGTTGGTGTTCCGGGGGGTTTCCTGGACTGTTGAACCGCACATATCGATCTCCTCAAAGATGGTTGCAAAGCGTGCGGTGGGGCCGATTTTGACCTGGGAGGGCCCGGCCCTGCCGCACTGCGGGGACCTTCATCGCGTAGGACCCTTCGCGGGGCCGAGACAGCATGTTCCGGTAATCCCAATGTATACCCACTAGGGGTATGCGTCAAGGTCTTTACCATGGGGTATGGCTCACACCCAAGGCAGTATGGTGAACTGTGTCCCCGGGGTCCGCCCGCCGGCTTCCAATGCCAGCCGGAATCATCAGGGCGTGACCTGATGGGGGAGGATTTCCGGAAGACCCGCCATGGGGTCAAAGGGCTTCGTGTGCAGCCGGTACCGGGGAAGGGGCGGGCGGTGCTGGTGCCGTTGCAGGGCGAGTTGGCGGAGGTGACACTCATGGGCGAACCCGGCGGCGTCGTCGACCTGTCGGCAATTCGGAGCAACCGTAAATCGGCCGGGGCGATCAGGCCCCGGCTTCCGGGCTTCTCGGGCAACCACGAGTAGAGGCCGCTCCAGCACTCGGAGCCCAACAGGACCACTGCGAATTCGTGCATCTTCCCTGGCTGCACCAACGTGAGCGCTTCAAACAGTTCGTCCAAAGTTCCAAACCCACCGGGAAGTACCGGGAACGCTGATGAATATCGAACGAACATAAGCTTTCGCGCAAAGAAGTATCTAGAAGTATCTAGAAGTATCTAGAAGTATCTTAAACGTGACGGATACATCGAGGTAGTCGTTTAAGCCTTGCTCGTGGGGAAGCTCTATGCCAAACCTACCGAGGTTCCGCCCGCCTCCTTAGCACCCCTGTTCGCGGCCATGATGCCGGGGCCACCGCCGGTAATGACGGTGAATCCCTGTCCGGCTAATTCTGCTCCCAGCCGTCGTGCCAGGTCATAGTCGGGATCCTCACGCGGCGTACGGGAGGATCCGAAGACCGTGACGGCTTTGCCTATCCGGGCCAACGCATCGAACCCTTCCTCGAATCCAGTCAGGATCCTTGCCACCCGTGCCGGATCATCGGCAGGGCCGGCCGGTACTGATAGTAGTTCGGTGTCGGTCATTTTCATTCGGACCACAACCTTTCCCCTACAGCGCAACGCACAGGCCCGCACGCTTCAAAGCTCGTCGCGTCATTTTGCCTGCCCGTACCCATTCTCCGGCACACGCGGCTGCCGAAGAACGGCAACTGTTCTTATGCGGGACTCGAGGTGCCGGAATGCCTGGCACCAATTTGCCGGTGGCCTGGCTGACTGTCCTGCCCGGTCCGGGAGTGCCGGACTGTTGCAGCAGAATCCACACACGTACACCCTGATGCCAGGGGCAGATCATTGGGGGTACCGCAAATTCCCTGGAGCTGGCACAGTTGCCCCTTGGGCGCTCAAACGAAGGCAGTCGCCGGCGGCTCCGGCCACGAGGCGGGGCAGGCCTGCCGCACGGTTTACCCACCCGCACCGGGCGGACTGTCGCTGAACCGCTTTGCTTTTGCAGCAAACCTTTGAAGAATGGGGGGCATGATGTTCGAACATGACGATCCGATCCTTGAACTCACCGACGACCAGTGCTGGAAGCTGCTGGAAAAGACCCGGCACGGCCGGATTGTCCTGACAGCGGCGGGGGAGACGGACATCTTCCCTATTAACTACCTGGTGCACGACGGAGTCCTGCTCATGCGCAGCGCACCGGGCACGAAGCTCGCGGAGATCACCATCAACGAGAACGTGGTGTTCGAAACGGACGGTATCGGCAGTGACGAAGCGTGGAGCGTCGTCGTGAAGGGAACAGCCAGGGTCCTGCAGTCCGGCGCAGAGATTGCCGAAGCCGAAAGCCTGGGACTGAAAACCTGGGTTCCCACGCTGAAGGACTTCTACATCGAGGTGAAACCGGAGCGCATCAGCGGCCGGCACTTTATCCTGGGCGAACAGCCCGAGCGGTTCTAACGCTTCAACGCCTTTAGGCAGCGGCATGGACTGTGACCGATCGGAAGCGAATACGCCCGGTTCACACAAGGCGTGATCCATCCGTCTTTCTGCCCCGGAGCCGGCCACAGAGGGGACTGTGGGCCCTCCCCGTCTCGTTCAGACCCTTGACCTGCAATGACCTGCTGCTGCTCCAGCTCTGATTGGACTAGCGTCCGAAGCGGCGCAGCCGGAGCGAGTTTGTGACGACAAGTACGGAGCTGGCAGCCATGGCGGCACCGGCGATCATTGGGTTCAGCAGTCCTAGCGCGGCGACCGGGATTCCGACCGCGTTGTAGAAGAAGGCCCAGAAGAGGTTTGTCTTGATCGTGGCGAGGGTGCGGCGGGAGAGTTCGATGGCCTGGGCTACCTGCGGCAGGTGGTCGCCCATGACCGTCAGGTCGGCTGCTTCGATGGCCACGTCGGTGCCTGATCCCATCGCTATGCCCAGGTCGGCCTGTGCCAGGGCAGCGGCGTCGTTGACGCCGTCGCCGGCCATGGCCACTGTCCTGCCGGAGACCTGGAGGCGGCGGACGTGCTCGACTTTCTCATGCGGGAGGACTTCGGCCAGCACATCGTGCGCGTCGATGCCGACGGCCTTCGCGACCTGCGCCGCGACGGCGGCGTTGTCTCCGGTGAGCAGCATCGGGCGCAGCCCCAGCTCCCGGAACCGGGTCACGGCCGCCTTCGAGCCGTCCTTGATGGTGTCCCGGAGGCTGATGATCCCGGCAGGTGTCCCGTCGACGGCGACCCAGACGGCGGTCGCACCGGCGTCCTGCAACTCGGACAGCAGCTCGCGGTGTTCCTGCATGACGGTGATACCGTGACCGGCCAGCAGGCCTTCGCGTCCTGCCACGACGGTGTGCCCGCTGACAGTGCCGCGGACCCCGCCGCCGGGGGTGCTGGTGAAAGCGCTGACCGCCGGGAGCGGTCCGTGCTGCCCGGCGGCGGCGGTAATGGCGCGGCCGAGCGGGTGCTCGCTGGCGGCTTCGACGGCTCCAGCCAACTGCAGGATCTCATCCTCACCGATGGAGGCCAGCGGGGTGACGGCGGTGACGGCGAGGTTCCCGGTGGTGACGGTGCCGGTCTTGTCCAGCACGATCGTGTCTACCGTGCGGGTGTCTTCGAGGACCTGGGGTCCGCGGATCAGGATGCCGAGCTGGGCTCCGCGTCCGGTGCCGGTTAGCAGCCCCACCGGGGTCGCGAGCCCGAGGGCGCAGGGGCAGGCGATGACGAGCACGGCGACGGCGGAAGTGAAGGCGCCGTTCAGGTCACCGGTGATGACCATCCAGAGGACGAACGTCAGCACGGCGACGGCCAGGACGACGGGCACGAATACGGAGCTGATGCGGTCGGCGAGCCGGGCGATCGGCGCTTTGCCGCTTTGGGCCTGGCTGACGAGGCGGCCCATCTGCGCCAGAGTGGTTTCGCTGCCCACCCTGGTTGCCCTGACGAGCAGGCGGCCGGAGGCGTTGATGGTTGCCCCGGTGACCGGGTCGCCCGGTGTCACGTCCACCGGCACTGATTCTCCCGTGACCAGAGAGACATCGACCGCGCTTTCGCCCTCTGCGACAATGCCGTCGGTCGCGATCTTTTCGCCCGGGCGGACGACGAAGACATCGCCGGCGGCCAGGGATCCGGCCGGGACACGGGTCTCCACCCCGTTACGCAGGACCACGGCCTCTTTCACCCCGAGGTTCAGCAGTGCCTTGAGGGCGTCTCCGGCCCGCTGCTTGGCGTTGGCTTCCAGGTAGCGGCCGAGCAGCAGGAAGGTTACGACCACGGCGGCGACTTCGAAGTAGAGCGCGTGCGCATCCATGTCCATGCCAGGGTGGGCGGTGAGGTCAGGGTCGGCGAAGAGCTGCCAGGCAGAGAACAGGAACGCGGCGGTGACCCCGAGCGAGACCAGGGTATCCATCGTCGATCCCAGGTGCCGGGCGTTGATGGCCGCAGCCCGGTGGAACGGCCAGGCTGCCCAGCTCACCACCGGAAGCGTCAGGACAAGGGCCAGCCACCCCCAGTTCGGGAACTGGGCTCCCGGGACCATCGAAACAACAACCACGGGAACGGTGAACACCGCGGCTACGATCAGCCGCCGCAGCAGTCCGGCAGCGTGCACATGGACCGGTGTTCCGGCTGCCGCCTGCCCCTCACCGGGACCGCCGGTATCGGGTGCAATGGCACCCCGCTCCGGTACCTCCGGGGCGGAGGCCGTCTTGAGTGTGGCCTTGTAGCCGGTCGCGTTGACCGTCTCGACGATCTGTTGGTCGGTTACCGTCGCCGGGACCGTGACCTGGGCTGACTCAAGCGGAAGGTTGACCGTGGCGCTGACGCCCTCGAGTTTGCCCAGTTTCCGTTCGACGCGGGCCACACAGGAGGCGCAGGTCATGCCTTCGATGTCTAGTTCAACGATGCGTGTGTTCGGCGCTTCTGTCTGCGTCGTGGTTGCCATAATCCTGTTCCGTCGCTGTGGGGTGAGGTGTTCAGGCGCCGTTGGAGACGACGACGTAGCCAGCCTCCGCGACAGCTTCGCTGATTTCCGCCGGCTTCAGCGGCGTGCTGGAACTGATGGCCGCGCGGGAGATACCGCCTTTGTTCAATTCCACGTTGACCTCTTCGACACCGTCGAGGGCCGAGAGTTCCTCGGTCACGGCGTCCACGCAGTGTCCGCAGGTCATTCCGGAGATGCTGATGGTAGTTTCCATGGTGATTGTCCTTATCGGTAGCTGGGGAGGTTTCGGCTAGCGCAGCAGGCGGCTGATCGCCTCCGAGGCTTCCCGGACTTTGTCCTGGACTGCGGCAGGGTCCCCGGTGGCCACGGACTCGTTCGCTGCACCCACGACGCAATGCGAAATATGCTCCTCAAGCAGTCCGATGCTCACCGCGTGGAGCGCCTTGGTGACCGCGGAAATCTGCGTGAGAACGTCGACGCAGTACTTGTCGTCCTCAATCATCCGTGCGATACCGCGGACCTGCCCCTCAATCCGGTTGAGCCGGCGTTTGTAGGCGGCCTTGTCGGCGGTGTATCCGTGAATGGCCCCCTCGTCAAGGGGTGTCGAAACTACGGCTTCCATGGCCGGTCCTTTCATCGTTTCCTCCAATATATACCCCTAGGGGGTAATCGGTCAAGGTATCGCGCTGGCCTATTAAAGTGCTCGGCGCGAGCGGTGGGTCGGCCCTGCAGGCTGAGCGTGCGCGGCATCGTGAGACCGGAGCGGACGGGGAGCGAGCACAGAGCGGTCACGAAGACCATTGCCATCGGCTGCGCCGGGCCCGTCCGGACCTCCAAGAAGTCCATTCCGGGTGAGTTGTGCGACGTGACCGGCTGTCACTGCGATCAGCCCGCAAAGCCATTCGCCTCGCACTCGTGTTCTGGCCAGGCAGGGTAGCGCCGTGCCCGTTGAGCGGAGCGATGAAGGCCGCACAGGCCCTCGCTGCCGTGGTCCACCAGGTCTGCTGCAATAGCAGCGGAGTGTCCATCGCCAAGGCCTGCTGCAACGGGCCGGGATTGAGCGAAAGGTCCTGCCAGTTAGTGGCTGCGGCGTGGGGTGCATGTATGCGATGTCGGTTTCCGGCTGGCTATGAGCCCGGCGGATTGCCTCGCCCGGCATTCGACAACGGGGCAGGCCCGGTCGTCCTGATTCCGCACTTAAGCGTTACGGCCTTGACACAATCAACGCCGTCCACGGGAAGCCCAGGCTGTGACGATGGCCAGGACCGGGCCCAGGAGCGGGACAAGCGATCCGACGAGCATGCCGATCCTGGCCACCGCGCCACGCCGACCCGTACTGCCAAGCACCAGGAGGAAGGAGGCCGAATGCACTACCGCTGAGGCGACGACGATGCCCATGATGGCGTCCCCTACCAGCTCCTCCAATGGATCCTCCTTTGGCGACATCTGTAAAGCTGTAGTGCCCACGCCCGCCGTCTGTCATGCCCACCGGCCCCGGGGTTTGAAAACCCAGCCAGCCGGTTTGAGTTTACGGCATCTGCCTCCCGGCTACGGATGACGCGGCAGCGGTCAGCCAACGTGAAGCCGGGGGATAGCGCGCGGGTTGGCGTTGTTCCGGCTGATGACTTCTCGTACCACGCAGGCCGGTCTTTGTGCGCATTCGGTAACCCTTCAACTGGCTGGCACCCTGCCGGCAACACCATCGTGTTACGGCGGACAGCCCAAGGCAGCGGGCCCCGGGGCCCGGTATCGCCCTTTGCTGTACGCAGGGGGTGTTGTTAGCGGCCGTGGCCGGGTGGGACGATCCAGTATGGGTGACGAATGAGACGAGGAAGCCGGCTCCCGGCGGCAGCCTGCCACTTCTGCCATACCCCTGATCCTTCCCGAGGCCGACGGTAGCTGGGGCAGCGGGCTGCGGGGACAGATGCGCCGCCGCCGCGATGCCGCAGAGAAACTTCGCCAACACCAGCAGCAGGCCAGGGAAAAAGCCGAAGGGCAGGACAACGACGGGGAATCCGGATGCGCATCCTCCTAAAGCAGCGTCGGCGGCGCGGCTGCTCCGCCCTGACATCGGCTTCGCGGGCGGAAGATGGTGCAGTATCGGTCCGGAAGGCGGATCATGTCTTCTGCTCGGCGCATGCTTAGCTCTGCCTGTTCTGCCGGCCCCGGCAGGGGAACGCCCCGCTTCAGGCGGCGACGAGCTGATCGCACAGATCGTATTCGGCATGGTCCGGCTGATGCGGGGCGGGAGTGTAGACAGAATGGTGGCCAATGACGGACTCGGGGTCTACACACAATTATCGTGGCTTTCGCGCACATCGCCTTCGTCGCGTTTTTGCTGGGCAGCACATTGGCCAATATCTTCCGGTTCCCGTGGTTCGTATAGGCAGATGATCCAAAACCTGCCGTTCAGCGCCTGGCAGGAACCGCGGAACTGGTGAGCGCTCAGCTTGCCGTACTTCTGGCATGGGGGTCTGTTACCATGATTGTCGCCTCCCAGCTCAAGCGCTGGATGATCGGCACCATGCATTACGGCGCCTCAAGGGAACAGTTCGCCTACTACCTCGACGAGTTCACCTTCCGGTTCAACCGGCGCACGTCCAAGAGCCGCGGGCTGCTCTTCTATCGCCTGCTGGACCAGGCTGTGAGTACCGGCCCCCATCCACTGAAAACCCTCGTTATCCCGGAAAACGAGAAGGACTTCAGCTAAGCAGATACCTAATACAAATGATCAAAGAACTGCGCCGGGTCGATGAAGGCGAGGGCTTTGACAAAGCCTTTGTCATGCGCATGATCCCGCATCACCAGGGCGGAATCATTGAGTCCTTGGAGCCGCAGTCCAGGGCGCCCCATGCCCAGCTGAGGGTGGCTGCGGCCACTGGAATCCTGAATCAGGAAGCGGAAGTTGTCGACTTCCGCACCTGGCTCTCCGCACAGGAGGGGGAGGACTGACCCGCGCCTTCAACCTGACTGCGTCGTGCCGCCGGGCTCACGGTCCGGCGGCATGAACGTCGAGTATTGTCCCCGCTGCTAAGACTGCAGGGCGCCAGCGATGTTGTCGGCATTCTCATTCATCCATTGAACGAATGTTGTACCTTCGGGCAGCGTCTCGCTGAACTCGACAACCGGCAGTTTGGCCGCATCGGCAGCCTCCCGGACTGACTCCGTCTGCGGACCGGAAGTCTGGCTGTTGAAGGCCAGCAAACGTACGCTGTCGGATGACATGAGCTCAACGGTTTCCTTCAGCGCCCCTGCCGGTGCATCAGTGCCTTCCTCGACCGCTTCCAGAAAATCTTCGGGGGTCCGGTTTACCAACCCGGCAGCTTCAAGCATGTATGCCGGCAGCGGTTCGGTGAGTGCTGCGCCTTCTCCCGCATGTGTGGACTTAACGTCCGCTAATTTGTCGGAGATCTGCCCGATGTCGGCCTTGAAGCGTTCAGCGTTCTCTGTGAACAGTTCGGCGTTTTCGGCATCAAGGTCACCGAGCCGCGAAGCAATCAGATCGGCAACCGCTGCAACGGACGGCATGTCGTACCAGATATGCTCGTTGGAGCCGCTGCCGTTTTCTCCGGAGACCTCCACCGCATCGATAATTTTGGCCGGGCCAAGACCAAGGCTGTCGGTAAGGGTGTCGAGGAAGGGATCGTAACCTCCTCCGTTGCTGACAACGAGGTCGGCTTCCGAAACCGCGAGCCTATCCCGCACCGTCGGCTCATAGGAGTGCGGATCCTGACTGATTTTAGTGATGATGGGCGTTACCTCTACTTGGTCCCCGCCAATCGTCCGCACGATGTCGCTATAAACGTTCGTGCTCGTCACCACGCTGATCGCGGCGGACGTATCGGATGTCTCCGGCCCGGCAGATCCGCCGGGGGACTGGCCGCAGGCAGAAAGGAGGAGGACTCCGGCAGCGGCAAAGATCCGCAAAAGGGCAGGGGGACGGCGCATTGGTTAATCCTCAAAGTCCAGGGGATGAAATCGGTTCAACCTCATCATTGTAAATGAGAATCATTCCAGAAGAAGTGGCAGCTCGTCCGGCCGCTACCAACGCATATTCACGGACCCCCAGCTCCGCGGCGGCCACCTGCACTCTTTGTCGGGCCGGACCGATAGCAGGAAGCGTGGCCGTAACCAACCTTGGATTGGCCCGGACGGACATCAGTCCGCGCCTCGATGGACTAACAAAGCCGCTGCGTTCGCGGGTGAAGCCTGGAGGGTTAGGGTCGGTCGGGGCAAGCTGCTTGCTGGGCTTGCCCCAGCCACTCAGTCCGGCTTCACGCTGATCAAAGCGGCGTTCTCGGTGCTGACTGACCGGCCATCCGCGGTGCCGGCCGACGGGATTCCTGCAGCGGCGGGGCTTGGCTCCAGGCGTTCGAGGACCATTGAACGGTAACGGACTTTCCGAATGTGGGAAGCCATGGAGCGCATCAGTAACACAACGGCGACGACCAGGAAGAAGGTGGCGAAGAAACCGAGGGCGCCGGGGGTCACCTGGTCCGGTTCCAGGCCAGGGCGTAAATCCGTTCCTTGGTCCGGAAACGGGTTCGTAACGGCCCAAATCAGTGCGTTCATCTTCAGCGTCCTCGTTCTCTAAAACCGGCCGGAGCCGAATAAAAATTATGGAAACGGCTGTTTCCAGCCAGACTCATTATGCCGGTGCAGGGGCCAACGTGGGGCCGCGGTGGAAAGGCCTGAAGCGGTTGGACGGACCCGCGTTGGCGCAGGCCTTACGGCAACAACGCCGTGCGCTGTTCCTGCTGCTTGCGCCACCCGTACCGGGTCCTGCCCTGGGGCTTGTAAACGGAGAGCACTACGGCCACGAGCAGAACCGCCAAAGCGGCGCCGGCGTCGGCGAGCAGCTGGACCTTCAGTCCGTCCGGGTCAGCGAACGTCAAGGCCGTCCCGGCAGCCCGATCGGCCATGAGGCTGACCGGCTGCATGTGCACGACCAGGAGGAAGCTGGCAACGACGGTTATCAGCAGTTTCGCAAGCACCCAGTAGTGCCGGAACAGCCCCCAGACAGTGCCCAGGGCCTGGATGACTCCGGTCAGCAACGACGCAAGGCTCAGCGGGACGATCGCGAACCAGCCGATGAGTTCCATGGAAATGTAGGCCGCGCGCACGGTCTGCAGGTCCCTGCTGCCCAGGCCCGCGATGGCCAGGACCAGGAAACCGGCCACGGCGCCAAGCCAGCCAACGGATGCCGTGACGTGGGCGGTGAGGGCCAGTTTGCGAAGCCGCGGAGGCATTTTCATGGCTGCCGTACGCCGTACTCCCAGCCGCTGGAGGCCGGAGCGTGCCTGCCCATCCCGCCGCCGGCAAGGTGGAAGATCGCAAACGCCAGGACGAGGACGGCGGCGATGATTCCGAAGATGTATACCCAGCGGGGCGTCCGCGGAGCGGAATCGCGGCCGGAACCGGTCTGCGGGTCCTGCCGGGGATTGTTGTGCGGTTCGTCCATGAGCGGGGTTCTCCTCTGAAGGCGGGCATCAACGGCGGTCGACAACAACAGTTTACGATACAGAGTGTCTTGATCAATCCGGGTCTTACCACGCACCCTAAACTAAAAGCGTGCCCAAACTGTGGAACGAGACGATAGCGGCCCACCGTGATGCCGTACGGGCTGCAACACTGGACGCGACTGCAGACCTCGTGCACAGGCATGGGCTTGCCTCGGTGACGATGACCCAGGTCGCCGAGGCGGTTGGCATCGGAAGGGCCACGCTTTACAAATACTTCCCGGATGTCGATGCGATTATGGCCGCTTGGCACGAACGCCAAGTCACCGGCCATCTTGAACAGCTGGCCGGGATCCGGCACGGGGCCGGCAACCCTGCCGAGCGGCTCAAAGCCGTACTGGAAGCCTACGCGCGGATCTCTTATCAACGTCACGGCACCGAACTCGCTGCCTTGTTGCACCATGGCGGACATGTTTCCCGAGCCCAACAGCATCTCCAGGATTTCATCCGGGATCTGATAGGCGAGACGGCGGACGCCGGTGACCTGCGGACTGACGTTTCGCCGGAGGAGCTAGCCGTCTACTGCCTGCATGCCCTCGCAGCGGCAAACACGCTGTCATCCCAGGAAGCCGTCCACCGGCTCGTGGCCGTCATCATGGCCGGCCTGAAGTTCCCTGACGGCGGTACAGGAAACATGTAAGCCGGCACGAAGCCGGGTAGAACAAGAAACCGGGGCCTTCGCCTTCCGCCCCGTACACCGGAACCGGTGGTAAAAACCGATGGCCTCCTGTCCGCGGTCTGCCAGAGTGCCTGGCCGTAGACTAAGGACGGAGATAGGAAGCATGGGGCACGGCCAGCGGATTTCCTCGCTGAATACGGACGTTCTTTGTGGCATAAAAGGCAGGACTTCGATGACTGGGCCAGAGGCTTCGGATCATGTTCCGGTTTTTCGGCGGCTGGTGCAGGTTTATGTGACGGCAGCTCTTCTGGCGGTCGCCGATCTGGGCCTAAAATCCTGGACATCGGCCCGCTTGCCTGATGCCCCGGTTTTCGATTTCGGCTTCCTGAAGCTGCGGCCGGCCTACGACGCACAATCCAACGCTGACGCTGTTGAATTTCCTGAGCGGATACTCCTCACAGGAATGGGTTTGGCCGTCATCATACTGGGCGCTTATACACTGCACGCTGCAATGGCGGGGCATACCTCAGATCTGATTGCCAGCGCACTGATCCTTGGTGGGGCGACGGCAGAGCTGGTTGGCCGGGTGGAGGGACACGGTCATATCGAATACTTCTATACGGGATGGCTCCCCGACTTCAACCTCGCTGAAGTGTGGCTGATTGCTGGAATGTGCCTGCTCGGCCTGGCTGCCCTGAGCAGACGGCCCAAGCCGCCGCTGCGGAGCCGGGGACGCGCGTGAGGAACCCCCGGGAATCTGGCCGTCCCACATGGAACGCCGGTCCCGCCTTCTGCCGGCCTATCCGGTCGACTCGATTCTCTTGAGCAATTCCCGCGGCAAACCTTTGCCCGCAGCCTCGATATTGCTGACAAGATGTTGGGCATCGACGGTTCCGGTGATGGCACTGGTGACATGAGGGTTGGCGAGCACAAAGTTGAGGGCCGCTTCGCTGCCGGTCATGCCGTCAATATGGTTAGGGAACCGGTAGTTCCGGCCGCGGGTGAACTTGCTTCTGTGATTCTTCATTGCCCGGAGCAGATACCAGATGTCGCTTCGGCGCCTGATTTTGAAAATATCGTTCGAAAACAGGGTTTGCGCCAGCGGGGATTTAATCAGAACACCCATGCCCCGGCTGCCGGCTGTATCGATGATTTTTGCCGGGCCGGCCCTGTTGATGACGTTGTACTCAATCATCAGCGAATCGAAGACGTCCAATTCTGCAGTTTTCCTGGCGCCGGAGCCGTTTGCTGAGACGCCAACGTGGCCGATCAGGCCCCGCTCCCTGAGCTCCAGGAGTTTCTCGACTGCCGGGCCTGCCGGTCGGGGGAATCCGTGGAAGTGAACCAGCGGTAGTTGATCCAGCTGCAGGTTTCTCAGGCTCGAGACAATGCTTCTTTCGATGCCGCCCGGGGTGAAGTCCTTAATGTGCCTGCCGTTGACGAATCTGGTGCCCACCTTGGTAGCCACGACGGGTTCTGCGGATCTTTCCTTAAGGATTCGGCCCAACCTTGTTTCGGCGTTCCCGGCGCTGTAGTTGGGTCCGGTATCGAAAAGGTTGATTCCGTGCTCGAGGGCTATGTCGATCAGCGCGGCCGCCTTCTTCTCGGGAAAGGCCGTGAACCCCCAGTATCCACCGGCCCCAAACCCAAGTTCGGAAACGAACAGGCCGGTTTGTCCCAACAACTTCTTCTGCATCCTAAGTTCCTCTTGTCCTCGGTACTGCTAGATTACTGAGACCTGTGAATTTCGTTGCAAGAAGCTGGTGCCGTTTCTCCTCAAGGAAGCCGCGAGGCAAGCGTGCAGAAGCACAGGGAACATGAAGAGGCGTTGCCCCCTGCCTACGATGGAGCCTTCTCCGATGGGATCGTGATTGATACGGGCGCCGGAATGCGCAGGCGGCCGGTTACTTGCCGGCCACATGAGCGAACCTGCGGGCCAGCACGACTGGAACAACACCAAAGACGGAGGCCGGACGTGGATCTACTTCTGACAGTTGCCGGAATTTCACTCGCCGCACTGGGATTAATCGACATGTTTCACAGCTTGCTGCACCCGAGCGGCAAGGGCTACCTGAGCCATCTGGTGCTCTCGGGTGTCTGGAGGGCGTCGAGGGCGACCGGCCACCGGCTGGGGTCTGCCGTGGGACCTGCGGCGATGGTCGCCGTGATCCTGCTGTGGGTGTCCCTGCAGACAATCGGCTGGGCGCTCATCTACTACCCGCATATCCCGGGCGGTTTCATGTACTCTCCGGGGGTGAATCCAGCAGACTACCCTGACTTCGCTGAGGCAATCTACGTTTCCCTCGTGACCCTGGCGACCCTGGGCTTTGGGGATGTTGTGGCCACCGACCCGTGGGTTCGCCTGGCCTCCCCGCTGCAGGGGCTGACCGGTTTCGCCCTGCTGACCGCGGCACTGACCTGGTTCACCCAGGTCTATCCTCCTCTGTCCCGGCGCCGGGCACTGGCCCTGGAGCTCAAAGGCCTCGCCGACGTCAATTACGCCAAGGCACTCGGCGAAGTCGACCATGCTGTAGCTACCCGTGTCCTGGACACCCTGACGGCCCAGCTTGAGAAGATCCGCATCGACTTCACCCAGTACACGGAGAGCTATTACTTTCAGGAAGAGGACCCTGACCTTTCCCTGGCCCGGCAGCTGCCGTACGCGCTGGCATTGCGGGATGCGGCGGACGCTTCCCCAGTCAAGGAGCTGCAGCTCAGCGCCCGGCGGATCTCCCTCGCACTGGAACAGCTCGCGAAAAAACTCCAAGAGGATTTCGTGGCCAGGGATAAGAACTCCGAAGACGTTTTCGCGGCCTACGCTAACGACCACGGCCAAGGCACCCAGGCCTGACCCGGACCCGGTGCCACACGCAGGGGGCGGTACCAGACCGGCGAGGAACCCAATCCGCTGCAAAAGCCCGCCGCATATCCCCGTAGCCTCGGTGTCTCCGGTAGATCTACTCACTCGGCCGCCGGATCCAGCGCTGCCCGGCGCCGATGCCTGATCCGGTTGCGGACCTTTTCGGACAACGCACCCAGCGGGCCTTCCAGCGGCCCTTTGCCCTTCGTACTGTGCCAGACCACGGCGAAGATGACCGCTGCGCCTGCCTGGACAGCCAGCGAGACAAAGGGCCTGTCGCCGAGGAACCTGGTGGACACGAAGAGCAGATGGGCGGAATACAGGGTCAGCGTCATGCTCCCCGCCGGGGCCAGGACGCCGATAATCGGATCGAATGCCTTGCCCAACAGCAAAACGAGCCCAAGTGCCGCCGCAGACGTACCGATCGTATGCAGCAATTCCAAAGGCATCGACGAGTACGGGGCCATTACCGCCAGCCACCACCAGGACCCGCCCGGCAAACCCGAATCCGGACCATAGACAAAGACTTCGTTCACGTCGTCAGCAGCGAGGCCCGGCGACGAAGCAACGAGCTGGCCAAAGCCGCCGGCGGGCCCGAGCAGGAACGCCGAGACACCCCATGCCAACAGTGCGAGCAGGACGCCGCCGGCCAGCAGCCAGGCCGCGGATCGCCGCGAAGACAGATTCAGCCGCCCGATCACCATGCCGGCACAGATATAAGCCATCCACGGTACTGCCGGGTAGAAGCCGGTGAACGTCAGGAGGACCGCCGACCCGACCGGCTCTTCAAAAATGTCAGTGAACGTGGGATTGTCCGTTTGCACGGTAGGCAGATCGCCTTGCAGGCCCAGCAGGAGAGCCGGTGCCAGAGTGGCGGAGCCGACCGCAAGGACGGCCAACGCCCACGGTGGCAGGCCCAGCAGCGGCACCGCCAGCAGGAACATCACACCGTAATAGGCCAGAATAATCGCCGGACCCGGTTCCGCGTAACCTAGCAACAGGCCAAGCCCCAGAATGAGTAGTGCCCTTACCGCAAGCCCGGCCTTTGCCGCCAACAGCGGGCGGCCGAGGAACCGGCGGCGCCCGCCGGAAATGAACGCCAGTGAAACGCCGGCGAGGACCGCGAAAAGTGCCGAAGCGTGCCCCGCCAACATCATCGTCGTCATTGTCGGCTCGTGATCTGCTGTTGCGGCCGGCAGTACGTTGACGGCAAGCATCCCCAGCAACGCCGCTCCGCGCGCCGCGTCAACACCCTTTATCCGGGGTCTGCGGCTTCCTGCAAATTGCTCGGGGGAAGGCGGCAAGAACCCTTCGGTGGTGTCATCTGCCTTGGGCACAGCCGCTCCTCAGGGACAGCATTCCGGAGCATGGGCATCCTGTCCGGCAATGTCGGTATCCAACCTTCCGGATCAACCTAAAGTCAAAAACTTGGAAAATCCTGAGTGCCTGCCTCTCGGCCTCGAACACAGCAATGCCTGAGATGGTGCGCCTAAAGCCCTCTCACTTCAAGTATTTGCATGCGGAATCTCACGGTCTTGTCTCCCAGTAACGGCGCCGTGACGAGCGGATAACAGGCGGTGCGCTCCACTAGGCCCTATCTGTGGGTTCTCATGCGATGGGGAGAAGCGAATGGGAAAAAAGGCGAGAACTGGCGTGGTCGCAAATCGCCCGGTGGAGCTTCAGGGTCGGATCTCCGCGAGGGCGGGTGTGGGGGAGGGTGCCGTTCTCACGTCAGCTTCCCCTGACCAGTCCATCCGCTGGCGCCCGGGTGAACGGTTGGAGCGGCTTTTTGAAGACCGTTGCGACCAGCTCCTGGCAGAGGGACGGGGCGCCCACCCGGCGGTGGATGCCGGGGATGTCCTTTTGACATATAAGCATCTGGACGGGTGTGCCAACCAGCTCGCGCGCCACTTGCTGGTGTTGGGGGCACGTCCCGGTGACCGCATCGCTCTGCTGTTCGACCAGCCGTGGCGTGCCTATGTGGCCATGCTTGCGGTGCTGAAGATCGGTGCCGCGTATGTGCCGATGGATCCGGCGTTTCCCTCCGACCGGTTGAAATACATTGTTGAGGACGCGGATGCCGCGATGGTGCTCTCGCTCAGCCATTTGAAGGACCTGCTTCCTGAGGTCGCGGCTCCCGTGGTGTGCCTCGACCACGAGCATCTGCACATATTCGGGTGCGAATCCTCGCGCCTGACCGACTTGTCGGACTGGGGCACACCCACCGATCTGGCGTACATCATTTACACCTCCGGCTCGACCGGCCGGCCCAAGGGCGTGGCCGTTGACCATGCGAGCATCTGCAACTTTGTCCGTGTGGCCTCGGACGTCTACGGATACCGGTCCTCGGACCGTGTCTATCAGGGCATGACACTGGCCTTCGACTTCTCCGTGGAGGAAATCTGGGTTCCCTGGCTGGCCGGGGCAACCTTGGTTCCCAAACCCGGCGGGTCGAGCCTGCTCGGGACCGAACTTTCAGCGTTCCTGACGGAGAAGCAGATCACCGCGCTGTGCTGCGTGCCGACCCTGCTTGCAACCATCGAGGAGGAGCTGCCGGATCTGCGCTTCCTGCTGGTCTCCGGGGAGGCCTGTCCCCGGGACCTGATCGTGCGCTGGCACCGGCCCGGTCTGCGCTTCCTCAACGTTTACGGTCCGACCGAAGCGACCGTTACCGCGACGTGGAACGTTGTTGATCCGGACCGTCCGGTCACGCTGGGCGTGCCGCTGCCGACCTATTCCGCCGTCATCCTTGACCCTGAGGAAAGCCGGGCGCTTGGTCCGGGCGAGACAGGCGAAATCGGTTTGGCCGGCATCGGGCTGGCAAGAGGCTATGTGAACCGCGATGACTTGACCGAAAAGGCGTTCATCCCCGATTTCCTGGGGATCGGGAACAACCCGTCGGCGCGTATCTACCGCACCGGGGACCTGGGCCGGATCAATACAGACGGAGAGATCGAGTACTTCGGCCGTATCGATACGCAGGTCAAGATCCGCGGTTACCGGATCGAGCTGACAGAGATTGAGTCCGTGCTGCTGAAGGCCCCCGGGGTCGCCCAGGCGGTCGTGGGAACCTATGAGCCGGCGCCGGGTTTCGTGGAGCTTGTCGCGTACTACACCGTCCGCCACGACAGGGACGCCGATGAACAGAAAATCCACGAGATGCTGAGGAAGCTGCTGCCCGGCTACATGGTGCCGGCGTATTTCGAACGCCTCGATGCCATTCCCATGATGGCCAGTGACAAGGCGGACCGTAAGAAGCTGCCCGCCCCGACGAACAGGCGAAGCCTGACGGGTCCCGACAGCTACACGGCCCCGGCGACCGGAACGGAAGAATCGCTGGCAACGCAGCTCGGCGCAGTCCTGGGCCTGGAGCGGGTGTCAGCCGAGGCGAACTTCTTTGAGGATCTGGGGGCCAATTCGCTGCTGCTCGCGCATTTCAGCGCCAGGGTCAGGAAGCACACCGGGTTGCCGCCGATCGCCATGCAGGACGTCTACCAGTCCCCGACGGTCCGGCAGCTGGCCGTGGTCCTGGACGCTGCACAGTCCGCAACGGTCCTTGAACCGGAACCCTCAAGACTGCCTGAAGCGGTGCCTGCCGGCCCGTTACCCGGCACCGGCAGCTTCGTTCTGTGCGGCGCCATCCAGCTGCTGATTTTCCTTGGCTACACGACGTACGCCGCGTTCCTGCTGATCTTCGGATTCAACTGGGTTTCCGAAGGCACCAGCCTGATCGACATGTGGGTACGGTCCGTCGGATTCGGGGCAGCCATGTTCGTGGCGCTCTCCATCGCTCCCATCATTATGAAATGGATACTCATCGGCCGCTGGAAGCCAGCGGAGATCCCGCTCTGGAGCATGGCCTACATTCGGTTCTGGGCCGTTAAAACACTGACCCGGGCCAACCCCCTCGTGATGTTCGTCGGCTCGCCCCTCTACATCCTCTACCTACGCGCCCTGGGGGCGAAGATCGGGAAGAACGTGGTGATCTTCTCCCGCACCGTACCGGTGTGTACCGATCTGATTACCATCGGAGAAGACAGCGTCATCCACAAGAACTCGTTCTTCCTCGGCTACCGCGCCCGCCCAGGCACCATAGAGACCGGTCCTGTGACGCTGGGACGAAACGTCCTCATTTCCGAGAAAACCACCTTGGACATCGGATCCTCGATGGGCGACAACGCCCAGCTCGGGCATGCCTCCTCACTGCAGAGTTCACAATCAGTGCCGGACGGACAGACCTGGCACGGTTCCCCAGCTGTCTCCACAGACGCGAACTACAGAACAACCGAACCCGCGAACTGCACCACCCGCCGACGGGTCATCTACAGCCTGCTGCAGCTTTTCAACCGCTTCGTTCTGGTCCTGCCCGTCGGCCTCGTCGGCCTGGCCATGCTGCTCCCGGACTACCTGGAGACCGAACACCTGCAGCTGAACAATCCGCGCTTCTACCTCGACGTGCTGGCTACCACCCTGGTGCTGTTCATCAGCGGCCTGATCACCGGCCTCGTCTTCGTGCTCACCGTCCCCAGGATCCTGAACCGGGCGCTGAAACCCGACACCGTCTACCCGCTCTACGGCGTGCACTTCACCCTTCAGCGGATGATCGCCCGCATGACGAACGCCAAAATGTATAAAGACATCTTCGGCGACAGCTCATACATTGTGCATTTCCTGCAGGCCCTGGGATACGACCTGGGCAAAGTCGAACAAACCGGGTCGAATTTCGGTCCCGAAGTCGCACACGAAACGCCCTACCTCAGCTCCGTCGGTTCCGGCACGATGGTCTCGGACGGCCTGAACATCATGAACGCCGACTTTTCCAGCTCATCCTTCCGCGTCTCACGCGTCACCATCGGCGAACGCAACTTCCTTGGCAACGACATCACCTTCCCACTCGCTGCGCGCACCGGAGACAACTGCCTGCTCGCGACCAAGGTCATGGTCCCGATCGACGGGCCCATCAGGGAAGGCGTGGGCCTGCTCGGATCCCCACCGTTTGAAATCCCCAGAATCGTTGATCGGGACAAGGAATTCGATGAACTCAAGAACGAAGAAGTCAGAAAGCCCCTCATTCAGGCCAAGAACAAGCACAACATCGTGACCATCGGACTGTTCCTGACCCTACGGTGGTTCCTGTTCTTCGAGGCGACGCTGCTCGCGGCCATCGCCGTGACCTTCTACGACGACTTCGGGGTACTGGCCGTGGGAGTCGCGACCATCGCGTTCCTGATCGTCGGCATCCTGATCAGCGTGGTGGCCGAGCGCTCCGTCCTGGGCTTCGGCCGACTGAAGCCCCAATACTGTTCCATCTACGACCCCTACTTCTGGCACCACGAACGCCTCTGGAAGCTCCTGGCCGTAGCACCCTTCAGCGGCACGCCCTTCAAACCCATGATCTGGCGACTGCTCGGCGTGAGGGTGGGGAAGCGGCTTTACGATGCCGGCTGCGACATACCGGAAAAGACTCTGGTCTCCATCGGCGACGACTGCGCACTCAACGAAGGCACCGCCATCCAGAGCCATTCAATGGAAGACGGCACCTTCAAATCCGACTACATCACCCTCCGTGACCGCTGCTCACTAGGTGTTGAGTCCTTCGTCAACTACGGAGTCACCATGCACAACGGCTCAACGCTGCTGGCCGACTCGTTCCTGATGAAGGGCGAAGAAGTCCCGGAAAACACTCTGTACGGCGGCAATCCGGCACGCGAAATAAGGGACCGCAACGTGTATGTGCCGCCCCAGGTCACGCTTCCGCGCATTCCCCGTCACCGTACCAAGCGCTGGATCGGGCAGATGAGGCCGACGCGAGACCACAGAACAAACCCGGGCAAGCATGTGGGCATTCCCGCCTAATCGTGCAGGAGACTCCAGAAGCCCAGCCGCACGCCACAGTAGGATGCCAGGTACTCCCGGAAGTGCAAGACCCCTATTTGCTGTTATCGGCGTTTGCGTCACACGCAGGATAACAGTGCTTCACAATGATCATGTCCTTCGGACCGTCCTCCTGAGGCTCCTGAAGCTCGACAGGCGAGGCTGCTTCAACGCACCAGCACTGCTGCAGCGGCGTGGAGCGACAAGAGTGACTTTAGGGATTTAGCTAAGTTTATTAGGATCAGATGAAGTTGCCTAAAGTGAGGAAACTGGCTTTCATTGCCTAGGTGCTCAATCACTCCGAACTGACACTGGACCCTCACGGACGTCTTGGTCGCTATCGGCGAGGCGGCGGACCACGGCACGGGTCTGGCGCTGCTCGTCGACGAGGTCCAGTTCCTGAGCCGATTCCAGCTGGAAGCCATCATCCAGGCGATCCACAAGACCGTACAGCGGAAACTTCCGTGACGTTCGTCTGTGCCGGACTGCCGCAGATCGCCAAACTCACCGGCGACGCCAAATTCTATCCCGAAAGGCTCTTCAAGTTACCGCGCATCGGTTCCCTCGATGAGGAAGACGCGCCAAGAGCGCTGGCCGAGGCCGCACTAGCTGAGGGGCTCGGTTCGAGCAGGATGCACTCGAACGGGCTTTCAAGCTGACCGAAGGTTATCTCTACTTCATCCAGGAGCTGGGTTACCAGGTCTGGATGGTGGCCAACGATGAGGTGGTCACGCTCGGCGATGTCGAGGATGCCACGGACGCGTACGAAGCGAAGCTGGACGAATCGTTCTTCCGGGTCCGTTTGAACCGGGCGACGCAGCTTCAGATTGCTACATAAGGACGATGGCCGAGTTGGGGCCCGAGTCGCAGAAGGCTGCGGATGTGGCAGCGGTGATGGGTGGTGAGTCGACCCCGCTGGCGCCGACCCGCTCGCACCTGCGCTGACGTTTCGGTACCAGTTGAAGCCCGAGGCATTCGAATGATCCCCGTCTATCACGGCCCGGCAGTATGGTTCAAGGTTTTCGTAGCGGCGTCGATGTTCAGTGTCGAGTTGTCGGGGATGTTACTAAAAAATTCACCAAGGTGCCGTTCCTACGGAATTTCTTACTAAAGTGAGGCACCTTGTGGTTGTCCTGCTCACTTTAGTTAGCAAACCCGCGTCGACGTTGCCACAAAATTCCGTGGCCACCTACGGGCAGTTTTTCATGGCCGCTTAGATCCCGGTCTTCCTTGAGAGAATTGTGAGAATCACGCAACGCCAGCGCATAGGCGCTTTGCCATTCTGATGATGCGGGCCCTGTTCAGGACCTGCCGGCCTCCTCTAACGGACAGGTGGCGGTCGCGCCCACAAGGAGGATGTGTGAACGTGATCAAGGTGAATGGGAAATCCCAGCCTGGGGCGCTCGTCCAGCTCCGCAACACGTCGATCGGGGGATTACTGCGTCGCGACATGGACGGCTTCACCGCCCTATCTGCGACCCCGGACGCCGCCCATCGTGACGGGAGGGCCTCCTGATGGCCAGGTTCAGTATCGCCTCCCTGCTGCGGTGGCGGCGCACCCAGAAGGATCACGCCGCCGCCGATCCGGCCGGCGCGTTCGCCTACGGCACCGTCGTCTCCTCCCAGGGGCTGCAAGCCACCATCGGTGGGCTCGACGTCGTCGTCGGGGACGTGGTGGCTATTTCCGGCTGGGAGGCCATCAAGGGCCCCCGACAGCCTGGCTGCTATGAAGCGGGAGTCGAGGCGCAGGTGGTGGCGGTGAACGGCGCCGAGGCCACCGTCGTACCGCTGGTCGGGGGCTGGACCCCATTGATCGGGACCCGAGTGGTGCTCTCGCGCCACGGTGGACTGGAACTGTAGGAGACGGGTTGATTGGCCGCGTGGTCCACGTCCTCGGTCATCTGATCGACGGGACGGGCCGATCATGGGCGCCGGTATGCGGGCCGTGGACACCTTCACAGGTTTGGGCAGCGGCCAACAGATCGGCTTGATCGCCGGATGGGCAAGTCTTCGTTGTTGTTGAGCTCGCGCGAGCTCAGGAAGACACGGAGCGGGGCAAGAGCAGCTCGAAGCTCGCTCCACGGTCAACCCCCGCGCTGCTGGCCTGGAGTCTCCCACCATGGGCCTCGACCAGTGCCCTGCTGATCGACAATCCCAGACCCGATCCGGGACCGGCTTCCCTCCCGGCACGGGCACGGTAGAACCGGTCGAAGATATGGGGCAGGTGCTCCGCTGGGATCCCGTCCCCGGTGTCGGTCACGGCGATCGTCACCGCGTCCACGGCGTGGTCGGTGTGCACCGTGATCCTCCCTGTGGCAGGGGTATGGCGCAGTGCATTGACCAGCAGGTTGCCCAGTACCTGGCCGATCCGCTCCCGATCCATAAGCACTGGCCCCGCGTCCAGTCCGGACATGGTGGTGGCGAGCGTGATGTCCTTGGCCGCGGCTTCCTGCTGCACCGAGGCTACCGCCTCGGCAACCACCTCCGCCGGATACTGCGCAGCCAATTGGAGATGGACGAGACCTTCTTCGGCCTGGGCCAGCAGCCGGATGTCCCCGGCCAATCGTTCGAGCCGGCCAGTTTGGGAGTACAGGATGCGGGTAGTCTCCTCATCCATCTCCAGCACTCCGTCTTCGATCGCCTCCACATGTGCATTGATGCTGGCCAGCGGGGTGCGCATCTCATGAGCCAGATCGGCCAGCATCTGGCGCCGCGTGGTGTCTACCGCGGAAAGCCGGGCGGCCATGTCGCTGAACGAGGACGCCAAGGTATCGAACTCCGGACCCAACCCCGGCGATGTGAGCTGGACTTGATAGTCGCCCGAGGCCACCTGCTCGGCAGCGGAGCTGAACGCCGTGAGTGATCGGCCTATGGTCCGGTACAGGTAGAAGCTGAGCAATACAGCGATAACAAGGGCAGGCAGCCCCCCGACAATCACGGCACTGAAGCTGACCGTGCGGAAGGCGCCCTGCAGGATTTCCTCACCCACATGCGCCGCCTCCTCGGCATGGCCGGACACCGCCAGCTCGTGGAAGAACATCGACGGGCCGAACCACAACACCGTCACGAGCATGAGGACCAACCCCACTAGCAGCACCAAGGCCTGCGCCAACATCAACCTTAGCGTCAGCGGTTGCCAGTGCGTCACAGAAGGCGTGGAGGTGCTCGTCATCGTCCATCTCCGATCCGGTATCCGACCCCGCGGGCTGTATGAATGAACCGGGGGGCGGCGGCGGGATCGTTGAGCTTCTTGCGGATCCGCCCGATGTGGACGTCCACGAGGTGCTCGTCCCCGTTCCACTGGGCGTTCCAGATCATGTCTACCAGCTGCCGACGGCTGAGCACCTGCAGGGGATGCTCCGCCAGGGCGGTTAGCAGGTCGAACTCGATCCGAGTGAACGGCACCGGTTCTCCGTCCACGTGGACCTGGCGTGCGGCACGGTCCACCACAAGATCCCCGATCGTCACGGTCCGATCGCTCGACGTCGGCTCAGCTCTGGGTGCCGAGTCGAGTTGGTGGATCCGGCGCAACCTGGCTTGCACCCGCGCCAGCAGTTCACGTTGGCTAAACGGTTTTGTCATATAGTCATCGGCCCCCACCGACAGTCCCACGACCTTATCCACCTCATCGTCACGGGCCGTGAGCATCAATACGTGGCAGTCCGAGAACGTACGCACCCGCCGACAGACCTCGATACCGTCCAGCCCCGGCAGACCCAAGTCCAGTACCAGCACATCCGGTGTGAAAGCCCTCACCGCCTCCACCGCGTCCGCCCCGTCGTGGCACACCGACACCTCCAGCCCGAACTTGCGCAGGTACTTTTCCACCACGCGGGCCAAAGTAACCTCATCTTCGACCACTAGCACACGGCCTGCTCGAACTACAGACATAAAACTCCTTTACTGCAGGAGGCCCCGTAGCTGCCTCAGACGAGAGAACCGCATCGTTGCCACTCCGCGTAGACAACCATTCTGCTGGATGGCACGCTCGGTCTCTACCTCGTTCCGGACCTTAACGTTCTGCCGATACTCCATGGAGACTCAATGAACACCCTAGGAACGAGACGGGCCAGCTGCAGAAGGACGCGGACACAAAGGAGCAAGATTTTGCCAAGGTGTATCCTCCAAAATGAGGTCGGCCAAGGAAATGACAGCCAGACTAGAAGAGGAGGGTGGTCCTACAGTCTATAGAAAAAGGGGGCCGGCCATGCAGGATCAGCATGTACGTCTGCACCGCGCGGCTATAGTCTCAGTCGGCATCTTATCGCTCTCAGCGGCAGCACATGTCACTGGCGGCGGCACGCTGCCGCCAGTCGGGATTGTCCTCGGGCTGGCAGCGATGAAAGTAGGACTTAGCCGGCGGTACTGAGCTCGTAAACGAACAAGCCACACGACAAGCCACACGACAAGCCAGACCCGAGGAACGTCCCATGACGAACGAGGATAAGGATCCGCGATGAGTGCAGATGAGGTCTCGCAGAAGTCCACCGTGGATCCGCCCGCGACGCCATCGGCCCGGGCCGGTAAGCGGCTGATCGGCATCGACGCGGCCCGCGGCCTGGCGCTGATCGGGCTGATGGCCATCCACCTTTTTCCATCCGAGGACGAGTTAACGCACGAGCCGACCCTGGCGTGGAACCTGTTCTCTGGAGACTCGGCTGCGCTGTTCGCGCTGCTGGCCGGGGTGGGGCTGGCCCTGTCCTCCGGCGGGTCCGCCCCGCACCGGGGCAAGCGGATGACTGCGGACAGGATCGGCCTGGCGGCGCGGGCCGTGGTGATCGGGTCCATAGGGCTGGTGATCTCGGCGATCATGCCCGCGGACCCCCCGGCCTACGGCATCCTGGTGTACTACGCGGTGTTCTTCCTGATGGCCATTCCGTTCCTGCAGTTGCGCCCTCTGATGCTCTTCCTCAGTGCAGGGGCCTTCAGCATCATCGCCCCGATCCTGCGCCAACTGCTGGGTCCTGTGTTGCCGGAGTCCTCGGCCTGGAACCACACCGTGGTGAACCTGGTCACCGAGCCGCTCGGCACGGCCTCGGAACTGCTGCTCACCGGCTCCTATCCGGCCCTGGCCTATATGACCTATCTCCTGGTCGGGCTGGGCCTGGGCCGGCTGAACTTGCGCAGTATCCGGGTCCAGGGACTCGTCGCTGGGGCCGGTGCGGTCCTGGCTGTCCTGGCCAACCTGGCGTCATCCCTGCTGCTAAAGTTCGCCGGCGGGTACGAGGCGCTATTGGCCACCACGGGCATGACCCGCAGCGATCTTGAGCGGGCCCTCACATTCGGTCCGGAAGGACACTCTGATACGTCTGCCTGGTGGCTGGCCATCGCTACCCCGCACACCAATACCCCCTTGGCTATCGCCGCCAGCCTGGGCATGGGGCTGCTGGTGACCGGGGTCTTCCTGCTCGTAGCAAGCAAGGCCGAGCTGTGGCTGAAGCCCCTGGCCGTCATGGGTGTCATGACCCTCACTCTCTACTCTGCCCACCTGATCGCACTGGCCCCGGAGCTCCACTACGATGAACCCGCCCTGTGGTTCGTCCTCCAGCTGATCCCAGCCGCCGTGTTCGCCTGGGTCTGGCACCGGAAGTTCGGTCAAGGGCCGTTGGAGAGAATGGTCGCGGCGGCCGCCCGGAATGTCCGGCAAACCGTGAAGGACCAGACCATCGACACCCCACCCGGTGCATGAGCCATTGGACTTCCGGATGCCCCCAAGGCCGATCCGCTCTTGGGGGGCGGCCGCGAAAGACCGGACGGATCCAACAGCGGGCGGCAGGGAATTATGAACCTGGATCGGTTTTTCGTTTCATGCCCATTTTAGGAATGTAGGCATCTCCGGCCAGACATAGGGTCGTCGATAGGAAGTGAAGAATCTTCTTACAGTTGCGGTACGCACTCCCCGGTCCCTAGGAGAGCCAGTCCCGCACGGTCGCCGTCAGCGAGCTCTGTAACTCCGTTTCCTTCTCCATACATTAGCTGGCCCGGATCATCAGTATGGTCCAGGCCGAGGACATGCCCGAGTTCGTGCATGATAGTTGCTTTTACATGATCCGGTCCTTCCCACTGCCCCATGAGGGGCGCTAGGGCCGGCGCATCTAGGTTTACCTGTCCCGCAACATAAATGTAAGGATGACCCGGGGCATGGGCATAGGCACTGCCGCCCAAGCCGACGATGTTACCGGCGAGACCAGGACTCTCCTCCGGAGTCGACCAGGCGATCAACACAGGCGCCCACCTTTTGCCATAAAGGTCGGGCTGATACTTCTCGCGCTGTTCACTGGGACCTTCCGTCGTTATTCCGTCATAAACAAACTGCAGCCCGGTTGCAGCAGAAACTTCCGCTACCGCTTCCTGAACCAGCCGATCAGCGCCTGCGGGCATATTGTCTGGCCGGACCACGTAATGGACCGGGCGGCAAGGGTCGTAGGCTACGAAAGGCTGAAACGAATCTGGTGAAGGCTGCAACCGGTACTCCAGCGAAGGCGATACGGCAGGAGGTACGCCCAGCGGCGCAGCCGCAGCCTCAAACCCTCTTGGCGGGACATTGGAACCGGGCAAATAAGGCAGGACCGGCGGCAACACCCATCGCTCAAACAACGCAGGGCTGAAGTAGAGGCCTACGACCAAAGCAATGCCTAAGCCAGTCCTGAGACCGCCCCGCAGATAGCGGCGAAACTTGGACCCGCTCTTTCCCGTGGTACGACGGTTTGTAGTGGCCCTGTCCTCAGCGGTAACAGGGCCACTGTTCTTCCCGGCTGATTCTTCGATTGCCCACTGCTGGATACTGCCGCTGGAAGACTGACGGATGCGCTCGTACTTTTCTTGCTCTGCTCCGTCCATGCGGGCTGAGGGCCAGCCTCGCTTTCCGAAATTTATACCAGACATTTCCCCCACCAGCTGTTCAGCATCACCTACACCGATTAGACACCAGAATAGGGCCAAGGGAAATCTCTTCAGACTCACTCATCCTTGGAATGCGCCCGTCACCCCTGGCGCTTTCTATCCGTCACAGCGCTGAGGTGAAACTAGGCGTGTCGTTCACGCGGCTGGCGCTTCCGAGGTGAGGGTCTGGCCGACGTCAGCCTTGTAAGCATCTGCCCGCGTCAGAGGCTCGAAGACCTACGCGCGACCGGCCTTGTTTCGGTGCAGGACTAAGCTAAGGGGGGACAATTATGCGGCCAGTGGAGACAGCATGCGCTGCCATTGCCATTGAGCCATTGAGCCGTTGCGCGGAAGCGCACACAGTGCTGATGCAATGTCATCTTGCAGAAGGGAACAACGCGAAGGCGCAAGCTGTTCCTTTCCTTTCCGGCTTCATCCTGCCGGGGATCGCCCAGCATCGGAGGCGGACCTGTCGGTCTAAACTTCCCCGTGGCACGCGACTCGCTTCGGCTCCTGGAAGCTCAGCCTTCGGCCCGGGAGCAATGTCTCCATTATGATGACGCTCCATCCGTAGGCGCTTTAAGGATCCAGTGAGAGGTCAGGCCACCCGGGTACATGCCACCGGCAGCGGTTTGGGAGGATTCGGAGTGGCAGTGCATGGGGTACGCCCAGTCGGTTTTCCTGTTGTCCCAAACCTCGTCGACCGCGTCCGGCGGCCGCTTGATTGGGATGATGGCCTCTTTGATCTCCATCCCCCTGACCTTGATGACGTCCTCCCACTGCTGGATGCAGACGTAGCCGTTCTCATCCACGTAGCCCTCGGTGCGGCCCCAGTCCTCGTTATTGCAGCGCACGGTCCACAGATGGTTGCCGTGGAAGTGCATCTGGTGGTAGACAATCCCGCAGTTGACGATGCGTACCAGCTGCCCGCCGCGCAGTGAGCCGATGGCCGAGCCCTCGGCGAACTCCCGGGCGTCGAACTGCCGCGGGTACCCCGAGATGGTGGTCTCCTCATCGGAGGCCAGGTTCAACGCCGTATCCCGGGTCATGCCCATGGACTCGTAGCCGCTGCGGCCGTTGAGCGTGAAGTAGCGCGGTACGGCCTTTTGCCGGGCCGGGTCCACGGTGCCGCCCTTGGCCTCGATATTGGCCCACACAGGATCGACGGCGTGGCAGAGCCAGACCCACTGGCGTTCGAACTCGGCGCCGTCCGGCGAGATGCACCAGGCGTCCGACGGGTCCATGACAACCAGCGCGCCGTATAGGCCCAAGGTCCGTTCCACCGGCTGGTTGCCCGGATCGCTGTAAATGTAGACCCCGGGTTCCGGCGCTTTCAGTTCCAGCGTTCCTACCGCGCCTGGTGCGATTTTGCCCGTGCTGACGTCTTCGCCGTCGTCGCCGGCCTTGTGGATGGCCAGCTCGTGATCCTTGGCCAGCCGGTTGTGCACGCGCAGCTTGATCTTGCTGCCTGTTTCGGCCACGATCACCCGCTCCGGCAGGAAGCTGCCCCAGTAGGCCCTGCGGACGAAGTACTGGCCGGGATTATCGGGATCCGGCTGCAGCGGCGTCGGCGTCCCACGGGGAGGTTCCGGCGCCCCTACCGGGTAGATCCGGCTGTCCACCCAGGTATCGTCCTTCAGGAAGACCTTGGGCTTGATGGTAAGGCTGGGATTCGCGTCGTTCTTCTCCGTGGGGCGGTCGCCGAACCCGCGGAAGTAGACCAGCGAGTCATCCACCATCTTGAGGTAGCCCTCGTTGATGTAGACATCCAGCACTTCCCGGTCCGATTCCAGCAGCTTTGCGTCAGCAGCTGCCGCTTCATCAGTCGCCTCGTCAGTGGGCTCCAGGTCCTCAGCCTCATCGGTCGCCTTGTCGGTCGGCTCCAGGCCCTCAGCCTCTTCGGTCGCCACGCCGGTCGCAACACCCGTCGCTAGATCGGTGGGCTCGGGCGCCTCAGCCTCTTCGGTCGGCGTCGCGGTCCGCGCATGGGCCGGCTGCGCGCCGGCCAGTGCCAGCGCGCCAAGCCCCGCGGCAGCCCCGTATTTCACAAAGCTCCAGCGGCTCACCGGCGCGTCCTCGCCCAGGAGGGCCCCGCCGTCGTCGTTATGCTGAACGTTGTTTTCGAACTCATTCATGGCCGTGCTCCAACCAACCGGGCTCGCATAGCGTTACGGGTGCTAGGCAGGCCCTTACTGGTCCTCCAAATATCGTGCGCGTCAGGCCGTTTGGAACCCCGGTTCCTTCGGTTTCAGACCCGACAGTGCGTTCCCCAACTACTGTCATCATTTCCGTACCCCAATTACGTATGGATGGTGATTGTGACAGCTTGCAGCGGCGACCTTGTAGAAAAGTTTGGAAGCGGAGCAAAAATGAACCTGCTTTCGGGCCATTGTTGCTTGAGGCCGTTGCTCCTTCAGAGCATTATCATCGCGCCGTCTCAGAGGGATACTGTGCCAACCGAATAGGGCAGGAGAGTATCTCCGTCGGTGTTCCTGCCGGAGGCCGTGAGCAGAGTGTGCAGGTCGGCCTGACAATGACCAGGACTGCCCTGACTGGGGCGGCTAGCCGAGCAACATGGACTCCCCGTGGTCCGTGTTCTCTTGGTTTCCCGTCACGCGGATCAGCTGGTCAAGGTGGGGTGAGGCTCTACGGCTGGCTGTAACGGCAGGGCTCATTGCAAGGGCACGAAACTTTGTCCAGCAATGCTTCGTACGGCCGGCTACGAATTCTCATTGAGGATGTGCAGGCGCTCCTGGTATTCCTCGGTACTTAGTTCCCCCCGCGCATACCGCTCCTCCAGAATGCCCCGGGCACGTGTAGCTTCTCCGCTCCTGCGGCTGCCTCGGTTGGGGCCGGCGGACAGGGCACGTACTAGGAAAACGATGAGCAGGACCAGGCCCGCGAGCAACAGAAGGCCCAAGATCCACATCCACGCCATACCGAATCCCATAAAGTCCATCATTGCGGGTCTCTTCTTTCAGGGTTGTTTTGGGCCGGATCCGTCTTGTGGCGGCCGGCAGCGTTGTCCGTACTGTTTTTGTTTCTCCGGCTTTCCTCGGGTTCCATCGTGTTCCCGTCTTCGGCGGGCTCATGGCCGGGAAGATATACGTTCTGTGGCGGCCCTGCTTTCCGCTGCTCCCGCCCGAGGGCGATAAAGACAGCGATGGAGAAGATGAAGACCAGGATGCTGGTCCATATGTTGAGCCGGAGGCCCAGCACGAGTTCGGCCTCGTCGATCCGCATCGCCTCTATCCAGGCGCGTCCGAGCGTGTAGTAGGCGGCGTAAAGCCAGAAAAGACGGCCGCCGCGGAATCCGAAACGCCGGTCCAGCAACAGGAGAACGCCGACCCCGAGCAGGTTCCACAAGGACTCATAAAGGAACGTGGGGTGAAAGAGGGTACCTGCCGGCAGGCCGGCAGGATAATCCGGGTTGCCGGGGTCGATTTGAAGTCCCCAGGGCAGTGTGGTCGGGCCTCCGTACAGCTCCTGGTTGAACCAGTTTCCCCAGCGGCCGATGGCCTGGGCGAGCAGGAGCCCGGGTGCGGCCGCGTCCATGAAGGCGGTGAGCCGCACTCCGGAGCGGCGGCAGCCGATCCATGCCCCGAGCAGTCCCAGGGCGACGGCGCCCCAGATCCCCAGGCCGCCGCGCCAGATCTGGGGGATCAGGGACAGGTCGCCGTTGGGGCCGAGATAGGCGTCCGGTGACGAAACGACATGGTAGAGGCGGCCACCGATGATGCCGAAAGGGATGGCCCACACGGCGATGTCCCATACGGCGTCTTGCGGTCCTCCGCGTTGTTTCCAGCGGGCGGAGGTCAGCCACAGGCCGGCGGCAATTCCGGTCAGGATGCACAGTGCGTAGGCATGTATGGTCAAGGGGCCGATGGTGAAGCCGGTCCAGTCAGGACTCGGGATGCCCGCGGGTAAGGCAGGGCCAATGGCTGGTTTCATAGTCTAGCTTCCTCTGGTAGATGCATTTCTCGCAGCCTTGCCTGTTGGCGTTCGTTCTGTCCTTGCCTGCCTGTTCCCCGGCCCCGGGACTGTGGAAGCAGTGATTTCCTTAGCCGAAGGCAAAACGCCCGGCCACATGTACTAATCTACATAGTAGCTAGTTAAAGGTGTTTCGCGGACAACAGCAGCAGCGGCAGGCCGAACAGGGCGGGCGCACTGCGGATGGAGAAGCAGAAATGGATACGCTCGATTTAGCCGTCATTGCCGCCGGTATCGCTTTGATAGGTTTCCTCGCCTGGTACTTTTTCCGGCCCCGGAAAGCGACGCGCGCCGAGGTTTCCGGCGGCGTCCAGACGGTCGACATTGCGGTGCGCGGCGGATATACACCGGATCTGGTGCATGTTACGGCAGGTACCCCGGTCAGGCTGCGGTTCAACCGGCAGGACAACAGTGACTGCACCAGCCGGGTCGTTTTTCCCGATCTGCGCAAAAGCGCATCGCTGGCGGCGTTCGGCACCACGACGGTTGACCTGGTCATTGACGAGCCCGGAGAGTATCCCTGGGCGTGCGGGATGAACATGCTGCACGGCCGCCTGGTCGCCGAACCTGCCGGAAGCACACCGGCCGATACCGGTCGGGAGGAAGAAGCCGAAACCGCCCGCGCCGTCGGCGTCGGACCCCGGCTGGAGGCGAACCGGCCCCGTGAACGCGCCGAGTTCATGCTCCCCGGCGCGCTGCGTAGCATGCTGATCGACACCGTGAAAGCCGAATCCCGGCTGCAGCGTATCGACGGGGTCGAATCAGCGGAGATCAATTTCGGCGCCGAACGTGCCGTGCTGGTGTACGACCCGGAGCGCGCGGGTACCGGCGAGCTCGAAAAAGCCGTCGCCGACGTTACCGGCTTCCCCGCCCGCCTGCGCCCGGACCCGGGGAGCGAACCGACCGAGGAAGCCGAAGCGGAGGCCCAGCACCAGGAGGTGCGGGACCTTAAATGGCGCGTGGCGCTCGGAACCGTGTTGACGGTTCCGGTGCTCTACGCGGCCATGGTTTCACACTTCATCGGAAGCCGGTATGTCCCGGATTTCCTGGAAAACCCGTACACGCAGCTGGTGCTGACCCTGCCGGTGATGTTCATCGTCGGCTGGCCGATCCACCGCATCGGCTGGCGCGCCCTGGCCAACCGCTCGGCGGAAATGAACAGTCTTATCGCCCTGGGGACCGCGGCCGCTTTCGGATACAGCCTGGCAGTGACCTTCTTCCCCGGGGTGTTTCCCGAAGAGGTCCGTGAGGTCTACTACGAGGTCGTCAGTTTCATCGTGACGGTCATCCTGCTGGGCCGCCTGGTTGAAGCCCGCGCACGTTCCGGCACGGGCGAGGCCATCCGCGCGCTCCTGGCCCTGACCCCGGCCACCGCCAGGGTGCTCAGGGACGGCCAGGAAGTCGAAGTCGACGCCAACGAAGTGCAGGCCGGCGACAAAATCCGTGTACGCCCGGGGGAGAAGATTCCCGTCGACGGGGAAATCATCGAGGGACGGTCAACCATAGATGAATCAATGATCACCGGCGAAAGCGTCCCGGTCAGCAAAGGCGCCGGCGACCCGGTCACCGGGGCCACAGTGAACACGACCGGGGCATTCACCATGCGCGCTACCCGTGTCGGTGCCGAGACCGCCCTGGCGCAGATCATCAAGCTCGTCCAGGAAGCCCAGAGTTCGAAGGCACCCATCCAGCGCCTCGTCGATACCGTTGCCGGGTACTTTGTGCCCGCGGTCGTCTTCATAGCCGTCATCGCCTTCGTCGTCTGGTTTGTCGTCGGCCCGGCCCTGACCCTGGCCGTGGTCGCGGCGGTGAGCGTCCTGATCATCGCCTGCCCGTGTGCGCTGGGCCTGGCCACGCCTCTGTCGATCATGGTTGCCACCGGTAAGGGGGCCTCCATGGGCGTGCTGGTCAAGAGCGCCGAAGCGCTTGAATCCGCTCACAAAGCCGACACCGTGGTGCTGGATAAGACGGGCACGATCACCAGGGGCGAGCCGTCCCTGACCGATCTGGTTCCGGCTGCGGGCCAGGACCCGGACGAACTGCTGCGTCTCGTCGCTTCGGCAGAAGCCGACAGCGAACACCCGCTGGCCGCGGCCATCGTCCGGAACGCGCAGGAAAAAGGGCTGCGGCTCTCACCCGTGAGCGCCTTCGACTCCGTCACCGGCAAGGGAGTGAGGGCCAGCGTCGACGGCCGGGAGGTGCTGATCGGCAACATCCGCCTGCTCTCCGACGCGGCCATCGAAACCGGGCAGTTCGGCGAGCAGGCCGCCCGGCTCTCGGAGGAGGGCAAAACCCCCATGTATGTTGCCGTGGACGGGCAGGCGGCCGGCCTGGTGGCGGTCGCCGATACGCTCAAACCCAGCTCCCGCGCCGCGGTGGCCGCCCTCCAGCGGCTCGGCGTCGAGGTCGTCATGATCACCGGGGACAACGCCGCCACCGCCCGTGCCGTCGCCGGCCAGGTAGGCATTGACCGGGTCCTGGCAGACGTCCTGCCCGAACACAAGGCAGCGGAAATCCGCACCCTGCAGGACCAGGGCAAACTGGTGGCCATGGTCGGCGACGGCATCAACGATGCACCCGCACTGGCCCAGGCCGACGTCGGCATCGCCATCGGCACCGGCACCGACGTTGCCATCGAAGCCGCAGACATCACCCTGATGTCGGGGGACCTGCAGGCCTTGGTCACGGCGGTCGCCCTGTCCAAGGCCACCATGCGCAACATCCGGCAGAACCTCTTCCTCGCCTTCGGCTACAACACCGCCGCCATCCCGATCGCCGCGGGACTGCTCTACCCGGCCACCGGAGCCCTGCTCTCGCCCATGATCGCTGCCGCCGCCATGGCCGTTTCAAGCATCAGCGTTGTTGTCAACGCCAGCCGGCTGCACCGCTTCGCCCCGGAACCGGCCGAAGAACCCGGCGACGCCGGAACGGTACCGGTGCCGGCCCAGGTGAAGGCTTCCGGAGCCGGCCGCTGACCTTCCCCGGGGCGCGGCTGCAGCAGGAGGAACCGCCGGCGGGAACCATTGCAGCCCGTCATCCGTTCAACTACTATGGAACTTAGTAGATTGGAAAGGTGATCATGATTTCTGCAACTTTCGCGGGACTTGCCGCAACAGCCGCTGTGCTGGCCGCTGGAACCGCCGCGTCCGTACCGGCGGCCGATGCCACTCCGCCTTCATCCCCGGACGTATCCGAAATTAACGGGGCCGGCATGGCGCGCATGCATGAACTGATGATGGACGAGAATCCGGGCATGGCGCGCATGCATGAACTGATGATGGACGGGAATCCGGGCATGGCGCGCATGCATGAACTGATGATGGACGGGAATCCGGGCATGGCCCGGATGCATGAACAGATGATGGGCGAATCCGGCCCGGCCGGGACCCCTGTCGACCGCACCGAAGGGAAATGATGATGGCTGAAGCATTTTATGCCCTGGCACTGCTTGCTTGCCCCGTGGGGATGGGGCTGATGATGTGGTTCATGATGAGGGGTGCAAAGAATACCGCCCCGGACACGGCGGCTTCCCCGGACGAGATCCGCAGGCTGCGGGCGGAAGTTGAAAGCCTTCGCGGTTCCCGGCAGGAACCCGGCGTCACCGGGCATGATTCGGCCGGGGTTCGGTAGTGGATACGGTATTTGCCGCAGCGCTTTTCCTGGCATCGGTGTCCGCGATGTATTTCCTGTGCCTGCGGCCCATGCGACGGGGCAACTGTTCACTTGCGGCCCTCACAGGGGCGGCATCCAAACCTCAAGGGCCGGCAGGCAGCGCCTCGGAGGCAGAGCTGCTTCGGGCGGAAATCGCAGAGCTGCGCAGGACTTCCAACGAACAGGGGAGCGCCTGAAAGTCATCGGGATCCTAACTACGGGCCGCTTCCCCCGGGCATGCCTGCGCCGCCGGCAGGCAACCAAGGGCCGCCATGTCTTTATGGCTTGCAAGGGCGGCGGTCGGGCATGAATAATCGTGCGCAATGCCGGCAGCGGGTACGGCAGCCAGGAGGACCGGTCCGGCAAGCAGGACGGCCGCGGCCAACGCAATGGCCGCCCTGCGCCCGGGACCCAGGGGATTTAACGGTGCCGCCAGACGGCGTACGCGCATGAGTGCGCTCTGGCCTCCGGCCCCCAGCGCGGAGGCGGGCGCCGCGCCGCCCTCAGCCAGACGGACCAGGGCAGAAGCAACCGTAAGCCGCGGATAGTGGCGCACAGCGGTGTCATCGGCCTGCAGCTCAATTAGCCGGGCAAGTTCAAGGCGGGCGGCGCGAAACGCGGGAACGCGGGGAAACGCCTGCTCCAGGGCCTCCGCGCCGGCCATGACCAGATCGTGCCGGCCGCGCAGATGTGCTCTCTCGTGGGCCAGTACTGCGCTGAGCTGCTCCTCGTCCAAGGCGTCCAGTGCTGCCGTGGTCAGGACAATCTGCCGTCCGCGGCCGGGCAGGCAGTACGCGGCTGCGACCGGGTGGTCCACAACGAGTACCCCATACCGGTCATTCCGGCGGGCGACCAGCGCCAGCGCCCGAAGCTGCTCCAGCCTGCTGCTCCTGGCTGAGACCATGCATCTGGCGAGGCAGAAGCCGTAGCGTGCCAGAACACTGACGGCCAGAATCGCGCCCGTGATTCCTGCCGCGGCTCCGCCAGGAGTCGAATACTGTGCCTTAAGGAGCATCAGGCAGGACTGCAGGAACTCGGCAAGATTGGCTGTTGCAGGCAGTGCCGGTACGGCCAGCGCTGCTCCAGCGAGCAGTGCCGAGAGCAATACCGAGCCGCTCAGGGCCTGCCAGGTGAAAATGCCCATCTGCGGCGACCTGGTGAGCCAGTCTCCTCGCCGAAGCAGCCGCGGCCCCAAGACGGCAGCAGCTATGGCAAAAACGACCAGGACAACCGGGACAGTCATGACGTTGCGGCTTCGCCGTTCCCGGCCTGATCCAGTGCCCGACGCAGCTCGGCAACTTCATCGGCGGGCATCTGTTCAAGGAAATGCAGCAGTGTCGCGGTACGGTCGCTGCCGGAGGCCAGCACGTTCTGCATATACTCGGCAGCGTGCTGCTCGCGTGTCCGGGCAGCCAGGTACCGGTAAGCCCGGCCCTCTTTCTGGCGCACCAGCAAACCCTTGGTATGAAGGTTGTCCATCACTGTCATGACCGTTGTATACGCGATAGTGCGCTCCTGCTGCAAAGCATCGAGCACCTCGCGGACCGAAACGGCAGCATCTGCAGACCACACACGCTCCATCACCGCAGCTTCCAGCTGTCCCAGCTGACGCACCACAACCACCTTCTACCCCCGGGCTTGGCTTTTATTCCTACCTTACATAGTAGCTGGCATGACAGCCGGTCACGAAAACCCGTACGTGAATTTACCGCGCTGATCTTGAGGTTCAGCTAGCAGGGAATCGACTTTCCACTTGTTTCATCGGCTCCTGCCCGCAGTAATCATGACGCCTGCACGGCCTGCATACCCTCCGCACGAGGCTTCTACAGGCAGCGCAGATACCGGTGGGATTACATCTACAAATTCACCACCTGTAACGTGCTCATGGCGGTGTTCCTCGGGGGAAGGATTGCGTCAGGACGGCCATGGCCGGCGGGACGGGAACACTACTCCTTATCCGGCGTAGATGTAGGTGCGGGTGACCTGGTGGTGGGGTGCGGCGAGCGTTTCGGAGAGGATTCTGCCGTCATCGGAAAGAGTCAGTTCGAAGTAGGCGTTTTCAGCTGGGTAGGCCAGTGCGAGGCGCCGGTGGCCGTCCTCGTTTGGAAGCCGGTTGGTCCACGGTGCAGTCCCTGACCCGTAAAGTGCCCGCTCAAGGAACCCCGGGCCTTCAACCTGCAGGGACGTGGGGGTCCCCAGGCCCTGGGTCGTGTCGCTGGTCACGACTTCGTGCACCGTGAATTCCGGGATTTGCGCCATCGTTGAAACGACTTCCGTGAGAAGCTCCGGGGCAGGCGATGCGGGCCAGGCGACAGTGAGGCCGGCGCGGCCGCCGGTCCAGCCTTCGGCCGTGACGGTCAGCGTCAACCGGCTGGATCCGTTTTCCCAGGTGGCGGCGCTGACGTAGCAGCCGGTGCCGCACCCGCGCAGGTCCAGCTCCTGCGTCCCGCCGGAAGGGCCCGCCAGTGCCCCGCTCAAGCTGTACTGCTGATCGGTGCCGCCGCTGCCGTCCGGGGTTTGCGGTGCCGCCAGCTGCACCACGAGCTGGCCTTCGCTGGCCATGGCCGTGATGCCCACATTGCCGGCCAATGCCCCCGTGATGACTGCCGGTCCCGTGGCAGGCGGCGGAAAAGCCAGCGCTGCGTCTTTGGTCCCCGGCATCGGCAGCACCGTCAGCAGGGCCGAAAGGCCCAGGAGCACCAGCAGCGCAGCCGCTTCCATCCGGGCCGGGAGGATGATCTTTGAACCCGCTGTCCGGCGGCGGAGCCGGCGCCGGGCCAGTAGGGCCAGTGCGGCGACGGCGGCGACAAGGAGAAGTTTGATGGCCAGGGCGCGCCCGTATTCGGTGGTGGCGATTTCATCGGGCGGCACCAGGAGCAACGCCGAACCGGTTCCGGTCACGGCGACGGCGGCAAAGAGCCACACTGCCAGGCCCGCATAGGTGCCAAAGACTGTACGAACCCCCTGCGGCGCGTGCCGCCGCGCTGCCGCGGCACGCAGGGCATAAACCAGCGTACCTGCCCACGCCGCCGCGGCGGCCAGATGAACCAGAGACAGCGGAATGCCGAGAACAGGATTCACCAGCTGCGGATGCGCCCGCAGGGCCTCGCCCGCGACCACCATGAACAGGCCAGGCCACAGCCAGCGGCGACGGGACACGAGTTCGGCTGCCACAGCCAAAGCGAACCCGCCTGCGGTAATCAACGCCAGAACCCCGGGACGTGAAGAAAACAAGGCTTCCGGATCCGGGCTGAGGACACCTTGAGCAAGGGAGCCGTTGCCTGCCAGCACCAAGGCCAGGCCTGCCGCCGCGGCCAGACCCGACAGCAGCACCGGCAACATCCAGGTGCGCGGCGCGGCGCCTGGTTCGCGCCGCAACAGGCGGGCCTGAACCAGCTCGCCAAGACTCAGGGCCAGGCCGGCAAAAACGATCCACCGCAAACCAGCCGTGATCCAGAATCCCCGCGTCTGCGTTGACTGCACGGGATCGAGGGAAGCTGTGGCCGGACCCACAGCGAAGCGATAGCTGCCGCCCATCACGTCCCCGTCACGGGCTGTGATCTGCCATTCCACCACATAAACACCCGGTGCCATCACACCGTCGACCGTCACTTCCACCGCCCGGCCTTCATGGCTAAGCGTTGCCGGACCCATGGCGATACCTGCATCGCCGCCCGACACCTCAACCACCGTGCCGCCGGCAGATACCGGCTCATCGAACAGAAGAGTCAGGGCCTGCGGGGCATCGGCAACGGCAGCACCGGCTGCCGGAGCGGTAAAGAGAAGATTGGCATGGGCGGAAGCCGGACCGGCCCCGCCCAGCAACGCAATGCCAGCCAGCGCTGCAAGGACCAGCAGCCGCCTGCCGCTGCGGGCAGCGTAGCCCAGCCGCGAACGCCAAGTGGAATCTCCGGGGATACTGCCTCCCGTGCCGGCGTCCAATGCGGTGCCTGCTGGCTGCGGCAGGAGCCCCACCTGCTGGTGATCCGTCAAAAGTTCTCTCCGTAATCGTTGTCGCAGGCACCTGGAGGCCAGCTTCAGCATCAGGCACTCCAATGTCGGCTGCTGTACCTGCGGTCCTAAGAGTCCACCGAAGCCGGAGTCGGAGATACCAACTCGAACCGAGTGTCAATACTAACAAACATAGTAGTGTCTGGACTTGGCGGGACCTTAGAGAGGACGCGTCGGAATGGAGATATACCTGCTGCTGGTCATTTCGGTCCCAGTGGGCCTGGCTGGACGTTCCCGGAATCATCAAGGCCAGGGGTGCTACGGCTGCGTCCGCCGCCATCCCACTGCGGCTCAAAAGGTGTGGCGCGCTGTTGTCGGCCGCTAGCAGCGGCACGGTAAGCATGTGGAGCTCAACAAGGATAAGGTCTATAGGCCGACGGAACATAGCGTGACGCTCCATCCTGCAAGCCGCTGGGCTCCCGCGAATTGACTGCCATGCGGCAACAAGCCCGTGATTTCCAAGTCTGGCGTTGCCACTTGAGATAAGGCCCGCGCCGCGGCCAATCACCTCCGGCGGCACACAAGCAGCGGCTTCCGGAGCAGAAGAGCCCGGGAGCGCTAACCTACGGGGCTGCATCTCCGAAATGACTCATCAAGGCTCATGGCAGAGGGGGCGAGGGCGCCGGCCGCGGGGCCCGGGGTGGCAGGGGGAGCTGACGCGAGTTTGCGGCAGTGCCCTGCCCGGGTGATACTTTGCCGCCCTAAACCAGACTCGTCCAAGACCGGCCCGCGTCGCTGCTGGCGTAAACACTGGCGTCAGTGCCGTTGCGGACGGCGGCGAAGAGCGTCTTCCCGTCGGGGGAGAAGGCGGTGGCGGTAGTACCCTCAGGTGCAGTCAAAGGGGCCCAGGTTTCTCCGCCATCATTGCTGATGGCGCTTTCGGCCATACCTGAAACCACCAACCGCGCAGTGTTGGTCGGGTCCCACGTGACGGCCATCGGCCCACCGGGTCCGCCCAGGCCTGCCCATGTTCGGCCACCATCGCTACTGGTAACGAGGCCGTTGGCCATATCCGTCGCGATCAGCCGCTCGGGCTCGGCTGGATCCACCAAAATGACTCCCATAAAAGACTGACCGATCTCAGCGTTACGGGTAGTCCAGCTCTTCCCGCCGTCATCGCTGACCTGCAGGCCACCCTCTACTGTGCTGGCGTAGAAGATTTCGCCTGAGCCGCCAAGGGCGTGCACATCATCGAGTGCCCCTTCACCTGTAACTTTCGTAAAGGACTTACCGTCGGTGGACCGGTAAAGGCCGGGGTGGCCACCGATGAGTGTAAGTTCCTCTGTTGCTGCCGCCCCCATCGGGTCGGTCCCTTTAAGCGATGGCAGTTGTGTCCAGGTGACACCGCCATCGGTGGAAACAGCCCCGCCGTCGTGGCCGCCCACGTAAAGCCGGCCCTCGAGAGAGGTCAGTATGTGCAGATCTCCGCCAACGTAGGGACTGGTTGCAGCCCCTGATGCTTCTGTAGCAGCATCTTTCCCGCCCGTGGCCGCAAACACTCCGATCCCACCGCCGACGGCGATAACAGCTGTGGCTACTGCTGCCGCTACCCACCGGGGCCGGCCAGCACTGGCTTTCTTTTGCTTCTCGGCTGGTACTGCGGGCGTACGGGATGTGTCGTTCACGATATGGATCCTTAGTCATTGATACGGCTGTGGGTGGAAGCAGCAGGCGCTGCTGTGGAAGTTAGCCGAGCGGGGGCGAGTGATGTGGTTGCAAATAGTGGCACCCTTTGGGTTCCTGAGGCGACCGGTCGGCGGGGCTAATTAGGGCGACGATGCCGTCCGGAGGCAGACCATGGGGATCGGCTCCGGCGCTAGTCGATTGATTGGTAAGCGGCTCCGCGCAGGGCTGCCGCTGCCTTCATGAGGAGCGGGATTTCACCCCTTCACCTGATACTCCCGGATGCGCCGTTTTCCGCCATCGTGCTCGGGCTTGACGCGTCGTGCGGAGGCAGAAGTAGTCGCGGTCAGTGGCAGGAGGAGGACCGTTGCGCGCGAAGTAGGCAGGATTCGCTCACCGGGAGCCAATGTCCGTTGAGGGCGAGGCCAGGGCGTTCTGCCCGGCGTCCCGCCCGCCTTCCCATAGCTGGTCCACTTCGGCGCGCAGCTTTATCAACTGGGCGTTAATGGCAGGCGGGGGAGGCGGCGCCGTCCGCGAACTGTGCTTCCTGCTGTGCATCACCATCAAGCCCATGCCAACCGGGCATGCTACTACGGCCAACGCAAGCGGCGCTTCATTCATCGGGCTCCTCCTTCGTCTTCGGCGGTCGGGTACAGAGGGTGCCTCCCCTCGGAGCGATCGTCCATACATGTGTTCGTGCATGTCGGCCATGCGGGGCCTATCTACTAAGCTATATAGTAATTGCGAAACTATGCATCCGCAACAGCAGGTCGGCTTGTGCGGGAGATGGCAAAAGAGTCGGTAGTAGAAAATGCTAGTTTCCGTCTATCGCTGCCGCGACCACCATGCATGCCAATACTGGAGGCTGGGCATCCCCTTGAACATCAGCCGTAGCAGCCAGCTCACGCGCGAACCGGGCAGGTCCGCGCCAGATGTCGGCCGGCTGGTAGGCGAGCTCCGCCGTACAGAGGAGAAGCCGGCGGGCGAAGACCACGTGGTAGCCTCGGCGGAACCAACGTCTCACTTCCTTAATGTGGAACGCGCAGATGGTGTGGGGAAAGAGTCCTCGTTCCTGGGCCGAACGTCCGCTTTGCTGGTCCAGAAGCCGGTTTCAAACCCGTGTACACAGTTAGATTTGGCACGTCCACTGTTCGGGGCATCCCCTCTGTGCAGGAGGCCGGCCTATTTCTTCGCGAGCAGTTTGGCTCCGTCTGGCCTCAGTTCCCCTGCGGGCGAGACGTGCCGGTACAGGGTCTGCCGTGTAATCCCCAGCTCGTCGCAGAGGTCTGCGACTTTGGTGTCGGGCTGTCCCATGGATGACATGGCCAGTCGGACTTTCGCGGGCGTCATTTTGAAGGGCCTTCCGCCTTTTCGTCCGCGAGCACGCGCCGACGCGAGGCCGGCGAGGGTGCGTTCTGAGATGAGTTCGCGTTCGAACTCGGCCAGCGCGGCGAAGATCCCGAACACGAGTTTCCCCGAGGCGGTGGTGGTGTCGATGGCGTCGCCCTGTCCGGTCAGGACTTTGAGTCCTATGCCGCGTTGGGTAAGGTCGTGGACGACGTTGACCAGGTGGCGTAAGTCACGGCCCAGACGGTCCAGTTTCCATACCACCAGGGTGTCACCGTTCCGGAGCGCTTTGAGGCAGGCGGCCAGCTGCGGCCGGTCCTCGCGTTTGCCGGATGCCTTGTCTTCATACAGCTGGCCGGAGTCGACGCCGGAGGCCAGCAGGGCATCCCTCTGCAGATCAGTAGTCTGTGATCCATCGGTTTTTGAAACCCGCATGTAACCGACCAGCATCTGGCTGCCTCCATCATTTAAACGGCCGTTTAGGTGACGCTGGATTTCGGACTGACAAACAGTGGCAAAAGTGTCACTTTATCCGTTGCTTATTCTACGTTTTTCAAACGTACCAGACCTTATGTGACATTGAGCTGGGCGGGGCGCAGTTCGTCCGTTCGCGTCGTGGCGCCGGCTGTGAGAGGCGATGTTCCGGTCATCGTTGCCGTTGCGGTAGTCCGCCCGCCTATCCGACAGCAGGCGTTGGCAGCCAGGGCGATTATTGTTGCAGCGGACACGGCGAGAAAATGCTCCGCTATGTAGTGGCGGTCCTGCGGCAAAGGGGTGGCCAGTAGGAGTTGCTTCGGGCGTGTCCTTGACTCTGCCACTGACCGTGGCGACGATATGGGGGACGCACTACGGCGGCACTTGCCGGTACCCTTCGGCACCCGGATCCCAAGGAAAACGAGGGCACCATGATTCCAACCGTTGCGACGCTTGACAGTTCGATTCCTTTTCTCCGTGAAGGCTATGGTTTCATCTCCTCCCGCTGCGACAGGCTCGGCACTGATGCCTTCCGGACCCGGATAGCAGCGCACCAGGTTATCTGCATGCGCGCAGCAGAGGCGGCGGCTCTGCTGTATACGAGCGGGTTGTTTACACGACGGGGCGCGTTGCCCCCGAACACTCTTCGTCTGCTTCAGGACAAGGGCAGCGTCCAGATGCTCGATGGCGGGGACCACCGCCACCGCAAGGCCATGTTTATGGATCTCATGTCCGAAGACTCCGTCGGTCGTCTCAGGGACACTTTCGAGGGCGTCTGGCAGGACCGGGCCAAAAAGTGGCAGGAACCGGTGGTCCTGCATGATGAGGTGCGGCTCATTCTCACCCGGGCAGTCTGTCAATGGGCGGGTGTGCCGGTTACCGGCCGCGGCGCCGAGACCCTGGCCCGCGAACTCAGCCGCATGATCGATAAAGCAGCCTCTCTGGGCCCCGGCGACTGGTGGGCTCAGCTGCGCCGGAACCGAACAGAAAAATGGGTCACAGAGCTGGTCGACCGGATTCGTTCGGGCACGGTGAAGACGCCTCTGGGATGCCCGGCATCCCAGATCGGAGGACACAGGGACCTCGACGGCGAGCTGCTCCCTGCCAAGGTCGCAGCTGTGGAGCTGATCAATCTGCTGCGTCCGACGGTGGCTGTGGGCCGCTTTATTGTGTTCGCTGCGCTGGCACTGGTGGAACATTCCCGCTGGCGCTCAAAGATTGTTTCGTCCGGGGAGAGAGATCTGGAGGATTTCGCGCAGGAAGTCAGGCGGTTTTACCCGTTCTTCCCGGCGGTGGGCGGAGTCGCCCGCGAAGAAGCCGTCTGGCGGGACAACAGGCTGCCGGCCGGAACCTAGGATCAGACGGACGACCACGGTATCGGATGCGGGTAGACGTTGGCGGATCATCCTCGGCACATGTCACTGGACTCTTACTCTGTTCGGCTCCGATTCAGTTCGTTGGACATGGTCCCCAGCGTCGCCATCGCCTTCTTCGCCGGAGCCCGCCCCGGACTCGCCTTGCTAAGGGCCCGGGCGGTACATCGTCGAGTTCTGCGACGGCTGGAAACTGCTCGCGCACTGCTGCGGGTACCTAAGTCACCACCAATGGCCGGCAGACAGGGGAGGGCGTGGTCGCCGCACGAATTTATGCTCGGGATGAAAGTTCGACCACCGGGACGCCTTCAAGACGATGTACCGGCATCTGCGGTGCCCACGCGGACTATTCGAGAACACAGTGACTATCATCCGTCCGACGGTTGCCCCTATGCGCGAAGACGAGTTATTCGTCCACTTCGCCTCGCCCGTACAGCCTTCGTCGAAGGAGCCATCCCTGCCCTGACAGTAATTAACCAGCCCGCAGCCCCGCGGAGCCACGCGGTGCTCGGCAAAGAGAGGACATGCGATGAAGTCAGATACCGACAAGAACCAGGCAAGCCACGAGCAGGGCAAAGGAGGAGGGATGAAGATGAGCTATTGGCGTTTCGGCGCGATGATCGCCACCGCCACCGTCGTAATGTACGGACTGATGTTCATCGACACCTACGCACTGGACCACTTGCGGTGGAGCGAGAGCCGGATGTACATGGCGATCACGATGGGCGGCGTGATGGCCCTGGTCATGCTCGGCTGGATGTTGAACATGTGTCGGAACCGGAAGATGAACATAGCCATCGTGGGGGCGGCTTTGCTCGTACTCGCAGCCTCCATCAGCCTCGATCGCAGCCAGGCGACCATCGACGACACCGCGTTCATGAACTCCATGATCCCCCACCACTCCATGGCGATCCTGCGGTCGGAACGGGCCGGGATCGAGGACTACCGGGTGTGCGAGCTGGCTGTTGCCATCAGCGATGCCCAACGGCGGGAAATCAGCGAGATGGAATGGCTCGTCAACGACATTGCGGAGAATGGGCCGGCGGAAAGCGCCGCCGAGGCTGAAAACCGACCGGTACCGGAGTACGAGGTGAGTGCGTTCAGGAACTGCCAGGGCGCTTCATCTGCGCTGAGCTTGCCCTAGTTGGCCACAGGATCGCGGCTCCGCTGAACGTCAGCTGCCCTGGCCCTGCCGCATGATCGCCGACGTTCAGTCAACGGTCAGGGAACGTTGCTCGGTCACTCAGGAGATGCCGATAGCGTGGGAACCGCCTCATAGGTGCTAGTGAACAGGGGCACCGGCCATCGTCGGGAGGACTCCCAACCTCCCGGTCCGGCCGGTGCCCGCTAATTTAAGCATCGACGGGCTGCTGTCATGCTTAGTTTTTGCGTTTTTGTGCGTTCCGAGCGCCTTCTGCCGGCTCCGTACCGAGAACAGGCCGGGCCAGGACAAACTGCGGAAGCGCCAGGCAGACGGCGCGCGGCATATTCTCTTTGAGCCACGTGTGCGGTGCGGACGACTGGCTGTATTTGAACCAGAGCAGGATCTGATCCGTTTCCTGGGCTTTCTCCACACGCATTAACGAGCCCGTGACTGTGGTGAATGCCGATCTCCGCCGATATGAATGCTTCGTGCCGTTATCGGCATTCATGTTGCGGCAACCGGTCGTTGGCGGCGTGTCCGTTTTGCGTTGTTACCGATTCGTTATGTAGGGTGGCAATCACGTCGGCGCTACCTGGGCCGGCCCCCTCGGAATGGCTTTGCCTAACTCTGCCACCGTTCCGAGTCCGTTCGCCAAACAGATGGCAGAGGCGGGGGACCCACGTTTACCGGGCTCCCTCCAGAGCCCTTGGGGTTAAGCCGCAGTTCGCCACGGAGCGATTTTCCGAGGTGGAACGCGGCCGGGTGACTCCCATCCGAACCCGACAGCTTACCTCGCAGGCATTGGGAGAGGCTACAACCTTGTTCAAGAACAATCACGCACGCCACCGTGCCACCCCGGTCCGCAGCAACCCGTTCAGCGGAGTTTCCAAGGCCGTATCGTCCCACGCAGGTACCGTTGGCCGCAGTGCCGCAGTTGTCACCGCTGCCGGTGGCCTGATGCTCGGCGCCGGCCTGCCCGCCAATGCTGCTGCAGAAGTGGATTCCAGCAACTTCGCAGCCCAGACCCAAACCGAAACCGGTGCCGCTCCGGCCTCAGCACCGGCTTCCTCTGAGGACGCTGCAACCCACACTGTCAAGGCCGGCGACACCCTCGGGGCCATCGCCTCGCAGCACGGCGTTGAGCTGAATGAACTCTTCGCCGTCAACGGCCTCGACTGGACTTCGATCATCTACCCGGGTGACGTCATCGAACTCTCCGGTGCCTCGCAGGCGCCGGCTGCCCCGGCCCCGGCCGCGCCGGCGGAGACTGCTCCGGCAGAGAACGCTCCGGCGCCGGCTGAAGCGCCGGCCCAGTCCGCGCCGAAGGAAGAAGCCTTTACGGTTGCTGCGGCAAGCGCCAACATTGAACCGGCCGCCAGCACCTCAAGCATCGCCGATGTCGCCAAGTCCATGGTGGATTCGCCGTATGTCTATGGTGGAACTTCACCGAGCAGCGGGTGGGACTGCTCCGGCTTTACCAAATGGGTCTACGCCCAGGCAGGCATCGACCTTCCCCGTACCAGCCAGCAGCAAATCGCCGCCATGACGCCGACCAGCAACCCGCAGCCGGGCGACCTGGTATCCCAGAACGGCGGAGGCCATATCGGCATCTACCTTGGCGACGGCAAGATGGTCAGCGCCCTGAACCCGGGCGATGGCACTCTGGTCCACCCGATCAGCTGGATGCCCGTAGACGGTTATTACACCGTCCGGTAAATCCCCGCAGCCGTTCACCTGCGGCAGCAATAGAGGTATGCATCGTCGGAACTGCCGACGGTGCATACCTCTTTAACGGCAGGTCCAGTTGCCTCTCTGCTGAGGCTCGCTACACTTTTCCGCCGGGCACTTTCAGCCAGCCGGACCACTCCGTCCTCGAAACCGGGTCACGGCAGTCCGTACGGAGTTTCCCTGATGTCTCGATATGTACCGCGTGGGCGGAACCAGCCGGACCTACATGGCCAGGGGACCTTCGAGGGCCGCCCACAGGGGCCCGGCAAGGAGGCCAAGTGCCAGGCTCGCGGCCGCGGCGATACCCGCAGTGGCCCCAGGCCAGGCGGCGGCCCCGCCCGGTTTTGGGAACCCCATGGCACCTTGGCGCGGGTGGGCGAAGACGGGGGCAAACCAGCGCAGGTAGTAGAAGAGGCTGAGCAAACTGTTGAGCATCACTGCCAGGGCCAGCCAGCCGTGCCCGCCGTCCCAGGCGGCGGTGGCGGTGGTGAGTTTTCCGACGAAGACCGCCAGCGGCGGGGTGCCCACCAGGCCCAGCAGCGCGACGAGCAGGGCCAGCGCCAGCCCCGGACGGGCCCGGACAAGGCCCCGGTAGGCCACCAGCTCGCGGTGCTGGGGCAATGCGGCGGTGACTGCGAAGGCGGCGACATTGGTGACGGCATAAGCGGCCAGATAGAACAGCAGTGAGGGCAGGGCCAGGCCGCTGCGCCCGGCCGCCGCCACAGGTACCAGCAGGAATCCGACCTGGGCAACGGTTGACCAGCCAAGCAGCCGGCGGGGGTCAGTCTGCCAGTAGGCGGCGAGGTTGCCCAGGAACATCGACGCCGTAGCCAGTATCGCCGCGACGAACAACAAAGTGTCCTCACCGGTGGAGACCGTATCCACGAGCCGGTACACCGCCACCAGCGCCCCCACCTTCGGAACCGTGGTGAGGAAAGTGGCGGCGGCGCCCCCGGTGCCCTGGGATGCGTCAGGCACCCAGAAGTGGAAGGGCACCCCGCCGGCTTTAAAGAGCAGCCCGGCCAGCACGCCCAATACACCGGCCCCCACCGCCGCGTTAGGAGCGTCGGGTAGAGTCTCCCCGAGCAGTGCGTAATCCGTGCCGCCAGCCAGGGCATAGAGTACGGTGACCCCGAGCATGAGCAGGATCCCCGACAGTGCACCCATGAGGTAAGTCTTCAGTGCAGCCTCTGCCCCGGACCAGCCACCGGCCAAACCTACGATCCCGTACAGGGGGATGCTGGCCAGCAGGAACCCGGCAATGAGCACCAGCAGGTCCGTGGCCCCGGCCAGGACCATCACCCCGGTGGCGGCGAACAGCAGCAGCGCGTAGGTGTCGGATTCCCGAGGCGAGGCGGCGATTTCCCCGGAGGCCACTCCAAGCACCAGCAGGGTAGCCACGGCGGTGACGATGCGGGCCATGCCGGTGGCGGTGTCAACGGCGAAAGTGCCGCTGAAGGCGGTCTGCGCCGGCTCCACCATGGCGAAGATAGCGGCCGCCGTGGCACCCAGCAGGGCCAGGGCGGCCATGATGCGGGCGATCCACTGGCGCCGGCGCGGCATAAACGACCCGCCCAGCAGCACCGCGAGGGCTCCAATGAAGACGATGATCTCGGGCAGCAGCAGCGCGGGCAGCATCCGCATCGATGCCTCCATCGGCTAGCTCCTGACCAGGGTAGCGAGGGCGGAGGCGGCCGGCTCGATCACCTCGAGCAGGAACCGGGGCAGCACACCGATGAGCAGGGACAGGCCCAGCAGCGGCCCGACCGACCAAAGTTCCCGGGGACGCAGATCGGCGAACCCGGGGGAGCGGCCCTCCGCGGGCCCGGTAAAGACCCTCTGCAGAGCCCGCAGGAACAGGGCGGCGGTGACCAGGATGCCCAGCAGTGCGACCGCGGTCACGGGGGCGAGGGCGATGCTGCCGGCGAAGACCTGGAACTCGGCGATGAACCCGGAGAAGCCGGGCAGGCCCAGGGACGCGAAGGCGCCGACCGCGAACAGCGCCGCGTACCGGGGCGCCGGGGCGGCGAGGCCTCCGTAGGAGCCCATATCGTAGGTGCCGGACCGGTCCTGCATCACCCCGGCCAGCAGGAACAATGCGGCGGTGATCAGCCCGTGGCTGACCATTTGTACCATCGCGCCGGTGACCGCCACGGAACGGGCCTGGGCGGCGTTCTCGGCGATCAGCCCGACCGCGCCCAGTGCCAGGACAATGTAGCCCATGTGGTTCACCGAAGTATACGCAATCATCCGTTTGAGATCGGTCTGGGCCAAGGCCACGAACGCTCCGTAGAGCACTGAGATAATGCCGATCACCACGATCACCCAGGCCCACGCCCGCCATGCATCAGGCAGCATAGGCATGGCGATACGCACGAACCCGTAGGTTCCCATCTTCAGCAGCACACCCGCCAGCACAGCCGAGCCGATAGCCGGGGCGTCGGTGTGCGCCGGGGGGAGCCAGGTATGGAACGGGACGGTGGGGGTCTTCACCGCCAGACCCACCAAGATGGCAGCCAGCACCAGCCCCCCGGTAAGTGCGCTGCCCTCAAGCGGGGCCGCGGCGACAAGCTCGGGAATGTCGAAGGTATGCGGTTCGGCGGCCACATAGAGCCCGATGAAGCCCAGCAGCAGGGCCAGGGAGCCCAGGAATGTGTAAAGGAAGAATTTCAGCGCCGACCGGGCCGCATTGCCGTGGCCCCACCCGGCAATCACGAAGTACATGCCCACGATGGAGAGGTCGAAGAAGACGAAGAACAGGATGAGGTCGGCCGCCACGAACACACCCAGACTCACCCCCTGCAGGAAAAGGAACAGGGCGGCCTGCACCCGGGTCCGGTCGGTGTCCCGCAGGGCGTAGACCGAGCAGGCCAGGAACACGACGGCCGTCATGGCCAGTAACGGCAGGGAGAGGCCGTCCACGCCCACGTGATAACTGCTGTTGACCCCGGGGATCCACGGCACCTGCTCCTCGAACGCCAACCCGTTCGGTCCCGGATCCTCGTAGCCTGCCCACACGATCCCCACGAGCACCAGTTCCGCGGCGCACACGGATACCCAGATCCACCTTCCGGCGGTGGGACCGATTGCGGGCGCCGCAGCCAGGACGGCGGCGACGGCCAGGGGCAGGAAGACGATCAGACTCAGCATGCTCATCCCATCACGGCGTAGACGAACCAGGCGAGGACCCCAACGGCGAGAACCGCGACGGCCTGGAGAAGGTACTGGTGGACCGCCCCGGTCTGCGGTGCCCGGGCGATCTCGCCCAACCGGCGAACCCGGCCGGCGAGGCCCTCGACAGCGCCGTCCACCCTCGCGTCATCGAGACGTGCAGCGCCCCGGCCGGTTGCATCGGCGGTGGCCGCCGAGGCCTCGACCCCGGCGTCGAGGACCCGGTCATCGAAGCGGGCAACCGCACGGGCTGCCACGGCCACGGCCCTGGCAGCAGCCAGGGCGGCACGGTCGAGGACTCGGTCGTCGAAGCGGGCCAGCGCTCTGGCGAGGGCCAGTGCAGGGCGGACGACAACGGCGTGGGCGGTGTGCTCCAGCCTCAGCCACTGCCGGGCCCATCCGGGCTCCGGGGCACGCCACCGGAACATGGCCAGCAGCACCACGAGGGCGATTCCCGCCGAGACCAGCAACTCGGTCAACGCGACCTCTCCGTGTCCGCCGAGGGCCCCGGCGAGCGTGCCGCTGATAGGCGGCAGGGCGAGCACGCCCAGCACCGCGGCTCCGGCGGCGAGCACGACCAGCGGGGTCCGCTCCAGTGCCCCCACTTCGCCGGTGCCGCCCTCCTCCGCTTCCTCGCGTTGCCCGCGACGCCAGATCGTCCACAGGGCCTTCCCTGCATAGGCCGCGGACAACGCCGCGGCCACGAGACCGGCAGCGTAGAGCCATGGGGAGGCCCCGAGTGCGGCGGCGAGTACGGCGTCCTTGGTGGCCCACAACGACAGCGGGGCAATCCCGGCCAGGGCAAGCGCCCCCAGGGTTGCGGCCACGCCGACGACCCGCCACCGGCGTCCCACGCCACGCAGCCCGGCCAGCTCCCCGGTACCCAGTGCCGTCAGCCACGCACCGGCCGCTAGGAACAACAGGGCTTTGGTCGAGGCATGGGCAACCAGGTGGGCAGCACCGCCGCTGACCGCGCCCACACCGGCCGCAAGGACCACGAAGCCCATCTGGGCGACCGTGGACGCGGCCAGCAGCTGCTTGAGCTCCCGCTGGGCCAGCGCCACAACCCCCATCAGGACCGCCGTGACCACCCCGATCCACGCCGCCAAGGGACCGGCCCAGCCGGTGGAGGCCAGCAACGGCTCCACCCGCAGCAGCAGATACCCGCCCATGGCCACCATTGCCGCCGAATGCAACAGGGCACTCACCGGACTCGGGCCCTTCATCGCACCGGAGAGCCAGAACGAGAAAGGCAGCTGGGCCGCCTTGCCCAGTGCGGCGACCAGGATCCCGGCGGTGATGACATGGCGCCACGGATCCGTAGCTGCCGGCAGGTCGGCCAAGGCCATCCCGGCCCCACCGGCCAGGGCGGCGCCGGCGGCCACGTACAGGCCGAGGTCGGCGGTACGCGTAGTGACAAAGGCCGTCAGCCCGGCCGCGACCCGATCGGTGTTACGCCACCAGAACCCGATCAGGGCGTAGGAAGTCGCACCCATCAGCTCCCACGCGAACAACAGCGCCGGGATGCTGGCTGCCGTCGCGGTGGCCAAAGCCGCCGCCGAGAAGATCAGCATCAGCCCGTGGAACCGGCTCCGTGACTCCCGGATGTTCCCGGCCGCAAAGACCAACACGAGGAAAGTCACCGCGGCGACCGCCGGCACGACCAGTGCCGCCAGGGCGTCAACCGCCAGCGAGAAGTCGGCCCCGACCATGAACGGGAGCACCAGGCTTGGCCGGGCCAGGGCAACAACGAACGCCATGGCCGTCGTGAGCCCGGCGGTTACGACGGCGACCGGTGTGGCCACTCGTTCGGTGCCTCGGACCAGAGCCAGCAGTACGCCCACGGCGGCGGGCAACAGCACAAGTGTCAGCAGCGCGGCCTGGACCGCCGTCACCGGGACAGGTCCTCGGCCATGTCGGTCATGTCCGTCTGCCGCCGCCGATGCAGCAGCGTGGCCACGGCAAAACCCATGGCCATCTCCACGGTCATCGCCGCCAGCACCACCAGCAGCAGTACCTGCCCGGAGGGGGCCGGGGCCATGAACCACCAAAATCCGGCGGCGGCCAGCAGCACCCCGTTGACCATCAGCTCCAGGCCCATCATCACCATCACCACCACCTGCTGCGAGAGGGCCCCGTAGAGCCCCACCGCAAACAGTGCGGCGGCGACGAGCAAAACAACCTCCAGGCTCATCGGCCCACACCTCCGGGCTGAGGGTCATCCGCCGGGCGGCGGCGCAGGTCATCGCCCAGACGGTCGTAGCGGGTCCGGCCGGCGGCGAGGACCACTCCGGACACGATGGTCGCCACCATGACCGGGCCCACCACCGCCATCACCAGCATCTTTTCGCCCATGATCTCGAGTCCCAGCGCGTTCGTGATGTCCTCTGCCGGAACCCCGCGGCGTTCAGGCCAAGGGATCAGCAGCGCACCGGAAGCGAGCAGGACGAAGACACCGGCGGAAGCACCGATCGCCGTTTTCTTGCCGTGGGTCATGTCCATGGGCATCAGCGCAGGGTTCATGCCCATGAACATCACCATGTAGACGGCCATCACCGCCATCTCCATCACCATCATCAGGATCGTGATGACCCCCAGATAACTCTGCTGCAGCAGGATGATCAGAGCCCCGACGGCAATGAACGACAGCGCCAGGGCGTAAGTGGCCCGGGCCATGGAATCCACCACGAAGACCGCCACCCCGGCGGCCACGGCCACTACGGCCAGTCCCCAAAACACGATTGCAGCCACCACGGCTCATCCCTTCCACACGACGACGAGAGATACCACGAGATCCTGGGCCACGGCCGCCGGGAGCAGCACCACCCACCCGATCTCCAGAAACCGGTCCGGGCGGAACACCGGCAGCTTCCGCCGCAGCCACACCAGTACCGCCAGAACCGCGACCGTCTTCACCACCACCCACGCCCACTCCGGCAGGAACGGCCCGGCGCCCCCGCCCAAAAACAGCGGCACCGAAAACGCGGCCCCGGCCGCCAGGAAGGCGTAGCGCCCAGCCTGCAGAACCAGGCGGTCGACCCCGGACAGTTCGGCCAGCACACCGCCGGCGACATCCGCGCCGAGGGCCGCGGCGAAAGGCCCCCATACTGAGAACCCGGTTACTCCAACCAGGAAGATGACGAACGCTACCGGCATCCACACCGCGAACCACAGCCGGTCCTGGGCGCCGGCCACATCGCTTACCCTGAGACTGCCGGCCGCGATCGCCGGAGCCACCAGCGCGAACATCAACGGCAGCTCATACGCCAACCCGTGGGCCAGGAACCGGTAACCGCCGACCAGACCATGGACCGAGTTCGCCCCCCACCCCGCCAACCACACCAACGCCCACACCATGACATCAACCGTGTTGAACCACACGACACCAACGTCCAGGTCTGCCAGTGTCCACCGGCCGAACGGGATCACCGCGACCATCAGGAACGACCCGCCCAACATTCCGGCTGCCCCGACCCGCAGCAACAAAGTGTCCGCGGCCACGACGGTACGCCGCCGCTGCCGCAGCAACCGCGCCGTTGACCACGCAGGTGCCAGCCATCCTCCGCGACCGGCGCCCTCGGCTCGGGCGGACAGGGCAGAGTCCAGAGCGGCCGCGAAGAAGGCCAGGGCGCACAAAATCATGCCTGCGAGTACCGCCCAACCGGCGGGAACAGTCGTCAGCAGTGTCTCAGGCATGTTTTCAGGCATGTCCCACCTCGTGGACGGCCGGGAACGGGTCAAGGTCCAGGCTCGCAACCGCCAGACGCACCGTCCCTATCTCCAGCCCGGTCACCAGGTGCGGCACCATGCCCCACGGCACTCTTTCAGCGCCAACCGGTGCCCCTGGATTTGCGCCGTTCACCTCGGCCCGGACCCGCTCCACCAGTGACAACACCCTGTCGTAGGCATCCCCGAGGCAGCGGTCCGGCAAACCGTGGCGTTCCAGATCGGCCGGTGCGAGCGGCAGAACCCCGCGCAGGGACCAGCGCACAAAGATGGATCGGCGCACAACCCGGTGCAACCGCTCCACGGCGCCTCGGGCGCCGCCAGGGTCACCGTGCAACAACGCGTCTCTGGCCGACCGGGCACGGGCGGCGAGGTCCTGCGTGCCGATCAGTGTCAGCAGCGCCACGAGGTTGTCACACCGCACTGCCGCAGCCGGCACCAAGCCGGAATGCCGGCTGTGGATGCCGTCCGCGTGGCTTCCGCCGTCTACCACCGCCGCGTCAGCAGCAACCACCACATCGCCCTGCAACGAACAATGCAGGACCAGGCCAGCCGGCCAGAACGGCAGCACCGGGCCCAAGGGCAGATGCAGCACATCCACCCCCAAACCGTCGCGGTCCTCCCCGCCTTGGGCCAGCGGTATACCTTCCGGGGCCATGTCCATACCCCCGTGGCTGCTGTGGTCCATCTCGCCGTGTCCGCCATGGTTCATGCCGCTGTGGTTCATGCCGTGATGGTCTTCGTCGCCTGGCTGGCCCTGGTCCGTGTCCCCGTGGTCCATCCCCCTATGGCTGCCGTGGTCCATGCCGTCGTGCCCGCCATGGTTCATGCTGCTGTGGTCCGTGCCGTGATGGTCTTCGTGCTTCATGGTGCGGTGGTCTTCGTCGCCCGGCTGGCCCTGGTCCATGCCCCCATGACTGGTGTGGTCCATTCCGTCGTGCCCGCCATGGTTCATGCCGCTGTGGTCGATGCCGTGATGACCCATTTCACCGTGGCCGCCATGGTCCATGACTGCGGGGATCTGAGGTTTTTGTGCCCGCTCCTGGGCATCGGTCCTGTGTGCGGGGGTGTCAAGAAGGAGGGCTGCGGCGTCGTTGAGGGCTGGGGTAACGGCTGTGGGCGAGGTGACGGCGGCGCGTACGCGTGGTCCGGGCATCTGTTCCCAGAGGCGTTCCACCAGTTGGGCCAGTTCGGGACCGGGCGCCCCGCACACAGCAAGCACGTCCGCGTCTCCTGGCGTCCACGCCGGGCGCCATCCTAGGCGCAGCATCTGCTGCTCGAGCTCCACCCGTGTCTGCCACTGCCCCGGGGCCTCCACAACGAGGATCCGGGTAGCGCGCACGGCAAGGCGGGCGAGGGTCTCGGTCAGGCCCATCGGAAGGCTCCCTCCCTCCAGGCCCAGACCACGCCCACAAGCAGGGCGCCGAGGAACAGGAACATCTCCACTACGGCGGACATCCCTCTTTCGATCACGATCACGGCCCAGGGGTACATGAAGAGCATCTCGATGTCGAAGGCGAGGAAAACGATCGAGGCCAGGTACCAGCGCACATGGAACCGGGACAAAGCGTGCTCCTGCGGCATCCACCCGGACTGGGCGGGCAGAACCTCCAACGGGCTGGTATCGACAGCGGTGAGGCGGTGAAACGTAAAAAGGAAGACGACGGCGAGCACCGCCATCAGGGCCATGGCCACGATTCCGGAGTACACGGGGCGGTCAGGGGCTCGACGCTCAGGCCAGGGCGGCGACCAGGTCCGCGCAGCAGGCAGGCCTCTCCCGGTCCACACCTCCCATGTCCTTCGGATAGGTTCCGAGCATCGAGCTGATGTGATTCATGGTCCTGCTCCAATCCGGTTTGCTGCGGTCCGGCGGGCGCCGAGCCCCAATACGCACAGTACCCTTACTATTCGATGTCTGGCCAGTGCATCACAGGCCCTGAGAGCAAGGCTGGAAGCGGATGGTTCAGTAATCGATGCCGTCCTCGAAGGCGGCGCCGCCCAGGCTGATCTACCCGGTGCCGGTATGCTTCAGGGCTTCGGCCACTACAGCGGTGAAAGACCGTGTGTCCTTGTAGGCATTCCGCTGCTCGCTGGATCCGGTGCCCCGGCGCAGGAGCGCCTTGAGGAGTTCTTCGGTCCGTGCGTCGTCTCCGGCGTCGGCGAGGGCCGGAAGGGTGCGGTTGAGCAGTAAGCTGATGATGTCTTTCGCCGGGCCGGGTCGGGCCTCCAATGGATGGAGGAGATCGGCTTCGACGCCGTGTCTGCTGGCTTGCCAGGATGCGAGTTTGAGCAGGGGTGCGGGCATCACCGGCGGCGGTTGTCCGGAGCGCCACTGCCTTGCTGCCGTTTCGACCAGTGCACGGGCCAGGGCAGCGATAAGGACGGCATTATTGACGGTGAGGCAGACGTCCGGGACGCGGATCTCCACGGTCGGGTAGTTCCGGGAGAGCCGGGCATCGAAGTAGACCATGCCTTCGTCGAGGAGGACACCGGTCGTTAGCAGGTTACGCACGAGACGGCGGTAGGCGTCCGCGGAGCCGAATATCTCCGTGGGGCCAGTTGTCGGCCAGCGGCCCCAGAGCTGAGTGCGGAAGCTGGCGTATCCGGTGTCGGTGCCGTGCCAGAAGGGCGAATTGGCGCTCAACGCCGCCAGTATCGGAAGCCAGACCCTTATGCGGTCCAGCACTGCTACTCCTTCCTCGGGCGATTCGATGCCGACGTGCACATGGCAGGCGCATGTTAGCTGTTGGACCGCGGTCAATCCCATCCGGTTCCTGATCGCTTCGAAACGCGGCAGCCGCACCGTATGCAGTTCTGCGGGCAGGGGAGCGGTTCCGAGGGCAACGGCTCTTGCCCCGACCTGGCGCGCCAGGGCGTCAGCCCGTGCCCGGCCGGCCACGATGTCCCGGGTAAGTCCGTTCAGGGTGGTATGCACGGCTGTGGCGGTTTCGATCTGCTCATGGACGAACTCATGGGTCAGCGCCACTGCCGGCACTCCTGCGCCCGGATTGATCATAGGAGAGCCGGATCGGGCGTAAAGATCCATAACCTGCCCGGCTACGGGCACGGTTGCACCGCTGCCCGGATCGACGAGCATTAGTTCTTCCTCGATACCGAAAGTACGCATCAGTGTTTCCTGCCCCTGTCCGCCTTGGCGGGCAGCCAAGCCGCTCCAGGGCCAACGCGCGCATCGCTAACCGGGCAAGCCGGTATCAGAACCTTTTGAACGCTTGCTGGACCGGATGACATCAGCTGTTCAGCGAATCTGATCCCACTTTAACTTCGAAGCTAAGTACCCGTACAGCATCTGCGGAAGGCTCTTAATCAGAGATTCCGTCCGAGGGGCGAAGTGGCCCAAGGCGAGTTGGTCCAGCGGCAGACACTGCAGCGGCTGCTCCTACCTTCGATGCCCCGACAGTTCGTCTGCAGCACTGTCGGGGCCGGGGGGTGTTTGTGGTGTCTTCGCTGTCCGGAGCTCACCGGTGCCCTAAGGAGGGCCTCCCTAGGCGCCGGCATGCAGGGATGCTGTTCACGGACTGGGAAGGGCTCTCATTAGCGATAATCGCTTTGGCGGATTTAGACTCTGGCTGCAGACGGTCGACCCTGAGAAAGCGGATCCCTGGTCATCACGAAGTCCGGGGGGAATGAGTACGGTCAGCTGCCGGACCCGGGAAACAACCTGTCGTGGAACGGCAGGGTCTGTTTCCAAATGACTGTTACAGGACAGTGACTGTGCCCGGAACGGTTACGGTGTTAGGGGCTGCTGTCGGAAGGGGTGTGGAGGGCGGTTTTCCGGCCACATGCTACGCCCTCGACTCCGCCGCCAGGTTCGCAAGCTCACGCTACGTCTTCAGCGTAGCATGTGCGGTCAAACG
>NZ_JAODLR010000015.1 GCF_025960875.1 Crystallibacter permensis | reverse complement strand
GGCCGAAGACGCCGAGACCGGCAACGCGCACGGGTTCTCCTCCTGCGCCGCAACGGAGATCGCCGCGGCCCTGGCCCAGCCCCGCGGCAGCGCGGTGAAGGACCTGGCCGAGGCCGCGCAGCTGTGCGAGCATTTGCCGGCCACGGTGGAGGCGATGGCCGCCGGGAACCTGGACCTGCCGCGGGCCACCGCCATCGCCCGCGGCTCCGCCGACCTGCCCGAAAACCTGCTGCCGGCGTTCGAGGCCAAGGTCCTGCCCAAAGCTGGCAGGGTCACGGTCGAGAGTGTGCGGGCCCGTGCCCGCAAGGCCCGTGAACGGCTGCACCCGGAAACCCTCACCATCCGCCATGAACGCGCGAACCAGTCCCGGAACGTCGGCCTGGTGCCGCAGGATGACGGGATGGCCGAAGTCTGGTTCCGCTGCAGCGCGGACAAAGCGGTGATGGTGTTCAACCTGGTCCAGGCCCTCGCGAAGAAGCTGCAAGGCCCCGAAGAGGCCCGGACCCTGCCCCAGCTGCGCGCCGACGTCATCACCGACCTGATCCTCAAAGGTGGCAGCGGCACCTGCGTTGGGAACTGCTCGGGTCAGGGGACGGGCAACGGTGCAGGCGCAGGGGCGACGGCCAGTGTCGCGGTCACGTTGTCGTTGGAGACCGCGGCAAGGTTGAGCGAGGAGCCCGGCGAACTCGCCGGGTACGGGCCGATCCCGCCGGAAACGGCCCGGAACCTCGCCGGACTGGCAAAGTCGTGGCTGCTGGTGCTTACCGATGGATACGGTAAAGCGATTGCCGCCGCGAAAGACCTGCGGCATCCGCCCGAATGGCTCAAACGACTCGTCCGCTTACGTGACGGGCATTGCAGCGGCCCCGGCTGCCGCGTGGAAGCCCGGTTCTGCGAGGTCGACCACACCATCGCCTGGGAAGACGGCGGTAAAACCGTCCTGGAAAATCTTAAGGCCGCCTGCAAACCCGACCATCGTGCGAAGCACAAAGGTGGCTGGAAAGTCACCCAATACCCAGATGGCAGCACCACCTGGAAATCGCGGACCGGCCACGAATGGACCAGCACCCCCGAAAACAGCTGGTCCATCCGCCCGCCAACCGAACCGACGCCGGACCTCTACACCCCACCACCGTTCTGACGCTGGCATACAGCCGTGGCGCCGCGCCGTGCGACCTGTGAAAGATATCCGATGTCTGCAAGTCGACGTCGTACGCCTCGAGGAAGCCGACAGGCAGTGAGAGCAACCAATCCCCGGTACGGTAGTCCTCCAAAGCGCAGTTTGGCTACTAGATTGGACAGATGAACGCAAAGCCCATAATCACCGTCCTGGCAGGGGACAGGCCTGTTATCGGACTGGAGAAGCTGCAGGAACACGCGGAGTTCAGGATTACGGACATCGAGGGTCTGGAAGCCGCGCTGTCTGGGGCGGAGGTGCTGTACCTGTGGGACTTTTTCGCCGAGGGGCTGCGGGAGGTGTGGCCCAGCGCGGACGCACTGAAGTGGATCCACGTGCCAGCAGCCGGTGTGGACAAGCTGCTCTTTCCGGAGCTCGTCGAATCGGACGTGGTGGTCACGAACGCCCGCGGCATCTTCGACCGGCCGATGGCGGAGTTCGTGCTTGGCGGCATCCTGCATGTCGCCAAGGGATTCGGAGTGGCGGGGGAGCGGCAGCGCCGGCAGCAGTGGGAAAGCTGGCCGACAACGGAGGTTGCAGGGGCACGGGTGCTGGTGGCCGGCACCGGGAGCATCGGCCGCTGCACCGCCAGGCTCCTGCGCGCCGTCGGAATGGAGGTGGACGGATTGGGCCGTACCGCCAGGACCGGGGACCCTGACTTCGGGACTGTCCACGCCAGCGCAGACTTTGCCCGGGCCGCCGGCGATTATGACTACGTGGTGCTCGCCGCTCCACTGACGACGGCGACAGAGAGGATGGTCAGCCGGACAGTCTTGGAAGCGATGAAGCCGTCTGCCGTGCTGATCAATGTGGGCCGGGGCAGGCTGGTGGACCAGGACGGTCTCGTTCAGGCCCTGCGTACCGGGCGGCTGGGCGGCGCGGTGCTCGACGTCTTCGAAACCGAGCCGTTGCCCAAGGGTCACGCGTTGTGGCAGCTGGACAACGTCCTCGTCACTCCGCATATGTCAGGCGATTCCCAGAACTGGCTGGACGAACTAGCCGCGCAGTTCGAAAGCAACTTCCATGCCTGGCGACAGGGGAAACCGATGGCGAATGTGGTGGACAAGCGGCTCGGCTTTGTTCCGCGGGACCGTTAACCGGCGGTCACGTAACCGGCGGTCACGCCTGCATCAGTGGTGTCCGTGATCTGAGTCGTCTCGTTCGTCATCCCACTGATCCCATGACTCGTCTTGCTGGTCATCCCACCGATCCTGGTCTTCGTCATCCCAACTGTCCCGGCCGTCGTCGTTCTCCCACTGTTCCCAGTCCTCATGTCCCTCGGAGTTCCGCCAGTCTTCACCATCATCGGAGAAGGTTTCCTCAGGGGCCGGACGGTCCGCCGTTTGGGTCACGTCCGACTGGGCGGTTTCCTCGGCCAGCACCTCGAGATCGTTGCGGACTTTGGCCAAGGCCTTCGCAGCTTCCTGCTGAATTTCCGCCGCGATATGCCCATTCGCGGCTGCCTTGTCCAAGTCGTTCTCCAGCAGGCCAACTTCGTCCAGAGCAGTGGAAAGGTTCTGTTCTGATGCAAGTTGCCTGATGGTGCTGGCCCGTTCCTGCAGGGTGTCGAGGGCGGTTGCGGCCGGATTCTCCTGCTGGGCGCAACCTGCCAGCAGTGCCGTGGCTGCTACGCCGGCCAGAAAGATTCGGGCGAGGGCTGTCGGCCGGTTCATGGGGTGAGGCTTTCTTCGAGCTGTTGCAGGTGCTCGTCCAGCTCCGCAGGCACAGCCGGAGAAGGCGTTTGCGCGGGGCCGGAGCTCCCGGAGGTGGCGATCACGGCACCGAAGATCAGTGCCGCGACCATGAGGATCAAGGCCACTGACGCAAGGCCGAGTTGCAGCATGGACGGCTTTCGTCTGCCGCGGGTCCGCGTGGCTGCGGACCCGGACAGCGCTATCGGATATACCGGGGCCGGTTGACGGGTCGGCCTTTCCGGCAGGGCCTGCCAGGGCAGGCCTCGCGTGGCGTTGGTCATGAGGCTCGTCTTCAGGACGGGCAGGGCAATGTGTGCTATCGGCGGTTCGTTGCCCGGGCGAGCAGCAACGGGCGGCATGGCAGCGGATCTGACACCGGAACGCACATCGGAACCGGCACGGGCAGCGGCGACGGGTGCCTCGCTACCGGAAATCCTGCGGAGGACTTGAGCGGCCTCGACTGCTGCGGGACGATGCCGGGGATCAATGGCTGTCATGGATTCAAGAAGCCGGGCCAAGTCCACCCCGAGGTGACTCGGTATTCTTGGCGGACGCGCCAGCCTGGCTCTTGCCGATGCCAAGGGCTGGCCGGGGTACTCCAATTCGCCCGTGAGGCACTGCAGCAACACCAGGCCAAGAGAGTAGACATCTGAAGGAGATCCAACGGCTGAGCCGACCACCTGTTCTGGGCTGAGGTAGCTGGCAGTGCCCAAAATAATCCCGGAGGCGGCCAGCGGCGTCCCATTGATCATGCTGGCAATGCCGAAATCGGCCAGCTTGGGGTGCGGAGCTTCATCATCGAAGTAGCGGGCCATCACGATGTTGGCCGGCTTCACATCCCGATGGACTATGTTGCGCCGGTGGATGTAGTGAAGGGCGGAAGCCAACTCGGCACCGAGCCGGATTGTTTCCAGGTAGTCCAGGGGCCCTACATCCAGATGCCGCCCGAGGTCGACCCCGGGGATGAGTTCCATGACCAGCCAGGACACGGTCCCGCCGTCGAAAGGGGAGCTGCCGGCATCGTAGAGCGTGACCAAACCCGGGTGGTTCAGCCGGGCCAAGGTCGCGATTTCCTCCTGGTGCCACCGGAGCCGTTCCGGATCAACGGGATCCGGGCGGTAAACCTTGAGCGCCACTTCGCGGCCAAGGACTTCGTCCTCGGCGCGGTAAACGGTACCCATGCCGCCCAGCCCGATGACCGGACCCACTCGGTACCGGCCGGCCAGAAGATTATTCGAGATACCCGGAACTGAGTGGTCGGTCATCAGATTCCCCGTCAATCCCGGCGGAGTTCTGGTGGCAAAGACGCTGTGTTTAGCTGTCATAGCGGTCCGCTCCCTGCAGCCAGACGTGTTAGCTGGCCTTGCTCGCGTAGTTCCCCCTGCGGGGCTATACCTGAGACCTTAGGCGGCGAATCTATGAAGAAGCTGTGACAGACCTTTGTTCCTCAGGTCAGATGCTCCCTGCGTCCGGCGTTCCCAGATCAGGCCTTGGCAGCCGTGTGGCCTCGTCCCAGGAGAAGACCGAGGCCGAGCATGGCGACGCCCAGGACGAAGTGCAGCCAGTTATCGGCCATGTTCAGCGGAACGAAGTTGGCCGGAGACTCGTGCCCGATGACCAGCCCGTAGATCCAGAGCACAAGGTAGATTGCTCCGCCCCAGATAAGGTAGCTTCGCGAGCCGGTCCAGCTGCGCGACAGCGCCAGACCGACGACGCCGAAGAGCAGGTGCACAACGTTATGCAGGACTGAAACCTGGAACAGTCCCAGCAGCATGGCGCCGGACTGGTGACCTGCGAAACTCAGCTGATCGACCCCGCTGGTAATGCCGGGAACAAAGCCCAGGATCCCGACCAGCAGGAAGACCGCGCCGACGGCCAAAGTTACTGTCTGAACGCTGGTCCGCCTGCCACCACGGATGCTGGTTTGATCTGACGTAGTCATGATGCTCTTCCTCTCTGATGGACTTACTTCTCGGCGGCCACGTAGTTGTCGTGTGGACTCGCCTGTCAGTTATTCGGAGCGGACGCGCGGGTGGTTTGGACCTTCTGTGAAAATCCGGCCAATACTTTTGGTTCGCGGCTACGAATACCGGGTGTGAAGAAGCTCAAGAGAATCCCCTTGTCCGCCCTGGCCGCCGCGCTCGCCGGACTGGTTTCGGCCGGTGTGCTGCTGGGAGTCGCCCAGCTGGCCGGCGTCTGGTTCCGTCCGGCCGCTTCGCCGCTGGTCGCCCTCGGTGCCGCGTTTATCGATTTCACGCCGGCCTGGCTGAAGAATTTCGCCGTCGAAACCTTCGGCACGGCGGACAAGACGGTCCTGTTCATCGCTATGGGTGTAGTCACGGCGGTACTGGCCTGCCTGGTCGGACTGCTCGCCCGGCGCCGCTGGACCTGGGGCGCCGCAGCGGTGGTACTGCTGGGCGCGGTCGTCGGCGCGGCAGTGATCACCCGGGCGGGCGCCAATGTCCTGGATTTAATCCCGACGGCCGCGGGCACCCTGGCCGGACTCGTTTCGCTGCGGCTGCTGGAGCGCCGCATCCCTCAGGCAAGAGAAACTGGCGCTGCAACTGCCGACCCTGCTGCGGCCGCCGATCCTCCTGCAGTTGCCGACCCTGCTGCAACCGCCGATCCTGCTACGGACGTTACCCCGGGTCCGGCCGTTGCCGGCGGCCGGTCGCCGTCCGGTCCCGCTCCCTCCGACCCGCCGACAAGGCGATCCTTCTTTGCCGCAGCAGGCATGCTCGCCGTTACCGCGGCGGTCATGGGGGCTGGCGGCACCGCGCTCGCTGGCCTGCGCAACAGCGTGGAGGATTTCCGCAAGGCACTCCGGCTGCCATCGGCGTTCCGCAAAGCAGACCCACTGCCGGCGGGTGTCCATGCACCGGTAGATGGAGTGGTCCCCTTCGTCACGCCCAACGCGGACTTCTACCGGATCGATACGGCGCTGGCCGTGCCCCGGGTTGATCCGCAGACCTGGCAGCTGCGCGTGCACGGCATGGTGGAGGAGGAGTTCACAATGTCCTTCCAGGAGCTGCTGGATTCCGAACTGCTGGAGTCCTATGTGACGCTGACCTGCGTCTCCAACCCCGTCGGAGGGGACCTGGCCGGCAACGCCAAGTGGCTGGGCTATCCGCTGGCGAAGGTACTGGAACGGGCGCGCCCGCTGCCCGGCGCGGACATGGTGCTCTCCACCAGTGCCGACGGCTTCAGTGCCTCGACTCCGCTGGAGGTGCTGCGGGACGGCCGGGATGCGTTGCTCGCGGTCGGCATGAACGGCGAACCGCTGCCGCTGGACCACGGTTTCCCCGTGCGGATGGTGGTGCCCGGGCTCTACGGCTTTGTTTCGGCCACGAAGTGGGTGGTGGATCTGGAGGTCACGAGGTTCCAGGACAAGACCGCCTACTGGACGGACCGCGGCTGGTCGGAGCGCGCCCCCATTAAGACCGCGTCACGGATCGAAGCCCCGCGGCCGTTCGCACGTGTGCCGGCAGGCAAGATCGCGGTAGGCGGCACCGCGTGGGCCCAGCAACGCGGTATCGAACGGGTGGAAGTGCAGGTGGACGACGGGCCCTGGGAGGAAGCCGAGCTGGCCGCCGAAGCCACGGTGGACACCTGGCGCCAATGGTCGTTCAGTTGGCAGGCCGAGCCCGGGCAGCATTACCTGCGCGTCCGGTCCTACGACGCGGTAGACGGACTGCAGACCGATGAGCGGGCAGACCCGATTCCGAATGGTGCCTCGGGCTGGCATTCCATCAGCGTCACGGTCGAACCCTGACCGGTCCCAAAGTTTTTCCGATGTCATCCAATCCATCCCGGCACCCGTTCCGAATACATCATGACAGCCCGGAAGCGTTGCTTCCGGAACAGGAGGCGGCAGCAGCCGCGCCACCCTCAAGGAGAAAAGCCATGTTGAAGAACAGCAGCAGGAACTTTGCAGCACTCGGAATGATCGCAGTGGCGACCCTCGGCCTGTCCGCTTGCGGCGGCGGGTCCGAGGAATCGGGCGACGCCGGCGCGGCTCCCGAATCCACCACCGGATCCGAGTCGACCACAACCGAGTCCATGGCGCCGGAGTCCGGCGAAGCCATGGATCCGGCCGCCAACCTGGTCGGCCCGGCCTGCGCCGACTACGCAGCAGCAGTACCGGACGGCGCAGGATCCGTGGCAGGCATGGCGCAGGACCCGGTTGCCGTCGCCGCCTCCAACAACCCGATGCTCACCCAGCTGACCGCAGCGGTCTCCGGCGAGCTCAACCCCAAGGTTGACCTGGTGGACACGCTGAACAGCGGCGAATTCACCGTCTTCGCACCGGTGGATGAGGCCTTCGGCGCCATCCCGGCCGAAACCCTGGAAACCCTCAAGACCGACGACGCCACACTGAGCACCATCCTGACCTACCACGTGGTGGAAGGACAGCTGAGCCCGGAGGAGATCGTCGGTGAGCACACCACCGTGCAGGGCGAGTCCGTCGAGGTCAGCGGCAGCGGCGACGAGCTGATGGTCAACGACGCCAAGGTTGTCTGCGGCGGCGTCCAGACCGCCAACGCCACCGTCTACATGATCGATTCGGTCCTGATGCCTCCGGCCAAGTAGCCGGAAAAACTCCGCCTAGGGGAGCGGAAAGGGGAGAACGACGGCGGCAGCCCGCCTGCCGCCGTCGTTCATCGCCAAAAAAGCAGGGCCGACACAGTGATCAGGGAGGTGCAGAGTGTCCGACGGGCGTGAGAACCTTGAATCCATGCGATTGCCATGGCTGCGGCCCGTGGGGCCGGACGCCCCGCCGACACAGGAGGAGCTCATCCGGCGCGTGGCGCTGGGGGACGAATCCGCGTTCGAATCGCTCTATGACTCGGTGTCGCCCACCATCTTCGGGCTGGTGCGCAGGGTGGTCAGGGACCCGGCCCAAAGCGAGGAAGTCACGCAGGAAATCTTCGTCGAAATCTGGCAGAACGCGGCCCGGTTCGACGCGGACCGCGGCAAGGCCCTCTCCTGGATCCTGGTGATCACCCACCGGCGGGCCGTGGACCGGGTGCGGGCCAGCCAGGCCAGCATGGACCGGGACCTGCGCCAGGGGGCCAAGGAATACCAGGCCAGTTACGACGACGTCGCGGATACAGTTGAACTGCGGCTGGAGTCCGAACGCGTGAACAAGGCGCTCGCCAGCCTGACGGACAGCCAGCGCGAGGCGATCACGCTGGCCTACTACGGAGGCCATACCCACCGGGAAGTCGCCACCATGCTGCACATTCCGGTGGGAACAGTAAAGACGCGGATCCGCGATGGCATGATCCGCCTAAGGGACAAGTTGGGAGTGGCGTGATGGACGAGCAGTTGCATCTGTTGACCGGCGCGTACGCCCTCAACGCCTTGGACGACGACGAACGCGATGCCTTTGAACGGCATGCCCTGGGAGCCGTGGATACCCGCGAGGAAGTCCGTGGATTGAGCGAAACCGCCGCCATGCTGGCCTACGGCACGCCCGCCGTCGCCCCGCCGCCTGAGCTGAAATCCAAGGTGATGGCTTCCATCCGCAACACCCGCCAGCTGCCCGTTGACGCAGTGGTCGCGGACCTCGATACGAAACGGCTCGAGGGCGGGGCGGGCCGGACCGGCCGCAGGGCCAGGGTTGGCGGCACAGACCGCGGTTCGGACGGTGCCAGGGCCAGAAGCACGACGGCGGTGCGCTGGCTAAGTGCCGCGGCCGGAGTTCTGCTGGTCACCACCGCCGCACTGGGTGGCTGGGCCGTGGGCGTCTCCAATGACCAGGAACGGACCGAGCAGCGCCTCCAGGCGCTGGCCGAGCAGCAGACCCAGGTGATGTCGGTCCTGACGGCGCCGGACGCCAAGATGATTCCGGCACGGATGCCGGACGGCGCCGCGGTGACCATCGCGTTGTCCGCGCAGGCTGACAAAGCCGCGGTGATCACGCACGACCTCCCGCAGCTGGAGCAGGACCGGACCTACGAGCTGTGGCTGATCTCGGACGAGGGTGCCCAGCCCGCCGGCCTGATCCAGACGGACGCCGCGGGGCAGACCAGCATGAGACTGCTGGAAGGCATCTCCGCTGCCACCCATCTGGGCATCACCGTGGAACCTGCCGGCGGATCACCCCAACCCACCACGGATCCGATCATGCTGCAGGAGCTCTAGGCTGAGCCGGTCCGGCTAGCACCAACCATTAAACGAAGCGGGCGGCCACCGAAAGGTGACCGCCCGCCGTCGTGAGTCCGGCGCTCTTAGTAGGCGCGGACCCGCTGCTCGACCACGAGGTGGATGAGGGCAAAGGTCTTCTGCTCGTCGATTGCCTTCAGGGCCGCTTCGAGGGCGGCGGGCACATCGGCGTCGTTCTCTACCTTGATGCCGAAACCACCGAAGGCCTGGGCCATCAGCGCGAACTCCGGGTTCTTCAGCTGGGTGCCGGAGATCCGCTGGGGGTAGTGCCGCTCCTGGTGCGTGCGGATGGTGCCGTATTCCTGGTTGTCCATCACGATGACCAGCGGAGTGGCGCCGTACTGCGCGGCCGTGGCCAGCTCCTGGCCGTTCATCAGGAACTCGCCGTCGCCGGCGATGGTCACCACACGGCGTCCGGGATGCGCCAGCGAGGCGGCGATAGCGGACGGGATCGAGTAGCCCATGGAACCGTTGCGGGCACTGAGCATCGAGGCGTACTGCTGGGTGGGGAAGTAGCGGTGCGCCCAGTTGGTGTGCTCGCCGGCGCCCAGCGTGACCATGGCGTCTTCGGGCAGGCCGCGGACCATGTTGGCCATAAGGGTGTCCATGCGGGCCTGGCCGGCCGTGGGCTCGGCCTGCGGCAGGGCGGCGAACTTCTCCTGCTCGGCGCGCATGCGCTCGGTCCAGGTCTTCCATTCCGGCTTGACCGGCAGGTCCATCATGACAAGGTCGCGCACAAAGACGTCGGGCTTCGCCACGATCTGGTGCGAGACCGCACCGGAGCGGCCGCGCAGCGAGGAATCGATGGTGACGAGGAAATTCTTCTTCGACCAGTCCTGGCGGACAAGGAAACCGTCGGTGATGACGTCGCCCGGGACGGTGCCGACGAAGATCAGCAGGTCCGTTTCCTCCAGCAGGTCGTACGTCGGCTTGGGCCGGCCATAGCCGATCGGACCTACGTAGGACGGCGAATCGAAGGGGACTATTCCTTCGCAGCGCCACTCGGCCGCGGCGGCAATATGGTGGTCCTCCAGCCAGTTGGACAGGGCCGTCGCGCCCTCCTGGGTCCAGTCATTGCCGCCGACTACGAACAACGGTTTCTCTGCATCCTTGAGCGCGGACTTCAGCGCCTTCCAGTCCGTGACGGTCATGCCGCCCTGGGCTACGGGGATTTCCGGGTGCAGTGTCGGGTCGACCTGCTCGCGGATGATGTCTTCCGGCAGACCAACGACGACGGGGCCCGGGCGTCCGCTCATGGCGGCGAACATGGCTTCGGCGACGATTTCGGACGCGCGCTCCGCGTGGTCCAGCACCATGACGCGCTTGGCACCGGTGTCGAACCAGGACTTGATGTCGAACTCCTGGAAAGCCTCGCGGTCCCGGTGCTCGAAGGGAATCAGTCCGACAAAGAGGACCATCGGGGTGGAGTCCTGCCACGCGGTATGCAGGCCGACGTGCGCGTTGGCCGCTCCCGGGCCGCGGGTGACCATGGCGATGCCGGGGACCTGGTTCATCTTGCCGTCGGCCTCGGCCATGTAGGCGGCGCCGCCTTCGTGGCGGCAGACCACGGTCTCGATGTCGGACTCATGCAGGCCGTCGAGGACATCCAGGAAGCTCTCGCCCGGAACCACATAGGTGCGCTTCACCCCGTGGGCCACCAGCGTGTCCACAATGACGTGCCCGGCTGACTTCAGCAGCGGCTGCTGCTCCTTGGCGTCGGCTGGTTCCACGGTCAACTGCGTCATGGGTGTCCTCTTTCATCTTTGAATGAACAGTTTGGTCGGTTCGTCAATGTGCGGTCGCATGGATTTTGCACATTGCGATTGAGCAAAAGTTACATCACTAACGGCGTAGGACGTCAGCGGGCAGGACACAGTGGGGTAATGAATGTGAAACGCGGCACTTTGGGTTGTTTTGTCCGATTGCCGCGCCTCGGCGGGCTGGAAGGCACGCTTCAGCCGATCGGCTCGAAGCGGTTGGGGTCTTTAACATCGTGGCAGTGTGCCAGGACCTCGACGGCGCGGGCGATGTCCTGGTCCTTGAGTGCCTGCAGAATGCGGCGGTGGTCGTGGATGACCTTGGCCTGGTGCTCGGGGCCTTGGCGGTAGGTGAGGGTGATGCGGTGCTGGATGGGGTGGTTCCAGATCGATGTGATGACGCCGCGCAGGTAGTCATTGCCCGAGGGCTCGACCAGGGCAAGGTGGAACGCCCGGCCAAGCCGGAAGAGTTCGGCGCTGTCCGCGGGATCGACAATTTCCGTTTCATCGATGAGTCCCTTGAGCCGCACCAGTTGCTGGGGCGTGTAAGCACCGGCCGCACGCTGGACCGCAAGGGATTCGAGCGCGTAACGGACCTCGTAGACATTCTCGATCTCGCGTTCATCTAACTCGTTGACGATGTAGCCCTTACCCGGGACCAGCGTCGTCAGTCCTTCAATGGTCAGCTGGGTCAGGGCGTCGCGCACCGGCGTGCGTGAGACGCCGTATTGTGCGGCGACGGTCTCCTGAGCCAGCGCCGAACCCGGCTCGATGGTCCCGCTGATGATGTCGGTGCTGATCTGTTCGTAAACGCGCACGGCCAGTGGCCTCACATCATTCGGCATTCCGGCCATGGCGGTCCTCCTTGGTTCTGATCCATCTTGGCATGAAGTTGTTCCCGCCAGCATCAGCCCCGCTGCCCGTGCATGGTCAGGACCGATGGCTGGATAAGCATTTGCAAGCCTTTTCCTAAAAGTGGTTGACCTCACATCGCTCCTCTGAATACAGTGTATACACGCTGAACGAGGAGATCTAGAAAATGTATGTGTTGAACACCTGGTACGTAGCCGCGTGGTCCACGGAAGTGACGCGCAAGCCGGTTCGCCGGGTCATCTGCGAACAGCCCATCGTCCTGTTCCGCACCCAGTACAACCAGACCATCGCGCTGGCGGACCGCTGTGCCCACCGGGCCTTTCCGCTGTCCGAAGGCCGAACCATCGGCGACTCGGTGGAATGCGGCTACCACGGCTTCACCTATGGGCCCGATGGCGTGTGCACGAAGGTTCCGGCCCAGTCTTCGATTCCGGAACGCGCAAAGGTGCGCAAGTATCCGGTGGTCGAACAGGACGGCTGGATCTGGGTCTGGACCGGCGATCCCGAACTGGCGAACCCGGCCGACGTGCCCGATACGCACTGGATGGTGGACCCGGAATGGGCCACGGTGACGCACTCATACCACTTCAAGTGCCGCGCTGATCTGATCCACGACAACCTGCTGGACCTGACCCACGAGTCCTTCCTGCACAAGACCACCGTGGGAGACGACTACATCTACGAACACGGCATCACGGTAGAGGTCGAGGGCAACGTGGTCAGCGTCGACCGCCTGATGCCCTCGGTGGCAGCACCCCCGCTTTACGCCGAAACGATGGACGCGCGCGGACTGTTCGACCGCTTCCACTGCACCGAATTCTTCGTGCCGAACCTGCATGTCCTCCACTCCGGTATCACGGGCGAGGGCAAGCCTCGCGAGGAGGGCTACCTGATCAAGGTCCTCAACGGCATCACCCCGATCGACGAGCACAATTCCTGGTACTACTACGCCTTCAGCCGCAACTTCGCCGTCGACAACGAACAGGCGACCGAGGATCTCCGCATAGGTTTGGCCACGGTGCTGGACGAGGACGCATCGGCGCTGGAGGCGCAGGAGATCGGCATGCAGACCCGGCCCGAGGGCGAGTTCGACGTGCTGATCGCCCAGGATGGCGGCGTGGCCAAGGCCCGCCGTATCCTGAGCGCCCTGCTGAAGAAGGAACAGCAGGCGAAGTCCGCCGCGGCCGGATCAGCTGTCCGTCGGGAGCCGGTTGCTCCCAAGACGGCGTAGGTGCCCGCATGTGGATGCTGATCCGAGCCAACGCGCTGGGCGGGGAGGCCGCGGCTGAATCCGGTGCCAGGATTCTTGCGGCCTGTCCTGACTCGGCCGAGCGCGGCGACCCATGGCGCTGGACCGTGGAGCTGGATGAATCCGGACCGGAACCGGCAGTAGTGCTCGACGCCGATGCCAGCTACATCTCCTCCGAAAACCACCGCTACACCGGCGGCTATACAGGAGTGCTGCAGCGTGGAGCCGGCGAGCAGCTGGTGGTGACGGGACTGGCAGGCGAAGCACTCGTCGCCGCGGAGGACGGCCCCTGGGAGCGCTGGCTCCGGGCGGGCGACGTTTTCATCGTCGAAGGCGAGGAAGCCGAGACCCTCAGGCTGTCGCTGGCAGCCGGCAATGCGGCCGTCCAAGTCATCACCCTCGCCCCAAGGCAAGCCAAGGTTCTGCGGTGGGTCCCTTGACCGCCGCTAGCGCCGTCGACACCCAGCACGGTACGTCAGGTACGGCCTTGCACGGGATCGAAACGGGCCGGGCCGGCAAGCAATTGGGTTTTGCCGGCCTGTCGCATTCGGACAACGTCTACGACAACGGGCTGATTCCGGTGCCGGTCGCGGTCATCTCCTCGGGAACCGGGCCAACGGCGTTGCTGGTGGCCGGCACCCACGGGGACGAATACGAAGGCCAGGTGGTGCTGCACGAACTGATCCGCTCGCTGGAACCGGAGCACCTGAACGGCACGGTGGTCATCGTGCCCGCCGCGAATGCGCCGGCAGTACGGGCCGGCACCAGGGTTTCGCCGATCGACGGCGGCAACCTCAACCGCAGCTACCCGGGACAAGAGCTCAGCGGTCCCACGGACCAGGTCGCCGATCTGATCGCGGGCACGCTGCTGCCGGAGGCCGACGTCGTTATTGATCTGCATTCGGGCGGTTCCAACTCCACCTACCTGCCGAGCATGTTCATCTACCGTGGGCCCGACCAGCAGACGTGGGAGCGGAAGGTCTCCGCGTCGCGGGCCATGGGACTGCCCTATGTGATCGCAGTGCAGCCCCGCCTTGAACCGGGTTCGCTCAGTACCGCGGGCGACGACGCCGGCGTGCTGGCACTGTCCACGGAACTCGGCGGCGGAGGCACGGTGGATCCGGGCATTCTGGCTGACGCGCGGCGCGGCGTGCGCTCGCTGCTGGCCCACATGGGAATCCTGGCAGCGCAGCCCGGCACCGAAGCGGAGCCGGAAGCAACGGCCGCCGAACCGACCTGGTTGGAGCTGGTGCCCGATTCCCCGGTCATGGCTACCGCTGCGGGGATCTTCGAACCGCTGGTGGGCCTGGGCCAGCGGGTCCGGGCGGGCGATCCAGTTGCCCGGGTCCATGCCATCGATGACCTGGCGCGTCCGCCCCAGGAATACACGGCCCGGGTGGACGGCGTCGTCGCCATCTTGCGCCGGCCCGCACTGGTCGCGCTGGGCAACTACCTGCTGCATGTCGCACCTGAACTTGAAGCACCGAGGCACTGATCGTCTCCTGATCAATGCCGGATATCCATAACCGGACAACGCTGTCCGGACCATGAGAGGAAAATCCATGCGTCATTCCCGTCAACGTGCCACCCGTTCAACCATCCTGGCCGGCTCCGTCCTGCTGGCCTTGTCCCTGAGTTCCTGCACCAATGCTTCCCAGGCCGCACCGGAGCCGGCAGGTTCCGCTGCGTCAGCCGGATCCGGTGCCGACGCCGTTGCCCTTAACGAGGCAGCCAGGGACCTGCTGCCTGAGGAGATCCGGGCCGCCGGAACCCTCCGCGTGGCCTCGGACCCGACCTACGCTCCATTCGAGTACTACGACACCGACAACAAGACGATGATCGGTTACGACGTCGACTTCTCGGACGCCGTGGGCGCCGCTCTGGGCCTGGAAGTCGAACACGTGCCGGCAACGTTCGATACCATCCTGCCGGGGCTGGCCTCCGGCAAGTACGACATGGCCATGTCGACGTTCTCGATCACACCGGAACGCGAGAAGATCGTGGACTTCGTGAAGTACCTCGACGGTGGTTCCGGTGTCGCTGTTCTGCCGGGAAACCCCAAAAATATCTCCATGGACGCCCTGAGCATGTGCGGCAAGAAGATCGCCGGCCAGAAGGGCTCGATCCAGTCCATGGACTATCTGCCCAAGTTCTCCAAGGAATGTGTCGACGCCGGCAAGGAGCCCATCACTATTCGCAACTTCCCGGGGCAGACGGATGCCAACCTTGCGCTCACCTCCGGCCGGGTGGATGCCGTTGTCGCTGACAGCATGTCGCTGGCCTACCAAGGTAAGGAAGCCGACGGACAGTTCGAGCTTGCCGCCGGCGAGGATTACGACCCGATCCCCACTGGCATCGCGCTAAGCCAGGACGGCGGGCTGCAGAAAGCTGTCACCGAGGCCACCCGGGGCATCCTCGACAGCGACTACTACCAGGAAATCGGCGACAAGTGGGGCATCCCTGACTCTGTCCTGCTGACCTCCGACGCCCTCGACAAGAAGTAGGGAGAGGAAGCAGCCGCATGACTGCCGTGACTACCCGAACCGAGCAAGCAGCCGCCACCAGCGACGGCTACACCGTTGTGAAGGCCAAACATCCCGGCCGCTGGCTGTCCGCCGTCGTCATCATTGTGATCGCGGGGCTGTTGCTGCGCTCCGTGATTACCAACCCCAACTTCGGTTGGGACATCGTGGGACTGTACCTGCGCGATGTTTCCATTGGCCGCGGCATCCTGGTCACCCTTGGGCTGACCGCGATCAGCATGGCTATCGGCATCGTGCTCGGTGTGATCTTCGCAGTCATGCGGCTCTCGGCCAATCCGATTGTCCGCAGCGCCGCCTTCGCCTACGTCAACTTCTTCCGTGGCACGCCGGTGCTGGTGCAGCTGCTGTTCTGGTTCAACCTGGCGGCACTGTACCCGGTCATCACCCTCGGCATCCCCGGCGTTCAACTGGACGCTAACCAGCTGATCACACCCATGACAGCAGCAATCCTCGGACTCGGCCTGAACCAGGGCGCGTACATGTCCGAGATCGTCCGGGCCGGCATCCTCTCCGTGGACCACGGGCAGACCGAGGCGGCCGAGGCCTTGGGCATCACCCGGCTGCAGACCATGCGCCGGGTGGTCCTGCCGCAGGCGATGCGGGTGATCATCCCGCCGACGGGCAACGAAACCATCGGCATGCTCAAGACCACCGCCTTGGTCAGCGTGATCTCGGTGCCGGAACTGCTGTATTCGGCGCAGATCATCTATGCACGGACCTTCGAGACCGTGCCGCTGCTGATCGTCGCCAGCCTCTGGTACCTGCTGATCACCTCGATCCTGACAGTTGGCCAGTACTACCTGGAGCGGCGGTTTGCCCGTGGCAACCAGCGGAACCTGCCGCCGACGCCGCTGCAGCAGCTGAAAAGGTTTTTCGCCACCCATGACGCACTCTCCCTGAAAGGCGGCAAAAAATGACGACGGCGCACGACGTTGAACCGATGGTCAAAGCCAACGCGATCTGCAAGAACTTTGGCTCCAACCAGGTGCTCAAGGGCATCGACCTGCACGTCCAACCCGGAGAGGTAGTGTGCCTGATCGGCCCGTCCGGATCCGGGAAGAGCACGTTCCTGCGCTGCATCAACCATCTGGAAACGGTCGACGGCGGCCGGATGTGGGTCAATGGGAAGATCGTCGGCTATGACCTGAAGGGCAGCAAGCTTTACGAGCAGAGCCATAACGATATCTGCCGCAGCCGCTCCGAAGTGGGCATGGTCTTCCAGCAGTTCAACCTGTTCCCGCACATGACCGTGCTGGAGAACCTGATTGAGGCGCCGCGGCTGGTGCGGAGGGAGAAGAAAACCGAGGCTGTGGCACAGGCCATGACCTTGCTGGAGAAGGTGGGCCTGGCCGAGAAGGCCCGGGCCTATCCGCGCCAGCTCTCCGGCGGCCAGCAGCAGCGGGTAGCGATCGCCCGTGCCCTGTGCATGGAGCCGCAGCTGATGCTCTTTGACGAGCCGACCTCCGCCCTGGACCCGGAACTGGTGGGCGAGGTCCTGAAGGTGATGAAGGACCTGGCCCACTCCGGCATGACCATGGTGGTGGTCACGCACGAGATGAACTTTGCCCGCGACGTCGCCGACCGGGTGGTCTTCATGGCCGACGGTTACGTGGTGGAGCAGGGCCCTGCCCGGGAGGTCATCACCAATCCGCAGAACGAACGTACCAAGGCCTTCCTCGCCTCGGTGCGCTCCGAACCGGCCGTGGCCTGAACTATCAACGGTGAATGAATCATGAATGAAGAATTTTTCGACGTCGAGGTCCGCTCGATCCAACGCGAGTCCAGCAGCGTGGTCTCGCTGCGGCTGGAACACCCATTGGGGGAGGAGCTGCCGGAATGGGAGCCCGGCTCCCACGTGGATGTCCTCCTGCCCAACGGGATTCTGCGCCAGTACTCGCTCTGCTCCGAGACTGCTGACCGGACTGCATGGCGGCTGGGTGTGCTGCGCGAAGCCGAAGGACGCGGCGGCTCGGCCTACGTCCACGACGAGCTGAAGCCGGGGACCAAGATCCAGCTCCGCGGACCGCGCAACAACTTCGCGCTGGAGCCAGCCACTGGCTATGTCTTCATCGCCGGCGGGATCGGCATCACCCCGGTGCTGCCGATGGTCCGCAACGCCGCCGAACGAGGGGTTCCCTGGCGGCTGGTCTACCTAGGGCGCAGCCGGGAATCGATGGCATTCCTGGAGGAAATACAGGCGCTCGGCGGGAACGTCGAAATCCACGCCGACGACGAAAGCGGTCTCTACCCGCTCGCAGACCTGCTGGGCGGGCTGGAGGCGGGCACGCACGTGTACGCCTGCGGGCCAGGGCCGCTGCTGAATGTGCTGCAGTCGTTCGCCGACGGGTGGGATGATGCCAAGCGCTTCCACTGCGAGCGGTTTACCGCTGGCGACCAAGCCTCGGCCAACCCCTCCGGCGAGTCTTCCTTCGTGGTGGAACTAGCCGACGGCACCGAGGTTCCGGTGGGACAGGATGAAACCATCTTGCAGGCGCTGGAGAACGTCGGGATCAACCAGCCGAACTCCTGCCGGGAAGGAATCTGCGGTACCTGCGAGACCGGCGTGCTGGGTGGCGAGATCGATCACCGGGACTCGCTGCTCTCCGACGACGAGCGCGAGGCTGGTGACACCATGATGATCTGTGTCTCCCGGTGCAAGGGCAAGCGGCTGCTGCTGGACCTGTGAGGCATCCCCGCTGCTTGTAAGCTGGACGAATGCTTCGACGCCCTGCTGGCCTGTCCCCGGTTCCGTCCAGCCCGATGCCGCCGCGCGCCGGCTGTAGCGGGGGCAGCGGACGGCGCGGCTCCGCCGGAAGGGAGTAGGCGCGTGCACGAGTTGACAGTGCTGGAGCAGCAGATTGTCACTGCACTTCAAATAGACCCGCGCGCGTCCTGGCGGAAAATCGCCATGGTCCTCAGAGAACCCGAGCGGACCGTAGCCCGCCGGGGGAGCGAACTGCTCGAGTCCGGCATCGTCGGCGTGCTCGGGATCCGCTTGCGGCCGACACCGGTACTGGTTGAAATGCGCTGCGCCCCGGGGACTGCCCGGGTCGCAGTCCAGGCGATGGCTCAACGAGCGGATACTTCCTTCGTCTATATGGTCACGGGTACTACCGACTGCCTGGCCGAGATCCTCACCGACCGGGACCGGCTGCATTCGGCGCTGGCCGATGAGCTGCCCGGAATTGCCGGACTCCAACATGTCAACACCTACCCGATACTGCGCTACTTCAAGACTCTGCGGGCCTGGCAGCCCGGGCCGCTCACGCTTGAACAGCGCGCCGCACTGCAGCCCGTCCCGCTCAAGGATCCGGCAGTGTTCGGCGAATACCCGGAGATGACCAAGGCCGACGAGCAGATAGCCACGGTGCTGTGCGAGGACGGCCGGGCGTCCTTCGAAGCCATTGCCCGTCGGGTGGGAGTCTCCGAGGCAACGGCACGGCGGCGCACCGAATGGCTGCTGGAAACCAACACCGTGCACCTGCGCGCCCTCGTCGAACCGGCAACGCTGGGACTGCCTGTCGAGGCATTGTTATGGATCAAGACCAGTCCCGCCCAGCTCGAAACCCTCGGACAGCGCTTGGCCGCGCTGCCGGAGACACGGTACGTGGCTGCGATTACGGGGGACTACCAGATCCTTGCGGACGTCACCGTGGCGAACAACCAGGCGCTGTACGACTTCACCAGCAGCGGCGCCTGGACCGCCGACGTTGCCCAGATCAGCACGTCGCTGCTGCTGCATGCGCGCAAGCGCGGCGGCCGCCTCACACCCGGGAAATAGCAAAACTGCGATCCCGGTGACGCTATCAGCCGCCACTGCCTCCGACGATAGTGCCTCATGGTCGGATTGAGGCAGAGTTTTGGCAGATTCCGTCACCTATTGCTTCTGGCTGGCCGAAAGACGCATTGTTGTTCCAACAGTAAACCGTTTGAGACACACATCACATCTTGAGGAACCATGTCACCCACAACCTCCAGCATTGTCTCCGCCGCCGGCGAATCCACTGACATTCTGGCCATAGCAAACATGCCAGTGCTGTGGATCTGCGCAGCCGGCGTCTTCGCCGTGATCCTTATCCAGTCCGTCATCTATATGAAGGCCGCCCGCAAAGCCGCCCCGGCGGCCGAGATCACCGGCCCCGAGCTGAAGACCGCCTTCCGGTCCGGTGCGATTGCCGCCATCGGCCCGTCCCTCGCCGTCGTCATGGTGGCCATTGCGCTGCTGGCCGTCTTCGGTACACCTGCCGTGCTGGTGCGGATCGGCCTGATCGGCTCGGCTGCCTATGAGACCGGCGCGGCGAGCATTGCGGCCGGTAGTGCCGGGGCGGAACTCGGCGGACCGACTTACACCCAGAACGTCTTCGCCATCGCCTTCTTTGCCATGAGCATGGGCGGCGCGATGTGGATGCTTGCCACTCTGATCCTGACTCCGTTGATGAAACGCGGCGGCACCAAGCTGGCCAAGGTCAACCCGGTGGCCATGTCGATTGTCCCCGGCGCCGCCCTGCTCGGTGCGTTCATCGCCTTGGGCGTTGCCGAGGTACCCAAGTCCATGATCCACGTCTATGCACTGCTCACGTCCGCCGCAGTGATGGGCCTGTGCGCCGCAATCGGCCGGAGCCGGAAGCGCGCCTGGCTGCGCGAATGGGGCTTGGGTTTCGCCATCGTCGCCGGTCTTGTGGTGGCCTACATGGCGCACACGGCCGGAACCCCCGTCGCCTGATCCGCCGCCCTACCGGAACGCTTTGTAAGGAACACATAATGTCTGCAACCAGCATCTCTACGCCCATTACCGCGGCCGAGGCCGAGTCGGATCTTGCCGAATTCGACCGCACTACGTCCCGCTGGGGACGCCTGACCATGATCGCCGGCCTCATCCTCTCGGTGGCCGGGCCGCTGTACCTGGTCTTCTTCACCGGCCTGGACATCAGTGCGGCCCAGCTGTGGACGGCCTTTGCAGCCGTGGCCGCCGTGTTCGCCGTCATCTGGATCGTCGAACCGGTCACGTATTTCCCGATCCTTGGGCCGGCCGCCATGTACCAGGCCTTCATGATCGGCAATATCTCCAGCAAGCTGCTTCCTTCGGCCCTGATTGCGCAGACGCGGATCGGTGCCAAGCCCGGCACCCGCCGGGGTGACTTCGCCGCCGTAGCCGCTATCTGCGGTGCCGCAGCAATCCACCTGGTCTCATTGGCCCTGTTTGTCGGCATCCTTGGCACCTGGCTGATCAGCATCATCCCCGTCGAGGTCATCGACGTTGCCCGGCTCTACGTCCTTCCGTCGGTATTGGGGGCGGTCATCGTGCAAGCGATCCTCACGATCAAGCAGTTGCGGATCACCATCATCGCCGTGGTCGTCGCGCTGTTGGTACAGTTCGTCCTGTTGCCGCTGGTCCCGGCCATCGCCTTCCTGACCACCGGTATCGCCGTGATCGGAACGATTATCGTTTCGTGGCTGGCACGGGACCGTAAGCCCGCTGTCGCCGTCGAGAATTAGACCTTAGAACTACAGGAGAGATGATGACCAACACCCTCGACGCCGTGGAACAGACCGCCGGGCTTGCCCTCACGCAACAGCAACAGGCACAGCTGCACGAGCTCTACCGGCACCTCCACGCCCACCCGGAACTGTCTATGCAGGAGCACCGGACGGCGGAATTCATCGAGCAGCAGTTGGACGGGCTGGGCATCGAAAACTTCCGCTGCGGCGGCACTGGCGTGGTGGGCGTACTGCGCAACGGCAACGGCCCCGTGGTTGGCTTCCGCGCCGATACCGACGGCCTGCCGATCGTGGAAGATACGGGTCTGGATTATGCCAGCACCGACACCGGCATCCTGCCGGACGGCGCCGAAGTGCCGGTGATGCACGGCTGCGGCCACGACACCCACACCGCGGTGTTGCTGACCGTGGCCCGCATATTTGCGGAGTCCCGAGGGGCTTGGGCCGGAACCTTGGTCCTGATCTTCCAGCCTGGTGAGGAGACCGCCGCCGGTGCGGCCGCCATGGTGGCCGACGGACTGTGGGAGCGCGCGCCGAAGCCGGAAATCGTCTATGGCCAGCACGTCATGCCCGGACTTGCCGGGACAGTCTCGCTCTCGGTCGGCAGCGCCATGGCCATGGCGGACTCGCTCAAGGTCACCGTCCACGGCCGCCAGTCCCACGGGTCGCAGCCGCAGGATTCCATCGATCCGGTTGTCCTGGGCGCCCACATGGTGGTTCGGTTGCAGACGATCGTCTCGCGCGAGCTGGATCCCCGGCAGGCTGCCGTGGTCACCGTCGGCACCTTCCACGGCGGGCTGAAAGAGAACATCATCCCCGCGTCCGCGGAGTTCACCCTGAATATCCGCACCTTCGACGACGTTGTCCGCGCCCGGGTGCTCGCCGCCGTGCGGCGCATCGTCTCGGCCGAGGCCTCCGCCTCGGGGGCGCCCGAGCCGGAGATCGAGGAGTTGTACACCTTCCCGGCCTGCTACAACGAGCCCGTCGAGGCCGAAAGCCTGGCCGAGGTGCTGCGGGGCGCGATCGGGCAGGATGCGGTCTCCGTAGTGCCGCCGCTAATGGGCAGCGAGGACTTCGGCCATCTGGCCGCGGCCATCGATGTGCCAGCCGTGTACTGGTTCTTCGGCGGCCATTCCGCGGACGTGGTGAACGGCGAGGGGCCGGTTCCGATGAACCATTCCCCGTTCTTTGCCCCGGTCATGGAGCCCACGCTTTCCACGGGCGTCAAGGCCGCTGTGGCAGCGTTGCGGTCGCGGCTGGGCCGCTAAAACGGCTCCAGCTCAGCAGCAGCGCGGTCAGCACGGCGGCAGCCAGATGGAAATGCAGCATCAGCATGACGTATTCGCCGTGGGGTCCTGCCTGCTCGGTAGCGACGCTGGCCGTGGCCGCCAGCTGTGCAGGGTCCACTTCCGTGTGGTGGGAGTGGGGCCCACCTGCCGAAGAAGCTGCGGATGCGCCTGTTGCCGGCCGTGCGGCACAGGCCTCGAAGGCTAGGTGCAGCACCTGCTGGGCGGCTCCTGCGGACACGATGAGGACCCATTGGGGAGCCTGAACGCGGGACAGTACGGTGGCGGTGAGGGTAGTCAGGGCGGTGATGGCGCCGAGGACCGGAAGGGCCGGCATGGTCCCGCCTGAGGCGAGATGGGCGACCAGCGCCAGCACCATCGTCAGCCCCGCCGCCACCAGGACAGGCACGAGCCGCACCTGTTTGTTCGGCGTTCCGGAAGGACCGGTGGATGCCCTGGCCATCAATGCCCTCCGTACCGTTGCTGGTGTTTTCCGCGTAGAAGTAGTTCGGAGCCACCGGCACAACGGATTGCATTCTTAGCAGGAAAGATCCGTGAACGGACTACTTCTCGCCGGCACCGCTGCGGGCGTCGCTTGGGATCAGCGGCTTGTCGGCCCGGACTTTCAGTTCCTGCACAGCCCACGTATTGCCGTCCGGGTCGCTGAACCCGAAGAAGGTTCCGCCGTCGCGCTTGTCGAAAACGGTGATTTCGCTGGCCTCCACACCGCGGGAGAGGAGTTCCTCGCGGGCGGCTTGAGCATCGGAAACCACCAGCTGGAGGCCGCGCAGGGAGCCGGGTTCCATTTCGCTCTGTGCCGGCAGGTTGCCGATGACGATCGAGCAGCCGGAGCCACGCGGGGTCAACTGGGCCACGTTCATGTGCTCATTGACGGTGTGGTGGTCCAGATCGAAACCGACCTTGTCGCGATAGAACTCGATGGCTCGGTCAATATCGGCGACCGGCAACAGTACTACTTCCAGCGTCCAATCCATGGTGCATCTCCTTGGTGGCGGTGGGATCAGGCGGCCCGAACCCCGGCGAGTACTTCCTCGAGCCGATCGTAACCTTCGGAGATGCCCCTTTCCATCCCATCGGTCAGATAGCGGTCGCGCGAAGCCAGATCAGGGAAGACGGAGCGCCCGGTCAACCGGGACCGTCCGCAGGGCAGATCCTCCAATGCTGTGTACTCCAGGGTGACAACGTCGGGGTAACCCTCGTACTCGAAAGTGTTGAGAATGAACTCGTGTTCGCGAACATTATGGAAGATGCCGCGGAAGGCATGCTCGACGCCGTCGCCGCGGTGCTGGACGAAGCGGAACTGTCCGCCGCTCCGGCAGTCATGCTCCTCGATCCGGGTGGTCAGGTCGCGCGGGCCGATCCACTGCCGGTACAGCTCCGGATCGGCATGGGCACGGAAGACCTCGGCAGCCGGGTAGTCGAACTCGCGCTCGTACTCGCTGTACGGCAGACTTTCCGGATTGTTGAGCTTAAGTACGTTGGCCATCATGTCCTCCCAGTGCTTGGTGAGGTGCCCGCTCAAGGCGGGCACCGCCGACTCTTCTATGTCTGTCAAGCGGTACTCGTGGTGGTGCAAGATACATTGAGCGTGCGGTGTACGCGTCGGGCCAGATAGCGTTTGATGCATCGGCGGATTTCCCTGTCAGTGCGGCCTTCTGCTCGCCGCTTTTCGACGTATTTCCGGGTCTCCGGATCGTGGGTCATTTTGGTCACTGCGACCATGTGGAGGGCGCGGTTCAGGCTTCTGTCTCCGCCTCGGTTCAGGCGGTGCCGGACGGTGTTGCCTGAGGAAGCGGGGATGGGATTCACACCGGCCAATGAGGCATAGGCCGCCTCATTCCGAACCCGTCCTTGATGGGACCAGGCGGTGAGGCAGGTCGCTGCAGTGACGGACCCAAAGCCCTTTTCCTGCAACAGGGGCGCGGCCTCGCTGATCTGCACCAGCTCGGTCAGTTGTTTCTCGTTGGCTTTGAGCTGTTCATCCAGTTCGAGGACACGTTTGGCCAGACGTATCGCCTCGGTCCGGGCGATGGTTAGGGAGAGCTCCTCCTCGCGCGCACGCCACCGCGACACCTCAGTGATCTGAGTTGTTGAGAGGGCCCTCCGGGCATCCAATCCCAGATCATGGGTGCGCAGCAGTGCGGTGAGCGCGTTGACCGAGCGGGTGCGCTCGGTGCTCATGGCGTCGCGGGCCGTGACCAGGATCCGCAAGGCTTGGCGCACCCCGTCGTTCAGCCTCGGGCGGCGCAGCTTTTCCTGCGGCAGCGGCAGCGCGGCCGCAGCGATGTGGTGCGCATCAAGGGCATCGGACTTACCAACGCCGCGGCGCTTCTTCGCATCCATCCGCGGTGCTTCGGCCACCGGACAGCCCTCGGCGGCGACAGTACCGGCCAGGACGGCCCCGTACGATGCGGCGCCTTCGATCACCCAGAGCGTGTCCGCGTCGGCGTTGGTGCGGCGGGCGACCCAGGCAATGGCCCTGTTGATGCCAGCACCAGTGGTCGGAAAAGCCTGGGTGTCGATCAGCTCGCCGGTTTTGGCGGCGAGGATTGCGTAAACGTGGTTACGGGCGTGCGTGTCGACGCCCACGACAAACGGTGGGAATGCGCGACGATAGAAATAGCGGTCACGGCACCTTTCCTCAGTGATGAACAGGTCAGGCCGCTGTCGGCCGGTACCAGTCCGGGTAGGAATCACATCGGAACAGCACTGTGACGGGTCACACGCCTCAAGGCGCGGACAATCTTCTGATCAAGCTACCGAGGTGGGCCGGACAGGTCCGGCCGGCCCCCGCCACGGATGGACAAGTCGGCGGCAAGACACTTCATGGTCAGCATACTTTCGAGTCACATCCATGGCGGCGGATCGGCCAGTACCCATCCTGCCAGCCAGTCCCAGACCAGCTAAAACAAGACTCACAGTCGTACTTTGTTTGTGCAGGTGGAATCAGCGCTGGAGTTAGGCCGCCCGGGCGCCGGTGAGCAGTTCGTCGAGCCGCTCGTAGCCCTCGGTCATGCCGCCCTCCATGCCGGATTGGGCCATGCCGTCGCGGGCCTCCTGGCTGGGGTAGACGGAGTGGCCGATCAGCTTGCAGCGGCCGCCGCCGAGGTCCTCGAACGTCATGAACTCGATGCTGACCACATCCGGGTAGCCGCCGAACTCGAAGGTCTGGACAGCGAACTCGTTCTCGCGGACCGTGTGGAAGACGCCGGAGAAGGAGTAGGGGACGCCATCCGGGCCGGTGTGGAGGTAGCTGTAGCTGCCGCCGGTGCGGAAATCGTAATGGTCGATGTCCATTTTCATGCCGCGCGGGCCGAGCCACTGCTTGATCAGCTCCGGGTCCTTGTGCGCGCGGAAGACGTCCGCTACCGGGTAGTCGAATTCGCGCTCGTAATCGATGAACGGCACGCCTTCGGGGACGGTGAGTTTCAGTGCGTTGCTCATGATGGATCCTTGGTGATGTTGGTTTTTGCCTGGGATTGGAGCACGGCGTCGAGGTTGCGGAACTGCCCCTCGCGGACCAGTCGGTACTGGTCGATCCACGCGGTGAGCGCTTCCAACCGTGCGGGATTCAGGTGGACGGGCCGGCGCTGGGCGTCGCGGGTGCGCGTGACCAGTTGCGCCTGCTCGAGGACCTGGATGTGCTTCGAGACCGCCTGCTTGGTGATTTCGAAGGGCTCCGCCAGTTCATTGACGGTGGCCGGACCGCGGCTGAGCCGGGCTATGATGCGGCGGCGGGCCGGATCGGCGAGGGCCAGGAAGGCCTTGTCGAGGAGGCTGTCGTCGCTGCGGTCCATGGCTTAGTCAACTTCTTTATTTATCAACCTATTGGTTGTTAACAACCTACGCCTGCGCGACTGGAAGATCAAGAGGTAAGGCAGTGGAAATATGAAGGGATGCCTCATGCACCTATGGGCTGGTTTTCTTGCTGGAACCGGAGAAGGGTGATGACTGTTGGGGGCATAGGCAACCGGAAGGATTTGGAAAATGTTGTCCGATACGTCCACGCCCATCATTAAAGCGACCCTGCCAGTAGTGGGAGACAATATCCAGGAAATTGCCCAGCGGTTCTACCGGCATATGTTCGATGAACGGCCGGATCTGTTGGACGGGCTGTTCAACCGGGGGAACCAGGCGGACGGCAAGCAACAGCAGGCGCTGGCCGGATCTATTGCGGCCTTTGCCACCACGCTGATCGAGAAGCCGGATGATCTGCCGGACCATTTGCTGTCGCGCATCGCGCATAAGCACGTCTCGCTGGGCCTGGAGGCAGGGCAGTATCAGATAGTCCATGACCACCTGATGTGGGCCATAGGTGACGTCCTGGGAGACGCAGTCACTCCTCCGGTCGCTGCAGCCTGGGACGAGGTGTACTGGCTGATGGCAAACATGCTGATCAACAAGGAACGTGGACTTTACGACGCCGTCCACCTGAAGCCAGACGAAGTCTGGCGGACGTGGCGCGTGGCGGAGCGTATCCAGGAGACACCGGACGTGGTGACCTTAGTTGTAGAGCGCACCGATGAGCGGGAGGTTAAGCCGTCGCTGCCGGGCCAGTACGTCACGGTCAAGGCGCTGATGCCCGATGGCGTCCACCAGCCGCGGCAATACAGCTTAACCAGGGCCGATGACGGCCAGCACCGGCAGTTCTCCGTCAAGCGCGTGCATGAAGGCGGCGGAAAGCCGGACGGAGAGGTTTCGACCCTGCTGCATAACGAGGTGCAGGTGGGCGATGAAGTAGTTCTTTCTGCTCCCTTCGGGGACGTGGTGTTGGAGTATTCGGATCGGCCTATTGTGTTCGCCAGTGCGGGGATAGGCATTACGCCCATGGCGGGAATGCTGTCGCATCTGGTCCAATCCGGGTCGCAGCGAACGGTGGAACTGCTGCACGCGGATCATTCCGAAGAGACGTTCGCGCTGCACGGGCAGGTTGCGGCGGACCTGGCAAAACTACCGTTCGCCTCAATGGCCACATGGTACGAGAAGCCCAACGAGCGTACCCAGTCGGTGGAAGGTGTCAAGGTCGGATATATGGACTTGACCGACACCGAGCTGCCGGCCGACGCCGAATATTATCTGTGCGGACCGCTGGTCTTTATGAAAGTGGTGCGCAGCGCGCTCATTGCCCGCGGCGTCCCAGCCAGGGACATCCAGTACGAAGTGTTCGGCCCGGACCTCTGGCTGGCCGACTTCGAATAAGCCGTCCCCGCCAAGGGTGGTCGGCCATGTCACGAGTTGTGATAGACAGCCTGCTTATTACCTGTCTACTGTTGCAATCAGCAGGTTCACGGTTTGTTCTTGCAAGGAGGCACGACGATGTCCAGTTCCAACCCGGATCCGGCTGAAGACCACATCACGGGACTTGAGCCCGGGGGCGGCGTCCCGCCGGGGGAAACGCCGCCGGCAGAGGCACAAACGAATCTGACCCAAGGTCACGCAGAAGGCGGGCCCAGGAGATGGGTGCCGTGGCTTTGGCTCGGCATTATTGGCCTATCGGCCCTCATCATGGCACTGCTGTTCCTGGTCTATGCGGGCGTGCTGGCCTTCTCCTGATCGATGAACCTTGAGCACGACGGCGGACCCCGGCCGTTGATTTAGTTGCTGCCATCCACTGCCGATTCGGGGAGGACCGGAACGTCAGGGATCGCGGCGGGATCGGTTTTCTGCGGGGCGGCCGGTCGCTCCGGAACCGCAGGCAGGGGCAGTTTGTTTTCGCCGGGCCGGTCGTCGAGGTCCTTGGGCAGGACCTTATCGCCGGGCACCTCGGGCATTGGCAGGACCGGCTGGGCGTCGTTTTGGGTACTCCTGCGATCAAGCAGCGGCGCGCCCTCGCGGCGGGTGGCGCCTTCCTGCTTCCCGGAAGGGGCCGGACCGGACCGGGACGTGCCGGGGCCACCGGTTCCGGGTTCACCGGGCTCACGGGGTTTGACGGATTCACTGGAATCGGAGTTGGCGTCGGCGGAACCTGAGTTGCGTTCCCCGGGTGCCCGTTGTTCTTTACCGGTGTCCTCATCCGTGCCCTTGCTACCGTCCTGGCCGGGGTTCAACACGGTGGTTTGCTGCACGGGCGAGCCGCCGTCGTCGTTGTTGAAGAAAGAGGCAACCTGCTGGACTGTCTGGTCCGCGGCGCTGCGGAACTCGGGGCTCGCGGCAGCGACGCCGGTTACGCCGAGCCCGGTGGCGGCGGCTACCGCGACGCCGATCATGGCACCCTTGGCTCCCCGGGCTGCCCGGCGCCGCGGCCGCAGGGGAGTGACCTTCGGCGACAGAAAGGCGGCCAGCTCGGTGGAAGGAGGGGCGGCCTGGGCCGAGCCGGCGGCGCGCAGCTCCAGCAGCGCGTCGTGCAGCGTGTCCGAGGAGGGCACATCCGATTCGTCGAGCAGCTGCCGGAGGAATTCTTCGTCGGTGGACGCATCGGTCTTCATACCAGTGCCTCCTTCCTTTCAACCAGTGTCTTGAGTTTCAGCAGGCCGCGGCGTTGCAGCTGCTTGATGGATCCGGTGGATTTGCCCATGATTTCGGCGACCTGCTCCAGGGAGAGGTCGGCCACGATCCGCAGGAGCAGGACTTCGCGCTGGTCCGGGGGCAATTCCTGCAGCTTCTCCTCGACGGTGCTGCCGCCCAAGGCTTCCAGCGCCACGGTTTCGGCTGAGTCCGAGGTGCGGACGTCGGTTTCCGGGTCGTAGTCGGAAACGTAGGGCTGGCGGGCACGTTTACGGACTTCGTCGACGTAACGCGCGTGCGCAACTGAAAAGGCAAAGGTGCGCAGGCCCTGGTAGCCGCCGCGGACCGTGCCGATGCGGGAGAAAACGGTAAGGAAGACCTCCTGCGCCGATCCTTCCGCATCCTCCATGCCCCGGGCTTTCAGGTAGCCGGATATGCCGGGTGCAAGGGTGTAATAGATCTGGCTGAAGGCTTCCGCGTCGCCGGACTGCGCAGCTGACAGAACGTCATCTGGGAGCGCTTGGGGCAAGGGGTGTCCTTCGATCCTGGGCAGGGGTGCGGCGCCACCAGTGTAGCCGCCGCACCTCCGCCGCCCGGAATCTACTTGCCGGCTTCGGCCTGGCCGGAAATGGCTACGCCGGCTCCAGCACCTGCGTCAACGCCCTTTTCCGAGGCGTCGGCGGAAGCCTCGCCGCGGGCATCAATGTGTGCCTGCGCCTGGCCGTTGGTGGCCGGAACCTCCGGCGTGGCCGGAATGGCAGGAACGGCGGGAACATCTGCGCCATCGATGCCGGGAACCGCGGGAGTCGCAGGAACAGCCGGATTCACGACGGCGCCGTTGTCGGCTTCCGCGTTCACGTTCACCTTCGCGTCGGCCTCCACATCGGCATCAATGTCGGCGTCGACATTGGCGTCCGCCCGGCCTTCATCGTTGACGTCGGCGTCGGCGTCAACAGCGGCGTCGGCGTCTGCTTCAACGTTGGCCTCGGCCTCAGCCTTTGCGTCACCGGTGGCGGGCACGGCGGGCGTTGCCGGAACAGCCGGAACCGCACCTTCGACGCCGTCCGTCGGAACCGCGGGAGTGGCGGGCACAGCCGGAGTGGTGACTGCAGTCGTGTCGGCAGCAGCGGTCAGGGCCGGAGCTGCAACGGCTGCACCCGCACCGCCGACGGCGATGATGGCGGCCAGTGCGGCGCCCTTGGCAGGAAGGCTCAGGGTGCGGAAGCGGTTGGTCATGAATCTCCTCATACTCGTCTAGAAGGCTCCGGCGCTGCGGAAAGAAATGCTGCGGCGGTGCCCGTACACCCAACTAATCGAATGCGGGAGCCGAAAGGTTACGCCTGCCCTGAAATTCTTTCGGCCGGTCCGGAAATGCGGCACCTAGCGGTTGACCGGAGCCGAGAAAAACCAGGGGACGCCCGCGTCCGGACGTCCCCTGGTTTGCTTCAGTTGGTTCTTAGTTATGTAGGAAGCCGGCGTTCCGGACTGCGGGCCTTCCGCTGCAGTAGCGACCACTAGCCGCGCCTGGCTAGCACCTGACCTGCAATGTCCTGCTCGAGTCCCAGTCGTCCTTGTAGCTGTAGGAGTGCGCCTGATATGTCTTGCCGCACGGCAGCTTCTTGCCGGACCACTCGAAGTTGCCGTTGTGGGTGGGCAAGTGCTTATGCGCGACTACGTAGTTCTTACCGTTCTTATTGATCCTGACGACCTTCACGTAGACCTTCTTGGCCTTGTAACCCTCGCCCTTGACTACGAACTTTCCGTTGTACCTGAGGTCCAGATCCGCCGCGTAGCTGGCGTTTGGAGCGGCAGAGACCGAACTCGGTGCTGCAGCGGTTGCCGGGGCCGAGAGACCTAGACCGGCGAGCAAGCCGAGAAGGGTTCCGGCGACTAGGACAAGCAGTTGCCAAGTGCGTGGTTTTTTCATGATCACTTCGTTCTTTCGCGAATACCGGTAGTACTGCGAGTTGGACTCCAGCCTTCTTTGGCTGAACCTCCGCCGAGGGTATGGCAAACAATAAGCTGCCCTATGGGACGGAAACAGCCCAGAATTGGGGGTTGCGAGATTCCCAAATCTGGGTCTTGCCCACGGAGCGGCCGACTCTGGCAGGCAACGTGTGGCGACCGTGTTGTGGACGGCGAGATGCGGATCAGGCAGCCAATGCGAGGCTCGACGGCGCCTGTGCTGGAGCTGCCGAAGCGCTGACACTGAGCCGGCATTCCGACTGGCCGGGGTCAATTCTTGAGGGCAATTGGCGCGCCTCGGCATACTGCAAGAGCTGGTCCATGACTTCCGGCAGGACCGTCGCCCGTTTCAGGTCGAGGACAATGTCCAGACCGGGCATGATGGCGTTCGTTCGTTTGGCCACGACGTAAAGTGCCTGGACGTTTCGGGCGTCCACTGAGCCTCTGATTTCGATGCGCGCATGCGAGCATTCCAGGTCCATCTGGACGAGGGCCTTCAATCTGCCGCTCACCGGGCACCTGCCTCTGCCATCTCGCGCTGCGTCGAAGGCCAAACGGGCAGCTGTTCTTCCACTGGCTTGCGGAAGTTCTCGCGGTCAGCCTCGGGGACCAGATTGAAATAAACGGGATGGGCGAAAATTTGCTTGCGGACTTCATGGCAGAAGGGCAGGACCTCAAGCCGGCGGCGATGCGCATCGGCCAGGGCCTTCCGGATCAGGCCGGTTCCCAGGCCCTGGCCTCGGTGGGTATCGTCCACGGCGGTATGAAGAAGCCACAGCTGATCACCTTGCATCTGATAGTGCAACGATCCCGCTACCGCTCCATCGATGTAGGCATCGAACTGGGACGCTCCAGAGTTATTGTGAATCACGTGCATGCTTCTCTCCTCACTTTTCACTCCGGACTACGGTGGGGCGAACTACGCCGCTTGTAGCGCTGCACACCGGCTTCGCCCGGTCCGGATGTGGCAGCCTCAAGGCTGATGCCCCGAGGCTGCAATCGGATTGGCTTACGATGTAAGCTAAGCATGCTTAGTTATTTCCAGCAAAACGGCGCCGGTCGGACGGCTTGCATCAGGGACTAGTTCTGGAGGGCCTCCAGCCGATCGAGCAGGCTCTCCAGGGCCTCCTCGAATTCCTGTTCTGAACGGTCTTCGGAGAGCCGCTCCTGCAGGCGCTGCAAGAGGGGGTAGTCATCCAAATCCGTGCTCCTCGGCGGCCGGGGCTCGACGTCATCCACCGGTCCCACATCTGCGCCCAAGGCTGCGACTTCCAGGAGCAGGTGGCCCAGCAGGAAACTGCTGAAGGCGCGGTAGGCATCGACGGCGGCCTGATTGGAGAAGCCGGCTGACGTCAGCGCTTTGAGGAAGGATTCGACCCAGCGCAGGCTGCGAAGGGGCGGGCGCACCCAAGGTGCCTCGGTTGGCCGGGTAGCGATCAGGGGGAATACCTGGGGGTGCGCCAGCGCCAGCCGGCGCAGTCCGTGGGCCAACCGCAGGAGGTAATCCTGCCAGCCGTGACGTGGCTCGGCGTAGACCTCCGGGTCTTGGTAGAGCTCGTCAATGACGACTTCGACGATGCCGTCCAGCAGGTTTTCCCGGGACGGAATGTAGCGGTAAAGGGACATCGCTTCGACGCCCAACTCGGTTCCAAGCCGACGCATGGTTAAGTGGCGCGGGCCGAACTGTTCAATAAATTCAGCGCCGGCCTCGAGAATGCGCTGGCGGTCCAACCGGGGTTTCTCCGCGGTGGATTTCCCCCTGTCCCCGCTAGCGCGCCTTTCGGGTTCGGACATCGATCGCTCCCTCCATGCGTTCTCCCCACCCTACGCCGCGGGAAACAGCTTCGTCACGTGGTGGGGGCGGAGGGCTCTTCGTTCGTGGGCTGGGCGCAGGAGGAGAGTTCGCGTGCGGCTGAAAGGGTTATCCTTCGGAAGGCTTACATTGTAAGCTGGGCGGAGGCAGCGTCCGCCGGCGGCTGTCCGGCACGCCCAGTTGGGTTCCGACCCGACGTCTGCCCGGACCGACTGATTGGATGAGTAAATGATGGACGATGAGTTGAAGCAGGTATGGGCCGCCTCGGCGGCGCTGGAAACACTTCAGGTTGAAATGGACCAGGCTCAGGTTTCCCTGGAGGAGGCCATCGACGAGGCAGCCAAGGCGGGAGCAGATCCCGAGGCGATCGACGAGGCCGCGCAGCTGACCTCGTCGGAGCTCACCGAGCCAGTGGAGCTGGCCGAGCCTGCCCAGCCGCAACAGTCTGCCGAGCTGGAACTCAGCTAGCGATTTATCCCTGAACACCTGTTAAACGCGGCACGGCCGTTGCAACTCCCAACGGATTGAGTTGCAACGACCGTCTGAACCGAAGCTCCCAAGGGGAGCCCCGCCGTCGTGCTTTGATCGACCGGTTTTTGACCGGAGCGTGCGTTACTTGGAGGCGAGCTGCTCGTCATCGCGAGTGAGCGCTGTCAGCGTGCCGGTGTCCACGTCCTGGGACGGGCCGTTGAGGTAGCGCTGCAGGCTATCGTCCATGGCATTGATCCAGCGGGTGTGGTGGCGCGTGGCCATGGTGCCGGTGATAACGGAGCGGTGGATGTTGTCGCGGTAGCCGAGGATGTCGTCTTCCTTGTCCTTCATCCACTGCTTGAACAGGGCGGAGACGGTGTCCAGATCGAATGCCGGGTAGTCAGTCAGTGCGATCAGTTCGCGCAGGTAGTCCGTCTGGTAGTCGGCCTCGGCGTCGTGGTCGGGCAGCGCATCCTGGCGCTCCAGCCACGTCTGGATGTCGGCGGCGCGTTCCGCGGCGGCGGGCAGCTCGATCCGGCCGAGCATCACGTCGCGGGCGAACCAAGCCTGCGCATCGAACATGTTGAACGTGTAGTACTGATCCTGCGCGCCGAGGTAGAACAGGTTGGTATTGTCCTGCCAAACCACGCCCTTGTAGAGGTTGCCCGGGTAGAGCACGTTCTTGGACTTCAGCGACAGTTCGGCCGGCAGGAACGCGTACTTGTGCTGGTAGCCGGTGCAAAGCACGACGGCGTCAAACTCGCCGGTGGTGCCGTCGCTGAAGTGGGCAGTGCGGCCTTCGAAACGCGTGACCAGCGGGCGCTCGACGGCGGATTCCGGCCAGTCGAAGCCCATGGGGCCACTGCGGTAGCTGAACGTGACGGACTTGGCGCCCATCTTGTGCGACTGCATGCCGATGTCCTCGGCGGAGTAGCTGCTGCCGATCAGCAGGAGATCCTTGCCGGCGAAACGCTCGGCGCCGCGGAAGTCATGGGCGTGCAGGACTTCGCCGGGGAAGCTGTTGATGCCGTCGAACTGCGGCACGTGGGGGACCGAGAAGTGGCCCACGGAAATCACCAGCTTGTCGAAGACATGGGTCTCGGTCTTCTGGGCGACCAGGTCCTCGACCGTGACCGTGAATTCCTGCGTCTGCTCGTTGTAGGAGACCCAGCGTGCGGTGGTGTTGAAGCGGACGTACTTGCGCACATCGGACTTCTCCACGCGGCCCTTGATGTAGTCGAAGAGGACCTCGCGCGGCGGATAGGAAGAGATCGGGCGGCCGAAGTGCTCGTCGAAGGTGTAGTCCGCGAACTCAAGGCATTCCTTGGGGCCGTTGGACCACAGGTGGCGGTACATGCTGCTGTGCACGGGCTCGCCCGCGGCGTCCAGGCCGGTGCGCCAGCTGCTGTTCCACTGCCCGCCCCAGTCGGACTGCTTTTCAAAGCACACGATTTCCGGGATATCGGCGCCGAGCTGGCGTGCCGATTCGAACGCCCGCAGCTGTGCCATTCCGCTGGGGCCTGCACCAATGATTCCGACTCGCAATTTCATGCATCTCCTCATCCATTGGATCTTGTTTCGTCAGATGCGACGCCCGGAATGACAACGGAACCAGGCGGCCAGGCTGCGCAGAGACGCGTATGCCCGGCGCAACACAGGTTGCGGCGGCAAAACAGTAACAGCGCACTACGCGCTTGGCCCTGTTCATCAATCCCGGTGACGGGAGACGGTCAATCAATCCCGGTGACGGGAGATCGGGGCACTGCAGGTCAGAGGTCCAGGCGGTCAGGCATGAACCAACGATTCCGAGCGGTTCACTGAAGATCCAATAACCACAGCAAACCTACTCCCCAGTACAACATTGCAGGAATTCTAAGTCAAAAGGAGCCGAGGATAAGCGCTGCTTGAGCTTCCCTCCGTCTGCCGGAAATCAGCTGGTCAGAACCTGGCCGTTATCGACTTCCCAGCGGGTGTCCAGCCGGACGTTTTCGAGCAGCCGGCGGTCGTGGGAAACGAGCAGCAGGGCGCCGTCGTAGCTTTCGAGCGCGTCCTCAAGTTGTTCGATGGCCGGCAGGTCCAGATGGTTGGTAGGTTCGTCGAGCACCAGCAGGTTTACCCCGCGCGCCTGCAGCAAAGCGAGGGCGGCACGCGTGCGTTCGCCGGGGGAGAGGGCGCCTACCGGACTGCTCACCTGATCGGCTTTCAAGCCAAACTTCGCCAACAGGGTGCGGACTTCGGCTTGGTTCAGCTGGGGCACCAGCGACTCGAAGGCTTCGCCGAGCGGCTTCGTGTCCGCCAGCTGGCCGCGGGCCTGGTCGATCTCGCCGACCGCGACGCTGGATCCAAGGCTGGCCGCCCCGTCATCGGGGGCAAGATGGCCGAGCAGCAGCTTCAACAAGGTGGACTTGCCTGCGCCGTTGGGGCCGGTGATGCCGATCCGCTCGCCAGCGTTGACCTGCAGGGAAACGGGGCCGAGGGTAAAGCTGTCCCGGTGCACTGTGACTTGGTTCAGGGTGGCCACCACGGAGCTGGAACGCGGGGCGGCGCCGATGCTGAACTGCAGCTGCCACTCCTTGCGCGGCTCGTCGACCTCGTCCAGGCGGGCGATGCGCGATTCCATCTGCCGGACCTTCTGCGCCTGCTTCTCCGAAGATTCCATGCTGGCGCGGCGGCGGATTTTGTCATTGTCCGGGCTCTTCTTCATCGCGTTGCGCACGCCCTGCGAGCTCCATTCGCGCTGCGTCCGCGCCCGCGAGACCAGGTCCGCCTTCTTGTCGGCAAACTCCTCGTACGCCTCGCGGGCATGGCGCTTGGCCACGGCCCGCTCCTCCAGGAAGGCGTCGTAGCCGCCGTCGTACACCGCCACTTTGTTCTGCGCGAGATCGAGCTCAACTACCTTGGTGATGCAGCGGGCCAGGAACTCGCGGTCATGGGAAACCAGTACGACGCCGCCGCGCAGCCCGCGGACAAAGTTCTCCAGCCGTGCCAGTCCGGCAAGGTCCAGATCGTTGGTGGGCTCGTCGAGGAGTACGACGTCGAAGCGGCTCAGCAGGAGGGCGGCGAGGGCCACGCGCGCGGCCTGCCCGCCGGACAGGCCGGTCATGTGGGCGTCGGGCCCGGCTTCCAGATCAAGCTCGGCCAGGACAGCCGGAATGCGGTCCTCCAGATCCGCGGCGCCGGAGGCCATCCAGCGGTCCAGTGCAACGGCATAGGCATCCTCGGCCTGCTTGGTCCCCGATCCGAGGGCCTCGGCAGCGGCTTCCATTTCCTCGGTTGCGGCCGCGGAGCCAGTGCGGCGGCTGATGTAGCCGGCGATGGTTTCGCCGGGAATGCGCTCGTGCTCCTGCGGCAGCCAGCCGATAAACGCATCCGAGGGAGCGGCGCTGACAGTGCCGGCCATGGGCGCGTCCACCCCGGCCAGGAGGCGCAGCAGCGTCGATTTCCCTGCTCCGTTGGCACCAACGACGCCGACAACGTCTCCCGGGGCGACGGTCAGGTTCAGATTGGCAAACAGGGTGCGGTGGCCGTGGCCGCCCGAAAGGTCTTTCGCCACGAGAGTTGCAGTCATTAGTCCATCTTAGAGATGGAACCGCAGACCCACGGCCCCCGGTCCTGCCCTCAAGCAAGAGGCGGCAGGCCACGTGGGTGACCTGCCGCCGTCGTTCTTCCTGCTGTACTACTTCAGGACCGTGGTGCTTTCCAGATTCGCTTCGAGCTGCTGCGGGTACAGGTTCTCGGTCTTGCATTCGAAATCCGCATACATCTGTAGCTGGTCCGCATAGTGCTCGGACTTGGTGCCGTCGGGAGCGATGAAGGCGCTCTGCCCCGGCGGCGCGACCGTGCACATGCTGGCCTCTGAACCGAAGAGCGAGACGATGTCGTTCTGCGTGCCGCGGTTCATGTAATCGGGACCGGTCAGGTTTTCTTCCGCATTCGACTGCGGGACCCCAATGAAGTTCTTGTAGGAGAACTCATGCTGCGGTGTCGGCACGCTCCACGCGGAGCGGTCCGCGCCCTGCTCTGCGGCCAGCTCGGCCAGCGCCTGGCGGTAGGTGTCCAGCAGCACCTGCTTCTTGTCGTCGCCGCTGAAGAAGTCGACGCTTTGCTCGACGCCGGCGTCCTCACCCAGCAGTGCGTTGTAGACGAGTTTGCTGCCGTTGGCGGGCCGTGCCAGACCGGTGCCCTGTGCGTAGTTCTCGAACACCGACGCCGGAAGGTCGTCCTTGAGCACGGTTTCGAACAGGATGGGCAACCAGGTATCCATGATCGCTGCCTGCGGCCCATCCAGATCGCCGTCGCCGTCCCCGTCGCGCCGCTGGCCGTCCCACTCGGTGAGCAGCCGGACATCCTGCGCCAAGGAATCCTTGGCCGGAAGCGTCTTAACGGCCTCCTCAAGGAACGGGCGGAAGTAGCGGATATTCAGGTCCGCGAAGGACGTTTCCTCGTTGATGTCCCAAATCTCGTCGGTGGTGAACTTCTGCTTCTCCTCCAGCCGTTCGATGATCTCGTTCACCCGATCCACAGGGGACCAGTTGCCGGAGCCCGCGTTAAACCCGGCGGCCGACTGGTTGTTCCAGTTGACGATGTAGCCCTGCTTGGGGTTGTAGACCTTGGGGTTCTCGGAGAAGGGGCGGATGCCTTCCCACTCCATGGAGCCATCGCCGACGGCCGGCAGCCGCGGGTCGTGGCCTTCGGCGCGGACCGGCAGCTTTCCGGGGGAGACGTAGCCGATGTTGCCTTCCTTGTCGGCGTAGTACCAGTTGATAGTGATGCCGACCTTCTCGGCCTGCTCCAGGTACTCCTCCCAGTTCTGCGCCTTCATGATCTTGATCCAGGCCATGAACGACTGGATTTCCGTACCGGCCCAGCTGCGCTTCTTCGAGTAGGCGGTGTTGTTCGCTGCGTCGAAGCTGGTGACGTAGCCGTGCACGGTGGAGTAGACCTGATGCTCGAGAGGTTCCTGTCCGGCGACCTCGATCTTTTCGGTGCGCACGTCCATGGGGCGCCACTCGCCGTCGTACCGGTACTCTTGCGGGTTCTCCGGGTTGAGCTGTTCCTGATAGACATCGTTGACATCAAGCGGCCCCGCCGTGGATCCCCAGCTGATGTCCTTGTTAGTGCCAAACAGGATGGTGGGGTGTGCAAACGGGGTGTTGCCGGTGACGTCGAACCCGGCTCCATGCAGGCCGATACCGTAGACATACGAGGGATTGAACCAGGAGAATTGCGGGCCGTTCAGGAGGACGGAGCCCTTCTCCTTGGACTTCTTATCGCCCACGATCCAAAGGTTGCTGGCTTCTGGCTTGACCGCGGGCCAGTCACCGCCGCCGAACTGTTTCATGGAAGCCAGCCCAGTGTCCCTCAGATCCGGGGAGACCTTGGCAAGATCGGACAGTTGGGAGGGGCTGTCCACGGCCAGTTTATTCGGGTGCTTCTTGTCCTCGCGGGGAACCGTGGTCGGCGCCGTCGGATCTTCGGTCCACTGCAACTGGTCGAACAGCAGCTGTCCCTGCTCCGCGCCGTACTCCGAGGTGAGCTGCTGGAGGACCTGCAGGTTGGACAGCTCCCCGGCACTGTCCGAGAAGCGGTTGGCCATGGTGCCAACCCAGATCATGGCGACGTCGTAGCCGCTCCAGGTGGTGGGCTCGAAGCCATAGTCGGTGAACTGCTTCGGCAGCAGCTCCTCCTGGTTCGCCATGACCTCGCCGACGCGCTCGTTGAAGCCGGCGGCGTAGCCCTCGAGGATGTCACGGTCTTCCTGCGGCAGAGCCTCGATCTGCGCCTTGATGGCCTCAGGATCGAAGGAAGCGCGGGAACGCTTGTCAATCTCCACGTAGTCCGGGCCGAGCACCTCGGCGGAGGTCCCCAGGACGGCCCGCTTGGCCATTTCCAGCTGGAACATCCGGTCCTCTGCGACGGCGTAACCGTAGCCATAGAAAAGGTCGCGCGTGGTGTCCGCGTAAACATGGGGGACGCCGTAGCTGTCCCGTTTGATAGTTGCCTTTCCTGCTTCGGACACCTGTGCGTTGACCTGTGCTGCCGCTGGTTCCTGGGCTACGGCGCCTGGAGCGGCGACCCCGGCAACCAGGCCGGTTGAAAGGATTAAGGAAAGTGCCGCTAAGGCGGACTTCTTCTTCATTGGACTCCTCATCGAATCTAATGGAGCACGCCTCAAGGCGCGGCGGGGGAGGGAGGGGAGGCGCCGGCACGGCGGGCTTATGGCGCGCAGGGCCGGCGGAGCCGCGGCAGGGCGGGGATGGCTTCCCGCCGCGGGCGTACCTAGTGTTGCGACGAAAAGATCCGATGGCAAGCTAACTGGTCTTAATTCCTGACCGGCCGTTCACTTGGACGGATGACCTTGAAAAGCGAAGGTAAGGTCTATTAGTGTTCGCCGTCACTGCACGCCCCTGGTTACGTCTCATGAGCGGGAGAAGCTGGAAGCATGACCGAGATTCTGGACCTGTCCGCCGCGGATCTGGTGGCGGGCATCGCCCGCCGGGAATTTTCTGCCCGCGAGGCCGTGGCTGCGCATCTGGCGCGGATCGAAGATGTGAACCCGGTGATCAACGCCGTCGTCACCCTCGATCCCGAGACAGCGTTCGACGCCGCAGACGCGGCCGACCGACTGACCGCCAGTGGTGCCGAACTGCCTCCGTTGCACGGGCTGCCAACGACGCATAAGGACACGCACGGGACCAAGGGGATGCGGACTACGCAGGGGTCGCCGCTCTTCAAGGACGACGTTCCCGACGTGGACGACCTCATCGTGGCACGGCTCCGGCAAGCCGGTGTTGTGACCACGGGGAAGACCAATGTGCCGGAATTCGCGGCCGGTTCCCATACGTTCAACGAGGTCTTCGGTACGACCACCAATCCCTATGCGCCGTCGTTGAGCGCGGGCGGTTCGTCCGGCGGTGTGGCTGCGGCGATTGCGGCGGGCATTCAGCCGCTGGGTGATGGCTCCGATATGGGCGGTTCGCTGAGGATTCCGGCGTCGTTCTGCAACGTTGTGGGTTTCCGGCCGTCCTACGGTGTCATCCCGTTGCCCTCGCCGGACAACGCCTGGGCCTGGCTTGGCCGCACCGGTCCGATGGCCCGGGAAGTAAGCGACATAGCGTTGTTCATGTCCGCTGTTGCGGGGCCGTCGCCGCTGCTGCCGACGCCGGCGCCGCTGGATGGGTCCGCGTTCGCCGGCAGGATCGACGGCGATCTTCGCGGTGTCCGCATCGGCTGGAGCCCCGACTTCGGCATCTGCATCCCGGTGGAGCCGGCAGTGCTGGAGGTGCTCCAGCGCCAGCTGCGGGTCTTCGAAGAGGCCGGCGCCATGGTGGAAGAGGCGGCTCCGGACTTCTCCGAGGCAGACCTGGTTTTCCAAACTACCCGCGCCATCGACTTCGCGGCGAAGCTGGGGCAGCTGGTGCGCGAGCACCGCGACATGATCAAGCCCGAAGTCGTCTGGAATGTGGAGCTTGGCTGGTCGCTCACCGCCAAGGATTTGATCGAGGCAACGGCGGCACGGACCAGGCTCGAAGCCTCCGTGCGGGAGTTTTTCGGCCGCTATGACCTGTTCCTGAGCCCGGCGGCGCAGGTCCTGCCCTTTGATGCAACGCTGCGCTATCCGGAATCCGTGGCGGGCGCCGAATCCCACACCTACCTGGACTGGATGCGTTCGGCCTGCGTGCTCTCCGCGACCGGTCTGCCGGTGCTGGCGGTGCCTGCGGGATTCACCCCTGGCGGCCTGCCCGTTGGTTTTCAGCTCGCTGCTAACCATTACCGCGACGTCGAGTTGCTGCGCTACGCGAAGGCGTTCGAAGACCGCACGCGGTGCGTAGATGTGCGGCCGGAGCTGCGTCAGCCGTCGTCGTAGTTGGGATGTGGATTTTTTCAGGGCAGGTCGAGCACCGGCGGTTCGAAGATCCACGGCTCGGTGGGCAGCTGACCGGGTGAGAACGCCTCGAGCGCCTGCTCCAGCGGACCGGACGGGAGATCTACGGAGCGCAGGACCATGTCCCGCACCCTGTCGGGACCAATCCCGGCCAGGGCGAGGGTGCGCAGGGAGATGGCGCCGTCGCGCTTGGCAATCCGGCGGTGGTGAGCATTCAACACCAGCGGCACATGGGCATATTCGACCGGAGCCAGGCCGAGCAGGGATGCCAGGTAGGCCTGCCGGGGTGTGGAGCTGAGCAGATCATCGCCGCGGACTACCTGGTCGATGCCCTGGTCTGCGTCGTCGACGACGACGGCGAGGTTGTAGGCCGGCACGCCATCGTTGCGCAGCAGTACCAGATCGTCCACGACGCCGGTGTACTCGCCGTGCAGCCGGTCCGTCACGGTGTATTCGGTGACCCCGGCGCGCAGCCGGAGTGCAGCGGGACGCTCCTGCCGCCGTCGTTCGCGTTCCGAATCACCGAGGTTCCGGCAGGTTCCGGGGTAGGCACCGGCCGGGGAATGGGGAGCGCTGGGGGCTTCGGCGATCTCCCGGCGGGTGCAGAAGCATTCGTAGACCAGGCCCGCGTCGGCCAGGGTGGTGATGGCCGTGCGGTAGAGAGGGAAGCGGTCCGTCTGGCTGAGTACATTGCCGTCCCACGTAAGCCCGACGGCTGCCAGATCCTCGAGCACCTTGGCCTCGGCTCCGGCGCGGGCGCGGTCCAGATCCTCGATGCGCAGCAGGAAGTCGCGGCCGGTGCTGCGGGCGAAGAGCCAGGCGAGGATGGCGGTGCGCAGGTTTCCCACATGCAGTTCGCCCGATGGGCTGGGGGCGAAGCGGCCGGCTCCGGCGTCGATAGGAGGCACGGGTCCAGTCTATAAAGCGAAGCTGGCGGTTTCTGCCCTTACTCTAGCCGCGACAGCCGGACGGTCCAGCCCCAGGTGCTCGCGCAGTGTGCTGCCCGTATAGGAGGTGCGGAACAGCCCCCTGCGCTGCAGCACGGGAATGACGCGGTCCACGAACTCGTCCAGGGAGTCCGGCAGCAGCGGCGGCATCAGGTTGAATCCGTCCGCGCCGCCGGAGCTGAACCAGAGCTCGATCTGGTCCGCCACCTGTTCCGGCGTGCCGGTCATGGTGCAGTGTCCGCCGCCGGCCGCAAGCCTTCCAAGTAGTTGGCGCACCGTGGGCTTTTCGGCGTCGATAATCCGCAAGATGGTGGTGTAGCGGCCCTGCGGCCCGGTGAATTCCGACGCCGGCGGGAGCCTGGGCACGGGCGCGTCCAGCTCCCAGCCGCTGCAGTCCTGCTGGATGAAGGTGCCCAGCTGGGCCAGGGAGTGTTCCGTGGGCAGCAGCACATCGGTTTCGGCCTGCTTGGCCTTGGCTTCCGCCGTCGTTGTCCCGAGGTAGGTCACCAGGCCCGGCATGAAGGCCACGTTGTCCGGGTTTCGGCCGGCGGCGTTGATACGGCGCTTCACGTCCGCGTAGTAGGCCTGCGCGCTGGCCAGATCGTAGGCGACGGCGTAGATGCCTTCGGCATAGCGGGCGGCGAGGTCGCGTCCCTGCTCCGATGCGCCGGCTTGAAACAGCACCGGCCGGCCCTGCGGTGAGCGCGGAACGGTGAGCGGGCCGTCCACCAGAAAGTGCTTTCCCTCATGGTGGAGCGGCAGGACTTCGGCCGGATCCGCGTAGTGGCCCTGGCGGTCGAGGACGAGCGCGTCGTCGGACCAGGAATCCCACAGCCGCAGGGCGACATCGATGAACTCGGCGGCACGGTCATAGCGTTCCTGATGCCCGGGCATGGCCGCCATGCCATGGTTGCGGGCCTCGGCGTCGAACATCGACGTGACGACGTTCCAGCCGACGCGCCCGGCGCTGATATGGTCCAGCGAGGCCAGCATGCGGGCTGCGTGGAAGGGCGTGTAGAAGGTGGCCGAAACCGTGCTGACCAGGCCGATCCTGCTGGTGGCGCGGGCCATGGCCGACAGGGCGGTCAGCGGTTCCAGGTGCCAGAGCGGGCCGGCACCCAGATTGCCCGCGGAGTGCCCGTCCGCGAAGAAAACGGCGTCGAACAGGCCTCGCTCGGCGGTTTGGGCCAGCCGCTCGTAGAACGCGATATCACCGAGCTGCTCGATCGGGGACTGCGGCCGGCGCCAGGCTGCGCTGTGGTGGCCGCAGCCGAACAGGAACGCGTTGAAGTGCAGTTGCCGTGCCGCCACTAGTTCATCACCAGTCCGCCATCGACCATCAGGTTCTGCCCGGTCACCGAGCGGGCCCAGGGCGACGCGAAAAACAGTACCGCGTCGGCGAGTTCTTCCGGCGTCGTTACCTTGCGCAGCGGAGTGGAGGCGGCGATCAGGTCGAAGACGTCGTCCGGTGTGGCGGCGCTGGCGTCGGTGGTGCGGAGCAGCCCGCCGGAGACCATGTTGACGGTGACGTTGTGCTGGCCCAGGTCCGCCGCCAACGTCCGGGTCAGCGAGAGCAGTGCCGCCTTGGCTGCGGTGTAGTCGTGGTACGGCACCACCGGATTCTGGAAGAGGTTGGTGCCGATGTTGATGATCCGGCCGAACCGCTGGCCGCGCATGCCGGGAAGTGCCTGCTGAGCCGTGTTCAGCGCGCCGCGCACGCTGCCGGAGAATTGGGTCTCGAACTCGGACCAGGAGATGTCGGCGGCGCGGGAGCGGGCGTCCCCGTTGAAGGAGAAGTCCGCCAGTGCGTTGTTGACCACCGTGCTCACTGCGGTGCCGAAATGGGCTTCGGCACGGCTGAACAGCTCCACCATCTGGCCGGCATCGGTGACGTCCGCCTGCAGAGCCACGGCCTGTTCCGGCCCGAACTTGGCGGCCAGTTCCTCCGCGGCCGAGCCGCTGTTGCGGTAATTGATCACTACCCGGGCGCCGGCTTCCGCGAAGGCTGCGACGATCCGAGCGCCGAGGCCACGGCCGCCGCCGGTTACCAGTACGGTCTGTTCTGCGAGCTGCATTGAGGTTCTCCACCTTGAGTAAGGCGAAAAGATGGGTGCAGGGCACCGCATGGCAGCCGCTGCATGACATCCCTTCGCTAGTACGAACTAGATCAGGTTCAACGGGTTTGCTCTCAGCCCCTCAAGGGGCACCCCGTGTCACTGCCTGCGAGTCTACCTGCGCGAGCCGGCTACTGCAGCACCGCCACCTCCAAGCGGTCGATGAAGCTCCGCGCCGTTACGCCCGGTAGTCCAGCACCACTTGAGAAGACGGTCCCTGAGCCAACATCTCCTTGGTGACCCCATGGAGCTCCAGAATCTTGTCCTTGAACCAGACGTCGAAGGGCTCCTCGGAGGCAGCCAGCTTGCTGAACCCCGCGGAGATGCTGTCGCCCTCGTGGAACAAAGCGGCGAAGTCTCCTTCAGGGCTCTGGACCAGGCCGATCACTTCACGGCTGGCTCCGAGGCGCTGCCGGGACTGGGCGAAATCGTCCTTCCGCGGACCGTTGATCTCCTCCACAAAAGCCCTCCACGCCTCTAGCTTCCCGGACAGGATAGGCACAAACCAGGTAATACATTCCATGACAGATCCTTCATTTGCCGCTGCTGGGAACTCATGATGCGAGCCGGTGTAGGGCTCATGCTAGGCCCGGCCAGGGAGCGCCAACACCCTCAATGTGAGGGATGCGGCGGCGCTAGGTACGCCGTTCCCGGTCGCCGCGGTCTCCGTGGGGAGGGCTAATCTGGAGCGGTGATCATCATCCTTGGGGCATTGATGGTTTTCCTGGGCCTGCTCTGGTGGGTCCTCTCCCTCCTGCTGCCGGACGCGATCGCGCTGGTTGGAACCGTAGTGCTCGGTGGAGCGGTGGTTGCCGTGCTGGCGTTTGTGTACCTGAAGTCGGAGCGCTTCGGCCGGCCGGAAGAACGGGAGTACAGCCGCCGGTTCCGGGCCGTGCTGCGGGAAGCCGGGCGTGCCGGCCGGTACGAGGAGATCTGGGCCGTCACACGCAGGGAAACAGCCGATCAGGACATGGCACAATTTATTGCCGCCGAAGAGCAAGGGCTCCTCGGCGGATTCATCGCCGAATGGGACCAGGCGCTGCGGCACGGCCGGGAGGACGATTTCTTCCGGGAGCGCCGGCAGGGCTGAAAGCGCCATCTCCGGCGGATGGCCCGGCGTGGCTGCCGCCCCGGGTGGCTCAATCCTCAAGGTAAGCCCGGGTGAAGAGCAGGTTCAGTCCTTCGGCAATGGTTGGATGGGTGATGACAGCATCCCGCACTGCAGTGAAGTCGAGCCCTGCCAGCATGGCCATCTGGACCACGGCGATGGCTTCGCTGGCCTCGGTGCCCAGCAGCGCCACGCCCAGGATCCTGCCGGTCTTCCGGTCCAGCACGGCCTTCCAGACGCCCTCGGTCTGGCCCAGAGTACGGGCGCGCGGAATGGCGGCAACCGGCATCTTGGCGATGCGCACGTCGTGGCCGGCCTCGCGGGCCTGCTGCTCCGTCAGGCCGACCCGACCCAGCTCCGGCGTGATGAAGACCGTGTAGGGAATGAGCCGTCCGGCGGTGGTGCGGGCCTCGCCGTCGCCATGCCGGGCGGCCAGATTGGCCTTGAGGATGCGGTAGTCGTCGTAGGAAGCATGGGTGAACTGCGGGGTTCCGGCAGCATCGCCGGCAGCCCAGACGCCATCCCCTACCCGCAACTGCTGGTCGACCTCGATGAAGCCGCGGTCGTCCAGGACTACGCCGGTGGCTTCCAGCTTGGCGCCGTCGGTCATGGGTTTCCTGCCGAGCGCCACGAGGACGTCCCCCGCGCTCACCGTTTCGCCGTCGTCGAGAGTGATGGTGACCGTGCCGTCCGCAGCGCGCTGGATTTTCTCGGCTGCGGCGCCGAGGCGGACGGTGATGCCGGCGTCGATAAAGGCCTTCTTGACCGCAGCCGAAACGTCCTCGTCCTCGCGGCCCAGCAACTGGTTCCCGCGCTGCACAATCGTGACGTCAACGCCGATGGTGTTGAGCAGGTCGGCGAACTCACAGCCGATGTAGCCGCCTCCGAGGATGACAATGCTCTCCGGCAGGGACTCAAGCTCCAGCAAGGTGTTGCTGGTCTGTACCCGGGCCTCAGCAAGCCCGGCGATGGGAGGCAGCGCCGGTTCGGTGCCGAGGTTGATCACGACGTCGGTGCCGCGCAGGACGCGGGTGCCGCCGTCGTTCAGGTCGACGTGCACCGTTCTGGGCCCGGTAAATTTCGCTTCGCCCAGAACGAAGTCCATGCTGGAGTCGATGAAGCTGGTGAGCTGCCCCTTGACCATGGTGCCGACGACGTCGTCCTTGCGGTGCCTCAGCAGGGCCAGGTCCATCCGTGGGTCTTCGACGCCGGAAATGCCGAACTCTTCGGCGCGCCGGACGGTCTCCAGCACGCGGCCGCTGTTGATCAGGGTCTTCGTGGGAATGCAGGCCACATTAATGCAGGTGCCGCCGATCATGGCGCGTTCAACCATGGCAACTTTTTGCCCGGCCTTGGCCCGGTCCATCGCCAAGGACTTGCCGGCCTTGCCGCCGCCAATGACCAGCAGGTCGACTTCTTCAACGTCCACGATGGTCCTCCTGAAGTGTGCCGCCGGGCAGTGCCGCCCTCGGCTCGATCCTACGCGGGTCGCCTTCCAGAAGGGGTATGGACAGGGTGCTTAGCACCTACCTACGCTGGGAATCCGCCGTCCGGCAACCCGCCGGACGGAGCAACGGCCAGGAGCGCCACGATGACCAGCGAAGCGAACGAAAACAAGGATCAGCCCGAGGACTCGGAACTGCATCCGCACGAACCCCAGCCGGCCGCCGAATCCGGTAGCAGCCAGGAGGAGCCGATGGAAGCGTCGGCCGGCCCGGATTCGGAAAAGGTGGATGGCTCAGCCGAGGCCCAGAACGCCAAGGAAGGCGGTTACGGGTACTGACATCTGGTGGGTAGACCAGTGCCGGGCTATCGGGAAAATGTGATTCACGATACACTGCTTGATCCATGAGCCAGCACCACTTTGATGCCGTACGGCGTGCCGCTGCAGGGCAGGGCTCTGCCACGGGGCACGAACAAACCGCGGTTCCGGCCCCGGGGCTTGCCGACCACAAGCCTGCGAAGCTCCTGAAGTTCAGCACCGACGGCATCCCCGCGACCAATCGGGTCCAGCTCTGGGAGCACCATAACTCCAAGGCGTTGATTCCGCTGGACATCCGCACTATGGACGATGCCCCGCTGCAGGCCAGCGAGGTGAACCTGCATTTCCCCTCGCTGAAGTTTGCCCAGGTCAAGGGCAGTGCGCAGGTGGTGGAACGAAACGAACGGTTCATCCGGCAGAACCCCATGGACGCCATTGCCGTCTTCTTCGCGTTAGAAGGCGAAGCATTTTTCTACTATGGAGACGGACAGGAATCGCTCAAACCCGGCCAAGCGGTCATCTACGATGCCGACCGGCCGTTTCTGCGGGGCTTTTGCAAGGGTCTGCGTGAACTGGTGCTCACCATCCCGCGCGATGACTATCTGGAACTGTCCGGCGGGAAACCGCTGTTAAAGCCCCAGGTCTTTAACTTCAATCAGGGCGAGGCGGCGAACCGGCACATGCTCGCCTTGGCCAAGTTGGTCAGCGGTACTATCGCCGGGCAGGCCCAGACCAGCCAGCCCGCGAATCTGGAGGGTGCGGAGGACTCGGCCCTGGAACTGCTCAGCCTCATGATCATTGGGGAGCGCAGCGGCACCGGTGCCGGCTACCTTGCCACCGCCCGCAGTTACATCGAGGACAGGCTGGTCGATCCGCAGCTCAGCGCCGCCGAAGTTGCCGCGGCGGTCGGCATCAGCGAACGCCATCTGACCCGGATCTTTGCCGAGGCCGGCGAACCCCCCAGTCTTTATGTCCTGGGCCTGCGGCTGGAGCTGGCTCGGACCATCCTCTCCGATCCAACCCAAAGAACGACGCCGGTGGGCCGGATCTCCGCGCGGGCCGGCTTCGCGTCGCAAAGCTATTTCACCCGTGCATTCAAGGCGCGTTTCGGGCTCACTCCGCTCCAACTGCGCAAAGACGCCCTCCTCAGCGTCGCGCCTTAGGTTCCGCACCGCCGTCGTAGTCATCCTCACCGAAGACAGTCGTAGTCATCCTCACCGAAGACAGAGGTGCGCCGTGCCGGATTAGCACCCACCGGACCTGTTTTGTCACTGTTCGGCCGGATCCTCGTGAACAGCCCCCGCCATCCGGTGTGATCCAGAACACTGTTGTCTAACGGCGATATCGCCGAAGACCACAGGAGGGACAGTAATGACTACTGAAACACAGGCAACGGCGGCTGCTTCTGGTGCCAATGCGACGGACCGCTTCCGGGAGAACAAGAAGTTCGCGGCCGGTACCAGCCAAGAGCGGGTGGACCTGCTGGCCTCGCGGGTCATCGGGGCCATCAACCAGACGATCCTGGAAGAAAAGGTCACCTACGACGAGTACAACGCGTTGAAGGCGTGGCTGATCCAGGTCGGCGAGGACGGGGAGTGGCCGTTATTCCTGGACGTATGGGTGGAGCACTCGGTGGAGCAGGTGGCCAACGAGAACCGTGAGGGCACAAAGGGCTCCATCGAGGGACCGTACTACATTCCGGACGCCCCAAAACTTGAGTCCCCGGCAACCCTGCCGATGCGCGACGACGAGGAGGGCACGCCGCTGCTCTTCCAAGGCCGCGTCACTGATCTGGCCGGAAAGCCGCTGCCCGGGGCCACGGTGGAGATCTGGCACGCGGACGATGTGGGTTTTTACTCCCAGTTCGCCCCGGGCCTGCCGGAATGGAACCTGCGCGCGACCGTCATCGCAGATGGGAACGGCGACTACCGGATCCATACGATGCAGCCGGCCCCGTACCAGATTCCCACGGACGGTTCCTGCGGCAAGTTGATCGCGGCGGCTGGCTGGCATGCCTGGAGGCCGGCGCACCTGCACCTGAAGATCTCCGCGCCAGGGCACCAGCTGGTCACCTCGCAGCTCTACTTCAAGGGGGATGAGCATGTGGGCGACGACATCGCCTCCGCCGTCAAGCCCGAACTCATCCTCGATCCCACGCCCAAGGCGGATGGGAACGGCCGCGAAGTCACCTACAACTTCGTACTGGACGCGGCGTAACCGCAAGCTGCGCGGCCGGCGGGCGACCCCACCCCCGCCGGCCGTGCCCCAACAGCAGGAGGACATGATGTCTGAAACAACCCCCGTTGCCGCTGCCGCAACGGCCATCGATCCGCGCGAGCTGCGGAACACGTTCGGCCAGTTCGCGACCGGCGTGACCGTGGTGACCTGCCGCTCCGCGGACGGCACCCCGCACGGTGCGACGGTGAACGCGTTTACCGCGGTGTCGCTGGATCCGCCGCTGGCCCAGGTCACCCTGACCCGCAGTTCCAAGGCGGCCCAGTACCTGGAGGGCGCGCCGTTCGCGATCAACATCCTCTCCCAGGACCAACTGGACGTCGCATGGCATTTCGCCGGTAAGCCGCTACCGGAAGAACCGGCCTGGACCGTGGACGGCGACGTCCCGGTCCTGCTGGAGAACAAGGCAACCCTGGAATGCCGGCCCTGGCAGGTGTACGACGGCGGCGACCACGTGATCGTGATCGGCGAAGTCCACAAACTCGAGACCACCGGCCGGGAGCCACTGCTCTTCTTCGGCGGCAAGTTCCGCGAGATCGGCCCCATGTCCGGCTCCAGCCACTGGCACCACTGCGGAGACTCGCTGGAGGCCGGCTGGTTTTCCGGCGCCGATTCCTTCAAACCCCTCATCCAGGCCTGACGGCCACTGAACTGATAAGGACAAGACGATGACTGAAACTATCGACCCCACCACCACGCCCAGCACCGGTACCGGCACCGACGCACCCGACATGAGCGCCCGGACCACGCAGGCGGATCAGCTCAAGCCCCAGACCGGCGATGAATATATCGAGTCGCTCCGGGACGACCGCGAGGTCTGGATCTACGGCGAAAGGGTCAAGGACGTCACCACCCACCCGGCGTTCCGCAACTCCGTGCGCATGGCCGCCCGCCTCTACGACGGCTTCCACAAACCGGAAACAGCAGGCAAGCTCCTGGTCCCTACGGACACCGGGTCCGGCGGCCTGACGCACCCCTTCTTCAAGGCCGCGCGTTCCATTGACGACCTGAAGGCCTCGCGAACCGCGATCGAAACCTGGGCGCGGATGTCCTACGGCTGGATGGGCCGGTCCCCGGATTACAAGGGCGCTTTCCTGGGCACCCTTGGCGGGATGCCGGACTTCTATGAGCCGTTCCAGGACAACGCCAAGCGCTGGTATGCCGAGTCCCAGGAGAAGGTCCTGTATTGGAACCACGCCATCATCAACCCGCCGGTGGACCGGCACCTGCCGCCGGACCAAGTCGGCGACGTGTTCATGAAGGTCGAAAAGGAGACCGACGCCGGGCTCGTTGTCTCCGGGGCGAAGGTCGTTGCCACCGGCTCGGCCATCACCCAGTACAACTTCATCGCGCACTACGGGCTGCCGATCAAGAAGAAGGAATTCGCGCTGATCTGCACGGTTCCCATGGATGCACCCGGGGTAAAGCTGATCTCCCGTGCCTCTTACTCGCACCAGGCGGCTGTGATGGGCACTCCGTTCGATTACCCGCTCTCCTCCCGACTGGATGAGAACGATTCGGTGTTCGTCTTCGACAAGGTCCTCATCCCGTGGGAGAACGTGTTCGCGTACGGGGACATTGAAAAGATCAACAACTTCTTCCCGCAGACCGGGTTCCTGAACCGGTTCACGTTCCAGGGCGTAATCCGCCTGGCCGTGAAACTGGACTTCATCGCCGGCCTGCTGCTCAAGGCCCTGGAAATCGCCGGCACCAAGGACTTTCGCGGCGTCCAGGCCCGCGCCGGAGAAGTCATCGGCTGGCGCAACATGTTCTACGCCCTCGCGGACGCGATGGCGCTGAACCCGGATGCCGGACCCGACGGGACCGTGCTGCCGAAGCTCGACTACGGTCTGGCGTACCGGATGTTCATGTCCACCGGCTACCCGCGGATCAAGGAAATCATCGAACAGGACGTCGCCTCCGGCCTGATCTACCTGAATTCCTCCGCTCTGGACTTCAAGACCCCGGAGATCCGCCCTTACCTGGACAAGTACGTCCGAGGCTCGGATGGCATCCAGGCCGTGGACCGGGTGAAGCTGATGAAGCTGCTCTGGGACGCGATCGGCACCGAATTCGGCGGCCGGCACGAACTCTACGAACGCAACTACTCCGGCAACCACGAAAACGTGAAGGCTGAAATCCTCTTCGCCGCCCAGGCCCAAGGCCACACCGACATGATGACCGGCTTCGCCGACCAATGCATGTCTGAGTACGACCTGGACGGCTGGACCGTACCCGACCTGATCAACAACGACGACGTCAGCATCTTCCTCAAAAAGAACTAGCCGCAGTCCTGCCTCACCCCTGCAGCGCCGACAACGACGGCGGTCGGTCACCATTCGTGACCGGCCGCCGTCGGGCGTTGGTTACCGGACCTAAAGCCGCCACTCGTCCCGGTAGGCGGGATGCCCGGCGTAGGGCACGGCCATGATCAGCAGCATCGGTCTGCGGTGGACGGCGTCGAGGCGCTGCAGTTGCTCGATCATCCGGCGCTTCGCCTCGCACTCGGCCAGGGCCCGGTCCAGCACGGGGACGGACGCGGTGTGCCACCAGGAGTGCAGGTTGGACTCGTCCTCGGCGATCCTCGCCAGCAGGAATTCGACGATGTCCTCCATGCACCCACCGTACGCCGCAGTTAGCCGCGGGGGATGTTGCGCAGGTTGCTCCGTGCCATGCTGACAGCTTCGCCGGCTCCCCTGTTTAGCACGATCTTGGACATTGCGGTGGCGAAGCCGAAGACTTGGGTCCCGGTGATCTTCGGCGGCAGGGACAGCGCCTTCGGATCGGTGATGAGTTCCACCAGCGACGGGCCCGGGTGGGCGAAGGCGTCCCGGTAGGCCTTCTCGATGCCGGCCGGATCGGCGACGCGGACGGCATGGAAGCCCATCGCCTGGGCGATGGCGGCGTAGTTGGTGTCGGGGACGTCGACACCGAAGTCCGGAAGCCCGTCCACCAGCATCTCCAGCTTCACCATGCCGAGGCTGGAATTGTTGAAGACGACGACGTTCAGCGGCAGCCGGTAAGCCGCCGCGGTGACCAGTTCGCCCAGCAGCATGGACAGGCCGCCGTCGCCGGACACGGAGATGACCTGGCGTTCGGGGTAGGCCAGTTGCGCGCCGATGGCGTGGGGGAGGGCGTTAGCCATGGAGCCGTGCAGGTAGGAGCCGATCAGCCGCCGGGTGCCGCGCGGGGTGATATATCGGGCGGTCCAGACGTTGCACATGCCGGTGTCCGCGGTAAAGATGGCGTCCTCGGCAGCGACCTGGTCCAGCAGGGAGGCGGCATACTCGGGGTGAATGGGTTTGATCTTGTCGGCACGCCGGGTGTAGGCACCGACAGCCTTGTTCATCAGTTTGTCGTGCTTCTTGAGCATCTGGTCCAGGAAGCGGCGGCTCTTCTTGCGTTTGAGCAGCGGCATCAGGGCGGCCAGCGTGGGCAGCACGTCGCCGTGGATCGCGATGTCCACGTCGGTCCGGCGGCCCAGGTGCTCCGGCGCCCGGTCCACCTGGGCGGTGCGGGTGTCCGGCAGGAACTGGTCGTACGGGAAGTCGGTGCCCAGCAGGATCAGCAGGTCCGCGTCCTCAATGCCCTCGGCTGCGGCACCGTAGCCCAGCAGCCCGGTCATGCCGATGTCGTACGGATTGTCGTACTGAATGAAGTCCTTGCCGCGCAGCGAATGCCCGATTGGCGCGCCGATCAGCTCGGCCAGGGCCACCACTTCATCATGCGCACCCTCCACGCCGGCACCGGCGAAAATGGCGACCTTGCCGGCGTCGTTAATCGCGTCCGCGAGCTGTTTGACGCTTTCGGCGGCCGGCACCACAGTGGCGGGCAGGAACGGGGTGCACAGCGGCGTCGGGGCCACCGCCTCCAGGCTGGCGATGTCGCCGGGCAAGGTAACGACGGCGACGCCCCGCTTGCCGAGGGCATACCGGATGGCGCTCTGCGTGACCCGCGGGGCCTGCTCGGCGGTGCTGACCATTTCCGAGTAGACCGAACATTCGTTGAACAGCCGGTCCGGATGGGTTTCCTGGAAGTAGCCGGTGCCGATCTGCTTGCTGGGAATGTGCGAGGCGATCGCGAGCACCGGGGCGCCGGAGCGGTTGGCGTCGTAGAGCCCGTTGATGAGGTGGAGATTGCCCGGCCCGCAGGATCCGGCGCAGACCGCCAGCTGACCGGTCAACTGGGCTTCGGCCGCTGCGGCGAAGGCTGCGGCTTCCTCATGGCGGACATGGATCCAGTCGATGCCGCCCTTGGCCGCCCCGCCGGTCTGCCTGACCGCGTCCACAATCGGGTTGAGGCTGTCGCCCACGATCCCGTAGATCCGGCGGACTCCCGCCGCACGGAGCTGGTCGATGAGCTGGGCTGCGACTTCTTGGGCCATGACGGAACGCTCCCGGTGGTTGGAGGAAGTTACCTGTTCCGGCCAATATAGCCGAGTTGCCGGTGCCGGGGCGGGGGCGGGGGAACTTCGTGGGCTTGCCGGACTCCACCTGTTCACCGCTGCGTTAACCGCTGCGTGTTTGCTCGGGGTTGCAGGAGATTTCCGCTTCGGCGGAACGAATGATTCAGGCGAGGCAGACCGGGGGAGTGCGTGGAACAACCCGTTGGTCGAAGCCCGGGCGCGCCAGCACCCGCCGGTCAGGACGCCGCCGTGGAAAAGTTCAACTCACTGCTGGATTGAGCTAGTGCTGGGGGCCGTGATGCACGTGCCCCCGGAACCAGTCCGTGCCGGAGACCAGCAGCCCGCCCGCGAACGCGATGACGCCCACCATGGCCAGCAGTAGCGAGTTGCCGGCGATGCCGGCCAGCAGCAGGAACGCCCCGGCCAGCGCCATTAATGCCCCGTTGCCGATTCGGTGCCCGAAGACGAGGACACCCTTGCCGGAGAGGGATTTGGCCAAGCGTGGATCATCTTCTTCCAGCTGGTGCCCAAGCTTGTCCAGCCGTTGTCGTTCCTCATCGGATAATGACATTTCGCGCCTCCTCGAGACCGTGCCGACGTACTACAAATTTACCGCTGTTGGCCGGAAACGGGCAGGACCTTGTGCCCCGAGGATCCGGATCGAACGCAATCGTTATCGCGCCGGAGCCGGGCGAGGATAACGACGGCGGGACGTTGCCGAACCGTGACAGGTCGGCCTACTTCAATACGCGTGGGGCACGACTGGAACGTCGTTCCCCTGACAGCAGTTAGCCCGGCTTAAGGTTCGCGCGGCGGGATGACCGGTCCGGGTTCCGGGATCGGCAATGGACCGGGGGCGGGCGGCGGCGGTTCCGGCGGGTTGTCCGGCTCGGGGCCGGGCAATGGGTTCGGGAACGGATCAGGCGTCATCGGATCAGGCTCACCGGGCTCATTCGGCCTGCCTGGCTCTGACGGGTGCGGCGAGGTAGGATCCGGATCCGGTTCCGGCGGCGGCTGTGGAATAGTCATGACGGTGCCCCTTCTGCGCGGCGTGCTGCCAGCGTACAACCGCGATCCGAAGGCCACAATGGGCCTGCCCCCAGCGGCCTTGCCTGACGCTGGCCTCCCGCCAGGCAGCGGACCGTTAGATCGCGGCGAGGAGCTCGCGCTCTTCCTGGGCGGTCAGTCCGGCCTTGCGCTCGCGGTCCGGTCCGGCCGTCTGCTCCCAGGCCAGCACGTCGGCCAGCGTCTCGGCGAGCGGCCGCAGCTTCAGCCCCGCTGCCACGGCGGCGCCGTTGTCCCGGGACGCGAAACAGGCGTACTCGGGCAGCGGCAACCACAACGGCAAGGAGCGCTCGCCGGACCAGTAGTTGACGCCCGCGTCCGCCAGCCGCTGCGGCTCGACGGAAACCAGCGGTCCGGTGTGGCCCGCGGCCTGGCGGGCACGCTCCAGATGCGCCGGCAGCATCATCGGCTCGCCGACGGCGTTGAACGTGCCGCTGACCTTGCGCTCCGCTGCTCCGACGAGCCAGGCCGCCAGGTCCCGGACATCGATCACCTGCGTAGCCAGCTCCGGCGCATCGGGCACCAGCACACTGCCGTCAGGGGACGCCGGGCGGGCAAAGCGTAGCGGCCAGTAGCCGGTCCGGTCGGAGACATCACCGGGGCCGGCGATCAGACCGGGCCGTGCGATGAACGCCCGGCCGGGACCGAACGCGTCCAGCACGTGCTGCTCGCAGGCGGCCTTGGCTTCCCCATAGGTCTCCATCGATGCCATGACGTCAGCTTCCAGAGCCGGAAGCAGCGGGGCGGACTCATCGGCGCCCGGGATATCGTGGTCCGCGACGCTGCAGGAGGAGACGAAGATGTACCGGCGCGCGCAGCCGGCGAGGGCCTCCGCAGCCCGCCGCACTTGACCGGGCTGACTCGAGACGTCGACGACGGCGTCCCAAGACTGCCGCCCGACGGCAGCATAGGCGTCCGGCGAGTCCCGGTCGGCACGGAAGAAGGCCGCACCGTCCGGCACCGGCCCCGACTCGCCCCGAGCCAAAGCGGTCACGTCGTGACCGAGCCGCAGCGCCGCCGTCGTAATTTTTCCGCCGAGCCATGCCGTACCGCCGAGCACCAGGATCCTCATAGCTTTTATGCAACCTTTGATCGCCGCGGTGCGCCGCAGGATTCACTGACGGTGAACTCGGCGTTGACCGCCATGACCGTGCGGGAGTGCCGCCAGGGCTTGGCCGGATGGCCCTAGCCGGGTCCTCCTTCCGCACCTAGGCTGGCCTCAGCACGATCCACGCCGGGGCGAATCGCCGGCACGCTTACCTGAGGTGGAAACGATGACGACATCAGCCCGGGCCGCCGTCCTGCGCGGAACGCACGAGGACTTCGCGCTCGAAGATATCACTCTGGACAATCCGCGGCCGGACGAGGTGGTGGTACGCGTGGTGGCCAGCGGGGTCTGCGGCACCGATCTGGGCGTGCAGGCGGGCCATATCCCGTTTCCGCTGCCCGGCGTGCTGGGGCATGAAGGGGCGGGCATCGTGGAGGCCACGGGCAGCGCCGTCACATCCGTCAAGCCGGGCGACAAGGTGCTGATGACCTTCACCAGCTGCGGTGTGTGCCGGAACTGCCGCTCCGGGCATCCGGCGTACTGCGTGGAGTTCCTGTCCCGCAACCTGCTCGGCGGCGAACGGGCCGACGGCAGCGCGACCATCCGCCAGGGCGATGAAGTGCTGCACGGGCACTTTTTCGCCCAGTCCTCGTTCTCCACCCTGGTGCTGGCCGACGAGCGCGGGCTGAGCAAAGTGGACCCGGACGCCGACCTTTCCGTGCTGGCCCCGCTGGGCTGCGGCATCCAGACCGGGGCAGGCGCCGTGCTGAACGTGCTGCGGCCGGCACCGGGCAGCACTCTGGCGATCTTCGGCGCCGGGGCCGTGGGCCTTGCCGCCGTGATGGCTGCGGCGTTGACCGGATCGGTGCGGATCATCGTGATGGACCTGGTGGATTCCCGCCTGCAGCTGGCAAAGGAACTCGGCGCCACCGACGTGGTCAACAGCAAGGAAACCGACGCGGGGGAGGCACTCGCGGAGCTGACTGGCGGGGCAGGCGTCACCCATGCGATCGACGCCACCGGGAACGCCGGCGTGCTCGGCACGGCGCTCCATGCGCTGGCCCCGCTGGGCGAGCTGGGACTGATCGGCGCGCCCGCCGCGGGAACGACCGTCGACGTCGATATCAACTACATGCTCAACGGCCGGCGGATCACCGGGATCACCGAAGGCGACTCGATGCCGCAGCTGTTCCTGCCGGCGCTGGTGGAGCTGGTGCAGCAGGGCAGAATGCCGCTGGACAAGCTGGTGACGCCGTACGCGTTCGCGGACATCAATACCGCTGCGCAGACGGCCAAGGAAGGCTCGGTCCTCAAACCCGTCCTGCACTTCCGCGACGAAAGCTGAACCGGCGCGCCGTGTTCCGAATCCGGGCAGGACACCTGTAACATCATTGCCGATTGGGGAGAGCGGTGTCACAAACCGTTAAGTCATGAGGAATTAACCTTTAACTTATCCTTCGGGCATCACCGTCATGCCACACTGCAAGTAAGCGATCGACGATGGGGAAAACCATAATGAGCACAAATCCTGCCGACCGTACTAACCTGCGGCTGAAAATTGTCCTGGACACGCTGGCGGAGGCGGCTGCCTCCGGCGAGGCTGCCATGGGCGGCAGCGCAGTCCTGGCGCAGGCCATCACACAGTTGCCCTTGAGCGATGCTGAAAGCGAGCTGCTTGCCGGGGGAGTCCCGCGGGGCCACAAGTCCCTGACCACCGCCACCAGCAAGCTGGTCAAGGCCGGCTGGCTGGTCAAGAAGCGCGGCGGCTGGGTGCTGACGGACGAGGGGCTGCGCGCCGCGGCCGCTTTCCCGGATGCTGAATCCCTGACCGACGCACTGCAGAACGGTTCACCGGTTCCGGCTGTCGCAGCCGCGGCCGCGAAGACCTCCGGATCGAAGTCCGCGGTGGCACCGGTTGAGGAATCCAAGCAGGCCGGGGGCCGCAAGCCGCGCGCCAAGAAGACTGCTGCCGCAGCGCAAGCAGTTACAGCAGCCGAAACCACAGCTCCGGCAGCCGCGGAGTCCGCAGCACCGACCGCAACCGAGCCTGCAGCTCCAGCCGAACCCGCAGCTCCAGCCCAACCCGCAGCGCCTGCCGCTGCCGTGGATACCGCCGGGCAGCCGGAGGCCGTAGCGCTCGCCGGTGACTTCAGCACCAAGCTCGGTGCGCCGGAAAACTGGCAGCCGCACTTCGACGAGGTCCAGATGGAACTGGATCCGTCGGACCGGCTCTGGAAGCTGACCGCCGAACTGCCCGCGGGCTTCTACACCTACAAGGTCGCGCTGGACCGGTCCTGGGAAGAGAACTACGGCGCGTTCGGCGTCCGCGACGGGGCTAACCACGAGTTCCACCACGACGGCGGCGCCCTGACCTTCCACTACGACCACAAGACCAGGGACGTCAGCCGCGTCTAGCGGTATCAGGCCCGGCGGGACATCGGGTCCAACTCCATTGCCCTCCGCTGGGACTGCGGTGTGTTTCAGTCCCTGAAACGCACCGCGGTCTCGCGCAGGTACAGGTCCTACCGGACAGGCACATGGCTGGTCAGTTTTGACGGATCCAGTCCGTGGCCATCCGGAACATCCCCGCAAGCAGGGTGACCAGGCCGATCACGGACAGCACCGAGATGTTCGTCGAAATGCTGAACAGCAGGAGCAGGGCACCGACCAGCATAAGCTTGGCGCCGAAGCTTAGTTTCCATCTGGCTCCTGGCTGGCGGCCCTTGCCCGAGAGCGAAGCCGCGAGCCTGGGGTCTTCCGATTCCAGCTGCTGTTCCAGTTCGGCCAGCCGCTTTCTCTCCTCGTCGGACAGGGGCATGGACGGCTCCTCAAACTGGATGATGTCAGCGGGACGGCCTCCGCTCTTCGGCGGCGGACCATCAGTATACGTACCGGTTGCCGTTTAGCGGCAGGTGCGGCCGGATTTACCGCCGGGCAGGAGCATGTTCGCCCTGCCACCAGTGCACCGTCTCTTCCGCTGCCGCCGCGACCGGGGTCGGAGCCAGCCCCAGCAGCGCCTGCGTGTAGGACGAGTCCATGACGAACGGCTCCTCGAACTGATAGAGCATCTCAGCCAGTTCGCGGGCGTCGGCCGACAGCAGACCCGCGGCGCGCACCACCCACCCCGGAATCGAACCTACCTTCGGGGGTTCTGCTCCTGCGGCACGGGCAAAGGCCGCCGCCATGGTCCGCTGCGTCACCGCCGGTCCGGTGGGAGCATGCAGCACCGAGTTCCAGGCCGCCGGGTTGTGTGCGGCCGTAATCATAGCCGCGGCGAGGTCGGGCACGTAGGTGAAGGAATGCGGCGTGTCCGGATTTCCCATCACCCGGATAGTCCTGCCCGCCAGGACTGCCGGCACCATGCGCTCGCCGGCGTGGGCATTGAGCGCCCGCGGACCAAAGTAATCCGAGGCCACCATGCTCACGGTGGGCGTCGCCGAAGCCGCCCGTGCCCGAAGCAACTGCGCGCGAATGCCGCGCTTGCCGGACGCTGCCTCCCGTGAACTGCGCTCGGTCATTACGTCCTGCGGCCGGTCATGCGCGTACAGGCTTTCCGGGAAAACAACGACGGCGCCGGCCCGCCCGGCTGCATCGAGTACCGTTTGTTCGGCGGCCGGGAGCTCATGGGCCCACGCCTTGGCGCTGTAGGCGCTGGGATGGATGCAATGGAAGACCGCGACGGCGCCTTCGAGGGCGGCTTCGAATCCGGCCGGCTGCGAGACGTCGACCTTCCGTCGTTCCACCAGAGGGTGCTCGGGTCCGCTTCCCGAGCGCGTCAGCAGCCGGACCGGGTGGCCCTGCCCGGCGAGTTGCTCGGCCACGGTCGAGCCGACCGGCCCGGCGCCGGTGACGATGTGCAGATCTGACATTGCTTGTCCCATCTCTGGAGCCTCCTAGAATCCGAGAGCGGTGCTCTCTCAATAAGGGTGCGCCGTCGTTCCAGCCCTGTCAAGAGCGCTGCTCTCTAAAGTTGACAGTGCTCTCTTATGGGCGGCAGGGTAGAGGGCATGACTGGTACCCCACGGGAGCGTGCACGAGAACAAACCATCACTGAAATTATCCGGATCGGCCGTGAACATTTAGCCGCCGAGGGCGCAGCAGCGCTGTCCCTGCGGGCCGTGGCGCGCGATCTTGGTGTGGTTTCCAGCGCCGTGTACCGGTATGTCAAGAACCGCGACGACCTGTTGACCCTGCTGGTCGTGGATGCCTATAACGATCTGGGCGACGAGGTGGATGAGGCCGTCGTGTCCGCCGGTGCGGATTTCATCGGGCAGTACAAGGCGCTGGCCCGGGCGGTCCGCGGATGGGGTATCTGCGAACCGTCCCGCTACGCGCTGCTGTTCGGCAGCCCTGTTCCGGGCTACCGTGCACCTGCCGAGCGGACCACCGGCCCCGGAACGCGGGTGATCCGGGCACTGGTGGACATCGTCGAAGCGGCCTATCGTGCAGGGAAAATCGTGCCAGGGGAGCAGAGGGAGCAGGGTGCGCTGCAGCCGGTTCTCGCCGATGATCTGGCCCGGATCCGCGCCGAGCTGGATTTGTCTGCTCCGGAGCCGGTGGTCGTTCGCGGCGTGATGGTCTGGTCCGCGCTCTTCGGCGCTGTCAGCTTCGAGGTCTTCGGGCAGTACGGGGAGAACACTTTCACCGACCCGGCCGGACTGTTCGAACAGCATCTGGAGTTCCACGTAAGGTTACTGGGACTCGAGTAGCCGGGCGCCGCCGTCGTTGTTTTACGGGTTGTGGTCTGGTTTACCGGTTTTGGCCTGCATCCGCAGCGCCCGCGGCCAGCCTTCCCAGGGCGCTGGCTTCGAAGTCCGCGAGCAAGGCCGCCGGATCCGTGTGGATTTCGATGGCGCCTGCGTCCCGCAGCTCGGCCTCGCCGGTGCCGCCGCAGGTCAGGCCGATGGTGGGGATGCCCAGTTCGCTGGCGGCCAGGACATCCCAGACGGCGTCGCCGACGAAGAGCGCGTCCGCCGCCTGGAGTCCGCCCGCGTCGAGGGCCGCGGCGAGGATGTCCGGCGCCGGCTTGCTCTCCTCCGCGTCCGAAGAACTCGTGGTGCCGGCCACCGCGTCGTCGGCGTCGATGGCGGCGGTGAGGACGTCCAGTTCGCGCCGTTTCGACGAGGACGCCAGCACTACGGTGAGGCCCGCTCCGGAGCAGTGCTGCAGCAGGTCCTTGGCGCCGTCGAACGCCTGCAGCGCCGGCCAATAGGTGGAGAAAACAGCGCCGTGGGCGGCTTCGGCCTGGCTGTCCTGGTCCTTGTCCCGGTCCTCGCCCAGCAGGTGCGCGATCAGCTTATCCGCGCCCATGCCCACCGCGCGGTGGATGGTGGCCATGGGAACGTTCCGGCCCAACTGGCGGAAGGCGTGCCACCACGAGATGGTGTGCAGATAGTTCGAATCAACCAGGGTGCCGTCCACGTCGAACAGTACGCCGAGCTTGCGGTTGGCCTGCTGCATGGTCTCCTCCTGGTCGATCCTGCGCGGATGTGACCGAGTCTAGCGGCAAGCCTGCCGTGCCATCGCGGGTAATAGTGGTAGAGGGTTTGATCGATCAACCTTCAACCACCCAGTTTCGGAGAGTATCCTAGGTAGTCCATCCACAGCAGTAGGGGCCCGCCGGTCGGCGCCGCGCCCTCAGGACCTGCCCCAAAACTTACCGGATCGAGGTACGGCTGTGTACCAGCTCAAGGACGGATCGCCGCGTTATGGCATCCGCACTGAACATCATGACCAGGCACTGCAGCAGGACACGCTCCCGCGGGGCGGCAGCCCGGAAACGATCGCCCGTGAGGCCTCGCAACTGGGGCTGCACCATTTGGCGGCGGGCGCGGAGCACCGGTTGACCCAGTCCTGGGCGGACGAGGATGATGCGCTGCTGGTGTCGCTTCGGAACGAAAATCCGCTGGAACTCGCCGTGGCCGAGAAGATCGTCAACGAAAAGCTGGGCAGCACGAAGCAGTGGCTGCACAAGGCCCGCACTGTATATAGCCGGCGCCTGGCCCCGGCGGCCGCCCGCCGGCAGACCGCCGGGATGCTGGCCAAAGCGTTGTTCCTGCGGCTGTTCCTGATTGTGCTGCTGATCGGCCCGGCCGTGCTGGCCGTCAGCGTCAACGTTCCGCTGCTGGTCCTGGTGCTTATCGGCGTGGCCTCGATCCTGGCGGCGATGTACCTCGGCGGCGTGGTGACGGAGTGGCTGCGGCTGCCGGTCCATCCTCCCGTCCGTGCAGGCTGGGTCAAGGAACTGCGGCGGGACGTGGTTGATGCCACCCTGCTGGCCGTCCTGCAAAACAAGCGGGCTGCCGTGGACCGCCAAACCGCTGCTGCCGCCGCTCGTGGCTGGAAGCACCTGAGCTTCGTCGCTGGCCAGCTGGACCGGATGGACCAGGGACCGGCACTCTGAGTAGCCCGCTGCGACGGGGAGATTTGTGACGGAGCCGGCCTCCCGCCGTCGTACTTTGGAATAACATCGGAAGTATGCCCAGCGCTTTGGAATCCATCGGCCTGATCACCGAAATTTTGACCTGGGTGGGGCTGGTGCCCGGGCTGCTGCTCCTGCTGGCCGGCTGGATTGTCCGGCACTCTGGCGTGAAGTGGCGCAGCGCGGACGGCGTGGTCTTCATGGACGGCGAGGGGAGCGGTTTCCGCTGGTTCGACAAGCAGCATGGCTTCCTGCAGGCCAGGCTGCCCGTCGAACAGGAGCGCAGCGTGGTGCCCGGGTCCGACGTGCTGATCTATTACGACGCCCACCGGCCGATGACCTATCGGACCACGCCGCCGCCGGAGCGCGGCACGATACTGCTGCTGTTGGGCAAGATCCTCACCGCTGTCGGCGTCGCGGCCTTCGTTGCCGGGCTCATCGTCATGCTGATGCTCTGACTTGTCCGGGGCTGTTCGGACCCGAGCCGTTGAGGCCTGGGGCCGACAACATCAGTTCAGGACATATTTGGGGTCAACCGTGCGGTGTTCATCAGGGAAAAGTCTCCGAGTAAGGGGAAGGCGTCTGCGGGTACGCGCGAGGCCGGGGAGGGAACAGCACGCTGCCGGGGCACCAGGATCAAGCCGAGTGCCCCGGCAACGTGGCCAGGAAGGGTCAGAGACCGGCGAGGAGATCCTTCATCTTCTCGATCTCCGCACTTTGGTCAGCCACGACCGCCTCGGCGAGAGCTACGGCGTCAGCGTTCTTCCCGTTGTCGACTTCCTCTTCAGCCATGACGATGGCGCCCTCGTGGTGGGCGATCATCTGGGTGAGGAACATCCGGGCTGCTTCGTCACCCTGGGCCGTCTCAAGCGCGGCGAGGTCGTCCGGACTCATCATGCCTTCCATGGCATGATCACCGGACATTTCCATCGGCTCGCCCCAAGCCTGCAGCCAGCCGGTCATTTTCTCGATTTCCGGACCCTGGGCGGCCTTGATGCCCTCGGCCAATCGGACGATCTGCGGATCCAGTCCGTCCTTGGTGAGGATAATGTCGCTCATTTCCACGGCCTGCTCATGGTGCGGAATCATCATCTGCGCGAACATGGCGTCCGCGCTGTTATGGTCCGCGGCAACGCCGGAAGAGGCAGCCGAGGGGGACGCAGACATACTGCCGTGGTCCATGCCCGGAATGGTCCCTTCGGTGGTGTCCGATCCTGTGTCCGAACCGCAGCCGGCCAGGAAAAGGGCGGTGGCGACGGCGGTTGCTGAAATGGCGGTAAAGCGCTTCATGGCGGATTCCTTTGTATGCTCAAAAAATTTGCGTGGCTATCAGAGGCGCAGTGCCCCGCACATGCTGCAGGACATGCGGAAACATGCCTTCCAGGTACGGGAGAAGGCGCCGGGATTCTAGGTGCGGCTGATAGAGAGCTGGACGAGTGAAGGAGGACGAAGCGCGGGGACGCCGGGGCCAACCGCTTTGGGCGGCGCACGGAGGCCAGCCCCGCTTCTGATGCGGATCCATTTGGGGACGAAGAGCAGGACGAATCCGGCTACGATCGTCATCAGCACGCAAACAGCAGCCATCAGATGGTGGTCTCCGGCGCAAGGGCCGCCGGCGCAACCATCAGCGGGAAGTATGTCATTGGCAGCGTCAGCCGAAGGGATGGCCGTGTCCGCGTCGGGCGCATGATGCGTGGCATGGGCAACAGCCGCCGGAGCCGACGTGGAGTGACCGGACATGGCCGGTACGGAAGCCTGGTGCGAGACATTCAGGATGTGCATCCCAATGATGCCGAAGATGATCGCGGCCAGTCCCAGGAACAATGCCAGGGTGGGACGTAGGTGCAGACCGAGGCGGGGTGCCGCGCCGTAGCTCATCGTTCCCTGCCTTTCCCTCGGGCCGCATCTGCTGGCCGCCACCAACGGTATCGAAGGGTGGGGGCCCGGGCGAACCTGCCGACCGGTCATTGAACCGCGGCCGGGTCCAGCTTGATACGGCGCAACAGTTGGGCGTTCAAGGCCACAACGATGGTGGACACCGACATCAATACCGCAGCTACCGCCGGGGAGATTGCGACGCCGGCAAAGGCCAGTACACCGGCGGCCAGCGGGACTGCGATGACATTGTAGCCGGTGGCCCAGATGAGGTTCTGGACCATCTTGCGGTAGCTGGCCCGGGACAGATCCACCATGGACAATACTGCCCGCGGATCGTTGCCGGCCAGGACCACGCCGGCCGATTCCATCGCCACGTCCGTTCCCGCTCCAATGGCGATGCCGACCTCCGCCCTGGCAAGGGCAGGGGAGTCGTTTACGCCATCGCCGACCATGGCCACCTTCAGGCCGCGGGACTGCAGTTCGCCGACTTTCTTGTCCTTGTCCTGGGGCAGGACCTGGGCGAAGACTTCGTCGATGTTCAGTTCAGCTGCCACGGCATCGGCGACCTGCTGCGCGTCCCCGGTGATCATGGCGACCCTGATGCCCCGCTTCTGCAGGGCAGCGATCGCCTGACGGGATTCCTCGCGGACCTCGTCCTCCAGGCTGACGGCCCCGATGACCTCTCCGCCGCGGATTACATGAAGCACGGAAGCACCGCGTTCGACCCAGGGACGGGTCTGGTCCCGCAATTCCGGTGGGACCTGCAGGCCTTCGGCCGCGATCAGGTTCGGTCCACCGACCATGACGGTGGAGGCGCCGACGTCGGCCTTGACCCCGCGGCCGGTCAGCGAGGCGAACCCGCTGGCCCTCGGTACACGGAGCCCGCGCTCCCGGGCTGCGGTGACGATTGCGCGGGCGGAGGGATGCTCGCTGTCCGCTTCCACGGCCGCGGCCAGCGCCAGAACGTCGTCGTCGTTCATTTCCTCGATTGCCGCAATGCCTGTCAGGCCGGGCTGTCCCTTGGTCAGGGTTCCCGTCTTATCGAAGAGTACGACGTCGATAGTGCGCATGCGCTCGAGCGCGATGCGGTTCTTGATCAGGACTCCGGCACGGGCAGCTTGTTCCGTAGAGATCGCGATGACCAACGGGATGGCCAGGCCGAGGGCGTGCGGGCAGGCGATGACCAGGACGGTGACCGTCCGGATCACGGCCTCGTCGGGGCTGCCCAGGAGTACCCAGGCGATGAAGGTGATGATGCCGGCGCCGAGGGCGAAGTAGAACAGGAACGCCGCAGCCTTATCCGCCAGCGCCTGCGCTTTGGAGGAGGACGCTTGTGCTTCGGCGACAAGCCGTTGGATGCCGGCCAGCGCGGTGTCGGTGCCGACCGCGCCCACTCTGATGCGCACTGCACTGTCGGTTGCCACCGTTCCGGCCACCACGGTATCGCCGGGGCCACGCGGTACGGTCTTGGACTCACCCGTGATCATTGATTCGTCGAGTTCGGCCCGGCCTTCGATGATTTCGCCGTCGGCGGGCAGCCGCGCACCGGAGCGGACCAGGACGACGTCGTTGACGGAGAGCTCGCTGATGCTGACTGTTTCCGTGCCGTGTTCGGTGATGCGTTCGGCTTCATCGGGCAGCAATTCGGCGAGTGCATCCAGGGCACCGCGTGCCGAACCGAGGGCCCGCATTTCGATCCAGTGGCCCAGCAGCATGATGACTACGAGCAGGGCCAGCTCCCACCAGAAGTCCAGATTGAAGTTGCCGATGCCCAGCGTGGTGATCCAGGATGCGACGAAGGCGACGGTGATGGCCATCGCGATGAGCAGCATCATGCCCGGCTGCCGGCTGCGCAGCTCTGTCCAGCCGCCCTTGAGGAACGGCAAACCTCCGTAGAAGAAGATCAGCGATCCCAGGACCGGCGGGATCCAGAGGGAGCCCGGGAATTCCGGAATGTGGTAGCCGAGCAGGTGGGCAAACATCGGGCTGAAATAGACCACCGGAATGGACAGTGCCAGGCTGAGCCAGAACTTGTTCTTGAACATGGCCGTGCTGTGTCCGGCATGCTGGCCGTGCTCGTGGACGGTGTGTTCCTCGTCCACGGCGGAATGGGCATGGTCTTCAGGCATGGCCTGGCCGTGCGTGTTGTGGTCCATATGCTCAGCTTCGGAAACTGTCGTACGGGCGGATTGGTCTCCGGATGTGCGCCGTCCGTGGTCCTCGTGGTTCATGGTCTTGCTCCCCTCCAGATCCGGCCGATCAAACCGTGCCGGCGAATTCGTACCCTGCTTCAGAGACGGCAGCGCGCACAGCGTCAGGGCTGATGTTTTCGGTGCCGTAAACCGTGACGGTGGAAACGCCGTCCGGGATGAGGCCCACTTCGACGTCGGTAACGCCCTCGAGCCGGCCCAGCTTTTCGGAGACGCCGGCAACGCAATGTCCGCACGTCATGCCGGTGACTTTGAACTGCGCCGACCGGTGGCGGATGTCGGCTGTGTCTACCGCAACCGCCGGTTCTACTGCGCGGTTTCCCTGCGGGGAACAGCAGGCGCAGCCTGATGAAGCCTGAATAAGCGGCAGGTTATGGCTGGATGTGCCACTCATAATGATCTCCTCAGTGAGGTATCGGGATTGGCCTTCGCCAGAACCTTCCATCGGGAAGGCATGCGCTTGAGCCCTGTGTGGACCGTTGGGGGCGTAGGGACCGCGAGGATCCGACGCTGTTTCCGGTAATCACGAACTTATACCCCCCGGGGGTATAAGTCAAGGGCTGTTTGTGACCGGGTCCTAGCCAGGTAGCGCAGCTGCCCCCGCTCGCCAGAAGTTGCCCTGTGTGGGCGGGCAGTAAGGTTTCCGCATCCGAATAGTAAGGCTACTGTGGTTTTGTGAGGTGGTCGGACTGCCGGTCCGTTCCCTGGCCAATTGCAGGAGGAGCAGAACAATGAGCCACATCAAGTCCATGCTTGAGACCTACCCGAAGGATCTGGGCGGGATCGACAAGCAGAAACTGACGGACTGTATCGCGGCATGTTTTGAATGTGCGCAGACCTGTACGGCCTGCGGGGATGCGTGCCTCAGCGAGGATATGGTGGCTGAGCTGACGAAGTGCATCCGGACAAATCTCGACTGTGCGGATATCTGTGCCACGACCGGCAAGATCCTCTCTCGGCACACGGGGTATGACGCGAACGTAACCCGCGCTGTGCTGGAGGCCTGCCGGGTGGTATGCAAGGCCTGTGCCGACGAATGCGAAAGCCATGCGCAGATGCACGAGCACTGCCGCGTCTGCGCAGAGGCCTGCCGGCGATGCGAGCAAGCCTGTGCTGAACTGCTGGGAGCGCTCGGCTAAGCAGCGGCAAAGGGTGCATTGTGATCCGCCTCTTCAGGGGGCGACTTATCCCAACCGGCATCTGCCCACGGACAGTTTTTATGGCCGCTGACAGGCAGTGTTGTTCCGCTACGACAGTTTGAGGCGATAGGGTGGATTCTGGTGAGCCGGGAAGTCTGGTCGGCATGAGAATTCGTCGACCCTTTCCCTAGGAGCCCCACATGGCCCAAAGTTCCCCCGACCGTCCCCGAAAGGCCCGCGTTCTCGGCAGGGGCAGTTACGCCGAAGCCCTGCGGATCGGCGAAATCCTCCGGAAAGAGACCGTCGGCGGTGCATTGCTCGTCGCGACGGCCCTGATCGCCCTGATATGGGCCAACTCGCCGGCGTCGGGCAGCTACTTCGCCCTACGCGACTTCAAGATCGGCTACGAGCCGTGGCACCTGAATCTAAGTCTCGGTGCTTGGGCGGCCGATGGTCTGCTCGCGGTTTTCTTCTTCCTGGTAGGTCTGGAACTAAAGCGTGAGTTTGTTGCCGGGGATTTGCGCGACGCCCGGAAGGCGGCAGTGCCGGTGGCTGCGGCTGTCGGCGGCGTCGTTGTGCCGGCGGTAATCTATGCAGCTGTGAACTGGGGCAGCCCGGATACCATCCGCGGATGGGCCATTCCGACAGCCACGGACATTGCCTTCGCCGTCGCAGTTCTTGCCGTCATTGGTTCCCATCTGCCTACGGCCTTGCGGATATTCCTGCTGACACTGGCGGTAGTCGATGATCTGATTGCCATCGCCATCATCGCGTTCTTCTACACCAGCGATATCCACGTTGCCCCGCTACTGCTGACACTTATCCCGCTTGCCATTTACGCTCTTCTGGCGCAGAAATACCGGCGGTTCTTCGGTCTCAAACCAGCGGCCGCGTGGCTGATCCTGCTGCCGATTGGCATTGTCGCTTGGGCGTTGCTGCATGCCTCAGGTATCCATGCGACAGTTGCAGGTGTACTGCTCGGTTTCGCCATCCCGGTGCTGCGCGGCAAGGCCAGCGGCGGACCGACGGCGGGGCCGGGGCTCTCGGAGATTTTCGAACACCGTTTCCGTCCCGTCTCTGCCGGCTTCGCCGTTCCCGTCTTCGCGTTCTTCTCGGCCGGAGTGGAGATCGGCGGCTTCGATGGCTTGGCCGCCTCGCTCGCCGACACAGTGGCCATCGGCATCATCGCTGGCCTGGTCCTAGGTAAACCGATCGGCATCGTGGCGACTACGTGGTTGATGAGTAAGTTCACTCGCGCCGAGCTTGATCCGTCACTGAGGTGGATCGACCTGCTTGGCATCAGCCTGCTGGCCGGCATCGGGTTTACCGTCTCGCTGCTGGTTGCCGAACTTAGTTTCGGGCTCGGCTCTGCGGCGAACGACCATGCCAAGGTCGCCATTCTTGTCGCCTCGCTGCTTGCGGCGCTTTTGGCGACAGTTGTCCTGCGTGCACGCAACCGGCACTACCGCAGGATCGAAGCAGAAGAAAAGATCGACGCCGACCACGACGGCGTTCCTGATGTCTACCAACAGGACCAGGATGCGTCATAGTCTCTGAACCCATAGATCCCGAACTCCTGCGGGCGGCCGTTTCCTGTGTTGATCGTGCGGCGGAAAGATATCCACCGCCGGGTTTAATGCTTGTGTCGTCCATCACTCAACGATAGAATCGAATGTATGTTCGAGTCAATCGTTCCAGCAGAGATGGATCCGGTGAAACCGGTCCCCGGTGATCCGGGTGCAGCACTGGTCCGTGCCGCGATTGTGGAACTGGCAGATATGGACCAGGACGTCTCCGAAGGGGTGCGGATCGACCGGATCACGGCGATGGAGGAACTCAAGGCAGCCCTCGCTGCCGCGCAGGCCCGGGAAACGGAGGTGTTTGTTGCCTCCCGGCGGGAAACCCGCGCGGCGGCCGGGGTCGCGGCGGAGAAGCGGAGCCGGGGCCTGGCCAAGGAGATCGGCCTGGCACGCAAGGACTCGCCCAACCGGGGCGGCAAGCACCTGGGTATCGCGACCACGCTGATCAGGGAAATGCCGCACACGTATAAGGCGCTGGCCGAGGGCCGGCTGAATGAGTGGCGGGCGGCCATCCTGGTCCGCGAGACCGCGTGCCTGAGCATGGAAGACCGCGCCAAGGTTGACCAGGAATTGTGTGCTGATCCGAAGACGTTGCGCGGCTGCGGGGACAAGCGGATCGGGGCGTTGGCGAAGCAGGCCGCGCTGCGGCTGGACCCCCTGTCGGTGGTCCGCCGGGCCGCGAAAGCCGAAACCGAACGCCATGTCTCCTGCCGTCCGGCGCCGGACACCATGGCCCAGGTGTCCTGCCTGGTGCCGGTGGTGCGGGGCGTGGCCGTCCTCGCCGCCCTGACCAAGGAAGCCGACCGGTTGAAGGCACAGGGCGACGAACGCTCCCGGGGCCAACTGATGGCCGACATTTTCGTCGAACGCGTCACCGGCCAGCCCGCGGAGAATCCCGCAAAAATTGAAGTCCAGCTGGTCATGACCGACCGCACCCTGTTCCAAGGCGACTCCGAACCGGCACACCTGACCGGGTACGGCATCGTCCCCGCGCAATGGGCCCGCGATCTGATCCGCACCGGCGACACCGACGACGGGGTTGAGGGAACGGCCGGTAACGCGGACGATCCCGGCATCGGTGGCGGCCCCAATAACGGCACCGCAAAGAAGCTCAAAGTGACCGACGGACCTGTACCGGCCGATGATGCCGGTGCAGGCACCGGAGACACTGGAAATGCGGGAGACAGCGACGCCGGCAAGACAGGAGAAGCCGGCACGGCGACCGGGCCCCCTGGCTTCAAGCGAAAAGCCTCCGGCAATTCGGAAGATGTGGAAGTGTGGGTGCGCCGCCTCTACACGGCGCCGGGCACCGGGCAGTTACTTGGGATGGATTCGCGGGCGCGGTTGATGCCGGCCGGGATGCAGCGGGTGATCCAGGCGCGGGACCAGCTCTGCCGTACCCCGTGGTGTGACGCGCCGATCCGCCACCACGACCACGTTGTGCCCTGGCGCGACGCCGGGGAGACCACCGAGGTCAACGGGCAAGGGCTATGTGAAGCGTGTAACCTGGCGAAGGAATCTGAAGGCTGGGACGCACAAACGGTCCCCGGACCGCGGCATACTGTCGAAACCACCACGCCGACTGGGCACACCTACTTATCCACCGCACCAGCACTGCCCGGCACCTCACCGGTTACGGAGCAACCGGATGAGCTGCCCGAGCCGGTGTCGGTCTTCGAACGGGCGCTCGGCCGCATCGACTTCCTCTACCGACCCGCCGCCTGATAGTGGTGACGTACGAAGCTACCAAGGTAAAGGCATTCAGCCTGATGTGTGCCGGATAAGGCAGGGCATCAGTTGCCGGCGCCAGTCAGCTCATTCGGAACATGCGGTAGCTTTGCGCTCTCAATCACGTCGCCGGATTCCAGATCGACTGCGTGGATGGACGAGTTGTCTGGATCCGTCACGTACGCGGTATGGCCCTGGACTGCCAAAGCAGGCCGCGGCTGCTGCCATTCCACCGGCTCCTCCCATTCGCCGATCACAGGGATGCGGGCGGTCGCGGCTCCGCTGGCAGGATCGATAACGTGGAGTGATCCATCCGTGCCCAGTACCAAAGCTTGACCATGCGGACCTCGACCAAGCGATCTGAAGGAGTAGCTCGTGCCCAGTTCGACCAGGTCCACGCTGCGGTTGTTGGTATCTATCAGGGCGATCCGCTCCGGCCGTTCCAGTTCAGCGTTCGGATCCGTTTTGTAATCCGCAAGCACAACCGAGGACTCCTCCGAGCCCTTCTGGTTTCCCATCCGGCCATAGTCGTCCGGACTGTCCACCTTGGTGATCTTGCCGTCCCGGTAGACCAAGGCTCCGTTTTCGCACCCAACGGTGACCGCTTCGTCTGCCGCCGTGGCCTCGCCGTGCACGCCTGGGCATTGCTCGTTGCGCATAATCTCGCGGCGGTCCTGATCCAGCAACGCAAGGCCCGAGCGGGAAGTGCTGTTGCCGATAGTCAGCAGCATGTTGCCGTTTTTTAGTTCGACGGCGACGCCGTGGTGGGCTTCGGCGGCGGTGTAGGTGTCGGTATCCGGCTGGCCGTTGGCAAGCTGGGCGGGGTCGAAAGATTCGATGACCCCCGTGCCGTCGCTGAATAGGACCGTCCGTCCGGCATGGCTAACCACGTGGCCCGGTTGGTCCGCTACGAACTCGACGCCCGTCAGTGATGGGGCAGTGGCGTAATGATGCGCATGGTCTCCATGGGCCTCGCTCCAGCTGCCCGTGTCCAGGACTTTGAAGGCGCTGCCGGTCGAGACGATGACGTGTCGGCCGTTGCCAGCTGGGTTGAGCCGGTTGAAGCCGTCCAACTCCACGGTTTCCACCAGTTCAAGGCTTGCGCCGTCGAGAACCATGACGCCGCCGTCGTACGTCAGGGTCAACCGGGGTGCGGCCTCACCCAGTTCGACGACATCGGACTTCGGAATGGGGCCGGCAGCAGAAGAGCCAGCCGGATCCGGCCCCGCGGCGGCTGCTCCACAGGAGGTCAGGAGCGCGAGGGCAAGAGGTGCGGCGAGCCAGGTGTGCCTGCGGCAAGGTGCTATCAGTGAATGCATGCATTGAAGTTAGCATTAAATGAGAATCATTTTCATTAAAGAGATGAGAAGGATTATTTTGGGATTGCGGATAGAAAGTGATGCATGAGGTCTAACGTTTCAGCAGTTTTGGCCGCATAATGTCGTTGGGGGAGCGGCGGCGACATCGTGGGCCCCCATCCGGAACGAATCTTGGGGGTACATCATTAAGGGTCTCAGCCTTTTCCGGCCACGTCTGGCGGGACGAGTTGCCATAGCAGCACTTGCATCATTGGCGCTGCTGGCCTCCGGCTTGCCGGCGCAAGCCGCGGACCTGCCGGAAGTGTCCGGCGCGTCCGCGACGCAGCCGCCAGCCGGTGAAGTGAGGGCAACGGACACCGCTGTGCGGTCGACGGCGCCGACGTCGTCGTCAATATCGGAACCGGATGGAGCTTCTTCCAGGATGCCATCGGATGGCTCGGCTGATCCCGTTCCTGGAACGACGGATGCAGGGATGACGGGCGGGACTGAAGCGCCTGCGGGATCGACTGCGCCTGCCGAAACTGCGGCGCCAACGGAAGCCGCGGTCCCGGTCGAGCCGTCTACGCCAGCGGAAACTTCCACGCCAGCGGAAACTTTCACCCCGGAAGAAACACAGACGCCGGATGGGCAGTTGACTCCCGGTCCCGGCGAAACAGACCAGACGGACTCTACGGAGGAAGCAGCCGAAGCCGAACCGCCAGCCGAGGAGGCAGCCGAGGCCGAAGCGACGGCCGGGGAGGCTATCGCGGCGAAGGCCGATGAGCTGAAACTCGTGCCGCACAACGATCTTAATTGCACTCTGGTCGGCGAGGGCTGCGTGCAGACCTACACGTCGGCCGATCGTCCCACGGAGCGCATCGCCATCTACTGGACCGCCGCTACCGGCGCACACACCGTGGACCTGACCCACGCCGTCGGCAAGGCCTACCGCAAAGCCGGGTGGGAAGAGGGCAAGTACGGCTACCCGACGTCGGACATGTCCGGCGTGCCGAACACCAAGGTTTCGGTGCAGTCCTTCGAGCACGGCAAGATCGTGGACACGTCCGCCCACTATGCGGCGGGCCGGAAGGCGCTGGCGGACCGGGCCTCGAAACTGAAACTCACCGCGGTCAACGGCTACGCCTGCGAGCTGCGCGGCTACGGCTGCGTGCGCACGTACAAGCCCGCTGGCAGCAGCAAGCGGATCGCAATCTACTGGACCCAGGCCACAGGTGCGCGGACGGTGGAACTTACCCACGCCGTCGGAAAAGCGTACAAGGCGTCCGGCTATGAGAAGGGCAAGTACGGCTACCCGACGTCGGATATGAGCGTGGATTCGAAGACCCTGGTCGCAACGCAGAGCTTCCAGAAGGGCAAGATCGTGCACACGCCGCCGCACGTGACGGCCGGCCGGAAGGCCCTGGATTCCCGGGCCAAGCAGCTGAAGTACACGGCGGTCAACGACTACAACTGCCGCCTGCCCGGCGACGGTTGCGTGCGCACCTACAAGCCCTCGCTCTCGAGCAAGCGGCGCATGGCCATATACTGGACCGCCAAAACCGGTGCCCGCACCGTGGAACTGACCCACGCCGTCGGTAGGAAATTCGCGGCGGCCAAATACGAGCGCGGGCTCCTCGGCTACCCCACCGGGGACATGAAGTGCGGGCTCAAGTCCAGGGGCTGCGTGCAGGTGTTCCAGAAGGGGCAGATCGCCTACTCGCCGGCCACCGGAGCCCGGACGCTGACCGCCCAGATCAACTACAGCTGGAAGGTTCGCAGCAGCCAGAACGGGACGCTTGGCTACCCGCTGCAGGACGCGGTGACGCGCAGCGGCAAAACCACCCAGGTCTTCCAGGGCGGCTCGCTGATCGCTGCGAAGGTCGGCGCCAGCTACCTGCCGAAGAACGAGTGCTGGGCCATCGGCGCGCACAAGACTCGCTACTACCACGGCTGGGCCAATCGGGTCTCGTTCACCATCTCGGAGAAATACGGCACGTACAAGGCCAGCTTCATCAACTGCGTTCGGATCGGCTCCGTCTATAAGCAGGAATGGAAAACGTCCAGGGCCACGGTGGGGCTCAAGGGGTTCAAGAAGCCCGGCGTCGCGTCGGGCCACACGATGTACCGCTGGTCGCCGCAGGGCAGCTTCACCGTCACCGATGCCTTCGGCGAAGGTAACCCGGGGACCGGGCTCAACTACCGGAAGCTGAATCCGCGGTCGCAGTGGTCGGGCACGCCGGGCAGCGGGTACAACAAGTACTTCGAGTCCTCCTTCAACCGCTGGCCGGACGAGCAGATGTGGCAGATCATGCGCGCCCCCACCGGTGACTACCGCCAGGGCGCGGTGATCGACTACAACCGCGGGCCGGGACAGAAGATCAAGCAGGGCGCGGGTTTCGCCATCTTCCTGCACGCGAATGCGGTTCCCACTTACGGCTGCATCGCGCTGGATCTGCCCAACGTGACCAGGTACCTGAAGACGGCGGATAAAGGCGATCGGATTGTGATGGGAGTCCGGGCAGACATCTTCAAGTAGCTCCGCAAGCAGTTTCCCGCCGGCTCGACTACTAGTAGATGACGGGCACTGACAAGGGTCTTTGGGCCATTGTGTGCGCATTCGTTATGGTTTTGTGAGCTAACGACGGCGGCGCCCCACCTGAGGTGGAACGCCGCCGTCGTTGTGACCCTCCCCAAGGAAAAACAGGAAAAAGACAGTGTCGAAACTTAAAGCATTAATGTCCCTCGCTCTCGGTGCCTCCGTGGCCGCCGCAGCCGTTGTGGGACCCGCCCCCGCCGCCCTGGCCGCTGTGCAGCCGAACCAAGGTGCCGGCGTCGTTGTTCCGCAGGCCGCGGGCGACAGACTCAACACGGCGAACAAGCAGCAGATCATCGACGTGTTCAACGGGATCAACAAGTTCCGGGCGAGCAAGGGCCTCAAGCCGGTGAAGTTCAACGCCACCGTATCGGAGCTATCCGAGGACTGGTCGGACAAGATGGCCAGTACCGGCGACTTCAAGCACAACCCCGGCTACACCCAGGATCCGCGCGTTGCCGACCGTTGGTCCAATGCCGGCGAAATCATCGCCTACCGGACGGATACCAGAGGCCAAGGGCTGGTGGACCAGTGGATCGGCTCGCCCGGTCACAACCGGATCATGAGCGACCCGGCGTACGACACGATCGGCGTCGGCATTTCCATCAAGAAGGACGCGAACGGGCGCGTGAAGATGTACGGCACCGTGAACTTCTTCAAGTTCCGCACACCTCCGGCCGGCCAGTACAACACGGCATCAGCGTTCTTCGGCTCCACGGCGCCCTCGCCCGCTGCGGCCCCGGCTCCTGCCGCTGTTTCTGCTCCTGCGGGTCCGTCCATCCAGTCCGCCGGGGACATCGTGGCCGTGGACCAGGCCGGTGTGCTGTGGAACTACGGGACCGGCAAGAACAACGCGAATTCATCCGCGTGGAAGGTCGGCTCCGGTTTCGGCAACGCGAAGGAAGTCCACGTCGCGGACTGGAACGCGGATAAGACGATGGACATCGTGGCCCAGTGGGAGAGCGGCAAGCTCAGCGTCTACCCGGGCAAACCCGGCGGCGGTTTCGCCAGTGCCATCACCATCGGCGCCAGCGGCTGGGCCGGCTACGAGGTCACGGTTGGTAAATGGAAGAAAACGGACCGCTACCCCTCCGTAGTCGCGAAGAGCGGGTCGGGCACCCTGTACCACTACCCGAACCTCTCCGGCGGCAAGCCCTCCGCGCGGACCCAGGTGGACACCGGCTGGAAATCCCTGACGATCAACCAGCTTGACTGGGACAAGGACGGAAACACCGACATCGTCGCCCGCACGTCGGCCGGCCAGCTGAAGCTCTACCGCACCAACGGCAACGGGAAGTTTGTTCCGGAGAGCCGCAGGATCATCGGCAACAGCGGGTGGAACTCGATGACCGCGCTGACCTCGATCCGCGGCTACAACGGGGCGGGAAGCCAGGGGCTGCTGGCCCGCTCCGCCGCCGGCGTCCTGTATTACTACCAGGCGAATGACTCCCGCTGGGCGGGCCGGGTCACGGTGGGAACCGGCTGGAACGGCATGGAGATCGCCGGCCACTAGCGCGTCTCCTGCCGCCTGCCCTCTACTCAGCCAGCGTGAGGACGCCTAGGGTTGAGTCATGGAAGACGTTGTACTTGTGGGCTTTGACGGATCGCCGGCCAGCAGCGGCGCCTTGGACTGGGCCATCGGCGAGGCCCGGCTCCGCGGCTGGCCGCTGCGGCTGGTGACGGCGTTCTCGCCGGCCCAGAACATTGCCGATCCTATGGTGGAGGGCAAATACGTCGAACTTGAGACCCGCCGGGGCGAGTCCATGCTGCAGGAAGCCCTCGAGCGTGCCAGGAACCAAGGCGTAACGGTGGAGTCCCGCGTGGTGGCGGGGAATCCTGGCGGCGTGCTCGTAGACCTCTCGAAGTCCGCCGCGCTGGCGGTGGTCGGCAAACGGGGCCGCGGCGGGTTCGCCGGCCGGCTGATGGGCAGTGTCTCCTCGGGGCTGGCGGCACACTCGAAGTGCCCCACCGTGGTGATTCCCGAAGCTGCCGCTCCGGCCCGGAACGCCGGCCGGAACGCCAGGGGCACTGAGGCGGAGCACGCCGAAGTGCCTGCCCGCAGGACGGAGACGGCACCGGTTCCTTGGCTGGTTTCGGCCCCGGAGGGCATGAGTGCCGAGGGCGTGCACCCCGACGACGAGAGCCAGTCCTGGAGCTATGCAGGCCAGATTGTCATGGCCATGGACGCCCTCGGATCGAAGAATCCGGCCCTCTGGGCTGCAGCGGAAGCGGCGCAGTTCCAGGCCAAGCCGCTGACCCTGGTTTCCACCCGCGCTCCCTACTACAGGGACTCGGTCTGGCTGGACCACGCCGAAGGCGCCAGCCGGTTCCGGCAGGAAGTCGCCCATGACCTGGACACGGTCCTGGCGGAGGTCCGCTCCCGGTATCCCGACGTCAAGGCCAGCTGGCAGTTCTACATTGCCAAGCCGGCGGAGATCCTGGTCGAGGCCACGCAGACCGCGGATCTGCTGGTGCTCGGAACCCGCGGACACGGCGGCTTTCCCGGGCTGCTGCTGGGATCCGTCAGCCAGGCCGTCCTGCAGCACGGCGTTTCGCCCATGATGGTTGTCCCCAGGTCGAGACAGCAGCAGGAACAGCATTAGCCATACTCTGAGTGCGTAGCGTGTAGGCTATACATGTGTTTGCATGTAAGCCTTGGCAGGAAAGGGCGTTGGGCAATGAGTAACCTTGAGCCGCATCCGCAGGAAATGCTCTGCGGGAACGAAGCGGAAGTGGGCTTAGCCCAATCGCGGGTGGAACTGCTGGAGCCGCGCGAGGTGCCGCTCGGCGGCCCGCGGGCCATGAACGTCCGGCGCACTTTGCCGCAGCGGCAGCGCTCCCTGATCGGAGCCTGGTGCTTTGTGGACCACTACGGTCCGGACGAGGTGTCCGAAACCGGCGGCATGCGGGTTCCGCCGCACCCGCACACCGGACTGCAGACAGTGAGCTGGCTCTTCACCGGCGAGATTGAACACCGCGACAGCGCTGGATTCCACGCGTTTGTCCGCCCCGGCGAACTGAACCTGATGACGGCGGGCCGGGGTATCTGCCACTCAGAGGTTTCCACCGCCGAAACAACGGTCCTGCACGGCGCCCAGCTGTGGGTGGCGCTGCCGGATCATGCCCGTTTCGCCGATCCCGGGTTCGACCACTATGCGCCGGAGCCGGTCATCACCGATGCCTACGAGCTGCGCGTCTTTATGGGATCGCTGGCCGGCAGCGTATCCCCGGTGGCACTCCATTCGCCGCTGCTCGGCGCGGAACTCCTGCTGAAACCGGGGCAGAGTGCCGTCTTTGACGTCGAGGAGGCCTTCGAATACGGCGTCCTGGTGGACAGCGGTACCGTCCGCTTCAACGGGGCCACGGCCACCGCCGATCAGCTGGCCTACCTGCCCACCGGGCACCGGGAAATCGAGCTGACCTCGGAGTCGGACGAGCCCGTCCGGCTGCTGCTGATCGGCGGCGAGCCGATGGGCGAAGCGATCGTCATGTGGTGGAACTTCGTCGGGCGCGACCACGACGAGATCGTTGAATTCCGCGCCAACTGGCAGGCCGAGATCGGTGCCGAACCGCATCCAGCCGGAGCCGCGGCGACCAACCAGTTCGGCACGGTGGTGGGCAACACCTTGGCTCCGCTGCCTGCCCCGACGCTGCCCAATGCGCGCATCCGCCCGCGCCGCTAACAGCAACGCCTGCCCCGTCCTCCGGGCCGGGTGCACCGACTTATCCATCGAGGAGAGGAACACCATGTCCAACGAAACTGCCGCCGAGGCCCGGGAAATCACTCTGGTCCACGCGCCCGAGCGCCACCGCTACGAATTGCACGACGGCGATGCAACCATCGGCTTCACCATCTACCGGCGGCTGCAGCCCGGACAGGACCAAGTCGTGTTCGTCCACACAGAAGTGGATGATGCGTACGCCGGTCAGGGGCTGGCCTCGAAGCTGGCACGCTTCGCCCTCGACGACGTGAAGGCCAGCGGCCGGCGCATCCTCCCGCTGTGCCCCTACATCGCTGCGTTCGTACGTAAACACCACGAGTACGACGACGTTCTGGACGTCCCCGCGCAGGGCGAGGCCGAGACCGAGGAGGCCCGGTGGAGCAAGTGACGCGGGAGCGGATCTTTATCGACAAGCAGCACCCGGCCGTCTACCGGGCGCTGAACGGTCTGGGCCTCAAGGTTCGCGAAGCCGCGGATGCCGCCGGCATCGACCGCATGGTCACCGAACTGATCAACATCCGGGTCTCCCAGATCAACGGCTGCGCATACTGCCTGGACATGCACGTCACGGATGCCCTGGCCAATGGGGAAACCATCCAGCGGATCGTGGTCCTGCCGGCATGGCGGGATACCCAGCTCTTCACCGCTCAGGAGCAGGGCGCCTTGGCCCTCGCCGAATCTCTGACCGAGTTGCCGGACCATGAGAGCCAGGACCGGGCTTACGCCTTTGCCCGCAAATGCCTCACGGAGGACCAGCTCTCAGCAGTCAGCTGGATCACCTTGACCATGAATGCCTTCAACCGGCTCTCCATCATCAGTGAGCATCCGGTGCGAGCTGCCAAGGCCTGAGCAACCGCCGGCACTGGCCACCTCGGGCTTACCGTGCCATCGCGGCCGTGAACGTTGAGACGGCGTTGACCGGCAGGGACTCCGCCGCGACAAAACCGTCCGGCCGGACCAGATAGAAGTACCCCGGCTGCAGCTTCTTGTTGCCGTTCAGCGGCAGGTCATGGACGTCCAGACCCAGCGCGGAACGGACGTGATGGACGGCGACGTCGTCAATCCCGCCGTAGGCGTGGACCTGCCAGGTGAGCGAGCGGAGCGTCTCGAAGTTTGAACCGGTGTACGGCAGCCTGCGCCCGACCACTTTGCCACGGCGGCCGTTGGCAGCTTCCTTGGCTTCGTCGCTCATCCAGTAGTGGATCCGCACCTGGGACACGTACTCGAACAGGCGCGGAGCTCCCTTGAGCCGGGGCAGGATGTTCGTTGCCACCGGTGCGAGCACGGGAAGGATCAGCTTGCGGAGGGTCCGGGCCACCGGACGCGCCGAAGTGATGATGCCGAAGAGTCTGTCCGTGGTCGAGATCAGCCGGCGCGCAACGGGACGCCGTTCGGCCTCGTAGCGGTCGAGATAGCGTTCCGACGCCCGGCCCTGTAATACGTCTGCGAGTTTGAAGGCAAGGTTGTGCGCATCCTGCAATCCGGTGTTCATGCCCTGGGCCCCAACAGGGGAGTGCACATGGGCGGCGTCGCCAGCCAGGAACACCGGACCGTCGCGGAAGGCCGCCGCGGTGCGGTGGTGCACTTTGTAGGTGGAATACCAGCGCGACGGTCCGTAACTGACGGAGTAGATCCGCTGCAGGCGCCGGCGCACCGTGTCCTCGGACAGCTCGTCACCGCCAATGTCGGAGTTCCGCACTGTGCCGATCAGCCGCAGGTCTGAGTTGCCGCCCATTGGAAATCCGAGCAGGAAATCCTCGGTGCCCGGCCGGATGTTGACGGCGTCATGGGCCAGACCCCGCACCTCGGTCGCATCCGAGACGTAGAAAGTGTGGGCGTTGGTGATTCCTTCAAACGCGATGCCGCGCGCCGAACGCACGGTGGAGGAACCGCCGTCGGCACCCACGCAGTACCGTGCGCGGACCCGCACCCCGCCGTCGTCGGCCGCCAGCGTGGCCGTCACCGGCAGCGGATCGGTCAGGTCCACGTCCAAGGCAGTCAGCCGGTGCTGCCAGAGCACGTCGGAGCCGAGCGCCGTGAGGTTGTCCACCAGGAGTTGCTCGTTTCTGCTTTGCTCCAGGAAGGTGATGCCGGGATACGGGGTCACATCGCGCCCCAGCCGCCCGATGGGAACCCGTCCCAGCTCGCGCGATTCGTAGCCGAAGACCAGTTTTTGCGCGACAGTGCTCTCGGTGAGTACCCTCTCGATCACGCCGAGTTGGTCGTAGATCTCCATGCTTCTGGCCTGCAGGCCTAAGGCGCGGGACTCCCGCGTCGGCTCGGATTTGCCGTCGGCCACCAGCATGGGCACACCCAGCTTGGCCAGCCAGTTGGCCAGCATCAGTCCGGTCGGTCCCGCGCCGACCACCAGGACATCGGTCTGGATCTCGCGCTCTGCCATGTCAGTCCGCACCCCGTCATCGAGCGATTTTTACCCGGCCACCAGCGCAGCCGGGCCTACACCTCAGCGTGCGTTACCGAGCCGGAAACGGTCAAGGGGGAAAGGCAGGTGGCGGTTGCGGAACGATCGCATAACAGAGGGGCCGCAAGTCGGATATAACGACGCCGGAGAGGACTATGATGCTCTCATAACTCCGAGAGGATGGTGGCGTCATGAGCGATGCGCTGGATGTAGGGTCCACGGCAGCCACGGCGGATAAAGGAATGTACCGGCAGTTGCTGGAGGAGAAGATCGCCGAGGCCCGCCTGCAGATCGAACGGCTGACGGCGGACATTCAAGAGGCGACAATAGCTGCGCACGATATCCCGGCCGACGACGAGCACGACCCGGAGGGTTCAACGCTCACGCTTGAGCGCGCGCGCGAGGTCGCTCTGCTCGACGCCACCGAGAAGTCGCTCGCCGAACTGCTGGAAGCCGAGGACCGCCTCGAGAACGGCAGCTACGGCACGTGCCAGAACTGCGGGCGCGAAATACCGCGCGAGCGGCTCGAAGTCCGGCCGGAAGCGCGGTTCTGCGTGCAGTGCGCCAGCGCCCGACGGCGGTAAAGACCGCCGCCAAGCCTGTGCTTGTTAGACGTCGGTGCCGGGATCGTCCCTCAGCCCGCGCTGGGCACGGTCGGCCTCATCGGAGGCTTCCTCAGGCAGCGGATCTGCTGCCGGCGGCACCTGGTCCGGCGCGTAGTCCTGAAGCCCCGCGGCCACGCGCTCCTGTTCAGCGGCGGCCTGCAGATCGTCGTCGTCCACGGTCTCAGGCATTTTGCCGTGGCCGGTCCGCGTCGACTGGGGCAATGCGTCCTCCTGCGGGTCGATGACGTCGTCGAGGTTGGGGGAGTTTTCTTCGCGTGGGGTAGACATGGTCGCTCCTTCGCTTGGGGGTCTTTCCACCCTAGGAGCCCTACCGGCCCGCTGCAATGGGCCCGTGCAGATCCGCACGCCCACGGCACAGCGTGCACGCCCACCGTGGCTTGCGCGCCGGCCGCTGTAGATGGCCACAACAACGCGGCGGCCCGCTGTGCACTCGCCCACTGACGTTCCCCTTTCGTCCTTATAGCCTCAGGAAGGCAGCTATCCGCCATCCAGATAAATAAGGATCGAACGTCAATGACGACAACTGTTTTATCTCCGCACGACTCCAGCGATTCCGTCCAGGCCCCAGTGGCCCCTAGCACAGATGCGGGTCCTTGGGAGAGCGCACAAAGCCAGCTGGCCTCGGCCGTCCGCACCCTCGGCTACAGCTCCGGGCTGCACCAGATGCTGGCCCGGCCACGCCGCGAGCTCTCCGTCAGCATCCCGCTGCGCAGGGACGATGGCAGCGTGGAAATCCTCACCGGTTACCGCGTCCAGCACAACTTCTCGCGCGGGCCGGCCAAGGGCGGGCTGCGCTACAGCCCGGAGGTTTCGCTTGACGAGGTGCGCGCCCTGGCGATGTGGATGACTTGGAAGTGCGCCCTTCTTGATGTGCCTTATGGCGGGGCCAAGGGCGGGATCACCATTGATCCGCGCAACTACTCGCAGCAGGAACTTGAGCGCGTGACGCGCCGGTACACCAGCGAAATCCTGCCGGTGATCGGCCCCGAAAAGGACATTCCGGCTCCGGACATCGGAACCGACGAACAGACCATGGCGTGGATGATGGACACCTACTCCGTCAACGTCGGCTACACCGTGCCCGGCGTGGTGACCGGCAAGCCGGTCAGCGTGGGCGGTTCCCTTGGCCGGGCCAGCGCGACCTCCCGCGGTGTGGTCCATGTTGCCTTGGCCGCCCTCCGGCAGGCTGGGATCACCCCTGCCGGGAGCACCGCCGCCGTGCAGGGCTTCGGCAAGGTTGGTGCCGGTGCCGCGGAATTCCTCGCCGAAGCCGGCGTCGCCGTCGTCGCTGTTGGAGACCAGTACGGCGCGATCTACAACGCAGCCGGACTGGAGATCAAGGCACTTACGGAACATGTCCGTGAAACGGGCAGCGTAGTCGGGTTCAAAGGCTCTGAAGCCATCGGTTCCGAGGAGCTGCTCGAACTCGAGGTCGACCTGCTGGTGCCGGCCGCCGTCGAAGGTGTCCTGCATGGCGGGAATGCCGGACGGGTGCGGGCAAAGGTCATCGTGGAAGGCGCCAACGGGCCGACCACGGCGGCTGCCGATGCTGTTTTCCGCGAGAACGACGTGCTGGTAGTGCCCGATATCCTCGCGAATGCCGGCGGCGTGATCGTGTCCTACTTCGAGTGGGTGCAGGGCAACCAGGCTTACTGGTGGACTGCGGCCGAGGTCGAGGAGCGGCTGGAGCAGCGCATGCTCGCCGCTTGGGAGAACGTGCTGGCAGTAGCTGCCCGGCGCGGCCTGAGCCTGCGCGAGGCAGCAACCGTGACGGCGGTTGAGCGCGTGGCGGAAGCCCATCTCACCCGCGGCCTCTACCCCTAAGCCCGGAGCCTGACCGCAGGTAAGAAACAGCAAAGGGTGCTGCCGCAGATTGCGGCAGCACCCTTTGAGCTTGGTGAATGTGGAACTACTCCGGCACCACCAGGGCTGGCGAATCCTGCTCGAGCGTTTGGCCGCGGAAGAACGCCGGGTTCCGCCGGTAGAACAGCAGCATCGCCACCAGTCCCAGCGCGATGATGCCCACGCCGATGATGAAGACCAGCCCGACCCCGAAGACCTCAGAGCCGCTGCCGAACGCCGGATCCCAGCTGTCCACCGCGGTCTGGAGGAAGACGACCACCAGGGCCAGGCCGCCGAGCAGCGGGAACAGGAACCGGAACAGGAAGCTGCGTGCATTCACGAACGCGGTCCGGCGGAAATACCAGACGCAGGCCAGCGCGGTCAGTCCGTAGTAGAAGCAGATCATCAGGCCCAGCGCCATGATCGTGTCGTTGAGGACGTTGTCGCTGACAAAGCGCATCAGCGTGTAGAAGCCTGCCGAGACCGCACCGGCCACCACCGTGGCATAGACCGGCGACTGGAAGCGCGGGTTGATTCTCGCGAAGCGCTCCGGCAGCGCCTTGTAGTAACCCATGGCGAGCAGGCTGCGGGCGGGGGAGATCATGGTGGACTGCAGCGAGGACGCGCAGCTGGAAAGTACCGCCAGCGAAAGGAGGATGGCGAAGGGGCCCATGACGGGGCCGGCGATAGCGGTGAAGACGTTCTCGGAGATGTCCGGATTGTTCAGTCCCAGCCCGGTGTCCCCGATGCCGGCGAACATGATCGTCGCAACCGAGCCCAGCAGATAGATGACCAGAACGGCGATGGCGGTAACCGCGGCGGCGATGCCGGAGGTCCGCTTGCCGTTGGTGGTTTCCTCATTCATCGTCAGGCAGACGTCCCAGCCCCAGAAGGCGAAGATGGACAGCGACAGGCCGGCGGCGAAGGCGGAGAAGCTCTCAATGCCGAACGGGTTGAACCACTCCCAGTCGAATGCCAGCGGCTGCGCCTCCGGGACAGTGCCGAGCTTGGCCAGCGCGCCGAGCACAAACCAGGCCAGCACGCCCAGCTGGAAAATCACCAGCACGTACTGCACGGTCTTGGTGGTCTTCATGCCGCGGCACGAAACCCAGACCGCCAGCGCCACAAAGACCAGGCAGGTCAGCACATTGACCACCTTGTTCGCGGCCAAATCCGCAATGGCCTGGGAACCGGTGAGCTGGGAGAGGAAGAGATAGAAGAAGTCCACCGCCACGCCAGCCAGGTTGGAAAGCACGATGATGTTGGCGGCCAGCAGCCCCCAACCGCCCATCCAGCCCACAAACGGTCCGAACGCCTTGGTCACCCAGGTGAACGTGGTGCCGCTGTCCGGCGAGTCCGCGTTCAACTCGCGGTAGCCCAGCGCCACCAGGAACATCGGCACGAAGCCGACAATGAAGATCGCCGGCAAATAGGTGCCGATGGCCTGCACGGTGGGACCCAGCGTGGAGGTCAGCACGTAGGCCGGGGCGATGGTGGAAATACCAATAACGACGACGGCGAGCAGGCCGAGCTGTCCGCTGGCGAGCCCCTTGCCGGTCCGGGCCGCCGCCGGGGCGGTGCGTGTTGTCTGGCTCATGTCATGGCCTTTCGGGAAGAGCGGGGCTGCTGCTGGGTGATGCAGTGGATGCCGCCGCCGCGGGCGAAGAGTTCGCGGGCGTCCACGCCGACAACGCGGCGGCCGGGATAGACGTCGGCGAGAATGGCCAGCGCCTTTTCATCCGACGGGTCCGCGAAGGTGCAGGCGATGACGCCGCCGTTGACCACCAGATGGTTGATGTAGCTGTAGTCCACGAAGTCCTCGTCGTCCCGCAGCGTTTCCGGCGCGGGTACTTCGACGATGTTCCAGCTGCGGCCGGCGGCGTCCGTGGTGCCGTGAAGGAACGCGATGATCTCGCGGCTGACCTCATAGTCCGGATGGTCCGGGTTGTTCTGGGCGTGGACCAGCAGCGTCCCGGGGGAGGGGATTGCGGCCACAATGTCCACGTGCCCGCGCGTGCCGTAGCGCTGGGAATCGCGGGTCAGGCCGCGCGGCAGCCAGATGACCTTGGCGGCGCCGATGGTGCGCGCGAGCTCGGCCTCGATCTGCGCCTTGGTGGCCCCGGGATTCCGGCCCGGGTCCAGCTGGACGGTCTCGGTGACCAGGACGGTGCCTTCGCCGTCCACCTGGATGCCGCCGCCCTCGTTGACCAGCTCGGATGCAATGCGTTCGACGCCGGCCATATCGGCCACGTGCGCGGCGATCTTTTCGTCCTTGTCCCAGCTCGCCCAGTCCTGCTGGCCCCAGCCGTTGAACACCCAATCGACCGCAGCCAGCCCGCCGTCGTCGTTCGTGACGAAGGTGGGGCCGATGTCCCGCATCCACGCATCGTTCAGCGGAGCCGTGACCGTTTCGACGGCGGGGGAGAGGTAGTCCCGCGCGGTGGCGACGTCGGCCGGATCCACCACCATGGTGACCGGTTCGAATTCGGCGACGGCGTTGGCCACGGCCGCCCAGGTGGAGCGGGCGGCGTGGGCCTGCTCCTCGGTGTCGCCCAGTGTGTAGCCGCCGGGCGGGAAAGCCATCCAGATGCGGGACTGCTCGGCCGTTTCGGCGGGCATCTTCCAGACCATGGTCAGGCCACCGTTCCTGCGGTGGCTGCTGCCACGGATCCTGCTGCCGGCTGCGCCGAGCCAGGCGTGCCGAAGGGCTGGTCCGCGCGGACCGGTTCGGTCAGCCGGGCGTAGGTGTCCGGGCGGCGGGTGGTCAGGAACGGGAAGAGCGTCAGCCAGTCCTTGCGCTGGTCCAGATCGAGGTCCGCAACCAGTACCGCCGACTCGTCCCGCGGAGCCTGCACCAGGATGCGGCCGTAGGGATCGGAGATGAAGGAGGAGCCGTAGAAGGTATTGGTGCCCTCGTTGCCCCAGCGGTTCGGGGCGACCATGAACAGGCCGTTGGCAATGCCGTTGCCCACGATGACCTGCTGCCAGAGCGGCTGGGTGTCGAAGTCCGGGTGGTCCGGCTCGGAACCGATGGCCGTCGGGTAGACCAAGAGTTCCGCGCCGCCGAGGGAATACATCCGCGCGAGTTCGGGGAACCACTCGTCCCAGCAGGTCGGCATGCCAAGCCGGAGACCGCCCAGTTCCGCCGGCTCGTGCACCTGGTAGGCGTCCTCGCCGGCGGGCCCCTGGCGGAAATACTTGTCTTCGTAGTAGCCGGCGGTGACCGGAATGTGGAGTTTGTGGGTGGTGGCCAGCAGTTCGCCCTGCGGCGACACCAGGATGGCGGTGTTCAGGCCGAGCTCGTCGGCCGGGTCATCGGCGCGCTGGTAAAGCGAGGCGTGCACGCACACGTTGTTGGCACGGGCGGCCTCGGCGGCGAAGGTGAAGGTGGGGCCGGTCAGGAGGTCTTCGGCCAGGTCCGCGGCGCGGCCTTCGGGCAGCTTGTCGGCCGGGTATTTGGACAGCGTGAGTTCCGGCAGGAAAACGACGTCGGCGCTGAGGGCTGCCGCACGTGCGATCCCTTCGGCGAGTTCGGCTTTGGTCTCCGCTGTATCGGCATGCCAGCGGTGCTGGACCAAGCCGACGCGCAGCGGTGCGCGGTCGCTCCGCTCAGTACGGGCAAACGAGACAGGCGGATCCAGTTGAGTCAGTTCAATCATTGGGAGAAACACTTCCGTGGGATGCGGGTCACATCAAATGAATTTGATTCATTTATTATGCAGGTGTGAGCCGTGCAACACAAGGGGGAAATGAATCTCGTTCGTTAAACTGCGGATGCCGCGAGTTCAGTTGAGGCGGTCCTATCTGATTTGTCTGATTCTTCCCTCCGCGCCCCACGCCGTATCGGCGGTCCAGACGAGGGCATCAAGTCGTTCGGCCGTAGCGAGACAGAGACGATCCGCAAGAGACAGGCCGCTGCCCCGGCGCCAAAGATGGGCGGCTTGCTCGGCGTCGGATGCGTGGACCGGCTCAATCACGAGGCCGTAGCTCAAAAGCAAGCGACGCGACAGCTCCCAGTCCTTGCCTTTGGACAGCAGTTTTTGCGCGGTTTCCGACCAATTGGCGGCGCTGCAGGCTCCGCCTTTGACCAATTGCTCCTCGACAATGTCGGCGCCGTCTTCCGCGGCGAGAAAACTCAGTAAGGCGGAGGCGTCAAAGAGATTCATGCAGCATCTTCGGCGGCCGCCTGTCGGCGCCGATCGGCGAGTAGCTCGGCTACGATATTCGTGCCCTCAAGTTGGCCGCGCACGAGCTGCTTGATCTGTTCACGCGTTGCTAAAACCACCCCTTGCGGAGTTTCGAGCAGAATCAGCACCGTTCCAGCCTCAAGATGGAGGCGCTCGCGCAGCTCAGCTGGCACGACCAGCCGGCCGCGTTCTCCCATGACTACCTGAAATGTCCCACTCATGCTCCTATGTTCCCACTCAGCGAAGATCCTGCACAGGGCCGTCAGCGCAATCAAGCGTCAGTTTCAGGCATAGTTCGTTGGAGTGTTCGGTAGTAATCGTGACGACGAGCCTTGCCCGCGCTGCGGCGATCCGTTCCTGTGGAAAATGGCGTTTGGCGTCGTCGTAGATGTGGGCCGGCTCATGACTTCGCTTCCTTGGCTATCCGGTATAGACCGCGGCCCCCGCCACCATGGTGAAGTCGGTGCTGACCGTATGCAGCTCGGCCGGGTCGAGCCGGAAGGGATCCGCATTCAGTACGACCAGATCGGCGGCCTTGCCCACCGCGATGGCGCCGCCGTCGTCGTTGCGGTTCAGCCAAGCCGAGCGCGCTGTGTAGGACGAAAGAGCGGTCTGCAGCGAGATAGCCTGCTCCGGCAGCAGGGGCGGCGCGTCGGGGTAGGCGGGGTAGGCGCGGTTGACCGCCACGTGGATGGCTTGCCAGGGATCGGGTGTGGACACGGGCCAGTCCGAGCCCATCGCCATGGTGGCGCCGGCCGCCAGCAGCGAGCCGAAGGGATACTGCCAGGCGGCGCGTTCCTCACCGATGAGCGGCACCGTCAGTTGCAGCATCTGGTCGTCATTGCAGGCCCAGAGCGCCTGGGCGTTGACCGTCACGTCGAGGGCGGCGAAACGGGCGATGTCCTCCGGATGGATGATCTGCAGGTGCGCCATGTGATGGCGTCCGCGGGTTTGGGGGTTGCTGCGGCGGGCGTGCTCGACGGCGTCCAGCCCGTCCCGTACGGCGCGGTCGCCGATCACGTGCAGGTGCAGGTCGAATCCGGCCGCATCCAGAGCGGTGGCGACATCGGTCAGCACCTCCTTGGGCAGGTACAGCAACCCGTTGTCCTCCCCGTCCGCGTCCTGGGCGGGCACGGCATAGTGTCCCGTGCCGTCCGAGGTCCCGCAACGGCACGGACGGAGGTAAGGATCCAGCATCGCGGCCGTGCGGTTCTCCGGCACGCCGTCCACCATGATCTTGGCGCTCGTGGTGACGAATCCGGCGGCACCGTTGGCCCGGCGTCGTTCTTCGAAATCGGCAACCAGTTCGGCGATGTTGTCCGCGGTAGTAGTGCGCGGCACCCAGAGTGCGCCGGTTGCCCTGCCGGTCAGCAGGCCGCGGCCGGCCAGAGTGCGGTAGGCGCTGCTGGCGTCCGGGTAGCCCGCGTAGCTGCCGAGGATCGCTTCCTGCCAGCCGGTAACGCCGACCGAATGCAGGTAGCGCTGGGCCTCGAGCAGTCCGCCGCAGAGATCCTCGTCGGTCAGTGGCGGCAGGAGCCTGTTGACCAGGTCCATCGCGCCCTCGTGCAGCGTACCGGTGGGAAAACCGTCCGGACCGCGCTCGATCCAGCCGTCCGCGGGGTTTGGCGTTGCCGCATCCACCCCGGCGAGTTCCAGCGCACGGGTATTGACCCAGGCGCTGTGATGGTCCGCGTTGATGAGGTAGACCGGGCGGTCCGGCACGATCGCGTCGAGCAGGTCACGCGTGGGGTAGCCATTGAGGAAGTCCGCCTTGTGCCAGCCTCCGCCGGTGATCCAGTTCTTTTCGGTGGAGGCAGCGTAGGCGTCGAGGCGGGCCAAGATGGCGTCCAGCCCGGAGACCTCGGACAGATCGCAGCCGCGCCGCTCCACGCCGCCATAGACGGCATGGACATGTGCGTCCGTGAAGCCGGGAGTGAGGAAGCGTCCGGCCAGGTCCACTGTTTCCGCGGCGGTTCCGGCAGCTTCGCGCACCTGCGCTTCGGTGCCCACGGCGGTGATCCGGCCGTCCTTGACCGCTACCGCCGTCGCCGTCGGATGGATCTGCTGCCCGTCGAAAATCCGACCGGAGTGGAAGATCCAGTCTGCGCTCACAATGCCTGCTTTCCGAAGTGCTGTTTTGTATCTACGAGGCGTCCTGCGCAGCCGACAGCGCTAATCCGGAGCGGCCATGAGTCAATCTTACGAACGTTAGAAGGAAGCTCCGCTCGTACTTTGCCTTCGTTGCCTTCGTCCACGGCATCGGCTCTCCGCCGCGGCGAGTCCCGCTGGTAGGGTCAAGCCATGACCGAGGGCCTGGGGAAGTTCATGGACGATTTCGCCGCGCTGGTGCAGTTGGCGCAGGCGCGGCAGCAGCGGTTTCCCCGCGGCGAGCAGCTGCTGAACACGCTGTCGGAGCACCTCGGGCTGCCTGCAAATGAAGTCCCGGTGGTCGTGGAGGAAATCTCCGCACACCGCTTTGCGGACGTGGACATCCTGCTCGCCGAGTTGGCAGCGGAGGATCCGGAGCAGCGGCTGGTCGGCATCGGCGGCGGGGACCAGCGCCACCACTCTTCCCTGAGCGACATGCTGCAGCAGGCCCAAATGTTCCCGCAATTTCCGCTCGCCCAGCCGGACTACACCAACCTTGCCATCGGCCCCAGCGAGCAGCGTCAGGTGGTGGCCCTGGGGATCCGCCTGATCACCCGCTCCGGCGTGCCGCTCGCCGTGCTGCAGCGGGAAGCAAGCCCCCGCTTCGGCCGGCCAACAGCGCTGTTGGAGGTCCTTTCGCCCGAGCCGAGCGCCGCCGCGGAATTCCTGTCCGTGTTGCGCACCCAGCTGCAGACGCGCAGCGTCCTTAAGGGCCAGGTGGTCTCGCTGACCATGGATGAGTACGGCTCCAGCGGCGCCGGCGTGACCTTCCACGAACGGCCTTCCCTCACGGCCGCGGACGTCATCCTGCCCGAGGGCCTGCTCGAGAAAGTATCAGACCACGCCGTCGGTATGGCCGAGCACCGGGAGCAGCTCGAGGCGCTCGGCCAGCACCTCAAACGCGGCATCCTGCTCTACGGGCCACCCGGTACCGGCAAGACCCACACGGTGCGCTATCTGCTGGGCCGCAGCAAAGGAACGACGGCGATCATCCTCTCCGGCGGCTCGCTGGCTTATATCGCCGAGGCGGCCAGAATGGCACGGGCACTGCAACCGTCGATGGTCATTCTGGAGGACTGCGACCTCATCGCCGAAGACCGCAGTTTTGGCCATGGCCCGCAGCCGCTACTCTTCGAAGTGCTGGACGCCATGGACGGTCTCGACGACGATGCGGACGTGGCCTTTATCCTCACCACCAACCGGGTGGACATGCTCGAGCGTGCTCTGGCGCAGCGGCCGGGCAGGGTGGACCTGGCCGTGGAGATTCCCCTGCCGGAAGTACATGAACGCGCTGCGCTGCTGGAACTTTATGCACGCGAAATCGCGTTCAGCGCGGAGGCCATCAGCGTGACAGCGGAACGGACCGCGGGGACAACCGCCTCGTTGGCCAAGGAGCTGGTCCGCCGCGCCGTTGTCGCAGCGGCGCTCGCGGGAGCCGACGTGGCCGACGAGCACCTGCTCTCCGCCGTCGAGGAGCTGATGGCGGACAGCGCGGCGCTGACCCGCAGCCTGCTCGGCAGCGGCGGAGAGCGGCACAGTGCGGACATAGCGGAATGACGGAGAACCGGGAGGGGACGAGGGTCCGCTCTGATCACGCAGCCCGGGTGGCAGGCACAGCCGCGCTCGCCGTCCTGCTCGCAGGCTGCGCATCCTCGCCGACAACCACCTATCAGGCAGGCGGCCAGGAGATCACCGTTGACTGGGCAGAGTACCCGGGCCATGCGTACACCGCAGCGGAAGACGTGCTGCAGGCTCCGCCGGCCGAAGAACTGGAGGCCGTTTCAGGGAAGCTGCTCGGTGAGATCGAGGCGCGGCTGACGGACGAGTTCGGGCACGCCTGGGAAGACGGGCCCGACGACGGCGAAAGTTTCTTTCCCCAGGAGGGCAACGGCTACGGCGGCGACTCGCTCTACGTCTCCTTCAACTCGGTGCCGCGCGAAAGCCTGGCCGTTCCCGAAGATCCCCAGGACTGGCAGCGCGCCGTGGACATCGTGTCCGAGGTGACCGAGTCCTACGGCCTCGGCAAGCTTGAGCTGGGGAACCTTGAACCGGCCCTTGCCGAAGAGACCGCCGAACGCCTCGGCTCAACTGAGCTGCAACACCAGTGGCAGTGGTTCGGCGACGCCTACGGCCAGTCCCAGTGGGTGAGCCTCACGCTGACCGATGTGGAGCGGGACCCGACCGGCGAGGCCGTCGAGGAGATGAAGGGCAGCATCGAGTACGGCTGGAATCCGCGTTCCATCACCATCTCCTACGGCGCTACCACTGTCCGGAATGAAGACCGCGAACAGTTCCTGGCGGCGCTGGAACCGTTCGAGGGCCTGGACCGCCCGGAAGCGACCACCTCCGACTGACTCGGACAACGACGAGGGCTGGCCCTGGTCGATGGCAGATCATGCTTTGCCGTTTATCGTGCAGGTCAGGCGACTTTTGCCCATGGTCCATACCGCCTCATCTGCACAATGGATTCACTCAGTTACCCGGCGGTGCTGGGGGCGTCGGCCCATGCCTGCCGCTGGGCGTCCAGTCCGGAGATGAGCCCGTTGAGCCCCAACCGGAAGGCTGCATCCGCCGGTGCTCCGTCTGCCGGCAATTGGCGGGCCCGGACAGCCGCGGTGAAGTGCGGGCTGGAATCGGCCAGTTCGCCGGTTTCGAAAATGTCCTCGGGAGCAGCCACGTCAAAGGCGGAGCCGAAGATAAAGGACTCCAAGGCGACGATCGCGGGAACCACCAAAGGCTCGGGCCAGCCGGCGTCGAGAAAGCCGCGGGTCAGTTCTTCATACATTTGCAGGGTACGCGGTGCACCGGTCACGGGCAGCACGGCGATGACGGGAATCAGCGGGGAGTGCTGGGTGAACACGTCGCGGTAGGACCAGGCCCAATTGCGAACGGCCTCCGGCCAGGGCAGCGTGCCAAAGCCGCTGACGTCCACCCTGTTCATCAGGTGGTCCTGCAGGAGCAGGAGGACATCGTGCTTGGACTTCACGTGGTTGTACAGCGCGGACGGCGCGACGCCCAGGCGTTTGGCCAGGGCGGACATGGTCAGGGCGTCGTAGCCGCTGGCCTCGATCAGCTTCAGGGCCGCCGACGTGATGAGCTCCTTGGACAGGACCTTCTGTGCCGGGCGTCCGGCAGAGCGGTGCGTCCCCGATGCTGAAACCGCGATGGCGGGCCTCCTTGTGGCTCGTTTATCAACCGGCCCGGTGCGGGCCGCTAAAAATATCCTACGTTCCGCTTCCCATCCGCCCAGCCACCGGCTACAGTTAAAGTAAATGAACGTTATTCATTTATTCCGAAACACACTGGGAGTGAAAAAGTGAGCACCATGGAACGCGACGTCGTTATTATCGGCGCAGGACCCTCCGGACTGACCGCCGCCTGGGAGCTGAAGAAAGCCGGCCTGAGCGTCGCCGTGCTGGAGGCGCGCGACCGTGTTGGCGGCCGTACCTGGACCGACACCATCGACGGCGCCATGCTCGAAATCGGCGGCCAGTGGGTCTCGCCGGACCAGACCGCGTTGCTCGGGCTGCTGGACGAACTGGGCCTGGAAACGTTCCCGCGCTACCGCCACGGTGAATCCATCTACATCGGTCCGGACGCAAAGCGGAAGCGCTACACCGGCGAGCTGTTCCCGGTCAGCGAGCGGACGCAGGCCGAAATGGACCGCCTGATCGGCATCCTGGACACCCTCGCCGCGGAGGCCGGCCCCGACGCGCCGTGGACCCACCCGATGGCGCGCGAACTGGACACCATTTCCTTCCACCACTGGCTCCGCAAGCAGTCCAGCGACGAGGACGCCTGCAACAACATCGGCCTCTTCATTGCCGGCGGCATGCTGACCAAGCCCGCGCACTCCTTCTCCGCGCTGCAGGCCGTGCTGATGGCGGCCTCCGCCGGATCCTTCAGCAACCTGGTCGATGACAATTTCATCCTGGACAAGCGCGTTATCGGCGGCATGCAGCAGGTGTCGGAACGCCTCGCCGCAAAGCTGGGGGACGACGTCGTACTCAACAGCCCGGTGCGCACGCTGCGGTGGGCGGGGCAGGCACCGGATGCCGCCACTGCTGCCGCGGATTCAACGCACGACGGCGTGACCGCCATTTCGGATTCCGTTACCGTGCGTGCCCGCTACGCCATCATGGCTGTGCCGCCGAACCTGTACTCGCGGGTCTCCTTTGAGCCGCCGCTGCCGCGCCGCCAGCACCAGATGCACCAGCACCAGTCGCTGGGCCTGGTCATCAAGATCCACACCGTCTACGAGACTCCGTTCTGGCGCGAAGAGGGCCTATCCGGCACTTGTTTCAGCCCGGCCTCCGTGGTGCAGGAAGTCTACGACAACACCAACTACCAGGATCCGCGCGGCACCCTGGTCGGCTTCATCTCCGATGAAAAGGCCGATGCCATGTTCGAGCTCAGCGCGGAGGACCGCAGGGCCGCCGTCCTGGGTGCAGTGGCGGAATACCTTGGTCCGAAGGCGCTGGAGCCGGTGGTCTACTACGAATCCGACTGGGGTTCGGAGGAATGGACCCGCGGAGCCTATGCGGCCAGCTACGACCTGGGCGGGCTGCACCGCTACGGCAAGGACCAGCTCACGCCGGTCGGCCCGATCTACTGGTCCTGCTCGGACCTGGCGGCCGAGGGATACCAGCATGTGGACGGAGCCGTCCGGATGGGCCAGCAAACCGCCGCCCGGATTCTTGGCGCAGCTCAAACCGCGGCCGGGGAGCGTGCCGGGACCGCGCACCACGGGGCGTGAGCAGCATGCGCAGGTACGTCGTCGGCTACACGGCCACCGAGAACGGCAGGGACGCGGTCAATCTGGCCGTGGCCCTGGCCCGCAGCCAGCAGGCCTCGCTGGACCTGGTCATGGTCCAATCGCCGGACTCGCCCTATGCCGGAACCTATCCGCCGTCGGGCCGGGGCTACGAACGGATTCTGGCAGAGCAGCTCGATCAGTGGCTGGCCGAGGGCCTCGCGCTGGTGCCCCATGATGTGACAGCGAAGGCCCATGTACGCCAGGCCGAGTCAACCGCCGAGGGCCTGATCGAGGCCGCGCGCGACTTCTCCGCCGCGGTCATCGTGGTGGGCGCTGCCCGCAGCAGTCTGCTGCGCCGGTTCAGCGTCGGCAGCGTTTCCTCGACGCTGCTGCACGCCGCCGACGTGCCGGTGGCGCTGGCGCCCAAGGGCTACCGGCGGCAGGAGCCCATCACGCGCCTGACCTGCGGGATCGGAACCAGGCCCGGCGCCGACGACGTTCTGCAGGCAGCGGTAGGGGCGGCATCCTGGCGGTCGCTGCCACTGCGGCTGGTGTCCCTGGTGGCCCTGGACCCGGATAATCCCGAAGCCGTCCGCGCCGCAGAAGCCAACATGTCCGAGCGTTTTGCCGCGGCTGCAGCACAGCTTCCCGGCAAAGTGACCAGGACGGTTGCCCACGGCAGGACCATTGAGGATGCCATCGAGGGACTGGAGTGGGACGAGGGGGAGCTAATGATGATCGGCTCCAGCCGCCTGGCCCGGAACAACCGGCTTTTCCTGGGCGCAACGGCCAACAAGGTGCTCCGGACGCTGCCCGTACCGATGGTCGTGGTACCGCGCAACTACCGGTCCGACCGGACCACACCGGCGGACACAAACAAGGATGGCTAGCCATGAGTGAATCTATCGGCACCCGGAGGGTGTCCGGGCTGAGCCGCAAGGGCCTGAAGGGCGGTACGGTCGGGCTGCTTGGCGCCGTCGTTATTGGGGTTTCCTGCATCGCCCCGGCCTACACGCTGACCGCGTCGCTGGGGCCGACCATTGCCCAGGTGGGGGTGCAGCTGCCGGCGATCTTCCTTGTCGGCTTCATTCCGATGCTCCTGGTGGCGCTGGGCTACCGCGAGCTGAACAACGCGATGCCTGATTCCGGCACCTCGTTCACTTGGGCCACCCGCGCTTTCGGTCCGTGGGTGGGCTGGATGGGCGGCTGGGGACTGGTCGCGGCGACCATCATCGTGCTCTCGAACCTGGCCGCCGTTGCGGTGGAGTTCTTCTACCTGATGCTGGCGCAGGTCACCGGGAACGCTTCGCTGGCCGCGCTGGCCGGGAACGTTCCGCTGAACATCGCCACCACCCTGGTGTTCATCTCGCTGGCGTGCTGGGTGTCCTACCGCGGCATGGAAACCACCAAGAAGCTGCAGTACATCCTGGTCGGCTTCCAGTTGCTGGTGCTCGCCTGGTTCGCCGTCGCCGCCTTTGTCTAAGTGGGCAACGGGACGGCCTTCGACTCATCGGCCATCAGCGCCGAGTGGTTCAATCCGTTCGCGGTGGACTCCTTCTCGACCTTCGCCGCCGGCGTCTCGCTGTCCATCTTCATCTACTGGGGCTGGGACGTCACCCTGACCATGAACGAGGAGACCAAGGACCCGGAGAAGACCCCTGGCCGCGCCGCTGCCGCCACCATTTTCGTGATCGTGGTGCTCTACATGCTCATGGCGCTGGCCGTGCTGAGCTACGCCGGGATCGGGACCGAGGGTCTCGGCGCCGGCAACCCGGAGAACCAGGAAAGCATCTTCGCCGCCCTGGCCGGACCGGTGATGGGACCGTTTGCCATCCTGATGTCGCTGGCCGTGCTGAGCAGCTCGGCTGCTTCCCTGCAGTCGACGTTCGTATCCCCGGCGCGGACCATGCTCGCCATGGGCCACTACCGCGCACTGCCGGCGAGCTACGGGCGGATCAGCCCGCGCTTCCGCTCCCCGGGCTACGCCACGGTGGCCGCGGCCATCGCTTCCGGAGCGTTCTACACGGTCACGCGGGTGCTGTCCGAGAACGCGCTCTGGGACACCATCACCGCGTTGGGCATGATGATCTGCTTCTACTACGGCGTCACCGCGCTGGCTTGCGTCTGGTACTTCCGCGCCGAAGCATTCGCCGGCGCCCGGAACTTTTTCTTCAGTTTCCTCTCGCCGCTGCTCGGCGGGATCATCCTGCTGGTGATGTTCTTCCAGACCGCCAAGGACTCGCTGGATCCGGCCTACGGCTCCGGCTCATCGGTGGGCGGCGTCGGGCTGGTCTTCATCCTCGGCTGCGGCGTGATCCTGCTCGGCGCGGTGCTGATGTTCGTGATGTACAAGCGGCACCCGGGCTTCTTCCGGGGAGAGACTCTGCGCCGTGGAACCGCCGCCGACGACGTCCACGCCTGACCCGCCCGGACAACCGCAAACAAAGACGACGACGGCGGTGCCTCCTTGGGCTCGATTGCTCAGCGCACGTCCGCCCGTCCTCCCGCAATGGCGCACGCCATCGGTTCGACGTGATTAAGCTGGCCGTATGAGTAGTTCTCCTTCAGGACGTTTCGAACGGATTGTGCTGATCTACAACCCGGATGCCGTCAAGTTCCCGTTCTACCTGGCCGAGCAGCTGCGCGAGGACCTGGCCCTTCGGCTGCCCGCTGTGCCAGTCCAGCTGCGGCACACGAAGTCGGCCGGCCATGCCCGCGAGCTGGCGCGCGCCGCAGCCGGGGAGGGCTGGCCGCTGATCGTCTCCATCAGCGGCGACGGCGGCTTCAATGAAGTGGTGAACGGCGTGATGGACGTTCCTGAGACGCAGGCCGTCTGCGCGGTCATGGCCGGCGGCAATGCCAACGACCACCGCCGCAGCACCCGCAGGCAGGCCCTGATCGAAGCGATTGTGGACGGCGAGGTTCGGCAGATCGATCTGCTCAGGCTGCGCGTTGGCGATGGGCCGCAGGCATGGTCACGCTACGCCCACTCCTATATCGGGTTCGGCCTGACGCCGCTGATGGCGATCGGTATCGAAGGGGGCCAGAAGGGGGTCATTAAGGAGCTGATCTCCGTAGCGCGCACGGTTGCCGGACTGCGGCCCTTCGAAATTGCCCGCGCCGATGGCGCCCGGGCCAGGCTGGACAGCCTGGTGCTGGCCAACATCCCGGAGATGGCCAAATACGGCCGGGTGAGCGAATCCGGAGATCCAGCGGACGGAAGGTTCGAAGTGGTGATGCTGCCGCACGCCAGTAAATGGCGCATTGCGCTCATGACCCTCCGCGCCGTCACGGTAGGCCTGGGCGAACAGCCCAGCGTCAGCAGCTACGCCTTCACTACAACGGACAGCATCCCCGTCCAGACCGACGGCGAAGTCATGACCGTCAGCGCCGAAACGGATGTGGTCGTGGAGTCGGTGCCCAGGGCCTTGACCGTCATCGGCTGAGGCTAACCGGGTGACGTTCAGCGGGTCTGATTCCGTTTCCGCTTCCGGTCCTTGTGCGCAACGGCCCGAAGCTGGATGATCCGGGCAGCACCGGCAATGGCGGTCAAGAGCCCGCCACCCACTGCCGCAATAAACAGGGCCAGACCCAGGTTGACTCTGCCCTCCAATGCGAAGTAGCGCAGTGTGACCTGGTCCTGGTTCTGGGCGATGAAGATGATCAGCAGCACCAGCAGAATCAGGCCCGCTACCGTGGCGGTCCAGATCATGCCGGCCCGGGTTATCCGCGGCTTCTCCTCAACGTCCCTGTCCGCCGGCTCGGGCCGCTTGGGTTCTTCTTTCCCGGCCCTGCCCTTCTCTTTCCCTGCTTTCCCTTTCGGCACCACTGCACCGCCGGAAGCACCGGGAACGGTGCCGCGGCTGGAAGTGCCTGAAGCGCCGGGCTTGGTGGGTTCCTCGTGCCCCGACTCTTCACGGGCGGGAACGTTATCGGGCGTGCGCGGATCGGAGGCCATGGTTTCTCTCTTCTCTTGGCAGCAGTCTCGTGGCAAAGGGCCGGTTGCCCTTCAGCATAGGCCCGCCCGCACTCCCGCGTCAGGACCGGCAGGCAGATCGGCAGCGTTAATCTGAAGGGGTCGGCCCGGCTCTGGATCGCCGGGATCATCGCCGCGCCCTCCCTGCCGAAGGTCAGCGCAAACCAGCGCTAGGACGTGTTGCTATAGCCCAAGGAGGTTTGAGCGTCGTCGCGGGAGTAGCGGAGCAAAACCACGCCGTTGCCGAACGCTCGTGTCTCCTCGAGCCTGAGGCTCAGCCGGCTATCAGGGGACTCGAACAGCGGCCGCCCCTGCCCCAGAACCACGGGGTGGACACGAATTTGAAACTCGTCGATCAGGCCGTGCCGCATGAAAGTAGAGGCCAAATTGGCTCCGCTAAGGGCGATGTCGCCCCGGAGCTGCACTTTCAGTTCCGAGATTTGTTCAGGCACGACGTCGTGAATCACCGTGGTGTTCCAGCTTGCCTGCGTGAGGGTCCGTGAAAAGACGAACTTGGGCATCTCGCGCCAGATCCCGGCGAACTCAACGAGTTCCGCCGAGAGGTCCGGATCCTGGTCGGCTGTGGGCCAGTAAGCGGCCAACAGCTCATGGGTGACGTGCCCGAACATGAAGGCTCCCATCGTCCGGAACTGCTCGTTCAAGTGGCGGTGGAGTTCGTCATCCACCAGCTGCCAGCTGATGTCCCGGTCCAGCCCCTCGAAAAACCCGTCCAACGACACCGACTGCATCAGGATGATCTTGCCCGTTCGAATACCTCCAGTGGGAGCGAAAGGAGGCTTGCCCGCCGTCGTACCTTCCAGTGAAGCACTCCGGGGCCCGGCGGAACAGGACATGTTGCAGCCAAACGCATTCAAGCCGCGAAGCGGTTTGGCAACGGTCTCACTTGAGCGGGCGCGCGATGGTGGAATACGGCTTCCTGCGCCGCAACGAAAGCGGCGGCTTCCAGTTAGGCCATCGATTTGTCCATACCGTGCTGGAGAATGCGGCGCTGCCGGTTTTGACCGAATTGCGCGATACCACGGGGGAGACCGCCCAACTGTGGATCCGCCGCGGGGATGAACGCATTTGCCAGTTCAGCGTTGACAGTGAGCATGAGCTGAAGGCAACCCTGCCCGAGGGCTCACGCCTGACGTTACCCGCAGGGTCGAGCGGACGTCTCCTGGCAAGAGAGGCAGAAGCCTTGGAGGAACTGGCGGCGAACGGTTGGGTGGAATCTGTCGGCAGGAGGACACCCGGTCTTGGCTCCGTGAGTGCGCCGGTGCTGTCACGAACCCAGATGATTGCCACGATCTGTCTCGCCATGCCGCTCAGCCGGATCAAGGAATCGCCCGGCTTGGACTTCGGCACCGCTCTTATGCAGGCTGCCCACCGGATAGAAGCGGATCTCGCACAAGCCCATGAACGGTAACCCGCCGGCTGCCGTCTTTGGCATCGTGCGGGCCGAAACCGTTTTGTCGCCAGGCCACGCCAGCATCCGTTCGGTACAGTGGCACCAACGCAAGGAGGACCGCCATGTCAGACGAACCGGAATTCACCGCCGCCTCGGTCGCGGAACTGGCCCAGGAACACGGACTGAATATCGATTCCACCAGCGTCACGTTCAATGAGGCCGGCCTGGATTACCTGGTGGCGTTCGCCGTCGCCAGGGACAACAAGCACTGGGTCCTGCGGATCCCGCGCCGGCCGGACGTCTCCGCCAAGATCGCCGACGAAGCGAAAATCCTCAAGCTGGTCAAAGGTAAACTTTCCGCCGCGGTGCCGGACTGGCGGATCCGCAGCCGCTCGCTGGTCGCGTATCCGGCGCTGCCGGGGGAGCCGGGCCTGACGGTGGAGGACGGCCAGCCCGTCTGGCATTTCGACCGCGAATCGTCAACCTATTGTGCCGCGCTGGGTCGGCTGATCGCCCAGCTGCACCGGATCGACGCAGAGCAGGCCCATGCCGCCGGCATTCCCACGCTGACCCCGGAGGAGGTGCGCGAGGAATGGCGCACCAATCTGGCCAAGGTGGAGGCCGAATTCCAGATTGCCGATAACTTGCTGGAACGTTGGAACGCCTGGCTGGCCGAGGACAGCTATTGGCCGGACTTCACGGTCTTCACCCATGGCGAGCTCTACCCGGCGCACCTGCTGCTGGACGAGAACGCCGAAATCCGTTCCGTCCTCGACTGGACCACTGCCAAGGTGGCGGATCCGGCGCTGGACTTCATGTTCCACCACATGGTTTCCACCCCGGAGGCTTTTGACCTCACCGTACGCAGCTATCTTGACGACGGCGGACGCGTACCGCCGCGGCTGGCCGACCAATGCGCGGAGCTAATGGCCGCCGCACCGATCAGCTACGGCGTGTATGCGATGACAACAGGGAATCCCGACCATCAGGCGGCGGCTGCCGCGCAGTTGAACCCGGCGGACTAACGGTAGGTTGGACACGGCCCCGGGGCGCCGCGGAGAACTGCCGGAAGCGGGACGGCGAAGAACAGGCGCGGGTCCTGCAGCAAGGCGGGACAGTCAAAATCCGTCCGGCTGATTTCCCCGCTGAGCACCAATGTCCGCGCGAGCGCGTCCGCCGTCCCGGTGACCGGACCGAGCGTACCGGTAGCGAAGCGCAAGCCGCCGTCGAGCGGTAAGGCGGCCAGGTCGCCGTCGTTCGCTTCGTTGAGCAGCGCATCCAACTGCCTGGCCTTCTTCCCCCGCACCGGCACCCCGGCGGGCGTCAAGGCAGGAAGACTAACGACGGCGGTGCCCGGCTTTGCGCCTTGCCCGCCGTGAGTGCGGGCTATCCACAGGCGCGGACCGGTGACTTGAGCGGGGACCAGTTCGGTGGACGGTTCGGGCCAGATATAGGGGAGGGCATCGGCAGTGCCCGGGAAGCGGGGGCGGTAGAATCCCGGATCCTTCTGGATCAGATTGGAACGATGGGCGCGGTGAAAATCTTCATCGCCCAGCCACGGCGGCGCCGCCGGCGCCGCGCTTTCAGCTTCCGGTGCGAATTCAAGGATCAAACCGCGGGTGCCGTCTGCGTGGCCGCGTGCCAGCCATTCGTCCGTCATCGCTAAACCGTAGCGGACCAGCGCCGGCACGTACCCCATCCACATCCGCACTGCCGGATGCCGCTGCCAACCGTAGTCGGGGACAACCAACGCGCGCAGGATCTGCAATGTCTCCACCCGTTGCTTGCCCAGGCGCGGCCCGTCGAGGACGGCCGCGCTGGCAGCAAAGTCAGGAAAGGGCAGGAAGGTCTGCATCCTGCCTAGGATAGCCCGGCGGGTGGAGCGGGAGCTGGACGATCCGCTCTTTCCGGACCCTGTACTGCCTCCGTCCTGATCGTATGGCCGAAGCGCAGCAGGTTCGCGGGATCCCAGCGGCTCTTGGCTGCAGCGAGCTCCTCGTACGCTTGCGGGGACCAAGCACGGGCACGGTCCGTGGCGTCCCCAGGCGTTCCATGGAAGTTCACCAGCGTCCGGCCGGTGGAATAGGGCGCCATTGCTTGCAACAGAGACCGGATGGCCGCGGTAGTGGCAGTTGCTATGGGCGGGGCCGTCAAGCCAATGGCAAGCAGAGAGAAGGCGGCGTCTCGTCCGGAAACCGCGTCCGTTCCGACGCCACCCAGGGAGAGCGCGCCCCCGAGTGGACGAAGCTCGATCAGAATGAGGGGGCAGTCCGAGTCCGGACCAGCCGCGGCGAGGAAGGCCGCCTCGGCATCGCCGTCGAAACTGTGCAGCAGCGCGCCGGCTTCTTCGTATGGCAGCGGTTCCTGTGGGTCGAAGTGCACCATATCCACGTCCAGATAACTCATCGGCCCGACCATATCCATGACCGGTGATGAAACCATGCGCAGGGGCGCCAACAGGGCCTCGGCTTCCTCCTGCGGGCCGGGATAAGCGAAGCGGAGGTGAACGACGAATTGCGCGCGCAAGGGTGGCGGAACGAACTCCAGATCCGGGAGCCGCAACAGCGCGATAGAGGTCGCTGCCTTGGTGGGCAGGGTCGGCCACCAACGGTTGAACGTGGAGAGTACGTTGGCTGCATCTGTCCCGGGGAAAAAGATGCCACCGCCGTAGAACTCGTCAACCGGCAGAAGGTTGCAGGTCAAGGAGGTTACGATACCGAAGTTGCCTTTGCCGCCGCGTAGCAGGCGGAACAATTCCGGCTCATGCTCCGCGTCCACGTGGCGCAGCACGCCGTCCGGTGTGACGATCTCGAAGCTTCGTACATGATCGGCGGCAAAACCGTATGCGCGGCCGAGAAGAGGCAACCCTCCGCCGAGCGTATAGCCGACGACGCCGACGTCGGTACTCGAACCGTGCAGGCCGACCAGGCCGAGCGGGACGCTGGCTGCCAGCAAGCTGCGCCATTTCACTCCGGCACCGATCCGCGCCGTCCGTTCCACCGAATCGATCTGCAGGTCCTGCATACGGCTGGTATTGATCAGCAGACCGCCTTCGATGGAACTGTTGGCTCCATGACCGGTGGCTTGGACCGCGATGGGTATATTGCGAGCTGCAGCCCACTGTATGCCCGCCACAACATCAGCGGCGTTCATAGCACCAAGGGCCACGTCCGGTCGATATACGGCAGCGAGATTAAACGCGGCGGTATCCTCCGCGTAGCCCGGCGCCCCAGGTGCCGTAACAGGTCCCGCGACCAAGGCAGCCAATGTTTGTATTTCTTCAAGAGATAGCATGACGAGCTCCAACCATTCCGGCTCAGCCAATGACCCGGGACCGTGAGCCCGGATCCGAAGGTATTCAATGCCACGTCCGCATGAGCCGGTAGAAACATCGGCCCCAAGCCCTGCGTCCTTCCGGTCCACCAGTCGGTTTTCCAATTACTGGAAACAAACCCCAACCAGTTGGACTATCCTCCAGGTTCAGTAGGCCGTCAAGAGGCCTGTGGCGTTCCTACCTGTGGCGTTCCCAATGGTGTACTGGTCCGCTATGGCCGCGATCTTGTCCGGCCTTTGCGTTTCAGCAGCGGCTTCGTTTTGGACGCTTTCGCTGTGGCGGCTTTCGCCGCAGGCGCCTTCGCGTTGAGGCTCGTTCCACTCTTGGCCGGCGCTGGCCGTTTGGCGGTGGTGGGAACTTCGGTTGCTGGGGCTGCGGTTGTTGGCTCCGCAGTTTCGCATGTTTGCCCGGCAGGTGCGGCAGGGGCCGAGGGCGCGGTCTGCTTGCTGGAAGTCGTGGGCTGGTCTGTCGGCATGCCGCTCTCTGACGGTGCTTCGACGGCTGGATCGGTCGAGGTAGTATGAGCCAGCGGGGAGACCGGGGCATCCATGGAAGAAACCAGTTTAGTGATTTGTCCGGTGAAGTCCGGGATGGAGGAATCCCACATCGGGGCCGGCAGCGGCTGTTCTGTGCTGTCGTCCTGCCCGTCGAAGAACACCTCTCGGTAACCTAACCTCTGAACGATCATCCAGACCGCGATCGCGACCATGAGCAGCGTCAACGTGACAAATGCGCCTGTCCCGTAGATCCGGACGAGTACGCCCACGGGGGAGATCGAGCCCTGCAGGGCATGGTCCGCCAGCCAGACCACAAGCCAAAAGGTGGCCGTGACAGCCAGGATTCCCAGCGGGAGGCCAAGGCTGGCCTCACGGGCACGGCGCCGCCAGATATCCAGAGCAAGGAGCAATCGAGTCATAGGGCTGGTCTTGAACTCCTGTATGTTCCTGGCGGGGGCGGGGACGCTCACTTGGTGTTTCCTTCGGGGACTGGTTCGAAACCGGTTTCTTGGTGGTCAGCGAGTTCCTGGACGAAGCGGTCCAGCATACGCGCAAGTGTTTCACGGTCCTTCGCGGACCAGGTAGCCAGGACCTCGTCAAAGAGATCGGCTCCGGCCGCACCGATCTGGCGCTGCATCTCGCGGCCTTCTTCGCTGGTGCTGACCAGGGTTGCCCGGGCGTCACCAGGATCTGACTGGCGGTCCACGAGCCCCTTGTCATCGAGCCGCCGGACCTGCGGGGTCATGGTGGATTTATCGACGCCGTGCTGGACGGCAAGTTCGGAGACGCGGACGGGACCGTTTTTGCTGATGTAGTCCAGCAGCGCCACATCGTTGGGGGACATGTCTGAAGCGGCGGGGCCAAACAGTTCTTTACGGACCTGCGAACGCGCAGCCCAACGGATCAATTGGGTGACGCTGGACCGCACTTTATCGCCCGCGGTTGGGCCGGTGTCAGCCTGGCTTCCGGCCCCTTGAATCTTTTGCACATGATGAGGATACGTCCTAAAGTTTGATTGTGCCAATCAAACTAAATCGGGAGGCAAAGTTGGCGAGTTCATGCGGTTCGCGCTCTGTGGTCGGCTCTCGGGTTTACACTGTAAGTTGAACCGCTAAGTATACTTAGTGGTAGTTAGACCGGATTTAGTTGGGGGTTGGCGTAGCAAAGTCCAGATTGAACTTCTGTGAGGGAGTGAGAGTGAGAGTGGTAATGCCTAATCACAAAGAGCGCTACCGGCCCATCGGCAGGGATGACGAAGTCTCTGATCCTTGGTGCTCGGTCTGCGCCACAGACGACTATTTGATTGTTGAAGAGGTCGAGCCCGCGGAGGAGCAGGATCTCAGCGGGCATCCGTTGTGGAACATCAGCTATTCCTGTGCCGAGTGCGAGAGCTTCTACGGGCATCAGACCCGGAAGCCATGGCTGGGCTCGACCGATGAGGCAGGCTGGCTGGTGGCGATCGATACCGCCTACATCCATTGCGGCGAGCCGATGCGGCCATTTGATTCCGCTCAGCGTCCCATTTACGATCCGGTGCTCAACCATGATCCCGAGGCGGACGCGCTGCCGCATGTCGAACTGGACACGCTGGTGCTCCGTTGCGCCTGCGGATTCCAGATTGCGGTCCCGGCGGACAGCTATTCGGAAGGCAACTGAGCCGGCAGGAATGCTAAGAGCCGCGCCGGCATTCGGTGCGGCTCTTGACCTTAGGCCATGGTCACGCGTTCCACGGTCAATGGGGAGGTGGCTGCGGAGTCGGCCGCGGGTGCTGCCGCGGGGGACCAGGAGAGTGTGATCTGGATGCCGTCCGCCAGTTCGCTGATCCTCAGGCGCAGGTCCTCGTCGTAGAGGTTCCGGCGCTGGGTGGCAAGGCCGTCATCCTCTGCCTGGTGCAATAGCTTGGAGACTGCCAGGGCCATGGCGCGGCCCCAGTCGTACGGATGCTTGCTGTTGGCTTTGGCTGTGGCCGTGTACCTATTCTCACGCATGGCAGATGTCCTAACGGTCCTGGGGATGGGCGTATTGGAAGGCCTGATGATTCGTCCGCCCGGACGCAGGGTCAGAGAGGACATGCGTTATTCAGTTGCTAAGGGTGCTGATTTGGTCATTCAGTGTAACGCCGAATAAAAGCATTCGTCCATCATGCGAACGGGTGGCAGCGAAGCCGGGCTTGTAACGTCCTGACACGTGGCTCCCCGCGGCCGGGGCAGAGCGGTAGCGTCCCTGTATGACCGTTACCGTAGTTGCAGGAAACCCGAAGCCGGCCTCCCGGACCCTTGTCGCGGCCCGGCTCGTGGCCGAACAGATCACCGGAGCCCCGGTGGACCATGCCATCGACGTCATCACTTTGGGGCCGGGCCTGCTGGGGTGGGGCGACGACACCGTGGCGGCGGCCGTGAAGACAGTCCAGTCCAGCGATCTGGTGATCTTCGCGTCGCCGACCTTCAAGGCCACTTATACCGGAGTGCTCAAACTCTTCCTTGATCAGTTTGCTACCGGCGACGGGCTCAAAGGCGTTGTCGCGGTGCCGTTGATGCTCGGAGCCGGCCCGGTCCACGCGCTGGCCCCGGAGCTGCTGCTCAAACCGGTACTCGTTGAGCTCGGTGCCACGGTTCCGGTCCAGGGTTTGTACCTCAACGAGAAGTCCTGGGAAGACCCGGAAAGCTCGCGCGAATGGCTGGACCGGTGGACACTGGTGATCCAGTCGCTGCTCTGAACTAGCCGGCGACTTGCTCCGCCTTGAACCCGAGCAGCAGGTCGGGGTCCAGCTCGATGGCTTCACCGTTGATGACGTGGGCATGGGCTTCGCCGCGCAGCAGCCCCATTGTCACCCTGATGAGCGTGCCGTGCGCCACGACGATGATGCGCTGGCCCGGGTTCGCGTGGACCAGCTCCTGCAGGGTGGCAATGCTGCGTGCCGCCACTTCGGCTTCCGGCTCGGAAACGAGCAGCAACTTGTCGATCTCGGGCCGGTCCATGCCTACGAGGACGGCGCCTTCGGCGTCACGGAAATCCCGTTCCATCAGCCCGGGAAGGGTGCTGGAGATCGACAGCCCGACGTGCTTGCCGATGATCTCCGCGGTCTCGCGGGCGCGGCGCAACGGTGATGAAACCATAAGGTTCCATTCTTCCGTTGCCAGCTTGGCGCCGGCGTCGTTAGCCTGGCTGCAGCCCAACTCGTTCAGCGGGATGTCCGTATGCCCCTGCAGCCGTCCAGCCGAATTCCAGTCGGTCTCACCGTGTCGCACCAGTGCCAGCACTTAGGCCTCCTCATGTCCAGTTGTCTGCATCAATCCTGCCCCACTGCGGTGCCAATAGGAAACGACGTCGCGTCTTGGCGCGCGAATGGGTGCGGCGGTCCGGGGGATTGCGGTCCAAGGTGGCAGGGCCGGCTGAAGCACCGGTGCATGCAACATGAACCGAGGGTAAACGGTTCATGAGAGCACTCTCATCGGTACATCATGTCCCTTTCATCTGGGCTGGGTTTAGTCATTACTGACAGCAAAACCTGGACCAAGGAGAAGACCATGACACTCGTCGCCCACCCCAGCGAAGCCCTTTCCCTCACCACCAGCACCGCCGGCACAGCAGTAACCGCGGATCCACAGCGGCTGCAGCGGGCCAAGAAGGCCTACACCACCCGGTTCCTTGCAGACCGGTTGGCACTCGATCCGACAGGGTATGAACTGCTGGACACCGTCCCCGCCGCCGGCGACGTGGTGCTGGCCAGGGTTGTGGAGCTCGGGAAGCACACGAAGCTGGAAAGTCCGGCGTCGCGCCGCCAGGCCATGTTCCCCGGCGACGAAATCCTGGTCGCCTTCGGGAACCGCTACGCGCCGGACCAGTTCCTCGCCGTCGTGCCGGATGACCTGGGCGAATGCAGTTTGGTGGCCGGCGGCGGACTGGCCGCCCGGGTCCTTGAACAGCACGCGGACATCGACAAGGCCACCACCATCCAGCCGATCGGCCTGCTAGCCAAGGACGGCGCCGTGGTCAACCTGCAGGACCTGGCACCGCACGCCGTCAACCACGCCACTGAACTGCCCGGCCGGCCGCCGGTAATTGCGGTGCTGGGTACCTCGATGAATTCCGGCAAGTCGACCACGCTGGGCTGCCTGGTCAACGGGTTGGACGCAGCAGGCCTGCGGGTTTCCGCGGGCAAGGCGACCGGGACCGGCTCCGGCAATGATCCGCGCCTCTTCACCGACGCCGGTGCCCGCCTGGTGCTGGACTTCACCGACTTCGGTTTCCCGACCACTTATCTGCTGGACTACGAAACCGTGCGCGGCCTGCTGACCAGTCTCATCGACACCCTGACCACGGCCGAGACCGATGTGATCGTGGTGGAAATTGCCGACGGCGTCTACCAGGGCGAAACGAGCAGGCTGCTCCATGACCCGGTTTTCCATGCGGCCGTCGACCATGTGGTGTTCGCCGCCGCGGATGCCCTGGGCGCTACGGCGGGGATCGGCGTCCTGCAGGAAGCCGGCGTTTCCGTGCCGGCAGTCTCGGGCCTGCTCACCGCCTCGCCGCTTGCCGCCCGGGAAGCCGCCGGCGTGATCACCACCCGCGTGATCAATACCTACGATCTGTGTAACCCGGCAACGGCCCTGGGCCTGTTGCCCGCGCGCAAATAAGGCAGGTGCGAAGCATGCCCAGCAAGAATCTTCCGTCCGGCCTGCCCAGGCTGCTGAGGGGCCGGCGTCGTGGGCTGATGGCGCTGCTGGTCGGCACCGGCCTGGCCATGGCGGCGGTGACCGGTGCCAGCGCGCTGCTGATGATGTTGCTGCTCGACCAGGCCCCGGCAACTGGTGGCGGGAAGATCGTTCCCCTCGTCGCCGGACTGGCCGCGGCCGCGCTGGCCATCGGCGGCCTGCGGGCCCTCGAGCGGGTGCTGGGCGAGATGCTCGGCCAGGACTACATCCATCAGATCCGCAAGGGCCTGGTGAAATCCGCGCTGGCCACCGACCGGGGACCGTCCCCTGGCGTGACCATCGCGCGCAGCACCAACGACCTCTCCAGCGTGCGCAACTGGATCGCGATGGGAATTGCTCCGCTGGCCGTGGGCATCCCGCTGATCCTCGGCACCGCGGTGGCGCTGTGGCTGCTCACGCCGGGACTTGCCCTCGCCGTCGTCGTTCCCTTGGCCATCCTGGCCGCAGGCCTGGCGATGTTGGCCAGACCGGCCTTTGAACGCGCGCGTGCCCTGCGGCGCCAACGCGGGCGGCTCGCGGCACGGCTCGCCGATACGGTCATGGCAGCCGGCACGATCCGCGCCGCGGGTGGCGAGGAACGCGAGGTCAAGCAGGTGGACAAGGCCGGCCGCAACGTGGTCGATGCGGCGGTGCACCGCGCCGCCGCTTCCGGCTCCATCCGTGGTGCCGCTGCCGCCGCGGCCTCGCTCGGCACGGCTGCCGTCGCCGCCGTGGGCAGTTGGCAGGCAATTCCGACGGCGACTGTTGCCGCGGCGCTGACCATCGTCGGCATGATTGCGGCCCCCATTACCGACATGGGCCGCGCCGTCGAATACCGGCAGAACTTCAAGGCCGCACGCCGGATCCTCGGTCCCGCCCTCGCCGTTTCGGCAACGCAAGGAAACGAACGACGACGGCGGGTTGCCGCCTACGGGGGCCACGCCGGTGTGGTGGGTGTGAATGAGGTGGGCGCGAACGAAGAGGCTCCAAACGGGGAGACGCTGAACGATGAGGCGACGAACGGTGAGGATGCGGGCTCGCTCCTGGTGGCGGGCTTGTCGGAATGCAGGAACTGCCCCGTCCCGGAGCTTCGGGCTTGGCCGGGGCAGCGGGTGCTCATCCGCTCCACCGATCCGGCGGTGGAGACCAGATTGCTGGAAACGTTGATCGGTGTGCGCAGCGATCCCGATGCGTTCACGCAGGTCGACGGCATGTTGCTGCTGGACAGTGGCGGCCGGGACCGGCGGCGGCTGGTCGGCTATGCCGCTGTCGGAGCCTTCCTGGAGCGGGGTTCGATCGCGCGCAGTGTGCGCTACCGCAGGCCTGATTTGGACGCGGCGAAAGGATCGGCTGCCTTGGAACGGGTGGGACTGGCCGGACCTATTGCCCAGCTGGAACGGGGCGAGCAAACCATGCTCAAGCGCGGCGGCGAGCCCCTGTCCACCTCCGAGCGGGCGCGGCTGGTGCTGGCCCGGGCAATGCTGGGGGAGCCGCCGGTGCTGGTGATCAACAGGTTGGATGCGGACCTGGACCGGGACGGCAGAAAGATGCTGGCCCGGGTTGTGCGCGATTATCCCGGAGTAGTGCTGTTCGCATCGGATGATCCGAACGCGCTCGCCGCCGGTTTCACGGAATGGTCCGTCGACTGCCCGCACGCCGGGCTGGACCTGACCTGGGTAGCCGCGCGCCCCGCCGTCGTTCATGATGCCTACTGACCTCGGTGAGCGGTGCTCTGATGACCTCAGCGACTGGTGGCCACGAGGCGTTGGCCAGTGCGTTCATCCACCGCTGTTGTCTCTTGGCGTCTGCACCTATTGACCTCTGCCGCGGCCGGTAACAGAGTGGTAACTACGGGCGATGGCCTGTCCCGGGCCACCTTGCATCCATTTCCCCTAAGAAGGTAAGACCATGACAGATGCAGCCAATCGGCCACCAGCAGAAGACGATGACCGGTCCATCCTGACCAACCGGCAAGGGCATCAGGTTTACGACAACCAGAACCAGCGGACGGTTGGCCCACGCGGTCCGGCCACCCTGGAGAACTACCAGTTCCTGGAGAAAATCAGCCACTTTGACCGGGAGCGCATTCCGGAACGGGTGGTCCACGCACGCGGGTTCGTTTCCTTCGGCACGTTCGAAGCCACCGGAAAGTGGGGCGACGAACCGATCTCCGAGTACACGCGGGCGAAGCTGTTCCAGGAAGCGGGCAAAAAGACGGACGTGGCAGTGCGTTTCTCCACGGTGATCGGCGGCCACGACTCCTCGGAAGCAGCCCGTGACCCGCGCGGCTTCGCAGTGAAGTTCTACACGGAGGACGGCAACTGGGATCTGGTGGGCAACAACCTGGCGGTGTTCTTCATCCGGGACGCCATCAAGTTCCCGGATGTGATCCACGCGCTCAAGCCGGACCCCATCACCTTCCGGCAGGAGCCCGCGCGGATTTTCGACTTCATGTCGCAGACACCTGAGTGCCTGCACATGCTGGTCAACCTGTTCAGCCCCCGCGGCATCCCCGCCGACTACCGCCACATGCAGGGCTTCGGCGTCAACACCTACAAGTGGTGCAATCAGACGGGCGACACGGTCCTGGTGAAGTACACCTGGCAGCCGCACCAGGGCGTGAAGAGCCTGACGGAAGCGGACGCGGCGAACATCCAGGCCAACGACACCGGGCATGCCTCCAAGGACCTGTTTGAAGCGATCGAACGCGGCGACTTCCCGAAATGGGATCTCTACGTGCAGATGATGAGCGACGACGAGCATCCGGAACTCGACTGGGACCCTTTGGATGACACGAAGACCTGGCCGGAACAGGACTTCGAGCCCAAACTCATTGGCACCATGACACTGAACGAGAACGTCTCTGACCATCACAATGAGAACGAGCAGATCGCCTTCGGTACGGGCGTGCTGGTGGACGGGTTGGATTTCTCTGACGACAAAATGCTCGTCGGCCGCACGTTCAGCTACAGCGACACCCAGCGATATCGTGTGGGGCCGAACTACTTGCAGCTGCCGGTGAATTCGCCACGACGTGTGCAGGTAGCCACGAACCAAACCGGCGGGCAGATGTCCTACGGGCGCGACCTCGGTGTAGGACAGAACCCGCACATCAACTATGAACCGTCCATCACGGGCGGCCTGCGCGAGGGGCATTACCAAACGGAGGACATTGAAGGCCCGGAACTCACCGGCCGGCTGACTCGTGCCCGCATCCCGCGCACCAATGATTATGAGCAGGCAGGCCAGCGCTACCAACTCCTCGAAGACTGGGAGCAGGATGACCTCGTCACCAACTTCACCACGCTGATTGCGCAGGCGGACCGGAAGGTCCAGGAACGCATGCTCTGGCATTTCTACATGGTCGACGACGAGCTCGGCTCACGCGTGGGAGAGGGCTTGGGTATCAGCCTCGAGGACGTGAAGGACCTTGGGCCGTTGCAGACGCAGACGCTCACCGATGCAGAGGTGTCGCGGATGAAGAACCTGGGCAAGAACGGCCCGCGCAACGTTGAAGGGCTCACCATGACGCATTGCGTGCCGAACGAGCACGTCGTCGTCGCGCCCTGAGCGGCCACCACGACTAACGACGGCGGCGTCTCACCTTGCGTTGTGGCGCAGCTGCTGCAGGCATGACATCGGGTCATGGTGTGTGGCGCCGCCGCTGTATGTCGGCGTTAGAAGGGTGGTGGGGTGTAGAGGTCCGGTGGTGGGTCGGTTGGCGGGCGGATGGACCAGCTGTTTTCGGGGGTGCTGGTCCATTCGTGGCCGGTGCGCGATTTCCAGGTGGTGCTGCCATCTGGGTGTTGGGTGACTTTCCAGCCGCCGGCGTGTTTTGAAATGTGGTCGGGTTTGCAGGCGGCTTTGAGATTTTCGAGCACGGTTTTACCGCCGTCTTCCCAGGCGATGGTGTGATCTACTTCGCAGAAGCGGGCTTCCACGCGGCAGCCGGGGCCGCTGCAGTGCCCGTCACGTAAGCGGACGAGACGTTTCAGCCATTCGGGCGGATGCCGCAGGTCTTTCGCGGCGGCGATCGCTTTATCGTATTCATCGGTGAGCACCAGCAGCCACGACTTCGCCAGTCCGGCGAGGTTCCGGGCCATTTCCGGCGGGATCGGCCCGTATCCGGCGAGTTCGCCGGGCTCCTCGCTCAATCCCGCCGCGGTCTCCAACGACAACGTGACCGCGACACTGGCGGTCACTCCCGCCCCGGCACCGGTTCCCGTCCCCGTGCCGGTACAAGTTCCGGTCCCGGTGGCTGCGCTGCCGCCGCTGCAGGTGCCGGGGTTGTTGACGAGCAGGTCGGTGATGACGTCGGCGCGCAGCTGGGGCAGGGTCCGGGCCTCGTCGGGGCCTTGCAGCTTCTTCGCGAGGGCCTGGACCAGGTTGAACACCATCACCGCTTTGTCCGCGCTGCAGCGGAACCAGACTTCGGCCATCCCGTCATCCTGCGGCACGAGGCCGACGTTCCGGGACTGGTTCGCGCGTTCATGGCGGATGGTGAGGGTTTCCGGGTGCAGCCGTTCACGGGCCTTGCGGGCACGGGCCTGCACACTCTCGACCGTGATCTCGCCGGCTTTGGGCAGGACCTTGGCCTCGAACGCGGGCAGCAGGTTTTCGGGCAGGTCGGCGGAGCCGCGGGCGATGGCGGTGGCCCGCGGCAGGTCCAGGTTCCCGGCGGTCATCGCCTCCACCGTGGCCGGCAGGTGCTGGGACAGTTGCGCGGCCTCGGCCAGATCCTTTTCCGCGCTGCCGCGGGGCTGGGCCAGGGCCGCGGCGATCTCCGTTGCGGCGCAGGAGGAGAACCCGTGCGCGTTGCCGGTCTCGGCGTCTTCGGCC
>NZ_JAODLR010000014.1 GCF_025960875.1 Crystallibacter permensis | reverse complement strand
CGGGCTGGAGTCCTTTGAGGGTGGAGAGGGCATCGGTGACCAGGCGTTTGGCGCCGCGGCCCGAGTTCGCCGCGCCCTTGCGCAGGCGCTGGGCGACGATCACAGGGGCGGTGTCCCGCGTGGAGACGGTGGCCAGCAGCGCGTTCAGGCCGCGGACGCCGGAATAGCCGTAGCCGGATCCCTGCTTCGCGTAGCCGTGGACCTCGATGATCGTGTCATCGACATCGACGAACACGAAGTCTTCCGGACCTGTGGAGCCCAGCAGCGGGGCCCGCGCCCCCAGGTTGATCAGGAAACGCGAGGCGACCGCGTCGAGCTGGCGCACGTGTCCGAACGTGAAGGAGCGCAGGAATGAGCCCAGCGTGGACGGCGCGTAGCAGGCCTTGAAAAGACGTTTCATCCCGCCGTGGCGCAACAGCGCCATGTCATCGATCGAATCCGCGCCTGCGACCATTCCCGCGACCAGCGAAGCGATCTTCAACCCGGCGTTCGCGCCCTTGTCGGTGGGCACCGACAGCCACTGATCCGCCAGCTCCTGCAATCCGGCGTCCCGGGCCAACGTCATCACCGGCAGCAGCCCGGCGGCGGACACGAGGTTCGGTTCGTCGAAGGAAACTGACACGGCGGAACGATTATGGGAAACTTGCATCTGCGAGATGTCCTTCGATTTCAGGAAATTTGTTCTGTGGTAAGTCAAATTTTCCCTGAAACGACGGACATTTCGTGTTTAAAACGCCGAAGACGACCCGAAACTCATCGGTGGATCAAGGCTAAGGAAGCCTCCGGCTGATCTGCGGTAAAGTAATTCCATGTCCGCACTTCTGCTTAGCTAGCCGCACCTACGGAACAGTTCCGTAACGTGCGGCCGCCCCTCCCGTGTCGAGGGGCTTTTGTGTGTCTAAGCGGCAACCACCGGGAGTGCGCCGTAGCAACCAAGAGGACGAGGACAAGTCAACGTGAGTACGCAGTCTGGTACCGAACCGAACGAGTACAGTTTTTCCGCCATGGAGGCCAAATGGCCTGCCGTCTGGGAAGAGCTTGGCGTCTTCAAGGCCGTTGACGACGGCTCGAAGGAGCGCCGTTACGTGCTGGATATGTTCCCCTATCCGTCGGGCGACCTGCACATGGGCCATGCCGAAGCGTTCGCCATGGGCGACGTCGTCGCGCGTTACCTGCGGTTGAAGGGCTACGACGTCCTGCACCCGATCGGCTGGGACTCCTTCGGCCTGCCCGCGGAAAATGCGGCCATCAAGCGCAACGCGCACCCGTCCGAATGGACCTACGCCAACATCGAGACCCAGGCCGCATCCTTCAAGCGCTACGCCATCAGCGCCGACTGGTCCCGGCGGCTGCACACCTCCGACGCGGACTACTACCGCTGGACACAGTGGCTGTTCCTGCGGTTCTACGAGCGCGGGCTGGCCTACCGGAAAAATTCACCGGTCAACTGGTGCCCCAAGGACCTGACGGTGCTGGCCAACGAACAGGTTGTCAACGGTGCCTGTGAACGATGCGGTACGCCGGTAACCAAGAAGAGCCTGAACCAGTGGTACTTCAAGATCACGGAGTACGCCGACCGGCTGCTGGATGACATGGACGAGCTGAAGGGCCATTGGCCTGAGCGTGTGCTGGCTATGCAGCGCAACTGGATCGGCCGGTCCGAGGGCGCCCACGTCAACTTCAACATCGAGCCCGCGGACGGCCGGGAAGCCAAGGGCGTCACCGTCTTTACCACCCGCCCCGATACCCTGTACGGCGCCACATTCTTCGTCGTTGCCGCAGACGCCCATCTGGCCCTGGACCTGGTTACGCCCGAACAGCATGATGCGCTGATGGACTACCGCGAAAAGATCAAGGCCCTCTCCGATATCGAACGCCAGTCCACCGACCGGGAGAAGACCGGCGTCTTCCTCGGCCGTTATGCCATCAACCCGTTGAACGGCGAGAAACTGCCGGTCTGGGCCGCGGACTACGTCCTTGCGGATTACGGCACCGGCGCCATTATGGCTGTCCCTGCGCACGACCAGCGCGACCTGGACTTTGCCAAGACGTTCGACCTGCCCGTGCGGGCGGTGCTGGACACCGGTGAGGAAGATCCCGCGGTCAGCGGGACCGCCACCACGGGCGAAGGCAGCCTGATCAACTCGGGCGACCTCAACGGTCTGTCCAAGAACGAGGGCATCGCCAAGGCCATCGATATTGTCGAGGCGGCCGGCACCGGCGAGAAGACGGTCAACTACCGGCTCCGCGATTGGCTGCTCAGCCGCCAGCGCTTCTGGGGTGCGCCCATCCCCATCATCCACTGCGCCGAGTGCGGCGAGGTGCCGGTTCCCGATGACCAGCTTCCGGTGCGGCTGCCCGAAGACCTGCGCGGCGAAGCGCTCTCACCGAAGGGCACATCGCCCTTGGCCGCCGCCGCGGACTGGGTCAACGTTGACTGCCCGAACTGCGGACGCGCTGCCACCCGGGATACGGACACCATGGATACCTTCGTGGATTCCTCCTGGTATTACCTTCGGTTTGCCTCGCCGGACTACACCGAAGGGCCTTTCGACGTCGAGGCGGTCAACAAGTGGCTGCCGGTCGGGCAGTACGTGGGCGGCGTCGAGCACGCCATCCTGCACCTGCTGTACAGCAGGTTCTTCACCAAGGTGCTCAAGGACCTCGGGCTGGTGGACTTCGACGAGCCGTTCAGCGCGCTGCTGAACCAGGGCCAGGTCCTCAACGGGGGCAAGGCCATGAGCAAGTCTTTGGGCAACGGCGTGGACCTCGGCGAGCAGCTGGACAAGTTCGGTGTCGACGCCGTCCGGCTGACCATGATTTTCGCCTCACCGCCGGAGGACGACGTCGACTGGGCCGACGTTTCGCCGTCGGGCTCGGCTAAATTCCTGGCCCGTGCCTGGCGGCTTGGCCAGGACGTGACTTCCGCCGTCGGCGCCGATCCAGCAGAAGGCGACCGTGCGCTGCGCTCGGTGACCCACCGGACGATCGCCGACGCCGCCGAACTGCTGGACAACCATAAGTTCAACGTGGTCATCGCCCGCCTCATGGAACTGGTCAATGCCACCCGCAAGGCGATCGACAGCGGTGTCGGCGGAGCCGATCCCGCCGTTCGGGAAGCTACGGAAGCCGTGGCCATTGTGCTGAGCTTGTTCGCTCCGTATACCGCAGAGGATCTCTGGGCAGCGCTCGGGCATGAGCCCTCGGTTGCGGCCGCCAGCTGGCCGGCGGTCGACGAGCAGCTGCTGGTCCAGGCCACGGTTACCGCCGTTGTCCAGGTCCAGGGCAAGGTCCGGGACCGGCTCGAAGTGGCCCCGGACATCAGCGAAGAGGAGCTCAAGGCCAAGGCGTTGGCATCGGAACAGGTGGTCAAAACGCTCGACGGACGCAGCGTCCGCACGGTCATCGTCCGGGCACCCAAACTGGTCAACATCGTCCCGGCATAAGCGCGGCTGACAATGTCATGGCTTGAGGAGCTGGTGCAGCGGTCACGGCAACTGCTGCACCAGGCCGGCCGCAAGCCGGAGGAAGTGTCCGAACGTCCCCGGGTCGCCGTGGTAACGGATTCGGCTGCTTCGCTGCCCGCTGAGTGGGCAGCCGAACCGGAAACCGCGGACTGGCTGCGGATCGTTCCGATGCCGGTGATGATTTCCGGCCAGATCTACGGCGAGGGAGTGGACGACGTCCCCGCCGTGCTAACCGTCGGCCTGGCTGAAGGCAAGGAAGTCAAGACCTCCAGGCCGTCGCCAGGCCTCTTCAAGCGGACCTATGAAGAACTGCAGCGGCAGGGCTTCGACGCCGTCGTCTCCATCCACCTTTCCGGATCCCTTTCAGGCACCGTGGAAGCCGCGGCACTGGCTGCGGCAGAGGCGGATATCCGCGTGGAGATCGTCGATACCAGGTCGGTGGCGATGGTGGAGGGATTTGCCGTTGTCGCTGCGGTGCTGGCGGCGCAAGACGGCGCGGAGGCATCCGCGGTGGCGGAACGGGCCCGCGAAGCGGCGGCAGCGGGCGATGTCCTTTTCTATGTTCCCAGCCTGGACCAGCTGCGCCGGGGCGGGCGGATCAATCCGGCCGCCGGGTTCTTCGGGTCGCTGCTGGCTATCAAACCTATTCTCACCATCCGCGACGGTGCCATCGCGGAGGTGGAAAAAATCAGGACGGCTTCCAAGGCACTCGTCCGGATGCAGCAGCTGGTGGTCCGGCGGATCGAAGAACTCGAGTATTCACCGCAGCTGGCTGTCCATTATTTCGGCAATGAAGCAGAGGCGAGGTCGCTGGCCGAAGAGCTCAGTCCTCATGTCGGTGATGAAATCCTGGTCACCGCAGTACCGTCGGTGCTGGCCGCGCATGCCGGACTGGGAGTCCTCGCCGTCGTCATAGGACCCGCCATGCCCGACCCGGTGTCCTGATCTCCACAATGTGGGCCGGGATGCTCCTCTCCACAAGGCGCAGGAGCGTCCTGCCCGGCCGTTGATTTCCTCCATAGCGTAGTGCCATGGGCCGCCACCGCTGGGGAACAGCCGCTACAGAAGCCAGCCACGGCCTGAAAATATCTGCCCGCCGCCCGCGTCTGCGGGTGGCACTGGGAGCAGCGCTGATCGCTGCAGGACTGGCCGTCGGCTACGCTTTGGTGCTGCTCCTGACAGCAGATACCCACCGGGAAGAGAGCAATGTGCTGCTGTCGCTGCCCGTCACGAGCTCCGCGGCAGAGACCGGACCCTCTGGGGAGGGACAGGGCCCGGAGCAGGCCGCCGAGCCGGTACCCTCGGCCCAGGCGGACGAGGAGGGTGTTTCCCCAGGGCCGGAGGCCGGTCCCGGCGATGCTGCGCAGATCATCGTTCATGTCGCCGGCGCCGTCGGCCGTCCGGGCATTGTCCGTCTACCGGCATCGGCGCGGGTTTTTGAAGCACTGGAAGCCGCGGGAGGTGCCAGCGAAGACGCAGATCTGGCATCACTGAACCTGGCGGCGCCGCTCATGGACGGCCAACAGGTCTTCGTTTCTTCACCCGAGCACCAGTCCGCCTCCGGCAACAGCGGGAGTGCAGCGGGTCCCGAGGGCGATGCCGGCGGAGCAGAAGACCAGCCCGCAGCCAAGATCAATCTCAACAGCGCCTCGCTGGAAGAACTTAAGACGCTGCCGCGGGTCGGGCCCGTTCTTGCTCAGCGCATCATCGACTTCCGCGAGCAGCATGGCAGCTTTGGCCGGCCCGAAGACCTGGATGCAGTGCCGGGCATCGGCGAAGTCATGCTCGCAAGCCTCGTGGACTTGGTCACGGTATGAGCCCGGCGCCGCCCTGGCAGCACTATGCGCGGGCCGCCCGCCAAGTGGCCAGCGAAACGGTCAAGGACACCACCAGCGACCCGAGCCCCGCCGGAAAGCGAAGCTTGAAGGCCCGGTTGTTCCGGGAAAAATCTGCAAGTGATCCCGCCGCGGCCAAAGCGCTGCGGCCGGGAGTTGGAGATAGCGGTCCCGGAGCGGTCCGGCTGGATCTGAGATTAGCCGCCGCGGCGGCAACCTGCTGGCTAGTGGCGCTCGTTCTGCTGCGGCTACCGCCCGGCGTGGGGATGGCCGGCGCAGCCCTGTGTGGTGGAGCGGTAACGGCGTTCTTGCTGGCCGGGCTGCGACGACGCCGGCGGAAGTCTATTCCTTCGGTGACCGGCACAGTGTTCCTGATGGTGTGCACTGTCGGACTGCTGGCACTGGTCATCGGCGTCAAACACACGGAACGGCTCAGCGGGCCGATCGGGCCCGCCATAGAATCCGGAGCGTACATCACCGCCGAACTCACGGCCCTCTCGGATGCCTCTCGCTCAAAGACGCCGTCGATATTCGGCTCCGGTCCACGGTATCTCGTCACCGCCGAAATCACCGAGGCATCGCACGCGGGACGCAAATTCGAGGCTGCAACCCCGGTGCTTGTCATCGGTAACCAGACATGGCAGGCAGTCCGCTACGGGGATCGTTTGCACGCCGCCGGAACCCTGGCGCCGATGGAACCGGGATCGTCGGAAGCCGCCATGCTGAGTGCCTCAACGGCACCCGATGTGACATCGACTCCGCCGGCTGCTGAGGCGGTCAACGCGCTCCGGAGCTTATTCGTCGAACACACCGGGAGCCTGCCGCCGGATGCGCGCGGACTGCTGCCAGGAATGGTGTTTGGCGACAGGGAACAGCAGACTGACGATTTGGAAGAAGCCATGCGCCGCACCGGCCTGACGCATCTTATGGCGGTTAGCGGAGCGAACTGCAGTTACTTGCTCGGATTTGTTTACCTGCTGGCGACAGCCTGCAGGGCACCTCGGTGGCTGAGCTCGGTGCTGGGCATTGTCGCGCTGGCCGGATTTGTGCTGTTGGTGCGGCCGGAGCCGAGCGTCCTGCGTGCAGCCGTGATGGGAACGATCGGAGTGGCAGCACTGGTCTCCGGCCGGCGGCGGGCGTCGCTGTCCTTCCTCGCGCTGGCCGTCCTCATCCTCCTTCTGGCCAATCCATGGCTGGCCGGCGAATACAGTTTCATTCTCTCGGTGCTGGCTACCTTGGGGCTGGTGCTGCTCGGCAGCACGTGCTCGCGATGGCTGCAACACTTTATGCCGAAGCTACTCGCTGACGCCATGGCGATTCCGCTGGCTGCCCAGCTGTTCTGCACGCCCGTCCTCGTCCAGCTCCAACCGGAGTTGGCCATGTTCTCGATACCGGCTAACATCCTGGCGGCGCCGGTGGTTCCCTTCGTCACCATCGGCGGCATGGTCTCCCTGGCGCTGCTCCCATGGGCGCCACTACCCGGCGGTTGGCTCGTCCACGCTACAGGCTTTCTCACACTCTGGGTCGCGCAGATCGCCCGGACCTTCTCCGGACTTCCACTGGCCACTCTTCCGTGGCTTGGCGGACCGGCCGGCGCGGTCTTGGCGGCCGCGGCCGCGGTCGTCCTTCTCGCCCTTTTGTGGCTGGCTGCGCAGGGACGGGCCGGCATTTCCTCCTTGTGGTTCAGGGTCGAGCAGACGTCCTGCCGTGGCCGTGGCTCGGGGCGGCGGTACACGCCTGAACTGCCTGCGTCCGCAGACCAGGGGACCTCCCTGGGCGAGGATCAGGAAGCCCAACGCGGGAGGGGGACCACACGGCGCGCCGGAACGCGGTGGACCGGGAAACAGCGGGTGGGGGCTGCGTTTTGTGCGGCTGTCGTCGCCGGTGCGCTGCTGGGCTGGCTGCTCTCAAGCAGGGGTGTCCCCGCGCTGCCCGAACGCTGGGATGCCGTGGTCTGCGACGTCGGCCAGGGCGACGGGCTGGTGATCCGCACAGGTACGGGCCAGGCCATGGTTATTGATGCCGGGCCTGAACCCGGCGCTATGGATTCCTGCCTGGATTCGCTGGGAGTGGAGAGCATCGGGCTTTTGGTCCTCACGCACATGCACCTGGACCATTACGGTGGCCTGGACGGCGTGCTGGATGGACGTAAGGTGGCCCGGGTGCTCGTTGGAAGTTCGAAGAAGGAGCTGCCCGACCTAGTCGGGGGCACACTGGCCGAACACGGATTGGATCCTGAGCTCGGCAAGGCGGGACAGTCGGGCAGGACGGGCAGCGCTTCGTGGCAAATACTCTGGCCGACGGCGGCACGGACCGGTGCTTCGGAGAACGATTCAAGCATCGTCATGCTGGTCACAGTCACTGGCGCCGACGGCGGGGTACTGCGCATACTGCTGACCGGCGACCTGGAAGAGGAGGCCGCGGCCGACCTGCTCCGGGGCTTGGCTCTTGAACCGGGCAGCGTGGACGTCCTCAAGATCAGCCATCACGGCGCGCGTAACGGTGGGACAGCGATCTTGGACCGGGTGCAGCCGAGAACGGCGGTCATTTCTGTTGGCCGTGACAATGACTACGGCCATCCGGCGCCCACGATCCTCTCGGCCTTGGAACGGCTTCGGATACCGGTTTTCCGGACGGATCAAATCGGTACCATTGTCGTCGATCTCGCAGACGGCAGCCTGGCCGTGCGTCCGGCGGAATGAGCGGTTTTCGGCTTGGGAAAATCGGCTGCCCGTGACAATGTTGACTCTGATACTAGGAGGACCTGACCTGTGAATCCACCCCCGGCCCGTCCGGCCGCAGGCAGCAAGACTGCCGGCCGAATCGTTTCCTGGCGCGACGTTGAACCGGCTCCGGTCGTGCTCATCAGCGGGCCCGAAGAATATCTGGCACACCGGGCCAGAGACCGTATCCGGTCGATGACCCGGGGAGTTCATCCGGACGTCGAGCTCACTACGCTGGAGGCTGCATCCTACTCGTCCGGCCAACTGACCATGATTGCCAGCCCCAGCCTCTTCGGCGAATCAAAGCTGGTTGAAGTGGACGGAGTGGCACAGATGAACGATGAGTTCTTGGGCGACACATTGGCATATTTGCAGGCCCCGGCAGAGGACGTCACTCTAGTGCTGCACCATTCGGGCGGGGTCCGGGGCAAGAAATTGCTGGACGCTATCAAGGCGAGCGGGGCACCGGTGGTCGACTGCCAGGCGATGAAGAAGGACTCGGACAAACTGGACTTTGTCCGGCGGGAGTTCAAAGCTGCCCGGCGCGGACTTGATCCGGCGGCTGGTCAAGCACTGGTCGCTGCCGTCGGCGCATCCCTCCCGGACCTAGCAGCGGCGTGCGCCCAGCTGATCTCGGACGTTCAGGGAACGGTCACGGAAGAGACGGTCGAGAAGTACTACGGCGGCCGCGTGGAAGCCACCGGCTTCAAAGTTGCTGACGCTGCCGTCTCCGGCAGGGGAGCGGTCGCTTTGTCCACGCTCCGGCATGCATTGGCCACAGGCGTGGATCCGGTGCCGATAGTCGCTGTCCTGGCCATGAAACTTCGGCAGATCGCCAAGGTAAAGGGAGCATCAGTCAGTGCTAAAGACGCCGGCCTGGCCCCGTGGCAATTCGATCAAGCACGTAAGGACGCGAGGAACTGGGACTCGGCTGCGCTGGCTGCCTGCATACAGATGCTTGCCGAAACAGATGCCCAGGTAAAGGGCGCAGCCCGGGATCCCGAATACGCCGTAGAGCGTGCCGTCACGGTTATCGCAGCGAGCGTTGGCCACTAGCTGCCTACTCTTAATGCAATGAAGGCCCCCGCCGAGCGGCGGGGGCCTTCATTGCATCGGCGGTAAACGCCGGTGAAGCTGCTTCCTAGAGGGCGTTGACCTTCTTGGAGATAGCGGACTTGCGGTTAGCAGCGTTGTTCTTGTGAATAACGCCCTTGCTGACAGCCTTGTCCAGCTTGCGGCTGGCCGTAGCCAGAGCAGCGGTTGCACCGTCCTTATCGGAGGACTCAACGGCGCTGCCGACTGCGCGGATAGCAGTCCTCAGCTCGGACCGGACAGCGATGTTGCGCTGGCGGGCCTTCTCGTTGGTCAGGATGCGCTTCTTCTGGGACTTGATATTAGCCACGTATAAACTCTCTTTGTTGCGGACTGGTCGGTGAGGGCAGTCAGACCGGCCATTGACTGAGCGGCGTGGGGATACCGTAATGGCAGCCGGCCTGAGGTGCCCGTCGACCTGCGCGGACACACAGCTATAAATGTTAGCAGAAAAGCTTCCAGGGCTGCGTCCGCCGCCGAGGCGGCGCGCCGAAGCCTAATTCCAGCCGCGCGTCTGTCTCAGTGCTGCCGCCACCTGGGAAAACTCGCGTTCGCCCAGGACGGCTCCCTCGCGCCGGATATCCCGCGGATCCAACTGCAGTACACGGTCGAGTTTTACCTCGCTGGGCCGTCCGCGTGGGTCCCAGGATCCCTGGCCTATGTCTACGTAGTCCTCGTGGCTGTTCGAGCCGTTGTTCCGGTCCCTGCTGGTCATCATCAATGCCAGCAGCCATGGGCCGTTATGGCCTATCAGCAGCACAGGGCGGTCCTTGCCCTTGCTGTGGTCCTCTTGGTATGGCACCCAGGTCCAGACGATTTCCCCCGGATCCGGTTGGCCGTCCGGGCTGGGGGAGTAAGCCACGGAAGTCCTGCCGCGGAAGTCGCCGGGGTACGTCGCGCTCAGTTGCCCCTGGCCGTGTTCCGTTGCGGGGCCCGGCCGGCTGACAGGCGGCCGCCCTCGGCCTGCACCCGGGGGCCTGGACGTTGAAGAGCGGTTGACCGCCCGGAGGACTTTTGCGGCACCGCGGAGCAGCCGGCCAAGAGTGTTCACGTTGAAAGCCATGCACCAAAACTACCCGTCGAATCCGTACCTGCCGGGAAGAAACAGCGGGCATCTCATGGGAGACTGTTAACTTGGTATCTATCGAAGAGCCATCATCGAAGCCCCGTTAGAGAGTTAGGAAACCGCTGTGTCACCCATGGCCCGCACCGCACCGGTGCCTGCCGCCACAGATCCGGCGATCATCAGGAACTTCTGCATCATCGCCCATATCGACCACGGGAAGTCCACCCTGGCGGACCGGATGCTGCAGTTAACCGGCGTAGTTGAGCAGCGGGACATGAAGGCCCAGTACCTGGACCGGATGGACATCGAGCGCGAACGCGGCATCACCATCAAGTCCCAGGCTGTTCGTCTGCCGTGGGAGCTCGATGGCAAGACCTACGCGCTGAACATGATCGACACACCGGGGCACGTGGACTTCACCTATGAGGTGTCCCGGTCTCTGGCTGCCTGCGAAGGCGCTGTTCTGCTCGTCGACGCGGCGCAGGGCATCGAAGCCCAGACGCTGGCGAACCTGTACCTGGCGATGGAGAATGACCTGACCATCATCCCGGTGCTGAACAAAATCGACCTGCCGGCGGCACAGCCGGAGAAGTATGCTGCGGAGCTTGCCAACCTCATCGGCGGAGATCCCGAGGATGTGCTGAAGGTCTCCGGTAAAACCGGTATGGGCGTTGAGGACCTGCTGGACAAAATTGTCCGCGACCTCCCCGCCCCCGTCGGTAATGCCGATGCCCCGGCCCGTGCCATGATCTTCGACTCGGTCTATGACACCTACCGTGGTGTGGTGACCTACGTCCGCGTGGTCGACGGGGAACTCAAGCCCCGCGAACGTATCCAGATGATGTCCACCAGAGCCAGCCACGAACTGCTGGAAATCGGTGTCAGCTCCCCGGAACCGGTGCCGTCCAAGGGCCTGGGCGTTGGCGAGGTCGGCTACCTGATCACCGGTGTGAAGGACGTGCGCCAGTCCAAGGTCGGCGACACGGTCACCACCTTGAACAACCCTGCCCCGGAGTCCCTCGGCGGCTATGCGGATCCCAAGCCGATGGTCTTCTCCGGTCTTTACCCGATCGACGGGGCAGACTATCCGGTGCTTCGCGACGCCCTGGACAAGCTCAAGCTCAACGACGCCGCCCTGGTCTACGAACCGGAGACCTCGGCCGCCCTTGGCTTCGGCTTCCGCGTCGGTTTCCTCGGCCTGCTCCACTTGGAAATCACGCGTGAACGCTTGGAGCGCGACTTCAACCTGGACCTGATCTCCACCGCGCCCAACGTGGTCTACGAGGTGACCCTCGAAGATAAGAAGGTCGTCACGGTCACTAACCCGAGCGAATATCCGGATGGAAAAGTCTCCGAGGTCCGGGAGCCGATGGTTTCGGCCACCATTCTGGCCCCGAACGAGTTTGTCGGCGCCATTATGGAGCTCTGCCAGGGCCGCCGCGGCGATATGAAGGGCATGGACTACCTGTCGGAAGACCGGGTGGAGCTTCGCTACCGGCTGCCGTTGGCGGAAATCGTTTTCGACTTCTTCGACCTGCTCAAGTCCAAGACCCGCGGCTACGCCTCCCTCGACTGGAAGGCGGACGGTGAACAGGCCGCCGATCTGGTGAAGGTGGACATCCTGCTGCAGGGTGAGCAGGTGGACGCGTTCAGCGCCATTACCCACAAGGACAAGGCCTACAGCTACGGGGTGATGATGACCGGCAAACTGCGCGAGCTCATCCCTCGCCAGCAGTTCGAGGTGCCTATCCAGGCAGCCATCGGCTCGCGCATCATCGCCCGCGAAAATATCCGCGCCATCCGCAAGGACGTGCTGGCCAAGTGCTACGGCGGCGACATCAGCCGTAAGCGCAAGCTGCTGGAGAAGCAGAAGGAAGGCAAGAAGCGCATGAAGATGGTCGGCCGGGTGGAAGTTCCACAGGAAGCCTTCATCGCAGCGCTGTCGTCCGATGAATCGAAAGACAAGAGCAAGAAGTAAAACCGAAGTGATCAAAACAACGACGACGGCGGCGGTCACCTGTGCCTAGCGTCCTGCCGCTGGGAGACCCGGCACCGGCCGATGGCTTGCTGCCGCCACAGGCCGCTGCCGGCGCACAGGACAGGGACTTCTGTCTCTACGTCCACATTCCGTTCTGCTCGGTGCGTTGCGGCTACTGCGACTTCAATACCTACACTGCCAAGGAACTCGGTTCAGGTGCGTCGCAGGACGAATACGCCGGCACCCTCAACGCCGAACTCGACCTGGCGGCGAAGGTGCTGCCCGCGTCCGGGCTGCCCCGGCGCCCGCTGTCGACGGTCTTTTTCGGCGGCGGTACTCCCACTTTGCTGCCGGCGTCGGATCTGGCGGCCATTCTGGGCCGTGCCACCGAACTATGGGGTCTGGCACCGGGGGCCGAGGTCACCACGGAGGCCAATCCGGACTCCGTCACGCCCGAATCGCTGCAGACGCTGGCGGCGGCCGGGTTCACCCGTGTTTCCTTCGGGATGCAGTCCGCAGTACCCCACGTGCTCAAGGTGCTTGACCGCACGCATGATCCGGACCGTGTTCCGCAGGCGGTGCGCTGGGCACGCGAGGCCGGGCTGCATGTCAGCCTGGACCTGATCTACGGCACGCCGGGGGAGTCGGTTGCCGACTGGGAGACCAGTCTGGATGCGGCGATCGACTGCGAGCCGGATCACATTTCGGCCTATGCGCTGATCGTGGAGGAGGGCACCAAGCTCGCCGCCCAGATCCGCCGCGGCGAAGTACCGGGAATTGACGACGACGACCACGCCACCAAATATGAACTCGCCGAGGCGCGGTTGGCTGCCGCCGGCTTTGGCTGGTATGAGGTCAGCAACTGGGCCCGCACTGAAGCCGACCGTTGCCGGCACAATCTCTCTTACTGGCGTGGTGATGACTGGTGGGGTGCCGGCCCCGGGGCCCACTCCCACATGGGCGGCGTCCGCTGGTGGAACGTGAAGCATCCGGCCGCCTACGGCCAACGGCTGTCAACAGGGGTCTCTCCGGCGGCGGGACGGGAAACGCTTGACGCGACAACCCGCAAACTGGAACATGTGATGCTCCAGACCCGCATCATTGATGGTCTGCGGACACAGGAACTGGGCCCGCAGGGGCGGAAAGCGGTAGCAGGTCTGATCGCGGACGGGCTGGTGGACGGACCCGCGGCTTTCGCCGGCACCGTCCGGCTCACTTTGCAGGGCAGGCTGCTTGCCGACGCCGTGGTCCGCCGCCTCCTGGAAGACTGACAAGGCCCACGCTGGAGTAGCCCTCTTCGGCGCGCCTCCGCCTGCGGGCTTAGTGGAGCAGGCGGAGATTCAATGAGTAGCGGTAGGGACGGCCGCGGTTGACTGCGATGCCTGCCATCACAGAGAACACGGTGAGGAAAACCCAGATTGCCGCTGCAACGACGGCAAAGAAGCCGCTGATCACAGGCACCAGAATCAGGACGTTGGCAATAACGGCCACGATCGTTGGCGGGAGCGTGAAGTTCAGGGCTTCCTTCGACTCCTGGGCCGTGAAGGGGCCCCGGTCCTTGAAGATCAGGTAGATGACCAGCGAAGGAAAGCATCCCAGAATGCCGCCGAAATGAGCCAGAGTGGCCCACTGACGGTCTTCGGACGGCGTTAGCGGCAGGGCTGAGGAAGAGGCGCTTTCATACTGCGTCCGGGGAGCCGGCTGACGATCCGGTTGCTTCTTGCGCGCGGGGTTGTCTGACACAGGACCTACCTCAGGAGAATTCGTTTTCGTTCTAATGGCTATTACTTACGAAACTAAGATTAGCCGCAATGACCGGTAAACAGCGGACCGGGGTCAATCTGCCCGCGCAGAATGGGGTTGTCGCCATGCGCATTCCTCAGGCCGTGAGGAAGTCGATGACTTCTTCGACACGTCCCAGTAAGGACGGTTCCAGATCCGCATAGGTATTGACGCTGCCAAGCAAGCGCTTCCACCCGTGCGCGATGTCGATCTGGGTTTTGTTGGGCCACCCGAGGCCGGCAAGGATTCCGGTTTTCCAATCGGTTCCGCGGGGAACCACGGGCCATTTTTCCAGCCCGATGACGGCCGGCTTGATCGCCTGCCACACGTCCACATACGGGTGGCCGACGATCAGCACGTTGTTGCGCGCTGACGGAACTGCCATGGCGGCCTGCGCAATCCGCCACTCCTTGGTGTCGGGCAGCAGATGGTCTACCAGAATGCCCAACTTTCGCTGCGGCCCCGGGCCGAACGCCGATACCGCCGAAGCGAGATCATCCACGCCGTGAAGCGGCTCCACAACTATGCCTTCGACCCGAAGATCGTGGCCCCACACCTTCTCGACGAGTTCGGCATCGTGCTTGCCTTCGACCCAGATCCGGCTGGCCTTGGCCACCTGCGCGCGCAGTCCTTCTACTCTGACGGATCCGGAGGCCGTCCGCTGCGGACGTGCGACGGCGGCAGCGGCCATGGCAGGAACTACCTCCACGGGTTCACCTTCCAGTAGAAAGCCGAAGCCCAGGGGGAAGGAACGTTTCTTGCCCCGCCGGTCCTCCAGCGACACCAGATGGACCCCGCCGGACTTCTCTACACGCACCACCGCGCCTACCCAGCCGCTTTCGACATCCTCCAGTACCAGTCCGGGTTCGGCCCCGACCTTGCGAAGCTGACGCGACTTCGGAGCGGATAGATCCTGTGGTCCCCAGCCGTAGCTGCTCATCGGTTGTAGTCCTTCGGTCATGCAGCTTTCGGGTAGCTGCAGGCGATCAGCGGAGCCGCCGATAGGTGCATGGCAGCCTGACAATGCTAACAACGTGCCAAAGGTATTAGACTTAGCACTTGGACGTGTTGAGTGCTAACCGGCATGTCTACTGCAGCCGTACGAAATCAGGAGGTGCCCAGTGAGCGAAGGCCGTCGGCTCGAGGTGCTGCGCGCTATCGTGGAAGATTACGTGCATTCCCGCGAACCCGTGGGGTCCAAAGCACTGGTTGACCGCCACCATTTAGGTGTTTCCTCGGCCACAATCCGCAACGACATGGCTGCACTGGAAGAAGAAGGCCTGATCGTCGCTCCGCACACCAGTGCCGGCCGCATTCCAACGGACAAGGGCTACCGGCTCTTCGTGGACCGGATTTCGGATGTGAAGCCGCTCTCCTCCGCTGAACGCCGTGCCATCCAGGCCCTGCTCGAAAACGCGGGCGACCTGGATGATGTCATGGATCGCACCGTGAGGTTGTTATCCCAGCTGACCAATCAGGTAGCAGTGATCCAGTATCCGCGGCTGGGTCGGGCCTGCACCAGGCACATCGAGTTTGTCCTGCTCGCACCGCAACAGGTCCTCGTTGTCCTGATTGCCGATAACGGGAAAGTTGAGCAGCGGGTCATTTCCCTGCCTGATCCCGTCACGGATGAAGAATTATCCGATCTCCGATCGGCCTATCTCTCAGAGTTGGCCGGGCACCCCCTGGATTCGGTGGGCGGGCTGCTCCGGAACGGATTGAAAGACGCCAGGCCCGGCACCGAGGCTATCGTGCCACCACTTTCAGCGGCCTTGGAAAGTCTTGCGGCAGCCACGCAGGAGGAGCGTATCCTCATGGCCGGCACAGCCAATCTGGCCCGTTCCACCATGGATTTCCCGTTGAGTATCGGACCCATTCTCGAGGCACTCGAGGAACAGGTGGTCCTTCTCCGCCTGCTGTCGGAGATGCAGCAGGACGCGCACGGGATTTCCGTACGCATTGGGCATGAGAACCCGTACGGCTCATTGGCGGAAACGTCCGTGGTCGCAACCGGCTATGGTCCGGGTTCTTCAGCCAAGCTGGGCATCCTCGGTCCAACCCGGATGGATTATCCGACTACTATGGCCGCCGTGCGCGCCGTAGCCCGTTATTTGTCACGGATCCTTGCCGGATAGGCAGCCGGCCAACCAGCAGCACATGGACAGCGGGAGCCGCTGTCCGCAACCGATTCCCAGGAAGAGAAGTAATACAAGGTGAGCAACCACTACGACGTACTCGGTGTCAGCCGCGATGCCACTGCTGAGGAAATCAAGAAGGCCTATCGGAAGCTGGCCCGCAAGCTCCACCCTGATGTGAACACCGGGCCGGAGGCCGCAGAACAGTTCAAGCAGGTCAGCCATGCCTACGAGGTGCTGTCGGACCCGCAGAAGCGGCGGGTCTATGACACCACAGGCAATGAGAACGGCACAGACAGCGGCTTCGGCGGCGGTTATTCGGGTGCTGGGTTCGCCTTCCAGGATATTTTCGAAACCTTCTTCGGTGGGCAGGGCAGTGCCGGACCCCCTTCGCGCACGCGCCGCGGACAGGACGCGCTGATCAATGTCCGCATCGATCTCAAGGATGCCGTATTCGGCGTCAACAAGAAGATCGAAGTGGACACCGCCGTCGTTTGCCCTACGTGCGACGGCAGCTGCTGCCGTCCCGGCACCAGCCCGCGAACCTGCGACATCTGCGGCGGCTCGGGCCAGGTACAGCGTGCCGTGCGCTCCATCCTAGGGCAGGTTATGACCGCCGCACCCTGCGGAAGCTGCCAGGGCTTCGGCACGATCATCCCCGACCCGTGCAACGAATGTAATGGCGAGGGCCGCATCCGCAGCCGCCGCTCGCTGACCATCAAAATTCCGGCAGGTGTCGGAACCGGCACCCGGATCCAGCTGGCCGGGCAGGGCGAATCAGGTACGGCAGGTGGCCCGCAGGGCGACCTCTACGTCGAGATCCGTGTTGCCCCGGATAAGAACTTCATCCGTGAGGGCGACGACCTCCATGTGACGATGGCGGTACCGATGACGGCTGCGGCCCTCGGTACCGATGTGGACATGGACACGTTCGACGGGACGCAGTCGCTGAACATCAAGCCCGGTACCCAGGCCGGCGAGGTCATCACCCTCAAGGGACTCGGCGTGACGCATCTGCGGGGCTACGGCCGCGGCGACCTGAAGGTCCATGTGCACGTGGAAACGCCTACCAGACTCGATTCCGAGCAGGAGGAACTGCTCCGCCAGCTCGCAGCGTCGCGCGGCGAGCAGTTCACCGAAGGCAAGCTTGCGGGCAGCGGCAGCGGCGTGTTTGCCCGGCTGCGGGACAAGCTCGGCAATCTCTAACAGTGACCAATCCCGTTTTCTTCACCGAACCTGGAACACTGGCGGCGGTGGCATCCGGCGAGGAATTTGTCCTGACCGGTGCCGAAGCCAGGCATGCTGTCGCGGTTAAGCGCCTGAGCCCCGGCGAGAGCGTGGACGTCGTGGACGGACGGGGCATGCGGCTTTCGGGAACGGTCGTCTCGACGGGTACGGAGAGCCTGACGGTCTCCGTCGAGACCGTTGTCCCGGAGCCGCCGGCACCCTTCCGGCTGACGCTAGTCCAGGCCTTGGCCAAGGCCGACCGTGACGAACTCGCGATCGAAGCTGCCACTGAACTGGGTGTGGACGAGGTGGTTCCGTGGCAGGCCGAACGGAGCATTGTCCGCTGGCGCGACGCCAAGGCTGCCAAGGGGATGGCGAAGTGGGAATCGACGGTCCGGTCCGCCGCGAAGCAAGCGCGCCGCGCCACCGTCCCTGACGTGGCGCCGCTGGTTGATTTGAAATCGCTCTGTGGACGTATCGGCGAGAGCAGGTTGGCGCTGATCCTCCACGAGGACGCGCGGCTGTCACTGGCGGAAGCGGTTCAAAGAAGCGGGTTGGAATCGGAAGCAGCCCTGGAGCAGAGCATTCTCATGATCGTTGGGCCCGAGGGCGGCATGAGTCACCGCGAGGTTGAGCAGATGCGTGAGGCCGGGGCGGTGCCAGTGATCCTGGGACCGCATGTGCTCAGGTCCTCAACTGCCGGACCGGCCGCCGTCGCGCTGCTCAGCGAGCGGCTGGGCCGCTGGAACTGAACGCAGCCTGGCCCGCTTACCTGACCGTGAAAACCTTGCTGTCGGCATTCTGAGGCTCTTCGGTACGGCCGCTCATGTCCTGGTGGAAGACCATGACCCGGTATGTTCCAGGATCGAGCTCCTGGCTGAACCGGAACTCACCGGTTTCACCTGCCGCCGAGTCAACCTGCACCGTACCCTCTTCGACGATGGTTCCTTCGCCGGTGTCTTCCGCCGACTCCAGCCGCGAAATGCGCCAGGACAATTGGGATTCAAAGGCAACGCCGCGCCCATAGACTTCCACTCGTCCTTCAGTGGAAGCCCCTTGCTGTGGATCTATGATCCAGATCGGTGCACTGAGATTAGCGTCCCGAGACATCGGCTCGCCGAGCTCCACATGGCCGAATGCCTTGTAGCCGGAATGTCCGTCAACCAGGATGACGACGTCGAGCGGGTTTTCCGCGGTACTCAAACCGGCATTGGCTGCTGCCGCGGTGGCGGTGTAGACCAACTGCTGCACGGCACGTTCCGCAATTCCGGCGTCCACGTCGGCCTTGAACGCGTCGGAGGAGATGTCCAGCGTAATGACGGATCCGTTGGTGATGGAGGCCCCGACCTTGGACGCCGGCTGCCAGGGATTGAAATAATCCGGGTCCAGCGGCTGCAGTTTGGTGACCGCACTGACGGCACTAGTGATCGGATCACCAAGATCCTCCGCTTCGCGGAACTCGCGGTAGAGAAACACGGTTTCGGCATTCGTGCCCAGCCAGTAGACCGGGGAAAGAGCGGTACTTTGCAATGTTTCAACCGGAGCGCTGGTGACCAGGGGACTGCTCTGAGTGGTCGGCTGGCCGCTGCTCGCCGGCATGGAAGTCTGGCCGTTGGGGCCGTTCCCGGAAGGCATGCAACCAATCATGACCATGGAGCCAAGGGTCAACACTGCCAGCCACGCGCGGAATCGGCGCGGGGCTGCGTGGTGCGGCCGGTGGTGCTGCTCGGTGGAAATGACCGGATTCCTCCTCAACTCATGGCGGCGTCCTGAACGCGAATGGAAGTCTGATGGCGGCACCTGTCGGTACCTGAAAAACCAGCTTGGCATACTGCCGGCGTCGCGACGCGCGGTTGGGCCGTCTCTCAACCGGACTGATGCACGATTGAGACAGGATCGATATCTACCGGTCATGCATGGATTTCGGGAACGACATCCGGCCGTTGCCGTAGCATTGAGATGTATAGCAAACCCACACAACAGTCGTACTAGCTAAGGGGAGATGGAAGGCCTGCCGGCCGCTTTATGTCGGAAACACGTCTGGATGTGGATCCGCTCGGATCCAGTAACCGTTCCATCCACTTTGAATCGTCGGAACATATGGTCAAGGCACTCGGAGCCCAGGATGAGGTGCTCCGGCTCATAGAATCCGAGTTCAGCGACGTGAATCTGCATGTACGCGGCAACGAGCTGTCCATCTCCGGCCCGCCCGCCGTCGTCGACCGTACGGAGCGCCTGCTGGAGGAGATCCGCACGCTGGCCGCCAATGACACGCATGTGTCGCCGCAGGTAGTTGCGCAGCTGCTGCGAATGCTCAGCGAGCAATCTGTTGCCAGACCGGCCGAAGTGCTGACACTGAACATTCTTTCCTCGCGTGGACGGACCATCCGTCCGAAGACGCTGAATCAGAAGAACTATGTGGACGCCATCGATGACAACACCATTGTCTTTGGGATCGGCCCGGCCGGAACGGGCAAGACGTATCTGGCGATGGCCAAAGCGGTCCAGGCTCTGCAGCACAAGGAAGTCAACCGGATCATCCTGACGCGTCCGGCCGTTGAAGCGGGGGAGCGGCTCGGCTTCCTGCCCGGCACGCTCAGCGACAAGATCGACCCCTACCTGCGTCCGCTCTATGATGCCTTGCACGACATGATGGATCCGGATTCCATTCCCCGGTTGATGGCAGCGGGCACCATTGAGGTCGCACCATTGGCTTATATGCGCGGCCGGACCCTCAACGATGCGTTCATCATTTTGGATGAAGCGCAGAACACCACACCGGAACAGATGAAGATGTTCCTGACGCGGCTCGGATTCGGCTCGAAAATGGTAGTTACGGGCGACGTCACGCAGATTGACCTTCCGGGCGGCACGAGCTCCGGACTCAAGATCGTCAGTGAAATCCTGCAAGGTGTGGATGACGTCAATTTCTCCATGCTGGAGGCTACGGACGTGGTCAGGCACCGTCTGGTCAGCGACATCGTAACCGCCTACGGCCGTTGGGATGACGAACACCGCAAGCCCTCGACAGCCCGGCGGCGTCGGACGGAACAGGAGAGCTAGCACGTGGCAATCGAAGTCAACAACGAGACAGAGTACGACGCCGACGAAGCCGGCCTGGCCCGCCTCGGTCGCTTCGTGCTCGAAAGCCTCTATGTGCACCCCGAAGCCGAACTCTCCATCATCCTGGTCGACACGGACGCCATGGAACGGCTGCACATCGAATGGATGGACGAACCCGGGCCCACGGATGTGCTCTCCTTTCCCATGGACGAGCTGCGGCCGGGCACGGCTGCGCAGCCCAGTCCCGCCGGGGTCCTTGGCGACATTGTGATCTGCCCGCAGGTCGCGGATGAGCAGGCCCAAAAGGCAGGCCACAGTATTGGCGAGGAGATGCTGCTGCTGGCCACCCACGGCCTTCTGCACCTGCTCGGCTACGACCACGCCGAGCCGGACGAGGAGCAGGAAATGTTCTCCCTCCAACGGCAACTGCTGGCTGCGTTCCTGGGCAAGGACGCGCCCACGGAGACCACGCGTTGATCATTGGCTCCCTGGCCGGCATGGCGCTGGCCTTTACGCTCTTCGCGGCAGTACTTACCGCCGCTGAGGCAGCCTTTACCTACCTGCCGAGGCAGGAGGCGGAACAGCTTCTGGCCAGCGGGCGCGTACGTACGTTGGCTATGGTGCTCCAAGCGCCGGTAGCCCACATGCACGCCCTGCGGTTCTGGCGTGTCTGGTTTGAAATGGCAGGCGCGGTAGCGGTCGCTCTGCTTTTCCATGACCTGCTGGACAACATCTGGATGGCGGGGCTGCTCGCCACGGTGACAATGGCGGCGGTGGGCTTCGTGCTGGTGGGTGTTTCCCCACGCCAGTTTGGCCGCATTCACGCTCCCGCCGTGGTTAAGTGGACGGCTCCCGCCATTCGCTTCCTGTGCGGAATTCTCGGACCGGTACCAGGCTGGCTCGTGCGTCTGGGCAGCGCGATCGCGCCGAACGCTCCACGGGCAGATGCCGCGTTCTTCTCAGAGGAGGAGTTCCGCGACCTTGTGGATCGTGCCAGCGAGGCTGAAATGATCGAAGACGCGGAAGCGGAACTCATCCACTCGGTGTTCGAACTCGGAGATACCAAGGTCCGTGCCGTGATGGTGCCGCGCACCGACATGCTCACCATCGATTCCGGCTCTACCCTGCAGCAGGCGATGTCCCTGTTTCTGCGCTCGGGATATTCCCGCATTCCCGTCATCGGGGAGAACGCGGACCAGGTGCGCGGTATCCTCTATTTGAAGGACGTAGCCGCCCGGCTGCATTCGAGGCCCGGAACGGCGGCATCGACCATGGTTGATGAAGCTTCGCGTGACGTACGGTATGTGCCGGAGTCAAAAGCGGTTAGCGATCTGCTCAAGGAACTGCAGCGTGAGTCTACCCACGTGGCTATCGTCATCGACGAATACGGGGGCACTGCCGGTCTGGTCACTCTGGAAGACTTGATTGAGGAAATCGTCGGCGAAATTGTCGACGAGTATGATTCCGAGAGTCCGGAAATCGAGCCGCAGCCGGACGGGCGATACTTGATCAGCGCACGTACCAGCATTGACGACGTCGGCGAACTCTTCGATCTGGATCTGGACGACGAGGAAGTCGATACAGTAGGCGGCTTGCTGGCTAAAACCCTGGGGCGGGTCCCCATCGTGGGTAGCCAGGTGGAGATCGACGGGCTCCACCTGTATGCCGAGCGGCTTGAGGGCAGGCGGAACCGCGTCTCGCATGTCCTTGTTTGGTTTCAGCCACCCACACACCAAGAGAATTCAGCGGCTGCCGACAACGGCGCCGCTGCCGCCAGCCAGGCACCCGCAGGTGCGGAATCGGAGACAGAACGATGAGTCCAAACAAAGGCAAAGTAGTTGCCATGGCAACCGAAGGCTGGCCGGAAAATTATCGCGCCGGTTTTGTCTCGCTCGTGGGGCGGCCGAACGCCGGCAAATCGACACTGACCAACGCGTTGGTCGGGCAAAAGGTGGCCATCACCTCTGCCAAGCCGCAGACCACCAGGCACACCATCCGCGGCATTGTGCACCGCGAGGATGCCCAGCTGGTGCTGGTGGATACCCCGGGATTGCACCGGCCTCGGACGCTGCTGGGGCAGCGTCTGAACGATCTGGTCGCCGACACGCTCTCCGAGGTGGATGCGATCGGCTTCTGCCTTCCCGCAAATGAAAAGATCGGTCCCGGCGACCGCTTTATCGCCAACCAGCTGGCCGCGCTGGCGAACAAGCCTGTCATCGCGCTGGTTACCAAGACCGATCTGGTGGACCGCGCGGCCCTGGCGGAGCAGCTGCTGGCCGTCACTGCGCTGGGCGCTGAAGTCTTTCCGGATGGCTTTGCCGACGTCGTTCCGGTCTCGGCAACCGACGGTTTCCAGGTCGACACGGTTAATGATGTGTTGATTTCCCGCATGCCGCTGTCACCGCCGCTATATCCCGACGGTGAGTTGACCGATGAGCCCGAGGCAGTGATGGTCGCCGAGCTGATCCGCGAGGCTGCTTTGGAGGGCGTCCGGGACGAACTGCCGCACTCCCTGGCCGTGGTCGTGGAAGAGATCGTTCCGCGTGAGGGGCGCAGTGAGGACAACCCGTTGTTGGATGTCCGGGTCAACCTCTTCGTCGAACGTTCCAGCCAGAAGGCCATCATCATCGGGAAGGGCGGTGCCCGGCTTCGCGATGTCGGCACCAAGGCACGGCGTGGCATTGAGGCACTGTTGGGTACGCGGGTATATCTTGATCTTCATGTGAAAATCGCCAAGGACTGGCAACGGGACCCGAAACAGCTGGTACGCCTCGGCTTCTAGCCAGACCGGAGGAACTTTCCACGGCTTCTGCCCGTAATATGTGTAGCAATCTATTGACTTAACCGTAGTAAGGGGGAATATCCGTGGGTCGTCGCGGCAGTTCCAGTGATGATCCACTGTTCCAGGAAGGCCGTGCGCCTGATCAGTCTGCACGTGGGGGACAGACACTCCAGCCCCGACGCGACACCGCCCGGCATCTGCGCTCCTCCAAGCGCATGGGTTGGCTGAAAATCGTTGCGGTGGTTCTGGCCTGCGCATTGATCGCAGGAATCGGCGTCGTCGTCGTCAAGGTCATGGGTCTGCGCGCCAGCCTTACGGCCGAGCCCCTGAACCTGGGTACCGGGGCCACCGGCCTGCCCGTGGATCTTAGTACCGACCCGGTCCAGATCCTCATTCTGGGCACCGATTCCAGGGCCAATACAGACGGTGCCTACGGCAAGGACCCTTCGTCCGACGGCAAAGGCAACTCCGATGTCATGATGCTGATGAACCTGTCCGCGGACCGGGAGCGGGTGACCGTGGTCAGCCTGCCGCGGGACTTGCTGACCGACATTCCCACCTGCGAGGATCCCCAAACCGGGCAGATCTATCCCGCACAGGAGTTCGCCCAGCTGAACACCGCCTTGAGCTATGGCGGTCCCGGCTGCACAGTCGCGGCCATCAATGAGCTGACCGGGATGGAAGTCGACCATTTCATGATGGCGGACTTCAACGCCGTCAAGGAGCTCTCCCAAGTCATCGGCGGCGTGGAGGTCTGCGTCAATGAGCCGATCAACGACACCTATTCCGACCTGGTGCTGCCCGCCGGCGTTAGCACGGTGCAGGGCGAGCAGGCGCTGGCTTTCCTGCGGACGCGCCATGCGTTCGGAGACGGCGGAGACCGCGGCCGCATTCGCGCACAGCAGAGCTTCCTGGCCTCGATGGCCCGCAAGATCACGTCTGAGGGCACGCTCACGAATGTACCCCGCCTCTACAACATCGCCGACGCCGTGGCCAGGAACCTCACGGTCGACGAAGGCCTGACTGACATCACCAAGCTGCTGGCCCTGGCAGACCGCCTGAAGAATGTGGATCTGGGCAAAGTAGCTTTCGTCTCGCTGCCCACGTCGCTGTACGAGCCGAATCCGAACCGCCTGGTCATGGACGAAGTAGAAGGACAGAAGCTGTTCGAAATTCTGAGGAACGACGGCGACGTGACCGCTGGTTCCGAGCCCGAACCTTCCGCTTCGCCCACCGAGGCTCCGGAGGAGACCGAAGGGCCGTCCGAGACGGCCGAGCCTGAACCGGAAGAGACGCTCTCCTTCGACCCATCGGTGCAGCCGGTCCAGGTCCTTAACGGATCCGGCGCCGAAGGCCGCAGCGAGGAGATCGCTGAACAGCTGCAGTTGCTGGGATATCTGCTCAGCGCTCCGGCGGAAACCGTGGCCGGGGCCGAGAGCACCAGCCCTGCTACCCAGATCTTCTATTCAGCCGGCTTCGAGGACGTTGCGCGTGCCCTCGCGGAGGAGCTGAACGTGCCCAAGGCAAACGTCCTGTCGTCCGAGACCCGGTACGGCGTCACCGTTTCTGTCGGCAAGGATTTCACCACCGGCGAGAAGCTGGATCCGACCGGGGGAGTGAGCGGTAACTTCACCGGACAGACTGCCGATCAGGTTACCTGTCAGGGGTCCGGCGGCATCTAGGTCTCGGTGCAAGCCGCTACTGCACCAAAAATATGCTAAATGGCTGTGGGACCTGCCGGAAAGGCTGGTCCCACAGCATTTAACGAGACACAGCGGTCACCAGATCCGTACCCGCTCCAACGGAGCAAGCCATAGTCCGTCGGTCTCGCTGACCGAGAAGGCATCATGGAACTCGACCATGTTGCGCACGATCTGGTTGCAGCGGAATTCGTTCGGTGAGTGCGGATCAATGGTCAACCGCCGTACCGATTCTTCGGTCCTGATCTTCTGGCGCCAGCACTCGGCCCACGAATAGAAGAACCTCTGGTCACCGGAGAGACCGTCAATCTCGGATGCAGGTTCACCGTTGAGGCTCAGCCTGTACGCCTTGAATGCAATGATCAGACCACCGAGATCACCGATGTTTTCACCCAGCGTCAATTCGCCATTGACGGTATTGCCGGGGGCTTCTTCGGGGCTCAGGACCGAGAACTGGTCTACCAGACGGGAAGTGAGCTGCTCAAAAGCTTCCCGGTCACCGTCTGTCCACCAGTTGCGCAGCGCGCCAGTACCGTCGTACTGCGAACCCATGTCATCGAACCCGTGGCCGATTTCGTGGCCGATGACGGCACCGATTGCGCCGTAGTTCGCAGCCATGTCTGCGTCCGCATCGAAGAACGGCGGCTGGAGGATGGCCGCCGGGAACACGATCTCATTCATCGTCGGCATGTAGTAGGCATTGACCGTCTGCGGAGTCATATGCCACTCCTCGGCATCGATCGGGCCTTCCAATTTGGCCAGGTTGCGGCGGACCTCGAAGGCGTTCGCCTCCAGCACGTTCTGCCACACATCACTGCCCGCGGCGAAACCCGAGTAGTCGATCCACTTGGTCGGGTAACCGATTTTCGTCCGGAAGGCCGCAAGCTTCTCCAGAGCGCGCTCAATCGTCTCTGCACTCAGCCAGGCCAGGGAGGTGATGCTTTGTCTGTATGCCTCGATCAGATTCGCGACCAGTTCTTCCATCCGCTGCTTGTGTGCCGGCGGGAAGTGCCGCTCCACGTATTCACGGCCGATGGCTTCACCCAGGGCGCCTTCCACGAACGCCACGCCTCGTCTCCAGCGCTCCTTCAGTTCCGGAATGCCGCTCAGCGTCTTGCCATAGAAGCTGAAGTGGGTGTCCACCGCTTCCGCGTGCAGGTAAGGTGCCGACGCGGTCAGCGCTTGCAGCCGGAACCAGGATTTCCAGACTTCCAGGGGCTCATCTTCGAGCAGGCTGCCAAGCGTCTTCACGAAATCCGGCTGGCAGACCACCACTTCGCTCACGTCCTGGCCCTCCGCGCCCAGGCCGGCAAGCCACGAACGGACCCACGGCAAGGATTCGGAGAGCTCGCCTACAGTACGAAGGTTGTACGTCTTCTGGGGATCCCGGCAGGAGACCTTGTCCAGGTGCCCGGCCGCGAGTTTGTGCTCAAGCGAGATAGCCGCATCCGCTTCGCCTGCATCGAACCCGGCCAATTGCAGCAACCGGACCGCGTATGCTTGGTAAGCCGTCCGGATGTCGGCAAAATCCTCGTCGCGGTAATAGGCCTCGTCCGGCAGCCCCAGTCCGGACTGATAAAGGTAGACGAGGTATCGAGTGGGATCTCCGGCGTCGTTATTGACGAAGAAGGCCAGCGGGAAGGCGGCGCCGTTGCGGGTGAATTCCGGCAGCAATGCCAGCAGCCCCTCCCGGTCCGAAACGGCGTCGATGGCGTCGAGTTGCGGCTGGACCGGCGCGAACTTCTTCGATTCGATCGTCTTCGTATCCATGAATCCGGAATAGATCAGGCCGATCTTGCCTGCCGGTGACTGGGGGTCGGGGCTGGCAGCCGACTCTTCGACGATCTCGCGCACCGCGGCTTCCGATGCGTCCCGCAGGGCGGTGAACGAACCTTCCAACGGCCGGTCCGCCCGGATGACAGTTTCCGAGAGCCATTTCCCGTTAACATGCCGGAATAGGTCGTCCTGCGGACGGACCGCGGGATCAACGTGGGTCAGGGCAATGCCGGAATGAACCAAGGCAAACTTCCTTTCGTAACGGACCGCTGACACGGTTTCCCCTTCATCCTACGCACCGTGCTAATGTGAAATTGTGCGCGCAGATCTGCTTCTTCTTAGCTGCCGCGGCGAGGCCACGCGAACTTCTGTTTGACAGGCCGAACCCTCGCTGCGGAGTTCGTGTTGCCCGGCCAAAATCTCAAAAAGAACTCTGAAGAAAAGGCCAACGAACATGCGTAACGCACAGAAGCCCTCCGGAATGCCCATCCATAAGTACATTCCGTTCCAGGACCAGATCACTGTCGAACTGCCCGACCGCACCTGGCCGGACAAGCTGATCACCGCCGCCCCGCGGTGGTGTGCCGTGGACCTGCGCGATGGCAACCAGGCCCTGATCGATCCGATGAGCCCCGAGCGCAAGCACAAGATGTTCGACCTGCTGGTGCGCATGGGCTACAAGGAAATCGAAGTAGGATTCCCCTCCGCCTCCCAGCTGGACTTCGACTTTGTCCGCCAGCTGATCGAAGGCGACCGGATTCCGGACGACGTGACCATCCAGGTGCTGACACAGTCCCGCGAACACCTGATCGAGCGGACATACCAGTCCCTGGAAGGCGCCGACCGAGCCATCGTCCACCTCTACAACTCCACTTCCGTCTTGCAGCGCCGCGTGGTGTTCAACCAGGACATGGACGGCATCGTCGATATTGCCCTGCAGGGCGCGCGGCTGTGCCGGAAGTACGAAGAGGGACTGAAGGGCACAGAGGTGACCTACGAGTACTCGCCGGAGTCCTACACCGGCACAGAACTCGAGTTCGCGGCCCGGATCTGCAACGCCGTCACCGACGTTTTCGAAATGTCGGCCGACCGCAACGTTATCCTGAACCTGCCGGCCACCGTCGAAATGGCCACCCCCAATGTCTACGCGGATTCCATTGAATGGATGTCCCGGAATCTGAACAACCGTGAAAACGTCATTCTCTCGCTGCACCCGCACAATGACCGGGGGACCGGCGTGGCCGCCGCCGAACTGGGTTACCTGGCCGGTGCGGACCGCATCGAAGGCTGCCTGTTCGGCAACGGAGAGCGGACCGGCAACGTGGACCTGGTGACGCTGGGCCTGAACCTGTTCGGCCAGGGCATCGACCCGATGATCGACTTCTCCAATATCGACGAGATCCGCCGCACGGTGGAGTACTGCAATCAGCTGCCGGTGCCCGAGCGTTCGCCTTACGGCGGCGACCTCGTCTTCACGGCGTTCTCCGGCTCCCACCAGGATGCTATCAAGAAGGGCTTCGAGGCCATGGATAAGGATGCCGCCGCCGTCGGCAAGACGGTTGATGAGATCCCCTGGGCCGTTCCTTACTTGCCGGTTGATCCCAAGGACCTGGGCCGCAGCTACGAGGCAGTCATCCGCGTGAATTCCCAGTCGGGCAAGGGCGGTGTGGCGTACCTGCTCAAGAACGAACACAGCTTGGATCTGCCGCGCCGTGCGCAGATCGAATTCTCCGGCGTCATCCAGCGCCGGACCGACACCGTCGGTGGCGAAGTCAGCGGCGCGCAGCTGTGGGAGGTCTTTAACGACGAATACCTGCCGACGCCGGAGCGCGTCTGGGGCCGGTACTCGCTTGGTTCGGTCAAGACGGAAACAGCCGAGGACGGTTCGACGCATCTGACGGCGTCGATGGTCATCGACGGCGTGCAGCACCGGCGCAGCGGCGAAGGAAATGGCCCGATCGCGGCCCTGCTGGATATCTTCAGCCAGGACGGTGTGGATCTGCGGGTCCTGGACTACACCGAACATGCGCTCTCCGAGGGTGGCAATGCCCGGGCGGCGGCCTATGTGGAATGCGCCGTGGGGGAACGCGTGCTGTGGGGCGTCGGCATCGACACGAATACCACGATGGCTTCGCTGAAAGCCGTGATCTCGGCAGTAAACCGCGCTGTGCGCGACGCCGCGGCTACTTCCCCCGCCGTCGCCAGCTGAAGCGCGCCGGCCGAGATTGATGCAACCGGTTCCCCTGGCAGACCCGGCTCCGCGCTGTTGTGCGGAGCCGGGCCCGCCGGTGGGACAATAGCTACGTGTCCAACAGATCCTTTGCCTCCCGCACCTACCGGGACGAAGGCGTTATCCTGCGCACGCACAAGCTCGGCGAGGCAGACCGCATCATTATCCTGCTGACCAAACGCCATGGTCAGGTCCGGGCGGTTGCCAAGGGGGTGCGCCGCACGAGCAGTAAATTCGGCGCGATGCTGGAGCCCTTCATGGTGGCAGACCTGCAGCTGGTGAAGGGGCGCAATCTCGACATCGTGACGCAGGCCCAAACGCTGGGACCGTACGGGCGGGACATTGCCGCCGACTATCGAAAGTACACGTCTGCCGCAGTTATCTGCGAGACAGCCGAGAAATTGACCGATATCGACGGCGAGTCCACCTCCGCACACTATGCGCTCGTCATCGGGGCGTTGTCGGCGCTCAGCCGCAACGTCCATGCCCCCGAGCTGATCCTGGATTCCTACTTGCTGCGGGCACTCGCCACGGCCGGCTGGGCCCCGAGTTTTACCGACTGCGCGCGTTGCGGAGAACCAGGCCCGCATGGTGCTTTTTCGGCACCGCTGGGCGGTGCGGTGTGCCATGACTGCCGGCCTCCAGGTTCGGCATCGCCCGCGCCGGCCACCATGACGCTGCTGGCGGCTTTGCTGAGCGCCGACTGGCCCGCGGCGGACAGCTCCGTTAGCGGGGCCCGGAACGAGGCGGCCGGGCTGGTCGCCGCCTATTTGCAGTGGCACCTGGAACGATCCCTGAAGTCCCTCAAACACGTGGAGAGAGTGTGAGTCCCAAAACCCCGCGCAGGCCCGATCCGCACCCTTCGGGCGCCACGGCGCCGGCTGTTCCGGCAACATTCGTCCCCGAACACGTGGCGATCGTGATGGATGGAAACGGCCGCTGGGCGAACCAGCGGGGGTTGCCGCGCACCGAAGGCCACAGGGCGGGTGAAGCAGCACTGCTCGACGTCCTGGCGGGTGCAATCGAGATCGGTGTCAAGTACGTCAGCGTCTATGCTTTTTCGACGGAGAACTGGAAGCGCTCACCGGACGAAGTGCGTTTCCTCATGGGCTTCAGTAAAGACGTGCTGCGCCGCCAGCGGGACCAGCTCGACGAGTGGGGCGTCCGCATCCGCTGGTCCGGCCGGCGCCCCAGGCTCTGGCAGTCCGTTGTCAAGGAACTCGAGGTGGCCGAGCGGCAGACCATCGGCAACAGCACCTGCACATTGAACATGTGTGTGAACTACGGCGGCCGGGCCGAGATTGCCGATGCAGCCGCAGCCATTGCGGCCGACGTCGCTGCCGGCCGGCTGAAGGCGTCGTCGGTCTCGGAGAAGACCATCGGGCGGTATCTGGACGAACCGGACCTGCCCGATGTGGATCTGTTCCTGCGCACTTCCGGCGAGCAGCGGTTCTCCAATTTCATGCTCTGGCAGTCCGCCTACGCCGAAATGGTCTTTATGGATACCCTGTGGCCGGACGTGGACCGGAGGACGCTCTGGGAGGCCATCGAGATTTATGCCCGCCGGGACCGCCGCTACGGCGGCGCCGTGGACGCGGCAAAACCGGCAGGGCGGGCGGCACGCTAGCTGTCCAGCACGTAGGCTTTGATCCACCGCTCGAGCCGGCGGTACGCGTCCGCCCGGACCTCGGATTTGGAGAGAAAAACGTCATGCAGGGCCGAGTCGATCCGCTCGACGGTCACGCTTGAGCCGAGTTTGACGGCGCTGGCGGCCATCGTCTCGACGTCAAGGACGGCGTCTGCCGACTTCATTTCCTCATGCCACAAGGGGCCGTAGACGCTCCGGGCAGAGGTCAGCACGAGGATGGGCACGGTAATGCCCAGGCCCTTGTCCACGGCGGCCTGCCCCTGCCAGATGGCGCTAAGCCAACCGGCCCGGACGGGGAATGCGTACTGCGGGCGCATCTTCGGGTCCAGGTCCCATTCGCCCTCCGCCTCGCTGCTGATGCTGCGCCAGTAGAAACCCCGGGCCGGGAGCCTGATTTCGGCTTCCGGCCTGATCCGTGAAATCGGATCGATGACGGTGGCGGCAGCCCGGCGTACCAGTGAACTGCGGTGCATTTCCAGCCAAGGGCTGTTCAGTACCAGGGCATGCACGGCGCCCGGGTTGCGGTCCGTCCACAACGCTGCCACCAAACCGCCGGTGGAATGGCCCATCAGGATGGTCTTCACCACGCCAGGCTGCAGGTCCAGCCGGGACGCGGTGTCCTCGCGCACCGCATCCATTGCGGCCGCTATCTCGTCGTCGTAGTCGGCAAGGTCGCTGGCATAGCCGGCAAGATCGCCCGCACCCACGGTCCTGGCGCCGGGATCCGCACCTTCGGGGGCGGGAGCGCCGTCGTCGTTCTCCTCCTGCCCAGCGGCGCGCAGATTGCGCCCGTGGTTGTGGACGTCCAGCGCGTAGAAGGAAACGCCTTGCCGGTGCCAGAACGCGGCGAGTTCGGCATTGAAGAAGTAGTCGCTCCAACCGTGCAGGTACAGCACGGCCTGCGGACCGGGCTGTATGCCCGACGCCTCGGGCAGGTGCCGCACAAGCGTTGCGCGCCGGCTGCCGCCATCAGCAGCCGGGACTTCCAAAGTTGCCGATTCGAAACCCGCGCCGAGAATGTCCTCGGTCCAGAGAGTTGGCATGCGGCTCCTTCCACTTCTTGCACTCATGCTAAGCCTTTCACCGGGCTGGTTTGGTTGCCGGGGCAATTACCGTAAAACTAGGATCATGCGCCTGTACCCCCTGTTCTTTCGTGCCGCCTTTTCCTGGATGGATCCCGAGCGTGCCCACACCATCGGCTTCCGGCTGATCCGTCTGGCCCACAGTGCCGGTGCCGGCGCCCTGCTCCGGCGTGTCACCGCGCCCGATGCTTCGCTGCGGACCCAGGCGTTGGGCCTGTCGTTCCCGTCGCCCTTCGGCCTGGCAGCGGGCTTTGATAAGGAAGGGCACGGCATCGAAGCGCTGTTCGACCTGGGTTTCGGCTGCGTTGAAGTCGGCACCATCACGGGCTCGGCCCAGCCAGGTAACCCTCGCCCCAGGCTCTTCAGGCTGGTCGAGGACCGGGCGGTGATCAACCGCATGGGCTTCAACAACGACGGCGCAGCGGCAGTTGGACCACGCATTTCGGCGGCACAGCGGTCGCTGCAGCGCAGCCTGGGCGCCAGCCGTCCCGTGGTCGGCGTTAATATCGGCAAAACCAAGACGGTGGAACTCGATGACGCGGTGGAGGATTATCTGAAGAGCACCCGCCTGCTCGCGCCCAACGCCGATTATCTGGTGGTCAATGTCAGTTCGCCCAACACCCCGGGGCTGCGGTTGCTGCAGAGCGTTGACACGTTGCGGCCGCTGCTGAAGGCAGTTGGGGAGACCGCCGATTCAGTGGCACGCAGGCATGTGCCGCTGCTGGTCAAGATCGCTCCCGATCTCAGTGACGAAGATATCGACGACGTGGCGCGCCTGGCGCTAGAGCTGAAACTGGACGGCGTCATCGCCACCAACACCACAATTTCGCGCGATGGCTTAAAGTCCGACGCCGACAAAGTCGCCTCCTGTGGCGCTGGCGGCCTTTCCGGCGCCCCGCTCAAGCAGCGTTCCCTTGAGGTGCTGCGGCGGCTGCGGGCCGCCGTCGGGGATTCGTTGACGCTGGTGGCCGTCGGGGGAGTCGAAACGGCGGAAGATGTGCAGGAGCGGTTGGACGCCGGAGCCACCCTGGTCCAGGGCTACACCGCGTTTCTTTATGAAGGTCCGTTCTGGGCCGCCCGCATCAACCGCGAACTGGCACGCAGCCGTAAGGCGGCCGCCGTCTGACTGCCATCGGCTCCCAACCGCTGACTGGTCGGTTGAAAGACCTGCGCCGCTTGGGAGCTGGGAGCGGTTAAAACACTGGGGGCCGGATCGTGATGATCCGGCCCCCAGGCGGTGGTACTGGGGTTGCTTACGAAGGGTACTGGCCGCGCTTGACCTGCGGCTTAGGCAGACGCATCCTGCGCAACTGGAGTCCGCGCATCACGCCGTACCAAACCGCGCCGCGTTCCGACTCCCCGAACTTTGCCACCAACCGCTTCTTGAGCTGGCGTCCCAGGATAAAGGCATCAATCGCAACGCAGGCGAGCAGGATCCAGAAACCGACCAGTATGATCGCCTGGACGTTCAAGTCGCGGATGAAGCTGAGGACAACGAAGATCAGCGCGAACACGATCAGGAACTCGCCGAGGACCCATCGGGCATCAACAAAGTCGCGGACGAAGCGCTTCTGCGGCCCCTTGTCGCGGAACGGCAGATGGCGCTCGTCCCCGGTGTCCATGGCCTGGCGCATGCGGATCCGTTCTTCGCGCTGCGCATCCCGGCTGGCGGCCCGTGCCGCTTTACGGTCGTTCGGAACGAGCGGACGCTTGCGCGCGGCTTCCTGGGCCTTCCGTTTGGGCGTCGGCGCGCCTTTGCCCGTCACCTGGTCCCGTTCAGGGACGGCCTGGGCCTGCTGGTCTACGGTTTCCTGGGGCGAGGGAGCCTCTTTTTTTCGTCCAAACACCCCTACAGAATACCTTGCAGTCCTTGCCGCCCGTGCCGGGGCCGAGGGTAGGGTGGCCGGTATGACAAGTCCTTCTGATTCCGGCCATCATCCGGTGGCAACAGGCGCCCAACCTGTCGACGTCGACGCCCTTGCCCGGGCACTCGACGCCAGGATGGGCCAGACCATCACGTCCTTGAAAGAACTCGTCGCCATACCGGGCATCGCCTGGGAGGCATTCGACCCGGCCGAGTTGGCGACCAGCGCCGAAACTGTTGCCGAACTGATACGTGGTCTGGGCCTGACCGACGTACAGATCCTCAGCGTTTCCAACGGAGAGATCGAAGGCGGACCCGCTGTGGTGGCCCGGCGTCCGGCCGCGCCCGGCAAACCCACCGTCCTCTTGTATGCGCACCATGATGTCCAGCCCCCGGGTGACCCGACGCTTTGGAAAACTGAGCCCTTCGCCGCAACCGAGAAGGACGGGCGGCTCTTCGGCAGGGGCGCGGCCGATGATAAGGCCGGCATCATGGCCCATGTCGCGTCTTTGGAAGCGCTGCTGGCGACAATGGGGGAGGAGTTCGGCGTCGGAGTGACGTTCTTTATCGAAGGGGAAGAAGAAGCAGGTTCCCCGACGTTCCGCACCTTCCTGGAAACGCACCAGGAGCTGCTCCGCGCGGATATCATCATCGTCGCCGACTCAGCCAACTGGAAAGTAGGCGTACCTGCCCTCACCACGAGCCTGCGCGGGCTGGTAGACGGGGTCATTGAACTGCGGGTACTGGAACACGCCGTGCACTCGGGTATGTTCGGCGGACCCTTGCTGGATGCGCCCACGCTCCTGGCCCGGCTCATTTCCACCTTCCACGACGACGCCGGTGAAGTGGCCATTGAGGGACTGGTGTCCGCGGGTCCCGCAACCGTGGACTACCCAGAGGAAGATTTCCGTCGGGACAGTTCGGTACTGGAGTCAGTGCAGCTTGCCGGGACAGGCAGCATCGCAGACCGGCTTTGGAACAAGCCAGCGCTGTCGGTCATTGGAATGGACGTGCCCAGCGTGGCGTTGAGCTCCAACACTCTCTTGCCCTCTGCTCGCGCAAAAATCAGTGTGCGGCTGGCGCCTGGCCAGAACCCTGATGCAGCCATGGAAGCCATTGCCGCCCATATCGGCAGCCATGCTCCCTTCGGGGCTGAAGTGTCCTTTGTACCCGGCGAGCGTGGCAACGCATTTGCCACCGATACAAACGCCTCGGCGGCACAGGCCGCGCTCTGGGCGCTTGGAACAGCGTGGAATACGCAGCCGGTCGAGGCCGGCATGGGAGGGTCAATACCGTTCATCGCGGATCTGACCGAACTGTTTCCGCAGTCGCAGATCCTGATTACGGGCGTCGAAGATCCCGATTCACGTGCGCATTCCGCGAACGAATCGCTTCATTTGGGCGATTTCCGCAACGCGGTGCTGGCCGAGGCACTGCTGCTGGCACGCCTAAACGTTGCCGGGCAATGAATCGCTTCATATTGCTGTGCGCAAGCAGACCACGGCCGCAGATTGGCCGGTTGCCCGAAATAACTGCCCGGGTCGTAACATAGAAGGGGAGCCAGAGCACCGCTGAGTGATAGCAGCAGGTCACCTGCTGGCCAGTCAAAGATAAGGAATAGCAATGAGTGAAACCACCAGCACTGCAACCGACACCACAACCCAGACCGAGGCTGAACTGCCTACGCACGAGGTTGCCCTGAGCGACGTTGCAGCCGGCAAGGTCCGCAGTCTGCTCGAACAGGAGGGCCGCACAGATCTTCGTCTCCGCGTCGCCGTACAGCCCGGCGGATGTTCGGGGCTCATTTACCAGCTCTACTTCGACGAGCGCATGCTGGACGGGGACGCAGTGCGCGACTTCGACGGTGTGGAGGTCATCGTGGACAAGATGAGTGTTCCTTACCTCAGCGGTGCTTCGATCGATTTCGAGGACACCATTTCAAAACAGGGCTTCACCATCGATAACCCGAATGCCGGTGGGTCCTGCGCCTGCGGAGACTCGTTCCACTAAAACGGGTCCTGTAGGCAGCCCGGGGACCGGGATCCGACGCCGACGCACTGAGGCAATCTGTCACATCCACGTCATCGGTGAGGGTAAGCTCTACAGAGAGTAGTAAAACTGAATATGCGTGCGCGGTCTCAGCGCGGAAATCTCCGTGCCGCGTGCGCATCACTTGCACGAAACAAGAGGAAGGGCCGTCTGTGAGTTCGCACGACCGAACCGGCAGTCGGCGCGCCAGAATCACCAAGGCTACGGGCCTTGGCGTAGTAGGCGCGCTGTTGTTGACGGGATGTTCAGAAGAAGTCCGATTGGGATGGTTGCCCACTGAACGGGGTACGACCAACCACACCGATCGGGTCATCGATTTGTGGGTGAACTCCTGGATTGCCGCACTGGCCATCGGCGTCCTCACTTGGGGCCTGATTATCTGGTGCATCGTGGCGTACCGCCGCCGGAAGAATGAAACGGGTTACCCCCGGCAGCTCAGCTACAACCTGCCGTTGGAAATCTTCTACACAGCTGTACCGCTGGTCATGGTCATGGTGCTGTTCTACTTCACCGACAAGGACATGAGCGCCATCACGGCTCGGGACGACAACCCGGACCAGATCATTGACATCCGCGGTAAGCAGTGGTCCTGGGACTTCAACTACGTCACGGAAGACAAGTACTTCGCAGGCGTTCAGGCACACCTGACCGGCGAAACCGGTGTCCCGGAGACCCTGCCCACCCTTTACCTCCCGGTGAACCAGAGCGTTGAGCTGCAACTCAACTCCCGCGACGTCATCCACTCCTTCTGGGTACCTGCGTTCCTGCAGAAGGTTGACATGATCCCGGGCAAGACCAACTACATTACGCTGACCCCCCAGCGTGAAGGCATCTTCGATGGAAAGTGCGCCGAGCTTTGCGGCGAATACCATTCGGAAATGCTGTTCCGCGTGGAGGTCGTCTCCGAAGCCGAATTCGAGCAGCGCATGAGCGAGCTTAAAGACGGTCAGATCGGTGAGGAATATGACCGCAACCCATACGCCGAATCGGCTGAGTAAGGAAGGCAGGGAGAACTAGTGTCTACTTACGAGTACACCGCCGATGAAACCGGCACGACAGTAGCGCCGCGCGTCGTTCCCCGCTCCAAGGGACGTATCGTCGTCAACTGGATCACTTCGACGGACCACAAGACCATCGGGTACATGTACCTGATCGCGTCCTTCATCTTCTTCTGCCTCGGCGGCGTGATGGCGCTGGTCATTCGGGCCGAGCTGTTTGAACCCGGTATGCAGATCCTGCAGACCAAGGAGCAGTACAACCAGCTGTTCACCATGCACGGCACCGTGATGTTGCTGATGTTCGCAACGCCGCTGTTCGCCGGCTTTGCCAATGTGATCATGCCGCTTCAGATCGGTGCGCCGGATGTTGCCTTTCCGCGGTTGAACGCTCTGGCTTTCTGGTTCTTCCTCTTCGGCAGCACCATCGCAGTTGCTGGTTTCATTACCCCGCAGGGTGCCGCGTCCTTCGGCTGGTTTGCCTATGCGCCGCTGTCCAGCACGACGTTCTCGCCCGGTGTGGGCGGAGACCTCTGGGTCTTCGGTTTGGCGTTGTCCGGTTTCGGTACCATTCTTGGCTCGGTCAACTTCATTACCACCATCATCTGCATGCGTGCCCCGGGCATGACCATGTGGCGTATGCCGATCTTCACCTGGAACACCCTCGTCACCGCGATCCTCGTGATGATGGCTTTCCCGCCGCTGGCTGCCGCGCTGTTTGCGTTGGGAGCGGACCGCCGATTTGGGGCCCACATCTTCAACCCGGAGAACGGCGGCGCCATTCTGTGGCAGCACCTGTTCTGGTTCTTCGGACACCCTGAGGTCTACATCATCGCCTTGCCGTTCTTCGGCATCGTCTCCGAGATCTTCCCGGTGTTCAGCCGGAAACCGATCTTCGGTTACAAGGGCCTGGTGTTTGCAACCATCGCCATCGCCGCCTTGTCCGTTACCGTGTGGGCTCACCACATGTACGTCACCGGCTCGGTCATGCTGCCGTTCTTCGCCTTCATGACCATGCTGATCGCGGTGCCTACCGGCGTGAAGTTCTTCAACTGGATCGGCACCATGTGGCGTGGCTCGATTACGTTCGAAACTCCCATGCTTTGGAGCATTGGCTTCCTGGTCACCTTCCTCTTCGGCGGACTGACCGGCATCATTCTGGCGTCGCCGCCGCTGGACTTCCATGTGTCGGACACTTACTTTGTCGTCGCACACTTCCACTATGTCGTCTTCGGAACCGTGGTCTTCGCCATGTTTGCCGGTTTCTACTTCTGGTGGCCGAAGTGGACGGGCAAGATGCTCAACGAACGCCTCGGCAAGATCCACTTCTGGCTCCTGTTCCTTGGCTTCCACGGCACCTTCCTGATCCAGCACTGGCTCGGAGTTATCGGCATGCCGCGTCGCTACGCGGACTACCTGCCCGAAGACAACTTCACCGCGATGAACCAGTTCTCCACCATCTCCTCGTTCGTGCTCGGCGCGTCCCTGATTCCGTTCTTCTGGAACGTGTACATCACGTGGCGTAATGGCAAGAAGGTCGAGGTCGACGATCCCTGGGGCTTCGGTGCGTCGCTGGAGTGGGCGACCTCCTGCCCGCCGCCGCGTCACAACTTCACGTCCATGCCTCGGATCCGTTCCGAACGGCCCGCCCTGGATCTGCACCATCCGGAGCTCGCTCCCAAACACACGCCGAAGCAGCCCGCTCCGGCCGCCCAGGTCTTCGGACCTGCCGACCGAGAGGATGCATAGCCCATGAAGGTTGAATCATGGCTCTTTATCGGGCTGTTTCCGTTCTTCGCGATCGTCGCCGTAGTCTACGGTTTCATGGTTGATTGGCAGGAACCCGTCGGCTATCTGGCGCTGCTTCTGACAGCGGGTCTTTCAGCGATGATCGGCGGGTACCTGTGGTTCACCGGCCGTCGTGTTGGTGCCCGCCCTGAGGACCGTGTGGATGCAGAAATCCACGAGGGGTCCGGCGAGCAGGGGCACTTCAGCCCCTGGAGCTGGTGGCCCCTGGTGTTGAGCCTTGCGGCTGCAACCGGATTCCTCGGCCTGGCCGTGGGCTTCTGGATCACCTACATCGGAGTCGGCCTGCTGATCGTCGCACTCATCGGTTGGGTTTATGAATACAGCCGCGGAGATCACGCACACTAAATGACAACTGACCAAAGGGCCCGGAGCATCATGCTCCGGGCCCTTTGGGCTTTAACCGCACAAAACAGCGGCTGCAGTGCGCGCACGCCCCGCTCGGCGCGAACGGCGCCACTATGTGGTTCCAACCGGGCGTGCTGCCGCAACAAACATGGAACCGGGTGGTCTAGACCGGGCTAGAATGGTGTCGTTGCATCAGCTCGGAGCAGGGGAGTGTCTTGGTATCAAAAGCAGCAGCGGCGATTCCCGGCGAAATCGACGACGCGTCCAGAACCTCCAAGCACGTTCAATTGCGGGAGATACTCCGGCGCCATGCGAAAGAGAATTGCGAGCCCGGGGGACCGTTTCCTTCTGAAAGGGAGCTCACCGAACGTTTCGGCGTGGCACGTATGACAGTGCGGCAGGCCATTGATTCACTGGTTGCGGAACAGGTGCTGGAACGTATTGTGGGACTTGGGACTTTCGTGAGCCAGCCCAAACTGGATCTGCAGGTGAAGCTGACTTCCTACAGTGAAGAGATGCAGCGACGCGGCATGGTCCCGGACGCCCGGGTCTTGAGCTTTGAGCAGATCGGTGCAGCACCGCTGGTTGCACGGGAGCTTCAGATCGAAGAGGGGCAGCCTGTGGTCCGTTTCCGCCGGCTCATGCTCGCCGATGGCGATCCAATGAGCGTGGACGAGAACTTCATTCCTGCCAGCCGGGTTCCTGGCATTCTGGATGATCCGCCTCCTACCTCCCTCTATAACGTCCTCAGTGAGCGCTATGGGTTGGTGATGGAATGGGGCGAAGACACTATCGAGGCGACAGCAGCGCAACCGTCTATAGCTAGACTGCTGAACGTCGACATCGGCGCCCCTTTGCTCAAAATTCAACGCCATGCCTACGTATCGAGAACGATGGCAGACTTTTCGATTTCGTACTACCGCGCCGATCGCTACAAGCTGTGGGTGCCTCTTCAGCGGCCCGGCGGGCGGTCACCGCGTTCCTACAACGTCAAGCGGTTCTAAGGCCCTGCTAGGCAGCAGGGACGGCTTCCGAGGGCGTGCTAGCCATGCACGTTGTGAGGAGTCGGTCCAACACAAACCGGAGATAAGGCGGCATCCGTTGATGGCCCCCGGACGGTCTAATCATCCTTCCCCCAATGGCTCAAATTTTTGGGCTAGGGGCGGAGACCGGGCAGGTGACCGGAATTCCGGGGGAGCTCTGGATCCACGCTGCCCATTATTCTCGGTTGTTTTCCACATAGGCGTGCATTAAAACGGAGGGCGGCTCCGGACCACTGGTCCGAAGCCGCCCTCCGTGATGTTGCAGATCAGCGGCTGGAGATTTCAGCCTTGCTCTCTGCGGTTTCGACTTCGTCGTGGCCGCCATGGCTATGCGCGGCTGCGAGTTCGGCCGGTGTAACCGGAGCAACTCGATCCTCGAAGAAGAAGCGGGACAGGCGTCCACGAAGCTTCTCCGTGCCGGAGATCTTTCCCTTGGCGTCCGGCTCGGCCGGCTGGACCTCTGGGGATTCGAAGCTGACCAGGCGGTGCAGCTTGTAGTCATTCAGCGGCTCATGGACCTCGATGAATTCACCGTGCGGGAGACGAACGATACGTCCGGTCTCACGGCCGTGGAGAACGATCTCCCGGTCCTTGCGCTGCAGGGCCAGGCAGATTCTCCGGGTCACAATGAACCCGATGATCGGCCCGATGAAGAACAGCGCGCGGAGCCAGTAGGTGACATCGTTCAGCGACACGAGGAAGTGTGTAGCGATGAGGTCGGAGCTGGCTGCTGCCCACATGACGCAGTACCAGATCACGCCGGCCACACCGGTTGCCGTACGGAAGGGAGCGTTGCGCGGACGGTCCAGGATGTGGTGTTCGCGGGTGTCCTTGGTTACCCAGCGTTCGATCCACGGCCACGCAAACATGACGCCGAACAGTATGCCCGCAGGGACGAGGGCCGGGAGCAATACGTTCAGTGACAGGGTGAAACCGCCGAAGATCACGTATTCAAACGGGAAGCCCCAAAGGACACCTGGCATGAGTCGAAGCGCACCGTCCACGAATCCGATGTACCAGTCAGGCTGGGTACCGGCGGAAACGGGGGAGGGGTCATAGGGCCCGTAATCCCAGATCGGGAGGATCTGGAAGTTCCCGGCGATGACTGCGACCACACCGAAGACGATGAAGAAGAACCCGCCGGCCTTGGCAGCATAGACCGGTCCAACAGGGAAGCCGACGACGTTGGTTTCCGTGCGGCCCGGGCCGGGGTACTGCGTGTGCTTGTGGATAACAACCATAAACAGGTGAATGGCGATCATCAGAAGGATCAGCGCGGGCACTACGAGTATGTGCATCACATACAGGCGGCCCACAATTGCCGTGCCCGGGAACTCGCCCCCGAAGATCAACATGGATAGGTAAGTACCGATGAGCGGAATCGCCTTGATAACTCCATCAATGATCCGCAAACCATTGCCGGAGAGAAGGTCGTCCGGCAGCGAGTAACCGGTGAAGCCTGCAGCCAGAGCCAGGATCAGGAGGACACAGCCGACGAGCCAGTTGAGCTCACGCGGACGACGGAAGGCGCCGGTGAAGAACACACGAAGCATGTGAACCGATACTGACGCTACGAAGAGCAGCGCAGACCAGTGATGCAGCTGGCGCATAAAGAGTCCACCGCGGATATCGAAGGAGATATCCAGGGTCGATGCATATGCGACGGACATTTCTACACCCTTGAGCGGGACGTAGGATCCGTCATATTGCGTATGTGCCATCGAGGGATCGAAGAACAACGTCAGGAACGTTCCCGACAGCAACAGAATGACGAAGGTGTACAGCGCAACTTCACCGAACATGAACGACCAGTGGTCCGGGAAGATCTTGCGGCCGAATTCCTTGACGATGGACGAACCGCCAACTCGCGTATCGACGAAGTTGGTGACGCGTCCGAGATTGGTTTTCGGCTGATAGGTATCAGATGATGTCGAAGCACTCATGGCTATCCACGCTCCCAGAAGCTCGGTCCGACAGGTTCGTGGAAGTCGCTGGTTGCAACCAGGTAGCCCTCATCATCGACGCTGATAGGCAGCTGCGGCAAGGCATGTGTCGCCGGACCGAAAATGACTTTGCATTCCTGGGTCAGGTCGAACGTCGACTGGTGGCAGGGGCAGAGCAGGTGATGTGTCTGCTGCTCGTAAAGAGCGACCGGGCATCCCACGTGGGTGCAAATCTTGGAGTAGGCAACGATGCCGTTGTAGTTCCAATCTTCGCGGCCGGGGGATACATGTAGATCCTCCGGATTGAGACGCATAAGCAGGACGACGGCCTTGGCCTTTTCTTCCAGCTTGTGCTCAACTTCGTTCAGGCCTTCCGGAATCACGTGGAAAGCCGATCCAATCGTGACGTCGGATGCCTTGATCGGTGTACCGCTCGGGTCGCGGGTCAGGCGGACTCCCGCGTCCCACATTGTGTGCCTGAGTACGTCGGGATTCAGATCCTCGGAGAGGTCACGCAGGATCCCAATGGCAGGCAGCGGCGCCAGAATCATGGCGCCGAGGAGCGTGTTGCGGATCAGCGGGCGGCGTTTGATGCCCGTTTCCTCGATGATCTCCGTGACCATCGTTTCCGCAATCACACGGTCTTCTTCGGTGCGGACCGCGTGACGCTCTTCTGCGATCTCATGATCGGGCATCAGGGTCTTTGCCCAGTGGACAATACCTACGCCAATTCCGAGCATGGCAAAGGCAGTGCCCATACCGAGCAAAAAGTTCTGCAGTCGCAGCGTTGCAATGGTCTCATCCAAACGGATGGCAAAGTATCCCACGAAGAAAAGCAGGGTACCGATGATGGAGATTACGAACAGAATCGCAACCTGTTTCTCGGCACGCTTTTCGGCCCGGGGATCCTTGTCGGCAAGGCGCGGGCGGTGTGGCGGAAGTCCAGGATCCTGGAACTTCTCCACTTCGCTCTGACCAGCCGTAGCAACGGTGCCCGAGGATTTCGGACTGCCGTGACTATGGTCGCCCATGATCCCTCTCATCCTTCTCTTGATATGTCTCTAAAGATTTTCAGTGCGTGTGTTGTCAGTAAATTTCCCGGCGGCCCTACGGCCGCAGGGAGGAGATCAGGATGACCGCTGGGTCAGCCAGATCGTGAAGGCGATGATGACTCCAAGGCCCGCTGTCCAGATCAGGAGACCTTCGGAAACGGGGCCGAGCGACCCAAGGGAATTACCACCGGGTGATCCCTGTTCTTCAATGGTCTTCAGGAAGGCGATGATGTCTTGCTTGCCTTCGGGGGAGATGTTGGCATCGCTGAAGACAGGCATGTTCTGCGGGCCGGTCACCATGGCTTCGTAGATGTGCTTCTCGCTCACGCCAGCGAGTGCCGGTGCGTACTTACCGCGGGTGAGGGCACCGCCAGCTGCTGCAGCGTTGTGGCACATGGCGCAGTTGACTCGGAACAGCTCGCCGCCGGCAGCGGGATCACCTTCACTGGCATCGAGGTACTGTTCCTCGGGAATGGCCGGACCGGCGCCCAGCGAAGCAACGTAGGCTGCCAACTGCATGGTCTGCTCTTCATTGAACTGCTTGGGCTTCTGCTGCGCCTGTGGGCCGGTCATCTGCATCGGCATACGACCCGTGCCGACCTGGAAGTCGACGGCCGCTGCGCCGACACCGATCAGAGAAGGACCTGCCTGATTTCCGTGGGCACCTTCCGGAGCGCCAACTGCACCCAACCCGTGACAAGTGGCGCAGTTGGCAACGAAGAGCTTTTCGCCCTCTTCGATGTCCTGTGCCGAGAATGTGGTGGTTGTCGCCTGGGCCTCGTTGACCGTACCGGCTACGGCGTAAAGACCGCCGGTAACCAGCAGACCCATAAGCAACAGGGCAATGGCCGCCAGCGGATGTCGCCGCTTTTGCGAAAGTGCCTTCACTTCGTGGTTCCTAACTCTGTGGTGCGTGTGCGTCGAATGCAGCTTCTTGAAATTCTGTCCTTCGTAGAAGAACAGTCAAGTAAGGCTTACTTCAGGAAGTAAATGATGATGAACAGTGCGATCCAAACCACATCGACGAAGTGCCAGTAGTAGGAGGTGACGATCGCTGAGGTCGCTTCAAAGTGACCGAACTTCTTCGCGACATAGGCGCGGCCAATGATCAGCAGGAACGCGATCAGACCGCCAGCGACGTGAAGACCATGGAAGCCTGTGGTGATGTAGAACGCCGAGCCGTAGGCGTTGGAGGAAAGCGATACTCCTTCGGAAACAAGATGGGCGTACTCGTAAGCCTGCACAGATACAAAGATGGCGCCCATGATGAAGGTGAGCAGGAACCACTCGACCATTCCCCACCTGGCGACATTGAAGGGGCTGCCGGTTCGGCGGGCCTGAAGGCGCTCGGCCGCGAATACACCAAACTGGCAGGTGAAGGAGCTGGCCACCAAGATGATGGTGTTGGCCAGCGCGAACGGAACGTCGAGTTTTTCCGTTTCGGTGGCCCACATCTCCGGTGAGGTGGCTCGCAGGGTGAAGTACATAGCGAAAAGGCCGGCGAAGAACATCAGCTCGCTGGAAAGCCATACAACGGTTCCGACGGAAACGAGGTTTGGGCGGTTCAGCGTAGGATGCGCCGGGGTACTGGGGGCGTGGGTTGCAGTTGTCACATAGTCATTATGTCTATAAATCCGTCCAGTTCACCAATGCATCGGAACGCGTGGCGGGCGCCGAACGTTCCCAACCCCCGGTATTCCGCGGATTGTCGGCAAAGTTAATATTCAGGCAGTTTCTACAATTCGTAGATAACCTAGGTGTGTGAGCCCAATTAGTGATGCCCAGACCGCCCTCCAATGGCCCGTTCTGATCTCGGCGCTGATCGCCGGCGAGGACCTCAGCCGAGAGCAAACTCACTGGGCGATGAACACGATCATGGCCGGCGAAGCCACTGACGCGCAGATGGCTGGGTTCCTGGTGGCGCTCCGGGCGAAGGGCGAGACGGTCGACGAACTGACCGGCTTGGTCGATGCAATGGTCAGCAATGCCCGTCCGATTGACATACCGGGCGAGAAGCTCGACATCGTCGGAACCGGCGGCGACCGGCAGAACACCGTCAACATTTCGTCGATGGCCGCACTGGTATGTGCAGGAGCCGGCGCGCAGATCGTCAAACACGGTAATCGTGCTGCATCTTCGTCCTCGGGGTCGGCGGACGTTATCGAAGCACTGGGCGTACGCCTGGATCTACCCATCGACAGGGTGGCTCAAGCCGCGGTCGAGGCCGGCATCACTTTCTGCTTTGCCCAGGTGTTCCATCCCTCCATGAGGTACGCGGGTCGCGTCCGCAGCGAGCTCGGGGTGGCCACCGCGTTTAATTTCATGGGCCCCATGACCAATCCCGCGCATCCCACAGCATCCGCCATCGGCGTCGCCGACGCCCGGCTGGCCCCTCTGATCGCCGGCGTCCTTGCTACCCGTGGCCAGCGCGCGCTGGTCTTCAGGGGCGGGGACGGTCTTGACGAGCTCACCACCACCGGCCCATCAACCGTCTGGGAGGTCCGGGACGGCAAGGTAACTGAAACGGAACTCGACCCGCTCGATCTGGGTATCGCGCGTGCCACGCTCGATGACCTGCGCGGAGGGGATGCGGACGCCAACGCAGAAGTAGTCCGGCGCACACTCGCAGGAGATCACGGTCCGGTGCGTGACGCCGTCGTTCTTAACGCTGCTGCTGCTTTGGTCGCATTGGACGAGTCGGCCGAGGGAACCCTTCAGGAAAGGCTGGTGGCGGGCCTCGCCCAAGCAGTAGAAGCCATCGACAGCGGATCAGCCGCTGCGGCATTGGACCGTTGGATCAAGGTCACACAGTAGCGGCGGCCCCAGGAAAAGCTTAAATGCGCGTGGGCCGGAGGATGCTTCCTCCGGCCCACGCGCATTGGTCAATTAGTGGTCGAATCCCAAAGAGAACGCCGCGTCAAGGTCATGTTGGGAATAGGAGCGGAAGGCGATCTGCGTCGTCGTGGCTTGTACGCCCTCAACCTTGGAGAGCCGGTCCGCGATCACATCGGCGAGGTCCTCATGCTTGGTGACCCGGGCAACGGCGATCAAGTCCCATTCACCGGTAACCGAGTAGACCTCGCTGATGCCTTCGATCTCCGATATCTCCTGCGCGGACTCCGGGATCCGGGATGCATCAGTCTGGATGAGTACAAACGCTGTAACCACTTTTACTGCCTTTCATCGCACCATTTATGCCTACAACCGAGGTTATGCCACGGTTCGGCTTTTGCGTATCTTCATGACCAGTGCCGCGACGAGGCGCCAGCCGACAATAAAGGCACCCAGTACCAACAGGGTCACGATCTGGAACGACACCGCCAGTCCTCCGCCGGCAAGACCGCGCAGGACGAGTCCAAAAACGACCGCGGAGAGCCAAACAACGACGGCGGCCGGCCACAGCGCCAGAGGCCTGCGCCAGGCTCGGCCAAGGAGCCAGCCGATGGCAGCGCCGCCGGCAAATGGCGCGGCGGTCAAGAGGATTCCCGGTACGTCCAGGCCGTGTTCATGCGTGTCGCGTCCGATCGCTGCAAAAAGGACGACGCAGGCTATGTCTCCCGCGAAAGCGAGGACTATGCTGGCCGTAGATTGCCGGGGAGCGATTGCAGAAGTCTTCACGATTCAAGCCTACGTCGCGCCGCGGCGCTTCCCGGGCGGCGGCCGGCAATGGGGAGGACTGAGGGGTATGGCAAGAATCACACAGATTGCGCAGCATGCCTCGGACCTCGACCGGGCCCGGGCGTTCTATGGCGACTTGCTGGGACAGGAGGCAGCGGCCGTTTTTGACCCGCCTGGACTGGTCTTTTTCGTGCTCGACGGCGTCAGGTTGCTCCTGGACAGGGGGGCCCCTTCCGCGCTCATCTATCTGCAAGTACCTGATGTGCACACGGAGATGGCACGGCTGAAGGGCGCCGGGGTCGAAATAGTGGCGGAGCCGCAGATGATCTTCCACCATGACGATGGGGAGCTGGGGCCCTCCGGCAGCGACGAATGGATGGCGTTCGTCAAGGACTCCGAAGGCAATACTGTCGGTCTGGTAAGTCATCTGCCGGCCGAACCCCTTGTTCATAGCTAAACAAAGCTATAGCATTGTTTGTATGCTTACAAGGTTGTTGTTTTGTTGTGTACGTTCTGACCGTTGATCAGCGTAAGTCCAGGACACGCGAGGACCTCGTAGGTCCCGTCATGGACGAGCTCAACAAGGACGCCCTGCGGCCATTGGTTCTCCCGTTCGACCGAACGGCAGGGGATGAGATGCAGAGTCTCATTGATGATGCCTCCGTAACGCTGAGCATCGCTATGGAGTTAGCAGTGAGTGGGCAGTGGAGTGTTGGCATCGGCATCGGCGAAGTGCGAAAGCCTTTGCCGAGTATTACGCGCGCCGCCTCAGGAGAGGCGTTCGAGCGAGCCCGCGAGGCAGTCACAGCGGCTAAGAATGCTTCCGGGAATATCGCCGTGTCAGGTCAGAATCCGATGGCTGCACAGGCGGAGGCATTACTACAGTTGCTGGTCTCCGTGGCGAGGAAGCGCAGTGCCATGTCAGTCGAGGCTGGTATCCTCAGCGACCAGGGCCTGACGCAGCAGCAGATTGCGCGTCAGTTGGGGATCAGCCAGCAGGCCGTCTCCAGCAGGCTGCAGAGTGGATTGTGGCAGGAATCGAGGAGGGTTCGTGCGGTCGCAGAATCCCTTCTGGAAGGTGCAGATCTGTGAGTCTCGCCAGCCTGATTCTGCTGTGTCTGGCTGCCCTCATTGCGGTACCTATGTATGGGGAGCGGTTCCATGGCAAGGGGAACGCCCGGTTGTATTCGCTCAGTGCCATTTCGCTTCTCTGGCTGGGGGTAGCCGCGTTGCTGGCCAGCATCAGCGAGGGTGGCCTCGGAGCCGGCGTCTATGCATTTGCCGTGGCCGCCGCTGCGGTGGGCGGCGGACCGCTGACCGTCAGTATCCTCACACTGTCCTTCAATGCCTTACACCCGGAGAACAGGGAGAAAGCGGAGAAGGAACCCGTCCTGCGCGGCGGTGCTTGGATCGGCGTACTGGAGCGGACAGGCATCTCAGTGACGCTGCTGGCTGGCTGGCCGGAAGGACTGGCAGTAGTGCTGGCGGTGAAAGGCCTGGGTCGATACTCCGAACTGGGCCAGTCCGGAGCCGCAGAGCGATTCATCTTGGGAACCTTTGCCAGCGTGCTGTGGGCCGCGGCCGCCAGCGGAATCGCCGTATTGCTCCGGTAGGAGGCGCGGCGCTGCTTGGCGTCGTCGTTGTTCGTAGGGCTGGCGGCGACGGGCGGGGGAGCGGTGCCATTGCGGTTGAACCGGACGTATGACATAAAAGGCACATGACCGCCGTCGACCGCATCCAGGCAGAAGTGTTTCTTAGCTGCTCGGTTGCCCATGCGTGGACAGTGTTTGTGCATGAAAAAGGCCAATGGTGGCCGGAGATGGACTTCTGGCCCGTTGCCGGCTCGCTACTGACGGAGCACTGGGAACTGGATGGCGTTTCGTTCCAGGCCACCGGAGTGGTCGAAGACGTGGTGGAGGGGCGCCGGCTCGTCTTCTCATGGCGTGAGGGCGATTGGGAGCGGCCGACTACTGTCGAGTGCACCTTTGATTCAGACGGAACGGGCGCACGGATCTGCCTCACTGAATCAGGTTTCGCAGCGCTCTCTGATGGAGAGTCACTTGCCGCCGATCATCGTGCCGGTTGGGCCTATCACCTGCAGACGCTCAAACAGCACGTGGACGAAACCAAGACGCCGCATGGCGTGGGGGAGAGGCAATCAACAGAGGGAGTGCCGGGGCAGCCGCCTTCATGACAGACCACGAGGCTGGATGGTGTCCGGTATTTACGGCGGTTGTTTCGGAGAGGTGAGGACGGCACGAGGTTGACGACCACGACCAACGTCTCCGTGGACGGCGTGATGCAGGGGCTCGGCGGACGTACGAGATCTTCGCCGGCTACTGGGGAGCGGTGGCCGATCCGAGCACCAACCCGATCGCTGCCGCGCTGAACAGCCGGCCCAAGTACGTCGCATCGACCAGCCTCGCCGACCCGCAGTGGACGGGCACGACTGTCCTGCACGGAGACGTCGCAACGGCCGTCGGTGATCTGAAGGCACATCAAGGCGGCACACTGCTAGTGCCCGGCAGCGGCGCTCTCGTCTGATGTCTGCTCGCCAACGACCTGGTCGACCAACTCGACCTGCTCACCTATCCCGTCGTCGTCGGGCAGGGCACACGACTGTTCCCCGACTCCGGCCCGAATGTCGCGCTCGAGCTGATCAGTTCGCGGACCACGTCCCGGGGCATAACCATCCAGAGTTACCGGCCTCTCGGACGTCCGGAGTACGTAACGTCTACTGTCGACCCGGAGGACGTGTTCTAGCTGCACCGAACCGCACGCCTACGGAGACCGTTGCCGCAGGTGGCCTCTTCTACGCGTCCGGAAGCGGCATTATTAAGCGCCAGCCAATCAAAGGCTGGACGGTCCCGGCGACTTTGGATGGTCAGAGGTTGTGGGTGGGGCCAGGCGTGTCGTCGTCCTCCAACGGCTGCAGTTCGCTGTCCTGCGGGTAGAGGTTGGACCCGGTGCGGTCCTTTAGGGTCAGCGTTGCGATCAGAGAGGCCGCCACGAGCAGGAATAGGTACGTCGAGACGGCGACCGTGGTGTTGAACGTGCCCACCAGGGCGGTGGCGATCGTGGGGGCGAAGGCCCCGCCGAGTACAGCGCCCATGGCGTAACTGATGGAGGCGCCACTGAGCCGGATGCGGGCCGGGAACAGCTCGGCGTACAGGGCCGGCAGCGGTCCGTAGGACAGGCCCATGACCGCGCCGAAAACCACCAGCGCGGCGACGACGAGGCTCATCTCGCCGGTGTCGATGAGCAGGAAGAGCGGGTACAGCCAGGCGAGCATGCACGCCCATCCGATGATGTACATCTTGCGCCGGCCGATGCGATCGGAGAGCACCGCGGAGACCCAGGTTGAGATCATCCAGGCCACCGAACCGAGTGTGATGATGTTGAGGATGGCATCGGCGTTCATATCCAGGCGTGTGGTGGTGTAGCCGAGGATGAAGCCGCCGGTGAGCATGTAGCCGGCGGCGTTATTGCCCATGAAGATGAACGTAGCCTGAATAACCTTTTTGGGGTGGTGGCGGAAGAGGGTGGACAGCGGCGCCGTCTCGGTCTGTTTCGTGGCCTCCATCTCGTGGAACACCGGAGACTCCTCGACCCGGGTGCGGATGTAGTGGCCGATCAGGATCAGCACGAAGCTCAGCAGGAACGGCACCCGCCAGCCCCAGGCCAGGAACTGTTCGTCTGTGAGCGCGGCGGCGAAGACGGCCGTGACCCCGGAGGCCAGGAGCATCCCGGCCGGTACGCCGAGCTGCGGAAAGGCCCCGAACCGGCCGCGGCGTTCGGCCGGGGCATGTTCGACAGCCATCAGCGCCGCCCCGCCCCATTCGCCGCCGGCCGAGAATCCCTGGATGATGCGCAGGATCACCAGCAGGATCGGAGCCCACACCCCGATGGTGGCGTAGGTAGGCAGGACGCCGATGAGGGTGGTGCCTAGACCCATGAGGATCAAGGTGATGATCAGTACTACCCGGCGGCCGTACCTATCGCCCACCCGGCCCATGATGACGGCTCCGAGGGGGCGGAACAGGAAGCTGATGCCCACGGTGGCGAATGAGACGATCGAAGCCATGGTCCCCTGCAACGGGGAGAAGAACAGCGGGGCGAGGACCAGGGCGGCGGCGTTGGCGTAGATGAAGTAGTCGTACCACTCAACCGTCGTGCCGATCATGGTGGCCCCTGCCACCCTGCGCTGTTGCGGGGTCATGCGCGCGGTGCCTGTCGATCTGGTGTTCACGAGGGCTCCTTCGTCCGGAAGCGACGGGCGCGGGCGGGGAGGGCCGACCGCCGATTGTCTGTCAAGAGGTGGCGGACAGGATGATGGCCGGCGTCATTGCCCGCTACAACGCCAGTCTACGGCTTGTGCGCCGCCGAATGATAGGGCGCTCAGCTCCCGGACGAGACGGAGACCATAAGCGCCATGAACGACCGGGGGCCGTGATGCGTCCCGGCCGGAGTTCGATCACGATCCGGCCAAGAACCTAATCATTCGACAGTGCATCTGGCAAGATTGCGAGCATGATCGAGATGCCTCGGCCACCTGAGCCTCCCACCCTGCCACAGGAAAAAATCCGGGAGCTGATCGCCTATGCCGACGGGATGGCCGTATTCATGGAGGCTGAAGTAGAACTGATCAACGAGCTCGGCAGGTCGACCACCGGGAACGACTTGGCACGGATTATCGAGGGCTGGAAGTTCGCCGCCCTGGCCCTGCGTGAAAGCTACGACGGACAGCTCTGAGGCGGGCAACTGGTCCTTCCGGTCAGCGGGCCACGCCATCAAGTGCGTCCTATGCCCCGCGCCTGCCGCGGAAGCGAACGTGGAGCGTCGCAAAAATAGGGCCGATTACCACGCGGTCACTGAGCTGTTGGGGGAGACCAGCGGCCCGGCCTTCGTCGTCTTTCGGCCGTGGAGCAGAGGGCAGAGTACGGGGAGAAGCTCAACATCTCACCAAGTTCGGCGCTTCCGCGAAGCTGGATAGCGCCGCCTGGGGCGACTTTCCTGCCGCAGACCGTGACGCGCGACCCGGACGCCACCATCTGGAGGTCAAGGAGCAGAGTGGCAAGGACATCTGGCTGTGGGGGAGCTTGGAGCTCACCCGAGAAGCCGCGAGTGACGCAGGTGGCGGGCAGCGCCATAGGGGGAGTGCAGGCGAGACGTGCCTTCCTCGGCAGGCCGCTTCAGTATTAAAGTGCCAAGGAGCGGTGATCTACCTAACCCCGAGAAGGAGTCGAGATGCGCAAGTCCGCGGCAGCGATCTGGCAAGCTGTGCATTCCGAAAGGCGGCGGCTCGCGGCTGATCTCACTGAGCTGCGCGACGACCAGTGGCGCGTCTCCTCTCTCTGCCCGGGATGGGATATCCACGATGTCCTTGCGCACCTGGTCGACACTGCACTAACAAGCCGGGTCTCCTTTGTCCGTGACCTGCTGATCGCCCGCATGGACTTCGACCGGGCAAATGAGAACGGCATTGCCCGAGAGAAGCGGGAGGATCCGCAGGACACAATCGGCGCGCTACAGGAAGCTGTATTGCTCAGGCGCACACCGCCGGCGAACCTCGCAACACGCCTGGTCGAGGCCATTGTGCACGGCGAGGATATACGCCGGCCTCTGGGCATTGCCGGATGCTACCCAGAACGTGCCGTCGCCCAGGCACTGGACTACCAACTGCGCACCCCTGTCTCCTTTGGAGGTGGACGCGAGCGTGCAGCTGGTCTGCTGCTGATCGACCGGAAGACCGGCGGGGCGTGGGGGCAGGGTGACGAGGTTGAGGCCGACTCGATCGACCTGCTGCTGGCAGTCTCCGGGCGCCTGGTGCCGCAGGAGAGGCTCAAAGGAACCGGCGCATCCCGACTGGTCGCGGCGGCAGCAGTCACGTCAACTGCGCACGAATCGCGTCACCGATGAGAAGTGGACGAAGCGTTATGACGCGATGGCAGAACGACCGGCTCTGGGCGTTGGCGCACGCCGAGCGAGCCGCCCTGGCAGAAGACCTGGCGGGCCTCAGCGCAGAGCAATGGAGGCGCGGCACATTGTGCGGACATTGGGATGTCGAGCAGGTCGTGGCCCACCTCACGGCCGCTGCCAGCTTGAACCAGTGGCAGTGGCTTCGCAGCATGCTCGGCGCGCGTTTCCGCCCCCACGTGCATAACCAGCGTCGGCTGACCGAGCGGTGCGGCCAAACACCGGCAGAAACGCTGGACCTGTTCCATACTGTTGTCGAAAATACAACGGCACCTTCCGGACATATACCCGCCTACCTTGGCGAGGTTGTCGTGCACGCCCAAGACGTCCGCCAGCCCCTGGGGATTCACCGTGCACCGAGTGTCGAGGCGCTGACACCCGTGGCCGAATTTTTCGTCCGCCGCGACTTCACCGTTGCCAGCCGGACGAACGTCGCCGGTCTGCAGTTGCGTGCAGATGACGGACTGTTCGTCGCAGGTAGCGGTCCTTTGGTGACCGGTTCGACCCTTGCTCTGGTGATGAGCATGGCCGGCCGCGAGATTTATCTCGACGAGCTCGATGGCCCGGGCGTGCAGACCCTGAGGATGCGCCTCCAAGGTGCCAAGGGCTTCTCGTCAACGTTCAGAACCATCCGGGAGCACGAGGGCGAGCCTGAGTGATTGCACCAGATGCGAAAGCCAAACTGCTACTTGACATAATGTAGATTATCGGCGAATTATTTGAGCGGCTGGGAGTGGCGGAATATCAGTGTTGCTCAGTGGCATTCAGGCGATGCGGTGAGAACTTGGTTCCGTCAGACGGCAACGCTGCACAGTAACTTTGCTGATGCTATTCACGGTGCGATTCGTGCAGCCAATCAACGACGACGATTGATCGCGTTACTTTGCATAAACGGTATTTTGGACATCTGCTTATGTGGTTGTCCGAGCATGAACCAGATGAACCTCGAAGATGCTGGTTTGGCCGGCTTTTGCGGGGATGCCGGCACACTTGTGGCAATCTACTGCAATACAGCCGCACCGTGAGGGCCGTACGCCAGGCTTGCTGACTTAGATAGCCCCCAACCAGAACAACTTGACATAACTATTACAGCACCTCTGTCCGCCCGGCCCCGCCGTCGTCGTCGTTCGACTCGGCAGGTCCTGGGGTCCGGTTGGATCGCAGGACCTGCCGAGCAATTTACTGCGGGGCCTTCTTCAGATGGCGAGCAGGTGAGGGACATGTCGTAGTGGTGATCCGGGATGTCAGCGCCGCCATTCAGGGGGCGTTGCCCCACCACTCCCCCGGCCAAACTGCCGTCAGGGCGGCGACGCCGCACAGCACAGTAGCCGCCGCCCTTGGAGATCAAGCGCCCACGTAGGCCGCGAGGTGCTCGCCGGTGAGGGTGGCGCGGGTGGCAACAAGGTCAGCGGGTATTCCCTCGAAGATGAGCCGCCCGCCGTCGTGGCCGGCGCCGGGGCCGAGGTCGATGATCCAGTCGGCGTGCGCCATGACCGCCTGATGGTGTTCGATGACGATGACCGATTTGCCGGCGTCGACGAGTCTGTCGAGGAGGCCGAGCAGTTGCTCGACGTCGGCCAGATGCAGCCCGGTGGTCGGCTCGTCGAGGACGTAGATGTCACCCTTTTCCGCCATCTGCGTCGCGAGCTTGAGCCGCTGCCGTTCGCCGCCGGAGAGCGTGGTGAGGGGCTGGCCGAGGCTGAGGTAGCCCAGCCCGACGTCGGCGAGCCGGTCGAGGATTTTGTGGGCGGCAGGCGTGCGTGCTTCGCCCTCGTTGAAAAACGCCTCGGCTTCCGTCACCGACATCGCGAGTACTTCGGCAATGTTCCGGCCACCCAGCGTGTATTCCAGCACTGCTGCCTGGAAACGCTTCCCCTCGCAGTCCTCGCAGGTGGATTCCACAGTGGCCATGACGCCGAGGTCGGTGTAGATGATCCCGGCGCCGTTGCAGGTGGGGCAGGCGCCTTCGGAGTTGGAGCTGAAGAGCGCGGGCTTCACGCCGTTGGCCTTCGCGAAGGCCTTGCGGATCGGCTCGAGCAGGCCGGTGTACGTGGCCGGGTTGCTCCGTCGCGAACCGCGGATGGCGCCCTGGTCGATCACCACCACGCCGTCGCGGCCGGCAACCGAACCGTGGATCAGCGAGCTCTTGCCGGAGCCAGCTACGCCCGTGACGACACACAGCACGCCCAACGGGATGTCGACGTCGACGTTCTGGAGGTTGTGCATCGACGCGCCGCGTACTTCCAGCGCGCCGGACGACGGGCGCACTGCTTCCTTGAGGCTCGCCCGGTCATCGAGGTGTCGGCCGGTGATGGTCTCACTCCCCCGCAGCCCCTCCACGGAGCCCTCGAAACAGACGCTGCCGCCCGCCGTGCCGGCGCCGGGACCCAGGTCGACCACGTGGTCGGCGATCGCGATCGTCTCCGGCTTGTGCTCCACAACGAGCACTGTGTTGCCCTTGTCCCGCAGCTGCAGCAGCAACTGGTTCATCCGCTCGATGTCGTGCGGGTGCAGGCCGATCGTCGGTTCGTCGAAGACATACGTGACATCGGTGAGCGAGGACCCGAGGTGGCGGATCATCTTGGTGCGCTGTGCCTCTCCCCCAGACAGGGTGCCAGCCGGCCGATTAAGCGAGAGGTAGCCCAATCCGATCTCCTTGAAGGAGTCGAGCAGATGCTGCAGCCCGTTGAGCAGTGGGGCCACCGAGGGCTCATCGAGTTTCCTGATCCAATCGGCGAGATCGCTGATCTGCATCTCGCAAAGGTCTGCGATGTTCTTACCCTTGATTTTGGAGGACAGGGCTTCCTGGCTCAGCCGGGTGCCGTTGCACTCGGGGCAGGTCGTGAAGGTCACGGCGCGCTCCACGAACGCACGGATGTGGGGCTGCATTGCCTCGACGTCCTTGGAGAGCATCGACTTCTGGATCTTGGGAATCACGCCTTCAAAGGTGAGGTTGACGCCTTCTACCTTGATCTTCGTCGGCTCCGAGTAGAGCAGCTTGTGGAGCTCCTTCTTGGAGTACTTCGCGATCGGCTTGTCCATGTCCAAACCGGCGCCACTGAAGATGCGTCCGTACCAGCCGTCCATGCTGTAGCCGGGAACCGTGAGCGCTCCTTCAGCCAGCGACTTGGTTTCGTCGTACAGCGCCGTCAGGTCGAAATCGTTGACGGCGCCCATGCCCTCGCACCGCGGGCACATGCCGCCCAGCCGGTTGAAGGTCGCCTTCTCTGCCTTGGTCTTGTTGCCGCGCTCGACGGTGATCGCTCCGCTGGCCTTCACCGTGGGAACGTTAAAGGAGTAGGCATTGGGCGAGCCGATGTGCGGGTCGCCAAGCCGGCTGAAGAGAATGCGCAGCATCGCGTTGGCATCGGTGGCGGTGCCGACGGTGGAGCGCGGATTGGCGCCCATCCGCTCCTGGTCGACGATGATCGCCGTTGTCAGGCCCTCCAGATAATCGACGTCGGGGCGCGCCAGCGTCGGCATGAAGCCCTGCACGAAGGCGCTGTAAGTCTCGTTGATCATGCGTTGGGACTCCGCCGCGATCGTGGCGAAGACCAGCGAACTTTTGCCCGAGCCTGAGACGCCGGTGAACACCGTCAACCGGCGTTTCGGGAGCTCGACGCTGATGTCTTTGAGGTTGTTCTCGCGTGCGCCCTGTACGCGGATCAGGTCGTGGCTGTCGGCAACGGGCAGCGCAGGCGACTGGGTGTCCGTGTTGGTGACCATGCTCATCGTGTCTCCATCTGTCATGCGGAGACGCCTCTGCTGTCTTCGACGGCGTCGTCCGAATTGGTCTGACCAGGTTCGTGCAGTGCTTCAACGGTCCACTGTCTACCTTAATCGACGACGCCGCCGTCGTGATTGGACCCTACGATGGCTGCATGTGGACCGGCCGGCAGCTCCTGCCGTTACAGGCCAGGAGATGGCAGGGATTCCTGCTGCTTCTGCTGGCGGCTTTTTCGCTGGCATCCTGCGGTTCCGGGAATCCGGAATCCCCTCGCGATGCCGCGTCCCCGGACCTGTCCGGCGGGCAATCCGCGCAGCAGGACGGGCTGCCGGCCACCGTCGAGCAGCTGAGCGCGTCTGTCGGGGCCACGGACGGCAGCAACAACGACGACGACGTTGTGCTGCTGACAGTGGCGAATAAGTCCGAGGCTACCGTGCTTGTGCTTGCCGTGACTCTGTACTCACCGCGCTTCAGCGGTGGTACGGACTGGGTGCCGGACAGGGCCGGCGGAACACGGCTCAGCCCCGGGGACAGCCTGTCCGTACCTGCATCCTTGCAACCGGTCCGCTGCCAGGAGGACCCGGATCACTCTGAGGCGACCATTGCCATCACCGTGGACCGGGCCGAAACGGGATCGCTGACCGTGGAAGTCGCCGCCGCCGATCCCCAGGGTGTGTTGGAAGCCCGTTACCAGTACCACTGTTCCAGCAAGGCGTGAGCTCTGTTCCATCAGTTCGTGAGCAACGCGGCGCAGGCACCGCACCGGCAGCCTCCGCCCAGGCCGCCGATCGCCTGGGCCGTGGATAGGATCGAGGCTGACGGACATTACCGGAACGGATGGAGAAACCGAATCGTGTCAGCACTGAAGGCAGCAGACATCCGCGCAGCAGTGGCAGCAGTGCTGGAGCGGGAGCAGCTGCCCCAGATTGTCCAGCTGGGACACCCGGTCCTGAGGCAGGCTGCGGTTCCCTATGACGGCCAGATCGAGGACGCCGAGCTCCACGCCCTGCTGGAGCTGATGCGCCGGACCATGCATGCCGCACCGGGCGTCGGTCTCGCGGCGCCGCAGATCGGCATCCCCTTGCGCCTGGCGGTATTGGAAGATCCCGCCACCGTGGGGCCCGAGATAGCCGGCGCACGCGAACGGCAACCGCTGCCGTACTTTGCCGCGATCAATCCGCACGTCCGCGCCATCGGCGAGCACACGGCGTCGTTCTTTGAAGGTTGTTTGTCCTTCGCAGGCTACCAGGCCGTCGTGGAGCGTCACCGGATAGTGGAGTTCGAATATCTCCGCGCGGACGGAACGGTCAGGACCGAAGAGTTCACCGGCTGGCAGGCACGCATTGTGCAGCACGAAACAGACCACCTTGACGGCGTGGTCTACATCGACAAGGCCATCACGCGCTCGCTGTGCACCAGCGCGGAATACAGCAGCCGCTGGGCACAGCCGACCATCGAGCGCGCCCGCGCGGAACTGGACTTCTGAACTTAGCCGGCGGCGGGCTCCAGTTCCGCGGCTTCGCGGGACTCGGGCTGCCCAAGCCGGTTGCGGGCGGTGGGCAGGTAGGTGGCCCACCAGCGCAGGATCTCGCCGAACCGCTGCTTGCGGTGCCAGGGCGTCCCGGTGCGCGAAAGCTCGTGGTTCTCCCCCGGGAAAATCAGCAGCTGGGCCGGCACACCGCGCTGTTTGAGCGCTACGTAGTACCGCTGGGCCTGCTCGAGCGGGCACCGCAGGTCTTCTTCCGAGTGGATGATGAGCGACGGCGTCTGAACGTTGCCGATCTGGGCAAACGGGTTCTGGCTGCGGATGCACTCCTCATCGGTCCCCGTATATTCGCCGGAGAAGAACCAGCCGATGTCGCTGGATCCCACGAACGATGGCGGATCCAGATAGCCGCGCTCAATGATCGCGGCCGCGAAACGGTGGTCCTGGGAGATCGTCCAGGCGGTGAGGTAGCCGCCGTAGGAACCGCCCATCACGCCCATCCGGTCGCGGTCCAGCTGCGGATACTTCGCCTGCGCCCCCTCCAGGAACGCGAGCACGTCCACCAGGTCCACGGTTCCCATGGCCTCCTTGATCGCCCGGCCGTGCGCCTGCCCGTAGCCGGCAGCACCACGCGGATTGCACATCAGCACGGCATACCCGGCCTCCACATAGACCTGGGCCTCGTCGAAAAGCCCCCAGCCGTATTGGGCAAAGGGCCCGCCGTGAATGTTCAGCAGTACCGGATGCGGCCCCTCCCCCTCCGGCAGCAGCACCCAGCCGTGCACCGGGTACCCATCGGCCGCGGTAAAGGTTTCCTCCCGCAGTTCGGCCAGCGGCGACTCGGCACGCAGGGCGGACGAAAAATCGGTGAGAACCTGCAGCCCCGCGGCGGTCACGAGGCCCACGTCCCCGGCGGTGCCGGGATCGGTAAAACTCACCACGAGCGCACCGCCGGCAGCACCTGCCCCGGTCACCTGGCGTTGACCCTCCACCAGAACCTGCAACTCTCCAGCGGCGTTCAGACGCAGCAGTTCCACAGATCCGCGCGTGCTGTTCATAACGACGACGGCGTCATCCGCCACCGCGACCAGCTCGCCGCCGGTAGCGCTCAGGTCCATCGTCTCGGCGTCGGTCAGCCTGCGGGCCGGAGCACTGGTATCCGCGGGCGCCACATAGAGGCCGGTGTTTCGTGCCACGAAGTCCATGCCGCTTTCGCCGAGTTCGCTGCCGAGGAAGAACAGCCAGCGGCCGTCGGGGCTGGGCGCCGGCAGGTCTGCGGTAACCCGCGCCGTCGGCTGGTCCTGCAGGTTCGTGTGCTTGCGCAGATCCAGACCGTCCGTGTCGATGGAGTAGATGTCCGAGACCAAATCGCTGTCGGCCTCTGTATGCAGGGCGGCGCTGAAGTAGATGCGGCCGCCGTCCGCTGAGAAATGCGGCGACTGGTGGTCCGCCGTGCCGTGGGTCAGCTGGACCGGTTCCGGCACCGGCTGGAACTTGCGGCCCTCATCTTCAGCCTGCTTCTTCGCCCGGCCTGTCGGGGTTATCGGTGGTTCGGCCTGCAGATCGGGCGCATCCAGGCGGAAGAGCTGGGCGCGTTTGTCGTTCGTGTAGCCGGCTCCGTTCAGGCGGAACTTATAGCCCGTGATCAGCCGGGCGTCCTCGGCGTCGGCGCCAAGTCCCTCCACGGTGCCGTAACGTCCTTCTTCCGGTACCGGTGCGGCAAAGACCAGACTCGCCGAATCGGGCGACCACGCAAAGCCGGAGACCCCGAGCTTCCGGTCAGTCAACTGGACCGGTTCCCCTCCGCTGCTCTCGACGGCGAAAAGCTGGGGCGCTTCCCCAGGTGCAGCGCGCAGGAAAGCCAAGGCGCCGCCGTCGGGCGCGTATTTCGGGGCGGTATCACGGAAACCGCGGGTCAGGCGCCGCGGTGCACCGCCGTCGTCGTCCAGCGGTATCTCCCACAACTGTCCGACGTAAGCGTCGGCAGCGAAGTCCGGGCGGGTAACGGACACCACGGCGAGGTTCCCCTCGGGATGGACGGACGGCGCGGAAACGGAATTAAGTAAAACGATCTCTTCAGACTTCATCTTTGTGAGCTTAGTCTCAGGCCGGTCGCTTGGGCGAGTCACCTTTCGGTAACGCCGGCGGCCGTCGTCTCGCTAGGATCGGTTTATGCCTTCACTCAGCGTGCCCTTGGAATCGGTCGACCTCCTGCTGTGCCCGGTGTGCGCGGAGGACATGCGGCCCAACGAGGATTCGGTTGCGGGTGGGATCAGCTGTGCCGCAGGCCATCGTTTCGACGGCGCCAAACAGGGCTACGTTAACTTGCTGACTGGGCGCGGTACGTCTTTCATCCCGGACACTGCAGACATGGTTGCGGCCAGATCCGCCTTCCTGGACGACGGACATTATGACCCGTTGCTCCAGCAGGTCGCCGGAACCGTTTCGGCACTGCTGGAAGGCGTCGAACGGCCAGTCATCGTCGATGCCGGGGCCGGCACCGGCCATTATCTGGCTGCCGCCCTTGGGGCCGTGCCTGCAGCCAGGGCGGTGGCGCTGGATCTGTCCAAGTTTGCCCTGCGCCGCGCAGCGCGTTCGGTTCCGCGGGCGCTGTGCCTGGTGTGGGACCTCTGGCGGCCCCTTCCCCTGGCCGGTGGTGCCGTCGATCTGATCATCAACGTTTTCGCCCCGCGCAACGCCGAAGAATACGCGCGGATCCTCAAACCCGGGGGCCATCTGTTGGTGGTAACCCCGGCGCCAGGGCATCTCGACGCCCTGCGGGCACGGCTCCCCCTGCTTGCCGTCGACGACGACAAGTCTGACAGGCTTGCTGCTGCCCTGGCACAGGACTTCACACCGGTGTCCGCGGACTCCCTGTCGGTGCCCATGCAGCTCAAGGGCGAAGATATACGGAATGTGGTGATGATGGGCCCGAACGCCCACCATGCCGGCGCAGCTCTTGAGCAGCGTGACGGAGCAATTGTGCTCCAAGACCCGGAGACACCGCTGGCGGTCGACGCCCGGTTTACCCTCAGCGTTTTCCAAAAGGGCGCCCGCTAGCGGCGTAGGCACGAGGCGCATTTCCCGTGCTGTGCCTGCTGTGGTCACGAGTTGGCCACAGTTTCCGCGCTACAGCGAAGTTCGGGCTGGAAAGCGCCACAATCGCCGGCAAATCGGGCATGATGGTGCTGTGGACCACATGTCCTCTGTGGCATGTTTGTGGTCCCGCGTCTCTACCTGCAACAGGGGGAACCGATGCTTGAATGGCTCGTCATCAACAGTTGGGTCCTATGGCTGGCTCTGTTCCTTGTCCTGGCGATCGTCGAGATGATGACGCTCGACCTATTCTTCATCATGATGTCCTTCGGGGCCCTGATCGCCTTATTCACCGCGCTGCTCGGCTGGCCATTCTGGATCCAGGTGGTCGTGTTCTGCGTGGTGGCGCTGCTCATGGTTCTCGTGGTGCGTCCCGTAGGGCTGCGCCACCTGCGCCGCGGTCCCCGGGACCAGGCCACGAACGTCGACAGGTTGATCGGAGAATCGGCCATGGCGCTGGAACCCGTCACGGACCACTCCGGCATGGTCAAGATCGGTGGCGACACCTGGACGGCACGTTCGAGCGACGGTTCGGCAATCCCGGCCGGAGCGCGGGTAGCCGTGGCCCGGATCGAGGGGGCCACCGCCGTCGTCTACCCTGCCGCGGAGCCAGGCCCTTACCCGGCCCAGTAAACCGGCGAAGGTCCAAGGGCGCATCAACGCACTCAGCCTCACGGATGGCTCAGCATCCGAACCACAAGCTGATGCGAATAACAACTGAAGGGGAGCTATGGATAGCAATATCGGCATTTGGATAGTGCTGCTGGTCCTGATTATTTTCGTGTTCATTGTGTTGGTCCGCGCCGTCCGGATCATTCCGCAGGCGCGCGCCGGCGTAGTCGAACGTTTGGGCAAATACCAGCGCACGCTCAACCCCGGACTGACCATCCTGATCCCGTTCGTTGACCGGCTCCTGCCCCTGCTGGACCTGCGCGAACAGGTCGTGTCGTTTCCGCCGCAGCCCGTTATTACCGAAGACAACCTCGTTGTCTCCATTGATACGGTCATCTATTTCCAAGTGACCGACCCGCGTGCCGCGACGTACGAGATTGCCAACTACATCCAAGCCGTCGAACAGCTAACCACCACCACGCTGCGAAACGTCGTGGGCGGGCTGAACCTCGAAGAGGCGCTAACTTCCCGGGACCAAATCAACGGCCAGCTGCGCGGTGTGTTGGATGAGGCTACCGGCCGATGGGGCATCCGCGTTTCTCGCGTGGAGCTCAAGGCGATCGATCCTCCTCACTCCATCCAGGATTCCATGGAAAAGCAGATGCGTGCAGACCGGGACCGTCGGGCTGCAATCCTGACAGCTGAAGGCGTCAAGCAGTCGCAGATCCTCACCGCTGAAGGTGAACGCCAGGCGGCCATCCTCAAAGCTGAGGGCGATGCCAAAGCAGCCATTCTCCGTGCCGACGGTGAATCCCAGGCGATCCAGAAAGTCTTCGACGCCATACACAAAGGCAATCCGACCCAGAAACTGCTCGCGTACCAGTACCTTCAGACGTTGCCCAAACTTGCGGACGGATCCTCCAACAAGTTGTGGATCATCCCCAGCGAAGTCGGCGAGGCGCTCAAGGGTATCGGCAGCGTCTTGGGGGCGGCGACGCCGGACGGGGCAAGCCCTGATGGTGCCGACGGCGGTCCGGGCGAAGACGCAGCGAGTCCGACACGAGGCCTGTTGTGAAATGTTCGCCTTTACCCATGTGGCCATTCCGGACTACAATTGGTTGTTTGCCGCGAAGCTGATGCCCGCTGCCGACCGGGAACAGTTGATGGTCCGGAAGCGTTGAAGGTAGTGCGGGTCATGCCGGGACGGTGCATTTCACCGCCCCACCATAAGACAAGAGGGAGAGATCATGAGCGATCGTAGCCTGCGGGGTATGCGTCTCGGAGCGCAGAGCATGGAGACGGAATCCGGTGTCGAGCCGGCGCCGCGTCAACGGGTGGAGTACCGTTGCGAGGATGGCGAGCAGGTCTTTGTTACCTTTGCCGCCGAGGCTGAGATCCCCCCGACCTGGGTTTCCAAGACCGGCAAGGAAGCGTTGCTCGTCAATGGCGAAAAGCCCGACGACAGCAATGAGAAGGCCGTCCGGACCCACTGGGATATGTTGCTGGAACGCCGCTCGGTCGAAGAACTGGAGCAGATTCTCGAGGACCGGTTGAACATTCTGCGTGAACGCCGCGGCGAACGCCGCTCCGCCTAGAACATAGGCGCAGCTGAGGGAGGAGACTGGAAACGGTCTCCTCCCTCAGCCTTTAAGCTCTGCTGGTCAGCTTGTGCCAGCGGGAACGGAGTCCCCATTTCGTGACAAGGATGATCGATTCAAACACGATCCCGCCACTCATCTTCGAGTCCCCGAATTCGCGTTCTACAAAAGTGATCGGAACTTCCCGTACATCGAGTCCGGCCTTGAGCGTTTTCCAGGTTAGGTCTACTTGGAAGCAGTAGCCCACGGATTCGACCGACTCGAGATCGATCTTCTTCAGTGTCTCCGCACGGAAAGCATTGAAGCCACCGGTAATGTCCTTGACCCGGACACCGAGCAGGATCCGCGAGTACAAGCTGCCGCCGAGTGAGAGCAGCTTCCGGTGCAGCGGCCAGTTGACCACCTTGCCTCCCCGGATCCACCGTGAGCCTTTGACCATGTCCGCACCGCGGTCCAAAGCATCCAGCAGACGCTGCAACTCTTCGGGTTGGTGGGAACCGTCGGCATCCATTTCGACCAGAACGTCGTAGCCCGCGTCGAGACCCCAACGGAATCCGGCGATGTAGGCCGCGCCGAGTCCTTCCTTACCCTGCCGGTGCAGCACATGGACTGCGCTGTCTGCGGCAGCAACGGTGTCCGCCGCCGCTCCGGTGCCATCGGGAGAGTTGTCGTCGACTACCAGGACGTCGATGTCGGGCGCTACGGCCCGGAGCCGGTCCAGGGTCCGAGGCAGGGACTCAATCTCGTTGTACGTCGGAATGATGGTCAGGACCCGCACTCAGCTGCCTTTCAATCTCGCTACTGTTGCCGCATATTATGGCGCGGGCATGTCCGCGGGACCGGGCCGAACGCCAACGGTCCAGTATATGTCATCGTTTATATGTCATCGTTCCTTGCTCCAGCCGCGCAGGGCGACGGGCCAGCATGGAAGAGGGTAGGTTCGCGCGCCTTCGGGCCAGGGACCGGATCCGCGAAGCGGACGGAACCTGTTTTCTACTGACGCGCAAACCTACCCGTTGGAAGCACCGGGCATCCAGCCGCCGGGCAGAATCTTCACTCTGCCGCTGGCGTGCATTGTTCTGGCCCGGAGCCCGGCCTGGGTCATCGGCTTATCTCTAAACGACCCATTGAGCTAAAAGCTTACGTGGTCAGAACTGGGTGTCAATGTGGCTTTGACCTGCATGTTTTCCCATTTCTGCAGGTCAGTACGGCAAGTCGGAATGCGCTGGCATGAAGACTATTTTCCGGCTATTCCGTCCGCCCGGTTGGCCGGTACACGCTCAGGAAGCCAGGCGACCGTCTCCGTCGTAGACCGCGTACCCGTCCACTACGGTGCGTGAACAAACGGGCAGGACATCGACGTCCAGCGAGGGCAGCATGGGTGTGCCGGCCCGCGCGTCCGTGCTCCAGGACGAAACTCTGCTGTCGGGCGTCTGGATCGAGAGCTCGGCCACTTCCCACACGGTGAACGTGGCGGGTGTGCCGGGCGCCAACTGGCCCTGCATGGGATTCGGCTCCCGCGCCGCCCGCCAGCCGGCCCGGGTATGGGCAAGGAAAGCAGCCCGTGCCGAGATCCGCTGTTCCGGGTTGTGATGTTCCAGACAAGCTTTTACCGTCGCCCACGGGCTCTGCTCCGTGACCGGTGCGTCCGATCCCAGACAGACAGGAACGCCTGCCGTCTGGAGCGTCCCGATGGCATTCATGCCCAGGGAAGCCTGGGCCCCGAGCCGGGATGCGTACATACCGTCCGTGCCGCCCCAATAGGCGTCGAAGAGCGGCTGCATGCTTGCAGTGACTCCGAATTCCAGCAATCGGTCGACTGCTCCGGACGACATCATCTCGACATGCTCGAACCGGTGCCGGGCCGAGCGGACCGGGGCACTTCCGACCCGATCGGCTGCGATCTGCAGGGCCTCGATGGCCCGGTCGAGCGCTGCGTCACCAATGACATGGAAGCCGCCTTGGATCCCCGCTACGGAACAGAGCTCGATGTGCCGGGCTGCTTGTTCCACGGTGAGGAATAGCTCTCCGGCCTCATCGGGCCGGTCTTGGTAGCCGCCATGCACATAGGCGGTGTGTGAGCCGATGGACCCGTCAATGTTGAGGTCGCCGGCCAGACCCCTGAGCTTGTTTCCGAACAGCTCGAGGATATCTTGCAGCTGCTCCGCCGATTCCGCCAGCTGCCCCCAGTACGGAAGGATCCTGGGGAGCGACCGGTATTCATCGTCCGCCAACGCAATCAATTCCTGCAGGTCCTCGGCCGGAGCAATGTGCGGGGCTCCCATTTCCGCCAGGGCCACATACCCACGCGACGCGGCGTGGTTCAACGCCAGGCGCTGTAGGTCCTTCCGGCGGCCGGCCGAAGGGTTATGCGCGGCTGCGCGGACCAATTGGTGGGCGCGAGTACGCGCCAGCCCGGTGCCGTCCCAGCCTTCCTCAGCCTGCAACCCGAGCCTGGCGGCGAAGGAGGCGGAAACGGCTCCCGAGTGCACGTCAACCCGACTGAGGTATACGTCCTGTCCGCCACCGGCGCGCTCAAGTTCGTCAGCTGAAGGCGGCCGGTCTTCGGGCCAGCGGCTCTCTTCCCAGCCATGCCCGAGCACCGGGGACGCGCCTGAACGCGCAGCGCCGGCAACGGCGTCGAGGAGCTCGGCCAATGAGTTGCAACGGGACAAGTCGAGCGAGGTCAAAGCGAAACCGGTATCCGTGACATGCGCATGGGAATCTACGAACCCCGGGGCCACGAGCCGGCCCTGCAGGTCGATAATCTCCATCTTGCTGTCGGCGATTGACGTTGCTGCCTCTTCGGAGCCGATCCACGCAACCGTACCGCCGTCCACCAACATGGCTGTGGCGTAGGGGTCCGCAGGGCTGTACACGGAACCGTTGCGGTACAGGGAAAGACCGGATGCTGCCGGGCGTTCGGGCAGCTGGGACTCACTCATGAAACTCCAATCAAAGGTAAATCAACAAAATGTTCATCATCACGCCGGAACCAGTCGGCACAGCGTCGACGACGGCGGATTCGGTGGACCAATTGCCCTTCGGGGCGGACGGTTCGCCTATTCCGCGACTGCGGAATAGGCCACCACGCCGCGCCGGACCAGAACGATCGCTTGCCGGCTCAGTGCGGCCATCCGAGGGTCAATTTCGGGGACTTTGACCAATTGGTCAAGTAGATCGATGACCTGTTTTGCCCAACGCACGAAGTCTCCTGCCGCGAGCTCAGTCCCTTGGAGGGCAGCCAGCAGAGACCGTCCTTGCGCCCACTTGTACATGGGCCAGATGAGGCCAAGTTCTGGTTCACCGCTGAGCGGCAGCTTGTGTTGTTCCTCCCTGTCGGTCAGTACCGACCATTCTTTGACCGCAATATCGACCGCGGATTCGAGCGACACGCTCGGCATCTTCGGACGGATTCCGGTCTCCTCCCGTTTGGCTTGGAAAACCAGGCAGGAGACAAAAGCGGCAAACTCGGCGGCGTCCAGGTCTTCGAAAGCACCGTTTTCAATACACAACGCCACGAGCAGGTCGCGGTCGCCGTAAATCCGGCGGAGTCTGTTGCCGGCCGGGCTGATGGTGACTCTGCCGTCCGGAGTGGTTTCGAGGTAGTCGTAGGTGTCCAGCAGGTCGCAGACGCGGTCGAAAGTTTTGGCGATGGTATTGGTACGGCCTTGGATCTGCCCCATTAATTGGTCCGTCTCCCGCCGGAGCTTCCACCAGCGTTCGGACCAGCGGGCATGGTCTTCACGGTCGCTGCAGCCATGGCAGGGGTGGGACCTAAGTTTCCGGCGCAGCTCCGTAATCTGTTGTTCCTGCCGTTCCGAACCCGGCCCTGCAAAGTTCTGACGGTCGCTTCCCCTCCGCGGCGGCCTGTTTTCATGCAGCGCATTGCGCAGTGACGACGCCAGATCACGGCGTTCCTTGGGGCTACGGCTGTTGAACGTCTTCGGCACCCGGATAGTGGACAGGACCTCGACCGGGCCTTCGAGATCCTGGGCCGAAATTCGCCGGATCTGCTTGTCCATCGTCAGGACTGTGGGCCGCGGCTCGAAGCCGGACGCGTCCGGGGTCAGGATCACGGCGTATCCCTCGCTTCGTCCGCCGGGAATATCGATGATGTCGCCCCGTCGCAGGCGTTCGAGAGAAGCGGCTGCGGCGGAACGCAGGTGCCGGGACCGGGACTTTGCCGATTGGGTTTCCACCTCTTTCAGCTCCCGCCGCAACCGCGCGTACTCAGTGAAGTCGCCGAGATGGCACGTCATGGATTTGGCGTACCCGGCCAGAGATTCTTCCCGGCTGCGCACTTGCTTCGCCAGACCAACCACGGACCTGTCCGCTTGGAACTGGGCAAAGGAGGTTTCCAGTATCTCGCGAGCCTTTGGCCGGCCGAACTGGGCGATGAGATTGATCGACATATTGTAGGTCGGGCGGAAGCTGGAATTGAGCGGGTAGGTTCGGCGCGAGGCAAGTCCGGCCACCGCCGCAGGATCCGTCCCCGGCTGCCACAGGACCACCGCGTGGCCCTCGATGTCGATACCCCTGCGGCCGGCCCTGCCGGTCAGCTGGGTGTATTCGCCGGCCGTGATGTTGACGTGGGCTTCGCCATTGAACTTGTCCAGCTTTTCCAGCACGACAGTTCGGGCGGGCATGTTCACGCCCAGAGCCAGCGTTTCGGTGGAGAAGACGGCCTTGACCAAGCCGTCCGCGAACAGCTTCTCCACCACTTCTTTGAAGGTCGGCAGCATGCCGGCATGGTGGGCCGCCAGGCCCCGCACCAACCCCTCGCGCCAGGTCCAGAAACCGAGCACGCCCAGATCTTCCTCCGGTATATCCTGGGCCGCTTCGTCCACCCGCCGGACGATCTCATCGCGCTCAGCCTCGGTGGTCAGCCACAATCCGGCATCCAGGCATTGGCTGACCGCCGCATCACAGCCGTTCCGCGAAAAAATGAAGGTGATCGCCGGGAGCAGGCCTTCCTTATCGAGCCGCGCAATGACCTGCGGACGTGAAGCCCTGCGCACCCGGCTCATGGGCTGCTGGGGCCTCGCCGGTGCGCGTTTCCCCCGGCGTGCTCCAGCCCGGCCCCAGTTGGCCGCCCGGTTGAGCTTCTGCTCGGAGTAGGCCAGCTCCAGCAGCTCGGGGTTCACCTCGAAGCGGTCCGCGGCTCCGGTTCCGGCCGACATTGCCGGTGCCGCCTCATCAAAGGCAACGTCCGAGGCAAAGAGGTCCAGAATATCCGGTCCGACCATCACATGCTGCCACAGCGGCACTGGCCGGTGTTCCGATACCACCACGTCCGTATCCCCGCGCACGGTATCAAGCCAAGCGCCGAACTCCTCTGCATTGGATACGGTGGCCGACAGCGATACCAACTGCACGCTGCTGGGCAGATGGATGATGACCTCTTCCCAGACAGCACCGCGGAAACGGTCGGCCAGGTAGTGGACCTCATCCATCACAACGTAGGCCAGTTCGTCCAGTGTCTGGGAATTCGCGTAGAGCATATTGCGCAGAACTTCAGTGGTCATCACCACCACGTCAGCGTTCGGATTGATGGAAACATCCCCCGTCAGCAGCCCGACGCGTTCGGCACCGTAGACGTGGACCAACTCCGTGTATTTTTGGTTGCTCAGCGCTTTGATGGGGGTGGTGTAGAAGGCCTTCAGGCCTCGCTGCAGTCCCATGTAGACGGCGAACTCGCCGATGACGGTTTTGCCGGCGCCGGTCGGCGCTGCCACCAGCACTCCCCTGCCCCGTTCCAGTGCCTCGCAGGCCTCACGCTGGAAGGGATCCAGTTCGAATCCCAGGGTTTGCGCAAACGCGAAGAGCTTGGTCTTGGAATGGGCTGCCCTGGCTGTTGCCGCCCTGTACCGCTCGGATGGGGAACTCATATTAGAAGCCTAATGGCATTCGCAGCGGAAGAGAGCTTCCACCGGTTCAGGCCTCCGCAGGACCCTCAAGATCAGTCAGCGGTGTTGCCTTGTCTGCAGACGCTTCCACTTCCTCCTCGCGTTCCTTCTTTTTCCGTGCACGCCGCTTGTCGTTGAGAAGGCAAACGCCGACGGCGACAAAGAACAGGGCCAGCAGCGGGCCCGCCAGCAGGAACATGGACATGGCATCCGGACCGGGCGCTGCCATCGCGGCAACCACACACACGACGAAGACGACGATGCGCCAGCTCTTGATGACTTGCCGTCCGCTGACAAGGCCAGCGAAGTTGACCCCGACCAGGACTACGGGCAGTAGGAAAGCCACGCCCAGGGACAGGAACATACGCATGACAAAAGTCAGGTAGTCCGTTGCCAGGATCTGGTTCACACCCCCGACGGGCGTGAACATGGTGAGAACCTTGACGATCTCCGGCAGCACAATCCAGCCAAAGTAGATGCCGAGCAGAAACAACGGCACAGCGGCCACCATGAAACCGAGTGTGTAGCGCCGCTCTTTCTGTTTCAGGCCAGGGGTGATAAACGCCCAGATCTGGTAAATCCAGACCGGTGAACTGACGAGGAATCCTAGAAACAGGGAGACCTGTATCTTCAGGTCGAAGGGAGACCCTACGCTGCCGTAGTTTATTTCCGCACGGCGGCCCTCAACGGACGAAATTTCGATCAGCGGTTGCTGGACCGCGACCATTACCGGGTCGTAAAGGAACCATCCCCCGATGGCGCCGAGAAGAATAGCAATGCCGGATACAATCAGCCGGTTCCGGAATTCCTTGATGTGCTCTTTGAGCGCCATCCGTCCTTCAGGATTGGCCTTGCGGCTTTTACCTCGAGACATTGGCCTTACTGCTGGTTGGGCGGCGGCGTTCCGCCGTTCGCGTTCGGCGCCTGATCCCGGTTGTTCTGGTTTCGGGGCGGATTCACCACGCGGCCTTCAACGGCGTCGTCGTCAGCATCATCCTTGGACGGGTTTTCATCCTTCATCTGCTTGACTTCGGACTTGAAGATCCGCATCGACTGACCCACGCTGCGGGCAAGACCCGGGAGTTTGGGAGCTCCGAAGAGCAGCAGGACAATGATGACGAGAATGATGATTGTCCAAGGGTTATCGAAGAGTCGTCCCATTGGGTGGTTCCTTTCGTTTCGAGTACATCCTACGTTATGAAAGCCTGACGTCCCTGAGTGACTGCCTCTGTCCGGCGGCAGCCCTTCTGGCTACCCGTTTGAGCCGTCTGGCCTCGCGTCGTTCCGCCTTGCCCGAAACATAGTTTTCCCGCGCCTCCGCCGGGTCAAGAAAGACTCCCGGCACAATGGTGCGCGGCTCTGCCGCCTGACCATTATCGGGTACGTCGAAACCAGAGCCGAGCTTGCCCGCCGCCGCCTCGAAATCCTGCAGAGTTGCCTTCAGTTGGCGGAACAGCCGGAAACCCAGGTAACCGACGAAGAGCAACGCGAGGGCACAAAGAGCAACCCAGAGCAGAATCCAGAACCACCATGACATGCTTACGAGTCTAGTCCGTCCAGCTTTGAATTTTCCGAATAGACCTCCAGGGCAGCTGCAAGCCACTCGCGGGCAGCCAGCGCCAGGCTCGCTGGCTTGAGGACGCTAACTTCACCGCCGTGACGGGCCACCAAAGGTGTGATGATCGCCGTCGAACCCAGGCGAAGCTCCGCCACAATGTCGCCGTTGTCCAAGGCGACGCGGCGTTCGGCGTTGTAGTGTTCGGCGAGCTCGGCCAGCCGAGCCGAGATCTTCAAGACCACGAGTTCGTCCGTGTCTCTAGGGGTAAAGAGTGCCTGGGGAAATTGCGAACTGCGCGCCTCGGGCTGCTGGAAGTGCTGTCCGGTCCTGCGCAGCGAGCGGATCCTGTCCGCACGGAACTGCCGGATTGCCTGTTGGCCATGGCACCACGCTTCGGTATACCAGTGGCCATCGACAGCAAACACCTGGACCGGGTCGATGTCCCGAACCGTTATTTCATCCCGGGAAGGGACCAGATATTCAATGGTGAGCGTCTCACCGACAGCCACAGCATCCTGCAGGGCGAGGACTTCCTCCGTCCGGGTGTCGGCGTCAAAGTCCGCAGCAATGGCACGGTGCAGGCCATGGTCGCCGCCGGTCGCATCCAGCAGTTTGCTCAGCGCGCTGCGCAGTGCGGGCCGCTCCCCCACTCCCGGAACGGTTTCGAGCGCCTGCAGGCCCACCACGAGCGAAAGCGCTTCGTCGATACTCAGCCGAACGGGCTGGGCTATCTCGTCGGCATTGCCGATATAGATAGAGCCGTCCTCCCAGTAGGCGTCGATCAGCTGGTCCGGCCCATAACCGGGAGCCCCGCAGACAAAAAGCAGGCTGAGATCCTTGCCCAGCTGATCCGGGCTCACTCCGAACTTCTCTGCGGTCTCGTTCAGAGGTGCACCTGGATGGGCACTCACGTAGGACACCAGATCAAGGAGCCGCGGAAGGCGGTCCAAGGACGAAGATTTTGTCCGCGCCGGCCTCGCTGCGGCGCCGAGATCGTACGACGGCGGTGCGTGGGTCATCGACTCAAGCGCACCGTTGAAACGCCGGATGACGGCGTCTTTCAGCTCGCTCGGATCGACCGCAAGGGCGTTCGCTCCATGCGAGGCAACCTCTTCGGCAAACGTCTCGATGTCGCCGAACGTGCAGGTCACGGTGTCCCAGCCGTTCGGCCCTGCGGCCACAGACGATGCGGTGGTCCGAAGGGAATGTGCATGTCCTTGCCGAAGGAGCAGTGTGGCAGTGCCCTGCTGCTTTTCGGGGACCAACGACTCCAGCGCGGAGCGCATCGTGAACTCTTCTGGAACCAGGTAGCTGCCGGAGAGCTTCCTGACCTTCGAACTTATCCGCGTCAAACGGAAGGTGCGTTCGTCTCCGCGGTCAAGGTCATTACCCATCAAGTACCAGTGGCCGAAGCGGTTGCCCAATCCCCACGGTTCGACCCGCCGTACCGACACTTCGCCGGAATTGGCCGCCCGGTATTCGAAGGACACCGGATACCTGTCCATGACGGCCTTCAGCAACTCGTCGAATGCGGGCTCGGCCGTGCGGATTCGGGGTTCAATTCCGATAAGTGAATCGCCTTCCGCGAGGGCGCCGCGGACGTCCAGCCGGCGTACTGCTCTGGCTGCGGCGGAGCCAAGCGATGCCTGCTGCCAGATACGCGAAGCCAGCGAAAGCACAGCTGATTCCTCCGGGGTGAAGGAGAGCTCGGGGAGACGATAGGTTTCGCGGTCGATGCGGTAGCGCGTAAGACCAGAGTCCAGGTCAAAGAAGGCATCTTCGGTGAAAGTCTGGACCGGAATGCCCATTTCGCGCAGGTCGTCCTTGTCCCGTTCGAACAGCCGGTTAAAGGCCTCCTCGCTCGAAGCCTCCCTATACGGAGGTATCAGCGCGTGTAGCTCTTCTTTGCTGTACCCGCGTCTGCGTTCCAGCAGGGCGATCAGAAGATTAAGCAGGCGTTCGGTTTTGGACGCGGACATAGCCTCAAGGGTACTTCCAGCTTCCCGATGCAAGCGAAGTTAACGACGGCGGGCGGAGTAACGATGAACTAACGTTACTCCGCCCGCCGCTGGGCCTCTGATGCGGTTACCGCACGCCCAGCAGGTCGACTACGAAGATCAGCGACTCACCCGGTGCAATGGCGCCACCTGCGCCCCGTTCGCCGTAGGCAAGCTCCGAGGGGATCTCGAGGCGGCGGCGGCCGCCGACCTTCATACCCAGCAGGCCCTGGTCCCAGCCTTGGATAACCTGGCCCACGCCTACGCGAAAGTCGAGCGGCGCGCCGCGGTTCCAGGAAGCATCGAATTCTTCGCCGGTGGACCAGGCGACACCTACATAGTGCGTGGAGACGGTGTCCCCGGTCTTGGCCTCTGCGCCGGTGCCGACGATGATGTCCTCGATGCCCAGCTCCGTGGGCGCATCCGTGCCCGGGAAATCGATTTCGGGCTTCTTACGATCGTATTCGCGCTGTCCAAACGACATCTGTAGGGTACCTTTCCTAGCGGTTATGGCTGGTTGTTACTTTACTTCGACCAGTTCGACGTAGAAGATCAAGTCTCCCGAAGCGTCCCCTTGCCCTTGGACATATGCTAGTTCCGTAGGAATGGACAGCATAACTTTTGCCCCTTCCTTGAGCCCGGTCAGGCCCTTGGTCCAGCCTTCGATGACCCCGTTGAGCGGGAACTCAGTCGGCTCGCCGCGGGAAAAACTTGAGTCGAACTCCTTACCTTCGGCCCAGTTCCAGCCGGCATAGTTCGCCTTGACTGTGCTCTCGGCGGTGGCTTCCTTGCCATCGCCCTCCTCGATGACCTGAACGATCAAGTCGTCCGGCGCGTCGACGCCCTCCGGAATCTTGACGGACGGAACGCCCTTGTCATCGAACGATATTTCGGGCAGCTTACCGGCTTCTTCCAGTTCGGCCACTTCTGATGCCTCCGCTTTTATGCCCTTGTCTTTGACTCGATCGACAGTAAGGACCAGCAACTGAGGATTCTGCGCCGCAGCACTCGCACCGGTAGATTCCACCGGCTTTTGGTAATAAGCCACATTATCGCCAGGTTTTGAACCCAGTAGAGCGTCGTACAGTGAAGGCTCCAACGACTTCATCTGCTCATTTAGCTCAAAAGTCTGGGCTGTAGGGGAATCATAGGTGCCTCCGGCGGATTCGCCTGTCACGGCATCATATTGGGCAAAATGAAACCGGATCCACTGCCCGTCAACAGCGCCTTCGCCTTCGCCTTCATTCACTACCTGAGCCGCTGATTCAGGCAACTCCAAGGGTGCATCGAACTCGACTTTAGGGGCGGAGCCGGCATCAGTTGCTGTGATCGTCACGTCATCCAGACTGTCCGAGCCGGAGCCTTCGCTGTCGGCACTGCTGCATGCGGTAAGCAACAGCGCAAAGGGCAGCATGGTCGCTAGTATTTTGCGCACATTTCAACTTTCGTGAGGTGCTGTCGGGGGCACGGCAGATCGGATGGACCCGCGTTGGTCATATTCTGACAGAGATAGCTGGACAGTTCCTCAAAGTGAGGCCAGCAGAGCCTCGACCCTGTCATCAACGTTCTTAAAGGGATCCTTGCACAGGATGGTCTGCTGGGAACGGTCATTGAGCTTCAGATGGACCCAGTCCACTGTGAAATCCCGCCCGTGTTCGCGCGCGGCACGGACAAAATCCCCGCGGAGTTTGGCGCGGGTGGTCTGCGGCGGATTGTCGACCGCTGACTTCACCTCGGGTTCCTGCACGACGCGAGCGGCTTCGCCACGCGCCTGAAGCAGGAAAAACAGCCCGCGCCGCCGTGAAATGTCATGGTAGGTCAAGTCCAGTTGCGAAATCCGGGCTGAATCCAGGTCCAGCCCGTGGCGCTGGCTGAAGCGGTCAATGAGCTTCTTCTTAATCGCCCAGTCAATCTCTGTGTCAATTCCCGAATAATCCTGCGCTTCGACCGCGGCCAGAGTACGTTTCCACAGGTCAAGAATCCGTTCCACATGGGGACTGTGCGCGCCGTTGGCACGAACGAACTCCCGGGCTTTGTCCAAGTACTCCTGCTGCATCTGGAGGGCGCTCATTTCTTTCCCATTGGCAAGTTTGAGCGGTTTGGAGCCGGTGAGGTCGTGGGAGATATCACGGATGCTGCGGATTGGATTCTCCAGCCGAAGGTCGCGCATGATCACGCCGGCTTCGATCATCCGCAGCAAAAGATCCACCGAACCGATCTTGAGCATGGTGGTCGTCTCGGACATGTTCGAGTCCCCGTTGATGACGTGCAGCCGGCGGTAGTACTCGGCGTCCGCGTGCGGCTCGTCACGGGTGTTGATGATGGGGCGGGAACGCGTCGTAGCGGAAGAGACGCCTTCCCAGATGTGGTCCGCCCGCTGCGAAAACGCGTAGATCGATCCGTTCTGGGTTTTCAGCACCTTGCCGGCCCCAACCAAGACCTGGCGGGTGACCAGGAACGGTATCAGAATGTCCGCAAGCCGGGAGAACTCGAGTTTCCTCGGGATCAGATAGTTCTCGTGGCTGCCGTAGGAATTTCCGGCGGAATCCGTGTTGTTCTTGAAAAGGTAGACGTTGCCGTCAAAGCCCTCATGCCGTAGTCGGTCCTGCGCCTCATTCATGAGGTCTTCGAGGATCAGTTCTCCAGCGCGGTCCTGAGCGATCAACTGCGCTACGTCGTCGCACTCTGCAGTGGCATATTCCGGATGCGACCCGACGTCCAGATACAGCCGTGAGCCGTTGGTCAGGAAGACATTCGAAGACCGTCCCCATGTCACTACCTTGCGGAAGAGGTAGCGGGCCACTTCCTCCGGCGACAGCGGACGCGAGTCCGGCGCAGAATAGGAGATGCCAAACTCGGTCTCGATGCCGAAGATCCTTCTGTCCATGTCAGTCCCCCAAAATATCCGTCACCTCTGCAATGGACAGCCGCCGGAAAGCCCGGCGGCTGCCGCGGCTGGACATCGGGTCCCGGTCAAGGACCGCTACTTCCAGCATTTCCGGGCCGAGCCGGCGCTGGCCGGAAGCCCCTCCGTTGTCAGGAAGGTGCCCTTCCAAAGCCCCCGCAGCCGCGCGGATGACCCCGGCAAAGTCCTGACCCGCATCCCAATCCGACCGCAGTGTCTCATTCACCGCGTCGATCTCGCCGCCCATGACCACGTAATCCGGTTCGTCCGCGATGGAGCCGTCGAAAGTGAGCCGGTAGAGATGGTCTTCCGCTTGCCGAAGTCCTACCTCGGCCACGGCAAGCTCCACTTCGAAGGGTTTGCTGTCGGCAGTGAACACGGCGCCTAGGCTCTGTGCGTAGACGCTGGCGAGGCCGCGGGCGGTGACATCCTCCCGATCGTAGGAATAGCCCCGTACATCGGCGTACCGAACTCCTGCCTGGCGCAGGCTTTCGAACTCGTTGTATTTGCCAACGGCAGCGAACGCGATCCTGTCGTAAATTTCGCCGATCTTATGCAGCGACGGGGACGGGTTCTCGGCGACCAGGGCGATCCCCTCGCTGCAGCTGAGAACTACAACGGAGCGGCCGCGCGCGATTCCCTTCCGGGCGAAATCCGCCCGGTCCTTCATCAGTTGTTCTGGCGAGACATAGAACTGTTGGGTCATGGTTTATGCCTCCCGTCCGGCCACGGCGCGCGAAGCGATCACGGCTTCGGCGGCGGCGGCAAGTACACGTTCCGGGATGCGTTTGGCTCCGGCCGAATTTACCGCGTAGACCACCGGCCACAGCTGCCGGACCACATCCGGTCCGCCGGTCGCGGAGTCGTCGTCAGCAGCGTCATACAACGATTCCACCGCGACAGACACGGCGCGGTCCTCGTCCATATTGGGCTTCCAGAGCTTTTTCAATGCTCCGCGGGCGAAGACGGACCCGGACCCTACGGAATGGTGTTCGAGTTCCTCATAGCGCCCGCCGGTCACGTCGTAGGAAAAGAGCCGCCCCATATGACGGTCTGTATCGAATCCTGCAAACAGCGGTATCACTGCCAGGCCCTGCATCGCCATCGGCAGGTTGCTGCGGATCATGGCACCCAACCGGTTTGCCTTGCCCTCCAGGCTCAGCAACGTGCCCTCGATCTTCTCGTAGTGCTCCAGCTCCACCTGGAAGAGGCGGGTGACGTCGAGGGCGATACCGGCCGTGCCGGCGATCCCCAGGACTGAGTAATTATCGGCAGGGAAGACCTTTTCGATGTGCCGGCTGGCAATCATATTTCCCATGGTTGCCCGCCGATCGCCGGCCATGATCACGCCGCCGGCGTAGGTCATGGCGACGATCGTCGTGGCATGCGGCGCCAGGTGTTCGGCATTCGACGTGATGCCGGGCGCCGAACCGCGTCCGGGCAGCAGGTCAGGAGCACTGCGGGACAGATACTCGGAGAACGACGCCGTAGCCGCATGGGAAATTTGGGAAAATGTGGAACTATGTCCGCCAGCCGGCAAGTTCATGGGCTACTGTCCGCCCTTCTGGACAAAACCGCGCACAAACTCCTCCGCGTTTTGCTCGAGGACACCGTCGATTTCGTCGAGCAGATCGTCCGTGCCTTCGGTTTCCGCCTGTGCGGCCGCAGCAGGGGCGGGCTCCGGTGTTTCGGGCGCCTCGTCGTACTCTTCTTCCTGAGTGCGGCCTTCTACGTTCTTGCGGTCCTGCGTTGCCATGACTGCCTCCTTGGTCAGATTCGACGGCTATTGAGTTCTTATTCCTTATGTTGCCACGTCAGGGGCGCTTTCCGGCCCGAGCAGCGCCGAAATAAATTCTTCGGCTGAAGCGGCCTGATCGAAGAGCGGCCCGGTGAGCTCGCGCGTGCCTCGCAACGGCTCTCGGGTAGGGATCCGCTGCAGCCGCCGGCGGCTCGGCAGATCGAAGATCACCGAGTCCCAGCTGGCGCCGACCACTTCCTTGGGGAAACGCTCGATGCACTTGCCGCGGAAGTAGGCGCGGGTATCCGACGGCGGCTCATGCACTGCCTCGGCTATTTCGTCATCTGTCAGAAGCCGCTCCATCTTTCCCCGCTGGGCCAGCCGGTAATACAGTCCCTTCTCGGGCCTGACATCGGCATACTGCAGATCGATCAGTCCCAGCCGGGAATCCGACCACTCCAAGCCATCGCGGTCCCGGTAAGCCTGCAGGAGCTTGAGCTTGGCGACCCAGTCCAGCTGGGTGGCCGCCTCCATCGGATCGCGCCGCAGTGTCGACAGCAACGCACCCCACCGCGCCAGGACATCGGCCGTTTGCCCCTGGTCCGTACCGTGTCTGCGGCAGTGCGCCACAGCCGCTTCGAGATAGATTTCCTGCAGGTCAAGACCCGTGACCATGGCGCCGTCCTTGAGCGCAACTTTCTGCTGCAGTGTCGGATCATGGCTGATGGCCTGCAAGGCCTGGACCGGTTCGCTCAGTTGCACGTGCGGCGCCTCGCCGTGCTCAATCATGGAGAGGACCAATGCCGTGGTGCCCAGCCGCAAGTACGTGGAGACCTCGCTCAGGTTCGCATCTCCGATGATGACGTGCAGCCTGCGGTACTTGTCCGCGACGGCGTGTGGCTCATCCCGGGTATTGATGATGGGGCGTCGGATGGTAGTCTCCAGCCCTACTTCCGCCTCGAAGAAGTCGGCCCGCTGGCTGATCTGGAAGCCCCGGTGCCGGCCGGTCATGCCCAGGCCTACCCTGCCCGAGCCGCAAATGACCTGGCGCGAGACGAAGAACGGGATCAGCCCGGTCACTATTTGCCCGAACGGCAGGCTGCGGGGCATCAGGTAGTTTTCGTGCGCGCCGTACGAGACTGCCTTGTTATCAGTGTTGTTCTTGTAGATGTTGACCGGAGCGAAACCGGGCGTCCGCGCGATCTTCTTCAAAGCTTGAAGTACGACGACGTCACCGGCTTTGTCCCACAGCACACCCGCACGGGGATTGGTGACTTCCGGGCTGGAGTACTCCGGATGGGCATGGTCGACATACAGCCTGGCACCGTTGCTGAGCACCATGTTCATCAAGACGCCGGAGCCTGCGGACTCTTCGGAGTAGAAGTCGTTTGAGGGCGGGCGTCCGCCCGACAGGGCTATCTGTTCGGCGTCAAGGACCGGCGGCATGTCGGTTAGCTGCGACGGATCCGCGTTCTCCCGTGCCACTGACCAGCCGCGGGCGTCGTGCAGAGGTTCTTCGTCGGTGTAATCCCAGCGAGTTCCCGCCAGGTTTCCCATACCGCTGCGGACGGTGGCTGCGTAGGCATTGATGATTTGGGAGGAGAGCACGGTGGAATTGGCCAGCGGATCGGTCGGAGCATGGATTCCATACTCCGTTTCCGTTCCCATCACACGGTTCACGCTCACAGATACTGCCCCGTATTCGCTGTCGTCTCGATCGACTTTCCGGCTTCCTGACCGGCCTTGCCCTGGATGATGGTGCGGATGTAGGTGATCCGCTCGCCCTTCTTGCCGGAGATCCTGGCCCAGTCATCCGGGTTGGTGGTGTTGGGCATGTCCTCATGCTCGCGGAACTCATCCACCACGCCACGGAGCAGATGCTCGATCCGCAGGCCCTTCTGCTGGCTGGTCAGGAGGTCCTTGATCGCGTTCTTCTTGGCCCTGTCCACCACGTTCTGGATCACGGCGCCGGAGTTGAAGTCCTTGAAATAAAGCATCTCGGTGTCACCGCTGGCGTAGGTAACTTCCAGATACTCCGTTGACTTCTCCGTGGCGTACATCGCTTCGACAGTGAGCTGGATCATCGCGTCCACCGTCGCCTGCCGGTCATTGCCATGCTCGGCAAGATCCTCCACATGAATGGGAAGATCCGTGGTGATGTACTTGGCGAAGATGTCTGCCGCCGCTTCCGCGTCCGGGCGCTGGATCTTGATCTTCACATCCAGCCGGCCGGGTCGCAGGATGGCCGGGTCAATCATGTCCTCGCGGTTCGAGGCGCCGATGACAATGACGTTTTCGAGCTTCTCGACTCCGTCGATCTCGCTGAGCAGCTGGGGAACAATCGTCGTTTCGACGTCGGACGATACCCCGGTGCCGCGGGTACGGAAAAGCGAGTCCATTTCATCGAAGAAAACCACCACCGGGCTGCCGTCGGAAGCCTTCTCCCGCGCCCGGGCGAAGATCAGCCGGATGTGCCGCTCCGTCTCACCGACGTACTTGTCCAGCAGTTCGGGTCCCTTGATGTTCAGGAAGTAGCTGCGCGTTTCCTCCGTGCCGCTGCGCTCGATGGCCCGTGCTGCGAGCGAGTTGGCCACGGCCTTGGCGATCAGTGTCTTGCCGCAGCCGGGAGGCCCGTAAAGCAGGATGCCTTTGGGTGCCTTGAGGCCATGCTCGCGGTAGAGATCCGGGTGGAGGAAGGGGAGTTCAACGGCGTCGCGGATTTCGTCGATCTGGGGGCCGAGGCCGCCGATGTCCTGGTACGAAATGTCCGGAACTTCTTCCAGAATGAGGTTCTCCACCTCGCTGCGGGGGATCTTTTCGAGCGCGTAACCGCTGCGCGCATCGATGGAGACAGCGTCCCCGACACGGATCTTCACCTTGAGCAGGGTGCCGGAAAGTTTGACCACCCGCTCCTCGTCGGCCCGCCCGACAACCAGGGCACGGTCCGCACCGAGCAGTTCCTTGATGGTGACCAGTTCGCCGGCGCGCTCAAACCCAAGGGCCGCGATGACGGTGAGGGATTCGTTCAGGAGCACTTCCTGGCCCGGACTCAGTTGCGCGAGGTTGATCAGCGGGCTGACGGCGACACGGAGCTTGCGGCCGGACTGGATAATGTCCACGCTTTCCTGCGTGGTCGCCGTGGTGGTCGCACCCGTGCGCGGGTGCTGCCGCCTGTTGACCTGGGTGATGGTGGCAAAGCTGAAGGGGGTCTCGCCGTCGCGCTCCAGAGCGTCCTTGAGGCGGACGATTTCGGCTTTGGCAGACTCCAGCATGGAGACGAGCCGTGCATTGTTCTGCGTGGCCGACGCCAGCTGCTTGTCCAGGTTCCGGATCTTGTCCCTTAGAACATTGATCTGGCGCTGTGCAACAGTCAGCTCGGTTGTCTCTCCAGCCGGTGCCGATTGATTGGTCTGGTTCTGGTCTTCGTTCATCACCGCAACCTGCTCTCTGGAATCGGGTCCCTTGGTAAGACCCTAGCCGTCGATGCCCCGAGTGCAACACTTACTTGAGAAGGAAACGCCGGAGCCTCTCGGGGAATTCCGCTGATAGCAGTATGAACACCTAGTTGTTACTGGTCTGTAACCTGTCCGCCGGCGCCGTCGGGCTGATCGGCGTTTTTGAAGGCGCCGCGCTGCACAGTGGAAGCGGCGTCTTTGGCAGCACGTCTGAGCCTTTTGTCGGACACCGCCCGCTCCCCCAGCGCCTCCGTATCCCACTTCTCATCGTCAGGCGCCCAGGTTTTCAGATCCGCAGCCGAGAATTCCGACTTGGAGGCGCGGCGCTTGGGAGTCAGCCCGGTGACGCCGTCGGCCAGCCGGCGGGCAGTGAGCAGGAAGCCGGTGTGGGCGACCATCCGGTGATCCGGGCGAACTGCCAGCCCTTCCAAATGCCAGCCGCGCACCATCGACTCCCAGCCGTCGGGTTCAGTGAAGCGGCCGTCGGCTCGGATCGCTTCCGCGGTCCGCGACAGCTGCGTAACAGTGGCGACATAGCTGATCCACACTCCGCCCGGAGCCAGCACGGTCGCAACGGCGTCCAGACATTCCCATGGGGCGAGCATGTCCAGCACCACACGATCCACACTGCCCGGGGCCTCCTGCTTGACCACTTCGTCCTGGAAGTCGCCCAGCGAGATCTGCCAGGCTGGGTGCGGCCCACCGAAAATGGTTTCGACATTTCCCCGTGCGATATCGGCGAATTCCTCGCGCCGTTCAAACGAATGCAGGTAGCCATGGTCGCCCACGGCGCGCAACAGCGAGATGCTCAATGCGCCGGAGCCCACACCGGCTTCAACCACCCGGGCGCCCGGAAAAATGTCGGCCATCGTCACAATCTGACCGGCGTCTTTGGGATATACGACGGCGGCGCCACGCGGCATGGACAGGACGAAATCCGAGAGCAGGGGCCGCAGGGCCTGGTACTTGTGGCCGGTGTCATTGCTGACCACGCAGCCTTCCGGCTGGCCGATCAGGACATCGTGCGTCAGGAAGCCCTTATGGGTGTGGAACGCACCGCCGGGGGTCAGCGTAATGGTGTTCATCCGGCCCTTTTCGTCCGTGAGCTGGACGCGCTCTCCGGAACGGAACGGGCCGCGGCGCTGGTCTGCTCCATGCGGTGTGGTCGGTGAACTCATGCTGGTGCTACTTCCGATCGGTGGATACTGATTATCGGCTGGGAACTGCGTGCAGTGCTGGCTACTGGCCTTTGCCGGTGATGGCCCGTACAACAGTTGATTGGCTGAGCAACCCCGTAACCCGCCCGTCTGCGTCAGTGACCGCATACTCGGTTCCGGCAAGCCCGGCGAGGTACTGCACAAGTTCCTGTCCGGCAGCCCATTCAGGTATGTAGGCGCCGGGGGCCAGGGCACGGCTTACGGCGGCCGCCGGTGTGCGGGCAGCTGCAGTTTCCGGAACCTGTTCTAGCGCCTGGCCGTCGACGATCGCTTCGGGCTGGCCGGTAGCGGCTGTCAGGATCACGAATGCCTGCGGTGCCCTCCGTGCAACGGCTTGCACCTGCTCCACATTCGAGCTGGCAGGCATGCTGATGGCGGGCTGTTTCAGAGCGCCTGCACTGACGTGCGGCAGCCGCAGCCGCAACTTGGCGTTGGTAATGGAAGCACTCGCACCCATCCACAGGAATCCGCCCACCAGAACCATGATCACCACGACCTGGAGGTCGGGTTGGCGTCCCATGGCCAGCGGCACGCCGATGACCCCCACCACGATGAGGATGACGATGATGCGTCCTGCCCAGCCTGCGGCCAACGTGCCCTTTTCCTGACTGCCCGTGATGCTCCAGACAGCCGACTCCACCAATCTGCCACCGTCCAGCGGTAAGCCAGGGAGGATGTTGAAGACCGCAACGAGCAGGTTGGCCCAGATAAAGATGTCCGTCAGGACCAAGGCCACGGCACTGGCCTCCATGACGGGCATGAGCAGTGCGCCAAAACCGGCCAACGCGAAATTGGCTGCGGGGCCGGACAAGGCAACTATCAGGGATTTGCCCGGAGTGGCCTTGAAGTTTTCGAACTGGGTATGGCCGCCCCAGAGGTTGAGCACGATCTTCGCGGTCGGCCAGCCGAAGACGCGCGCGCTGAGTGCGTGGGCGAGTTCATGGACGAGGACAGAGAGCAGCAGCAGCACGGCGTAGCCGAAGGCCACCACATAGGATGCGTTGCCGAGTCCCGGGATGGCCCTGCTGACCTGGGGCCCGAAGGCGAAAACGATGAAGACGGCAATGATGAACCAGGAATAGGCCAGCACGATGGGAACGCCGCCGATGCTGCCCAGCGGAATCCCCTCGCGGCGGACCGGCGGTTTGGATTCAGGCGGGGAGTTGCTGGTGTCCGGGCTGTTCCCAGTGTCCGGCGACATGCTCACGCGCCTCTCCCGGCACCCTGGACGTTGACGACATCCTGCCCTAGCAGCACGTCCAGGTCTGCCAAGGACTTGCCTGCCAAGCTTTCCCACCGGTACCGGCCCGGATCATCGGGGACCTCGACGACGTGAGGGATAGCCACGGTCACCAGTCCTGCGGCCTGTGCCGAGGTGGCACCCGGCACTGAGTCTTCAAGCGCTACGACACGTGACTTATCGAGTCCCGGGTCAGTTACTGCCAGCTTGTCGAAGGCACGTTGGTACGGTTCCGGATTGGGCTTGCCATGCTCCACCATGTCACCGGTGATCATGAAGCGGAAGCTGCCCGGAGGCAGCGACTGGACGACCTCTTCGGCGAGGATGGTCTCGGACATAGTCACGAGTGCGGTGGGCACCCCTGCATCGTTCAGCTGCTTCAGCAGTTCCCTGGCCCCCGGCCGCCATGGAATCTCGCGGCGCACCTTGGCGACGACGGCGTCAAGCAGCTGGTCGATGATCTCCCTGACGCTCAGGTCGACGCCTGCCTCCTGCAGGACGGCAGCGGAAACCGGAAGCGCATTGCCGACCAGTCCGCGGCCTAGCTCGTCAGTCCAGACCCCGCCGAATTTGAGGACCAGTTCGGTTTCGGCTTCGATCCAGTACGGTTCGGTGTCCACGAGGGTTCCGTCCATATCCCAGAGAACAGCCTGTACGCGCGTTCGATTTTCAGACAGCGCACCAAGGCGGTCGGGAGAAGCAGACATGCTCCAAGTCTACGGTCCCGCCGGCGCCGGGCATGCCTCGATGCCCTGGCTATGCTCTACGCGAATCACGGTACGGCTCACTGACAACTCCACGGGCTGGGTTTAGGGTGAAGACGTGAGCACTATGGACAGTAATGAGGCTCGGGGTTTGCGGCGCTTGTTCCCGAAGCCGGAGGGCGGAGACGAGCGGCGGCTGACTATCATGCTCGCCGCGTTTGAAGGCTGGAATGATGCCGGCGAGGCGGCAACCGATGCAGTGAAGTACCTCAGCCGGTTGTGGGACGGTGTCAAAGTGGCCAGTATCGACCCCGACCTGTATTACGATTTCCAGTTCACCCGCCCGTTGATCCGGCGCACCGCCTCAGGTGACCGCCGGATTAAATGGCCGACCACCAAGTTGACACGCTGCAGCGTTCCGGATACGGACATAGACATTGTGTTCGTGCACGGTGTCGAACCGTCATATCGCTGGCGGGCATATACCGCCGAGTTGCTCGCCCACGCCACTGAACTCGACGTCGATTGCCTGGTGCTGGTCGGGGCGTTGCTGGCCGATGTTCCGCACAGCCGGCCCATCCCGGTGACCGTTACCAGCGAAGACGACACCGTCCGGGAATCCCTGAATACGGAAGCCAGCCAGTACGAGGGTCCGACCGGGATTGTCGGGGTGCTCGCCGAAGTGGCCTCACTGGCGGGAATCCCCACCCTGTCCCTATGGGCAGCGGTGCCCCATTACGTAGGGCAGTCCCCTTCCCCCAAGGCCGAGCTGGCGATCCTTCAAGGCCTTGAAGATATTCTGCAGGTTCCGCTGGATACCGCCGTGCTGACCGAGGAAGCCGAGGCATGGGAGCGCGGCGTCAACGAACTGGCCACGGAGGATCCGGAAGTCGCCGCTTACGTCCGGCAGCTTGAAGAGGCCAAGGACACTGCGGACCTGCCGGAGGCGACCGGAGAATCCATTGCCCGTGAATTTGAGCGCTACCTGAAAAAGCGCCGGAAGGAGTAGCCGGGCGGCAGCCAAAAAGGCTTCGCCCGGCCGGCTTTAGCCGTGAAGGCTAAAGGACGATGCCGAGCAACGCGTCGAGCACCTTGGCGACGGCGGTCCCGGAGGGGGCTTCGCCTTGGCTGCTGCCGCCGGGCGAGGCCGCGGCCCAGGCGTCCACCGCGGCCAGCGCGGCAGGTGCATCCAGGTCCTCTGCCAAGGTCGCCCGTATCCTGTCAGCCAGGGCCGCGGCGGATTCCTCATCCGAGTTGCCTGCGGCGGCACGCCAGCGCGCAAGCCGCTCAATTCCAGCCTGCAGCAGGTCATCGGTCCAGAACCAGTCGCTGCGGTAATGCTGGCCCAGCAGCACGGTACGGATGGCGGACGGGTCCACACCCTCCGAGCGAAGTTTCGACACGAGCACCAGGTTGCCCTTGGACTTGCTCATTTTTTCGCCGTCCAGGCCCACCATGCCGGCATGGACGAAGTGGCGTGCCAGTTCCGTTCCGGTCAAGGCATATGCATGCCCGGCGCTCATTTCGTGGTGCGGGAAGCTCAGGTCGGAGCCGCCGCCTTGGATGTCGAAGGTTTCCGGCAGGAATTTCCGGGCGATGATGGAACACTCGATGTGCCATCCGGGCCTGCCTTCGCCCAGCGAGCTTCCCGGCCACTTCGGCTCGCCCTCACGGGCCACGCGCCATAGCAGTGCGTCCAAGGGATGCCGCTTGCCGGGCCGTTCAGGATCGCCGCCGCGCTCGGCAAAGAGTGGCAGCATTTCCTCCTCGGTCAGCCGCGAGGTCATGCCGTTGTGCCAGCCTTCACTGGCTGCCGCGACGGAATCGAAGTAGACGTCGCCGTCCGGTTCGTCGCCGGTGCCGGCCACCCGGTATGCCAGCCCCTCGGAGATCAGTCGCTCGATCGCCGGAATGATCCATTCAATGGACTCCACCGCGCCGATGTAGTGGTCCGGCGGCAGCACATTGAGCGCCTCCATGTCTTCGCGGAAGAGGTCGGTCTGGTCCTTGGCCAGCGCTTCCCAGTCCACGCCCATGGCCTTCGCCCGTTCGAGCAGCGGATCGTCAATATCAGTGACGTTCTGCACGTACTGGACTTCCCGGCCGGCATCGCGCCAGTAGCGGTTCAGCAGGTCGAAACTGACGTAGGTGGCGGCATGGCCCATGTGGGTGGCGTCGTAGGGGGTGATACCGCAGACATACATTGAACCGGTGGGAGCGGGATCCAGTTGGACCATCTCCCCCGCGGCCGTATCAAAGAGGGCCAGCGTGTTGCGGCCTCCGGCGATCTGAGGCACTGGGCGCGCATTCCAACCAAACAATGGCTGTTCCTTCCGGTGAGAATCACGGTCCGGCGGGGACCGCCGTCGTACTTATGGCGTTGCTAGGCGTTGATAACGCCGATACCAAGCAGGATGTACAGCAGCAACCCGAGCGCTATCCGGTACCAGACGAAGAGCTTGTAGCTGCGGGTCGAGACGTACTTGAGGAACCATCCGATGATGACGAAACCGACCACGAAGGCCACCAGCGTCGCCAGAGCGGTTTCACCCCCACCATACGGTCCGGGCTCGTTCCAGCTGGTGGCCAACTGGTAGAGCCCGCTGGCAAATACCGCCGGAATCGCCAGCAGGAACGCATATCTGGCGGCCGCCTCACGTGTGTAGCCCATGAGGAGGCCGGCCGTGATGGTTCCGCCAGATCGCGAGACGCCTGGGATGAGCGCCAGCGCCTGGGCGAGACCGTACAGGATGCCGTGCTTATAACTGAGCTTATCCAGAGTCCGGACCTGCTTGCCGATTGTGTCGGCGATGGCCAGGAACAACCCGAAGACGATCAGCATGGTCGCCACGATCCACAGGCTTCGGAAGGACCCTTCGATCTGGTCCTCGAAAAGCAGTCCGAGCACACCGATGGGGACGGAACCGATAATGATCAGCCAGCCCATCCGGGCATCCGGGTCGTTGCGCGGCACCTTCCCCGTCAGGGAGCCGAACCAGGACTTCACGATCTGGACGATGTCTTTCCAGAAATAAACCAGGACGGCGGTTTCCGTGCCCAGCTGCGTGATGGCGGTAAACGCGGCGCCGGGGTCGGAGGCGCCGGGCAGGAGTTCACCCGCAACGCGCAGGTGCGCGCTGGAGGAAATCGGGAGGAATTCGGTCAGGCCCTGGATGAGTCCCAGAAAGGCCGCTTCTAGCCAAGTCACAACTTAGACCTTAAAGCACGACCACCGCTGCGGCAGAACCGGACGCCGTCGCCGTGACAAAGATCCTCCTGCAGTATGACCTGCGTACCACATACGCGACTCATCCGCGGGTCAGTTCCCGCCTGCGGCGCGGCAGGCCGTAGGCTTTTGCCCATGGAGCAGAATCGGTTAGGTCATACTGGGCTGAAAGTACCGCGCCTGTCGTTAGGCACCATGACGTGGGGCCAGGAGACGGACGAAGAGAGCGCGGCAACGATGCTGCGCTCCTATCTGGATGCAGGAGGGACCCTCCTCGACACGGCGGCTGCTTATGCCGAAGGCCGCAGCGAAGCGATCATCGGTACATTTCTGGGTGAACTGGTCCCCCGGCAGGAAGTCACTGTGGTGTCCAAGGCGGGGATGGTCCGCCGCGACGGCGCAAGGGAAGTGGATACCTCCCGGGGCGCAATGCTGCGTTCTCTCGACGCCAGCCTGGCGCGTCTGGGCACGGACTATCTCGACGTATGGCTAGCGCATGTCTGGGACGACAACGCGCCCCTGGAAGAAACGCTTTCTGCCTTGGAGTTCGCCGTCTCTTCCGGCCGTGCACGCTATGTGGGCGTTTCCAATTACTCGGGCTGGCAACTGGCCCGGGCCGTGTCGCTCAGTGCCGTCCCCCTGGTGGCCGTGCAGTCCGAATACTCGTTGCTCCAGCGAACGGCAGAACGGGAAGTCATCCCGGCGGCACGGGCTTTGGGCACCGGAGTCATGGCCTGGTCCCCCCTTGGCCGCGGTGTGCTGACCGGCAAATACCGGAACGGCACACCGGCGGACTCGCGGGGGGCCTCCGAAAACAGGGCGGGCTTTGTGGAGCCGTATCTTTCCGGGAGGCCCGCCAGGATCGCGGAGGCGCTGGCAACCGCGGCCCGGGGCCTGGATGTGCAGCCGCTTGAGCTGGCCCTGGGCTGGACACTGGAACAGCCCGGTATCGACACTGCCGTAATCGGTCCACGGACACCCGGCCAGCTCGAACAGATCCTAAAGGCTGCCCCGAAGAGCATTCCGCCCGAGATCGCTTCTGCGCTCGACGATATCTCGGTACCGTAGTGCCTACACAGTAAGGTAGCGGCGGGAGGGTCTACTTCTCCTCAATTTCCAGATCGTCGTCGAAGGGGTCAGCGACCTCTTCATAGTCGTCATCGCCGTCGTCGTCCTCGTCTTCGGACTCGTCGTAAATGACCAGCGGCGTAACTTCACCGTACGCGTCGTAAAGTGCGTCTTCATAGGCTTCGAAGGTTTCCATTATGGAGGAGAACGCGGCCTCCACCGCAGGATCATCTTCACCGCGCCGGCTGGCGGATGCGGCAAGATGTTCCTCAAGGGCAGCAGTAAACGACTGGAGTGCGACACGCGGATCAATTGCCATGTAGTAGACGTTAGCTGTTGTGGGAAGAATAAGTGAAGAGATTGGAGGGCCAATGAGAGAACAAATTAGCACCGGCTCTATCCAGCGTGAACGCGATCACCTCCGCCAGTATGAATATCTTGTCCTGACGGTCAATAAGGGCGAATCTGTCAAGGAGGCCCGCCGGGCGCTGGCTGAGCATGCCGAATACGGCAAATGGGACTTGATCCGTACCCGCTTCTACATGGGCGGCAGCCGGAAGTACTGGATGCGCCGGAAAGTCCTGCGCGTCGAGGCCACCGTCTGACCTGCTCCTCTGAGGTCCCTCCCTGCCTGTGGGAAGGCTGGTGACGGGGCTTAGTCCTCGGCGGGGCCAAGCCAGGCGATAGCCACCGTGCCGTGCGCTGATTCGTCGTCTGAGGGATGGTAGAGCCCGGCCAGCACATCCCGGTACAGACGCTCCAGCTCGCTGCCGCGGAAGTACCCGCTGCCGCCGGAGACCCTTACGGCGTGCTCGACTGCGCGCTTCGCCGTTTCCGTCGCCCTGACCTTGACGGACGCAAGCTTGGGGAACCACATCGTCCCGTGGTCGACGAGAGTGTCGACGTCCCGGGCGATACTTTCCAGCTGCGGATAGAGCCCGTCCATTTCGATTGCAGCATCGGCAACACGCCAGCGGATGTCCGGATCCTGCGCATAGCTCCTGCCGGTCTTCAGGGACGTCCGCCGGCCTACGTTCTCTACGGCCAGCTCCACCGCCCGTGTCCCGATGCCGGCATAGACCGAGGCCAGCAGGATCTCGAAGCAGCTGAAGATGCCAAAGATCAGCAGGTCCGGATTCGGCCCCACTGGGAGCTTCCGGAAGACCCGTTCGGGCCGGGCGCACACCCCTTCCAGCACCGTCGTATTCGATTGGCTGGCCCGCATGCCCAGCGTGTTCCAGTCGTCCTTGATGCGGAAGCCGGGAGTTTCCCTGTCGATGAAGGCCCAAACCAGTTGTGGCTCGCCGCCGTCGTCGTCGCGCCCGAAAGTACCCAGTTTCGTCCATACGGGCGAGAGGCTGGTGAAAACCTTGGTTCCCGTGAAGGAGTACCCGCCGTCGCCCTGTGGCGTGGCGACCGTGGTGGAGTCAAACAGCACGTGGTCGTTTCCGGCTTCGGATACGCCGAACCCGAAAATCTCACCCCGGCTTGCTTCTTCGAGCACGAAGTCCAGGCTCCGGTCCCCGCGGGCCTGCATCACCTGGGCGACGCCGGTCCAGACCAAGTGCATGTTGACAGCCAACGCCGTGGCCGGCGCGGCACTGGCCAGCCGGAGCTGAGCCAGGGAGGCCTGCCGCAGTCCGTAGCCGAGCCCGCCATCGGCCTCCGGCACAAGCATCTTCAAATAGTCCGCGGCCTGAAGATCAGCGAAGTCCTCGTGGCAGAAGGAGTTGGCCTCGTCATAACCGGCCGCCCGGGAGCGGAACGTGGCGAGCATCGCCTCCGGCAGCAGGTCTTCAACTGTCTTGGTCATCGATCCGTCCCCCGCTAATAAGTGGTCAGCAGCCGATGCAGCACGCGCGTGCCGAACTTTAGGGAGTCCACCGGAACCCGTTCGTCCACGCCATGGAACATACCTGTGAAGTCCAGATCATCGGGCAGTTGCAGGGGTGCGAACCCGTATCCGGTGATCCCGAGCCTAGCCAGCGACTTGTTGTCCGTCCCGCCGGAAAGCGTGTATGGCAGAACCACTGCGTCCGGATCCTCGTGCCTGAGCGAATCCACCATTGCGTCCACGAGGTTTCCGGCGAACGGTACTTCGAGCGCGGAGTCCTGGTGGATGTAGGAGATGTCCACGTCCTCCCCCGCCAGCTCCTGGATCTTGGCCAGCACCAGTTCGTCCTGGCCAGGCAGAGTCCGCGCGTCGATCCGAGCTTCGGCCAGACCAGGTATGACGTTTTCCTTGTACCCGGCCTTCAACACGGTCGGATTGGAAGTGTTTTGAAGCGTGGCGCCGACGAAACGTGCCACTGTGCCCAATTCCTTGAGCAGAATGTCCGGATTGTCCGGATCGAATTCGACGCCGGTGAGTTCCGTTACGCCGTCCAGGAAACGGCGGCTCGTGTCCGTCAGCTCGATGGGCCACTGGTGGGCACCGATCCGGCCCACGGCGCTTGCCAACGTGGTCACCGCGTTGTCCGTGTTGATCTGCGAGCCGTGGCCAGCCCGGCCGCTGACGGCCAAGCGCAGCCATGCGATACCTTTCTCAGCAGTCTGCAGAAGGTAGGCACGTTTCCCGCCGATGTTGGCAGAGAAGCCACCGACTTCCGAAATCGCTTCCGTGGCGCCGTCGAAAAGTTCGGGTCGGTTATCGACCGCCCAACGGGCCCCGTATTTTCCGCCGGCCTCTTCATCGGCGAAGAACGCGAATACGATGTCGCGCTTCGGCTTGGTTCCGGTCCGGGCCATGTCGCGTGCCACGGACAGGATCATGGCGTCCATGTCCTTCATGTCCACCGCGCCACGGCCCCAGATCAAGCCGTCCTTTTCCTCGCCGCTGAACGGGTCGACCTGCCAGTCTTCTTTCTGTGCCGGCACAACATCCAGATGTCCATGGACCACCAGTGCGTCTGCGGAAGGATTTTCTCCCGCCATGCGGGTGACAACTGAAGCGCGTCCCGGAGATGACTCGAAGATCTCCGTGGACAGACCCACTTCCTCCAGCAAGCCGGCCGTGTACTCTGCGGCTGCCCGCTCCCCCGGACCCGCATTGTCACCAAAATTCGAGGTGTCGATCCGGATCAGTTCCTGGCAAATACGGACGACTTCATCTTGCGGGAGGAGGGCAGGCATTTCAGGCTCCTTGCTGACGGGATGATTGGCTCCAGCCTATCGATCTGCTTCAGTGGTGGCAGCCCCATGTCATGGAATCCCACCGGAACGGGGGTATGAAAGTCCCCGATTCAACACTTCGGCCAAAACGTGTTAGAGTTTTTTTCGCTGCTTTCGAAGGAATCGGTTCGCCGAAACTGAACGAAAATACCACCTGCGCGGGTGGCGGAATGGCAGACGCGCTAGCTTGAGGTGCTAGTCCTCTTATTGAGGGTGGGGGTTCAAGTCCCCCTCCGCGCACAGGGAAAAACCCCGGAAACTCAACCGTTTCCGGGGTTTTTTGTTGCCCGTCCCCGAGCGGGACCGGTTTGCGAAACCTTTAACGCAAGATTCGCTCAAGACGCGCGCCCTGCAGTGCCGCCCCTCCCCCGGCAAATAGTGTTGGATTCCGGCGCCGTCCTGCCGTCCCCCGTGGTGGGGCGGCGCCGAAACTACGACGTTCTGGACAAAGTGAGAAGCATGACCGACAGCTTCTCCCCATCATGGAACAAAATATTGACCTCCCTGTGTAGGCGGGACTGATCCTCTCGTATTTTTCCAAGTCAGGACCCATATTCTCCTCTTGACGGCCGCGCCTCACAGATGACAAGGCAGAGCCGTTCCCCCTTCTTCGGGAGGGATGAAGGCATTGCCCCGGGCAGCGCCCCCAACCCCCGGGGCAGTGCTGTCTGTGGAGGTGCATCGTGTTTCCAAGATCAGCCCCGTCATGTTGTCAGTGGAGCCAGTCTGCCGCGCCGAGGGGGTCTAGGCGCTGTCGTTCGGGCTCATCGGGGATTCGGCCACGACGCGTTCGTGTTGGGAGGCGCCGCTAACTCAGGCCTTCAGGAGAGCCGCCGCCTCATCGTAGGCGGTTGTGCCCGAGCTGAGGTAGCGCTCGATGCTGACGGGGCAGTGGCCAAGCCCGCCGCCCTGCCCCCGATGTCGGAAGTTGATGACTTGGCCGGTCCTCCCGCACCCGCAGGTGCCGGTCTCGACGTCGCCCACATCGTCGGTGAGGAGGAAACCGGGGTAGCTGGTGTTGAGGGAATCCAGTACGGCGATGGTGCCGGTGCCCCCCGGAGCGAGTTCTTTGCCGATCTGGCCAGGGTCCCGGATGGAGATGTAGCACCACGGCGGGACGTGCTTGCGATGCAGGTGGCATTCGACAGCGAGCATATTCGACTCGACCATCCCATACATGTCGCGCACGTTCCCCGGGCGCACGCCGAGCAGGTCGTGGCACCGCTCCCGAAAGCCCTCGGCAGGGACAGCCTCGGCAGTGTGCCGCTTCCAACCGCCAAGCGTGATAATCATGCTGTACGGGTCCAAGCGCATATTGATCTTCTCCTGCTCGAGGAACCGGAGGAGCCGATCGATGAGGAACGGCGGACAGACGATGTGCCGGGTCATGTGGCCCTTCCACCGGCGCAGGTGCTCCAGTGCCTCCCTGACGTCGAAGGCCTGGTCGGCAACGAGGTATACGTGGTGGTCGAAGACGCTGTTCAGGATGTTGAAGTCCTTGAGCAGACCCATCTCCGAGGCTTCCGAGTCCGACGGGTTCAAGAAAAGGCCCGCGCCCCCGGACAGGCTGAAGAACTCCCGGTAGGTCCCGATCAGACCCACCAGCGACCGCGTCACTGTCTCGCTGTTGCGGCGGGCGACGGATGGGACACCGCGGGTTCCGCTGGAGCTGGTCTCGGTCTCAACATCGGCCAGGGAGCAGGTGAGTAGCACATGGGCGTCGGGACGCTTAAACATGCCGACCGGCAATAAGGGCAGGTCTTGCAAGTCGTTGATGTCGTTGATCGCGGCGGGATCGACTCCCAGCGCGCCACACTGGGCACGGTAGAAGCCGTTACGGGCCTGGTGGTAGATCGCGGCGTCGCGTAGGACGTCGGTGACCGACTGTGTCCAGTCCTCAGGGGACTGGACGTGTGCTTTGGACACATTCCCCAGCATCTGCGGTAACGAGAGCATTTGTGTCACTCCTCGGTGGGTGCGAATTTATGAATTAGTTTGGGCCGCCGGGTCAGCCGTACCTACGCAGCTCGGAAAAGAAGTCCTCGACCACCCGGAGCTGGCCGCTGCTGGCAAGTTCGTCGTAGACGTACTTGCCCACCGCCAGGTCGAGCACGCCCAGGCCGAACGGCGAGAACACTACGGGGCGATCGTCCGCAGGCGAGACCTTGCCTTCCATGACGTCGGCCAAGGTACCGTCCACGAAGTCCCGGTGGCCGAGCATCTGCTCCACGAGGTGGGCCGACGTCCCGGCTTTCAAGCAGTGGTCGACGTCGTCGAGGATGTTGGTCGACGCCATCAAGATCTCCGGGGCCAGGTCGCGCAGGGACACGTGCAGCACCAGCGGGTTGTGCGCGAACCATGTCGTGTCGTGCACATGCGGCTCGCTAGCCACCGTGGCGAACACGACGAGGTCGCTGCTCCGGATCAGCTGCTCGGGTCCATCGTGCAGGGTCACCCGGGCTCGGGTACCGCTACGTTCAAGATAGCCTTTGAACCCCTCCGCGCTCTCGCCCGAGAGGTCGAACACCCCAATCTCGTCGAAGGACCAGTCGGTCGCATGCAGGAAGGTGTGGATGTAGCGGGCGATGAGCCCCACGCCGAAGAATCCTATGCGTCTGGGACGCCCCCGGCCTCGGCTGAGCCAGTCCGCAGCCGCTGCGGCCGATGCAGCCGTCCTGGAGGCGCTGATAATGGAGCTCTCCATGCACGCGAAGGGGTAGCCCGTTGCCCGGTCGTTGAGGATCAACACCGCCGAGGCGCGCGGTATCCCGGACGCGACGTTTTCCGGGAAGCTGGAGACCCACTTGATGCCGTCGACCTCCACCTGTCCGCCGACGGAGGCGGGCAGGGCGATGATGCGCGAGGAGGGCCGGTCCGGGAAGCGCAGGAAGTAGGACGGGGGGTTCACCGAGTCTCCGGCCGCGTGCGTCCGGTAGGTCTGCTCGACAAGCTCAACGACCTGCTTCTCCTGACCCTGGAGCACCTCCTGCACCTGCGCTCCGGAGATGACCGCGAAGGGGGGAACCGTCTTCGGCTCCGCTGCGGCTGTCCCTGGGGATGTGGCGAATTCTGTCATCGTGCACCGTCCTGGGTGTGGGTATCGAGATCGAATGCATTGCGTGGCTCGGCCATGCCAACGAGGATCTCCCGTGGACCCTCGTACGCCTCGCGGCTGTGGGCCATGCGGACGTTGTCGACGAGCATGAGGTCCCCGGTCTCCCACGGCGTTCGCAGCGTGTGGGCCTCGTAGACCTCGTTCAAGAGGGCGATGATGTCCTCGCCGATCGGCTCGCCGTTGCCGAAGCGGGTGTTGAACGGCAGCCCGTCGGAACCGTAGACGTCCACCAGATACTCCCTGATCTCGGGCGCGATGGTCCATTCGCTCAAGAACGCGACCTGGTTGAACCAGCAGCGCTCGCCGGTTACCGGGTGCCGGACCACGGCAGGGCGGCGTTGCCGGGTGCGGAGCTCCCCGTCGGGCTGCCACTCGAATTCGATCGCGTGGGCCCGGCAGTAGTCCTCGACGGCAGCGCGGTCGGCGACCCCGAACGCCTCTTCGTAGGTGGCTCCGATGTCCTCGTTGTAGCTGCGGGCGAGGAGCCACCCTTCGCTTTCAAACCGCTGGACGATGTCCGCCGGTATGGCGTCGAGCACCGAGCGGGCGTCCGCGATGCCGGTCACGCCACCGACGCCGGGTGCCTGCAGGCAGGCGAAGAGCATCAGGCCGGGGAACTCAAGCGCGTAGCTGACCTCGTGGTGCATGCACATAGGCTGGTTCGCGGGCCAGGTGAGCGACGAGTACACGCCGTCCAAGTAGGGCTGCCGGGTGGCGAAGGCCTCCCGGTCCGGCATAAGGCCGCCCGGGACCAGCCGCTGGTAGACCTCGGCCACCTGGGCGGGATCACTGAGGCCCAGCCCGCGGACCAAGACGGCGCCGTTCTCGTCCACCGCTGCGCGCAGCGCCTCGCGGTTCTCTTCGGCCCACTGCACGGGGTTGTGGGCGTCCTCGACGGCGAGCATCGGTGCCCGGCCGGCTTGGCGTTCCACATCGAACTGGATCCTGGGTGAGGGATACGACATCATAGGTCCTTTCGTTTCACGGGTAGCGGGTTGGAGTGACTTATCGGTCTCCGAGACATGGAGGCAGGCTCTGCCGCGGTTGGCGCTGGCGTGGGCGCGGGCGGTTCGGCAGCGTCCTCCAGAGACGAGGCCTCGAGCAGGATCGCCAGGTCCGCCAGGACGGGCGTCTGCATGATGTCCTTAATCGACACCGCGCGCTTGAGCAGGACGGCGAGCTTCACCGCGGACAGGGACGTGCCGCCCAGGGCAAAGAACGATTCCTGCCCCCCGATCCGACCCACCGGTATGCCGAGGATGCTCGCCCATGCCTCGGCCAGCCGCCGCTCAGTGGCCGTGAGCGTCTCCGTGAGGGTGCCGGCCTCGGGGACTACCTCCCGCGCCATGCGGGTCAAGGCCTTCCGGTCGATCTTCCCGTTGCCGGTCAGGGGCAGGCTCTCCTGCCACCTGTACGTCGACGGAACCATGTAGCCCGGCACCCGCGAAGCCATGTCGCTGTGGATCTCGTCGACCTCAAGAGGGCGGTCGCCAGAGTAGAACGCCACCAGGAACTTGGACTGCCCGCCGCCCTCGCCGACGACGACGGCGCCGTCGCGGACACCGGGAACCCGCAACAGCGCGTTCTCGATGTCGCCGATCTCGATGCGGAACCCGGAGATCTTGACTTGGTTGTCTCGCCGGCCAAGGTACTCCAGCTTGCCGTCCGGTGACCAGCGTCCATAGTCGCCAGCTCGGTAAAGCCGCGCGCCGTCCACGTAGGGGTCGGTGGAGTAGGCCTGTGCAGTGCGCTCCGGGTCATTGATGTAGCCGCGGCCCACGCACACCCCGGAAAAAGCGATCTCGCCCGGCGCTCCGAGCGGCACGAGTCGCTGCCGCTCGTCGAGGATGTGGATCCGGACGTTTGGGATCGGCGAGCCCAGCGGCACGGAGCCGCCAGCGGGCGCTGCGCTCATCACCTCGTGGTTCGTGTCGTCCGAGGTCTCCGTCAGTCCGTAGGCATTGACCAGCTTGACGTTCGGCATTACGTCGAACCAGCGGCGGACCAACTCGCGTTTCAGGGCCTCCCCGGTCGCCGAGACGCAGCGGAGGTGTGGCAGGCTGCGGGGTTTGCCGGCCAGGTATGCGACCACCGCGTCCAGATACGACGGCACGACCTGGAAGACCGCCACCGTGCCCCGTTCCACCGTGTCGACGAACCGCTCGACGTCGAGAATGCGGTCCTGCCCGACGATGAGTGTGCGGCCGCCAACGAGCAGGGCCGAGACCAGTTGCCACAGCGAGATGTCGAAGCACTGCGGAGCGCTCTGGGCGACGACGTCGCCGGGGCGGACTCCCAGGTCCTCGATCTTGGCGTACAGGTGGTTCACCATCCCGTCGTGCTCGCACATCGCGCCCTTCGGCTCGCCCGTGGAGCCCGAGGTGAAGTAGACGTAGGCGAGTTGGTCCGGACGCACCTCCACGCCGAGATCCTCGGCGGCGTGCCCCTCGGCCTCGATGTCCTCGAAGAGGAGCCTGGTGACCGAGGGCATCCCCTCGAGTGCTTCGTCCAGCGAGGCGGTGCTGCCTTCCTCGGTCAGCGCCATCCGGCTCCCGGCCCGGGTAAGTGTTCTGGCGATCCGGTCGGCGGGGAAGTGCGGTTCGATCGGTAAGTACGCGCCTCCGGCCTTGAGGATGCCGATGACCGCGGCCATCCACTCCAGGTCCCGTTTGGCGACGACCGCCACGATGTCCTCCGCCTGCAGGCCATGCGCCAGCAGGGCGCGGGCCAGCCGGTTGGCGCGGGCATTCAACTCTGCGTACGTCCACTCCCGCGTGTCTTGGGTTGCGGCGATGCGTTCGGGGTGAAGCCGGACGCGCTCCTCGAACAGCTGATGGAAGCGTCGTCGGGGCCGGGGCCGCTCGGGTCCGGCCAGCTGCTCGAGCTGGAAGCGGCGCTCGTCCGGATCGACCAGATCGGCATCGGCTGGCTCCGCTTCGGGGTCGGCGACCAGGTGGCGGAGCGCGGCCAGGTGGTAGCCGGCGATCCTGAGGGCGGCACCGTCGTCGAGGACGTCCCGCCGGTACCGCAGCCGGAGCACTTCGCCCCCGGCGATGGTCCGGAGGGTAACTCCGAGGGCGATGCCCTCGGGCAGCTCTGCATCGTCGCCGTCAAGCGCGCCAAACACCACCTCGTACCCCGGAGATGCGGCCTCGTGACGGTCCTCCCCGCGGCGGGCCTGCTCGGTGTCGACAGGCACGGCGCCGGCCCCAACCTGCCGGTGCTGTGCCGCGGAGACCAAGCCCCGCCAGGACAGGTGGCCCAGATCGAGGTTGCATCGCCAGGTCCCCGCCGAGTCCACGCATCCGGTGGCGATCTCCGTCTCGCCGGACAAGGCCTGCAGTACCCGCGCGTGGGCCGCCAGCCAGAGCGAGCCGGGCGTCGTGTGCAAGGCACGGGCCGTCAACTTCACGGAGGTGCGCAGGTCCTTGGGAACCGCCACTTCGACATGCTCCTGTCCGGACTGGGGCTCCAGAGTCCACCTGGGAATCGCCGTTGGGGCGACTGCCGGAAGGGCAGGCCGGCTGGGTGCCGGATCGGGCGAGTGGTCGGCAACGGTGCGGCAGGTCAGCGCAGAGGTGGTGGTCATGATCCGGGCCTTTCCAGTGCGGCGGGGGACGTGGCGGCGGCTTGGGCCTCTTCGGCCGGGTTGCCACCCCACAGGGATCCTGAGGTGAGGATCGTCCCCTTCATTACGAAGGAGTCGGCAGCGACGACGGCACCGTCTTCGACGGTCACGCCGTAGTGGACAAAAGCCCCGACGCCGAGCGTGACGTCGTCGCCAATGAGGTTGTGGTCGGACTTGAACATTCCGTCCTCTTGCGAGTGGGATTGAACCGTGGTGCCGACGTTCAGCGTGCAGCGGGAACCGATCGTCACCAGGGTCTTCTCGATGATTCCGCAGCCGTCGTCGAAGACACGGGCCCCGATCCGCACCCCGAGCAGACGCCAAACCAGCGGCTTGAACGGCGTTCCGTTGAGTAGGGCTGCGTAGCGGCTCTGCAGCGACATCTTCCAGTACCGCTCGTGCCACCAGAAGTAGGGGTTGTAGATGGAGCAGAGCTGAGGCTGAAGCGGCCTCAGTCCCGTGGCGAGGCGCTCGATGCCGATGGGGACCAGTAAGCCAACCAAGAGCATCACGACGAATGCCCCGCTGAGCACAAGGAAACCAAATTGGTCGGACAGCTCGAGGGCGGCGAACATTATCACTAGGGCAAGCGACATGTTGAACCACCGCGTAAGCATCAGGAGGGCCATAGTGTGACGGTTGTGCTTGTTCTTGGCCATGAGGTCCCGGCGGAAGTGGCTCCGGCTGGCATGCTCCTCGGGCAGGGCATCCCGCAGGACCGAGCGGGGAATCTCGAACGCAGGCGATCCGAGCAGGCCCACGTCATGGCGCACCGGTCCGTCGATGGGGACCATCACCTTGGTTGCGAGCAGGCAGTTGTCTCCGGTCTTGGCTCCGGCCGGATAGAGAACGGCGTTGCCAAGGAAATTGTGCGCCCCGATTGACGCCTCACTGACCTTGAACGATGTCGCCGAGTAGTCGGTGTTCATGAAAGACACCCCGTCGGCAATCATCGTCCCGCTGCCGATCGTCGAAAGGAATGGGTTATCGTGCTTGAACATCGTTCCCAAGTTCGAGCCGGTCTGCTGGACCTGCGGCTGCTTGTACCCAATCGCCCGCACGTAGTTGACGACGTACGAGCTGTCGCCAAACAACCCTCCAAGCATAGGGCTGTTGGTCAGTCTCGCCACCGCCCGCGCCGCCGCGTCCCGAAGCCCGAACAGCGGGTACACCCTGTCGGGCTTCACAGCGAGTTGGAGTACCCGCGGCACGGTCGTGATAACGACCAACGCCATGACTGTTCCGCCCAAGATGGCCAGACCGGCATAGGTAATTGCGTCGGCGTAGAAGACCCAGTCAGTGAACGCGAACGGCTGCACCTCCAGCAGCGCCGCTACGCGCGGTTGCGCCAGGACGACCAGCGCGATCGCCAGGCTCACCATGGTGCGGCCGAGCCCAAGGGTGGAAACGAGCTGGGATATGGCGAACCATCCCCGCCGCCACGGCCGGTAGGGCGTAGCCTCGACCCCGCCGTAGTCCACATCGGTGCGCCTGCCCGGCGAACCGTGCCAACGTTCGCCTGCGGGCACGACTTGACCCGTGTACAAAGTGGAGCGGTGGGCCAACTGCGAGCCGTCTCGCATTCCCGTGTCGATGTCCAGGACACTGCCCTCGCCGACGATTACGTCCCGGCCCAGCGTCAGCGCACCCAACTGGATGACGCCACCATGGGCGCGGTAGCCGTTGAGGACCGCGTCCTTGCGGATCACCGTCCCTTCCCCGATGAAAAGCAGGTCGGTGCAGACCGGCAGACGATTGGTCATGATCATCACGTTGCGGCCCACCTTCGCGCCCATGGCCCTCAGGTAGAAGGTCGTCAGCGGCGAACCGGTCATCAGTGAGAGTGGCGAGGTTCGCATCAGGGTCTTGACTAGCCAAAACCGAAAGTAGGCGAGGCTCCAGATGCGGATCTCCCGGGGCCGGAAGCGCCCGATGATAATCCACTTCGCGGCCACCGGCAGGATGCACAGCAGCACGAAAGTCGCCGCGGAGAAAGCGATCGACCGCAGGTAGATTTCCCCGAAGCTCATCCCGTGGCCTAGCCAGTTGTGGTTGCCCGGCCCCGCCTCCGGGAAGATCCACTGGTACCCCACGACCGCGAGCCAGCCGGCGAGGACGCAGTAGCCGACGTAGACGAGCACCTGAAGGGCGCCGCAGGTGACATACTCCCAGGTCTGCGCGTCCATGGGTCGCGGCTTCTCCGGCACGGATGCCAGGGCCGGTGCAGGCTCCTTCCGCGGCTCTTGCTGCGAGGGGCCTTGCAGGGCCACGGCGAGGGCGGAGATATTCGGGTTGCCGTAGATGTCCTTCATGGACACCTTGGGCAGGTCCGGCTGCTTGCGCACCCGCGCGCAGAATTTGGCCATCACCAGCGAGTCGGCGCCCAGGTCCTGGAAAAAGTCGCTGTCCACCGGGACATGGCCAATGCCCAGCACGCCGCCAAGTACCTCGGCCAGCCGGTCCTGCACGGGCAGCGTCGCCGGTTCCGCCGGTGCCAGGGCCGCGGCCAGGGCCGCGATCGTTGAGTGCTGGTAGATGTCCTTGATGGAGACCGCTGGCAGGTCCGGCTGCTTGCGCACGCGGGCGCAGAACTTGGCCATCACCAGCGAGTCCGCGCCGAGGTCTTGGAAAAAGTCGCTGTCCGCCGGGACATGGTCAATGCCCAGCGCGCCGGCCAGCACCTCCGCCAACCGGTCCTGCACCTGCGCCTGCGCCGTTGCCTCTTCCGCAGGCACCAGGGCTGCGGCCAGCGCCGAGATCGTTGGGTGCTGATAGATGTCCTTGATCGATACGGCAGGCAGGTCCGGCTGCTTACGCACGCGGGCGCAGAACTGCGCCATGACCAGCGAGTCAGCGCCGAGGTCGTGGAAGAAGTTGGCGCCCACCGGCACGTGCTCGACGGCCAGTACGCCGGCCAGCACCTCCGCCAACCGGTCCTGCACCTGCGCCGTCGCCGATGCCGCTTCCGCCGGTGCCAAGGCCGCGGCCAGCGCCGAGATCGTTGGGTGCTGATAGATGTCCTTGATCGATACGGCAGGCAGGTCCGGCTGCTTACGCACGCGGGCGCAGAACTGCGCCATGACCAGCGAATCCGCGCCTAATTCAAGGAAGAAGTTGGCGTCCACAGGGACGTCGTCCTTCTTCACCACTGATGCGAGTAGATCCGCCAGGCGGCGCTCCAGGGCAGCGACCGCACCCGTGGCCGGAGTTGCTGGAGAGCCGTTCCCGGCTTGAGCCGCGGGAGTCGGGGGATTCGTCGGAATTATCGGAATCGTGGGACCTGGCGACGTTGACAGCGTGTCCACGGACTTGTTCACTGCGAGAAGCTCCTTAGTGAGGCAGTGGCCACGGAATCTTTCAACGCGGCGGCTGCGGGAAATTGTGTCCCCGACACCGGGTCAGACTGTAGACCGGGGTCTGCCGTCTGACCCGCGTTGGCGAGCGCTTCGGCCCCGAAGTGGTCGAGCACCCAGTCGGGCTGGTAGAGGGTGTCCAGGTATGGGCGGCCCAGGTCGGGCGAGATGGTCACCGCGGTGACGTCCTGGGCTTGGTGGTCGGCGAGCCATGTCATGGCGCCGTGGACCACGGTCCCGGTTGACCCGCCGAGCAGCAACCCGCCGGCGGCCAGGCGGTGGCAGGCGCGCACCGTGTCCAGTTCTTCGACGAACACCACGTCATCGAGCAAGGATTCGTCGAGTTGGGGCGGCCGCACGCTCATGCCGAGGCCGGGGATCAGTCGGGGCGCCGGCGGGCAGCCGAAGGAAACTGATCCGACTGCATCCACCGCAACGATCCGGACGTCGGGGCGGTGCTCACGGAAGTACCGCGCGCAACCCATTAGGGTGCCCGTGGTGCCGGCTCCGACGAACAGCACGTCGAGGTCGGGGAATTCGGCGGCGATTTCGGGGGCGGTCCAGCGGTAGTGCGCGCCCCAGTTCCCGGGGTTGACGTACTGGTTGAGCCAGACATATCGCTCATCGGACGCGCACAGTTCCCGGACGTGGTCGAGCCGGGCCCCAAGGAACCCGTCGACGGGATCCGGTTCGGTGACCAGATCAACCTGTGCCCCGAGCGACTCCATCAGCTGCCGGGTCGTCGGATTGCAGCGCGGATCGACCACGCACACAAAGCGGTATCCCTTGCTGGCCGCGATCATGCTGAGCGCGACGCCGAGGTTGCCCGACGAAGACTCCACAAGCGTGGAGCCGGGCCCGATCTGCCCCTCCCGCTCGGCGCGCTCGACCATTTCGCGCGCGGGCTTGAGTTTGATCGAGCCGGCGAAGTTGAACCCCTCGATCTTCAGGTAGAGGCGGCGGCCAAGCACCCCTTCCAGGTCGACGAATAGGCTCTGCTCGTTGAACAGGTGCGGATCCTTAATAATCGACATGGTCTCCCTCGTTCTCCTGCCGTGAGCTTATTCACAAGGGTCGCCAGGGAATGGCGGGTCGCATCGGTGTGCATCGCTTTTCTCCCCAAAGAACCCCATGAAGCTGCAAGTTTGCAATGTGTTTACAGTGGACGCCCGGCCGCGTTATCGCGCCGTTATCGTGCCGTTATCGCACCTGAGACTGAAAAGCGCCCCGCCTCGCCAATGACACTGCTGTGGGAGGATGTGCCCATGGGGAGGACCGACGCCATTCCGTCTTGGCTTCGTCGAACGGGCATCGAACTGCTCGGCTGGACCCTCATCGCCGTCGGACTCGCCGCACTTGTATTGCCTGGACCGGGGCTTCTTGCCCTCGCCGGCGGATTGGTGGTACTGTCCCTGCGCGATGCCTGGGCCAAGCGCCTGCTGGTGCCGATCAAGGCCGAGGCGCTCAAAATAGCAGAGAAAGAGGTGCGGACGTGGCCGCGCATCGTTGCCAGTGCCTTGGGAGGGCTCGCGGCTATTGCTGCAGGAATCTTGTGGGGTGCTCGGCCCCCGATGCCGGACTGGTGGGCATTCGGTGACCGTTGGTGGCTTCCAGGAAGCTGGATCGTGGGATCGACCTTGATCGTCTCCGGGGTGGTCGCCCTTGCCCTTATGGTGTACAGCTTCCGCAGATTCCGTCGGCCCCGCACCTCCTCCCACCGCAGGGACACATCCCCATAAATCGAAGTGGTCGAGTAACAGAGGGACGGCCGTAATTGCGGCCAGGCTGGGAATGCCGGGAATCGGGCCACACAGCGTAGTTGCCCTGCCCTGAGGCGGGTGCCGGGGCGGGCGGCCTCCCCAAGGACCTGCCCGTGCCCCGCACCGGATGAGCCGAGACGAGCCGCCCGCGAAAGTCCTTGCACTCCCCAGTAGCTGGACTCCGGCTTCAGCTCTCGCCATCTGCTGGTTCTAGAGTGAAGGAGCAAGCTCAATGCCCGCGCACTGTTAGCTCAAGATTTGCTCAAGATGTGCGGGAGTGCCCGTCAGGGGAAGCTTCGGTGGCCACTCTTCGCGGAAAAGCCCCGGCCCGCCCTTGCCGAGGCTCTTCTAGTTCCGCAACTGAAACGCACTGGTGGCCATGCCATACGGCTAGGTCTCCGCTGCGCGCACTAGATGACAGAAACGATCCAGATAATCAGGGCAATGGCCAACAAAATGCCAACGATTGTCCAGACAAGGTTGCTTCCGCGCATGTTGCTTCCTCCGTTCATTAGCTACCGACGACTCCATTGTCACCCCTGGCAACCGTTTCATTCATGAAATCAGCAAAAGCTTTCGACAGGAATCTGTAGCCAGCGCTTGATGACGCCGATTCCGCTCGATCCAGCGGTCCGCGCCGCGGCGACAACTCAAGCCGCGGAAGCGGCATCAGCAATCATGTGCCCGCAACATCCAGCCGGCAGGTCCCGAGTGCCGGGGCGGGCAGCCTCCCCAAAGGCCTGCCAGTGCCCCGCACCGGATGAGCTGAGACGAGCTGGCCTTGAAGATCCGTGTACTCCCCAGTATTCGGACTCCGGCTTCAGCTCTCGCCATCTGCTGCTTCAAGGATGGCCGAGTAATCTCAACGCCGCGCCCTGCTTTAGCTCAAGATTGGCTCAAGATCCGCGGGCTGCACCACACTCCGTCCAAGGTGGACACAAAGAACGACGGCGGGAGGCCGCCGTCGTTCTTTGTCGTCGCATGTTAGATTCCGGCGCCCCGGTTCCTGCCGTCATCCTCGATGTCTTCACGCACGCGGTCAGACTTCGCGGCAATCTCTTCCGGGGTGAGGGCCGCGCCGGTGTCGACGACCGGCTCTGTCACAACCGGCGCAGTCTCCACCACAGGCGTTGCCGGGACCGGTTCCACTACGGGCGTGACTGTCGCGTCTTTGTCATCACGGTCCTTCTTGGCGGCAGCCACGCCGGCTGCGGCCGCGGCTGCCACACCGACCCCGGCGGCAGCAACCTTGCCTGACACGCCGGCCTTTCCGCTGTCGCCGCGGGATGCTGCAGCGTCCTCGACGCCAGGAGTCCCTGCTGCGGCGCCTTCATTGATTGAGCCGCGCCAGGCACCAGTGGCGTAGCCCTCAGCCTCGATGAACTCCTTGAATTTTTGCAGGTCCGCTTCTGCCTGCTTCTCCACGACGTTGAGCTTATCGCCCACTTTCTCCAGGATGCCCTCGGGCTCGTATTCGAGCGTCATTCGAACGGATGTCTGGCCGCCACCCACGTCCTCGAAGGACACCGCACCGGCGTTCGTGGCGCCCTCGGTCGCCGCCCAGGCGATCTTCTGGTCCGGCACCTGCTCAACAATCCTCGCCTCCCACTGCCGGCGGACTCCGCCGATCTCGGCAATCCACTCCAGTCGGTTATCGCCGAGCTGCTTTACGCTCTTGACGCCGCCCATGAAGTGGGGAAATTCCTCGAACTGGGTCCACTGGTTATAAACCGTGCTCACCGGCACGTTTACCATGATTTGCTTCTCGACCTTCGTGCTCATTGCGTCTCCTTTTGTTGGAAAAGACCGTAGAGGCCTGCGATTGGTCAGCATGCTTACCATATCGTTTCTGTCTCTTCTGGGCTAGTGCGCAAGCACGTTTCAGATTCTGTCAGTGCGGTATGCCACGGTAAGAGTCGATAGAATTCGTCGGATCTACTGGAACGATAAACCGAACCTTCGGCGGCGGAACCAGTTATTGAAAGGAACCTGTTCATCATGCTGGGAGCCCATCACGCCGCCAGTGGAGCCGCTGCTTGGATAGCGCTCACGACCCAGTTCGAAGTTTCCCTCGGTCCCTTGGCGGAACCGCTGGGTTTCGGCGGCCATTCGATACTGCTGGGCATGGGCCTGCTGGATGTGGGACCCATCGGCATCATCTCCGGGGCGCTGGTCACCGCCGGGGCTGCCCTGGTTCCGGACGCGGACCATCACCGGGCCACCATTGCCCATTCGCTTCCGCCTGTATCCAATGCTGTTTGCGCCGGCGTGGGCACTCTGGCCGGCGGCCACCGCAAGGGAACCCATTCCATCATCGGGATGTGCGTCTTCATCCTGATCGCTTGGATGGCGGGCTTGGTGACATGGGAGACGGCGCGGTTTGGCACCATCTACCCGGCTGCCGGCGTCCTGTGCATCCTGCTGGTCGCCTTCGCCGCCAAAGCCCTCAGGTTCATACCTGACCGGTTGAAGAAGACCCCTTGGGCGGTCGGAATCTTCGTGGCAGGATTCATCACCTTTTTCGCGCCCGAACAACAGAACTGGTTTCCGCTGGCCATGGGCATCGGGGTCGTCATGCACATCCTCGGTGACATGGCGACAACAGGCGGAGTGAACTTGGCCTGGCCGCTGCGGATCAAACCGCCCAAGGCCTGGCGGCGAATTCCCGTTTTACGCTGGATCTGGCGTCCCAACGGATACTTTGCCTTACCGATTCTTGGGAATGCAGGTTCCTGGCGGGAGTGGCTGCTGCTGATTCCGGTCAGCCTCTACGTCGTGCTGGTTCTCGCCGGAGCTACCGCCGACCTCGGGCAGGTAGGCATGTCCACCTTTGTCGCTTCGCGTTAGTCCGTGTGCAGGAGTCGCTGAACTGGGTGCGGTCCGGCAACATCGTGGTGGAACTCGCGGTCCGCGCAGACCGCTATGCCATCCGCACCCACGACCTCGACTCCCCCCGGCTACACCGGATTCAAGGGTGTGCGCATTTTTGATTTCGATCCTGGTGAAGTCGGTTTCGAGCTCGGCGGCGCCAACCACCGGCTCGTTGCGGAGCCGGGCACCCTTGGCGGCCTGACACTGAACTTCCACGATCTCACCAACGGCACCAGTACCTACGATTGGCGGAAGGCCACCACCGCGAAGCCGCGTCCGGACGTCAGCGTCATCATAGATTTCAACCGCGCAATCAACTATCCCAGCGCCTTACCCCGTACGGCACCTGCCCGCGGCCCATCCGCGGCAACCAGATCGACGCGCTCGTCGAGGCCGGCGAAAAACTGCCCCGGCGTTAGCAGGCCCCGCTGTGGTTGGCACTGGCCAGCCGATGCTGTGATCATGAACCTATGAACCCGGAGCAGCCTACGCGCAATTCCGTCCAGCGCGCCCTGTCCTGGGCGAAGGCTGGGCTGGCAGCTCCGCGGCTAATGCTGGCCATCAAGGCGGCCATCGCCGTCGGAATCGCTTGGTTTGTGGCCGGGTACATGCCGGGCGTGGTCGACGACTATCCGTACTACGCGCCGCTCGGGGCGCTGGTCAGTATGTACCCCACTTTGATGGGCTCGGCCAAGGCCGGGTTCCAGACCCTTCTTGGATTGCTGATCGGGATCCTGTTGGCAGGCGTCATTGTGTTGTTCGCGGAACCGAACCTCATCACCATTTCGCTGGTGGTCGGCGTTGCCGTCCTGGTCTCGGGGCTTCGCTGGCTCGGCCATGGCAAAGACTACGTTCCGATGGCGGCACTTTTTGTCCTGATCATCGGCGGGCAGGATATCGAGTCCTATTCCATTGGTTATGCGGTCCAGATGGCGGTCGGCGTGGGATGCGGGCTGCTGGTCAACGCCGTGATCCTGCCACCGCTGAATTTTAACGCGGCGATTTTGAAGTTGTCCCGCTTCCGGTCCATGCTGGCACGTCATCTGGAAGGCATGGCTGACGCGCTGACCGAGGAATGGCCACCGGAGCCGGACAAGTGGACGCGCTACAATGACGAGCTCTCCACCGCCGGGCATGATGTGAGGGAGGCGGTTTACCATGCGGATGAGAGCCGCAAAGGCAACCCACGGGCCAAACTGCATCGGCGCAATCTTTCCCAGGACTACCGCGACCTTCGGGCCTTGGAATCGGTGTCGTTCCACGTTAAAGACATCACTGACATCCTCGCCGGTGTCAGTGATGGCGGCACGGAGCCGTTGTCGAACGATCTGCCCACCGAGCTGCTGGAGCCGGTCAGTGTAGCGCTCCGGGGCGCAGCCGAAATTCTGAAGGCCTGGGAATCCGGATCGGAGATCCAGGCCCGGTGGGAGGAAGCGGAACAGGCCTTGAGCGCATTGTTCGATCAAGTCGATGCACACGGCGAGGCCGGAGCGGCGGCCCTTAGCCCGGCCTCCAGCGTGGCAACCGCGGTACGGCGGATTCTTGACACCCTGCAACCTTGCATCAAGCAGGATGTGGAGGCAGCGTAGCTATCCTCAGGAGAAGTTCGATTTCTCCTGGTCGACATAGGTCCGGAGCAGCTTCCGGGCGCGGCCCGCAGAATCGGCGCTCTCCTGTCCCAACGCCTCGAGCATGGTGCCGGCCTTCTGCTCTCCGGCGGGGAAAGGCGGAAGCAGCGGGGTCTCCGGATCCGTGACGACTTCGATCAAGTACGGCCGGTCTGCTGCCAGTGCGGCATCCCAGGCGGCGCCTATCCGCTCCGGATCATCGACCCGCTCGCCATCAAACCCCAGTAGTTTTGCATAGCCGGCGTAGTCGAAGTCCGGCAGAGCCTGGCTGGCTTCGTAGCGGGGCTCCCCCTCCATCTCGCGCTGTTCCCAGGTCACCTCGGCCAGCTCCCGGTTATTCAACACGCAGATAACAAAGCGCGGGTCCTCCCAGGTCCGCCACAATCTGCTGACGGTTATAAGCTCGGCGATACCCATCATTTGCATGGCGCCGTCACCTGAGACGATCAGCACCGGGTTCCCCGGCCGATCCAGTTTGGCGGCGATGCCGTACGGCACCGAACAACCCATGCTGGCCAAGGTGCTGGATAAATGGGCAGGCACGCCGAGCGGCAGCCTCAGCTGCCTGGCGTACCAGTAGACCGAGCTGCCAACATCGACGGCGAGCCGGCCGTCTGCGGGAAACCTGCTGTTCAGCTCAAATAGCACCCGCTCCGGATTGACCGGATCTGCCTTGGTCATGGCCCGCTCGGCGGAAAGCTCGTGCCAGTGCGAGACCCACCGCTCCACCTGGCCCCGCCACGGCAGATCCCGCTTGTCTTCCAGCAGGGGCAGCAGCGCTTGCAGGGTCCGGGACGCATCCCCGGGCAACGGCACCTCCACCGGGTACCGATTGCCGATGGCGCCGGAGTCCGTGTCGATCTGTACGGCGCGTGCCGCCCCCGGCGGTGGGTAGAACTCGGTCCACGGGTCATTGGAACCAATGATCAGCAGGGTGTCGCACCCGCCGAGCACTTGGCCGCTGGCGCTGGTACCCAACTGCCCCATGGTGCCGGCAACATTCGGCAGCGACTCGTCCACGTATGGTTTGCCCAGCAGGCTCGTGGTGATGCCCGCCCCGAGACGTTCGGCCACCGCGGCAACCTCGTTCCAGGCGTGCCGGGCGCCCTGCCCTACGAGCAGCGCCACTTTGCTGCCGGCATTGAGCACCTCCGCTGCCGCCTTGAGGTCGTCGTCCACGGGTAGGCTGGCGGACTGCTCCCAGCGCGGGGCCGTCGCAATAATGCCGTGCTCGTGCTCCAGTTGTGGTGCCGGCATCTTCTGCACGTCATGGGGAACAATAACGACGGCGGGGGCCCTGTTTGCGAGCGCGGCTTTGAAAGCCCGGTCAAGCACCATCGGCAGCGCTTCCGGTGTGTTGACCTGCTGGCGGAACGCCGAGGCCACGTCCTTCGTCAGGTCCATCAGATCGACTTCCTGCATGTAGCCGGAGCCGAGCACGCTGCGCGACTGCTGCCCGATAATGGCCACCACGGGAACGCTGTCCAGCTTCGCGTCGTAGAGGCCGTTGAGCAGGTGGACCGCCCCTGGTCCCTGCGTTGAGGTCACCACGCCCACGCCGCCGCTGTATTTCGCGTGGCCCACCGCCATGAAGGCCGCGTTTTCCTCATGACGGGCCTGGACGAATTCCACGGTTCCGGCCCGCCGGAGCGCGCCCATGAAACTGTTGATGCCGTCGCCGCTGTAACCGAAGACGCGCGGTACCGCCCACGCCTCGAGCCGTTCGACGATGGCATCGGCAACGAGACGCTGCGGCATCCGTTTCCTCCTGAGGCCTAGTAGGAGATGAACTCGACGAGTTCCCCGACCCTGTCCTCGGGGTAGTTGCGGGCAACGTCTGCCTGGCTGAGCATGCCCACGAGGTCGTGGCCGTCGATCACGGGCAGCCGCCGGACCTGGTGCTCCTGCATCGTCTTGATGGCCTCTTCGATGCTGTCGTCCGCGCCAATGGTTACCGGCTTGCCTTCACCCAGTTCCCCCGCCTTCACACTCCGGGGATCGCCGCCCTTGGCCAGGCACTTCACCACAATGTCCCGGTCGGTCACAACGCCCTTGAGCCGGTTGTCTTCACCGCAGATCGGCAGCGAACCCACGTCCAGGTCCAGCATCTTCTTGGCGGCCTGTTCCAAAGTTTCATTCTCGCCAATGCACTCGGCACCGCCTGTCATGATTTCGCGTGCTGTCAGCATCCGTATCAACTCCCGATCGTAGGCTTTACTAAGGATACTTACTGTCTATCACTGACCGCAGAGGATTTGAACCCCCTCCCGGACCTCAACCCTCCTGAGCGGATCCGGCCAGCCACGCGGTCGTATCCGGGGGCAGTTGACCTGCCGCCAGCTTCGAACTGCTGATGAGAACCTTCCCCGGCGGCAGGGCCAGCGGTTCACGGCCAAAGTTCGTGATCGACTGCCATTGGCCGGGGCGCCTGAAATGCAGCGTCGCTTCGCCGGTCCCGTCGATCCACTCCAAGTCCTCATAGCTCTGCAGTTGCCCCCGCAGCTTCAGCGCATGCCGGTAGAACTCCAGCGTGGATCCCGCAATGCCGTCCTGCGCTTCGACGGAGAACCCGCCGAACCAGGCCGGCTGCGGCAAGTGGGCTCCGTTGGTCCCGAACCCGAAGGATTCCCCCTCCTGAGTCCACGGCAGCGGGACACGACAACCATCGCGGCCCTTGCGCTGATGTCCGGTTCGGTGCCAAATGGGATCCTGCAAGGTGGCCGCCGGCAGATCCGGCACCTCGAACAGGCCCAGTTCCTCGCCTTGGTACAGATAGGCCGATCCCGGCAGGGCAAGCATCAGGAGGGTCGCGGCACGGGCACGGCGGAGTCCTGTAATCTGATCCACCTCAGGTTCGGAGCCGTCGGCCATGAGCCATGGGCCATAGTCCAGGCCTGCCGGCAACCCATAGCGTGACGGATGGCGTACGACGTCGTGGTTTGAGAAAACCCAGGTTGAGGACGCGCCTGATTCTTCCGCCTGGGACAAGTTGTTAGTGATGATGGAGCGGAACTGTCCCACGTCCCAGTCCGCGCGCAGCAGATCGAAGTTGAAGGCCTGTCCCAGTCCTTCCGGGCTCGCGTACGCCATCCGGCGCGACGCGGGAACCCAGGCCTCCGCGACCGCGGTGCGGGGCGGATCATACTCGTTGAAGACCTTGCGCCATTCAGCATAGATGTCGTGGACCTCGTCCCGGTCGAAGAGCGGATCCTTGCCGTCCACCGGGGTGAGTTCGTCCGCCACGCTCGGCTTGCTGCGCAGCGGTTCGCTCATGTCCTTGGCAAGCGCATGGGCCACGTCCACGCGGAAGCCATCGACCCCACGGTCCGACCAGAACCGGAGCGTTTTCAGGAAGTCTGCGCGGATTTCCGGATTCTCCCAGTTCCAGTCCGGCTGTTCCTTGGCGAAGAGATGCAGATACCACTGGCCGGGCTCGCCGGACTGTTCGGTGATCCGGGTCCAGGCGCTGCCGCCGAAGTGGGAAACCCAGTCCGAGGGCGGCTTTCCGCCGTCGGCACCGAGACCATCGCGGAAGATATACCGTTCCCGTTCGGGTGATCCCTTCCCGGCAGCCAGCGCCTGCTGGAACCATTCGTGCTGATCGGAGGAATGGTTGGGCACGATGTCCGCGATGAGCTTGATCTGCGCGGCGTGCAGCGCCGCAACCATGTCATCAAAGTCCTCCAACGTGCCCAGACGTGGGTCCACATCGCGGTAATCGGCCACGTCATAGCCGCCGTCCGCCAGGGGCGACGGGTAGAACGGGCTGAGCCACACGGCGTCGATGCCCAGCGCCGCCAGATAGGGAATTTTGGCGGTGATGCCACGGATATCGCCCAGTCCGTCGCCATCTGCATCGGCGAAGCTTCGCGGGTAGATCTGGTAAACGGCTGCCTGCCGCCACCAGTTAGCATCCGGTGCGGGCTTGAACTGGTCAAAAGTGTCGGTCACGGTCGGTTCATTCCTCTCCTGCCGCGAAACGGCGGTATCGGCTACGCGTATGGTCACTCCGTCCGGCTCCGTGCCATTGCCCCTCTGTCTAGCACCGCGATTAGGCCTTGTCGAGGTGCCTCAGGATCGTCTGGCCGAATTTGCTGACAAATCAGCAACTGCCTTACTAAAATGGAATGCTCTAGTCAATTAGTTTCTGCGGGGGCCTGCAGGAAGGACACACGATGAAAGATCCGATACCCGGCGGCTCCCTTCAATATGTATTGCTGCCCCAGAAGTTCGGCCGGCACCAGACCGCGGTCACGGAATTCACCGTGCTGTGCGTAGAGATCTGGAGCACCGGCATCGTGGTCAACCTGCAACTGCCGCCCGTCAATGGTTCGCAGCCTCCCCAGCCGAGGATTGCCGTTCAGGACCACTTCGGCACCGAGTATTCGCTGGAAAGCAGCGCAAGCATCGGTTCCCGCCACCTGCAGGTCTTTACGCCGTCCGTTCCCGCCGGAACCAGAAGCCTGACTATTACGTCAAGGGACGACGACGGCGCCCGCTTTGTGGTGGCGCTGGCCGTTCCCGCAGGCAACTTCCGCGGCGGCCGGCTCAAAGTAGGCCACATTCACCTGGCCGGGTTGCCCGAGCTGCCGTCGCCCGAACAGGGACAACGGGACATGCAGCAGGGGCCCGATCTGTCGGAGCATAGGGAAGCCGGCTGAAACCGCGGCCGGTGCGCCCGAGTCTTCCAGCGTCCCTACTTCGGGCAGCCGCCGGCCGGACAGTCGGCGGACTGCCCGGCCGCAGGGTTCTGGCCGCAGGGCGCCGGCATCAGCCGGTCAGGAGTGGCCCAGATTCTCCTCGGGATCGGTGCCGGTGGCGGGTCCGTCCGCGAGCGCACCGCCTTCGCCTGCCCATTCTCCGCCCGGACGGTCATCCATCGCCGGGTCGGATGAGACATCCCGCCTTGTTTCCGGCCGCCCTGCCGCCGCAGCAGCTCCGACGTCAGCGGCGCCGGAGCCTGCTGCTCCGGTCCGCACGGAAGAAGCACCGGCGTCGCTGTTCCACGCATTCCCAGTCGAAGCGCGGCGTCCCGCGCGCGAGCCCGTTGACGAACCGCTCCGCACCGGATCCCTTTGGCCTGCGTTCCGGGAAATATTGCTGGCCCACAACTCCTGCGCGGCGTCCCTCAGCTGCTCGTAACTGCCACGGCCCGCACGTGACCCGAGGACGAACCCTGCGGCGAGCCCGGCTCCAAAAATGAGTTTGTTTTTCATCGCCTGCTACTCCTCATGGCCTTGGTCCGAGCTCATCTGATCCTCTGCGGGAGGAGTTTCCCCGGGCGGGACTCCCCCGCCGGGTTCCAGACCGGTGATGTTCTCCGTCTCCGGATCGGGGTTGACCCTGTCCGCTTTGTCCTGCGAAGACCTACCCTCTTTCACCGGCGGCTCCACATTCGGAACGCTGCTTTCCTGCTCTTCCATACTGCTCATGATCCTGCCCTTCGTCGTCCTAAACCAGGTCTCTGGGGATCGCACGCTGCCAGTTCTCGGAGTAGACACGGGGATTCCCGCGCTGGGTATCGAGCTCATAGGCATCGAGCTGCGCGCTGATGTGGAAGTCCGTCGGTGTTGACGTCAACACCGTCCGGGTCACTATTTCCACCCTCCAGTCATCGCGCTCGAAGCGGCGGACCGTCCGGGTTTCGCCGCGTACGGAATTTACCTCGTTCCAGCGGAAGCTGTACCACTCGTTGGTGCTGCGCCGGACTATGGTGTCCGTTTCGTCGATCCGGAAGCTGCCTTGGTCGTTGGCCACCTCCAGGGTCGACACATTTGTGACCAGATCGCGGGAAACACGCCAGTGGTGCTCGCCGGGCGTCAACGGGGTGATTTCAAGGTCCGGCGCCGCTTCGGGCTCGCCGAATTCCCGGAGGGCGGCATCCTCCGGCCGCGGGGGGCGGACCGGCAGGGTGAGGGTGCTTGCGCCGGTCGTCAGCGTCACCATGGCTGCCTCCGGCGACGGCCAGGCCAAGGGCCAGTAGGACGTGGACACCGAGAGCCGGAGCCGGTGGCCCGCTGGGATGGTCTGCGCGATCCCGTTCAACAGGATTTCCACCTGGTACTTGCGGCCCGGTTCCAACGGCTGCGGGTTTTCGCTGCCGTCCCGGTGGGCGAGGTTGAGCAGACCGTAGGTGAACCGCGTGGCTTCGCCGTTCGGCGCCACATCGGACAGGCGGACCGCAAGCATCGCGACAGGCTTGTCTGCGGAGACTTCAAAGGTGACCGAGGGCAGCCCGAAGATCTCCATCGTTTCCGGCAGCGGATCGGTCTCGTAAACGAGTGCTCCGCCGTCTTCCTCGCGCTGGTCGAACGGAAGATCGGGGGTGGCGGCGTACGAGGCCCATTTACCGGCGAACATACCCACGCTCAAGGGTGATTGCAGCGTGACTTCGTGGCCCGGTTCGTCCTCGGCGTCACCTTGCTCGATACCATGGCGGCCCAGACGGTAGCGGCGATTTTCAATGGCCGGCGAGGGCCAGCTGTCCTCGGCGACCCAGCGGCCGGGACGATCTGCGTAGGACGGCTCCGGAGAGATGCTGTCCTGCATCCAGGCGCGCACCATCGGCTCTTCCATCAGGCCGGTGTCCTTGCCCTTGAGCCAATGGTCCCACCACCGCACGACTTCCTGGAGGAATCCGATGGCCGGGCCGGGAATACCGATGTGGGGATATTTGTGTCCCCACGGACCGATCAGGCCCTTGCGCGGCACATCCAGGTTCTCCATCAAGCGGAAGATGGCGTTGGTGTAGCCGTCGGCCCAACCGCCGACCGCCATCACCGGGACCTGGACATCGCCGTAGTCTTCGCAGACCGAGGCAGGTTTCCAATAATCGTCGCGGCGCTGGTGTTCGAGCCAGGTTTCAAGCCAGAGCCCGCTGCCGGCGAGGCGTTCGTGCCACATGTCGCGCCAGCGGTCCCCCACGATGGCCGGATCCGGCGGCAGCGAGTTGAAGGCGAACATGACGGTCGCCTCCGACAGGTTGTCTGCCAGCAGGCAGCCGCCCATGTAGTGCATGTTGTCCACGTACAGGTCATCGGTAGCGGAGGCACTGATGATCGCTTTCAACGCCGGTGGTCTGCGGGCGGCAATCTGCAGGCTGTTGAAACCACCCCAGGAGATGCCCATCATGCCTACGTTTCCGTCGCACCACTGCTGTTCTGCGAGCCAGGCAATGACGTCCTCAGCGTCCTCATGTTCCTGTGGCCGGTATTCATCCACTATGACGCCGTCGGAGTCGCCGCTGCCTCGCATATCCACGCGGACCGCGACGTAACCGTGCCCCGCAATGTAGGGGTGGTTCATGGCGTCCCGGCCGCGCGTACTGTCCCGTTTACGGTAAGGAAGGTATTCCAGCACGGCCGGAACGGGAAGCTCCTCGGCGTCAACCGGCAGCCAGATCCGGGCTGCTAACTGGGCGCCGTCGCGCATGGGAATGAAGGTGTTTTCGATGACCCGTACTTCGTGGGGAAACTCGGTGATGGTCTTCATGCGGCTCCCTCCTGGCCGGTGGCCTGATCTACGGGTGCAAACTCAAACGGCAACTCGGACAGGATGGCGTTGTACCGTTCCACCAGCTGCTCCCGGTTGTCGGCGCCGATGTAAAGCTTGCCCAGGATGTAGCGGTAGCTGTCTTGGCCGGGCAGGTCCGAGAGCTTCTCCCCTTCCTTGACTTGCAGGGTCACGGTTGTTTCCGGGTAGCGTTCCCGGATGGCGGCCTTATCTTCGGCGCTGGGTACGCGCGTCACGATGGCATCCTCGTCGTGGAAGATCATGCATTGTGACGCGACGGCGAAGTTGCCCTTGCGACGCGGCATCTTCGGTTCGTGGCCCAGCGCAATGTCGATAGCTACTTCGTGGTTAGAGACGCCGTCCACCTTCGCGAAGAGGTCGCTGTGGGACTGTGAGATACGGGTGTTGATTTCCACGAGCCACAGCTTGTCCTCGGCTTCGTCCCACATGAATTCGGCGTTGAAGCAACCGTCGTCAAAACCGACATGGTGCATGTAGCGCTCGGTGAGGTCGATCATGCGCTGCTGTACGCTTTCCGGGACGCTGTTGGCCGGGTAATCGAGCCGTTCAAAGCTCGTCCCTGCTTCATCCTTGTGCATGTCGAAAACACCATGGACCTTAAACTTTCCGCCGAACATCGTTCCTTCAGGGGCGGCCTGGATGCCGGAAATGAACCCCTCGGCCAGGCAGGTGTTTCCGTCCGCGTTCTTCAGTTCCGGCGGCAGGTCCACCATGGCGAGTACGTCGTTGAAAGCGTCGCCAATCTGTTCGATTTGGTCGCGGATTTCCTGGACAGCTTCCCTGAATTGGTCCTCGTTCTGGATTTCGAAGCCGAGGTTCGAGGAGTGGGATTTCACCGGTTTGACCCAGAATGGGTAATCGATGTCGATCTTCGACAGTGCATCGTCGTCGAACGGGTCGAAAGAGGCGAACTGCGGAACGCATTCGGGTATCGAGGCTTTTTGCTCGAGCCTGCTCCAGTACTTGTGCTCGCATTTGAGCAGGCTCTCCAACGAGGGTGCAGGCAGTCCGTGTTCCTTCGCCAGCAACGGCCCAATCACGCTGGCCGGGAAGTCCCAGTGCGTCACGATGGCATCTACCGGCCCATCGAATTCCTGCAATTCACGGCGCGCTTGGGCTAGGAGGCCTTCGAAATCGATATCGGGAGTGTTTACTACACTCTCGTAGTCGAGCAGGTTGCGGAATACGTAGTTTTCGGCGCCGTTGACAGTTTCCAGTTCCCCCCGCTGAACATCAGTCAGTGCAAGTACGAATACATTCTTGGCTGTCATTGTGCCGTCCCTTCTCCGTTGGCAGGCGAGTTGCCCGCCGCGATCTGTAATGCCCCCAACGTTTGCTCAACCGGCTTGCGCCGGCCGCTGGTATTTCGCGAGGAGGTTGATGACTTCGGCGTCATCCACCTGATCGAAATGGTCATAGGCTTGGCCGACGGCGACCAGATCCTGCGGGTTCCAGGGGCACACCACTTCATCGGCGATCCTGCCAACATCCTTGCAGGTGCCGCTGAGACCGACGGGAACAGCCGCGACGATGCGCGCCGGCGATAGCTCGCGCAGCACGGTGATCGCCGCCCGCATGGTGGCACCGGTAGCCAGTCCGTCATCCACCACAATGAGGGTCCGCCCGGCGACGTCCAGCGGCGGCCTGTCTGCGCGGTAAACGCGCTCCCTGCGGTCCAGTTCCGCTCGTTCCTTTGCCGCAACCTGGTCGAAGGCGCCCGAGTCACCGAAGCGCTTGGCGAATTTCGCCAGGACGTCCTCATTGCGCACGGTGTCGATGGAACCGGCCACCGATGCCATGGCGCCCATGGCCACCTCCTGATGACCTGGCACGCCGATCTTGCGGACCAGGACTACATCCAGCGGAGCCTCCAGGGTTTCGGCGATGACCGCAGCTACGGGGACGCCGCCCCGCGGCAGGCCGAGTACCAAAACATCCCGGCGTCCGCCATAGGAGCCCAGTTCCGCGGCCAGCGTCCTGCCGGCGTCCTGCCTGTCGGCATAGCGCTCCCTGCGGTTCCGGTTGGTAGTCATTGCACTTCCCATCCCTGGCAATCGGTTCCGTAATCCATGCCGGCGGTTGTTCAGTTCGTGGCGTTTCCTCCACCGTATGACCGATACCCGGAGGTGACAAGGAGCCTTGGCAAGGTGTGACAGGGGCCATCGACTGCGTGCCGGGGCGGGCGCCAGCACGAGGTCGCGAACAACGATGTCGTCTGTGAGGACGGGAGCTGATCGGCTCCAAGCCATTGTTTTCCGGACCTGGCTCCTCTAAGAATGAACTATGCCGGTCACCATGAGGTCCCTTGAAACCGCCGTTCCCGAAACCATTCTGGTCCAGTCCCAGGTGCGCGACGTATTCGCCGCCCAGCCCGGCCTGACACGCCTGGGCCAGAGGCTGGTGGGTACGTCTTTTGACTATTCCGGTATCGAGACGCGCTATACGGCGGTAGAAGAACTGACTTTGGAGCGCCGCACCGACAGTCCGGTCTTCTTCGATCCGGAGAAGCGGCTCATCCTGAGTCCCAGTACGAAGGTCCGCAACGACAAGTTCGCGGATGCGGCCACTCCGCTTTTCATCGAGGCGGCGACCAAAGCGCTGGCCTCCTGTCCGGAGATCTCCGCCGCCGACGTGACCCATGTAATAACGGTTTCCTGCACGGGATTCTTCAATCCCGGACCCGACTACAAGGTAGTGCGGGCTCTCGGGCTTAGCCCAGCCGTTCAGCGGTACCATCTGGGCTTCATGGGCTGCTACGCAGCTTTTCCCGCCCTGCGAGCCGCGAAATCTTTCTGCGAGGCCGATCCGGACGCAGTTGTCCTCGTGGTGACCGCGGAACTGTGCACGCTGCACGTACGCACTTCCAATGACCCGGATGCCATCATGGGTTCGTCCCTGTTCGCCGACGGCGCCGCCGCGGCGATTGTCACCGCCCGGGACCTGCCGTCGTCGTCCCCTGGTATTGTGCTCGATCATTTCGAGACGGTGCTGACCCCTGTCGGCGAGGAATCCATGGCCTGGAATATTGGCGATGAGGGCTTCGAAATGGTGCTGGGCACCTATGTACCGCACATCATCGACGAGCATATCGTCGGTGCACTGGAACCCCTGCTGGCCCGCGATGCCGCCGTGCATGGCCGACCCTATGAGGAGATTGAGCATTGGGCCATCCACCCCGGGGGACGCAGCATCCTGGACAAGGTTGAAGCAAAACTGCAGCTGCGCGAAGACCAGCTGGTCCCGGCCCGGGAGACCTTGCGCGACTACGGCAATATGTCCAGCGCTACCGTGATGTTCGTGCTCAAGCACATCATGGACGCGCCGTTCGCCGGAGACGACGAACGGATCTGTTCCATGGCCTTCGGCCCGGGGCTCACCGTGGAAACCGGTTTGTTCACCAAGAGCGGCGCACCGACGCTCACGACGTCGCGGGCAGCGGCCAGCGAACCGGCCACTGTCTAGGAATGCGCTGAATAATTTTGGGGGGGTTTAAGGCGCGCCTGCTGGAATATTTTCCTGCCTCGTTAAGACTGGATTCATGCAAGGAGTTGAAGAG
>NZ_JAODLR010000013.1 GCF_025960875.1 Crystallibacter permensis | reverse complement strand
CGGGCTGGAGTCCTTTGAGGGTGGAGAGGGCATCGGTGACCAGGCGTTTGGCGCCGCGGCCCGAGTTCGCCGCGCCCTTGCGCAGGCGCTGGGCGGCGATCACCGGGGCGGTGTGCTTCGTCGAGAGGGTGGCCAGCAGCGCGTTCAGGCCGCGGACGCCGGAATAGCCGTAGCCGGATCCCTGCTTCGCGTAGCCGTGGACTTCGATGATCGTGTCATCGACATCGACGAACACGAAGTCCTCCGGACCGGTGGAGCCCAGCAACGGGGCCCGCGCACCCAGATTGATCAGGAAACGCGAGGCGACCGCGTCGAGCTGGCGCACGTGCCCGAACGTGAAGGAGCGCAGGAACGAGCCCAGCGTGGACGGCGCGTAGCAGGCCTTGAAAAGACGTTTCATCCCGCCGTGGCGCAACAGCGCCATGTCATCGATCGAATCCGCGCCGGCGACCATCCCCGCGACCAGCGAAGCGATCTTCAACCCGGCGTTCGCGCCCTTGTCGGTGGGCACCGACAGCCACTGATCCGCCAGCTCCTGCAATCCGGCGTCCCGGGCCAACGTCATCACCGGCAGCAGCCCGGCGGCGGACACGAGGTTCGGTTCGTCGAAGGAAACTGACACGGCGGAACGATTATGGGAAACTTGCATCTGCGAGATGTCCTTCGATTTCAGGAAATTTGTTCTGTGGTAAGTCAAATTTTCCCTGAAACGACGGACATTTCGTGTTTAAAACGCCGAAGACGACCCGAACCTCATCGGTGGATCAAAGCTAAGCCGAGGATCGGGAACGGGAACTTCGCCGTGGCCTCCTTGATCGCGGCGAACACCCATTTCTGGGCCTTGTTTTTCACCGAGACGGTCTCCGTCCAGCCCGTGGCGATGTCCGTGATGTCCAGAGTGAAGCAGAACTCACCCCGCGAATTCCCGCCTTCGTGGCCGACCAGATCGATCTCCACGAAACCAGGCCGGGCGTCGTCCCATTCGGCCCAGGTCCGCATCGGAATCGAGTCCTTGAGCAGGGAACCGGGCTTGGTATGCGACCTGCCGTGGACGGTGAGTTTGGCCCGGTCCCCGGCAAGCCGCCGGTCGATCGTGGCAGGCGCGATGCGCAGCAGCAGCCCGGCTGTCTGGTCATCGATCCGGAGCTCTTCGAACCGGCGCAGCCGCGGGACCAGGTCCGGCAGCGCAGCGGCCAGCAGACGCCCGCACGGGGTGCCCTGGACCGCCCAGCAGAGCCGCAGGGCTTCGACCACCGCCTCGCCGTACAGCGGCGGCCGCGGGGGCCTAGCCCTGACCGGCTTGAGCGCCAGTGCCAGGCGCAGCGCCTTGCGGGCGTGGTCGCGGTGCCAGCCGGTCACCGCGCACAGCTCATCCAGGATGGACTTCTTCGAGGCCCTGTCCGCCCTGGCGTAGCGGGTGGCGATGGTCTTCGTGACGGCTCTGCGTTCGCTCATCGTAAGCTCCATGGCTCAGAGTGCCGGGCACGCAACCGCGTGCCCGGCAGACACACCGCTACGCGGGCATTATCAAATGATTCTTCGATAGCAGCTACGCGGGCATCTTTGATGAGTCAACGCGCCGCCTTGTTTGTGTTCCCTCTCACCGGCTACCATTCAAGAAGATAGAACGCACTTCAAAAGTGTCATAACTGCATACTGCCTTCGAATTGCGGCGGGAGAGTCCTGCTGGGTACATATCAGCGGGCGCCGTAGGAGCAATACCTCCCCAGGAATCTCTCAGGCCCCTGTACCGCCGCAGACAGGCAACTCTGGAAAGTGGTCGGCCTTTACGGCGCGGCTCACCGACGGTGCAAGCGGAACTTGGAAAGGTTTTCGCGGAATCTCTCAGGTCCAATACAGAGCGGGGAGGAACCCGATCCACCTGGTACCACCGTGCCAGCCAATAACTGGAGTTCCTTCATGACGGTTCAACCCACCATTGCGACATTCGCCGAGCGCCACATCGGCCCGCGCAACAGCGACGCCGAGACCATGCTCAAGCAGCTTGGCTACACCAGCCTCGAAGACCTGGTCGACACGGCCGTTCCGGCGGACATCCGCCAGAGTGCGCCGCTTGAGTTGCCGGCTGCCCGCAGCGAAGCCGAGGTCCTCGCGGATCTGCGCGCCCTCGCCGCCAAGAACATCACCGCCGTGCAAATGATCGGCCAGGGCTACTACGACACCATCACGCCGCCGGTGATCCGCCGCAATGTTGTGGAATCCCCTGCCTGGTACACCGCCTACACGCCCTACCAGCCGGAGATCTCCCAGGGCCGGCTGGAGGCGCTGCTGAACTTCCAGACCATGGTTTCCGACTTGACCGGCCTGGAAATCGCCAACGCTTCCCTGCTGGACGAAGCTACCGCCGTGGCTGAAGCCGTGCTGCTGATGCGCCGCGCCAACAAGAAGCACGCCGACGGCAAGACCGTACTGGACGCAGACCTGCTGCCGCAGACCATCGCCGTCGTCAAGGGCCGCGCCGAAGCGCTGGACTTCGAGATCGAGGTTGCCGACCTCTCCGCTGGGCTTCCCGAGGGCGAGATCTCCGGCATTGTGCTGCAGCAGCCGGGCGTGTCCGGCCATGTGGCCGACCACAGCAAGGTGATCGCGGATGCGAAGGAACGCGGAGCCATGGTCACCGTGGCTGCGGACCTGCTGGCTCTGACCCTGATCACGCCTCCCGGGGAGCAGGGCGCGGATATCGCCGTCGGAAATACCCAGCGTTTCGGTGTTCCGCTGTTCTTCGGCGGACCGCACGCCGCCTACATGGCTGTGCACAAGGGCGTGGAGCGCCAGCTGCCCGGCCGCCTCGTGGGAGTCTCCAAGGACAACGCCGGCATGCCTGCCTACCGCCTGGCGCTGCAGACGCGCGAACAGCACATCCGCCGCGAGAAGGCCACGTCCAACATCTGCACCGCGCAGGCCCTGCTGGCCATCGTCGCCGGCATGTACGGCGTCTACCACGGGCCGGAAGGCTTGAAGGCCATTGCGCAGCACGCCAACAATCAGGCACGTGCACTCGCCTCCGTCCTCAAGGGCGCCGGACTGGAACTGGTCAGCGAGCACTTCTTCGACACGCTGACGGTCAAGGTCCCGGGCAAGGCAGCCGACGTCATCAAGGCCGCCGAGGCCAAGGGCATTAACCTGCGCGTCATCGATGCCGATCACGTGGGCATCTCCACCGGCGAATCGACGACGCCGGAGCACCTGTCTGCTGTGGCCGAGGCATTCGGTGTGGCCGATGCAGCCGAGGATATCGCGGCGGGCCTGTCGGCTGCGACGGAGGGCTTCGGACTGGAGCAGGGCATGCAGCGCACCTCTTCCTACATGCAGCATCCGGTCTTCCACAGCCACCGCTCCGAAACCCAGATGCTGCGCTACCTGCGCCGCCTCTCGGACCGGGACCTGGCGCTGGACCGCACCATGATCCCGCTGGGTTCCTGCACCATGAAGCTCAACGCCACGGCCGAGATGGAATCCATGACCTGGCCGGAGTTCGCCTCCATCCACCCCTTCGCTCCGGCGCACCAGACGAAGGGCTGGCGCGAACTGATCGAGGATCTGGAAGCACGCCTGTCCACCATTACCGGCTACGCGGGCGTCTCAATCCAGCCGAACGCCGGCTCCCAGGGCGAATACGCCGGGCTGCTGGCCATCCGCCGCTACCACCTGTCCCGCGGCGATGAGCAGCGCAACGTCTGCCTGATTCCGGCATCGGCCCACGGCACCAACGCCGCTTCGGCCGTGCTCGCAGGGATGAAGGTTGTCGTCGTCGCTACGGCGCAGGACGGCACCATCGACCACGCCGATCTGAACGCCAAGATCGAGCAGCACAAGGACAGCCTGTCCGCCATCATGATCACCTACCCGTCCACCCACGGGGTGTACGACGCCGATGTCCGCCAGGTCTGCGACGCCGTCCACACGGCCGGCGGCCAGGTCTACATCGATGGCGCCAACCTCAACGCCCTCGTGGGGCTGGCCCAGCCGGGTAAGTTCGGCGGCGACGTGTCGCACCTGAACCTGCACAAGACCTTCTGCATCCCGCACGGCGGCGGCGGCCCCGGCGTCGGCCCGGTTGCGGTGGCCGAGCACTTGGTGCCGTTCCTGCCGGGCAACGCCGCACTGGCCGAGCACGAAGGCAAGGGCGTGCCGGTCTCGGCTTCCGAGTACGGCTCGGCCGGCGTACTGCCGATCTCCTGGGCCTACGTGGCCATGATGGGTGCCGAAGGGCTGACCAACGCGACCAAGACCGCGCTGCTTGCGGGCAACTACATCGCCTCCCGGCTGAACGAGTACTTCCCGGTGCTGTACACGGGCAACGACGGTCTGGTGGCGCACGAATGCATCCTGGACCTGCGCGAACTCACCGCCAAGTCCGGCGTCACTGCCGAGGATGTTGCCAAGCGCCTGATCGACTTCGGCTTCCACGCCCCGACGCTGTCCTTCCCGGTGGCAGGTACGTTGATGGTCGAGCCGACCGAGTCCGAAGATCTCGCCGAGATCGAGCGCTTCATCGAAGCCATGATCACCATCCGCGGCGAGATCGACCAGGTCATCAAGGGCGACTTCAGCGTCGAGGAGAGCCCGCTGCGGCTGTCCCCGCACACCGCAGCCGCTGTCATCAGCAGCGACTGGGACCGCAAGTACTCCCGCGAACAGGGCGTCTTCCCGGTGCCGAGCCTGAAGCAGGACAAGTATTTTGCGCCGGTGGGACGCATCGACGGCGCCGCCGGCGACCGTAACCTGGTCTGCTCCTGCCCGCCCATCGAAGAGTTCGCAAACTAGAGGAAGGTTCCAGACCATGAGCGCTGAAACCGCTACGAAGCAGTACACCGCCCTGTATGAAGAGCACCAGAAGCTTGGCGCCTCCTTCACGGACTTTGGCGGCTGGCAGATGCCGCTGAAATACCAGAGCGAGCTGGCCGAGCACCATGCCGTGCGACAGGCTGCCGGCCTGTTCGACCTCTCCCACATGGGCGAGGTCTGGGTCACCGGTCCCGACGCCGGGAAGTTCCTCGACTTTGCGCTGGTGAGCCGGCTCTCCGCCGTCGCGGTGGGCAAGGCCAAGTATTCGCTGATCTGCAACGAAGACGGCGGCATCATCGATGACCTGATCAGCTACCGCCGCGCGGAAGAGAAGTTCCTCGTGGTGCCGAACGCCGGCAACGCCAAGGCTGTGGCCGAGGCTCTGGCCGAGCGCGCCGGGGACTTCGACGTGACAGTGGAAGACGTCACCGCGTCCATCTCGCTGGTGGCTGTCCAGGGACCCAACTCCGTGGCCATCCTGAAGCAGCTGGTGGCCGCGGCCGACCACGCCGTGGTGACCGAGATGAAGTACTACGCTGCGGACGAGGTCCACTTCACCGTGAGCGGGGCTCCGCTCAGGCTGCTGCTGGCCCGCACCGGCTACACCGGCGAAGACGGGTTCGAGATCTACGTCCCGAACGAGAACGCCGCTTCGCTGTGGTCCGCCCTGCTGTCGGCAGGCAAGGACTTCGATCTGGTGCCCGCGGGCCTCGCCGCCCGCGATTCGCTGCGGCTGGAGGCCGGTATGCCGCTCTACGGCAACGAGCTGTCCCTGGAAGTCAGCCCGTACGACGCCGGACTCGGTCCGATCGTCGCGCTGAAGAAGGAAGGCGAGTTTGTCGGCCGTGCCGCGCTCGAAGCCCAGAAGGAACGCGGCTCCAAGCGCAAGCTGGTCGGGCTGAAGGGCCTTGGCCGCCGCGCTGCCCGCTCGCACTACCCGGTCTCCAAGGACGGCCAGACCGTCGGAGAAGTGACCTCGGGCCAGCCCAGCCCCACGCTCGGCTACCCCGTAGCGCTGGCCTATGTCGATATCGAGCACATCGAACCCGGCACCCGGCTTGACGTTGACCTGCGCGGCAAGCCCGAGCCGTTCGAGGTCGTGGCACTGCCCTTCTACAAGCGCGACAAGTAAGCAAACCTGCCGCGAAGCAGTCGGCAATAATTCAGACGTAGGACACTGCCGCCCGTTCCTCGGTGCGGCGGTGCGCTTACGGATTTTTGCCGGCGGCCGCTGTTCTTTCTGTATTTCCCCTCTTTCGAAAGGTTCTACCCATGAGCACAGTTCTTTCCAACCTGCGTTACTCCGAAGAGCACGAGTGGGTGGATGCTTCCAGCCCGGTCAAGGTCGGCCTCTCGCAGGTCGCCACCGACGCCCTCGGCGACGTGGTCTACGTTGACCTGCCCGAGGTCGGCTCCACGATCACCGCCGGCGAAACCTGCGGCGAGGTGGAGTCCACCAAGTCCGTCTCCGACATCTACGCACCGGTTTCCGGCGAGATCACCGAGGTCAACCAGGCCGCCATCGATGATCCGGCCCTGCTGAACTCGGATCCGTATGGCAAGGGCTGGCTGTTCACCGTCAACGTTTCGGAAGAGGGCCCCCTGCTCTCGGCCGAGGATTACAGTTCCAAGAACGGCGGCGAGCTGTCCTAACAGCCGCTGGTACCGCCGTCGTTATTCATCGTCTCTAACCGGAAGCGGCAGCAAGCCGCCGAAGGGCATTAAGGAGCCATCATGGCTGTAGGCGTATTCGACCTCTTTACCGTGGGCATCGGTCCCTCCAGTTCGCACACTGTCGGCCCGATGCGGGCGGCCGCCGTCTTTGCCGAGGAGCTGGTTTCAACCGGTGTGCTGGACCGCGTGGCCGGGCTGCGGGTGGACCTGTACGGGTCCCTCGCGGCTACCGGCCGCGGCCACGGCACCTTCACTGCGGTGATGCTGGGGCTGGAGGGTTTCCACCCCGAACAGATCCTGCCGGATGAAGTAGATTCGCGACTGGCAGACATGGCCTCAACCGGCGAGCTGCAGCTGTGCTCGCAGATTGAGGGCTCGGCCGGTGTGGTCCTGAACTACAAGGTCGAGGACATGGTGCAGCATCCGCTCACGGTGCTGCCCCGGCACACTAATGGGATGAAATTCCAGGTGACCGACGACGCCGGTGCAGTCCTTCACGAGGCAACGTTCTTTTCCGTGGGCGGCGGCTTCATTGTCCGCGACGGCGAGGAAGACGAAGCCGCGCGGGAGCTGGACGCCTCCAAGGAGGAGCTGCCGTACCCCTTCCGGACGGCGGCGGAACTGCTGGAACACTGCCGCAACACCGGCCTGGGCATCAGCGACATCATGATGCTCAACGAGAAGGCTTCGCGCTCCGAGGCGGACATCCGTGCCGGCCTGATCCACATCTGGCAGGTGATGGAGGAATGCAAGGACTCCGCCATCAAGCGCGAAGGCGTCTTGCCCGGGGGACTGAACGTCCGCCGTCGGGCGCCTGACTGGCATGACCGGCTGCGCAAGGAAGACAAGGACCGGGACCACAAGTACTGGCAGGAATGGGTGAACCTCGTGGCGCTGGCCGTGAACGAGGAGAACGCTTCCGGCGGGCGGGTGGTCACGGCACCGACCAACGGCGCGGCGGGCATTATTCCAGCGGTCATGTTCTATGCCACGCACTACGCTCCGGGCATGGAGAAGGCGACGCAGGCTGATAAGGACGACGTCATCGTGAAGTTCCTGCTGGCGGCCGCCGCCGTCGGTGTGCTGTACAAGGAGCAGGCTTCCATCTCCGGCGCCGAGGTCGGTTGCCAGGGCGAAGTGGGTTCCGCTTCCTCCATGGCCGCTGCAGGCCTGGCCGAGGTCATGGGCGGCAGCCCCGCGCATGTGGAAAACGCCGCGGAGATCGCAATGGAGCACAACCTGGGGCTGACCTGCGACCCGATTGGCGGCCTGGTGCAGGTGCCGTGTATCGAGCGCAATGCGATCGGTGCCGCCAAGGCCGTGAACGCGGCCAAGATGGCTTTGTGGGGCGATGGCACGCACCGTGTCTCGCTGGACGAGGTCATCATCACCATGCGCGAAACAGGCAAGGACATGAGCTCCAAGTACAAGGAAACCGCGATGGGCGGCCTGGCCGTCAACGTGGTGGAGTGCTAAGAGACCACGGGTAACCCTTTAGATGGATTGGACGGCCGCGGCATTGCCGCGGCCGTTCAGTCTTTCCGGACGATCCTGAGGTGGAAGTCAGCGTGGTGCGCCCATTAGCCGCAGCCACAGCGGCAAGTACATCTCCATGCCGCGCGCGGCGCTCCGGGATTGACACCCGAACTGTGACCAATAGGCTGGTAAGCAAGCTTAGTTTTACCTACCGGATTGGAGCAGTAATGGGTCAGGACCAATACACCTTCCAGGATCCCGTCAAGCGCTATCCCAGCATCGAACCGCCCAAGCAGGACCAGCCGGAGCCCGGTCTGGACAAGGAACTGGTGCCCCATACCGACCGCGGCGAGGATACCTACCGCGGGACGGGCAGGCTGAAGGGCCGTAAAGCGCTGATCACGGGATCGGATTCCGGCATCGGTGCCGCGGTGGCGATCGCCTTCGCGCGTGAGGGCGCGGATGTGGCCTTGTCCTACCTGCCGGAAGAGGAAGAGGACGCCAAGGTCGTGGCCCGGGTGATCGAGGAGGCGGGGCAGAAGGCAGTCCAGCTGCCGGGCGACCTGACCGATTCAAACACCTGCCGCGAACTGGTCAAGAACGCTGTGGAAGGCCTCGGCGGTCTGGATATCCTGGTCAATAACGCCGGCCGGCAGATCGCCGTCGAGAAGCTTGAAGACCTCAGCGACGAGCAGTTCGACACCACCTTCAAGACCAATATCTATGCATTCTTCTGGATCACCAAAGCGGCCCTGCCGCACCTGCAGCCCGGCTCCAGCATTATCAATACGACGTCGATCCAGGCGTACCAGCCCTCGCCTACCCTGATTGACTACGCGGCGACCAAGGGGGCGATTAATAACTTCACCAAGGGCCTGGCGCAGCAGTTGGCGCCGCGAGGCATCCGGGTGAATGCGGTTGCCCCGGGGCCGTTCTGGACTCCGCTGCAGGTCAGCGATGGGCAGCCTAAGGAGGCCCTGCCGAAGTTCGGAAAGTCCACGCCGATCGGGCGCGCCGGGCAGCCTACCGAGCTCGCCCCGGCGTACGTGTTCCTGGCGTCGTCGGAATCCAGCTACGTCATGGGCGAGACATTGAACGTCAACGGCGGCTCGCCCTCGCCGTAGCGGACGGGTGCGGGCTAGTAGACGCTCAGGTACTGGGCGGCTTCGGTCAGGCCGAGCTGTTCGCCGAACTGCACCATGGCCAGTACGGAGCCGACCATGAGGGCGCCGAGTCCAGCGCAGGCTGCCGACATGATGCCGAGGACCTTGCAGTCCTCCGAGGTGAGGCCTGTCCGGCCTGCCGGCAAAGCGAGATCCGCGGTGATGAGGTTCGGGGCCCGGTCCACGGTGCCGTCATCCAGAACGGCGACCACCGAGTTCGACGCACGGTCCAGCCGCATGGACGCAATGCTGCGGCCGTGACGGGCCAGCAGGATATCGTGACCGACGTGCTGACGAGTGCGAAGCATTTTTCCTCCGAAAGGTAGAGTGCCTGAAAAAGGCGGGAAGCGAAGTGTGAAGTAGGCGGGCCTACACGATCTGTGGCCCTGATTCAATTTTAGTTAAGATGGCCTGACACAACTGACCAAAACGAGGTGAATCCGGCCACCACAGCGGGTGAAGTTGGCCTCACAGGACAGTGACTGCGGTCATCAAATAGATAAGGCGCAGCCATGCGTCGCTTCTTAGGAGGCGATGTCCCGCCGGTCCTGGATCGGCTGTGGAACTGCGGCAGAAGCCGGCGGCCGGTTAGGGATGGGAGGCCGCCGCACCGGGATGGGCGTGCGTGCACGCGCAGGTCGATCCTGCCCGGCGGCGGGAGACTGAATCTCGGCAGCTTCGGCAGCTTCGGCAGCTTCGGCAGCTTCGGCACGGGAGAGCGGGCCGGCGCCTGCCCCGAGTACGTCTTGACGTTGCAGACCCGGTATCCTGCGGGCGGCGGAACGGCGGAACCTGCGAGTCGCCTGTCGCGTCCAGGCGGCAACCGGCCGGACAACCGACGCGGTCGTGCGTCGGGCGGCAGTAAGAAGCCGGGCACGGAGACCTGGGAGCCGCGCTGAAATATAGGTGCGGACCGCGTGCAACGATAAACCATTTGGCCGTGGCGAGCCGGTTCGAACCATGCGGGCCTTGATGCGAAGCTGCCGCAGCACAAAGGCAATAGCCTCATTCGAGCGCTCACGCATGGTTCCGTATGCGGCCTCGCGCTGGGACTTGTCCGGCCAGTTGGCCAGAAGGACCATGATGGCGGTCAGGGCAACGAGCAGGGATACCAAAACGAGCACGGCGCCGCCGTAGAAGACGACCACCATTGCTTTGGGTGATTCGAAGATAGCGGCGATGAACCCTGCGCTGCCGAGCAGGAGCCAGAGCCAGAACGCCGCGACGGCAATCAGTGCTACGCCGGCACGTTTGAACTGGCGCAGCGCCCCGCGGGCGCGCCACGATTCGTCAGCCTCCACGCAACCTTCCCCCAACTCAGGCCCCTTGTCGGGGCCGCCCAGGTTGATCATAGTTGGGCCAGGATGATAAGCCGGGCAGAATCGCACTGGCGCGCCGGTGTGTCGTTCGTTCCCGTCTCGACTGTTTCTGCTAAGCGCCCGCTCAACAGGAACCAACAGTATTCACTCAGGAACCCCACAGACTCTCCCTATGGGAACCCGCTAAAGTAGATGCTCCGCCTAGGAAAGGAGTCACCGCCCATGCCAGCACGCCATCGCCAGTCCGCGCCGTTGCGAATCGCACTGATTGGTATTGACGGCGCCGGAAAAACGACGGCGGCGCGTTACCTGGCGGATCAGCTCACCTTGGGCGGGGCTCAGGTACGGCTGTGCCGGAACCCCGGCGGACGCCGGACGCTGGATACTCTTGCCCGCAGGCTCGGTAGCAGCGCGGAAAAGATGCTCGGTGCCCGGCTGCTCAGCCGCTATGAAACGGTGGTCCGGGCCTTCGCCCTGCTCGGCAGCCTTGCCTCCACTGCCCCTGCCGACGTCGAAATCCACGACCGGTACCTGTATTGCCAGCTGGCGGCGAACGCGAAACGCGGGGTCGAACCGGGACTCTTGCTGCGCCTGCTCCGGAAATTCGTGCCCCGGCCGGACTTCGTGCTCTATTTCGAGATTTCTCCCGCCCGCGCACTGGAGCGCATCCAGGTCCGCGGCACCGATACCGAAACGCTGGAGGACCTGCGCGACCTGGACGCGGCCTACCGCAGCTTGACGGACTTCGGCAACTTCCGCCTCGTGCAGGCCGATCGGCCGGTGCAGGACATCCACCGCCAGATCGAGGCGATCTGCAAGCCCGCCCTTCTGGCCGCGCAAGAGGCCACGGCACCCGCCTGTCGGACCTGAGTGCCAGAATCGTAGCGCTGCCGATGCATAGAGTGCCGGGGTCATAGCGTTGCCGGGCAGAGCTGGGTTTGCGGGCGCGATAACCTGCAAAGGAGCAGATAAGGCTCCAGTCGAGCAGGAGACCAAGTACCTATGACCAAGCAGCCAACCGGCGCCTTACTGTTTGTCCTCAGCTGCGCCATGGGCGTAGGCCCGCTGCTGAATTACGGGTTGAGCGCCACGAGCCCGCTGATCATCACTGATCTGGGCATCAGCGAGTCACAATTCGGCCTGCTGGCAACGGCAATTTTTGCCAGTGCGGCTGTCTGCAGCATGTGGCTGGGCCGGCTCAGCGACCGCATTTCCAACCGCGCGCAGTTGATCCTGATCTTCGCCGGCACCACGGTGGCCCTGGTGATAGCCTCGCTGGCGCACCACTATTTTGTCCTGCTCGTCGCTGCGCTGCTCGCCGGTCCCGCCCAGGCCATCTCGAACCCCACCACCAACCGCATCATCATCCACCATGTGACGGCGACCAAACGTCCCGGCTGGATCGGCGTGAAACAGTCCGGCGTACAAGGCAGCCAGCTTTTCGCCGGCCTGTTCTTCCCTCCGGTCGCGCTCTGGCTGGGCTGGCAGGGAGCCACCGCACTTGCCGCGGTCGTCGCCGTCGGGCTGTTGCTGTACGGCCTGCGGCAGTTGCCGGAGGAGAAGCCAATAACGACGGCGGCTCCCGGCCGCGCAGCTGCTCCGCCGACCGTGGACCAAGCCAAGGGATATCCGCTGGCTGTATGGCTGTTTGCCGGCTACGCGTTGCTGACGGGGCTCGGCATGCAGGCCACCAACGTGTATCTGCCGCTGTTCACCGTCCGCGAGTTGGACTTCTCGCTGCTGCTTGGTGGCGTGGCCGCAGGCGTCTCCGGCGTGGTTGGCGTGACATCGCGCATTTTGTGGGGTCGCGAGATGGCCAAGGGGAGGCGGGCATCCACCCTGCTCGTCCTGCTGGGGCTCGGCGCGCTGCTCGGTGCGGCGGCGCTGCTGGGGGCCGGCGAATTGCGGAGCCCGCTGCTGCTCTGGCTTGGAGTCGCGCTGCACGGGGCCACGGTGCTGGGAACCAACGTTGTGGTGATGGCCGGCGTCATGAAGGTGGTGCCGGCGGCGCGTGTAGGTTCTGCCTCCGGCGTGGTCTCGATGGGAATGTATGCCGGGTTCGCCGCAGGCCCGCTGCTGATGGGTCTGCTGCTGGAAGGCAGCGGCAGCTTCCGCTCCGGCTGGGTGGTGGTCGGTGCCGGTTACCTGCTTTGCGTCTTGCTGGCCCTGGTGCTGCGGCGCCACGGCAATCGGCACGGCGTCCCGAAGTAACGGCGCGGTAAAACTCCCGCGGTTCGGTCGAGCCGCCGTTCGGAAGGTAATTGACAAGTCAAGCGTCACTGCTAAGTTCGTGGGTAAGTTTACTTTCTGACTGGGAAAGCATGCTGTCCATCATGAAGGAGCATCCGATGACGCAACGGCAGGATATCCACGAGCTGCAGGACGCTACGGCGTGGGACAGCAAGGACCACAAGCTGGGATTGGTAGGACAGGTCCACCGGGACAAGGACACGGGCCGGCTGGCATGGATCACCGTTGCGCTGGGACTGTTGGAAACGCGCGAACACTTCATCCCGCTCGCCGGGGCGAGAGTTGAAGGCACAAACGTCCACGTGGCCTATGACCATGACACCATCAAGGATTCCCCGGAGATCGACATCGAACCGGAAATGGGTCTCTCTCCCGAGGACGAGGCGAAGCTGAGCCGCTACTACGGACTCTAACCCGGAGTCCGGATTCCCAAACTCCCGGTCCGGTGGGCCTGGGGAGTCGGGAACAATCACTCCGATGTGGGCCGGCAACTGCTCGGCATCGCCGCCACCGGTCGGTGCTGGTGCTGCCACACCGGAGCAATGAAGAGGGTCAATGAAACAGCGGGGGCTTGGGAAATCCGGACTATTAGTGTCCGAAATCAGCTTTGGTGCCGGCGGCTACTGGGGCATGAAGGCTTTCAGCGAACGGCAGGCGGGGCGTCTGGTGGAGCAAGCCCTGGATGGCGGCGTCAACCTTTTCGATACCGGCCCCAACTACAGCCGCGGCAACGCCGAGGAGCGCCTGGGCCGCATTCTCAAGGGCCGGGGACGGGACCTCATCATTTCCACCAAGGTCGGTTCCCTGTGGTCCGGCGGGCGAAATGTGAAGGACTTTTCGCCGCGGGCCATTGAGCAGAGCCTGCAGGAGAGTCTCAGGCGCCTGCAACTGGATCACCTGCCGCTGCTGGACTTCCACGGCTTTCCCCACCCTGCCGATCCAGCTATCGAATCAGTCCTTAAACTCAAAGACAAGGGCATGATCGGGGCGCTGGGCCTATCGACGGGAGCCGGTGGCGCGAAACGGGCGCTGAAGCTCGGCATCTTCGACGCCTTGATGATTGAATACAACCTGCTTGACCGTTCTTTGGAGCCGCTCATCACCAGGGCAGGGTCGGCAGGCATGGGGATCATAGTCAAGTCACCGCTGGCCCAGACCTTATACTCGCGGAACATCTTTAGGCTCACGACGCTCAGCGACGTGTGGTATCTGGCCCGTGCCCTGAAGAACCATCGGCCCAAGTTCATCCGGGGCCGGAGGTTCCGGTTCATCAACGAAGTCGAAGGGCTCAAGGCCAGTGAGATAGCCCTGGCCTTCGTGCTCAACAACGAGAACGTCACCAGCGCCGTCGTGGGCACAGTCAGGCCCGAGCATCTGAAGACCGATCTCGGGGCGTCGGAGCTCAAGCTTCCGGCGGGGCTGCTGCGACGGATCGAGGAGGCTGGATCCCGGGGCGTTCGTGCTGACTCCACTGGCGCCTAGCCATGGACGAGGGTTAGGCAATATAGGCGGCGGCTGTCCAGAGCTGGAAGACAGCGTAAGCGCGCAAGGGACGCCAAGCCTCGCCATGGGCACTGACCTCCTGGACCGAGCGGGCGCCAAGGGCACGTTTGAGCACCAGGTCGCCCTCCGGATAGGCGTCGCGGTCTCCGAGTGCACGCATGGCCAGATAGTCCACGGTCCAGGGGCCGATGCCGGGAAGCGCGAGCAGGCGCCCGCGGATCCCGGCATGGTCGCCTTCCGGATCAATGGCCAGGCCGTCGGCACAGGCGTCTGCCAGGGCCTGGACTGTGCGCGAGCGTGCTCCGGTGAGCCCGACGGTCTGCTGGATCCGTTCGGCTCCTGCAGCCGCCAGGGTGGAAGGGGCCGGGAAGAGGTGCAGGCCGGCGGGGCCGGGATCGCCGAAGGCGCTGACGAGCCTGCCGGCAAAGGTCCGTGCGGCGGCAAGCGAGACCTGCTGGCCGAGGACCGTGCAGACGGCTCCTTCGAAGCCGTCCAGGTAACCGGGAATCCGAAGGCCAGGACGTGCCGCGAGGAGTGGACCGACCAGCGGATCCTGCCCCAGTACGTCGCGGACCGTGTCCGGGTCCGTGTCCAGATCAAGCCAGCGGCGCACCGCCATCGTTATGATGGCAGCGGTGGCGGGATCATCGGTTTCCACTGACAGGGACGGACCGCCGGGGCCGAAGCGCACAGTGCCGGCGACCGGGCCTGACGGTGTGGCGAAGAGCCTCGTGTGGGTGCCGGCCTCGACGTCCGTTGTTTCGAGGCCCGGCACGGCATGGGCGGCCAAGGCCGCCAGCGCCGCACCGGCATCGAACGGAGGCAGGACGTCCAGCGAGACCTCCACTTAGCGGGCTTTGACCGCCAGCACGGGACAGTCCACGGTGAGCAGGATTTCCTGGGCGGTGCTGCCCATGATGAGTTTGCCGACCGGAGTGCGCTTGCGCAGGCCGATGACCAGCAGCGAGGCAGGCAGGCTCTCGGCCAGCTCCTGGATCTCCTCCACCGCGTCCTTGCCACGGACAAACTGCTTGAATTCGGCATCCAGGCCGGAGTTGTTCAGCTCGCGGGTGACCCATTCGGCGTCGTGCGCATCTGCCAGCGAGGTATCTCTAGTCGGGCCTCCAGGGCTGGCATTGACAACGACCAGCTTCTCGTTCTGGGCGGTGGCCATCTGGATACCTTTGGACAGAGCGGCACGGCCTTCCGGGCGCGGCGCGTAGGCGACAAGTATGGTCACGACTTCTCCTTCGAACAGCACGTGTCAACGTCTTGCCCGGACAGCATCGTTGCCGGCCGGCAGATGCGGGCGCGTTCACCGGCATCTGCAATCATTGTGGCACGCGGCTGTCAGGTCCGTGATTCGGCCGGAAATTGTGACAGTTCCGCAATCCTGAATGGCTGGTGCGGAAGCGCGCTGCAGTTCTCCTGCCAGCGTGGGAGGCGGCTTTCAGCCCCAGACTCCGGAGCTGCCGCGCCGGTGGCTGTCCACTAGGTGGGTGTCGATCATGCCGATGGCTTCCATCAGCGCGAACATGGTGGTGGGTCCGACAAAGGCGAAGCCGCGCTTGCGCAAGGCCTTGGACAATGCGATGGACTCCGCGGATGTGGTGGGCACCTGCTCTATGTTTTGGGGTGCCGGGGTGGCATCCGGCTTGAAGGACCAGACAAACCCGTCCAGTCCGCCGTCCTCGCGCAGGGCGATGGTCGCCTTGGCATTGGTGATCGCGGCGGTGATCTTCGCGCGGTTGCGCACAATCCCTGCGTTCTGCATCAGGCGCTCGACCTCGGCGTCGCCGAAAGCAGCAACCGTGTCCGGATGAAAGTCTTTGAATGCCTCGCGGAAGGCGGGCCGCTTGCGCAGGATGGTGGCCCAGGACAGCCCGGCCTGGAATCCTTCCAGACTGATCCGTTCGTAGATGGCCTGCTCTCCGTGGACGGGCACGCCCCATTCGGTGTCGTAATAGTCGCGCAGCATCGGGTCCACGGCAGCCCACGCTGGCCGGGCCAGCCCGTCCTCGCACAGTACGACGCCGGAAGCGGTTTTTTCCATGGCTCGATTATCTCCTGCCGGTTCGGGTGCTCGTCAGGCCAGGCCAGTGACGCGCATGGTGAAGTTCAGCCGGCCCGATGCCAGTCCGCAGGCCGGATCGGCGGTGCCGGGATAAATCTTGGGTACACCGTGGTAGGCGAATCGGCTGGGACCACCGAAGACAAACAGGTCTCCGGAGCGGAGCCTGAGATCGGTGTACGGTTTGGTTCGCGTCTGGGTGTTGCCGAAGCGGAAGAGGCAGTCGTCTCCGACACTGAGGGACACCACGGGCAGGTCCGTTTCCTCGTCTTTGTCCTGGTGCATGCCCATTTTGGCCGTGTCTTCGTAGAAGTTGATGAGCGCAGTGTCGGGGTTATAGGTAGTGCTCGCGGACTCCGCCGCCCGAGGACCGTAGGCGTCCGCCAGCGCCCTGCGTCCCCACTCGGCCAACCACTCGGGGAACTCGAGCACCCGGCCGCCGCCGGCGTCCTCTGCCACGCGGGAATACTTGTAGGGCTGCCAGTGCCACCCCAGGCACACGGTTTGAACGCTCATCTCATGCCCGCCTGGCAGCTTGGCCGCGCGGAAGGGTACCGGCCCGCGTCCCCACGTGCGGCAGGCTTCCACCAGCTCGGCCTGTTGTTCCACGCTGAGCCAGCCGGGCACATGGACGGCGCCGGGAGCGACCTCCACGGGTTCCGCCGGGACAGGATCGAAGAGTGCGTTCACGCCGCTGCCTCCAGCGTGAGCAGGAGCTGCTTGGCAGCGGTGCCGCCCAGATAACCGCCGAAGCTGCCGTCGGAGCGCACCACGCGATGGCACGGAACGACGACCGGCAAGGGGTTGGTGCCACAGGCGGTGCCGACCGCGCGGACGGCCTTGGGACTGCCGGCGGCCGCGGCGACCTGGGCGTAGCTTTCGGTCTGGCCATAGGCGATCTGCGGCAGGTGGGCGAGCACCTCGCGGCGGAAACCTTTGGCCAGCCGCCAGTCCAGCGGCAGCTCGAACACCCGGCGGCGCCCGGCGAAATACTCGTCCAGTTGGCGCACCGCGGCCGCGAGCCGGGCGGGGGAGTGCAGGATCCGGGGGCTGATTTTGCCCGCCAGCTGCTCCAGCACGGCGTCATGGTTTTCCCGGTCGAAGGCGACACGGACCAGGCCCTGGTCGGTTGCGGCCAGCAGCAGTTTGCCGATAGGAGTGTCCATGGTTGTGTAGGACAAGTCCAGCAAGCCGGCTTCGGCGGCAGCGGCCGCCAGCCGGGTCTGAAGTGCGCGGAGCGCGGCAGGATCAACGGCCCGCAGCGGGGCCGGCAAGGCGGAGGATCCCGGTTCAACGGTGTTCATCGGGTCTCTCCTTTCGAAACGGAAATGCTGGCGGGAGCCGGCACGGAGCCGACCGGAAGGGGAACTGGAGCCACGGACGCTGCAGCCGGGGCCAGATAGGTCCGCCGGAGGTTCTTGATGCCGTCCGAGGCGGCCCGCCGGACTGCTTCCGGTGTTGAACCGGTGATAGCGGCAACCTCGCGGTGGGGCAGGCCGGCCAGATAGTGGTATGCGATGGCCTCGCGCTGCCGGTCCGGAAGCGCCTTCACTGCATCCCACAAATCCTGGTCCTCTTCCGGCGGATCTGCGGACGGACGTTCGGGCAGCTCTTCCATGGGCAGTGGATTGCGCGACCGTTTCCTGGTGACGTCAATGGCTTTGCGGTGCGCGATGGTCACCAGCCACGCCTCGGTATTGGCATCTTCGGGCAGCTCGGGGTAGGCCTTGAGGGCGGACAGGAACGTTTCGGACCAGGCATCCTCGGCCTCATCCGGTCCCAGTACGGCGCGGCAGACCCGCAGGACCATCGCGCCATGCTCGGTGACGAGCTGCTCGAAGGGTTTCATGCTGTGTAGACGCTGCCGGAGTTCATGATGTGAGGTTACGTCCTAGAAAAGTTTTGCGGCTTTGATCTCCACAGGCTCCTCCAGCTCAAGCAGGAACCTTTTGCGCTCGAGTCCGCCGGCATAACCCACCAGCCGGCCGTCTGCTCCGACAACCCGGTGGCACGGCACAATAATCGAGATCGGATTACGGCCATTGGCATTGCCGACGGCCTGGGCAAGATGCGTGTCACCGAGCTCCCGGGCGAGCTGTCCATAGGAGCGGGTCTGGCCGTACGGAATCCTCTGCAGCAAATCCCACACTTTCAGCTGGAAAGCGTCGCCCTTGGGATTCAGAGGCAGGTCGAACCCGGTGCGCTCGCCGGCAAAATACTCGGACAGCTGGCGTTTGGCTTCGATAAACTCCGCGTCCTCGCGGGGACCAAAGGCCTCGGTATCCGGCATCCGTTTATGGGCAGGAAAATACGCGCCGGTCAGGGACCCGGCGACTGCCACGAGGGTGAGCTCGCCGAGGGGCGTGTCGAGTACAGAGTGCACTGCAGGCATGGGGGCGCTCCTTCCACGAGACCATTATCTCCGATAGGCAAACGTGCTAGCCGACGGTTGTGTGAGATCCAGGAGCGGCCCGCAATAAATACGTAACGCGATTGTTTCTTATTCAATCGAAGCATAGGCTACCCTTACTTTTGTTCGTTACCTCTGAGCCGAGGAGTCCCATCGTGGCCCTTTCCCGTGTCCGCGGCATGCTTGCCGCAGCCGCCGTTGTTCTTCTGTCCGTATCCGCCTGTTCCACCGGTCCCGCCGATGGTTCCACAGGGGGTGAAACCGCCGCAGGGTCTTCGGACGCCTTCCCGGTGACCATTGAGCATGCCTTTGGCGAGACCGTCATCGAAGAGCAGCCCGAACGCGTGGCCACGGTTTCCTGGGTGAACGACGACGTAGCGCTGTCGCTAGGCGTCGTGCCGGTCGGAATGCCGGCAGTCGAGTGGGGTGGAAACGAGAATAAGTCCACGCCGTGGAAGGATGCCAAGCTTGAGGAACTCGGAGCTCCCATTGGTTCCGAGAAGGCCCCGGAGCAGTACTCCGAAGCCGATGGCATCGCCTTTGATGAGATTGCCGCGCTGACCCCGGATGTCATTCTGGCCGCCTACTCCGGACTGACCCAGGAAGACTACGACACCTTGAGCAAGATCGCTCCGGTGGTGGCTTATCCGGAACTGGCTTACGGCACGGACTGGCAGGACTCGACGATGATGATCGGCGAGGCGCTGGGCAAGACCGAGGAAGCCAAGAAGCTGGTCGCCGAGACCGAGCAGACCATCGATTCCGAGGCCTCCGAGTACCCGCAGCTGGCGGGCAAGTCGTTTATCTACGGCAATCTGGAGCCCGCCAAGGGTGACGGCGTCAACGTTTACACGATGAACGACAACCGTCCGAAGTTCCTCACCAGCATCGGCATGAAGCAGGCCGACGTCGTCACCAATGCCACCAGCGACTCCGGCGAGTTCTTTATCCCGTGGTCCGCCGAGAAGGCCAACGAGCTCGAATCCGACATCTTCGTCACCTGGGTGCCCGATGCCAAGACCAAGCAGCAGGTCATCGAGGACCCGTTGCTGAGCCAGATTCCCGCCGTCGAAGATAACGCGTTGGTTGCCGATTCGGACAACACCCTGACGCTGTCCATCTCAGCCGCATCCCCGCTGAGCCTGCCGTGGGCACTGGATCAGTTCCTGCCGATGCTCGGCGAAGCAGCCGACGCGGCGGAAGCCGCGGACACCAAATAACCCCGATACACGCAGCAGCATAAGGGCGCCCGGTCTGACCGGGCGCCCTTATGCTGCCCATCACATAGTCTTGTTGTGCCCGCATGCGGGCGGAGGTGCCAGCAAGACATAAGCACGACCAACGGGGTGGGGCAGTGGTGGATACGGTCAGCGGAGCGCGTCGGGCGCTGTCCAGCGGCATGCTCATCACCGGAGTGCTGCTGGTTGCCGCCAATCTGCGGCCGGTACTCACCAGCGTCGGGCCGCTGCTGGATCAGATCGGGGCCGACACCGGCCTGGGCGCGGCGGCGCTGGGGCTGCTGGCTGCCGTCCCGCTGCTGGCCTTCGGGGTCATTTCACCGCTGGCCCACGGGCTGAGCGAGAAGTTCGGGGTGGAGCGTACCGTTTTCACCGCGCTCCTGCTGCTCATCGCAGGCACCTTCCTGCGGCCGGCTCCCGGCAGCATCGTCAACCTCTGGCTGGGAACGTTCATTATCGGTGCGGCCATCGCCGTCGGCAATGTGCTGCTGCCTGCGATCCTCAAGCGGGACTTCCCGGACAAGATGGCCACGCTGACCGGCGCCTATTCCGCAGTGCTCGGTGGTATCGCTTCGCTCGGCGCAGGGCTCTCGGTGCCGCTGTCGCTGCTGCCAATTGACGACGGCGAACCGGCCGGTTGGCGCTTTGCCCTCGTCATTTACGTGGTGCTGACCATTCCGGCCGTGCTGGTCTGGCTGCCCCGGCTTCGGGTCCGCGCCAGCTCCGCCCAGGCCGAACGCAACGCCGCTGTGCCCGCGCCTGTCCGCGGATCCGTGTGGAGATCCGGGGTCGCCTGGCAGGTCACCCTGTATATGGGGCTGCAATCCATGGCGTTCTACATTCTGATCACGTGGCTGCCCACGCTGGAACGTTCACACGGCCGTGGGGATGTGGCCTCCGGCTGGGACCTGATGATGTTCCAGCTGATCGGCATCGTCTCCAGCCTCCTGACCCCGCTGATCCTGAAGGGGAAAAACCAGCGGTTCCCGGCTGCGTTGCCCCCGCTGCTGATTGTTGCCGGCGTGCTGGGAATCCTGCTCCTGCCCGGCGCCATGCTGCTGTGGGTTCTTGTTGCCGGGTTCGGCTGCGGCAGCTCGTTGGTGACGGCCTTGGCGCTGTTCGGACTGCGCACCCGCACGCACCGGGAAGCCAGCGCACTTTCGGGCATGGCCCAGTCCATCGGCTATCTGCTGGCAGCCGCCGGGCCGCCGCTCTTCGGCGGACTGTTCGCCGCCACCGGCCAGTGGGAAGCTTCGCTGATCCTGCTGTGCCTGGTTTCCGCGGCGCAGGCCGTGACCGGCCTGTACGCCGGCAGGGACAGGTTCGCCTTCACCGGCTGAATCCGGCTCCGCGGCACCGGGCTGCGTACCCCGGCAGCGGATCCCGGCAGCCGGACAGGCTCCCGGGATCCGGCGCAGGCTGCTCAGCCGGCCCCGACGATCAGCAGGGTCGCGGAGAACACCAGTCCGGACGCGATCAGCGTGATGACGGTGTAGCCGAGGATGTCCCGCATTTTCAGCCCGGCGATGGCCAGCAGCGGCAGTGCCCAGAACGGCTGGATCATGTTGGTCCACTGGTCGCCGTAGGACACGGCCATGATGGCTACCGCCGGATCCACGTCGAGCCGGGCAGCGGCGTCGAGCATGATAGGTCCCTGGACCGCGAACTGGCCGCCGCCGGAAGGAACGAAAAAGTTCACCAGCCCGGCGGAGAGCAGGGCGAGGAAGCCGAAGGTCTGCGGGGTGGAAACGTTCACGAAGAAGTCGGACAGCACAGTGATCAGCCCGGTGGCGGTCATGATGCCCATGATGCCGGCGTAGAGCGGGAACTGGAGCAGGATGTCACCCACGTTGGACGCGGCGTTCTTGATCAACGCAATCAGCTCAAACGGGTTGCGCACCAGCAGGAAGATCAGCGTCAGGAAGGACCAGTTCACAATATCCAGGGTCAGCGTACCGCCCTGGCTGAAGTGGATCACCAGGTAGGCCACCAGCGCCACTCCGACCACCAGGGTCAGAATACGGCTGGCGTCCACGCGGTCGGCCGGCGTGACCACCTCGTCGCCCAGATCCGCCTCGCCCTCGCGGGCATCCACGGCAAGTTCCACGATCTTGTCATCGCCGCGCGGCGCTACCAGGGCCAGCGCGCCGCCGACCACGATCACGGTGGCCACCGCGGCGAGGATGTTCCAGAGCGAGAACGTTGTTTCGCTGACCGGGATGGTGCGGCCGATCTGCTCAGCCAGGAAGGATCCCTCGGTGGCGGCGGTCAGCGGGCCGGAACCGGAGTAGCCCATATGCCAGACCACAAAGCCGGAGAAAGCTGCCGCCACCAGCATCGGGAAGTGCAGCCGCACGCCTTTGGCCCGCAGCTGGGCCGCAACCTCCTTGGCTAGCAGCGCGCCTACCACCAGGCCGAGTCCCCAGGTGATCAGGGAGGCGATCGCCGCGATGACAAAAACGAACACATAGGCCTGGACCGGGCTGCGCGGCAGGCCGCCCAGGAACGAGAGCAGTTTTCGGACCGGCCGCGTATTGGCCAAGGTGTGGCCCAGCAGCAGGATCAGCGCCATCTGCGTCATGAAGGCCAGCAGGCCGGACAACCCGTCGCCCCAGCCCTTGATGACCTCGACCGGCCCGGCGTCGGTGAGGATCAGGGCCATGATCGCCACGACCACGCTCAGCACGATCGCGAAGACCAGGGCACTGGGAATGTACCGCTCCACCAGCGAATTGACCGGACGCATGAAAGCGGAGACCGGATTTCTGCCCTTGCTGCTAACGGATGACATGGAAACCTCCTGCGTAGTGACGTCGTCGTCGGCGCGTAGGGCGCCAATTAGTTGCCTTAGACCCTTACCATAGCGACGAGTGTCACATTTGCGCGGGATCTCGGGGGGATCCCGGATACAACACGGCCATCCGGATGCGGCAAATTCCGGTCGCCATGGAAGCTCGTGCCGGTAGCGGGATAGGCTGAAACCATGAGCCAGACGAGCGCGCGCACCGAAAACTCAGCCCCAGCCAGCGAGTACAGCACCAAGGGTGCCTACGTCCACACCGGCGAAGAGTTCACCCGGGACACCCATTACATCGAGGACCGGATTGTCCGCGGCGGGGACAACCCCAACGAGGGCCGCTGGCCGGTGGAGCCCGGCCGCTACCGCCTGGTTGCCGCGCGCGCCTGCCCCTGGGCCAACCGGACCATCATTGTCCGCCGTCTGCTGGGGCTCGAGGACGTTCTTTCCATCGGCATGCCCGGCCCCACCCATGATGCGCGCAGCTGGACCTTCGACCTGGACGACGGCGGCAAGGACCCGGTCCTGGGCATCGAGCGCCTGCAACAGGCCTACTTCAAGCGCTTCCCGGACTACCCGCGTGGCATTACGGTTCCCGCCGTCGTCGATATTGCCTCCGGGGCTGTGGTGACCAACAACTACCCGCAGATCACGCTGGACTTCGCCACCGAGTGGACGGAGTTCCACCGCGAGGGCGCCCCGGACCTCTACCCGGAGCACCTGCGCGAGGAGATGGCCGAGGTAAACAAGCGGGTGTTCACCGAGGTCAACAACGGCGTCTACCGCTGCGGTTTCGCCGGTTCGCAGGAGGCTTATAACAAGGCCTACCAGCGGCTCTGGACCGCGATGGACTGGCTCGAGGAGCGCCTCACCACCCGCCGCTACCTGATGGGGGAGACCATTACCGAAGCGGACGTGCGCCTCTTCACCACGCTGGTGCGTTTTGATCCGGTCTACCACGGCCACTTCAAGTGCAACCGGAACAAGCTCACGGAGATGCCCGCGCTCTGGGGCTATGCCCGCGATCTGTTCCAGACGCCCGGTTTCGGCGACACGATCGACTTTGAGCAGATCAAGCAGCACTACTACATCGTCCACGAGGACATTAACCCCACGCGGATCGTCCCGCAGGGCCCGGACCTCGCCAATTGGCTGAGCGAGCACGGCCGGGAGTCCCTCGGCGGCCGCCCCTTCGGCAACGGCACGGCCCCGGGACCGGTCCGCGACGCGGAGCGGGTGAGCGCCGGGCACAACCCCCTCTACCCGGCATGAACAACGACGGCGGTGCCTCCGCCCAGACGCAGCTGCGGCCGAGGATTGCGGTCAGCTACGCTCAGGACGCGGCCTCCCATCCGGCGTGGTTCTCCGAGGTGCTGGCGAATCTGGCCCGCCGCGCCGTGGCCGGCCTGGATGCCACCGGGGCCAACGCCGTCGTTATCAACGCCTCTTCCGGGCACGTGTTCACCGCCAAGGATTACGACGGCGTGCTCATTCTCGGCGGGGGAGACGTAGATCCTGCGCGGTATGGCGGCAATGCCGATGAGCCTACGGTGCATTGTGTCGACACGGTGGCGGATGAAGCCGAGATCGACCTGGTCATCGGCGCCGTGGAGAACGGCCGGCCCGTCCTCGGGATCTGCCGCGGGCTGCAGCTCGTCAACGTGGCCTTCGCCGGTTCCCTGACCGAAGACCTGGGACCGGAGTCCCTCCACAAGATCCATCAGGAACGGCCGCCGATGGCCACCCACCCGGTGGCGGTCGGCCGCGGAACCTTGCTGGCCGGAGCGCTCGGCCCGGGCGAAACGATGGTCCGGTCCGGGCACCACCAGGCAGTGCGCCGGCTCGGCGACCGGCTCCGTGTGGTGGCGGCCGCCCCTGACGGCGTAGTGGAAGCGGTGGAATTGGCGCGCCGTGACGAGGGCTGGCTGCTTGCCGTGCAGTGGCATCCCGAGGCCGAAGGCACCCCTGAAGGGCAGCTTGAGGCTTTGCTGGAAGCCTTCGTCACTGCCTGCCGGGAGCGGATAGAACCACCCGGACCCGGCTGAGCTGAGCACTTGAGCTACCGGGCTATGTGGCCAGGTGGCGGTCCGCGTAGATTTTCATGGCGTCCCGAACGAATCCGGCACCGGTCTCGCCGCCGTAGTTCGCGCCGAAGCGGGGGTCTGCCACATACATCTCGCCCAGTCCGGTGAAGTACCCGTAGGAGATTTCCTGGCCGCCATTCGCACTGGCAAGCCAATCGAGCTGCCGCTGGGCCAAGGCCTGGGCTTCATCGCTGTCGGCCGGGATGCCTGATGCCGCGGCGGCGGTCCAGGCCGCCATAAGGTCCTTCGTCCGGTCTATCCAGGTCGTGCGTTCGCCCGAACTCAGGCCGCGCCACCACTGATCGCCCTTTGCATAGGCCTCTGCGCCCCAGCGTTCTTCGACCTCCTCTTTGTACTTCGTGTGGTCGAAACCATCGAACATTTCGTCAGCCATCAGCTGCTCGCCTCTCTCCGTCTTGTTGATTGTTGACTGGACCGACACGATCTGGCGTTCGATCCGGTCCCGTTCCTGAACCAGGATTTCCAGGTGTCCGCGCAGGGCGGTGGTCGTTTCGGTACGGCCGCGCACTACCTTGGCAATCTCCGGCAGGCCTAAACCCAGCTGGCGCAGCAGCAGGATGCGCTGCAGCGTCAGCAAGGAGCCGTCGTCGTAATAGCGGTACCCGTTGTGGCCGATACGGCTGGGTTCCAGCAGGCCGATGTCCTGATAGTGGCGCAGCGTCCTGCTGGTGGTGCCGGCGGCCCTGGCGACCTCCTGAATGGACCATTCCATGCGACGGCCTCCCTTCTGCCTTTTTCATGTCCTTCACTATCCGTGTTGACGCAACGTCAAGGTCAAGGCCCCCGGTAGCTCAGCCGCCTTCCGGAAAATTCAGCCCGAATTTCCCGCGCGCTGGCTCTGGCAGAGACGCATGGGGCTACGATCGACAGCGTGACCAGACGCCGTGATAGCAGTGCTGCAGCCGAGGCCGCGGCGCCTCATGGTTCCGGGCCCGCCCACTCGGACATTCGTGTGCCGGCAGCGCTGGCTTTGCTCCTGGCTGTGTTCGGCGGCGTTGGGCTGGCGGTGCAGGGACGGATCAACAGCGAGCTGGGCGTGCAGTTGCAGGACCGGATCGGTGCCGCCCTGATCAGCTTCGGCACCGGATTCATCGCCGTGCTGGTGTTCGCTACGGTTCTGCCGTCCGCGCGCGTCCGCCTGCGCCGGGTGCCCAGCCTGTTCCGGCAACGGCGGTACCCGCCGTGGTACCTGCTGGCCGGACTGATCGGGGCGTTCTATGTTTTCACGCAGACCGTCGCTGTGGGGCCCATCGGCCTCTCGCTGTTCACGATCGCCGTGGTCACCGGGCAGCTGGCCTCGGGCCTGGTAGTCGACCGGCTGGGACTCGGCTCGGGCAAGAAGATTCCGGTCAACGGCGTCCGAGTTACAGGTGCGGTGCTGGCACTGGCGGCAGCGGTGACGGCGGCGTTGCCGCATTTCGGAAACTCCCTGAGCACCGGGCTGCTGGTACTGCTCATGCTGCTGCCGCTGGCGGCCGGGCTGATGCAGAGCGTGCAGCAGGGCATGCTGGGGCAGATCGCCACCGTGCATGGCAGCCCGGTCATCTCCACCTTGTTCAATTTCGGCACCGGCACGGTGGCACTGCTGGCAGTCTGGACAACCCAAGCCTTGATCAGCGGGCAAACCGGACTCCTGACCCCGCAATGGTGGCTGTATACGGGCGGGCCGCTGGGAACGCTGGTGCTGGGCGCTGCCACGCTCAGCGTCGCCAATACCGGTGTTTTGTTGACCAGCCTGGCCATGATTGGCGGGCAGTTGGTGGGCTCGCTGGTCCTGGACATCTTCTGGCCCACGGCCGGAAGCCTCGTCGGCGCGGCAACCATCGCCGGCATCGTGCTGACATCGTTGGCGCTGGTCATCGCCTCCCGGCCGTGGCGAGGGAAAGGGCGGGCACGCCGATAGCGGAGCGGCCCCGGCAAGGTGCCTGGCCGGCTAGCTGGTAGAACGGAATGTTTCCATCTGCCGGTGCCGCCGCAGCAGGCTCTCCCGCCGGTGGTTGTCGTCGCCAGCGGTCAGTTCAATGTGGCGCTTGCCGAACCGCCACAGCAGCACGTCGTCGAGCAGCCGGTCAGGACCGGGGGAGTAACGGTGTTCCAGCGCCTCGCGGACCGAAGTAATCACCGCAGCCTGGAGCAGGTCGACAAGATCAGTGGTGGTCTTCAACCCGTGTGCGGCCAGGAGTTCGGCCGCCCAGCCCCAATCGTCGTCGGACTTGCGGTCCACATGGGGCAGCAGTGTCTGCCAGACCTCGCGGATCCGCCGAGGTGTCAGCGGCGCGGCACCTTCACCCTCTTCATCCCAATAGCCGGTAACCGTCTCGTAGCGCTCATACAGCTCCGAGAAGGTGGATTCCACTGCCTCGAGCATCGCTGCCGTGGCGGTGAACTGCCGGTCCAAATAGGGACTCCATGCCCGCGGGTCGGAGGCTTTGAAACGGATATCGTGCTCAATTTCGGACCAGGCATGGGCCAGGATGGTGCGGATCTGGACCTCGAACACATGGCTGCCGTTGGGCCTGGCAGGTTCGCCAAGCACCTCCTGGAAGCGCTTCACTGCAGGATTTTGGATGGTGCGGATGAGCAGGTGCCTGCTGGAATAGCCGTACGTTCCGGACTCGATCGAGCCGATGTCCTTCTCCCGGTCTGCGCGGATGTCGAATTCGCTGCGCTGACGTTTGATCTGGCTGGCCGCTTCGCGGATCTCATGCGGCAGACTGACGATCACCCGAACACCGACCATGTCATGCATATCTCGCAGCGGATCAGGATATTCGAGGCTCGGGGCATCCCCGGCGACGGCTGGTTGCAGCGTGCGCGAAGCCTTTTCCCGGAACGAGTCGACGGTCTTGGTCCGTGCCGTGACGAACAGCGGCTTCAGCTCCGTCTCCTTGAAGATGTCCCGGATGGTCGTCTGCACCTCGCGCGTGACGGCCTCAAGCTCGGGGCGCACCCGTTCGAACTGACGAGTGCTGGCTTCAACGGCCGGACGCAGCTCATCATCCAGCCGGTCCCAATGCGTTCCCATAATCGGCTCCTCGGGCGTGCGGCAGTGCAGGGTGCTGCACCACGAACAACCTACCAAGTCCTCCGGTGCCTACCGGTACTTGCGGTGCTGGTCTTCCTTTGTGGAGGGCCCATCGGAAGGCTCGGAGATCCACGGTCCGGTTCCTTCGGACGGATCAATGACGCCGCGCTCCAGCCAGACGTAGTCGCCGTCCAACACCTTCCCGGCCAGACGCCGGTCCGCGGCGTCCGAGTTCCGCCATAGCTCGGTGAACAGCTGCCGGACGCGCTCGCGGGACTGCAGGCAGAAGGCATCCGCCAGCTCGTAGGCGCTCTTTCCCTCGGCAGGGTCCTGGCTGCGCAGCAGTTCCGCCCTGCTGCAGACGGCCGCCATGGCAAAGAGCTCCGCGCCGATATCCACGATCCGGCCCAGGAAGACTTGCCGGTGTTCCAGCTTGGCCTGCCAGCGGCCCATGCCGGCGAAGGTGTGGCGGGCGAGCTTCCGCGAGGACCGCTCGACGAACCGCAAGTGCCCGGCCAGCCGGCCGAACCCGCCGTACGAAGTGGGGTTCATTCCCTGGCCGGCCAGCAGTTGCGGCAGCCAGCGGGCGTAGAAGCCACTGGCTCCGATGGCAGCCCGGGCCTTGGCTGCCAGATCCGCGTCCGCGGAGGCAAGGTCACCGGCAGCGGCGAGATGGGCGTCCACGGCCTCGCGGGCAATGAGCAGGTGCATGATTTCGGTGGACCCCTCGAAGATGCGGTTGATCCGCATGTCCCGCAGTTGCTGCTCGGCCGGTACGGCCCGCTCGCCGCGGGCGGCCAGGGAGGCAGCGGTCTCGAAGCCGCGTCCGCCGCGGATCTGTACCAGCTCGTCTGCAACCTTGTAGGCCATTTCGCTGGACCAGAGCTTGGCCAGCGCCGCCTCGATCCGTACGTCCTTCATGCCGGCGTCTGCCAGCGCCGCCGACAGTTCAAAGACCGACTCCAGGGCAAACGCGGTGGCGGCGATGAAGGCTATCTTCTTTCCCACGGCCTCGTGGCGGCCCACCGGGCGGCCCCACTGGACCCTCGCGTTGGACCACTCGCGGGCGATCTTCAGCGACCACTTCCCGGACGCCGCGCAGAGGGCCGGCATGGCCAGCCGCCCGGTGTTCAGCGTGGTCAGCGCGATCTTCAGGCCCTTGCCTTCGCCGCCCAGTCTGTTGGCCGCCGGCACCTTGACATTGTCGAAGCGGGTCAGCCCGTTTTCGATACCCCGCAACCCCATGAAGGCGTTGCGGTTTTCCACCGTGATGCCGGCCGCGTCCGCCTCGACGACGAAGGCGGAAATGCCGCCCGGTCCGCCGTCGTGCGCCGGAACCTTGGCCATGACCACAACGAGCTCGGCGATGACCCCGTTGGTGGTCCAGAGCTTGCTGCCGTTGATGACGTACGATTCGCCGTCGTCGGTGGGGGTTGCCGTGGTGCCGAGCCGGGCCGGATCCGACCCGACATCGGGCTCGGTGAGCAGGAACGCCGAGACCGCACCGGCAGCGCACCGGGGCAGGAAACGCTGTTTCTGGTCCTCGCTGCCGAAGACCTTGACGGGCTCCGGCACGCCGATGGACAGGTGCGCCGAGAACAGGGCGCCGAGACTCGGATGCACGGATCCCAGCAGCATCAGCGCGCGGCCGTAGTAAGTCAGGGACAGGCCCAGACCGCCGTACTCCACCGGGATTTTCATGCCGAAGGCGCCGAGTTCCGCCAGCTCCGCCAGATACTCGTCCGGGATCTTCGCGTCGCGTTCGATCCGGGCGCCATCCATGGTCCGCGCGTACATTTCCAGCTGTGCCAGGAAGGCATCCCCGGCTGCCGCATCCTCGGGCGCGGGCACCGGGTGCGGGTGGATGAGGTCCATCTCGAAGCGGCCCAAGTAGAGGCTCTTGGCAAAGCTCGGCCGCGTCCATTCCGCCTCGCGGGCGGCCTCGGCCACAGCGCGTGCATCGCGCTCCGTGACGCCGGCGCTTTGGCTGGTGGGTAGGTGTTGTTCAGTTCCGGTACTCATGGCAGTCCCCTTTGACCAGGGTCTGCCGCAGGCCGGAGACCCTTTAGCTGTCCTTCAATGTTACTCCCGGGTAGGCGTTTTTGTTACTGCCTGGTACGCGGCTGTGGGCAGGGCCGTCGCTTTAGTCCTCTGCGGCAGCCAGCAGGTCCAGGACGGCCACGGCGCAGGCCTCCGGCTGCTCCCAATGCACCAGGTGGCCGGCGTCGGGTATGAGCGCATGCCGCCACGTGGGGTGGGCGGCAAGGAAATCCTGCACGATGTCCGGCGGGCGCGTGGCATCCCGGACTCCGGTGACCACCAGGGTCGGGGCCGTAACTTTATCCGGCACATCCTCTGCCGCGCCGGTCAGGCCTGCCAGCATGCTCGAACGTACGACGGCGGCCGGCAGCCTGAAGGGGGCCAGGAACCTTTCGCGGTCCGCACCTTGCGGCGCGTTTCCGCCGCGGAACCAGGCCTCGATCATTTCTTCGGCGGCTTCCTCGCCGGGCTGCTCCGGTCCGCCAAACAGGCGGGTGAGGCGCTCCACGGTTGCCTGCGAAGGCTTGACCGGGACCATCCCCGCCAAGGTGATTGACGCCGTCGTGCGCGGAAAACGGGCGGCGATGGTGGCCGCGATGCTGCCGCCGAGCGAGTGGCCCACCCAGTGCACCGGTCCGGCGGCAGCGAATTTGAGCGCGAAGTCGGCGGCGACGTTTTCCACCGTCCACTCAAAATCCGGCTCCAGCGGTCCGCGGTAGCCCGGTAAGTCCAGGTTCTGTACCTCGTGCCCGGCCTCGCGGAGGTAGCCGGCGAGCGGATTCCAGTAGCTGGCGGGGCAGGCCCAACCGTGCAGCAGGACGATCGGTGCGGACATGCTTCGAGTATGCCCGACATACTTCGAAGTATGTCCGAGCTTGGTGTCAGCCGGCTGCGGCCGGCAATTAGGGCAGTAAATCGTTTCTTAATCTGCGCCACAGTAGGCTAGCCTTACTTAAGTCTTTTTCGGTAGGTCAGGAGGTGGACTGTGGGAGCAGAGGTGTCCGTGCCAACCCGCATCGATCAGCGCCCCCGCGGCCCCGTGTCCGAGGGCGCTTCCGCTGGTTCCGAACACCTCGCCGCAGCACTCCGGCATCCGGCGAAGTCCGGAAACCGCCGCGCGCTCGCGGGCATCCCCGTGGTCCTGGCGATCCTGGCCGTGGTCTGTTTCGCCTCGCTTGCCTTCGGGGCCCGGCCCATCAGCTTCGAAACGCTCATCGCGGCCCTGACCGATTTCGATCCGGCCAACGGCGACCATGCGGTAGTTCATTCGCGCATTCCGCGGACCGTGACGGCCCTTCTGGTCGGCGCGGCCCTGGGCGTTGCCGGCGCCGCGATGCAGGGCGTGGCCCGGAACCCGCTGGCGGACCCGGGCATCCTCGGGGTGAACGCCGGCGCGGCGCTGGCCGTGGTTACCGGCATCTACGTCTTCGGCATCAGCAGCCTGACCGGCTACATCTGGTTCGCCTTCGTCGGCGCGGCGGTTGCCGCCGTCGTTGTTTATGGCATTGCCAGCCTGGGCCGCGAAGGCGCGACGCCGATCAAACTGGCGCTCGCCGGCGCAGCACTCACTGCCGGGCTCAGCTCGCTCATGAACGCCATTCTGGTCAGCAGCCAGGACACGCTGGATGCCTTCCGGTTCTGGCAGGTCGGCAACGTCAGCGGGCGCGGCTGGGACGTTATCCTGCCGGTCATTCCGTTTGTTGCCGTGGGCCTGCTGATCACGCTGCTCACCGGCCGGATCCTGAACAACCTCTCGCTGGGCGACGATGTGGCGCGCGGGCTTGGGCAGAAGGTAGGCCTCTCCCGCGCCATCACCGCCCTTGGAGTGGTCATCCTATGCGGTGCGGCGACGGCGCTGGCCGGGCCGATTGCCTTTGTGGGGCTGGTCATTCCGCATATGGTCCGCGCATTCACGGGACCGGACTACCGCTGGATCCTGCCGTTCTCGCTGGTGCTGGCGCCGGTGCTGCTGCTGGGAGCGGATATCGTGGGCCGGCTGATCGCGCTGCCCGGCGAGGTCCAGGCCGGCATCATGACCGCCATCATCGGTGCGCCCGTCTTCATCTGGCTGGTCCGCCGTCGGAAGGCGGCCGGACTGTGAGCAAGGTTCTGCAAGGTGCGGATGCGGCCGATGCTGTGAAGGCGGGGACGCGAGATCGTTCCTTAGCTACGACATCGTCCCTCGCGCAAGGCACGCCGGACCGCCAGGGACGATCTGGCGCAGGGGAGGGCGGCACCGCTGGCGCAGGTGGGAGCGGCACCGGTTCCATAGGAAAGCGCCCTGCCGGCCGCCAGCACCACTCCGCCCGCCAGCGCCGACGCCGCGTTGTGGTTGCGGCATTGGGCGCCGCCGTCGTTATTCTCTTCTTTGTCAATGTCCTGCTCGGCAGCTACACCGTGACGATTCCCGACTTTTTCCGGCTGCTCGGCGGCGCGGACATTCCGGGCGCGAGCTTCATCGTGATGGAGAACAAGCTGCCGCGGGCGGTCACCGGAACGTTGATCGGCGTGGCGTTCGGCTTGGCCGGCACGATCTTCCAGACTATGCTGCGCAACCCGCTGGCCAGTCCCGACATCATCGGAATCAGCTACGGCGCCAGTGCTTCGGCCGTGGCCGCCATGGTGGTTTTCGGGCTGACCGGCGTGGCCGTCTCGGCCGCTGCGATGATCGGCGCGCTGGCGATCGCCTTGCTGATCTACCTGGTGTCGCACCGCTCCGGGGTCTCCGGCGGAGCCAGCGCGCGGCTGATCCTGATCGGCATCGGGTTCGCCGCGATCATGCAGGCGGTGGTCGGCTACCTGATGACGCGCACGGATATCCGCACGGCGCAGGGCGCGCTGGTCTGGCTCAACGGCTCGCTGAACTCCAGCAACTGGGACCGCGTGGCCGTGCTCGCCGCCAGCCTGGTGCTGCTGCTTCCGGCCGTGGCGATGCTCTCGCGCAGCCTCCGCGGTCTGGAACTGGGCGACGACGCCGCCGCTGGCCTGGGCGTTCGCGTAGGCCCTGCCCGGCTGGGACTGGTGGTCACGGCAGTGCTGCTGGCCGCCGTCGCTACTGCGGCAGCCGGACCGGTGGCTTTCGTGGCGTTCCTGGCCGGGCCGATTGCCCGCCGGCTGCTGGGCGGGGCCGGTTCGCTGGTGGCCGCGGCCGGTGTCGGCGCGGTGATCGTGCTCGCCGCGGATTTCGCCGCAGCCAACCTGATTCCCATGTTCCTGACCAACGGCACGGCGTTGCCGGTTGGAGTGGTGACCGGTGCTCTCGGCGCGCCGTTCCTGCTCTGGCTGCTGGTCACTACCAACCGCGTCGGCCGAGGAGGCTAAATGCGCACTCTCCAGTCCCGGAACCTCACGCTGGGCTATGACCAGCGCACCGTGGTGCAGGATCTTACCGTGGAACTGCCGGCGGGGCAGGTGTCCATCATTGTGGGCGCCAACGCCTGCGGGAAGTCCACCCTGCTGCGCGGGCTCGCCCGGCTGCTCAAGCCCACCGCCGGTACGGTGATGCTGGACGGCAAGGACATCCACGCCCGTTCCACCCGCGAGGTGGCCCGGGTCCTCGGCCTGCTCCCGCAGACGCCCACGGCGCCGGACGGGATCAGCGTCGCCGAGCTGGTGGGCCGCGGCCGCTACCCGCACCAGGGCTGGTTCCGCCAGTGGGCCGCCAAGGACGACGACGCCGTGAATGCGGCCATGGCGGCAACGGACACGGAAGAGCTGGCCGGGCGGGACGTGGACGAGCTCTCCGGCGGCCAGCGCCAGCGGGTCTGGATCGCCATGGCCCTGGCCCAGGAAACGGACATCCTGCTGCTGGACGAGCCCACCACCTTCCTGGATGTCACGCACCAGATCGAAGTGCTGGACCTGGTCACGGACCTGAACCGGCGCAAGGGCACCACCGTGGCCATTGTGCTGCACGACCTGAACCTGGCCGCGCGCTACGCGGACCATCTGATCGCCATGAAGGCCGGCGAGGTGGTGGCCGAGGGCCCGCCGTCGGACGTCGTGACCGAGCAGCTGGTGTCCGACGTTTTCGGGCTCGAATCCCGCGTCATTCCGGATCCGGTGTCCGGCACGCCGATGGTCGTCCCGGTAGGACGCCACCACAGCAACGGCGGCAGCATGCCGTCCGCAGCATGACCGCCGCCAAGCACGCCCCTTCGAACGGAGAATCACGATGACGGCACTCGCCACCGAAACAGCAGTCACCCCCGTCCTGGCTTTCGACGTCGCCGTCGCAGCCGTGCGGGAATTGTCGCCGAACTTCCGCCGGATCACCTTCGCCGGAGAAGGGCTCAGGCTTTTCGGCGTCGACGGCCCCACGCTGGACCTGCGCATCAAGGTGGTGGTTCCCGCCCTGGATACGGACGGTCGCGAAATCCCGCTGCCGCCTTTCGGTGACCCCCGCGCGCCGGAATCCGGCCCGGGCGCCACCGCGCTGACCGGAGGCTGGTACCAGCACTGGCTGTCGCTCGACGAGCGCACGCGCGGCTCCATGCGCACCTACACGGTCCGCGACTTCCGCTACGGGAAGACTCCGGAGCTCGACGTCGACTTTGTGATGCATTTCGACGACGACGGCAAGGGCGGGCCCGCCTCGATGTGGGCGGACCGTGCGGTGGCCGGAGACCGGGTCACGATCATCGGGCCCAACGCCGGCGCCGTCAACTGCACCACGGCCAAGAACTACGGGGGCATCGAGTGGCGTCCCGGCCTGGCGTCGCATGTGCTGCTGGCCGGCGATGAGACCGCTGTCCCGGCGATCGCCGCCATCCTGGCCGCCCTGCCGGCGGACATGACCGGCAACGCTATCCTCGAAGTGCCTGACGCCGCGGACTTCCAGGAGCTGGTGACCGTGGCCGACATGGAAGTGCAGTGGCTGGCGCGCGGCGGCCGTCCGCACGGCGAGCTGCTCGATGCGGCGGTGCGGAATGCCGTCCTTGTTCCCGGTGCCGGCCTGCGGCAGGGCGAGGGCTACGAGCCAGAGGACGTGGACATCGACAACGTCATCCTGTGGGAAACCACGGTGGAATCCACGCGGCCGTTCTACGCCTGGATTGCCGGCGAGGCCGCGGTGATCCGTGAGCTGCGCCGTTACCTGGTGCGGGACGTCGGCATCGACCGCAAGCAGGTGGCCTTCATGGGTTACTGGCGGCAGGGCAAGGCCGAAGCCTGAGGTCCAAGGGGTTGGACTTGAGCTGCCCGGCGTAGGCGAGAATTGACGCATGACCATCGCCAAGTCCGTCCTGCTCTTCGCCCTGGCCGCCCTCGCCGAGATCGGCGGTGCCTGGCTGATCTGGCAGGCGGTGCGCGAAGACCGGGCCTGGTGGTTTGCCGGGCTGGGGGTCATGGCCTTGGGTGCCTACGGCTTCATCGCGGCTTTCCAACCGGATGCCAATTTCGGCCGGGTCCTGGCCGGCTACGGCGGGATCTTTATCGCCGGCTCGCTGGCCTGGGGCATGGTGATGGACGGTTTCCGGCCGGACCGCTGGGACTACATCGGGGCCGCGATTGCACTGGCCGGGGTGGCGGTACTCATGTACGCCCCGCGCGACGGTGCCTGACACAGGCCGAATGCAGCCTGCTCAGAACAGCTCCACCACGCCCCGCCCGGCAATGCCCAGCGGCACCGGCAAACCTATTGTGCCGTCGCCCGTGCCCGGCAGAAGCAGCAGCATCCCGGCCGCGTTGAGGACAATCAGGTCGGGGAATCCGTCCGCATTGAAGTCGCCGGGCGTGGCCACGGACATCACCCTGAACCTAACGCCGCCTGCCTGCACCGGGTCCTCGACCTGCCCGCTGCCGGTCCCGGCCAGCAGCCAGAATCTTCCGACGGCGTCCAGCGACATGATGTCGGCCGTTCCATCGCCGTCGAAGTCGCCGGGGGAGAAGACACGGGCCGGCGGGCGGATGCCGTGCAGGATCAGCGTCCGCGGCCGCAGGCCAGAAGCGTGTCCCCGATGCAGCCACAGCGCCCCTTCGTGGTCGCGGGTAATGACGTCGGGACGGGAATCGCCGTCGAAGTCGCCGGGCAGGAAGAAATCGCGCACGCCTGGCCAGTCCGAGCCGAGTACCCGGAGCGGTTTGGTCCCGCCGTAGCCGTCGCCGGGATGCAGCACCAGCACGCCGTTCCGGTGCAGGGTGAGGAGGTCGTGGCGGCCGTCGCCGTCGAAATCGCCTGCCGAGTCCATTGCCCTGGCCTTGGGCCACTTCCCGGCCCCGGAACTTGCCGTTCCCAGCCGGCCTGCCGGGGATGACGGAATAAACCAGAGGGATCCGTCCCGCGTGCGGGCAAAGAATTCGCTGCGGTTGTCCGGGGAGAAGGTCCGCGAATAGACCCGGACCGGCCGGGCCGGTGCGGGCGTCGTTTCATAGTCGTCCGCCGAAGCCTCGACATTGCCGGTGAGGGTCACGCCGCGCCAATCCGGAGTCAGGGACAAGACGCGGTGGTAGCCGTCGGGGTGCCCGTCCAGTGTGTCCCGCCAGCTGTAGTGGTAAGTGAGGACGGAGCCCGGCGCGGAGAATTCGAAGCCTTCCAAAGACAGCTCCCCGCCCACCACGGGCTCGCCCGCAATCACCGGCGGCGAGACAATTTCGATGTCCCGCGGCACCAGCCCGACGGCGGGCACAGCGGTCACGACAGCGGTGGGGGGACTTGCCGAGTGTGAGGGCAGCTTGCCGGCTTCCAAAACCGGCTGCGGCACAAACAGGCACAGCACGCAGACGATTCCGGCCAGCCGACGCTGGCCGCCGCGGGCTTGTGCATGCGCCATGTCTGTTCCCGGAAGGAAGCTGTCCGGGCCCGCCCCGCCCGGACCTTTCAGAAGTATTCTCCAGCGTACGCCGCGCATCCTCCGCGGGGAACGGGCACAGAACGTGCCGAAGCCATCTTTCCGACCGCGACGTAGCCGGTTCCGCTGCATAGCAGTTCGTACCTGGCGCCGGTTATTGCTTCCGTTCTGTCACAATTGCCCCTGCATTGCGAAAAATAAAGCGATTCACGCAGTTTGCTTGCACGATTCCACCCCTGCGCGCTACGGTGTGAGCCTGCTCACCTAGAGGTGGGCAGTGCTTATGATCTGCGGCGGGAGAGTCCTGCCGGTACATTCAGCAGGCGCCGTAGGAGCAAACCCTCCCCGGGAATCTCTCAGGCCCAAGTACCGCCGCGGATAGGCAACTCTGGAAAGCAGTCAGGCAGCAGCCTGGCTCACCGACGGTGCAAGCGGCGCCTGCGAGAGCAGGGGACGCGGAATCTCTCAGGTCCATGACAGAGCGGGGAGGAGCCCGAATCAAAGTGCCACGGCAGTGGCACTTGAACGATGGAGTTCCTCATGACCGTTCCACCTGGCTCCACTGCGGTGGGTGAAGCCCCCCACCTTGAGCACCAGCTCTCCAACCGCCATATCCAGCTGATCGCGATCGGCGGGGCCATCAACTTCGCCGCAGGCCAGCGCATCTGGCCCGCTTCGCGGCGTTCCGCGCCGACCTAGACGCCAAAGCCCGGCACGACACCGAAGCCCGCGAGAACTCCGCCACGGTGGAAGCCAGATAGTCCTGCCAGGTCAGGCACCCACCCATACCGCCAGACTCCGCCCGGACAGCCCTGGGCATTACCGATTTCGTTCACAGCGCTGATCAGCGCGTTCACGCATAGGAGCACAACCCCCATGACCGACGTTCTTTGGTTTTCCGAACTTGGCCTGTCCGACCTTGAGAAGGTCGGGGGCAAAAACGCCTCCCTTGGGGAGATGATCCGCGGCCTGGCCACGGCCGGGGTCAGGGTTCCCGACGGTTTCGCCACGACGGCGGACGCCTACCGGCGTTTCCTAGGCGAGTCCGGCCTTGACGATCGGATCGCCGCGATCCTCCACGACCTGGACAGCGACAACGTGACCGCACTGGCCCAGGCCGGCACGCAGATCCGGGACCTGATCTGCCACACTTCGTTCCCGGCCGGTTTCGAGGAGCAGATCCGGGCCGCGTACGGCCAGCTGGTTGAAAGCCACGGCGGGGATGCGGAGGTGTCCTGGGCGGTGCGCTCCAGCGCCACAGCCGAGGACCTGCCGGATGCTTCCTTTGCCGGCCAGCAGGAGACCTTCCTGAACATCCGGGGCGTGGAGAACGTCCTCCACGCGATCAAGGACGTTTTTGCCTCGCTCTACAATGACCGGGCCATTGCCTACCGCGTCCATCACGGTTTCACCCATTCGGAGGTTGCCCTCTCGGCCGGTATCCAGCGCATGGTCCGGTCCGACATCGGCACCTCCGGCGTGATGTTCACGATGGATACCGAGTCCGGCTTCAACGACGCCGTGTTCATCACCTCCTCCTACGGCCTAGGCGAAGCAGTGGTCCAGGGAGCCGTGAATCCTGACGAGTTCTACGTGTACAAGCCCGCTCTGGCCGCGGGCCGTCCGGCGATCCTGAAGCGCGGACTCGGCGAAAAAGCCGTCCAGATGACCTACACCGAATCCCGGGAGGTCGGCCGGACGGTCGATTTCGTACCCGTGCCACGCGAGCAGCGCGGCAGGTTCAGCCTCAGCGATGTCGAAGCTGAGCAGCTCGCCCGGCACGCGGTGGCGATCGAAGCCCATTATGGCCGCCCCATGGACATTGAGTGGGGCAAGGACGGCGTGGACGGGGAACTGTACATCCTGCAGGCCCGCCCAGAGACCGTCCAGTCCCGCCAGGCCAGCGGCACCATTTCCCGGTACAAGCTCAACGAGCACTCCAAGGTCCTGGCCGAAGGCCGGGCCATTGGCCAGCGGATCGGCGCCGGCCAGGTGCGTGTGCTGTCCTCGATCGACCAGATGGCCTCGTTCCAGCCCGGCGACGTCCTGGTGGCGAACATGACCGACCCGGACTGGGAACCGATCATGAAGAAGGCCGCGGCGATCGTGACCGACCGCGGCGGTCGCACCTGCCACGCGGCGATCATTGCCCGGGAACTGGGCATCCCGGCTGTGGTCGGGACCGGAAACGCGTCCCGGATCCTGGCCGACGGAGCACCGGTGACCGTCTCCTGCGCCGAGGGCGAGGCCGGACTGGTCTACGAGGGGCTGCTCGATTACACGCTGCACGAAACCACGGTGGATACAATGCCGCCGGCGCCGGTTCAGATCATGATGAACGTAGGCACCCCCGAACAGGCCTTCAGCTTCTCCCGGCTCCCGCACAGCGGCGTCGGCCTGGCCCGTCTGGAATTCATCATCAACCGGCAGATCGGCATCCACCCCAACGCCCTGCTGGCCTTGGAAGGCGAGATCGAGCGCCCGGCAGCGCTGTCCGACTACACGGTGCAGCAGATCCGGGAAAAGACAGCCGCCTACGACGGGCCCCGGGACTACTACGTCCGCCGCCTGGCCGAGGGCATCGCCACCATCGCCGCCGCCTTCGCGCCGGAACCGGTGATCATCCGGCTCTCGGACTTCAAGTCCAATGAGTACGCCAACCTGCTCGGCGGCCCCGCCTTCGAGCCGGTCGAAGAGAACCCGATGATTGGCTACCGCGGTGCCTCCCGGTACCTCTCGCCGTCATTCCGCAAGGCGTTCGAGCTCGAGTGCGAGGCCCTGAAGTTCGCGCGCAACGAGATGGGCCTGTCCAACATCAAGCTCATGGTCCCGTTCGTGCGCACCCTCGAGGAGGCGCAGGGGGTGACCGAACTGCTCGCCGCCAACGGCCTGCGCCGGGGCGAGGACGGGCTGCAGATCGTTATGATGTGCGAACTGCCGGCCAACGCCCTGCTGGCCGATGAGTTCCTGGACTACTTCGACGGCTTTTCCATCGGCTCCAATGACCTGACCCAGCTCACCCTCGGCCTGGACCGGGACTCCGCACTCGTCGCCGGCGGCTTCGACGAACGCAACCCCGCGGTGAAGAAGCTCCTGGAGATGGCGATCGCCGCCTGCCGTGCCCGCGGGAAGTACGTCGGCATCTGCGGCCAGGGCCCCAGCGACCATCCGGACTTTGCCGAGTGGCTGCTGGAGCAGGGCATCAGCTCCATCTCGCTCAACCCCGACGCCGTGACGGATACCTGGCTGCGCCTGGCCCGGACCGGCAACCGCTCCGCGGTCTCAAGCGCAGATCCGGGCAAGACCCGTTGACCAGCACCAGCGAACTCAAAACCACGGGGGCGGAGCGCGCCCCCGCTCCCGTGGTTTTCTTCCTCTCGAACAGCACTGGCATCACCGCCGAGACCCTGGGCAACACTTTGCTGACCCAGTTTCCCGGCCATCGGTTCGAACGCCGCACCATCCCCTTTATCACCACCACCGAGGAGGCAAGACGTGTCGTCGGCACGATTGACAGCCTCGCGGCCGCGGGGCGGCGGCCGATCGTCTTCTCGACGGCGGTCACTCGGGATATCCGCGCGATCCTCTCGCAGAGCAAGGGGCACTTTGTGGACCTGTACGATGCCCACATCGCACAATTGGAGAGTGCCCTGCAGGCAACTGCGAGCGGAGAACCGGGCAAGGCCCACGGCGTTGGCGACGCCATCCGCTATCAGTCCCGCATGACCGCCGTCGAGTACGCCATGGAACATGACGACGGCCAGTCCATCCGAGCCCTCGGGCGCGCGGCACTGATCCTTATCGCCCCATCGCGGTGCGGTAAAACTCCGACAGCAATGTATCTGGCGCTGCAGCACGGGATTTTGGCTGCGAACTTCCCCCTGATCGAGGAGGATTTTTCCCGGCAGTCGCTCCCTGATCCGCTGCTGCCCTATATCCACAAATGTTTTGGGCTGACCTCCCTGCCGGTCAGGCTGAGCCAGATACGCCAGGAACGCCGCCCGGACACCACCTACGCCTCGCTGGCCCAATGCAGCTACGAACTGCGTAACGCCGAGGAGATGTACAGGTCCAACGGGGTGCCCTCCATGAACTCCGCCTCCATGTCGGTCGAGGAAATCTCCGCCACGATCCTCCAACGGATGCAGCTGAGCCACTGACAAACCAAACGCCGGCACTGGCTCTGCACCAGTAGTCACGCCGGAGTTTGTTAATCTGTCAGGGTGACTTTTACTCAACGATTTGTAGCGCTCGGAGACTCCTTCACGGAAGGCGTCGGCGATAAGGACCCGCAACTGCCTAACGGCGTGCGCGGCTGGGCGGACAGGGTGGCCGAGCAGTTGATGCTGGCGGACCAGGGCTGGGGTTATGCCAACCTGGCGATCCGCGGGAAGAAGATCCGGCAGGTGCTCGCTGAACAGATCGAACCTGCCTTGGCGCTGGAGCCCACGCTCGTGACCGTCTACGCCGGCGCCAATGACATCCTGCGGCCCAGTGTGGACATCGACGAAATGATGAAAGCGTACGACGGCGGCATCGCCAGACTTACGCAGTCCGGCGCCGACGTCGTGATGTTTACCGGGTTTGATTCAGCGGGATCGGCCGTTTTCGGCAAGACCCGGGGCCGCACTGCCATCTACAACGAGTGGGTGCGCGAAATTGCCGACAAGCACGGCGCGCGGATTGTGGACTACTGGCGGATGCGGGAGTTCCAGGACTGGCGGTATTGGGACGAAGACCGGCTCCATATGTCCGCCGCCGGGCACACCCTCATGGCCAAGCGGGTGCTGGAGACGTTGCAGGCCGATGATCTCATCGAGCTTCAGGAACTGCCGGCCCTGAGCACGCTGACGCGGCGTGAGTCGCTGGTGGCCAATGCCCGCTGGGCCCGGGAGCACGTTGGGCCCTGGATCGCCCGCCGGCTGCGCGGTGTTTCCTCCGGCGACACCCTGGCGCCGAAATACCCGCAGCTGGCCAGGCTGGATGTGCGGGCATAGCCGGACTGCTCCGGCCTGAGGCCCTGGCCGGCTGAGGGTTGGCTTTCCTCGCTGGATACCCAGGTGCTTAAGTGCTTGGCTTGAGGCATGGGCAGCGGACCTGAACCTACGACAGGAATCAACCGCCAGCATGCAGACGAACCGCACGGCAACGGCATAGCCACGAGGTTGAACTGGCTGCGCGCAGGCGTTCTTGGGGCGAACGACGGCATTGTTTCGGTCGCCGCCATCGTGGTCGGCGTGGCCGGGGCCACCTCGGACGTCGGTGCCCTGCTGGCCGCCACGCTCGCCGCGGTCATCGGCGGTGCCATCTCGATGGCCCTGGGGGAGTACGTTTCGGTCTCCAGTTCCAGTGACAGCCAGAAAGCACTCATTGCCAAAGAATCCCGTGAACTTGAGCAGATGCCCGAGGAAGAGCTTGCGGAACTGGCGGGCATTTACGAGTCCAAGGGCGTCAGCGAGGCCACTGCCCGGCAGGTCGCCCTGGAACTCACCCGTTACAACGCCCTCGGTGCGCATCTGGAGGCAGAACTGGGCATTGATCCGGACGAGGTAATCAGTCCCTGGCACGCTGCCTTTGCCTCTTTCATCGCTTTCGTCGCCGGTGCCGCCCTGCCTGCGCTGGCCATCCTGCTTCCGTCTGAAGGCCTGCGGATTCCTGTGACCTTCGCGGCGACGCTGCTGGCCCTGGCCGGAACCGGCGGTCTGGGCGCCTACCTCGGCGGTGCACGCATCCTGCCTGCCGTGGCCCGGGTTGTCATTGGCGGAGCGCTGGCGCTAATGGCCACGTTCCTGATCGGTTCGTGGCTCGGCACCAGCGGCATCGTTTAACACCGCTGACGCGGACCACGGCGGAGCCAGGAGGAAAAGTTGAATCATCAAGTATGTGGCAGAATGGAGGTATGACTTCTGCACGTTGGCTTGATCCCGAAGAACGCCAGGCTTGGCTTGCCTTGCTGGCTGTAACCACCCTGCTGCCCGGCAACCTGGACGGCACTTTGCAGCGTGAGGCCAAAGTCACGCTCTTCGACTACAACGTCCTGGCCATGCTCTCCGAGGCGGAGGACCGTTCATTGCCGATGAGCGAACTGGCTTCACGCACCTACTCGTCCTTGTCCCGGCTCTCCCATGTGGTGAAGAAGCTGGAACTGCGCGGCTGGGTCAAGCGCAGCCCCTGCGCCGAGGATGCCCGGGTGACCATGGCCACCCTGACCGAAGACGGCTACTCCGCCATCGAGCAGCTTGCCCCGGCCCACGTCGAGTCCGTACGTGACGCGGTTTTTGACGGGCTGGACCACAAGGATGTTGCCGATCTGGAGCGGTTGGGCAAGAAGATTGTCCAGCGGCTGGAACCGAGCAGCTGGGTACTGCGCGAGCCCCGCATCAACAGCTGAGCCCTCAGGTGCCGGACACTTATCACCGGAAGCGGTCCCGGTTTGGCTGAAACGCCGCCGGGCCCTAAGATGGAGAGGCGTTAAGTCACGCAACCTGCGGGTTGTCCGTGTCCGCTGGGCAGAAATGCGCGGTTGGTCCAGGTCAGCCGGTAAGTTGCGTGAATTCCCGTGTCAACCTAGAATTTAAGGCTGTTGCTGAGCCGGTCCCTTCGGGGATCAGCGGTAGGCAGCGCCTGGACTTCACCGTCTTCCCCGCGGCGAGGCACTTCGGCTGGATCTCACCCCGCCTGGTTCACCTCCGGAAAGTCGCAGTAATAACGGTGTCAAAACTGGTGACGGGCGCTCTTACACGCAGATTCAGAGGCAGCTACACCGCTGTATCTGTGCAGGTCCGTCAATATTTACTAAAACTTGGAGGAGAGATCATGGCAGCTCATTGCCAGGTGACCGGAGCCGTACCCGGCTTTGGCCACAGCATTTCGCACTCGCACCGCCGCAACAAGCGCCGGTTCGATCCGAATATCCAGAAGAAGCGCTACTGGGTTCCGTCCCTGCGCCGCAACGTCACGCTGCAGCTTTCTGCCCGCGGCATCAAGACCATCGACGTCCGCGGTATTGACGCCGTCGTCGGCGAACTGATCGCGAAGGGTGTGAAGCTCTAGTGGCAAAGGACAAGGACGTACGTCCCATCATCAAGCTGAAGTCCACCGCGGGCACCGGCTTCACTTACGTCACGCGTAAGAACCGTCGTAACGACCCGGACCGTCTGGTCCTGAAGAAGTACGACCCGAAGATCCGCAAGCACGTCGAATTCCGAGAGGAGCGCTAAGACATGGCAAAGAAGTCCAAGATTGCTCGCAACGAGCAGCGCAAGGTCATCGTCGAGCGCTACGCTGAAAAGCGCCTCGAACTGAAGAAGACCCTGGTTGACGAAAACGCATCCGACGAGGCACGCGAAGCAGCCCGCCTGGGCCTGCAGAAGCTGCCCCGCAACGCTTCTCCCGTCCGCCTGCGCAACCGCGACCAGATCGACGGTCGCCCCCGCGGCACCCTCCAGAAGTTCGGCATCTCCCGTGTTCGCTTCCGCAACATGGCACATGCCGGCGAACTGCCGGGCATCAAGAAGTCCAGCTGGTAAAAACCGGCAGACGATAGCCTCATGAAAAAGGCGGCGGTCTTAGGACCGCCGCCTTTTTCATGCCTTCCGCCCGGTTTGGACCGGCGATTATCGGGCTGAACGGGGTAAACGTCCCCAAAACTGGCAGATTCCCCACAATTTCGGGGAAAAATCGCCAGATCACGCGGAATTTGCCGGAACTTGGCGGCGTAACTGGTAAGTTTTCGGACAGAAGCTTTTCACGACCGTGCAAAGCTCTAATATCCGAAGTAGTCCAGGAGGACATAAATTGGCTATCAACCGTAGTGAACTGGTCGCAGCAGTAGCAGAGAAGGCTGGCACCAGCCAGACTGCAGTGAACGGCGTTCTGGACGCTGTCTTCGACATTTTCGCAACCTCCGTTGCCAAGGGTGAGAAGATCACCATCCCCGGTTGGCTCGCAGTTGAGCGCACCGACCGTGCAGCCCGCACCGGCCGCAACCCGCAGACCGGCGAAACCATCCAGATCGCCGCAGGCCACAGCGTCAAGCTGACTGCAGGTTCCAAGCTGAAGGCTGCTGTCTCCAACAAGAAGTAGACCAAACAACTTCTGACAAGGCCGCTGCCGGTTCCCGGCGGCGGCCTTGTCATTTAAACCCAAGGGTCGGAAGGTAGGGTGCTGCTGCGCGCAGATTGGCCGAAATTCTACTGGGGGTAGAGAATGGATACCGTGTCAGCACCATCAGCAAAGCAGTCTTCCCAGCAGCCCGCAGCCGGGGAGCCGCTGCGTCCTGCCGCGATTACGGCCGAGGGCATCGGCAAGCTGTGGCTCCTGGCCGCAGCCGCCGTCGTCGTACTTGCCCTCGTCGCCGCCCTGATCTATTCCGGGGCCGCAGCTACCCGCCAGCTCTCGGACCCCGGGGCGCTCACGCGCTGGGGTCTGCCTGCGGCGAAGGCTGTCCATAACCTCGCATTGGCCGCCGTGATCGGCTCGCTGGTGTTCGCCGTGGCCATCGTGCCCAAGCGCCTGCACCGCTCGCGTAAATCCGATCAGCAGGACGACAGTCCCGAGCACCCTGCGTTCACCCGTGTGCTGGCCCTTGCCGCAGGCGCGGCAATTGTGTGGACGCTGGCAGCCGTCGCTGTTCTGGTGCTTTCCTTTTCCGACATCTCCGGGCTGCCGTTGAGCGGAGATGCCGGGTACACCTCGGCGCTAGTCGGTTACATGACGGACATTGCAACCGGGCAGGCCTGGCTCGCTATTACGATCGTCGCCGCCATCGTGGCCACCCTGATCTTCGGCGTCCGCTCGCTGACCGCGCTGGCATTCACGCTGATGCTGGCCACCGTAGGCGGCCTGCTGCCCATGGCACTGACCGGACACTCTGCAGGCGGCGACGACCACTACGGCGCGGTCAACTCCATCGGCCTGCACCTGCTGGGAGTCTGTCTGTGGGTGGGCGGGCTGATTGCCCTGGCCTTCCTGTCCGGCACGCTTGGCTCCAAGGACATCACCAAGCACGTACTCAAACGCTATTCGGCGTTGGCGCTGATCAGTTTCTTCCTGGTCTTTTTCTCCGGCCTGATCAACGCGGGTATCCGGATCACGTCCCTGGACCAGATCGCCAGCGAGTACGGTGCCCTCGTGGTTTTCAAGACGCTGGCAACGCTGCTGCTGGGTGCCATCGGCTTCATGCAGCGGCAATGGATCGTGCCGCAGCTGGGCACCAAATCAGCGGCCCGGGTCCTGTGGCAGCTGATCGCCGTCGAACTGCTGATCATGGGCGCCATCTCGGGCGTGGCCGTCGCGTTGGCCCGGACCGCGCCGCCGACCCCGGAGGAACTGCCGCCGGACGCATCGCCGGCCCGCATCCTGACAGGCTACGATCTTCCGCCCGAGCTCGCCGGCTCCGCGTGGATCACCACGTGGCGCTGGGACTGGCTCTGGGTGGCCTTCACCTTGATTGTGGGCATCGCCTACCTGATCGGCGTGGTGCGGGTCCGCCGGCGCGGGGACTCCTGGCCGATTGCCCGTGCTGCCAGCTGGATTGTGGGTCTGCTGGCGCTGACCTACGTTACCTCCGGTGCGCCGGCCGTCTACGGCATGGTGCTGTTCAGCGCCCACATGCTGGACCATATGGCGCTGACCATGGTGGTGCCGCTGTTCCTGGTGCTGGGCGCGCCGGTGACGCTGGCGCTGAAGGCCCTGCCGCCACGGCAGGACGGCAGCCGGGGGCCGCGCGAATGGATCCTGTGGCTGGTCCACTCGACCTACTCCAAGGTCATCACGCACCCGCTTTTTGCGGCCGCCAACTTCGCCGGCTCCATCATCATCTTCTACTACTCGCCGGCCTTCGGCTTCGCCCTGCACGAGCATGTGGGGCACGAGTTGATGAACGTCCACTTCCTGCTGACCGGCTACCTGTTTGTCCTGTCGATGATCGGCCAGGACCCGGTGCCGTACCGTGCGCCGTTCCCGCTGCGGCTGATCCTGCTCTTCGCGACCATGGCCTTCCACGCGTTCTTCGGTGTTGCCCTGACGAGCTCGACGTCGCTGCTGCAGGCCTCTTGGTTCGGCAGCATGGGCCGGGACTGGGGACTTTCGGCTATGGAAGACCAGCGGCTGGGCGGCGCCATCATGTGGGGAGTCGGCGAAATACCGACGCTCTGCGTGGCCATCGGCGTGGCCCTGATGTGGTCACGAACGGACGCACGGGAAACAAAGCGTAAAGATCGGGCAGCCGACAGGAATAAGGATGCGGAGCTGGCCGCTTATAACGATATGTTTGCCAGACTGGCACAGCGGGACGAGCAGGTAGCACACACCCCGTCCCAGGCCCCCACAGATTCCAGCCGGAACCAAGGAGATATCCCATGACTGAGGCAGCCGAGACGTCCATCCGCACTAATTACCGCGTGCGGGCGTCCGAACTGGTGGGCCGCAACTGGCTCAATACCGGCGGCAAACAGCTGGGACTGGAGGGTCTGCGCGGCAAAATTGTGTTGCTCGACTTCTGGACTTTCTGCTGCATCAACTGCCTGCACGTGCTGGATGAACTGCGGCCGCTGGAGGAGAAGTACCGGGACGTGCTCGTCACCGTGGGCGTGCACTCGCCCAAGTTCGAACACGAGGCGGACCCGGTGGCCCTGGCCGCCGCCGTCGAACGCTACGAAATCCACCACCCGGTGCTGGATGACCCCGAGCTGGACACCTGGCAGGCGTACTCCGCCCGCGCCTGGCCCACGCTGGTGGTCGTCGATCCGGAAGGCTACATCGTCGCCCACCTGTCCGGCGAAGGCCATGCCGGCGGGCTCGAGTCCCTGGTCGAAGAGCTGATCGCCGAACACGAGGCCAAGGGCACCCTGCACCGCGGCGACGGTCCCTACGTACCGGCCGAAACCACCGCCGGTGTCCTGCGCTTCCCAGGCAAGCTTGTCCCGCTGCCGGATGGTGTTGGTTCCGCCGGCGAAACCTTCCTGGTTTCGGATACCGGGCACCACCGGTTGGTGGAGCTGGCGGCGGACCTGGACACCGTGCTGAACATCTACGGCTCGGGGGAGAAGGGCTGGCAGGACGGCTCGGCGGATGCTGCGCGTTTCAACGAGCCCCAAGGCCTGGCGCTGCTGCCCGAAGACGTACGCGCAAAGGCCGGGTACGACGTCGTTATCGCCGACTCTGTTAACCACCGTTTGCGGGGACTCACCCTGGCGACCGGTGCCGTGGCCACCCTTGCCGGCAATGGCGTCCAGCGCCTGCTGGATGCGGAAAACCAGCGCGCCGCCGCATCCCAGGCCGAGGCGGGCCCGGGGTCCGTGGCGGACGAGGCCGCCTCCGGCGAAGACCTCGGCGAGGAACTCGCGGAGGTCCTGGCCACGGCATCCTCCTCGCTGGGAGATGACCCGCTGGCCGTCTCGCTCAGTTCGCCCTGGGACGTGTTGTGGTCCACCGCGCTGAACAAGGTGGTGGTGGCCATGGCCGGCGTGCACCAGATTTTCTCCTTCGATCCGGCCAACGGGCAGGTTGCCGTGCTGGCCGGCACCGGACTGGAAGGACTGCAGGACGGTGAGGCTACCGCAGCCTGGTTCGCACAGTCCTCCGGGCTGGCCCAGGACGCCAACGGCAGCATCTGGGTCGCCGACTCCGAGACCTCCGCGCTGCGCGTCATCTCCTTCCCCGAGGTCAACGGCAGCGAGCGGGTGCAGGTGCAGACCGCCATCGGTACCGGCCTGTTCGACTTCGGTTTCCGCGACGGCGACGCCGCCGAGGCACGGCTGCAGCATCCGCTGGGCGTGACCGTGCTTCCGGATGGCTCCGTGGCCGTGGCCGACACCTACAACGGCGCGGTCCGCCGCTACGATCCCGCCACCGGGACCGTTTCCACGCTGGCCCGCGGGTTCGCCGAGCCCTCCGACGTGCTGATGGACACCTCCGCGGTGGCGGACGGGGGAGAGCCGCTGCTCATCGTGGTTGAAGCCAACAAGCACCAGCTTGTCCGCATCCCGCTTCCCAAGGAAGCGCTGACCGTGGACGAGGGCGCCTCGCAGACGCAGCGCCCGAAGACCGAGGTTTCGGCTGGTCCGCTGGCACTGACCGTGCGGTTTGCCGCGCCCAAGGGCCAGAAGCTCGATGACCGTTGGGGCGATCCCACCCAGCTGAAGATCTCCTCCTCGCCGGAGAACCTGCTGGTTTCCGGCGGTGGCACATCGGTAGGCCTGATCCGCGAACTGGTACTGGCCGAGGACGTTCCCGAAGGCGTCCTGCACATCACCGCCCGCGCGGCGGCCTGCGACGGCGAGCCCGGGGGCGAGATTCCCGACCACGCGGCCTGCCACCTGTACCAGCAGGACTGGGGCATTCCCGTAGTGCTCGGCAGCGGAAGCGGCGAGCTGACACTGGACCTGCGCGGACTGGACTAAAGAGAACGGCGCCCGAGCGGCGCCCGGGGACTGCCTACGGTGGTACCGGGGCGCCGTCGTCGTTAGCAGATGAAGGCAGGCCGGCGACCTGATGCCGGGCGGGCAGCGTAGAGCGGCTCAGTACTCCACAACGGGGGTGAGCGTGACGTTGCCGTCATTGACGGCGAGGCTGCCGGTGAAGGTGAAGTCCTGCTCCAGCTCGCGCGGGACGGCCTGGCCGGTGAAGAGGTCGATCTCCACCACATTGAGCTTCGCAGTCCCGGACAGCGGTTTCATGATCCAGGTGCCGTTGCTGGGCTCGATCGTCACCTCGGGGTAGTCCACAATGTCCCAGTTGATGCTGTCGTCCTGGACACGGTTCATGGCTTGGCTGAAGGGGCAGCCGGCCGGCTGCAGCACCTTCTGCTCGGCGCAGCCGTCAAGGAAGCCGCGGACCTGCGCCGTGACTTCTTCCACCAGCTTGGGCGTCGCCTGTGTGGACAAGGACAGCCGCGCCTCAGCGGTCTCGGCGGGTTCGGTTACCACGGACTCCACGGCGGGCGCGGCAAAGAACTGGCTGGTGTAGTGCGCTTCGAAGGTGCCGGGCACAAACACGGAAAACTCGCCCTTGCCGTCCGGCAGGGCAACGCGGGTGCCGTTGAGCGAGGCCTCGTCCTCGTTGACCACGCTGATATCGAGCGTGGGAAGCGTGGTGGGAACAAAGGCCCACTGGTTGAAGAACAGCCAGCTGGTGCCGGACTTTTCCAGCTCGAAGGACGTGGTGTGCTCGGTCCCGTCGATCGTGTAGCGCACAGGCAGTTCCACCCGGTTGCTGTCGATCTCCACGGGCTCGCCCATTTCGAGATCCTCCAGCTCAGCCACGGACTGCTTGAGCGCGGGGCCGTCCAGCAAAGCCGCGTTGGCATCCGGAACGGTGGCGTGCAGCAGCCCCAGCGCCTTGGCCCCGTCGCCGTCCCTCAGGGCGTCGATATACGCGCGGACCTGATGCTGAGGACTGTAGACGTTGGCGTTAACCAGCACTACGGTCAGCACGGCGGCGGCTATGGCAAGCATTAAACAGAGCAGCCATGCAGCCACCGTCTTGAGCACCGTCGAATTTCCCACGCTCTTACGTTACCTGTTGACGGGGCATGAACCCTGACCGCTGTTAGCTACGTTACGCCCCGGCAAAGCAAGGCAACTACCAACGACGACGACGGCGACGCGTGCCGAAGAGCCCGCGGACCAGTTCGCGTCCCAGAACCGTAGCCGCCTGGACGGCCACGTCCTTGATCAGATCCGCCGTATCGTCCTTCTGGCCCGGCTTCCCGGACTGTCCCGGGTTATGCCGTTCCGCGGTGCTGCGTTCAGGAGTTTGCCGCTCCGGGCTGCGACGCTCCGGATTGCGCCGCTCAGGGGCGGACTGCTCCGGTCCGGGCCTACGGGATTCGCGGTGCTCAGGCTGCCGCTGCTGTCCTGCTCCGGGCATGGGCCGCCAATCGGGCAGCGGGGCCGGTGTCCTGGTTGCCGGGCGGCTGGAAGGCCGGCCGAGGATGGCCTCCTCAATCCGCCGCGCTTCGGCGTCGATATCCGCTTGTGTCCGCGGGACGGAGCCGACGTTAGTGCTGGAGCCATCAGCGCCGGTAGCCCCGGCCTCGATGCCGAAGTCCCTCCCGGCGCTTCCGGGGAGGCCGTCGTGGGTAGGAGCGGGCGAGCCGCTGAGCTTTTCGAAGGCGGAGTGGCTGTCCACCGTCGGCGCGTAGACGGGCAGCAGCGGCGATTCCTGCACGATCCTGTCTACTGTTGCCGCCGGCGAGGGGCCGATGGTGGATTCCGGCGCACAGATCCTGGTCCAGGCAACGGGCGACGGTGCACCTCGTTCAGTCATCACCGTGACCACGGCCTCCCCGGTGCCGGCATTGGTCAGCACTTCCTCCAGATCATAGGCACTGGTGGGGAACGTGGACACAGTGGCCCTGAGCGCTTTGGCATCGTCGGGCGTAAACGCGCGCAGTGCATGCTGGATACGGTTTGCCAGCTGGCCAAGCACCTCGGACGGCACATCCTTGGGTGCCTGCGTGACGAAGAAGATGCCTACGCCCTTGGATCGGATCAGCCGGACGGTGGTCATGATGGATTCGAGGAACGCATCCGAGGCGTTGCGGAAGAGCAGGTGCGCCTCATCGAGGAAGAACACCAGCTTGGGCTTCTCGGCGTCCCCGACCTCGGGCAGTTCCGCGAAGAGGTCCGCGATCAGCCACATCAGGAACGTGGAGAAAAGCGCGGGTCGCGCCAGCAGGGTCGGCAGTTCCAGGCAGGAGATGACACCGCGGCCGTCCTCGGCCAGCCGCAGGAACTCCGCAGAGTCGAACTCGGTTTCGCCGAAGAACTTGTCCATGCCCTGTGCTTCGAGCGTGACGAGTTCGCGCAGGATGACGCCGGCGGTGGACCTGGACAGGCCGCCCAGGGCCTCCAGCGAGTCCTTGCCCTCATCCGAAGTGAGGAAGGAGATTACGGCGCGCAGATCCGCCAAGTTATAAAGCTCCAGATCGTTCTTGTCCGCGTAATAGAAGACCAGTTGGAGGCTGGACTCCTGCGTTTCGTTCAAGCCCGTCACCCGGGCCAGCAGCAGCGGCCCGAAATCGGAAATCCTGGCCCGCACGGGCACTCCCTTGCCGTCGCCGCCCAGGGAGAAGTATTCCACCGGGAAGGACTTGGCGTTCCAGTCCTGGCCGACGCTTTGCGCGCGCGTGCGCAGTCTGTCGCTGCTGGCTGCCGGGGTGGAAAGGCCGGTCAGATCCCCTTTGATATCGGCGAGGAAGACCGGCACGCCGTGGGCTGACAGCTGCTCGGCCATGACTTGCAAGGTGACAGTCTTGCCGGTTCCCGTGGCGCCCGAGACCAGCCCATGCCGGTTCATCATCGCGACCGGCAGCCGCACGGGCACGTCCGGATGGATTTCGCCGTCGAGCATTGCGGCGCCCAGGTGAAGGCCCGGGCCGTCGAAGGAGTAGCCCTTGCGGATCTTGTCCAGATGCCCGTCAGCGGGAGTCATCACCATGAACGCCAGCCTACACAGCGTGAGCACTCCAACGGCATCCCGTTGCTGTCCGGTTGCACCCTTGGCTGCGCTGCCGGTCAGGCCAGCAGCGCCGCCAGTCCCATCATCGCCGGCACCGCGACTATCGTGGTCAGCAGGACGGTGTCCTTGGCAATGACGATGCCGCGCTCATAGCGCTGCGCCGTGACAAAGACGTTCTGCGCAGTGGGCAAAGCGGCAAGCACGACGGCGGAAAACAGCAGGTGCCCCTCCATGCCCAAGGCGAAACGCGCAACCAGATACGCGACGGCCGGTTGCAGCACTAGTTTGAAAGCCGATCCGAGGACCACGTCGACCCGGCGTCCGCCGCCGGCCTGCAGCGGTTTGGACCCGTTAAGGGAAATGCCGAAGGCGATCAGCATCGCCGGTACCGCCGCTCCGCCGATCAACCGGAAGGGTTCCATGACCAGTTCAGGCGGCTGCCAACCGGTGACCGCGAGCAGCAGGCCTATCCCTGTGCCGATGATCATCGGGTTGCGGACAATCTGGAACAAGAAGCTGAAGACGGTGGTCCGGTGCCGGCTGGTATTCGAATCCAGCAGCATCAGGAAAACCGGCGAGAAGAAGGCCAGCTGGAAGATCAGGACCGGCGCCACCAAAGTTGCATCGCCGAGCACATAGGCGGCCACGGGCAGCCCCAGATTGGCCGAATTGACCAGCGAAGAAGACATGGAACCGATCAGCGCATCGGAGAGGTCCCGTTTCAGCCATAGCCTGGCGAACAGCAGGAACACGATGGCCGTGACGACGGCGCTGACGGCTGCGACGATGAGGGTGTCGGAAAAAATGACTGCCAGATCGGAGCGGCTCAGGGTCTCCAGCAGCAGGCACGGGCTGGCCACAAAGAAGGCCAGCCGGCTCAGCGCGCGGCTGCCTTCGGGGCCGAGCACGTTGGCCCGCCCGACCGCGAAGCCGGTCAGGATCACCACCCAGACAACGGAAAAGCCGGCGATGACTCCCAGCACGGCAGCGGTACTGCGCCCTTACTTAATGGCGAACGGCGGGCGCAGCAGGCCTTCTGTAAGAGCCTCGGCCGGATCCGTGCCCAGCTCGAGGATCTTGTTGGAGCCATCGACATGGGCCACGGTGGGCACATAGGCCTTGGCTTCATCGGTCGTCATGTCCGCATACGTGATGAGGATGACGGTATCGCCCTCATGCACCAGGTGTGCGGCAGGACCATTGATGCCCATAACCCCGGAGCCACGTTCGCCGGCGATGGTGTAGGTCTCCAACCGGGCGCCGTTGGTGACGTCCACAATGGAGACCAGCTCACCCGGGAGGATGTCAGCGGCATCGAGCAGGTCGAGGTCGACGGTGACGGAGCCGACATAGTGCAGATCGGCATGCGTGACCGTGGCGCGGTGGATCTTGGACTTAAACATTTTTCGGTTCATCGCCTTTAAGTTTAGCGGCAGCGGATCGAAAACCTACGGTGGGTTGCGGCCGGTCCGGCACACCGGCCCCACTTGCTGGCCTGCGTCCGGGGCCCGGACTAGGGTAGACGCAACAGGAGCACAAGCCTGCCGTAGCCAAGCGGCGATGGTGGCCATCGAAGCAGGAGGCCCGCAAGATGAGCGAAGACAAGGCCCGGGAAAAGAACGACGACGGCACTCGCAGGGGGAGCGAAAACCCCCTGTGGCAGGAGCAAGTAGCGGAATCCGGCCGGCCGCCGGTGGACGAGGCGGACACGGCCGCACACACCACCGTGTTGAATACCGCCGGTGAAGGTGACCGGACCCCTGCCGGGGCCGCCGAGTCCGAAAGCACGGAAACCAGGCCGCTTGACCGGTCAGCCGGACCGGCGGCCAGCTCCGGCAGCACAGGCACATCCGGAAGCAACGACACGACGGTCCTTGGTACTCCCGGTAGCTCCGGAAGCAACGACACGACCGTCCTGAACACTTCCGGCGCGGCGGCTGCTGCCCCGGCAGGGCGGCGCATCAGCGCCGAACGGGCCTATACCGGTGACCAGGCAAGCACCGACGAACAGTCCGGCGGTGAATACCAGCCCCGGGATACCGACGCTTACCGGCCCGTGACGCCGCTGGACCGCGAGGCCGTGTTCGTGCGGCAGCGTGACGCGTTCGGCGGAGTGAAGCTGGGCTCCGCGTTCTTCGGATGGCTCAGTGCCACCGGCATGATCGTCCTGCTGCTCTCCATCGCCACGGGCATTGCGGTTGCCTTTGGCCTCCCTGCCCTCAAGGAACTCCAGAATCCGGAGGCGATTGCCTCCGGCGGCGGGGCCGCGGGCATCCCCGCAGCCGTAGTCCTGGGCGTCATTCTGCTGCTGTCCTATTTCGCCGGCGGTTACGTTGCCGGGCGGATGGCGCGCTTTGACGGGGTCCGTCAGGGACTGGCTGTGTGGCTCTGGGGAATCGTGATGGCCGTTGTGGCCAGCGTCGTCGGCCTGGCAACCGGCGGCATGGACCTGATCAATTCGTTTACCGGCAACTCGGCCGTGTCTGCTGCGATCCAGGATCTGACGGTTCCGGGGCTGATCGCCTTGGGCATCGTGCTGGTGCTGACGTTGGGCGGGGCTTTGCTGGGTGGGATGGCCGGAATGCGCTACCACCGCAAGGCGGACCGCGCCGGCTTCGGTCCTGACAACAAGTACTGAGCAAGCCGGTCGCGCCGGGGCCATAACCGGAGCCCCGGCCGCGATTCCGCCCATGGTCCAAAGGGGCGGAATCGGGAAATTGGAGCGGGCGACGGGAATCGAACCCGCGTATCAAGCTTGGGAAGCTAGCGCTCTACCATTGAGCTACGCCCGCACGGGGACTTGACGAAAATCTGGTCAATAATCCCGGTGAAAACAACGAGATTCAGCTTACCCCAGCCTTGGCCAACTGCGGAACTGCGACATGCAGGCTGCCCAACAGTTCAGGAAGCCTGTTGCTTTGTCGCTGCGTCCCGCTCCCGGGCGTCGGCGATTTCCTCGGCGCGCGCAGCGTTTGCTTCTTCGGTCAGTGCGGCTCCTGCCGCGGCGTCCCGGGTCAGGTTTTCGCCGGTTCCCGGATCGAACAGGTGGATCTTGCGGGTGTCCAGCCACAATTCGGCCGGCCGGCCGCCGCGGATCCGGCTGGCAGCGTCGAGGGTGACCACGATCTGCGGCCTGAGTTCATCGGCGTCCATCTCCCTGGCGAGGTTGTCCAGGAGGTCGCGGACCTCGGGATCCGGATCGAACTTGATGTAGCCGTACTGTTCGTTGCCCAGCCATTCGGTGTGCGTCAGTTCCGCGGTGAAGGTGGAGCCTTGCTGGCGCTTGCTGTCGTCCACCATGCTGGCGTCTTCGAAGTATTCCGGGCGGATGCCCACCAGGACCACGCGTTTGCCCTCTGCCACCCGGACTTTCTCCTCCGAGACTTCGATGTCCCCCACGGGAGTCTTGAGCTTGTTGCCTTCCAGCGTTGCGGGCAGGAAGTTCATCGACGGCGAGCCGATGAAGCCGGCGACAAACAGGTTGACCGGCTGCTCGTACAGCTCGCGCGGCGAGGCGATCTGCTGCAGTTCGCCCTTCTTCAGCACCGCAACCCGGTCGCCCAAGGTCATGGCTTCGGTCTGGTCATGGGTGACGTAGACGGAGGTAACCCCGAGCCGGCGCTGCATCTGGGAGATTTCGGAACGCATCTGGCCGCGGAGTTTCGCGTCCAGGTTGGAGAGCGGCTCATCGAACAGGAAGGCATCGGCCTGCCGCACGATGGCCCGGCCCATGGCCACCCGTTGCCGCTGGCCGCCGGAGAGGTTTCCCGGCTTGCGCTGCAGATGGTCCGTCAGTTCCAGTGTCTTGGCGGCCTCGGTTACCAGCCGCTGGACCTCGGCCTCGCTGTGCCGTCCCTTGGCCAGCCGGAGCGGAAAGGCGATGTTTTCGAACACCGTCAGATGCGGGTACAGGGCATAGTTCTGGAACACCATGGCCAGATTGCGGTCACGCGGCGCCTTCTCGTTCACGCGCTTGCCATCGATCAGCAGGTCCCCGGAGGTAATGTCCTCCAGACCCACGATCATCCTGAGCAGGGTGGACTTGCCGCAGCCGGAAGGGCCGACCAGGATGAGGAATTCGCCGTCGGCTATATCGATGCTGACGTCGTTCACGGCGGGAAAGCCGTCCCCGTACTGCTTGACGAGGTTGTTCAAAGTAATCGAGGCCATGGTCGAATCCTTTCTATGCGCAGCGGGTCAGCCCTTGACGGCGCCCTGGGTCAGGCCTGAGACAATCTGACGCTGGAAGAGCAGCACCAGCAGGACAATCGGAATGGTCACTATGATGGCCGCCGCCGAGATGGCTCCGGTGGGTTCTTCGAACTGGGAGGCGCCGGTGAAGAAGGCCAGTGCCGCCGGTACCGGCCGCGCAGCCTCCGTCGAGGTCAGGGAGATGCCGTAGACGAAATCGTTCCAGGCGATGAAGAAGGCGATGATCGCCGTCGTAAATACGCCCGGGGCCGCCAGGGGGACGATCGCCTTGCGGAAGGCCTGCCAGGTGGTGGCGCCGTCGACTTGTGCAGCCTGCTCCAGCTCCCACGGGATCTGCCGGAAGAATGCCGCCAGCGTCCAGATGGAGATCGGCAGTGTCAGCGACAGGTAGGGGATGATCAGTCCGGGCCAGGTGTCATAGAGGCCGATGGTCCGCCAAAGGTTGAACAGCGGGGTCACGATCGAGATGACAGGGAAGATGGAGACCGCCAGCGCGGTAGTGAGGATCATCTTCTTGCCGGGGAAGTCCAGGCGGGCGATGGCATAGGCGCACAAGGTGGCCAGAACGACGGCGATGAAGGTGGCGATGAGGGCGATGCCGATCGAGTTGCGCAGCGAACTGAGGAACAGGCCCTGGGCGTCGCCGACCAGAATCTGCTCGTAGTTGACCGTGCTCCATTCGGTGGGCAGGAACTTGCCCGTGGTCAGGTCGCTGGGCTGCTTGAAGGAGGTCGCGAGGATGGAAGCCACCGGGAACAGCGCGTACAGCAGGACGAGCACGGAAATGACCGCCCACGTCACCTTTTCCTTGGTCGATGAATTCTTCATTACTTACTCCCTCGTGCGCCGGCAAGGTCGACCTTGAACAGCTTGATGGCTATGAAGCAGATCAGCAGAACACAGATAAACAGCAGGACGGAGACGGCCGAACCCATGCCGATCTCCAGCCGGCTGATTGACGTGCGGTAGGCAAGCAGGGACAGCACTTCGGTACCGAACGCGCCGTTGGTCATGATGAACACGTTGTCGAAAATACGGAAGGCATCAAGTGCCCGGAAAAGCACCGCGACCATGATGGCCGCCTTCATGTTCGGCAGGATCACCCGGCTCATCCGTTCCCACCAGGTGGCCCCGTCGACCTCCGCTGCCTCCGTCAGTTCATCCGGGACCTGGGCCAGGCCGGCCAGCAGCAGCAGCGAAATGAAGGGCGTGGTCTTCCAGATTTCCGAGGCCATGATGACGAAGAGCGAGGTCCACGTACCGGCAAACCAGTTAAGATCCGGATCGATGCCGGGCACCCAGTCGAACCAGTTGTTGACGTAGCCGGAGTTGATGTCGAAGGCATAGAACCAGGCGAAGGCGGAGACCACCGTGATGATGCCGTAGGGCACCAGGATGGCGGTGCGCAGCAGTCCGCGGACGGACTTGAGCGCTTTGTGCATGACCAGCGCCAGCGCGAAGCCCAGGATCAGCTCAACGATGACGGTGATGACCGTGATCAGGAGCGTCACGCCCAGATCCCGCCACCAGACAAAGTCGGTCAGGATGACGCCGTAGTTGCCCAGGCCGATGAACTCCCGCTCCGACGGCGCGGTCAGGCGGTAGTTGAAGAGCGAGTCGTAGCCGGCCTGGACGATGGGGTAGGCCGTCACGGCCAGCATGACGACGAACGCCGGACCGGCGAGCAGCCAGCCCAGCCGCCGTTCGCCCTTGGCCCGTTCGCTGTAGGGCTGGGCTGCACGCTTACCGGCTTTGGTGCCCGTGCTGCTTGGTTTGACCGTGGTACTCACAGCAGGCTCTCCCCTCGGAGTACTGCAAGGATGAATTCGGTAGTCTGCTCCGGCGTGGTTGCCGGATCGACGGATCTGGGCGGTGCCCAGTTCTGCTGCAGGCCGATGGAGACCTCATTGTAGTAGGGGGTCTGCGGCCGCGGCGCGGAAAGTTCAAGGGATTCCCGAATGGTGTCGGCCATAGGGAATGCCTCTTCGATCCGGGGATCCTCGTAGGCTTCGGTGTTCGACGGCGGGTTGCCGTTGGTTATGAAATACTCGGCCTGGTTCTCGGGGGAGACGATGCACTCGATTGCCTCGTAGGCCAGGTCTGGATGGTCGCTCGCGGCGCCGACGCCGAGGTTGATCCCGCCCAGCGGTGGCGCGGTCGGTTCGTTTGCGTTGACCCTGGGGTACAGCGTCCAGCCGATGTCCTCGATCAGTTCCGGATCCAGGGAACCTGCCTCAACGGCACTGTTGGTGGCTGGCCAGACGAACGGCCAGTTCACCATGAACGAACCTTTGTCGCCCTGGAACAGGATCATCGAGAAGTTCTCGTCCTGGGTGGCCAGGCCGGGACCGCCGAGCCCTTCCTTGCCGATGGTCGAAACGATTTCCGCGGCTTCCCGGCCGGCCTCGGAGACCAGGCCGAGTTCGATTTCCGCGGCGGGTGCCTCCGGGTTTTGGATGATTTGCCCGCCGCCGGACTCGATCAGCGCGTTGACCCAGACGGTCATTGACTCCCCGCGCTGGCCCTGGACGCCCAGGAACTTATCCTGGCTGGCCGCGGCGTCCATGATCTGCTGCCACGTCACGGGCTGGCTCATGTCCAGTCCGGCTGCTTCTGCCACCGACTTGCGGTACCACAGCAGCTGGGTGTTGGCCCAGAAGGGGACGGTGACCAGTTCGTCCTTCCACTGCGCACCGGCCAACGCGCCCTCGACCACGTTCTGGGTGGTCCGCTGTGCCACGTCGTCGGGCACCGGAGCCAGGAAGCCCGGCTCAGCGAGTTCTGGGATGAACGGCGGATCCAGGCTCATGATGTCAAGGGAAGAGTCTCCGGCGGCGAGGCGGCGGGCCAGCTGTTCCCGCTGGGCGGCCGCGTCATTGGGGAGCAGGGAGGTTTCTATCCGGTAAGTGCCGCCGGAATCGGCGGTGCATCTTTCGGCGATGGCGGCCTGGCCGCCGTCGTCGGGGTTGATGTACCAGGTCAGCGTCGGCACACTTTCCGCTTCGCTGCAGCCGCTTAAAAGCATGGCGCCCAGAGCCAGTGTTAGTCCGGCCAGGGCGCGTGGTTTCTTGCGGTTCCGGGGCTCAAACCTCTCGTGCTGTGGCATCGGTACTGCGCCTCCACATCCTTGTAGACGCTCAGACTGAATCCTCGGGGGAAGAGACGGTCCTAAGCAACCTTTCGATTTGACCATAAGCCCCAAAGTGCGGCTTGCGCTACAAAGGGGCGACAAATTGGACGGAAAAGGTACAGGATCGAGACATGATGCCCACCGCGGATGATCTGCGTACCGTCGCTGATCACGTTCTCGACCACCTTGCCCGGCTGCAGGACGCTGCCTGGGAGCAACCTGCCCACCAACTGGAGTGGAGATGCCGCGACACCGCGGCGCACCTAATGGACGACTTCGGCTTCTACGCCATGCAGCTTTCGGGGCGCAACCCGCCGCAGGACAGCTATGTGGTGCTGCAGGATCCGCCTCCTTGGCGGCAGGGCTCGCCGGAGATCTTGTTCTGGCCGGACCCGGCCACCGGGACAGCCGGCATCATTAGTTGCCTTGACGCCACCGCCGGACTGCTGTGTGCCGTGGTCGCTGTGGCGCCGCCGGACAAACGCGGCTATCACCCGGCCGGCATTTCGGATGCTTCCGGCTTCGCCTCGATGGGGATCACCGAAGCGGCCCTGCATGCCTACGACATCCTGGCTGCCCACGGCATTGGCTATGAGGCCGACGGCGGGACCATCGCCAGAGTCCTCGACCGGCTGTTTCCCTTCGCAGCCAGGACCAGCGAGCCGTGGCAGGACCTGCTGAAGGCCAGCGGCCGGACCCCGGAAACCCGAGGCCGGGCATGGCGCTGGGATTCATCTGTACGCTGAGTCAGCTCGCCGGCTCTGCTTCGGGTTGTCGGGATATCCGGCGGACAGCTGGCTCGGCAAACCGGGTGGCTATCGGCCCGGTCACTGCCATAAGCATCACGTAAGCCGTCACCACCGCGGCCAGTTCGGGAACAATGGCACCTGAGGCCACCGCGAGGCCGGCAATGACGATGGAAAATTCGCCTCTGGCAATCAGCGCAGCGCCTGCCCGAAGCCGTCCCCAGCGGCCGATTCCCGCTTGGCGCGCTGCCCACCAGCCGGTAGCCATTTTGGTGCCTGCGGTCAGTACCCCCAACACGATGGTCCAGACCAGCACCGGTGGGATGGAGGCCGGATCCGTGTTGAGCCCGAACACCACGAAGAACATGGCGGCAAAGATGTCGCGCAGGGGTGCCAGGACCCGGACGGCGCTTTCTGCTGTTGCGCCCGATATTGCGATGCCCAGCAGGAAGGCTCCGACGGCGGCCGAAACCTGCATGGCGGAAGCCAGTCCGGCTACCAGCAGCGCTACGCCGATCAGCTTGAGCAGGAACGTTTCTTGTTCCGGACTGTGGATCCAGCCGGTGATCCGTTGGCCGTACCGGATGGCCAGGAACAGGACTGCGCTCACGGCCAGCAGCGCTGCTCCAACGGCCTGCAGCCCGCCCAGGAACGAAGCCCCGGCGAGGACTGTCGTGAGCACCGGCAGATAGGCGGCCATGGCGAGATCTTCCAGGACCAGGATGGAGAGGACCACCGGTGTTTCCCGGTTTCCCAGGCGGCCCAGGTCCGTGAGGACTTTGGCCGCAATTCCCGACGAGGATATATAGGTCACGCCGCCAAGTACCAGTGCTCCGATCCCGCCCCAGCCGAGGATCAGCGCCAGCAGCGCACCGGGGAGGAAATTCAGCAGCATGTCCACCACACCGGCCTGCCAGGACTGCCGCAGGCCTGTCGCGAGTTCACGGGCGGTGTATTCGAGCCCCAGCATGAGCAGGAGCAGGACCACGCCGATTTCACTGGCGATGTGGCTGAATTCGTTGATGCTGGCAAACTCGATCAATCCGCCGTTGCCGAAAGCCAATCCACCCAGCAGATACAAGGGAACCGGCGACATGCCGATCCGGGCGGCAAGACGACCGAGGATGCCCAGCCCGAGAAACACCAGGCCGAGCTCGATCAGTACAAGAGTCGTGCCGCCCACGCCCGGCTATCCCCCGTGCAGGATCTTGGCGGCAGCATCCAGTCCATCAGGGGTGCCCACCACGATGAGGAGATCTCCTGGGTTCATCGTGTCGTTCGGGGCGGGGGAAGGCATCACCTGGCCTTCGCGAATAATGGCGACCACGGACGCGCCACTGCGTGTGCGGATCCTGGCCTCGCCCAGGGCATGCCCGGAGAAAGGCGAACCTTCGGTCACCGGAAACTGCCGCGTACTCACGCCCGGCAGTTCGCTGTGTTCTTCGGAGAGCTGGGCCACCAGCTTTGGACCGCCGAGCAGTCCGCCCAAGGTAGCGGCCTCCTCCACACTCATAGGAACTGAGGCGAGGCAGGCGTCGGGATCGTCCAGGCGCGAGATGATCAGCTCGGTCTGGCCATCGCGATGGGTGACTATGCCCACACGCCTTCCGTTGTCCAGCACTATCTCCCGGCGAAGGCCGATTCCCGGCAACGGCGTTTCTTCCACGTCCATGGCACAACAGTAGTCCCCTCAGCCCATGTCGTGAGGCGCTGGCCGTAGGGTAGTAAGTAACGAAAAACTAACACAATGGAGTGCCATGACGGTGGACAAGAACACCCGGAAATTCGAAACCGGAATCGAGACCGATTTCTCCGACAAGATGAGCTACGGCTCTTACCTGCAGCTCGACGAGCTGCTCTCCGCCCAGCGGCCGGTGAGCAGGCCGGAACACCACGACGAGCTGCTCTTTATCATCCAGCACCAGACCTCGGAGCTGTGGCTCAAGCTGGTCCTGCACGAGCTGCGCACCGTGCGGGAGAAACTGCAGGCCGATGACCTGCGGTTTGCGATGAAGGGCATTGCCCGGATCAAACACATCCAGCGCTCGCTGACGGAACAATGGTCCGTGCTCGCCACCCTCACACCATCCGAGTACGCAGAATTCCGTGGCCAGCTGGGCTCGTCGTCGGGCTTCCAGTCCTCCCAGTACCGGGCGGTGGAGTTCCTGCTGGGCAACAAGAACCGGAGCATGCTCGACGTCTTCTCGGCGGATCCGAGCGCCCAGGCCCTGCTGGGGGACCTGCTGGGGAAGAGCAGTATCTACGACGAGTTCCTGGCGTTCCTGTCCCGCCGGGGCTACGCGGTGCCGCGGGAACTCCTGGAACGGGACGTTAGCGAAGCCCACGTGTTCAATGCCGAACTGGTGCAGACCTTTAAATATGTGTACGAGAACGCCCATGAAAACTGGGATGTCTACGAGGCTTGTGAAGAACTGGTGGACCTGGAAGACAATTTCCAGCTCTGGCGTTTTCGCCACCTGAAGACGGTGGAACGCACCATCGGTATGAAACGCGGCACCGGCGGTTCATCCGGCGTCGGTTTTCTGCAAAAGGCCCTGGAACTGACGTTTTTCCCGGAGCTCTATGCCGTCCGCACGGAGATCGGCCAGCCGTAAGACTGTACCCCTGCGGCCGAGGGAAAGGGCTGCCGGCGGTCGCCGTTCGTTTCGACCACCGGCAGCGTCTGGCGAGCTCTACCGGAAGACGTTGTAGGAGGCGAAACCTGTCCCCTCCTGGGTACGTGTGCCAAAGCGGCCCTTGCTGTAGGGGTAGTACTTCAATGTTCCGTCCGTGAACTTCCCGATGAAGCCGGCGGATCCCGACGCGGTGTAGCCGTAGATCGGGGTCACGGTCGAGACCTTGTGCCAGCCGCTCTTGCCAACCAGCTGGCGTGCGGAGGTGCTGATGCCGCCGGAGCCGTTTCCCGGGTAGAAGTAGAGCTCTCCGGTGTTCCGGATGGCGATCAGATCCTGCTTGCCGTCCTGGTTCCAGTCCAGCATCGTGGGACGGTAACGCCCCCAGCCGCTGCTGATTGTCCTGCCGGCGGACAGGTAGGCCGCGGAGCCGTTGCGGTAGTACAGCAGGGCGCCGTCCGACCAACGCTTGGCTACAACGCCCGGGTAGGTGTCCGCGGCGGCCCACCGTCCAATGGTGAGGTCGTACTTGGCGAAGCCGCGGCCAACCTCGCGGGGTGCCTGGAAGCCGCCGCCGGACCTGCCCAGGTTCACCAGCAGCCGGCCGTCCTTCATCTGGAGCAGCAGGTCGATGGTCCCGTCCTGGTTCCAGTCAACCGATGTGCCGGTCTTGACGCCGCCATAGGCATGGTCGATTTTCACCCGGGGATGCATCCTGCCTCCGCTGCCCGGGTAGCGCCAGAGGTCACCGGCGGAATCGGCAGCCAGCACATCCGAGTAGCTGCGGATGCTCGGCTTGCCCAGCACGTAGTAGTGCTCCATGGTCGGGATCTTCTTGGTCCGCATTTCGGTGGCCAAGGTGACGCCGACATAGCGCAGATGCCAAGGTTCATAGGTGTAGCCGGTGGTGGCTTCGTGGCCCTTCGGATAGCGGATGATGAATCCGTATTTGTACGCGTTGGCGGCCACCCACTTGCCCGCCGCGGTATCGCCGAAACACGCTTCCAGTCCGCAGGATCCACTGGCCAAGCCAACGTCCACCGCCAGTCCGGTCTGGTGTTCGCTATAACCTGGGCGGGCGGAAATGCGGTCCGCGTAGGTCTTTCCGTAGATCCTCACGTAGTAGTTGTAGAGGTCACGCTGTTCCGCATAGGAACGGTAGGCACTGACGACGGCGATCGCATGGCCTGCGCTGTCGGCGCCGGCAAAAAGGCTGGAGAGTTTGGTGCTGACATCCGGACGCATCCGGTAGCCCGTGCTCTTCCACCGCGCCAGTTTTGGAGTGTAGGTGAGCGGGCTCGACGGATGGGCTTTGTTGACCAGAACCTTGATGTTGGCCGGGTCCCGGACAGGTTCGGCGGCTGAGGCGGGAGCGGCGGTTACGAGCGTGAAAAGCAGCGCCACGGCGGTAGCCATAACCACCAGCAGTGCGGGCCGTGGGCGTTGCGAAGTGCTTCCGGTTTCCATGATTCCCCTGTTAACGAACTGGCGGCCAGCGCGGCCGTACCCTCTATGTTTCCACTGCGGCGCCTTGGGCAACAGAGTGGCGGCCGGTAGATCCGCCGTCGGAATTGAAGACTCCCGCAAGCCATGCGTTATTTTTAGATGGTGCTGATCTCAGACCGCGATATCCGAGCCGAACTCGATGCCGAGCGAATTGTCCTGGACCCGTTTCTGCCCGAAATGATCCAGCCCTCCAGCGTGGACGTGCGGATTGACCGGTTCTTCCGGCTGTTCGACAACCACAAATATGCCCACATCGACCCGCAGCTGGAGCAGCCCGAACTGACCCGCCTCGTTGAGGTGGACCCCGATGAGCCGTTCATCCTGCACCCCGGCGAGTTCGTGCTGGGTTCCACTTACGAAACGGTGACCCTGCCGGAGGACATCGCCGCCCGGCTGGAAGGCAAGTCTTCGCTGGGCCGGCTGGGTCTGCTCACGCACTCCACGGCGGGCTTCATCGATCCTGGTTTCTCCGGCCACGTGACGCTGGAGCTGTCCAACATGGCCACCCTGCCGATCAAGCTCTGGCCGGGCTCGAAGATCGGCCAGCTGTGCTTCTTCCGCCTGACCTCGCCGGCCGAACACGCCTATGGATCCGGCCAGTACGGCAACCGGTACCAGGGCCAGCGGGGCCCGACGGCTTCGCGCAGTTACCTCAACTTCCACCGCACCACGATCGAGCGCTAGTCAGGCCGACGGCGTTTGGGCCGTCGGAACCTCGCGCGGCTCCTTGACCGGCAGCAGTGCCAGCAGGCCGGCCAGCAGCACGATGAGGATGCCCAGGATGCCAAAGCGCTGCGCGCCGAAAATGGTAATGCTCAGGCCAAAGAGCGTGGGGGCCAGGAAACTGACGGCCCGGCCGGTGGTGGCGTAGAGGCCGAAGAACTCTCCCTCCTCGCCCCTGGGGGCCAGCCTCGCCAGGTAGGCGCGGCTGGAGGACTGGGCGGGGCCGACGAAGAGGCACAGCATCAGCCCGAAGATCCAGAAAGTGGTGTCACCGGTCAGGGTTGCGCCGAAGATGGTGTACGTGTTGGCTCCGAGCACAAGGACAGCAGCGCCGGCGACAATCAGCCCGATCAGGGAACCGACGATAATCTTCTTCGGCCCGATCCGGTCATCGAGGATTCCGCCGGCCACTGCGCCAAGGGCCGCGACGACGTTCCCCGCGATGGCGAAGAAGATGACTTCGGTCAGGGTGAAGCCGAAGGTGCCGGCGGCGATCACGCCGCCGAAGGTGAAGACGGCTGCCAACCCGTCCCGGAAGATCGCGCTGGCCAGCAGGAAGAAGATGGTGTGCGGACTGGTCCGGTAGATGGCCTTGATCCGGCGGAACAATAGCCCGTAGGAGGCGAAGAAGCCCAGCCGGGCGGTCTTCGGCTGGCGGGGAATTTCCGGCACGGTGAAAAGTACCGGCAGCGCAAAGATCAGGAACCAGACGGCTGAGAACACCGCGACCAACCGGATGTTCAGCCCGTTTTCGGCGGTGGCTCCGAACCAGCCGGTCTCGGGGAGGACGAACCCGATGAGCACCAGCGCCAGGGCAACGATGCCGCCGACATAGCCCATGGCCCAGCCGAAGCCACTGACCTTGCCGACTGTGGACGGCGTGGAGATCTGGCCGAGCATCGCGTAGTAGTTGACGTTGGCGAACTCGAAGAAAATGTTGGCCAGCGCGATCAGCGCGACGCCGACGAAGAGGAACCCGGGGGAGGGGTAGACAAAGAAGCACAGCGCCGTCAGTGCGACGACGGCCATGGTGTTGACGCCCAGCCAGTACCTCCGCCGTCCGCCCGAGTCCGAGCGCTGGCCGGTGATCGGGGCCAGGAGGGCGATGGCAACTCCGGACACAGCCAGGCCGTAACCGAGGATCTGCGAGGCATAGACTTCGCCGCCGAAAGGGTCGCTCACCAGATAGACCGTGAAGACGAAGGTCGTCATGATCGCGTTGATGGCGGCCGAGCCCCAGTCCCAGGAGGCCCATGCGAGCACGTGCTTCTTGTTGATTCTCTCTTCCGAGGGAGAGCCGGCATTCGTGGATGGTGCCGGATTTCCTGACGAGTGGCTCATAACCGAATGCTAGCTTCTTCGCCCTTCGTGAACAGCTTAAGCCGCTGACCAGTGGATGAATCCGCGGTAAAACGCCGATCGGAGGGGCGCGGGTAAGGACGATTGTGACGGGCAACGTCAGGACCGGACGTATGCCACCGGTAGAATGGAATCAGGCTTTTGCGCCTTTTTACCGCCAATCCCAGAAGGAAGCCCCGGAGAATATAGTGCTTGTTGTGCTCACCCTGCTCTTCGTGGTGGCCTTCATCGCGCCTTGGATCTTCAGGAAACTCGGTCGTTCAACCTTCTACATCCTGGCCGCCGTTCCAGCCGGTTGCTTCATCTGGCTCCTGGCCACTTTCGACCGGTACACAGGATCGGACCAAACTGCACTCTCCGGCGGACCCAATGCGCCGCCGTCGGTAATTATCCCGTGGATTCCGGAGCTGAGGCTGGAGCTGGCCTTCCGGATGGATACCTTGTCCGCTGTGCTGGCGATCCTTATTCTCGGGGTCGGCGCCCTGGTCCTCTTTTACTGCGCACGCTACTTCAAGGCCGATGATCCCAACATCGGACCGTTCGGAGCGCAGCTGCTTGCCTTTGCCGGAGCCATGTTCGGCCTGGTCATCACTGATGACCTGCTCATGCTCTACGTCTTCTGGGAACTAACCACCGTCCTGTCCTACCTGCTGATCGGGTACGCGCGGCACCGTCTGGCGGCGCGGCGTTCGGCCCTGCAGGCCCTGATCGTGACGACGTTCGGCGGCCTGACCATGCTCGTCGGCCTGATCATGGTCGGGCAGACGGCGGGTACTTACCGCATTTCGGAAATCATGGCCGCGGCCCCGGAACTGATCCAGCACGGCATGTTGATCGACGTGGCCATCCTGCTGATCTTGGTCGGCGCTATCAGCAAGTCGGCCCTGGTCCCGTTCCATTTCTGGCTGCCTGCCGCCATGGCCGCGCCCACGCCGGTCAGCGCCTATCTCCATGCCGCGGCCATGGTCAAGGCCGGCATTTACCTGGTGGCACGGTTCGCGCCGGGTTTCTCGGATACCCGGTACTGGGAGGGGACCGTGATGGTCCTGGGCCTGGCGACCATGCTGGTCGGCGGGTGGCTGGCACTCAAACAGTTCGACCTGAAGCTCATCCTGGCCTACGGCACGGTCAGCCAATTGGGCTTCCTCACCATGGTGGTGGGGTTGGGCAGCCGCGACGGTGCGCTGGCAGGCCTGGGACTGCTGCTGGCACACGGCTTCTTCAAGGCGACACTTTTCCTGGTGGTCGGTATCATCGACCACCAGTCCGGCACCCGCGACATCCGGAAGCTTTCGGGAATCTACCGGGCGGCGCCGGTCCTATTTACCGTGTCGCTAATCGGTGCCGCCTCCATGGCAGGGGTACCGCCGCTGCTGGGCTTCGTGGCGAAAGAGTCGGTCTACGAGACCTTCGTCCACCACGCTTCCGAAGGCGGCTGGACCGGAGCGGTCCTGCTGGCCGGCGTCGTCGTCGGTTCCATGTTGACCTTTGCCTACAGTGCACGGTTTGTCTGGGGCGGGTTTGCCTACAAGCCCAACGTCAAGAAGACCGCGTTCAAACGCATTCCCGGGGCGTTTATCGCATCGCCGATGCTGCTGACGGCAGCCACTGTGGCGTTCGGCCTCTGGCCCGCCCCGCTGGACTCGATTATCGCCCCCTATGTTTCACTGTTCCCCTCGGACGGCCAGCCCGACGGGCACTTGGCTCTGTGGCACGGCGTGACCCCGGCGCTCGGACTGACGGTGCTGACGCTGGCCGTCGGCACGCTGCTGTTCCTGTTCCGGACCCGGGTCACCGCGTTCCAGGACCGCTTCTCCGGCGGGCTTACTGGTGAACGCGCCTACCGCGGCGTCATCGGCGTGCTGGATGAGGTGGCCGTCTGGGTCACGGGCCGCACGCAGCGCGGCTCGCTGATTTTCTACCTCGTGGTCATTCTCAGCGTCTCGATCGTCACTCCGCTGAGCGCCGTGTTCCTGATGGACACGCCCTGGCCCGACAGCTGGATCGCTTTCGACTCTCCCGCGCAACTGCTCGCGGGGCTGGGCATCATCGTGGCGGCCATTCTTGCCATCAGGGCCAACAAGAGGTTCATGGCCGTGCTGATGGTCTCTGTCACCGGTTACGGCATCGCGCTGATCTTTGCGCTGCAGGGCGCGCCGGACCTGGCGTTGACCCAGATGCTCGTGGAGACCATTGTGCTGGTCGCGATTGTGCTGGCACTGCGCTCCCTGCCGGCACGGCTCTGGCTGCGCACCCCCAGCAGTTTCAAATGGCTGCGGGCTGCGATCGGTGCGGCCTTCGGCCTGGCCATGGTGGTCATTGCCATGACGTCCATGGCAGCGCGCACCCAGCTGCCGGTCTCGTTGGAATTCCCGCAGCTGGCGTACGACGGCGGCGGCGGAGCCAACATTGTCAACGTCACCTTGGTGGATATCCGTGCGTGGGACACTTACGGCGAAATCTCCGTACTGGCCGTCGCCGCCACGGGCGTGGCCAGCCTGATCTTCGTCCGCAGCCGCGGAGACAAGCGCATGCGCGCCTCGAACGTCGCCTCCGGGTCGGTGGACCGCCTCACCGAACTGCCCGAGCACACCGGCCGGGATGCCGCCGCGCTGGTCACTGCCCGGCGCTTCGCAACCTCGGCCAGGGATGCCTGGCTGGTTGCCGGACGGACCCTCGCCCCTGAACGGCGTTCCATCATCTTCGAGGTCATCACCAGACTCCTGTTCCACTCATTGGTGATCTTCTCGATCTACCTGCTGCTGGCCGGACACAACCTGCCCGGCGGCGGCTTCGCCGGCGGACTGCTGGCAGGCATCGCCTTGGCGATCAGGTACCTGGCGGGCGGACGCGTGGAACTCGCCGAAGCCACCCCTGTCAGCGCCGGCTTCCTGCTCGGTGCCGGCCTGGGGATTGCTTCCTTGACTGCCATGGCGCCGCTGTTCTTCGGCGGCGAGGTATTCCAAAGCGCCATCATCAATTTCAGCTTGCCGGTATTCGGCGACCATAAATTCGTCACGTCAACGTTCTTCGACATCGGCGTTTATCTGGTGGTGGTGGGCCTGGTGCTCGACGTTCTGCGCAGTTTCGGTGCGGAAGTAGATGAGCGCAGCCAGGAGAAGGCGCCGAAGCCGGATGAGGGTGTGCCGCAGCCGGCGCCGGACGCCATCGAGGAAGGAGTAGCCCGATGACGGTGAACATCACGCTGCTCGTAGTCATGGGAGTTCTCGTGGCGGTGGGCGTCTATCTGATTCTCGAACGAAGCCTGACCCGGGTCATGCTCGGCCTGATGATGCTGGCCAACGGCGCCAACATCCTGTTGCTGGCCACCGGCGGGGCCGCTGGCCTCGCGCCGCTGTATGACGCGGATATTCCTGCCGGGGAATACAATGACCCACTGCCGCAGGCCCTGATCCTGACCTCCATTGTGATTTCCTTCGCGGTGACCGCGTTCATGCTCGGCATCATCTACCGTTCGTGGGTGCTGGGACGCCAGGACGAAGTCCAGGACGATATCGAAGACCGCCGCGTGGCCAACCAGCCCAGCTTTGACGCCGAGGACGATACCGCTATCCCGGTAGAGACCACGGAATTCGTCACGCCCGAAGACGCCGATGAACGGCCGGCAGCACCGAAGACCAGAGTTCGGGGACAAGAATGAACGCCGCAAGCCTGGCCCCGCTGGCCGTTGTCCTTCCTTTCCTGGGCGCTGCTTTTGCCTTCATCCTGATCCGTCGGCCGGTTGCGCAGCGGACGGTGGCCATCACCACGCTCGCCCTGACACTGTCCGTCGAACTGCTCATGCTGTGGTCGGCCTGGACCCAGGGCGTGCAGGCCGTGTTCCTTGGTGGCTGGGTTCCGCCGTTCGGAATTTCCCTGGTGGTGGACGAGCTTTCATCCCTGATGCTGGTGATCTCCTCGGCCGTGAGTCTGGCGGTGCTGGTCTACGCGTCCGGCCAAGGCATGGCCGATGGGGACGAAGACGGTCCCATCTCGATTTTCCATCCCACCTACCTGATCCTCGTGGCAGGAGTGTCCAACGCTTTCCTCACCGGGGACCTGTTCAACCTCTACGTAGGTTTCGAGATTCTGCTGACCGCCAGCTATGTCCTGATGACCATGGGCGGAACCGGGCCACGTGTCCGGGCCGGCGTGACATACGTGGTGGTCAGCGTTATTTCCTCGATGCTGTTCCTGCTATCCATTGCGATGATCTATGCGGCGACCGGCACCATCAACATGGCCGATCTGGCCGTGAAGCTGGCCGAGCTGGATGATTCCACGCAGATGATTCTGCACCTGATGCTGGTAGTGGCGTTCGGCATCAAGGCCGCGGTGTTCCCGCTGTCCTTCTGGCTGCCCGACTCGTATCCCACCGCGCCCGCTCCGGTGACCGCAGTGTTTGCCGGCCTGCTGACCAAGGTTGGTGTCTACGCGCTGATCCGGACCGAGACGCTGCTCTTCCCCGGGGACCGCATCAACACCTTCCTGATGATCATCGCGTTGCTGACCATGGTGGTCGGCATCCTTGGGGCGCTGGCCCAGATTGACATCAAACGTATGCTCTCGTTCACGCTGGTCAGCCACATCGGCTACATGGTTTTCGGCCTGGCGATGAGTTCCGTGGTCGGACTGGGATCGACGATGTACTACGTGGCGCACCACATTACCGTCCAGACCAGCCTGTTCCTGGTGGCGGGTCTGATCGAACGCCGCGGCGGCACCTCCAACATGGACCGGCTGGGCGGAATGGCGAAACTCTCGCCGCTGCTGGCGATCCTGTACTTTGTGCCGGCCATGAACCTGGCAGGCATCCCGCCCTTCTCCGGTTTCCTCGGCAAGCTCGGCCTGCTGCAAGGCGGCGTCGATCTTGCCACTCCGGTGTCGTACACGCTGGTTATCGGCAGCGTCGTCACCTCCCTGCTGACCCTGATGGCCATGGCCCGCGTCTGGAACAGGGCCTTCTGGCGTACTCCGGAGGACGCCGAGCACCCGGATCCGGTGCTGCTGGCCAGCAAACCGGATGGTTCCACCCTGCGCACTTCCAAGTACGTGACGGACAAGCCCACCGGCCGGTTCTCCGGCAGGGGGACCATCCACCTGCTGCCGAAGAGCATGGTCGGAGCCACCATGGGCCTGGTGGCACTCGGCGTGGCACTGACCGTCTTTGCCGGCCCGCTGTTCCAGCTGAGCGACCAGGGGGCCCGGGCGATGCTCGAGCGCACCCCCTATATCGAGGCCGTCCTTGGTACCGGCGCGGTACAGGGGGTTGAGCAATGACCCGTTCCCGGATCCCGCTGCTCGTCGAAGTTCCGCTGCTGGTCTGGCTGGTCATCCTTTGGGGAGCCCTCTGGCAGGACTTCAGCGCCGGCAACCTGATTTTCGGACTACTCATCGCCCTCGCCGTCGTCAATATCTTTTATCTGCCGCCGGTAGAACTGGCCGGACGCCTGAATCTTTGGGCGGCAGCCGTGTTCGTGGCGGCGTTCCTGCTGAACGTGGCGAAGGCTAGTTTCGAGGTCTTCTGGATCGCCCTCACCCGGGGACCAAGGACCAAGAACGGAGTGTTGGCCGTGAAGTTGCGCAGCCATTCGGACCTGCTGGTCACCGCCACCGGCCATACAATCTCGCTGATTCCCGGAAGCCTCGTGGTGGACGTGGACCGGTCCACTTCGACGCTGTACCTGCACGTCCTGGACATTCCGGACCCGGACAAGGCGGACCGGTTCCGCGAACAGGTCCGCAGGATCGAAGCCGGGCTGATCCGGGCGATCGGCAGTAAAGAGGAAGTCGCGATGGTCAAAGCGGAGGCAGCAAACCGACGGAACGGAGGAACCAGTTGAACAGCCCATTCATGGAAGTTGTCCTGGTGATCGTCACCGTCGTCCTGGCCTTCTCCGCCGCCGTCGCAATCTCCCGGATTGTCAAAGGCCCCTCCATCCTGGACCGGGTGATCGCTATCGATGTTTTGCTGGCCATCGTCTGCGCGGGCTTGATAGCGGACATGGCCGTCAGGAAGCATCAGGCCAATCTGACCTTGGTGATCATCATTTCGTTGGTCGGGTTCATCGGTTCAGTCACGGTGGCGCGTTTCGTGATCGACAGGCGGACCCATGAACACTGATCTTGTGCTGGAAATTGTCGCCGGACTCTGCCTGGTCCTCGGGGCACTGATGTCCTTGGCCGCCGCTATCGGGCTGCTCCGGTTTCCGGACCTGCTCTCGCGGATGCACGCGGCTACCAAGCCCCAGGTTTTCGGGCTGCTGCTGCTGCTGATCGGTCTGGCCCTCCAGCTTCGCAGCTGGGCAGCGGTGCCGGTGCTGATTATCGCCTGGCTGTTCCAACTGCTCACGGTTCCGGTGTCGGCGCACATGGTGGGCCGTGCCGGTTACCGCACCAAGCACCTGCACCGGGAAACGCTGAGCGTGGATGATCTGGACGCCGTGGTCCAGAAAGCTGCGGCGGAAGAAGCCGAACGCCGGAAAGCGGATGCCGCGGAAGAGGCGGCGCTGGCGGCCGATCCCGAATTGGCGGCGGAACTGGCCGCCGAAGGGGACGCAGGGAAAAAGCCCGCAGGCAAGCCCAAGGGCGTGCTGCGCACCAAGGAACCAAAGGAAACGGCGGCGAAGGCTTCCGCCAAACGCCGCCGCGAATCCTGAAACTGCTCTAAGGACTAGACCATGTCCCGGGTCCGATTGAAGCGGTTGACCGCCTGCATGGTTCCACGCTGGGAAAGCACGCGGATGATGGCGCTGACCGTACCGGAAATCGCGGCGAAGGCAATGGTGGCCCTCAGGCTGTTTTCCATGTCGTCGTCATGCTTGGGGGAGTCTTCGCCGGTGACGGCCTTCCACAGGATGTCGATGAGCTTGGCGCCGGCCAGTCCCGCCCCGATGCTCACCGCTGTGCCCAGAAGTTTCAACACAATGTTCACTGCCACTGCCTTTCGTCGGTGATGTCATCTGCCACCCAGCCTAGCGTTTTCCGCCCCGGCTGCCACGCGCTGTCGTCAGTAGTACACTGGAAGTCGCTTGAAAAAGCACCAATGACGACAGGGGAGCGTCCGTCACGGTAACAACGGCAACAGCCGTACCGGGTCGGGACGCTGAGAGTGCGGACAGCCGCAGACCCTCGAACCTGCTCCGGCTAGTACCGGCGAAGGGAGTCGAGATCTCAGGGTGTGCCCGGAAAAGCCGGGTTGCCTTCCCCTCCTGAACCTCAGGAGGATTCCATGAACACCGTTACACCTTCGGCGCAGGCTGCTGCGCGCAAACCCCGTTACACCTGGCGCGTTGTCGATATTGTCGTCGCGTCAGTGATCGGCGTGGCCATCGGGGTCATTTTCTGGGCCTGGTCCGCCGGTTATTCGGGCATCGCGGTGCTGACCGCTGCCTTCCCTCCGGCCGGCGGGCTCTATGCGGGAGGCTGGCTCACGGCCGGTGTCCTGGGCGGGCTGCTCATCCGTAAGCCCGGCGCGGCGATCTACTGCGAGGTCCTCGCGGCCGCCGTGTCGAGCCTGCTGGGTACACAGTTCGGCCTCACCGTGCTCCTCTCGGGCTTGATCCAAGGGCTCGGGGCGGAACTGGTCTTCCTGCTCTTCCTCTACAAGAAGTTCAACCTCGGCGTGTCGCTGCTGGCCGGGCTAGGTGCCGGTCTGGCCCTGGCCATCGGCGAGAACATCCTGTGGAACGTGGAGTGGGCAACCGACTGGAAGCTCTGGTACACACTGTTCGCGGCCATCTCCGGCGTGGTCATCGCCGGCCTGCTGCCCTGGCTGGCCATGAGAGGACTGGCAAAGACGGGCGCGCTCTCGTCCTTTGCCGCCGGCCGGACAGCAGACGTATAGACCATGGCAACCATTCAAAGCACGACGGCGGAGCGCGGCCACCCGGCGGCCGTCACCGCCGAGGGATACGGTTGGCGCCATGCCGGCCGCAAGGATCCGGCGCTCAGCGACGTGAGCTTCAGGATCGAGCCGGGGGAGCGGGTGCTGCTGCTCGGCGCTTCCGGTGCCGGCAAGTCCACGCTGCTGCATGCCATTGCGGGGGTGCTGGGCGACGACGGCGAAGGCGATGAAGCGGGCAGCCTGGCTGTCGACGGCATGCACCCGGTCCAGTCCCGCGGCCGGACTGGACTGGTGCTCCAGGACCCGGAGTCCCAGGTGGTCATGGCCCGCGTGGGGGACGAGGTTGCCTTCGGCGCGGAGAACATGGCCCTGCCGAGGGACGAAATCTGGTCCCGGGTGCGCGAAAGCCTCGGGGACGTGGGCCTCGAGGTCCCGCTGGACCACGCCACCACGGCGCTTTCCGGAGGGCAGAAACAGCGGCTTGCGCTGGCGTCGGTCCTGGCCATGCGGCCGGGTGTCCTGTTGCTCGACGAGCCCACGGCGAACCTGGACCCGGACGGTGTGCTTGAGGTCCGGGACGCGGTGGTCGGGGTGCTTGAGCGCACCGGTGCCACCCTGATCGTGGTGGAACACCGCGTGGCCGTCTGGGCGGACGTGGTGGACCGGGTCATTGTGCTGGCGGCCAGCGGCGGTGTTCTCGCCGACGGTCCGCCGGCGGACGTTCTCAATGCCGCAGGTACCAGGGAACGCCTGATCGAAGCTGGTGTCTGGGTCCCCGGCTACACGCCCCGGCTGCGCACCTCCTTGCCCACCGGCGGTGGCAACGGCAGCGACGGCGGCCACGGCACGCCGGGGACGGACCTGCTCCGGGCGGCGGATCTGTCCGTTGCCCGGACCCGCAGGGCCGGACCGGTAGTCAATAAAGTCTCGCTGGAACTGGCGGCGGGCGAGGCGTTGAGCATTACCGGCCCCAACGGCGCCGGCAAGTCGACCTTGGCGCTGACCCTAGCCGGGCTGCTGACCCCCGCGGGCGGCAAGCTTGAGGCCGCACCGGAGCTCCGGCGGGGTGCGGCCGGCACCGTGCACAAGTGGAAATCGGCTGAACTGGTCACCCGGATCGGCACCGTCTTCCAGGAACCCGAGCACCAGTTCCTGACCCACCGGGTGATCGACGAACTCGAATTCGGTCCCCGGCGCGTCGCCCGGCTGCCGGAGGACGAGGTGCGGCGTCGCGTTGATGCCATCGCGGAGCGGTTGCGGCTGACCAAACTCCTGCAAGCCAACCCCTTTACCCTTTCGGGCGGGGAGAAGCGCAGGCTGTCCGTGGCAACCATGCTGGCTACCAGCCCGGACATCCTGGTCCTGGACGAACCGACGTTCGGGCAGGACGCGAACACCTGGGCGGAGATGGTCTCCCTGCTCGGCGGCCTGATCGCCGACGGCCACGCCGTGGTGTCCGTGACCCACGACGGCGACTTCACCGCTGCGCTCGGCGGAAACGTCCTGCGTGTGGCGGATGGAACAGCGCAATTGCAGGCGCCGGCCACGAGCGGGAGGGCGGCATGAGCCTGGACATCATGACCCCGCGGCTGACTGCCTCGCCCTTTACCCGCGCCAATCCGCTCTCGAAGCTTGCCGCCGTGGCCATGGTCACCGTGGTGGTGATGCTCAGTGTGGATTGGGTGAGCGCCGGCGTGGTGCTGGCCGCGGAACTGCTGCTGATGCCGGTGCTCGGCATCAGCGCCTGGGCGCTGTTCAAGCGCGGTTGGCCGCTGGTGGTGGCGGCACTGGTGGGCGCCTACGGAACGGCGCTGCTGGCGGAGAAAACCGGTGCGGTGGTCTTCGAAGCAGGCCCGTTGCTTTTCACCGAGGATTCCATCAACTCCGGTGTGGCCATCGGGCTGCGTTCCCTGGCGGTGGCACTGCCCGGGATCTTCCTGCTGCTGACCACCGACCCCACGGATCTGGCCGATGCGTTGGCCCAGAAGCTCAAGCTTCCGCACCGGTTTGTGCTCGGCGCACTGGCCGGCCTCCGGCTGGTGGGCCTGCTGGTTGACGAATGGCGGACTCTGGGACTTGCCCGCCGTGCCCGCGGAGTCGGCGCCGAGAACAAGCCGCTGGCCAAATTAGCGGCGTTCCTTGGCCAGGCGTTCGGGCTGATCGTCCAGGCGATCCGGCGCGCCACCCGTCTGGCGGTGGCGATGGAAGCCCGAGGTTTCGGCGGGGCGCAACGCACCTGGGCGCGGGAATCGACGTTCAGCAGGGTGGACATCTGGGTCTTCCTGGGCGGTGCCCTGGTCTCGGCGGCGGCCGTTACCGCCGCCGTCTCCGCCGGCACCTGGAACTTCATCTTCGGCTAACCCGGCTCCTTCGCGATCCACCGGTCAGCTACGGCCCTTTTCAGATCTGGGAAGGGCCGCAGTTGCCTCCTCGATTACGGCTGGGCGCGTACAAGGCGCGGGCCTTCGTCAACGTCCTGGACCTACGGGCCGGCCAGCGCCTGGTCCAGGTCCTTGAGCAGGTCATCGGTGGCCTCCAGCCCCACGGACAGCCGGACAAAACCGTCGCCGAGCCCGATCGCGGCCCGCCCTTCCGGTCCCATCGCGCGGTGCGTGGTGGTGGCCGGATGGGTGATCAAGGACTTGGCGTCACCGAGGTTGTTCGAGATATCCACCGTGGTCAGTGCGTTGAGGAGCCGGAACGCGGCGGCCTTGGCCTCCAAACCGCTCGCAGCGTCAGGCTCGAGCTCAAACGTGACCACGGTTCCGCCGCCGCTCATCTGGCGGCGGGCCAGTTCGTACTGCGGATGCGATTCGAGGAACGGGTAGACCACGCGGCGCACCGCCGGCTGCGTTTGAAGCCAGCGGGCGATCTCCAGTGCGGACGCCGTCGAATAGTTCACGCGCAGGGACATCGTTTCCAGGCCTTTGAGCAGCGTCCAGGCGTTGAACGGGCTCAGCGCGGGCCCGGTGTGGCGCATCAGCTGCTTGACCGGGCCGTTGATGAAATCCGCGCGGCCCAGCACCGCACCGCCAAGGACACGGCCCTGCCCGTCCATGTGTTTCGTGCCCGAATAAACAACGACGTCGGCACCCAGTTCCGTTGCCTGCTGCAGCAGCGGGGTGGCGAAGACATTGTCCACCACCACCTGCGCGCCTGCAGCGTGCGCCAGTTCCACGACCGCCCGGATGTCCACCAGTTCCTGCAGCGGGTTGGACGGCGATTCGAAGAACACGGCAGCGGCCGGGGTGGAGAGGGCATGCTCCCACTGGGCGAGGTCATGCCCGTCCACGAAGACCGTTTCCACGCCCCAGCGCGGCAGGATCTCGTTGAGAATGACAAAGCAGGAACCGAACAGGCTCCGCGCCGCAACCACCCGGTCACCGGCGGCGAGCAAGGCGCCCAGGGCGGTGAAGACGGCGCTCATGCCGCTGGCGGTGGCGAAGCAGGCTTCGGCGCCCTCGAGCAGCCGGAGCCGTTCCTGGAAGGCGGCGACGGTGGGGTTGCCGTAGCGGGAGTAGACGAAGCGTTCCACCTCGCCATTGAAAGAGGCCTCGGCGGCTTCGGCGGAATCGAAAACGTAGCCGGACGTCAGGAACAAGGCTTCTGAGGTTTCCTGGAAGCCCGTGCGGTCAAGGCCGCCGCGGACGGCCCGGGTCTGTGGGGCCCAGCCGGCGAGCAGCTCCCTCGGATCCGGCCCTGGACCGGCAGACTCCGTGGGCACCATCGTCTAGCCCCGCTTCCAGGACAGATCGCTCTGCTGCCAGCCGCCCGCGGCTTCGAAGCCGCCCAGCACGTTGTACGCGGTATGCCCGGCGGCGGTAGCGCTGATGGCGGCATCGATGGAGCGCCGTCCGGAGCGGCACAGCAGCAGCAGTTCCTTGCCGCGCAGCGGCTGCAGTTCGTTGAGGAACCCGGTATTGCGGCTGCCGTCGATCCGGTTCCACTCGATGAACCGCGCGGGAGCGCCGTCGTCGTTCGTCACGGGCACGCCCACCTGCTGCCATTCGGTCTCGGTGCGGACGTCCACGAGGACCGCACCGCCGCGCAGCTTCTCCACGGCTTCTTCCACCGTGAGGTCTCCGGCGTAGCTCATACGCTGTGTCCTGTCAGCGGGGGACTGGACGGGTTGTTCCAATGGGGGCATGGGGCACTCCTGATCACGCTTGCAAATGAACCAAATGAACACTGCCGAGTAGTCACCTGAGGCACCCCGCCGTGAAGAGGGTTGCCGGCCAGCACAGTCAGGGCTTGACGCTGGACCTCGTTACTCTGTTCAAGAAAGTAGCACGCTGCCGCCCACGGCACCCAAGCCGGGGCGCCGCCGTCGTCATCGTTGGTAACGGTTACGTAGGTTTACGACGGCGGAAGGCTGCCGCCCTCGCCGCCGCGAGAAGCTTTTGGGCTACTCCCGGCTGCCTTTGGCCAGTAGCGCCGTCAGTTCCTCGGTCATCTCGTGTGACACCGGAATGGCCTGGCCGTCGATCGACTTGACGGGCGCCAGCAGCCGGATGCTGGAGACCAGCCACACTGCATCGGCCGCCAGCAGGTGGTGCGGTTCCAGCGGCCCGTAGCCCAGCTGCCAGCCAGCATCGGCGGCCGCGTTGAACAGGGCGCCCTGGGAGGTGCCCGGCAGGATTCCGTTCTCGAGCAGCGGCGTGGTGAGCTTCCGGACGCCGTCGCGCACGGTCGCCATCAGCACGGTGGAGGTGGGGCCCTCCAGCACCAGGCCGTCGGTGGAGGTGAAGATGACATCGTCCGCGCCGTTGGCCTTGGCATAGCGCAGGGCAGCCATGTTGACGGCGTAGGAGAGGGTCTTGGCGCCCAGCAGCAGCCAGGGCGCGCGCTCGGCGATGTTGCTGTCGTAGCCGCGGTCCAGCAGGAGCACATTGAGACCCTCCTGCCGCTGCTCCCTGCCGGCGGAACCGGGAAGGGACGCCTGCACCCACGCGGTGGGACGCTCCGCGCCTTCCACGCCGCGCGTGACCAGCAGCTTGAGCACCAGCTCTTCGGCCGGGGCGTGTTCGGCGACGGCGGTGGCGATGGCCCGTTCCCAGTCATCGGCCGGCGGAATGTCCAGATCCATGATGCGGGCCGAGGACGCCAGCCGGTCCAGGTGCGCCTGCACCTTGCGGGGAACACCGTCCACCGCCAGGAGCGATTCGAAAATACCGTCGCCGCGGGTAGCGCCCAGATCGGTTGCCATCAGCTGCGGCTTTGTGGCATCGGCGATGCGCCCGTTCTCCAGGCCAGGGTCGAGAAACACCAAAACTGTCATGGGATCAGCATAGATTGCCGCGCGGGCACATTAGGCTGTACAAGGACAGCGCCGTGGACCGGCGGGAAAGGGAGGAGTTCGCTGCCGTGTTGTGGTCGCTTGCGGGTCTGGGCACGTTCCCGGACTGGGTTGTCGTGGTGGCTTCGATACTGGACATGGGAATCCGGATCGCGGCGTTGGGCATTGTGCCGGGCAACCGCCGCCCCACCACCGCCATGGCGTGGCTGCTGGCCATCTTCTTCATTCCGCTGGTCGGCATCGCCCTGTTCTTCATGTTCGGCAGTTTCCGGCTTTCGGACCGCCGGATCGCCAAACAGACCGAGATCAACCGGAAAGTCTGGGCAGCCACCGAGGACATGGAAGAGCCGCGCAGCGAACGCGATGCACCCGCCTGGGTCCATTCGGCCGCCGAACTGAACCGTTCGCTCGGCTCTTTCCCAATGGTGGACAGCAACCACGTGGAGCTCTATCCGGACTACGAGGGCTCCATCGCCGCGATGGCCGCAGCCGTCCGCAAGGCGCAGGAATTCGTCAACATCCAGTTCTACATCATGGCCAAGGACGAGGTCACCGAGGAGCTCTTCGTGGCGCTGGAAGAGGCGGCGGCCCGCGGTGTCCGGGTCCGCCTGCTCTTCGACCACTTCGGCACCATGCGGATCAAGGGCTACCGGAAGTTCCGGCGCTGGCTGCAGGGCAGCGGGATTGAGTGGCAGCGCATGCTCCCGCTGCTGCCCGTGCGGGGCCAATGGCGCCGCATCGACCTGCGCAACCACCGCAAGATCCTCGTGGTGGACGGGCGCGTGGCCTTCACCGGGTCGCAGAACCTGATCGAGCCCGGCTATCACCGTGCCTCCAGCGAGCGCACCGGGCGGCAATGGGTGGAGCTGATGGCCCGCTATGAGGGCCCCATCGTCACCGCGCTCAACGTGGTGTTTGCTACCGACTGGTCCAGCGAAACGGACGACATCCTCGGCAGCGAGCTGTTCACGCCGGCACCGGTCCGCGAACCGGGCCCCATGACCTGCCAAGTGGTTCCGAGCGGGCCGGGCTTTGCCACGGAGAACAACCTGCGCCTATTCAACACGTTGATCTACGCGGCGGTGGAACGGCTGTCCATCTGCAGCCCGTACTTCGTGCCGGATGATTCGCTGCTTTATGCGATTACGACGGCGGCACAGCGCGGCGTCGACGTCGAGCTTTTCGTCTCGGAACAGGGGGACCAGTTCCTGGTCCATCATGCCCAGCGTTCCTACTACCAGGCCCTGCTGGAAGCCGGCGTGCGCATCTACCTGTATCCGAAACCCCTGGTGCTGCACGCGAAGCACTTCACGGTGGACGACGAGGTCGGCGTCCTGGGCTCCAGCAACATGGACATGCGCTCCTTCTCGTTGAACCTGGAAGTGTCGGTCATGCATCTCGGCGGCGACATCGTCGGCAAGATGCGGGAAATCCAGCAAAGCTACCGCGAAGTTTCCCGGGAGATCACGCTGGACGAGTGGCGCCAGCGCACCCGGTGGGAGCGGTACGTCGACAACGTGGCCCGCCTGACCGCGACCCTCCAATAGTTCCGGCTGTGCTGGAGCCGGACGGGATGTTTAGATCGCAGCCCCGATTTTACCGACGACGGCGCCGCTGACCAGCCTGCTGACGCCCGGTACCTTGATCAGCCGCATCGAGAGCCGCCGCATCAGCAGGGCGCGGCGGTCCGCAGGAACAAACCATTTGGCGGCGGATACGCCGGCTTTCTGCTGCTCGGCAACGTACGGGCGCCAGCGTGACTCGAAGGCGGCGAGGGCGGCCGGCACCTGGTCATGTTTGGCCAGTTCGTCGGCGAGCACATAGGCGCCGGCCATGCCCAGCGAAGCGCCCTGGCCTGCCAGCAATGAAACTGCCGCAGCGGCATCTCCCAGCAGGACCACCCTGCCGCGGTGCCAGCGCGGCATCCGGATCTGCGCCACTTGGTCGTAGTAGAAGGATTCGGGGCAATGCTCCAACGCCAGCGGACACAGCCACCCCAGAGACCGGTAGCGCTCGCGGAATTCCTGCTGGATATCGCCCGGGCGCTCCTGCCGGTCGGTGCGGTGGACGCCCAGCGCCGAAATGCTGCCGTCCCGCAACCGGTAGAAGAACATGGCCTCACCGCAGGTGTCCGTAATGGCATAACGGTTGGCCAGAATGTCCTTTACCCGGTTGTCCCGAAACGAATACGCTCCGACGTGGAACCCCAGGAATTTGAAGTAGTCGGACTCGGGCCCGAAGACCATGGCGCGGACGTCCGAGTGGATCCCATCGGCCCCGATCAGCAGGTCGGCAGTGAGCCGCCGGCCGTCCGAGAGTTCCACGTCCACCTTCCCGCCGGACCCGGTCGCGGCGGCGGACGTGTCCTGGATTGAGCCGATCGTGGTGGAATAGAGCAGTTCGACCGAGTCCGGCAACACTTCGCGGATGGCCTGTTCCAGATCGGGGCGCAGGATGCTGCGCAGCTGGTCGCCGACCACCTTGGTGAAGCTCTCGTAGCCCAGATGGGCCGTGCTCCGGCCGCTGCTGTCCACGTAGTCGATCCGGTTGACGTCGTATCCCAGCTCGCGGATCCTGCCGATAACGCCCATGTGGGTGGCTGCCTGCCAGCCGGAGCCGAAGAAATCGATCATGTAGCCCTCGGGCCGCGGCCCGGCCGAGCGTTCCACGATGGTGACGTCCCAGCCTTTGGTGCTGAGGAAATTGGCGGCGGACAAACCGGTGATGCCGGCGCCGCAGATAATGGCCTTCATGGGGAACTTCCTTCCGTTGCAGCGGTGGTGCCCAAGGCCCTGCGAAGCACCGGGAACGCTTTGTCGGCAGTGAGCCCCGGGTCAAGCGCCCGGTGCAGCATCAGCCCGTCGACCGCAGCGGCCAGAACGGCGGCCGTGGCGTCGGCATCGCCGTCGAAACCCACTCGCTCCAGCCAGCGGGCTGTGCGGGTGCGGAAATCCAGGAGTACCTGCGCCAGTTCACCCCGCAGCACCCCGCCGCGCGCTGCCGCCAGGAATGTTTCGACGAACAGCAGATTGACGGGTTCATCCGGCGCGAACTCGTCCAGCGCGGCCAGGAACATGTGCAGTCCTTCATCAAGACTGATACCGGACTCCAGTTGGCGGCTCGGATATTCAAGCGCCTCACGAACTGCGCCCACGGCCGCTTCGGCGAGCAGGGCTTCCAGGGAATCGAAATGGTAGTGGATGATGCCCGGCCGCACACCCGCGTGCCCGGCGAGGGCCCGGGCCGTGACCGCGGACCAGCCCAGCCGCGGGATCAGTACGACGGCGGACTCCAGCATCCGGTCCCGGGTCCGGGTACCCTTGGCAGTTTTCACATGGGCGGTTGTCATTGCAGACCTCGAATCTTTTGGACGCTCGTCCAAATACTTCGATTTCCGGTCTACCACGCGCCACTGTCCAAAAAACAGCCCCGCAGCAGATTTCTTTGCAGAAGGCGCCGGCGGGCCGGTGCGCGGTTCGCGTCGGCTTTAGTCGGGAAAAACGCTGCCGAGTGCCGAGAGCACGCCGAAGGCCTTGGCCCGGACCTCGTCCCATTCGGCTTCCGGATCGGAATCCGCGGTGATAGCACCGCCGACGCCCAACGTCAGCTGGTCTCCCTGCCGGACCAGGGTCCGGATCACCACGGAGAGGTCAGCGGCACCGTTGAGCGAGAAGTAGCCTACCGCCCCCGAATAAACACCCCGTGCTCCGGACTCCAGCCGGTCCAGGATATCCATCGTGCTGATCTTCGGGGCACCGGTCATCGAACCGGCGGGGAACGCCGCAGCAACGGCCTCCGCACGGGACGCGTCCGGACGCAAGGTCGCGTCAATCGTGGAAACCATCTGGTGCACTGTGGCATAGCTTTCGATCGCGCACAAGCGGCTGACCCGCAGCGAACCGGGCACCGCGAAATGGCTCAAGTCGTTGCGCAGCAGATCCACGATCATGATGTTCTCGGCGCGGTCCTTCAGGCTGGTTGCCAGCTCGGCCTTCAGCGCCGCGTCCGCCTCCGGATCTGCCACGCGACGCCGCGTACCCTTTATCGGTTCGGCGCGCAGGGCACCGTCGGCGGCCAGGCTCATAAACCGCTCCGGGGAAGTACTTGCGACGGTCAACCTGCCGAAGCGCAGGTAGTTGGCGAACGGTGCGGGATTACGACGGCGCAGGGACAGATATGTTTCCAGCGGATCCGTCCCTGCGGCAGCGGTGGCGGACAGCTCCGTGGTCAGGCAGATTTCGTAGGAGTTGCCGTCGTGGATTTCCGCCTGCGCCTGGCGGACCTTGAGCAGGTACTGGTCCTTGCTGTCCCGCACCTTGAAGGCCGGGCCGCCTGATGCCGCCGGAACGGAACCAGCGGTTTCGGAGCCGGGCATCCCATGCGGTCCGGGGGCAGACATGCAGGACGCGGCGGAGCCCTCCCCAGCCGCCGCCACTTCGACGGCGGCCCGGGTCCGGGCGAACCAGTCGCGGGCTTCATCTCGGGATGCGTCGCTGGCCAATGCCAGCAGGTAGGTGCACCTGCGGGCGTGGTCGAGCACGATGCCGCGGCCGGCAAAGATCAAGGCGGCATCGGGGGTGGCAGCCGCGACGTCGCTGCCACCGCATTCGCGCTTGAGCTCATAGCCCAGATACCCCAGCCAGCCCAAGGCGAATCCGCCGGGAACCTCAACCGGGCCGGTGACAGCGGGAACGCCCCACACTCCATCCAGCCAGCGGAAGAAGGGCGAGCGGATCCGGGTAGTAACAGCCCCGTCGGCCACCGAAGTGATGCCCGAGCGATGTTCGGCATAGCGGCCGAAGGCCCCGGCGTCGTCGGCCATGATGCTGTATTCGTTGCGGTCCGGCACCGCCGTGGCTCCGGCATTGGAGCTGTCCAGCCAGACCGCGCGGTCCGAGGCTGCATAAAGGGCACGGAAGAGCTCGGCTCCGTCGGGCAGGGCATCAATCCGCTCGGTCAGCAATTGAGGAGCAACACCATGGGAACGCTCCACCGAGAGCAGTGCGTCCAACTGCGGGAGCGAGGCCAGGGCCTTCAGCACACCGGCAGCCGCGGTGGCGCCGGTTTGACCACGGAGCAGCAGGTCTGCGGCGCGGGCGATATCGTCGCCGTCGAGCCAGGCTTCTTCCTGCGCCGCCCACAGGTCCCAGAACGGCTCGTAGCCGGCGCCGTCGCGGGCAATGGCCCGGGTCCGGCGGTCCACCGCTTCGGCCTGGATCCAGATAACGACGTCGGTGAGTTTGCGTGCGGCGGCGTGGGCGGCACCAACTCCTTCCACGACGACGATCTCGGCAGGCTCCGTGGAACGGCGCTCGCCGTCGTCGTTCTGCTCCCAGTCCCAGGCCGTCCAGGTTGCGCGCTCGCCGCGGGCAAGCGGCTGCAGCACCGTTTCCAGGTAGCGCCGCTGCCCGTCGGCCAGGCCGTGCCAGCCCGGATAGATGTCTTCCAGATGGAACAGCGAAACGGTGTGGTGCTCACGCAGGAGGGCGGCCAGTTCCACCGCCAAAGTGGTCTTTCCCGCCCCGGATCGTCCGTCCACGGCGATGATGACCGGTTTGTCAGTGGGTGGCAAGCTGCGCCCTGACGTGTTCCACAATGCCCGGAACAGCAGCGCTGATCAGGTTCCAACTGACATCGAAGTCGGCTTCGTCGCCGAACCACGGGTCGTAGATGCCCTGTTCCGCGGGACCGTGGTCCGCGACTTTGGGATCAAAGGAGCGGAGCATGCGGACCTTGTTCCGGGCGCCATCATCCGGAGCGGCGCCACGCAGCTGTTCATAGTGGTCCATATCAAGGGCCAGGATCAGGTCCCGGTCCGCATACCAGGCAGGTTCGAACTGCCGGGCACGATGGTCTGCGGTGAGCAGGTCGGCTTGCTTGAGACGCGCGGCGGCGCGCTCATCGATGGGACGGCCGGTCTCCCACCCGGTAGTGCCTGCCGAGTCCACGGACACCTCGTCGGACAGGCCGGCATCTTCGAAGGCCTTGGTCAGGATGTACTGGGCCATAGGGGAGCGGCAGATATTGCCTGTGCAGACAGTAATTATCCGGTACATAGCCACGAGTCTAACTAGAAGAACGCCAGCAGCAGGCCGACACCGATGAAGAGGACACCAAAAACGTAACCGAGCATGCGCTGCCCGCGTTCAGTCCTGGTGAACCGGTGGAAGGACCGTGCCGCTGCGGCAAAGAAGAACCACATGACCAGGATGTCGATAATGACAATTGTGCCGGCCAGGACAACATACTGCGGTGCCAGCGACTGCTCGGGGCGGATGAAGCCGGGCATGAACGCCAGGAAGAACACGATCGCCTTCGGGTTGAGCAGATTGACCCACAGGCCGCGCCGGAACATCGACCACGCGGGCTCGTTCCGTTGGGCTTGGATAAGTTCCTGGTCGGCCGAGGGTTTGGCCAGCAGCTGCCGGATGCCCAAGTAGACAAGGTAAGCCGCGCCAGCGTACTTGATGACGTAGAAAGCTGTTGGGGAACTGGCTACGAGCAGGCCAACGCCAAGTGCCACAATGAGGATGTGGATGACCAGCGCCGTCTGCTGCCCGAGGATGCCCCACAGGGAACGGCGGAAGCCCGCATTGAGGGCATTGCTCATGGTGTTGATGGCACCCGCACCCGGGGTGAAACTGATGACGGTGCCTGCGCCTACGAGCGCCAGCCACAGGGAAATCTGCACCAGATGATATTACGCGCCGCAGGCCTCGCTTCACCATACTGTCTGAAGCAGTTCGAAGTCGTGCAAAGCCGTATCCGCGGTGATGACCGTGAATCCCTCCACGATGGCCTGTGCCGCGATCATCCGGTCGAAGGGGTCACGATGAGGCCATTCGAGCTGTGCTGCTTCCAACGCATGCACGCCGCTGAGCGGAATTTCCTCGCTTACCAGTTCAAGAACGTGTCTGCGGTAGCCGACAAAGAGCGATTCGATGCCGGGTAATTTACCCTGCCGGTGTTTGTGGCCCAGTTCGAAGGCGGTGATAGCCGAGACGCAGATGGTATTGCCGCGGTTTCTGATGATGCTCCTGGCTTTTTGCGAGAGCTTTCTGGGCTCGAACAGCGCCCAGAGGAGGACATGGCTGTCTAAGAGGTAAGTGGCTGTTCCCATGCGTCCAGTTCCTCCTTGCCTGCCGGTTCCAGAACATCCTCCGGAACGGTCCCCTTGAGGAAGCCGAGCCGCCGTTGCATGGGCGGGTCGATTTTGACCAGACGCGCAACGGGTTTGCCCGCCTTGGCAATAACGACGTCCTCGCCGTTTTGAACCAGGTTCAGCAGCTCGGAAAAGCGCGTCTTGGCATCCTGCACGTTGTACTGTCCCATGTTGACCAAGTTTAGTTGGTCAACCTCCGTCGCATAAGCTCTTAGCCCTCTTCGAGTACGGCCATGGCCGCGTTGTGGCCGCCGAGCCCGCTGACGCCTCCGCCCCTGCGGGCGCCGGCACCGCAGAGCAGGATGCGGGAATGAGCAGTGCCCACGCCCCAGCGGCGGGCAGGGGTGTCCAGCGGGTCATCGTCTTCGGCGAAAGGCCAGGATAAGGGCCCGTGGAAGATGTTCCCGCCGGGCATGTTCAGGGTGGCTTCCAGATCCATCGTCGTCTTGGTTTCGATGCACAGCCGGCCGTCGGCGTCACGGAGCAGGCAGTCCTCGATCGGTTCAGCGAGGACGGAGTTGAGCGAGGCCCGGACCGCGTCCTGCAACTGCTGGCGCATCCTGCTGTTGTTCCCTGCGGTAAGCAGCCGGTGCGGGGTCTGCAGAGTGAACACGGTCAGGGTGTGTGCGCCGGAAGCGCCCAGCTGCTCCGGCAGGATGGACGGATCCGAGAGCGTGTGGCAGTAGATCTCGGCCGGCAGCGGGTTAGGGACGTTTCCTGCGGCGGCCTCCGCATGGGCGGTCTCGAGCTGCGAATACAGCTCATTGATATGGAAGGTCCCGCCGAACGCCGCCTCCGGCGCAAGCTGCGGGTCGAGCAGCTTTGGCAGCCTGGCCAGCAGCAGGTTGACCTTGGCCTGCGCACCTTCAGGTACGGGGACCGGAGTGTCCGGCTCTTCGCCCAGCAACCGGTGCAGCACCGCCGGCGCAACGTTGGCGAGCACAAAATTACCGGAGACGACGACACCGGTCTGCCCGCCGCCGTCGTACGTCACCGCTGCCTCCGGACTGACGGACGTGACTTCGCACGACGTGCGGAACTGTGCTCCGGCGGCACGCGCCGCTTGCTCCAAGGCTCCGGAGACCGCACCCATACCTCCGCGCGGAACGTCCCAGTCGCCGGTTCCGCCGCCGATGACGTGGTAGAGGAAGCACTTGTTCTGCTGCAGGTTCGCATCGTGTGCACCGGCAAAGGTGCTGATCAGCGCGTCGGTCAGCACAGTCCCGCGCACCAGATCGGAAGTAAAGGTGCGTTCGAGAACCTCGCCGATCGGACGTTCGAAGATGTCCGACCAGAGCTGGTTGTCCGCGACGAGCTGCCGCATCTCGTTGCGGCGGCGTAGGGGCTGGGTCGCCGTGGGCCACAAAGTCCGTGCCAGCTCTCCGGTGCGGCGGTAGAAGTCGCCGAAAGCGGAGAAATCCGCAGCGACACCTATGGACTCAAAAGACTCCCGGGTGGCCTGGCCGTCCTGGTTGTCCACCAGTAGCCCGCGGTCCGTATCCGGTACGGGGGTGTAGGAAGAGTAGCGGCGGCGGATCAGCTGCAGGTCCAGGCCCAGGTCCTGGATAATCTGCCGCGGAAACAGGCTGACCAGGTACGAATAGCGCGAGAGCAAGGCGCCGGTGCCGGGGAAGACTTCCTGCGACACGGCCGCGCCGCCCAGATGGTCCTGCCGCTCAAGGACCAACACGGATCGGCCGGCCTTGGCCAGATACGCTGCGGCGACCAATCCGTTGTGCCCGCCGCCGACGATCACGACGTCGAAATGCTCGTGCTGGTGGGGCTGTCTGGCCATGCGGCTGCCGCTTTACGGTTTGCGGGCCAGGATCTCGCCGTTGGGAATCAGGAACCAGCCGTCCGCGGCCATCGCCCATTCCCGCCAGCCCTGCGCAATGCGGTCCAGACCTGCCTGGTCGGTGATGCCGCGTTCAAGCGCTTGTTCCGCGTAGGCCGAATGCAGCACCCGCTCCGACCACACGTTGCCCTGCCAGGCGCGCTGCTCCTCTGTCGCGTAGAGCCAGTTGGACGAGGACGGCGTGATGTCGCGGAATCCGGCGGCCATGGCCCAGGAAATCAGATGCCTGCCGGCGTTCGGCTCCGCGTGGTTGCCGCGGGCGATCTGCTGGTACGTGTCCATCCAGTCATCCAGCTCCGGCAACTGCGGGAACCAGCTCATGCCGTGGAAGTCCGCGTCCCGCACGGCCACAAGTCCGCCGGGTTTGGTGACGCGACGCATCTCGTACAGGGCGGCAACCGGATCCGTCAGGTGCTGGAGGACCTGGTGGGCGTGGACCACGTCGAACGTGTCGTCGTCGTAATCAAGGTCGTAAATGTTGCCGCTGACGAAGGTGGCGTTCTCCAGCCCCCGCAGCGCGGCCAGCTCGGCAGCCTGTGTGAGCACGTCATCCGAGCGGTCAAGCCCGATGACCTCGCCCGGAGCCACCAGCTCGGCCAGATCTGCAGTGATACTGCCCGGGCCGCAGCCGACGTCGAGCAGTTTCAGGCCGGGCTTGAGATGGGGGAGCAGGTACGCTGCGCAGTCCTCGGCAGTGCGGACTGCGTGCGCGTTGACAACGCTCTGGTGGTGGCCGTGGGAGTACACCTCATCCTTCATAGTGGGCAGACTACTCTGAATCGGCCTCCTCGAGACAGCGACGTGCCCGTTCTATTGCGCAAGGTGTCGCCGTGCGTGATCTGCCCGATCCAATTGAGGCTGAAACAGTGCGGTTCAGTCGGGAACTGAGCGCACAACGCGCGCAGGCGAGCCCACAACAATGGACTTTGCCGGTACGTCTTTCGTGACCACGGATGCGGCCGCTATGACGGCATCATCACCGATGGTCACGCCCGGCAGAATGGTGGCGTTGGAGCCGATCCAAACATTGCGGCCGACGACGACGGGTGCCGGGTGCATGTCCGCGCGGCAGCTCGGCGCAAGATCGTGGTTGAGCGTGGCAAACACGGTGTTGTGCCCGATAAGGCAGTCGTCTCCGATGACCACACCGCCCTGGTCCTGAAACTTGCACCCGGAATTGATGAAGATCCGCTCCCCAAGGGTGATGTTCTTCCCGAAGTCGGAGTAGAGGGGAGGGAAAACCGTCACGGATTCGTGAACTGGCTTGCCGGTCAGTTGGGCCAACAGTTCCCGCACGCGCGCCGGTTCCTGGTAACCGCCGTTGAGTTCACCAGTGATGCGCAAGGCATCCTGACTGACGCGGTGCATGACCTCGTGCAGCGGCGAATCCCCCGTGATGGTCTGTCCCGCGTTCAATGCCTCAAGGAGGTCGTCGAGTTCCATGCCCTCCTTTCTATCAAAGCTCGGGCGCTCCGCCCTGCTAAGAGCCAAGTAGGAATAGGTATCTCGATTATGGAAATAGTTTATAGTGGAGAGGACTTTTCCACCCCCTCAAAGGAACGCATTGAAGCGCTGGCTTAGAACCTTGTTCCCTGTGTTGATCGTCCTTGTTTGGCTCGCCGCGGCGGGCGCCGGCGGACCTACATTCGGCAAGCTCTCGGATGTCTCCACCAATGATCAGGCCGGGTTCCTGCCGCAAAGTGCCGAGTCCACGGAAGCCGGCGAGTGGCAGGAGAGGTTCCTCGATTCCGATGCCGTGCCCGCCGTCGTCGTTATTGAGTTTGAGCAGGCAATCGAGCCTCAGGAGCTCCGGAGCTATGTCCCGCTGGCTGACAAACTCGGCGAGGCGGCAGGGGTGACCGAGGCGTCGGAGAGCCAGGTTGCCGGCCCGATTCCCGCAGAAGACTTCGAAGCGATCGAGTTCATTGTCCCGATCGCGGGAGACGCGGGAGAAGCAGTCGAGGAACTGCGGAAAGTGCTCCAAGCTGAACTGCCTGCGGAGGCCGCCGCGTACGTCACCGGACCGGCAGGGTTCATCGCCGATCTGGTTGAGGCCTTCGCCGGAATCGACGGCCTGCTGCTCGGGGTGGCGCTGCTGGCGGTCTTCGTCATTCTCCTGATTGTCTACCGGGCGCTGCTGTTGCCCTTCCTGGTCCTGCTGACATCCGTCTTCGCCCTTTGCGTTGCCATCCTGGTGATTTATTGGTTTGCGCTGATGGACTGGATCCAGTTGAGCGGGCAGAGCCAAGGCATCCTGTTCATCCTGGTGATCGGCGCCGCGACGGATTATGCCCTCCTGTTGGTTTCCCGATTCCGCGAGGCGCTGGGGGAGCAGGACGCCAAGTGGACTGCAATGAAGACTGCGTACCGGGGCTCGCTGGAACCGATTGCGGCTTCCGGCGCCACCGTGGTCCTGGCGCTGCTGTGCCTGTTGTTCTCGGATCTGAACTCCAACCGCAGCCTCGGCCCCATTGCAGCCATCGGGATTGTTTTCTCCGTCCTTGCCGCGCTCTCCCTGCTGCCGGCTCTGCTGCTGATCTTCGGCCGCGCTGCCTTTTGGCCGATCGTCCCGCGGCCTGGACAACACGCGCACCGTGGGGAAGCCGGAACGGTGCCGGCCGGCGCGGAGGGTCTGCGCGGTACCTGGCGCCTTGTGGCCAGGCTGATTGCCAAGCGTCCCCGGGCCACCTGGCTCGTCTCGCTGCTCGTCCTCGTGGCGGGATCCCTGGGCGTCCTGCAACTGCAGGCACACGGCGTTCCACAGTCCGAACTGGTGATGGTGCAGACGGACTCGGCGGACGGGCAGGAGTCGCTGGCCCGCCATTTCGACGCCGGATCAGGCTCTCCAGCCGTGATTGTGGCCGACAGCTCGGCGCGGGGCGATGTGCTCAACGCCGTGCGTGAACATGATGGCGTTGCCGAAGCCGATTACTTCAGCGAAGACGGCGAAGTTTTCGAACTGGACGGGCACGTGATGATCAACGCCACGCTGGAGAAGGCCGCCGACTCGGAAGGCGCGGAGAACGATGTTGCCGATCTCCGTGCGGACCTGGACGCCGTGGATGAAACCGCGCTGGTAGGCGGGGTCACCGCCGTCGCACTGGATACCAACGTGACCGCCCAGGCTGACCTGCTCAAGATCACGCCCATCGTGCTGCTGGTCATCCTGGTCATCCTGATGCTGCTCCTGCGCGCCGTGGTGGCGCCGGTGCTGCTGATCATGAGTGTTGCCCTGTCCTACCTGACGGCACTCGGCGTTTCCGCGCTGGTGTTCAACCACATCTTCGGCTTCCCCGGTGCCGATGCTTCCGTGCCCCTCTATGGTTTTGTCTTCCTGGTGGCTCTCGGCGTGGATTACAACATTTTCCTCATGACCCGGGTGCGGGAAGAATCCCTGAAAATCGGCACCCGCCCCGGGGTCCTGCGCGGACTGGGGGCCACCGGTGGCGTCATCACCTCGGCCGGCATCGTCCTGGCGGCTACCTTTGCGGCTCTGGGAGTCATTCCGATCCTGTTCCTGGGGCAGCTGGCCTTCATCGTGGCCTTCGGAGTCCTGCTGGATACGGTGCTGGTGCGCTCGCTGCTGGTGCCCGCGCTGTCGTACGATCTGGGGCGGCGCATCTGGTGGCCAAGCAAGCTCTCGCGGACTTCGCCGAGCGCTGAATCCGCGGCACCTGTGGTGGAGGCCAAGGTCTGAGGTTCAGGCCCGAAACCGCGCGCTGGCGGTCTTCCCCCTGAACTGTGCTGCTTGTCCCTTTGGGCCAAACCTGAGTCGCCTTGGCTCAAGTTGAATTGACATCGTTTCGAGTCTGAGTAAACTTGAGTGCAGAACGCTCAATATGGTTCAGGCCCTGCAATGCCAGGGCTCCGCCGGTCCGGTCCTTAGGGGCGCGGCCGGCGGCGGGACCACTATTTCGGGCCGGTATTCGGTTCATCATGAAAGGACAAGCGTATGTCTCGTGCAGTAGGTATTGACCTCGGTACCACCAACTCCGTGGTTTCCGTACTGGAAGGTGGCGAGCCCACCGTTATCGCCAACGCCGAGGGTGGCCGCACCACCCCGTCGGTCGTGGCATTCTCCAAGTCCGGCGAGGTCCTCGTCGGCGAAATCGCCAAGCGCCAGGCCGTCAACAACATTGAGCGCACCATCGCTTCGGTCAAGCGCCACATGGGCACCGACTGGAAGGTCGAGGTCGACGGCAAGAACTACACCGCGCAGGAAATCTCTGCCCGCGTGCTGCAGAAGCTCAAGCACGACGCCGAGTCCTACCTGGGCGAGAAGGTCACCGACGCTGTGATCACCGTGCCGGCATACTTCAACGATGCCGAGCGCCAGTCCACCAAGGAAGCCGGCGAAATTGCCGGTCTGAACGTCCTGCGTATTGTCAACGAGCCGACGGCTGCCGCACTGGCCTACGGCCTTGACAAGGGCAAGGAAGACGAACTCATCCTGGTCTTCGACCTCGGCGGCGGCACCTTCGACGTCTCGCTGCTCGAAGTCGGCAAGGATGAAGACGACTTCTCCACCATCCAGGTCCGTTCCACCTCGGGCGACAACCGCCTCGGCGGCGACGACTGGGACCAGCGCGTTGTGGACTTCCTGCTCCAGCAGGCCAAGTCCAAGGGTGCGGACCTGTCCAAGGACAAGATTGCCCTGCAGCGTCTGAAGGAAGCTGCCGAGCAGGCCAAGAAGGAACTGTCCTCGGCTTCCTCCACCAACATCTCGCTGCAGTACCTCTCGGTGACCCCGGAAGGGCCGGTCCACCTGGACGAGCACCTCAGCCGTGCCAAGTTCCAGGAACTGACCAAGGACCTGCTGGACCGGACCAAGAAGCCGTTCCACGACGTCATCAAGGAAGCCGGCATCAAGGTTTCCGACATCGACCACATCGTTCTGGTCGGCGGTTCCACCCGTATGCCCGCAGTGGTCGACCTGGTCAAGGAAATGGCCGGCGGCAAGGAGCCGAACAAGGGCGTGAACCCGGACGAGGTCGTCGCCGTGGGCGCTGCACTGCAGGCCGGTGTGCTGAAGGGTGAGCGCAAGGACGTGCTGCTCATCGACGTCACCCCGCTGTCCCTCGGCATCGAGACCAAGGGCGGCATCATGACGCACCTGATCGAGCGCAACACCGCGATCCCGACCAAACGGAGCGAGACCTTCACCACGGCGGATGACAACCAGCCGTCGGTGGCCATCCAGGTCTTCCAGGGCGAGCGCGAGTTCACCCGGGACAATAAGCCGCTGGGCACCTTCGAGCTGACCGGCATCGCGCCGGCTCCGCGCGGCGTGCCTCAGGTCGAGGTCACCTTCGACATCGACGCCAACGGTATCGTCCACGTGTCCGCCAAGGACAAGGGCACCGGCGCCGAGCAGTCCATGACCATCACGGGCGGTACCGCGCTGTCCAAGGATGACATCGACCGCATGGTGCGCGAGGCCGAGGAACACGCGGCCGAGGACAAGAAGCGCCGCGAGGCCGCAGACGTCCGCAACTCGGCCGAACAGCTGGCCTACTCCGTGGACAAGCTGCTCGCCGACAACGACGACAAGCTGCCCGAAGAGGTCAAGACCGAGGTCAAGGCCGACGTCGATGCCCTGAAATCCGCACTGGAGAAGCAGGACAACGACGACGAGGTGAAGTCCGCGTTCGAGAAGCTGCAGGCTTCCCAGACGAAGCTCGGCGAGGCCATCTACTCGCAGGCCCAGGCCTCCGGCGCAGCCGGCGAGGGTGCACCCGGAGCAGACGGCGCTGATGGACAAGGCTCAGCCAACGCTGACGAGGACATCGTCGACGCCGAGGTTGTCGACGAGGAAGAAGAGAAGAAGTAACCATGCCCCACCACGGTAACGAGCACGAGCACGAGTCAGAGCCGGTGAGCTTCCGCGACAACCGTAAGATTGACCCGGAGACGGGCAAGGTCCGTGGCCAGGAAGCACCTGCCGATGCGGAGGCAGCCGAGGAGGCTGCCGCCGCGGAGGCACCCGCATCGGAGGATGTTGAGGGTGACGCTCTGTCCCAGGCCGAGGCGATCCTGAACAGCACCGACGTTCCCGCCGGGGAATCGGTAGCCCAAGGTGCGGACTCGGAACAGGCGGCAGAGCTGAGGAATGACCTGCTGCGCCTTCAGGCGGAGTACGTCAATTACCGCAAGCGGGTGGAACGGGACCGCGCGGTGGCCGGCCAGATGGCCATCATCGGCGTTCTCAACTCACTGCTTCCGGTACTTGACGACATCGATGCCGCACGCCAGCACGGCGACCTCGAGGACGGACCCTTCGCTGCAATCGCGGCCAAGCTGGAAAACGTCTTGAAGGTCTACGGTCTGGAACCGATCTCCGAGACGGACGTGGAGTTCGATCCGAATATCCACGAAGCGCTGATGCAGCAGCAAAGCGCGGATGTCCAGGTCGATTCGGTCAGCCAGATCCTGCGGACTGGATACAAGTCCGGGGAGCGTGTCCTGCGCGCTGCCCAGGTGATCGTGGCTGTACCGGCCGAGTAGCTCCGAACGAGGCCGGGGACGTCGTGAAGGCGTCCCCGGCTCTCATGGGCTCTCGGGCCACCATAGACTTTGAACTACATGAAGGGAGGCGCCTGAATGGCTAGCCAGGATTGGGTCGAGAAGGACTTCTACAAGATCCTTGGTGTCTCCAAGGACGCGTCGGATGCCGACATCAAGAAGGCATACCGCAAACTTGCCCGGAAGTACCATCCGGACACGAACTCCTCTGACGCCACGGCTGAAAAGATGTTCAAGGACGTCTCCGAAGCATATTCGGTGCTCTCCGATCCGGAAGAGCGGCAGCAGTACGACGCCATCCGGGCGATGGGCAGTGGAGCCCGCTTTACCGCTGGCGGAGCGGGTACACCCGGCGGCGGCGGGTTTGAGGACATCTTCGGCAACATGTTCGGCCAGGGCACCCGCAGCCGTTCAGCCGGCGGATTCGGCAACGGGAATATCCCGCCCGAGTTCGCCGACCTATTCGGCGGCGGGTTCGGGGGCGGGTTCCAGCCGCCGCAGGCGCCCCCGCGCAAAGGTGCGGACCGGACCGCATCCACCAGCATTTCCTTTGCCGGTTCCATCAAGGGAACCACCATCGGGCTGCGCGAGCCTTCCGGCGAAGTCATTGACGTCCGTATTCCCGCCGGTATCAAGGACGGTCAAAAGGTCCGCGTCCGCGGCAAAGGCCAGCCCGGCCCTGCCGGCAACGGTGACCTGATGGTTTCCGTAAATGTCCAGCCCCATAGCTTCTACACACGCGACGGTGACAATCTTCGGATCCATGTCCCGGTGAGCTTCGACGAAGCGGCGTTGGGCGCGCAGATCGAGGTTCCGACCATGAACGGCGAAGCGGTGAAGGTAAAGGTGCCTGCCGGCACGCCATCGGGACGGACGCTGCGGGTCAAGGGACGCGGTGTTAAGACGGCTAAGGCGACGGGAGATCTGCTGGTAACCATCGACGTCGTTGTTCCACAAAACCTGAACAAAGAAGCTGAAGAAGCCGTCAAGGCATTCGCCGCGGCCACTGGGGATGCGAATCCCCGCGCCAACCTGGCAGCCAAGGCCCGGCTCTAGGCGGCAGATATGGAGAGAGCAATGGGTATTGACCGCAACGCGCCTATCTTTGTGATCTCCGTAGCTGCAGAGCTCGCGGAGATGCATCCGCAAACCCTGCGCCAGTACGACAGGCTGGGCCTGGTCTCACCGTCCCGGCAGCGTGGCCGCCAGCGGCGCTATTCGCAACGCGACGTGGACACCCTGCGGGAAGTCCAGCGGTTGTCGCAGGAAGGCGTGTCGCTTGAGGGCATCAAGCGGATCCTGGAGCTGGAGAACCAGGTGAATGCCCTGCGCTCCCGGGTGCAGGAACTGACCGCCGAGCTCGAAAGCACGCGGCGGCAAAGCGGAACGGAAGCCAGCCGGGTGTTCGCCGCCGGGCTGGCCGGAGACGTTGTTACCCTGTCCCGTGGGAAGCGTCCGCGGCCGCGGAGCCAGGCCTTGGTGGTCTGGCGCCCGCACTCCTAAGGGCTGCCCGTCGCGCCAACTCCATGGCACCGGCGATCCGTGCCGCCAGAGCAGCGCCGACTCCAGGCACTTCCTGAAGTTCCCCGGGCTCGGCCAGCTGCAGCCCGGCCGGACCACCGAGCCTCTTCAGGATCGACTGCGCCAGTTCCAAGCTGCTCGCATCCCGCGTCCCGGACCCGATGACCAGCGCCAGCACCTCCGCATCCCTCAGCCTCCGGACTCCCATCCGTGCCATGCGCTCCCGGGGCCGGTCTTCCGCCTGCATCTGCGCGATCGCGAGATGGTTCCTGTGACGTGTGTTCATGCGGCCAACGGTAGGCGCAGGCAAGACTGATCCGAAGGCGGCGCCGAGGCCATGTGGACAGCGCAGGTGCGGAACGGCCCCTGTGGAGATGGGGCCAGGCCGGAATGAATCAGTTGGCCGCACTTTCACCTGCAACCATAGCGCTGTGGCGGTGACGCGCGGGGGCGCCAGCCACGCGGGGAGTCCTGCGCAGGCGGACGCTCGCCTCTTGGGCCTCGTCCACCCGCGCGTCGGACCCTCTACTTGTCTTGCGGAGGAGCAGGGCCTCGTTCCTATCGATCATGCCCTGCCACGTCTTGTTTCAACTATGAACCAAGACTAATCTCCGTTCTTTCAGCGGATCATTTCCCCGTCCGGGGCCACTACATACCAGACATCGTTGACGCCCTGGCCGTCGACGTCTCCCGGCGCCTTGTCGTTCTGCCAGTAGTAGATCGGCAGGCCGTCGATGGTCACCTGCTTCTTGCCGTCGGGGGTGTCGATCGTTCCGACTTCCGCAGTGATGCCTTCAACTTCCGGGGCATCGCCTTCGGTCAGGACAGGCGGCCACGCGACCAGGCAGTCGCCGGTGCAGTTGCTGACACCGGAATCCTTTTCGTCCTTGGTGAAGTAGTAGACGGTCATTCCCTCGCTATCGACCACAATCTCACCGAGGTCGGTTTCGGCAGTCATGAGCTGGGAACCAGCCATCGCCCCGGCTTCACCTGAGGCCGGGGCACTTGCCCCGCCCGGTGCCGATTCGGTGGTCTCGGGCATAGCGGTTGTTTCTTCGGCCGGCGGCGGGGCTTCCGTCCCTGATTCATCGCCGCCGCCGCATCCGGTGAGGCCGAGAAGGGCTGCGGTCATAAGGGCAGCAGCACCACTGAGTTTGATTTTCATGAGGAATTCCTAACGATCAACCGGGTTGTGCTCGGTCCCGGCCCGCCGGTTGCGGGCCGCTATTGGCAAAGACGTACTGCCGGGCGAAAATGGTTCAACGCCTGGGGGATGTTCTTCTTCTTTGCCGGTGAACCATTCCGCTGTTGGGCACGTCTTCCTGATTGCGGACGGCTCCGGAACCCGGGCCGCCCGGTCAGGAGGGAACGTCGATGTCGATGGAAGAAGAAGCGGTCGCGCTGTTGTACCGCGACCATGCGGCGGCACTTCGACGGTTCGTGCTGGCCGCCACATCAGACCCGGATCAGGCCGAGGACGTGGTGCAGGAGACGATCCTGCGTGTCTGGAAACTGGGCCCGGAGGTCGAGAACATGCGCGGCTACCTGTACCGGACTGCGCGGCACGTCATTATCGACAACTACCGGCGCCGCAACAGCCGGCCTCAGGAAACAAGCCTGCCGGAAGAAGAGCTGGCAACGGCCGACCAGGTGGACCGGCTATTGCTCAAAGTGATTATGGAGGAAGCCCTGACGCGGCTCAGCGTGGACCACAGGAACGTCATTCTGGCGCTGCATTACCAGCGGTTGACCGCCGCTGAAGCAGCCGAGGAACTGCACCTGCCGCTGGGGACGGTCAAGTCACGCGCCTTTTACGGCGTGAAAGCGCTACGGTCTGTACTCGATGAGATGGGAGTCAAGCGATGAAAGGCGACCATGAGCAGCTGCGGGAACTGCTCGGGCTTTACATCCTCGGCGGTCTCCGGCGGGATGAGGCCAGGGCATTCGAAGCGCACCTCAATGATTGTCCCGTCTGCCGTCAGGAAGCCGCCGAGCTGGAGAGCCTCCCAGGCATGCTGGACGCCGTGCCGCGGGACGAAGCGTTGGAGCTGGCGCAACCGCCCATCGAAGAAATCGAGCAGAATACCAAGCAGCTGCTGAACGAATTGGCAGTGCGCCGCCGCAAAGCACGACGCCGGGTGGCTGGCTTGGTCGCCGCCGTCGCCGCGGCATCGCTGATCATCGGTGCGGTCGTGGGACCGGTTGTCACGGCGCCGGAGCAGGAGATGGACAGCTATACGATGGCTTCCTCCCGCGGTCTGCAGGTGGATCTGGACCTGGTCTACAAGCGGTGGGGCACCGAGCTGGCTGTGGACGGCGAGCAACTGCCCAACAGCGGCGTACTCTCCCTCTGGGTCACCGATTCCACAGGCAAGGCCCGCCAGGTGGCGACGTGGAAAGCAACACCCGCAGGCCGGGCACGGCTCACGGCAGCTACCGACGTGGGAACTGAAGACATCGTCAGGGTCGAGATCAAGAATGACGCCGCTGTTCCGGTCGCCTCGGTAGTTACGCGCGGCTGAACGGCCGCGGCCAGGAGCCAGCGACTACGGCTTGCGGCGGTAAGCCAGGTCGAAAATCTCCCGGCCAGCCTCATGCGCTTTCTGCTCGAAGCTGGTCAAGGCCCGGCCCTCGAACCGCGGCGCCCAGCCGCCGATGTCGTCCATGCCTTCACCCTCGCTTGCGTTGCCGGTGCTGACAGGCAACTTGCCTTCGCGGACCGGGGCGCCGCCGACCACTTTTTCGACGCCGCTTTCCCAGACCTTGGTCAGGGGACTGTCGGCGCCGAAACGTTCGCCGGCGTGGACGTTGTCAAAGTCTTCCGCGACATCGCCCACGTCGCGCATCTGGATGGCGTAGGACGACCAGTCCGTGGCCAGCCGCCACCAGCCTCCCGGCTCCAGCACACGCGCCGCCAGCCCGGCGAAACTTTCCTGCACGAGGCGGCGCTTGTGGTGGCGCGTCTTGTGCCAGGGGTCCGGGAAAAAGACCCACAGTTCGTTGACCGAACCGGCTGGCAGCATTGTGGCGAGTACCTCCGGGGCGTTCGCCTGGACCACCCGGACGTTGCGCAAACCCTTTTGCCCCACCCGTAGCAAGGTTTGCGCCAGACCGGGCTTGTAGACCTCCAGCGCCAGGAAATTGCGCGCGGGGTCCTGCTCGGCGGCATGGCAGACGGCTTCGCCGAGTCCGGACCCGATTTCGACGACGAGCGGAGCTTCGCGGTCGAAGGCGGCGGCCACATCCAGGACGAAGTCCGGATGCACCGACGTGTCGGTTCTGTCCCGCGGGACATCGATCACGTACTTTTCCGCATAGTCGTTCCAGGCCTGCTGCCGGCGTCCCTGCAGTCGGTTGCCGCGGCGGACAAAGCTGACTGTACGGGTCAGGAACGGCTCCGCCGCAGACGCGGTTTCGGTATCGCCGTCAGCGTTGCCGGTACTGCCGGAAGAAGGTGTGTGGGAAGAGCTGGTCTCGTGAGTCATCTACTTCAGAATAGCCGTGGTCTGGATGATGCCGCGGGGCTGGTAAACTTGACCTACTTGGAGCGTGCATTGCTGTACGTTCCCTGCGTCGATGAACGCTTTCACATTTCTCCCGCAGTTCCATCGCTTCTCCAGAAGTCCTGACCAACAGGTAAGAAGCCGAGCGGTTGACTCTGTCTGATGATTTTCTTCGGCGAAACCCTGGGCCATACCGGTGCCGGGGACACTGACCGAAAGTAACTGATTACTCTCATGACTACCTCTACTGCCGTGCGCTCTTTTAAGCAGCTCGGAGTTCCCTCGCCGCTCGTCACCTCCCTGACCGGCAGCGGCATCACTGAACCGTTCCCGATCCAGGTGGAAACCCTCCCGGATACGCTGGCCGGACGTGACGTCCTGGGCCGCGGCCGCACCGGGTCCGGAAAGACGCTCGCTTTTGCCCTGCCCCTGGTTGCCCGCCTGGCAGACCAGGAAGCAGCCTACCGCCGCAAGCCGGGCCGCCCGCTGGGACTGGTGCTGGCTCCCACCCGCGAGCTTGCCACGCAGCTTAACGCGACCATCGAGCCGCTGGCCCGCGAAATGGGCCTGAACACCACCGTGATCTACGGCGGCGTCTCCCAGCAGCGGCAGGAAAAGGCTCTGCGCGCCGGTGTCGATATTGTGGTCGCCTGCCCCGGGCGTCTCGAGGACCTGATGAAGCAGAAGATCCTCACGCTGGAGTCGGTGGAAATCACCGTCCTCGACGAGGCGGACCACATGGCGGATCTGGGCTTCCTTCCCGTGGTCCAGCGCCTGCTCGATACCACTCCCACCCAGGGGCAGCGGATGCTGTTCTCCGCCACCCTGGACAACGGGGTGGACAAGCTCGTCAAGCGCTACCTGTCCAACCCCCTGACCCACTCCGTGGACAATCCGCAGGCCGCCGTCAGCACCATGGAACACCATGTGCTCGTCTCGCCGGACCAGACCGTGAAGAAGCAGCTGGTGAAGGCGCTGGCGTCCGGCACCGGCCGCCGTATCCTGTTCACCCGGACCAAGCACCACGCGCGCAAGCTGGCCAAGACACTGTCCGATGCAGGCATTCCCGCGGTTGATCTGCACGGAAACCTTTCGCAGAATGCCCGCGACCGGAACCTGGCCGAGTTCTCCTCAGGCGATGTCCGCGTCCTGGTGGCCACCGACGTGGCCGCTCGCGGCGTGCATGTTGATGACATCGAACTCGTCGTGCATGTGGACCCGCCCACGGAACACAAGGCTTACCTGCACCGTTCCGGCCGTACCGCCCGGGCTGGCACCGACGGCACGGTTGTCACCATCGTGATCCCGGACCAGAAGCTCGAAGTCGGCAAGCTGATGAAGGCTGCCGGCGTTGACGTAGCCTTTGAATCCGTGACCGCTTCCTCTCCGCTGGTGGCCAAACTGGTCGGAGACGTCGCGGCCCCGGTAGACCCGGTAGCCCGCCGTGCGGCGATGGATGCCAAGGCCGCCCACCGTGGTGCTGCCCCCAAACAGGGCAAGTCCACCGGAGCCAATGCACAGCGCAAGCGCGCTGCCCGCTCCCAGGGCGGCCGCGGCCGAACTGCCGGTGTTTCCGCTGGCGGAACGGGCCGCGCAACGGCGGCAGACGGCGCCGGTCGCGGACCGGCAGCGCGCAATACCGCTGCCCCGGGTGGCCGCCGTGCTGACGCCGATGTAGCTCAGCCGGGCCGCTCGCGGCGTCCGGCCACAGGTCAGCGGGCCACCGGGCAGCGTGCCGCAGGATCTGCCGGCGGACCGCAGTCCTCCAGCGCACGCGGAGAGGGCCGCGGCCTTGGTCAGGCGCCCTCGTCCTCGTCGTCCGCTCCCCGCCGCGGCAACCGCCGCGCCTCGGCGCCGGCCAGCAACGCCCGCCGCAGCCGCTAGTTCCCTAAACGGCGCTCAACGAGCCCGCCGGCCAAGGCCCTGACCGACCTCCATTGAGGGGCTGGTCAGGGCCTTACCTGATGGCGCATATTAGTTGCAGCCGCCAGAATGGGTGGTATGAGGGCAATACTAAATATCATCTGGCTGCTGCTGGGCGGCATCTGGTTGGCGGCAGGGTATTTCCTCGCCGGCATCATCTGCTGCGCGCTGATCATCACCATTCCCTTCGGCATCGCGTCCTTCCGCATCGCGGGGTACGCGCTGTGGCCGTTCGGCCGGAAGGTGGTGGACAAAGGCGGCCGCACGTATGTCATGTCGACGCTGGGCAACATTATCTGGATTCTCGTAGCCGGGATCTGGATCGCCATCGGGCATGTGGCCACGGCCATCGCGCAGGCGGTGACCATCATCGGCATTCCGATGGCGATCGCCAACCTGAAGATGATCCCGGTATCCCTGACCCCGCTGGGCAAGGAAATCGTGCCCACGGACCGTCCGTTCATCGGCTACGACAAGCAGTACCCGGTCATCGGTTACGACAGGCAGTACCCGGGGTACGGACGCTAGAGCGACTATTCGACGTTGAGCCGGCGTGCATCGCTAAGCCCGGGACTGCGGCGTGCCACGGACTGCACGCGGAAGCGCCGCCCGGTGATGTCAGCGGGGACAACCCGGACAAAGTTGTTCTTCTCGCCGCCCTGCCAGGGAAACAGCGGCAGCATGGACGAGGCCAGGACATCTTCAATGCTGCTCAGGCGCTCAGCGGGTCCCTTGATGATCACGCTCCAGGCCGTATTGGTTGCCGGGTTGTAGCCATCCGTTTCAAACGCGACGTTTACTCCGGACAGTGCACCATCCAGCTTCGTGCCCCGCGCGGTGCGGAATACCAGGGAGCCATGATCGACAACGTAATTGATCGGAAAAATTTCCGGGTGCCCTTCCATGACTACTGCGAGTCGGCCGAAATCGGTACTGCGGAACATTTCCCAGCACTGGCTGGATGAAAGGTTCTCGATGCCCTGGGATGCCTCTAGTGCCGTCATGACCACAGTCTATTTGAGCTGGAGGCCAGGAAGATAGCCCCGGGTCAGCGCCATCTTGCCAGCCCTGGCAGGGGTGCGGAAACAGTGCCCTCGCAGGCCTCATTCATGGTGGAAAACAGGTGCATTCTGCCTACGGATGTGCTGGAATTACCTGCATAGCCGTTCAGGCTATTTACTCATGGGCCGGACACATCCATCTGCCTGGGGAGGCAATGCCTATGCCCTATATTCAGGAGGCAGCAATGTCTGAGCTCACGGCCGATTTGTCCGGAGAGTGGCGGTTTGATCCGGCACATACCCGCATAGGATTTTCCACCCGGCATGCCATGGTCACCAAAGTACGGGGCGCCTTCAATGAGTTCGACGGGGTCATCCATGCCGATGTCGAGAACCCGTCCAATTCGTCCGTTAAGCTCGCCATCAAAGTGGCCAGCATAGATACGCGCAGCGAACAGCGGGACGGACACCTGCGGACCAACGACTTCTTCGACGCGCCGAACTACCCTGAGATCACTTTCGTCAGCACCCACATTGACCAGGTGGAAGAGCGCAATTTCATCGTCAACGGGGATCTGACCATCCGCGGCATGACCAAGCAGCTTTCCATTCCCATCGAATTCGTCGGCGTTGAACGGGACCCGGGTGGACAGTTGCGCGCCGGTTTCGAAGGCACACGCCGGATCAACCGCCAGGATTTCGGCGTCAAATGGAACACAGCGATGGACTCCGGCGGCGTGCTGGTGTCGGACCGGATCCTGCTCGAGTTCGAGGTCTCCGCGGTAAAAGTTGAAAACAATGCCAGCGACGGCAGATAGGTCGCTTGGCCACGCTACAGGGCGAAGACCGAAACCAGTGCGGCGAAACCTCGGCCGCTGATTTCGGGCGGGCGCGGAACATCGTTTTGCGGCTCGCCCGTTACTGCCGTGGGTGCTTCAGCCTGTGGAATGCTGCCGGTAACGGTGTCGAATGGCGCCAGAGCCCGTGTAGCGGTTCCGTCCAAAACCTGCGCCTGCCCCTGCAGCAGCACGAGGAACTGGTCCGGCTGGAGCGGCAGCGGTTGCTTCTTGGAGAGCTCTGCGATGAGGACGCCGGCACCGAAGGAATCCTTGCGGGTCATGACGTTCAGGGCACGGCATGCACCGGTAGGCAGCGCACATGAGGTGGTACTGCCGCCGTCGAACCTAAAAGGGCGGAACCGCTCCAGTCGGCGCGCAACGCCGTCGACCGTCAACTCAACTACGTCCCCCTCGATCACGGTGAAGGTGCGCTCCATCCCGGGGAAAGCGGAGAAGGCGCCGGCCGCCGTGACGTCGGCAATACTCAGCCGCCATGCCGGTTCCGTTGCCGTGCCACCCAGCGCAACCTCACGCGTAACGCCGCCGCCATTACGCCAGGGCTGTGCTTTCAACGACGCGAATTCAATGATGCGCATGTTTTCCTTTATCGATCAGAGATGCCTGTCCCAGTTGAGCACATAGACGTCCTCGTGCTCGTCATCCGCAGCCAAGTCCAGGCCGGGTGCCGGAATGAAACCCAGACCCGCAACAATTTTTGCGGAGGCGACATTGCGAGGCTTGACCCGGGCCATGATGGGCGGAAGTTCCAACAGTTCGTTCACATGCACGACGACGGCGCGCACGGCCTCCGTCCCGTAGCCTTTTCCCCAGGACCGATGTTCCAGCCGGTAGTAGAGATTGAGGACGGGACGGTCGTCGAGCAGTACATGTTTGACGCCGGCAAAACCGATCGGGTCTGTGCGGTCAGGTAACCGGACGGCAAAGTAGCCCACACCGTGACGGTCCCACTGGTCCTCCCAATGGGCGAACAGTCCTTCCGCTTCCTCGCGCCAGCCCAGCGCGTCACCGGGATTGTGCCGCGTTGTCCGCCGGTCGGAGAGGATCCGGAACATGGGGTCCACGTCCTCGCCCCGGGGCCGGTTAAGGATCAGGCGCTCAGTCTGCAGTGTTGTTTCCATGGACTGCCTGTCGTGGCCCTACCGCCGGAATTCCTGCCATGACACCAGCCTAGTGCCGTCGCGCGAGGAGTCATACGCGCTATCCAACAGCTTCCCTTCACGTACCTATTTTCGGATGCCACGATAAGAGTAATCGCCGTCGCAGGGGCTGTGGATAACTTTACTTTCAAAGTTGAGCGTAGTACACTCAACTTAGTTGCGTTGAAGTTATGCACTAACAGCTGAAGGAAGGGAGCTCGTGTTGGACGCCAAATTCACTACCAAGAGTCAGGAGGCTCTCTCCTCCGCTGCCATGAACGCCTCGACGGCGGGTAACCCCCAGATCGAGCCGGCGCACCTGCTCAAGGCGCTGATGGACCAGCGCGATGGTGTCGCCGTCGCACTTTTGAAAGCCACGGGCTCTGATCCAGATGCGGTCAGCGTTCAGGCCAGCTCGGCCATCAAGGCCTTGCCCGCATCGTCCGGATCTTCGGTGGCCCAGGCCCAGTACTCGCGCCCCATTCTGCAAGTCATCAATGTTGCCCAGCAGGAGGCCGAAAAGCTCGGTGACTCCTACGTATCCACCGAACACCTGCTGCTGGGGCTGGCGGCTGACTCGGCTGCCACCGGGAAAATCCTGAGGGACGCCGGCGCTTCACATGAAGCTCTGCGGGCGGCGCTGCCCGGCGTGCGCGGTGACCGCAGGGTGGACAGCGCGGATCCGGAAAACACGTTTCAAGCGTTGGAGAAATTTGGTGTGGACCTGACCGCCATCGCACGCTCCGGCAAGCTTGATCCGGTCATCGGGCGCGACTCCGAGATCCGGCGCGTTGTCCAGGTTCTCTCCCGCCGCACCAAGAACAATCCTGTACTGATCGGTGAGCCGGGCGTCGGCAAGACCGCTGTTGTGGAGGGGCTGGCGCAGCGCATGGTCGCCGGGGATGTCCCGGAGTCCCTGCGGGGCAAGACGCTGATCAGCCTCGACCTGGGTTCCATGGTGGCCGGCGCCAAATACCGCGGTGAATTCGAGGAGCGGCTCAAGGCCGTGCTGGAGGAAATCAAGAACTCGGACGGGCAGATCGTCACCTTTATCGACGAGCTCCACACCGTCGTCGGCGCCGGCGCTTCCGAAGGATCCATGGATGCGGGCAACATGCTCAAGCCGATGCTGGCCCGCGGTGAGCTGCGGCTGATCGGCGCGACCACGCTGGATGAATACCGCGAGAACGTGGAGAAGGATCCGGCCTTGGAACGCCGTTTCCAGCAGGTCTATGTAGGGGAGCCCAGCGTGGATGACACCATTGGCATCCTGCGCGGCCTGAAGGAACGTTACGAAGCGCACCATAAGGTTTCCATTGCCGACTCGGCGTTGGTCGCCGCGGCTACCTTGTCCAACCGGTACATCGCCGGCCGGCAGCTGCCGGACAAGGCGATCGACCTGGTTGACGAAGCCGCCTCCCGGCTGCGGATGGAAATCGACTCCGCTCCCGAGGAGATCGACCAGCTCCGCCGCGCCGTTGACCGGCTGACCATGGAGGAACTGGCCCTCGCCGACGAAACGGATGTGGCATCGCAGGAGCGGCTCGAGGCTTTGCGCGCTGATATGGCTGACAAGAAGGAGCAGCTGGCTGCCCTTAATGCCCGTTGGGAAGCAGAGAAGGCCGGCTTGAACCGGGTGGGTGATCTGAAGGCCAAGCTCGATGAACTGCGAAGCCTGGCGGACAAGGCCCAACGCGACGGCGACTTGGCCGAGGCCTCCCGTATTCTCTATGGTGAAATCCCTGCCTTGCAGAAGGACCTGGATGTTGCCCAGGCAGCCGAAACCCAGACGGAAGCACCGGAACTGATGGTGTCCGAGGACGTGGGCGCCGACGATATCGCCGAGGTCATCTCGGCCTGGACGGGCATACCTGCCGGGCGCATGCTGCAGGGGGAGTCGCAGAAGCTGCTCCAGATGGAACAGTTCATCGGAGGACGCCTGATCGGGCAGTCCAAGGCGGTAACGTCTGTGTCCGACGCCGTCCGGCGGGCCCGGGCCGGGATCAGCGATCCGGACCGGCCCACGGGCTCCTTCCTGTTCCTGGGACCCACGGGCGTCGGTAAGACCGAGCTGGCCAAGGCGCTGGCGGACTTCCTGTTCGATGACGAGCGGGCTATGGTCCGGATCGACATGAGCGAGTACTCGGAGAAGCATTCCGTGTCCCGCCTCGTGGGTGCCCCTCCGGGATATGTCGGTTATGAAGAAGGCGGCCAGCTGACCGAAGCGGTCCGCCGCCGGCCGTACTCGGTAGTGCTGCTGGACGAGGTGGAGAAGGCGCATCCGGAAGTGTTCGACATCCTGCTCCAGGTGCTCGACGACGGACGGCTCACCGATGGCCAAGGACGTACGGTGGACTTCCGCAACGTGATCCTGGTGCTGACCTCCAACCTGGGCTCCCAGTTCCTGGTTGACCCGATGTTGGACGACGGGCAGAAGCGCGAAGCGGTCATGAAGGTGGTCAACGCGAGCTTCAAGCCGGAATTCCTGAACCGGTTGGACGACGTGATCATGTTTGATCCGCTGAGCATCGAAGAGCTGTCCCGGATCGTGGACCTGCAGGTGCAGTCGCTCGCGGCCCGGCTCAATGAGCGCCGGCTCACCTTGGAGGTAACCGACGGCGCCCGCGAGTGGCTGGCGTTGACCGGCTTTGATCCTGCGTATGGCGCCCGTCCGCTCCGCCGCCTGGTGCAGCGGGAGATCGGCGACCGGTTGGCCCGCGGCCTGCTCTCCGGTGACATTTCGGACGGTGACACCGTCCTGGTGGACGTCTCCGATGTCTCCCTCGAGGGCGGTGCCGAAGGCCTGACCGTCCGGGCGAAGTAGCACCCGCCCCGCGCGTAAAGCAGCAGAGCCTGCCCCGCATGGGGCAGGCTCTGCTGCTTTTTTATTCGCCGATGAGGGACGCCGAGATATTGTTGCCTTCGTCGGAGATGACAAAGCAGTCGATGCGGCGGTCACCTTCCTGCCAGGTGCCTTCCGACGGCATGCCGTAGGAGTTGCGCAAGTTCTCGTACTCGTCGGCCTTGTCGTTCAGCTCGATGGCGGAACAGAATTCCTCGGCCTGCACGTTGAGTTCGTCCTTGCCCGGGAATTTGTCGGCCTCCTCGTAGAAATACGTGCCGACAAGCTGGGCAGCGTGCGGGGTCTCGCAGCTGACGACGGTGGCATTCTGCGTGGCCGCTTCGAAGTCGATGAAGCACTGGCCCTCTTCGAAGTCGAACGGCGAAACGTCTTCGGCGATGATCCCGTCCGCGCCCGGCGACTCCTTCGCAACGGCCGGCGACGAGCTCGCGGCGGTACCGGTTGGTTCGCCGCCCCTGTTGAGGAGGCTGATGATGATCACCACGATAATCACGATGGCGGCGACAATGCCGAGGCCAATGAACAGCAGGGCTTTGCCCCGGGGCCTGTCTGTGGGACCAGCGGCTGCTGCCGGCTTCTTTCCTGCGGGCGGCTGGCCGACCGAATACCAGGTGTTCGGCGGTGTCTCGCCGTCGGAATTCCCTGGAGCAGGAGTCCATTGCGACGGAGGTACGGTGCCGGGGTCTTCGGTGGGCGGGGGAGTGGCTGCGCCGGGCTGCGGCTCGGGATCTCCCTCCGCCGGGGCGGGTGAACCGGCATCGGTGGCTTTCTCCTCGGGGGCAGTGGTGCCGCCGTCTGGCTGTTGCGCAGCGGCGGAAATCTGGACCGCGTCGAAGATCCGGTCCCACTGCTTGTCATCCGTAGCCTCCGGGGCCCATTGCGGCTGCGGCGACGCCGCTTCCAGGCTGAGCCCCGCACTGGTTTCGCCGCCGGACGCGGCCGCTGTATCGCCTGCCGCCGCGCCGGCAGGTGCGGTGCCTGCCGCGCTAGCCGGAACATCCGTGTTCCGGCCGCGGCCGAGTTGCTGGCCGGCCGCTTCGGCTTCTTTTGCCGCAGCCTCGGTTTCGGCGGCAACGACATCAAGTTCGGCTTCGCGCGCGGCATCGTTACCGATTTGGGCCTGCTCGAGCTTGGGTTCCGAAAACTCCAGCTCCTCGGGGTTCGTCTCCAGCTCCGGCTCCGCGACGGGCGCGGCATCAGCCTCCGGTTCGGCCGCCGCTGCGGCGTCGTCTGGCTTTTTGCCTTGTTCGCTCATGGGGAAAATTGCCTTCCTGATACCTGCCCCGCGCTCTGCGGAAATGTCCGTTACTCCCGACTTTAGCCAACTCTCAGGCGCCAATGCAGGTTATCGCGACCGGACCGGGCTATGACGAGCCGGATTTTGCGAACTTCGTTGCCTGTGCTGCGGCAACGGGACCCGAAGAAAGCATGTACCCTAGATATACGACAGAATTGATCAAACATTCCGGGGCCTCGCTCGTCGCCCGAGCGACCACCTCCGGATCGAGGCGATAAAGGGGGTCACGCCATGGGGCGCGGCCGTCAAAAGGCAAAAGCAACCAAGCAGGCTCGGGAGATGAAGTACTTCACCCCGAACACTGACTACACGGCGCTCCAGCGTGAGCTGGCAGCGTCTAAGAGTAGTGCCTCCAGCCGGTATCCGGAGGAACCGGCTGAGCCGGACTATTCGGCGTATGAGGACAAATACGCAGATCAATTCGACGATGAGGACGAGGAAACTCGCCGCATCGGCTGAATGTCGCCGGGCAGTTGCCGGCTCTTTCAGCATTGAATCTCATCTCTTAGCGGCGTGCCTGGCACGCCGCTAAGAGGCGTTTAAGGGCAGGCTCCACCGGCCTCCGCGTCGCTATCCCAAACGCCCAGCACCCTGCGGAACCGGCTGTCGGAGTCCGGCCGCATGTCCACCAACGCCGCCTGCCGCACCGCAACGTCGTCGCCGGGCTGAAGCCGGCCCACCGTGTGGCTGACATGCGGCCGGAAATGTTTGCCGGTGTGGTGCGGGCCCAGGAGGTGAGCATCCGGGCCAACAGCCTGCAGGCATTCCTCATGCAGACGCTGCAGGCGGGGCTCCGGTTCCACCAGCGAGACGTGCACCGTGCCGTTGCGGCCGAAATAGTCGTCCCCGCCGATCCACACGCGGAAGCCCAAGTGCCGGGTCAGCGCCGGACCGAGGCGGTTCATAACGACGTCGGCGTTTTCTTTCGTGTCAAAGCGCGCCAAAGTTATGTGCAGCGGCCATTGTGAACGCTCGAACGTGAGGCCGGCAGCAACCGGCTGCACAAAAACAACGACGACGAATGCTCCCATGTGCCCAGTCTGGCACCAGGGACACGGGTGAGGCTATGCGTAGGTGCCGACGAGGTGCACGGCTCCGCCGTCGACACCCTTGGCACCCTGGACGAAGTCCGGCCCGGACAGCGAACCATCAACAGCGCCGACGGTGCCCATGGCCCACGCGGTCATACCGCGCTCATTCAGCCGCGCCAGGGCAGCATCGGCACCCGCAGCGTCCACGATGGCAACCATGCCTACGCCTAGGTTCAGGGTGCGTTCCAGGTCTGCCTGCGGAACATTGCCGAGCTGGGCGACAAGCTTGAAGATGGCCGGCAGTTCCCAGGTGGAACGGTCCACGGTGGCCATTAGGCCCTGCGGCAGCACGCGCGCCAGATTAGCAGCGAGACCGCCGCCGGTCACGTGGCTGAAGCCGTGCACGCCGGCCGCCTCGTAGCGTGCCAGATCGAGGCAGTCCGCTGCGTAGACCTTGGTGGGCTCGAGGAGCTCTTCGCCAAGGGTCCGGCCCAGTTCGGAGACTTGGCGGTCAAGGGCCCAGCCGGCGTGGTTGATCACGCGGCGGACCAGCGAGTAGCCGTTGGAGTGGATGCCGGAGGAGGCCATGGCGATGACCACGTCTCCGTCCTTGACCCGGTCCGGGCCCAGCAGGTTGTCTGCTTCCACCACGCCGGTGGCTGCGCCCGCGACGTCGTACTCGTGTTCACCCAGCAGGCCGGGGTGCTCGGCCGTTTCGCCGCCGACCAGAGCGGTGCCGGCGACCTCGCAGGCCGCCGCGATGCCGCGGACGATGTCGGCGATGCGCTCGGGGACAACCTTGCCGCAGGCGATGTAATCCGTCATGAACAGCGGCTCGGCGCCGACCACGACGATGTCGTCGACGACCATGCCCACCAGGTCAAAGCCGATCGTGTCATGGATGTCCATGGCCTGCGCGATGGCGACCTTGGTGCCGACGCCGTCGGTGGAGGTGGCCAGCAGGGGCTTGCGGTACTTCAGGAGTGCGGAGACATCGTAGAGCCCGGCGAAACCGCCCACCCCGCCGATGACATTTGAGTTGTGGGTGGCCTTGATGGCCCCCTTCATCAACTCAACGGCTTTGTCTCCGGCTTCAACGTCAACGCCGGCACTGGCATAGGTGATCTGGCTGGCGCCCAGGTCAGGGGAGGTCATACTCGCTCTTTCTTGTCATCGTCAGTCAGGAGGTTTTCCAAATCCGAGTCCGGGCCCGGGTCGCAGGAACCGTGCTCCTGTTCCTCGGCATTCGGCTGTTCCAGCAGGTTCTTGCCGCGGCGGCTGGCATCCGGCAGCTCGATCGGGTATTCGCCGGTGAAGCAGGCCGTGCACAGCTTCTCGCGCGGCTGCTCGGTGGCTTCGATCATGCCGTTTTCGGAGATGTAGCCCAGCGAATCCGCGCCAAGCGAGGCGCGGACTTCAGCCACACCGATTCCGTTGGCGATCAGTTCTGCCCGGCTGGCGAAGTCAATGCCGTAGAAGCACGGCCATTTGATGGGCGGCGAGGAGATCCTGACGTGGACCTCCGCCGCGCCGGCTTCACGAAGCATGCGTACCAACGCCCGCTGGGTGTTTCCGCGGACAATCGAGTCGTCGATGACGACAAGGCGTTTGCCCTGCACCACGCTGCGGAGCGGGTTCAGCTTCAGCCGGATGCCCAGTTGGCGGATGGTCTGGCTCGGTTGGATGAAGGTACGGCCGACGTAAGCGTTCTTGACCAGGCCCTGTCCGTAGGGGATGCCCGATTCCTCGGCATAGCCGATGGCCGCCGGGGTGCCGGATTCCGGCGTCGGAATGACCAAGTCGGCGTCAACGGGGTGTTCCTTGGCCAGACGGCGGCCCATCTCCACGCGCGCGGCGTGGATGCTGCGGCCATTGATGGAGGTGTCCGGGCGGGCCAGGTAGACGTATTCGAAGACGCAGCCAGCCGGCTTCTTCTCCGCGAAGCGCTGTGAGCGCAGGCCGTTCTCGTCGATGGCGATGAACTCACCGGGCTCGACTTCGCGCACAAACGAGGCGCCGACGATGTCGAGGGCAGCAGTTTCGGACGCGACAACCCAGCCGCGTTCCAGCCGGCCGAGGACCAGCGGGCGGACACCTGACTCATCGCGTGCCGCGTAGAGGGTTCCTTCGTCCATGAAGGTGAAGCAGAAGGCGCCGCGCAGTTTCGGCAGCAGCTCCATCGAGCGCTCTTCGAGGCTTTGGCCGGGTTCACCTGCCATCAGGGCTGTCACGAGGGCGGTGTCCGTGGTGTTGCCCTGGGCCAGCTCGCCGCGGGCCTGCTTGCCGAATTTCTCGATGACCTTGTCGTAGAGGTCGGCGGAGTTGGTCAGGTTGCCGTTGTGCGCCAGCGCCACGGTGCCCGTGGCGGTTGCGCCGAGGGTCGGCTGCGCGTTTGCCCAGGTTGAGCCGCCGGTAGTGGAGTAGCGGCAATGGCCGACGGCGATATGGCCGTTCAGCGTGTTCAGCGTCGTCTCGTCGAAGACCTGGGACACCAGCCCCATGTCCTTGTAGACATTGATGCGCTTGCCGTCGCTCGTGGCGATACCCGCGGACTCCTGTCCGCGGTGCTGCAGAGCGTACAGGCCGTAGTAGGTAAGTTTTGCTACTTCTTCGCCTGGGGCCCAGACTCCGAAGACGCCACAGGCATCCTGGGGTCCCTTTTCGCCGGGGAGAAGATCATGGGAAAGTTTTCCGTCACCGCGTGCCACCCCAGTATTGTCTCACGCTAATAACGGACCCGGGCAACGGATTACGGCAACTAAGACCAGCCGGGCGCGCCGTCCTTGGGGCCGGGGGGATCCAGCGTGAGCAACGGCACTGCCGATCAACAGTTGATGTGGCCGGCAGCCCGCTAAATCCGGCTCAGCGCTCTTCTTGTTCCGGGTCGGTCTGTTCCGGGGTTTCCACGGCCATCATTTTCTCGCTGCGCTTGATGCTGATCCGGTCCAGGATCAAGACCACCAGGGCGCCGAGGAGCATGCCGGCGATGCCGAAGAGTACGGCCAGGAAACCGAAAATGGAGCTGCGGGTGAACTCCGCGTTTTCCGGGCCCGTGTAGGCGGAGACGGCGGCCACGATGATTCCGAGGACAACCCCGAGGCCCATGAAGGGACCGAATTTGGGTGCGCGGCGCAACCGCACTTCGCGACGATTGGGGGAACCGGAACCGGCCGGCTCGCGGGGCTCGGCTGGTTCAGCGGGAACGTGCTCGGAACTCATGGTTCAAGCCTACCGGCTGCCGGTAGCGCCATGGTCCGGAGCGAAAAGGGGCAGGAGATCCGCCAGTTCCGCCCGCAGCCCCGAGGCGGAGACCTTTCCACTTTCGACGGCGGTGCTCCAGTTTTCGGTGCCGGTCACCAGCGTCAGCCAGGTGGCACCGTCGCATTCCACCACGTTGGGCGGTGTGCCGCGGGTGTGCCGCGGGCCCTCGATGCACTGGGTGACACCGAACGGCGGTACCCGCACTTCCACGCTGTTGCCCTGCGCCCGCTCCGCCAGTTCCTCGAGCGAAAACCGGACGGCAGTAGCGGTGGTTTTGCGGTCCGTCGCCCCGCCTAGCCACGCGCTCAAGGCGGCGTGGCCGTCGGCAGGTGCGATCCGCCGTCGTAATCCCATGTTTTCTTCGTTTCCCGCCCGGTTAGTCCAGGAGTGCCATTACCGGAGCCGCGAGCCGGATACGGCCCACCGGTTCGCCGCCGCCGAGCACGGGTTTGACCACTTTTTCCAGCACCGGGCCGACTTTCTCCGCGTCGAGCGCACCGGCGGCCGCCAGCAGCGTGAGTCCCACCAGCGACGCCGCCCGGGCCCCGCCGTCGAGAATCTTCACCGCAACTGAGACACCCGTATCCGTACCCATCACCATCACGCCTTCGGCGCCGAGCTTGGCGATGATCTCCAGGTCCTCCATGACCACGGTGTTTTCCTCGCCGTGGCCCTGGACTGCCCAGGGGTAGTCCACCATTGCGGTGGCGATCGTGGCCGCGCGGGCATCCGCGTTCTTGTCCGAGGGGGCTTTGGCCAGCTTGCCGACGGCGCGAGCCAGTCCGGTCAGCGACACGGCGGGCACCGGGGCGCCACAGCCGTCCGTGGCCAGATGGGAGATCCGCTCGCCGGTGTACTCCTCGATAATCTCCATCACGCGGCGCTGCAGCGGGTGGTTCGGATGCAGGTACGTCTTGGTGTCCCAGCCGTTTTCCGCACAGGCCCACAAGAACCCGGCGTGCTTGCCGGAGCAGTTGAACGCCACGCGCTGCCGGCCGCGGTCGGTGCGGACCAGCCAGCCCCGCGCCGTCTCGTCCTGCGGCCAGGCCGCCGGGCACTGCAGGTCTTCGTCGGTGAGGTCGGCGGCCTTGAGCATGCCGTTGACCACATCCATGTGCTCCAGCGAGCCGGTATGGCTAGCGCAGGCCAGAGCTACCTGGACGCCGCGCAGCGGGACGCCGGACTGCATCGAGGCCAGGGCCTGGAACGGCTTGAGCGCGGACCGCGGGAAGATCGGGGCGCTGATGTCGCCGAGTTCGGTGACCACGGAACCGTCCGCGGCCATCACGACGGCCGAGCCCAGGTGGCGGGACTCGATGAAGCCATTGCGTTCCACGACTGCCAGTTCGACGGCGTCGGCAGCTTTAAAGGTTTCGGGCATGCCCCTAAGTCTAGGCGGCGGCTTAGGTCCGCTGAAACACTTCGGGCACCGCGCTCTAAGCCCAGTACGCTTAGACGTTGTGAAGGTACTTGTGATTGGCCCCGGCGGCCGCGAGCACGCAATTGTCCGAGCCCTGCTGAGCGACCCCTACGTGACCGAGGTGCATGCAGCGCCCGGAAACGCGGGCATCGCGCAGATAGTGCCCACCTACGACATTGACGCCAATGACGCGGCAGCAGTGCTGGCGCTCGCGCAACGGCTGGAGTCCGACCTGGTGGTCATCGGGCCGGAGGCGCCGCTGGCTGCGGGCGTGGCGGATCCGCTGCGCGAAGCGGGCATCGCGGTCTTCGGGCCGAGTAAGGAAGCTGCCCGGCTTGAAGGCTCCAAAGCCTTCGCCAAGCAGATCATGGCCGCGGCCAACGTGCCCACGGCGATGGCCAGGGTGGCCGTCAACGCGGAGGAAGCAGCCGCGGCGCTGGACACCTTCGGCGCTCCCTACGTGGTTAAGGACGACGGCTTGGCCGCGGGCAAGGGCGTGGTGGTCACCGAGGACCGCGACGAGGCCCTGGCCCACGCACAGTCCTGCTTCGACGCCGGCGGGGAAGTGGTGATCGAGGAATACCTGGATGGCCCGGAGGTCTCCCTCTTTGTGATTTCCGACGGCGAGCGGGCCGTTCCGCTGGTGCCGGCGCAGGACTTCAAACGGATTTACGACGGCGACGAAGGCCCGAACACGGGCGGTATGGGCGCCTACACGCCGCTGGAGTGGCTGCCGCGGGGCTTCGTGGACGAGGTCATGGCGCGCGTGGCGATGCCCACGATCACCGAAATGGCCAACCGCGGCACGCCTTTTGTCGGCGTCCTGTTCTGCGGCCTGGCCCTGACCAGCCGCGGCCTGCGCGTGATCGAATTCAACGCACGCTTCGGCGATCCCGAGACGCAGGCGGTGCTGGCCCGCCTGCGTACCCCGCTGGGCGGGCTGCTGCTCGCCGCGGCCAAGGGCGAGCTGGACCCGTCCGAACAGCTGAACTGGTCCAGGCGCAGCGCCGTGACCGTGGTTGTCGCTTCGGAGAACTACCCGGGCAAGCCCCGGACCGGGGACCGGGTGCGCGGGCTGAAGAAAGCCAACGCACTCGAGGACGTACACGTGATCCACGCGGGCACCGCCCTGGACGAGCACCGCAAGGTGGTCAGCGCCGGCGGGCGGGTACTCGCCGTCGTCGCCCTGGGTGAAGACCTGGTGGAGGCAAGGGAAAAGGCCTACGACGGCGTGGAACTGATCCACCTGGACGGCTCACAGCACCGCACGGATATCGGACTTAAGGCTGCCAACGGCGAGATCGTCCTGCCCGGCCAGCGAAACGAAACAGCAGCAAAGGATCTGGCATGAACTTCAACCCCGAACACGTGGAGCTGCCCGGCTGGACGCACGTGTACTCCGGCAAGGTACGCGACCTTTATATTCCCGCGCAGCCGGCCGAGGCCTCCGCACAGTCCAACAATAAGTCTGCGGCGCGGCACCGGCTGCCGGATCCGATGGATGATGCGCAGACCGTGCTGGTGGTGGCCAGCGACCGGATCAGCGCGTACGACCATGTACTGGGCACGCCGATTCCTGACAAGGGACGGGTCCTGACCCAGCTGAGCCTGTGGTGGTTCGAGCAGCTTCAGGGTGTGGCCAACCACGTGGTGTCTACCGATGTCCCCGAGGCCGTTGCCGGCCGCGCGATGGTCTGCAAGAAGCTGGACATGTTCCCGGTGGAATGCATCGCCCGCGGCTATCTCACCGGCTCCGGCCTGGCGGAGTACCGCGAGTCCCGCACAGTCTGCGCCATCCCGCTGCCCGAGGGACTGGTAGACGGTTCCCGTCTGGAGCCGGCTATCTTCACCCCCTCGGCCAAGGCCGAAGTGGGCCAACACGACGAGAACATTACGTACGACGCCGTGGTGTCCATGGTGGGCGACGATATCGCCGCCCAGCTGAGCAAGAAAACACTGGAGATCTACCGCCGGGCCGAGGAGATCGCCCGCGAACGGGGCATCATCCTGGCCGATACCAAGGTGGAGTTCGGGATGGACCCGGAAACCGGGGAGATCACCCTGGGCGACGAGGTCCTGACGCCGGATTCCTCCCGTTTCTGGGACGCGGCCACTTATGCGCCGGGCCAGGCCCAGCCGTCCTTCGACAAACAGTTTGTCCGGGACTGGCTCACCTCGGACGAATCCGGCTGGGACAAGTCATCGGATACGCCGCCGCCGGCCCTGCCGGAGGACATCGTGGAGAAGACGAGGGCCCGCTATGTGGAGGCGTACGAGCGGCTCACTGGCCGGCAGTTCTCCTGACTGCAGGCATAACACGGCCGGCAGGGCCGGGTTCGCTGACGGGGCGGGCAATGGAGTGTGCCGCCTCGTCAACCGGCAGCCCGGCCTCCCGTTCGGCTGCGGCGAGCAGCCGCCCGAATTCGGTGACGGCCCCGGCATAGGCCGCCAGTTCCTCGCTGCCACGGCTGAATCCGCCGGTTCCGTGCTGCCCTCTGTCAGGCCGCAACAGTTCGGCGCGCCGCATTCCGCGCAGCATGGCCGCAGTTGCAGGGTTGGCCGCATCGCTCAGCGCCGGGGCAGCGGCCGCGGCGGCTGGATCCAGCTCGTACTGCAGCCACCGCTTGATCAGCGCATCGTGCTGCGCGGACAAGGGCGCTGCGGCATTCGTATCCGCGGACTGGCTTCCCGCCAGCCACCGGCGGCGCAGGTGCAGGCCTGCCGGAACCAGCGTCAGCAGCAGCAGCGCCATCAGGACCGATGCCGCGGTGGCGCTGAGGGCCGAGGCCAGGAAGACGAGCGTTAGGGCGCAGGACAGGCCCGCAAAGCCGTACCAGAAGGTATTGTCCAGGTCATCCGGACGGTCGATTCCCCGCCCGGCAGCCCATGTGGTTGCCGCGACTATGGCGACGACGGCCAGGCCCGCGAGCAGCAGTTGACCGTAGTCCGTGAGGTTCATGGCCGGGACCTCCTAACTGCACAGCCCTTTAAGCCATTGCAGTACGGACCGGCACGTAAGTCAATGCCCCTCGTAGCCCACCACGGCGTCCAGACGGCGGAGTCTGAGGGCTTTGGGTAGCAGCCGCATGGTGGTATTGCGTGCCTTGCGCAGCGGCGCGGAGTCCAGCTGGGCCAGGCGCGACATGGTCCGTGAGCGCTCCACTATTTCGTTGGCGCGCGGCGCGCGGATCGATTCGTACTCCACCAAACCGTCCGCAATCGAATCCTTACCCGCCAGCGCGTCTGCCAGCGCGACGGCGTCTTCCAGCGCCTGGCAGGCGCCCTGTCCCAGGAAGGGGAGCATGGGATGGGCCGCGTCGCCGACCAGCGTGGCCGAACGCCCGGACCAGACCGGCTCGGGTTTCCGGTCGAAGAGCTCGTGCGCGATGATGGCGCTTTCCTCGGTCTTGACGAGGACGGATTCGATACCCGGGTGCCAGTGGGCGAAGTTCTCGATCGCCGTCATCTTCCACCCGTCCTGGCCGGCGCCCGCCAGCTCTTCTTTGGGCGCCGTGGCGTACCAGTAGATGCGGTTCCCGGAGAGGGGAGTGGCACCGAAAACGCCGCCGTCTCCCCACATTTCGCCCCACGGGACGGAGTCGAGGTCCAGCCCGGCCGCGTCGCACACGCCGCGGAAGGCCGTGGTGCCCGAGCTGCGTGGTTTGTCCCGGCCGATCAGTGCGGGGCGGACCACCGAGTAGAGCCCCTCCGCACCGACTACCAGTTCGGCGCTCTGCCGGCCGCCGTTGTCGAGTTCGACGGTACTTCTGGGAAAGCCGGGTTGGAAGCCGACGGCGTTGAGGCCCAGGTGCACAGTGTTGACCGCCAGAGGCTTGGCCAGGATGGCCGTGAGGTCCGCGCGGTGGATCATCTGGATGGGCAGGCCGTAGCGGCGGCGGACATCCAGCTGCTCCAGCAGCATGATCGGGTTGCCGTCCATGTCCAGCACATCGCCGCGGACCGGAACTGCGGCCGCCAGTACCTCGTCCAGGACGCCAAGCCGTTCCAGCGCGGCCAGCGCATTGGGCCAGAGGGACAGGCCGGTGCCGGAAGGCGACAAGGTGCCGGAGCGTTCCAATACGTGGACCTTCCAGCCCGTGTTCTGCAAGGCCAAGGCCGTAGACAGCCCGCCGATTCCGGCTCCGATGATGATTGCCTTGCGCTCAGTTGCACCCATGCAACCAATACTTTGTGTATTTGGCCGAAAGATCAAGCTGGCAAGAAGAAAGGCCCCCGGCCTGGCATTGCTGCCGGCCGGAGGCCTTTCCTGCTGGTTTCGTCGGGGTGACAGGATTTGAACCTGCGACCTCGTCGTCCCGAACGACGCGCGCTACCAAGCTGCGCCACACCCCGAAACCTTTGCTCCGCCGTCGTTGTCCACAGCAGCAAAAGCAACTGTTCAAGAATAGCGGAGAAAGGGCCGAAAGCTGAAATCGGGGACCCGGTGACGCTGGACACACGGTCTGATGTCGTCCCGCCGGGCCTGAACCGACCCCGGAATCGTTAGGGTGAGCGGGGCGTGAGGTTCAGCAGAACCGCCTCGGGGCGGCAGGCAAAGCGCACCGGGGCCTTCCGGGACGTGCCCAGCCCGGCGGAGACGTTCAACGGCACGCTGCGGCCCGCGTGCTCCCAGTACGTCAGGCCCTTGGCCCGCCACGTGGGCAGGTCGCAGTTGGTCACCAATGCGCCGTAGCCCGGGATGCAGACCTGGCCGCCGTGGGTGTGTCCGGCCAGGATGAGGTCCGGGTCATCCGCGGTGAAGTAGTCCAGCACGCGCTGGTACGGGGCGTGTGCAACGGCGATGCGCACATGGTCCGCTGCCTCGGAGGTCGAGGAACCGTGCGGATAGCCCGTGTACCGGTCGCGCTCCAGATGCGGGTCATCGACGCCGGTAAAGTCCAGGCGCAGCCCGTGGAGCACCATGGACTGGTGGCGGTTGGTCAGGTCCATCCAGCCCGAGGTGCTGAAGGTGGCATGCATGTGGCGCCAGGGCAGCTCCCGGTCCGCGTAGTCGTTGGGCTGGTCGGACGGGCCGGTGAAGTAGCCGAAGGGGTTCTTCAGTATCGGCGCGTAGTAATCGTTGGAGCCCGGAACAAAGACGCCGGGGAACTCGCGCAGGGGAGCGAGGGCTTCGAGCAACGGTTCCACGGCCTGCCGGTGGCTGAGGTTGTCCCCGGTATTGACCACCAGATCCGGCTCAAAGGATGCCAGGGAACGCAACCACTGCTGCTTGCGCTTCTGGCCCGGGGTCATATGGATGTCCGAAAGATGCAGGATCCTCAGCGGACGGCGTCCGGGCGGCAGGATGGCAAGGGTCTCTTCACGCACGCCGAAGAGGTTGCGCTCAATCAGGCTGCCGTAGGCAAAGGCGGCACCGCCGGCCGCTGTGACACCAAGTGCCACGCGGCCGGCTGTGCGGAGCTGCTTGCGCAAGTGTTCAACGTCCATGGTTAGTCGTCATCATTTCCGCCGCCGTTACCATTGCCGTTTCCATTTCCATTTCCACCGTTGCCACGCCCGTTGTTGCCGTTGCCGCGGTCGTCGGAGCCGCCGTCGTTGTTTGAACCTCCGCCGTTGTCCGAACTGCCCCCGTTGTTCTGGGACTGCCGGGGCTGGGACTGCGCCGGGTTCACGATGCTGTTCGGCGGATTGTCGAACGCAGCCGTCTCGTAGAGCGGTGCAACGTCCATCATGTATTCAGTCCACTGGGCACCGGCGATGGTAGCGCCGTCCACGTAGTCGCGGGTAACGCCATTGATGGGAATGTTGTTGAGCGAATCGTACGAGGTCCAGTTACCCACCCACGATGCGGTGGCCAGGCCGGTGGTGTAGCCGACCGTCCAGGTCTGCTCGGACACGTCCGTGGTACCGGTCTTGGCAGCGGCTGGGAAGCCCATGGGCCGCATGTAGCCCGGGCTGTCCGACACGAGGTTCTCCAGCGGGATGGTCACGGCGTTGGCAACATCTTTGGAGATGGCCCGCTCGCAGGATTCCTTGGGCACTTCGTATTCTTTGCCCTGCGCATCCTTGACCGACGCCAGCGCTATGGGCTTGCAGTAGATACCGCCGCTGGCGAACGTGGCGAAGGAAGCTGCCATGGTGATCGGCGCGACTTCCTGGCCGCCGATCACGAAGGACGGGTTGTTGACCTCGAATGGCTCGCCGTCGACGGCGCGGTGCACGCCCATACGGGTGGCGGCATCGCGGATGTCGCAGAGGTCCAGGATGGCGGCCTGCGCGGCGGTGGCGGAGTTGATCGACTTTGTCAGGCCTTCGCTGACCGTCATGGTCCGCTCCCAGCCGGAGATTGCGTTCTTGAAGTCCCACTCGCCGAACCAGGCGCCGGCGGGCAGGCAGCTGGCTTTCCAGTCGTAGCCGGCCGGATACTTGGTGCGGCTGGCATCGATCCGATCGTTCAGCTTCCGGCCGGACTCCAGCCACGCCACCGTGGTGAACGGCTTGATGGTCGAGCCGGGCTGGAACCCGTAGGCAGTGCCGCCCATGTCGGCATCCACGTTGAAGTTCAGCTCTGTGTTCTTGGCGTCCTGTTCCGGACTGTAATTGGTGTTCTGGGCCATCGACAGGATCTTGCCGGTACCGGGCTCCACGCTCACCATGGCCGAACCGGCTCCGGACTCGTCGCCCATGGGAACCTGCTCTTCAACGTTTTCCTGGGCGGACTTCTGCAGGCGGGAATCCAGGGTGGTCTGGATGTTCAGACCACCGCGTGCCAGCAGCTTGGAGCGCTCCGTGGCGTCGGCACCGAAGGCGTCTGACTGCATGATGACGTGCTGCACATAGCTGCAGAAGTAGTCCGCGAAGTTCGCGGCGACACAGCCGGAACGAACCGGCTGCAGGTCGATGCCGAGGTCCGAGTCCACCGCCTTGTCATACTCTTCCTGCGTGATTTTCTGGTTGCTCAGCATCGCGGCGAGAACCGTGTTGCGGCGTTCGATGGTCGCTTCCGGATTGGATACGGGATTGAAGTAGTTGGGGGACTGCACCATGCCGGCCAGCATGGCGGACTGTGCGATGTTCAGCTTGGCTGCCGGCACCCCGAAGAAGGTCTGCGCCGCGGCCTCAATGCCGTAGGTCTGGCCGCTGAAGAGCACGATGTTCAGGTAGCCCTGCAGGATCTCTTCCTTGGAGTATTCCTTTTCGACGGCGATGGCCAGCTTGGCTTCGCGCAGCTTGTCGCCGATGGACTTGGTGCCGCTGATCGTCAGTTCGTCGGCGCTCTTGCCGGCGGAAGCACCGGCGTCGATAAGCACGTTGTTCACGTACTGCATGGTCAGGGTGGAGGCACCCTGCAGGTCGCCGCCGGCCACGTTGCTCATGGCCGCACGCATGATGCCTTGCGGATCCACGCCGCCATGCTCGTAGTAGCGCACATCTTCAATGGAGATGATGGCGTTCTGCATGTGTTCGGAGACCTTGTCCAGCGTCACGGGGACGCGGTTCTCGGCATAGAAGGTGGCAATCAGCTTGCCGTCCGCCGAGTAGATCTTGGAGGGCTGGGAGAGCGGGCTGGTCTGCAGCTCATCCGGCAGCTGGTCGAAATAGTCGATGGACGAGGTCGCCCCCACACCGGCTACGGCCGCTGCGGGCACCAGCAATCCGGCAGCGAGCACGCCGCAGAGCGCACTGATACCTAGGAACGCCATGATTTTGCCCAGCGTGGTAGCAGTGTCAAAAAAAGGGGATTTACGAGCCGGCATGGGCTCTAGTTTACAAGCACGCGTTACGGTTGACTTATGACCAAATGGGAATACGCCACAGTTCCGCTGATTATTCACGCCACGAAGCAGATTCTGGACCAATGGGGAGAGGACGGCTGGGAGCTCGTGCAGGTAGTGCCTGGGCCTGATTCGACCAACCTCGTTGCCTACCTGAAGAGAGAGAAGCAGTAACATGACGCAGCCGCAGCAGTCCCGCATTTCCGCTGTAGAAGAGCGCCTGGCTGAACTTGGCCTGACCCTGCCCGAAGTGGTCGCTCCCGTGGCCGCCTACGTGCCCGCCGTCGTGTCCGGCGACTATGTCTACACCTCCGGCCAGCTGCCGATGGTTAACGGTGAACTGGCAGCCAAGGGCAAAGTGGGCAACGTCTCAAGTTCTGTCTCGGCTGAACAGGCGAAAGAGCTCGCTGCCACGTGCGCCGTCAATGCACTGGCCGCCGTCAAGAGCGTCATCGGGGACCTGGACCGTGTCACACGGATCGTCAAGGTAGTCGGGTTCGTGTCCTCGGAGACGGACTTCACCGGCCAGCCCGGTGTTATCAACGGCGCTTCCGAGCTGCTCGGCAAGGTTTTCGGCGAGGCAGGCGCACATGCCCGTTCCGCCGTCGGCGTTGCCGTTCTGCCGCTCGACTCTCCGGTTGAGGTGGAACTGATTGCCGAGTTCAGCTAGTCCGCTCCGGCAGACCAAGCGACTGTTCCGGCTTCCGCCGGATCAACTGGAGGCTGCGCGCAGCTGGTTTGACCATGGCGAGCGCACGCCGCGCAAACCGCGGTACGCGTCGTCCGTGGTCCTCATCCGCGACAGCCCGGAGGGTACCCAGACTTACCTTGGGTACCGCTCCGGCAGTTCGCCGCTGGGTGCCATCGCGTTCCCCGGGGGCACCATCGACGACGAGGCGGACTTCGAGCCCGTACCCTGGTACGGGCCGTCGGCGGCCAAGTGGGCGCAAATGATGGGTCTGGAAGATCATCAGCAAGCCCGGGCCTTCGTGGTTGCCGCCATCAGGGAACTGTTCGAAGAGACCGGCATCCTGCTGGCCGGGCAGGACGAGTCATCCCTGGTCGAGGGCGGCGACAGCGAGGAATGGATGCGCGCCCGTCTGGCGGTCGCGGAGCAGGAAAAGAGCTTTCCCCAGCTGCTGGACCGCTGGGGACTGGGGCTGCGCACCGACCTGTTGAAGCCGCTCTCGCGGTGGCTCAGCCCGGACTTCGCCCACCGCCGGTTCGACACGAGGTACTTCGCCGCGGCGCAGCCGGTCAGCCAGCAGCCCAGCCTGCTCAGCGGCAAGGGTGTCTGGGCGTCCTGGATCGGCGCGGGCAAAGTGATCGCCGAGCGGAGTACCTCCTCACTCGGGGATTTGGCCGACCAGGATGACACCCGCGGGCTGAACCTCAGCGAGGTCTCCTCACCTGCGGTGGAAACAATTCTCGAAAAGATTGCTTCCGCGCGCGGCTGCATTGCCTACCTGTCCCATAAGCGGCCGCTGCGCGTCTACCATCCGGAACTGGTTTTGGTGGAGGGTGAGCCGATGCTCGAAGTCGAAACCCTTACCGCCCCCGAAGGCGGTTCGCTCCAGCGCGGACGGTAATGTTTCCCGCGGTACAAATAACGACGGCGACGGTCACCCCTTCCAAGGTGACCGTCGCCGTCGTTATTAATGGAAGGACTTAGCGGGAGCGCTGGCGCAGCCGCTGGATGTCGAGAATGACCACCGCGCGCGCTTCCAGGCGCAACCAGCCGCGCTGGACGAACTCGGCCAGGGCCTTGTTGACGGTTTCACGCGAAGCGCCGACCAACTGGGCCAGCTCTTCCTGGGTCAGCTCGTGGGCCACCAGGACGCCGTCCGTGGCCGGACGGCCGAAGCGGTCGGCGAGGTCCAGCAGGGCCTTGGCCACGCGGCCGGGAACGTCCGAGAAGACCAAGTCGGCCAGCGAGTCATTGGTGCGGCGCAGGCGGCGGGCCAGTGCCTGCAGCAGCTGGGCGGAGACCTCGGGGCGGGTTTCGAGCAGGCCGCGGAGGTTTTCGTTCTTCAGGCCGGCCAGGCGGGTCTCGGAGACTGCGGTGGCCGAGGTGCTGCGCGGGCTGGGATCGAACAGCGCCATTTCGCCGAAGAGCTCGCCCGGGCCGAGGATGGCCACCAGGTTTTCGCGGCCGTCGGCAGCGGTACGGCCGAGCTTGATCTTGCCGGAGACGATGAAATACAGCTGATCGCCCTGATCGCCTTCACGGAACACGGAGGCGCCGCGGGAGAGATCCACCTCGGTCAGCTCGTCGGTCAGTGCGGCAAACACATCATCGTCGAGGGATGCGAAAAGCGGTGCGCGGCGTAGTATCTCAATGTCCATGGAGTCTCCTGTTTCGGTCTTGCGGCGGTCAGCCGGCTGCTCGTCAGCTAGGCACTGCCTCCCATTTTGCCGTATGTAAAGCACTTGTGACATCTTCCACAGGCGCGTTTCGCTTAGGGGTGAGGAAAATAGTGGTCAGTGCAATGGGAGACAGCGTTGTCTGAGGGTGCCGTAGCGCAGAACGACGCATAGGCCCGGCATATTCCCAGCCTCGGATACTAGACTAATGCCTAAACTTCCGGCCCCGATGGAGACAGCTTGCTTTTTGGCCTGACGATCCTGGACATAGTCCTGATCCTGATCCTGCTCGCCTACTTGGTCGGGGGGTTGCGCAAAGGCTTCCTGGTGACGCTGGGTGGCATTGTCGGGTTTGTCCTGGGCGCCATCGCCGCGTTCCTGTCGGTTCCTTTTGTGAGCATGTGGGTGCCGGACCCCGGTTGGCGCCTGACCGCGATCATCGCCGCCGCGGTCCTGCTGGTGATCCTGGGCCACGCCATGGGCTCGGGCATTGGCCGGGCAATCCGGCGAAGGCTCGACTTTCCCCCGGTGAGACCCGTGGACCGGCTGCTGGGCGGAGCCGCCAACGTGGCCGTCGCTGCCCTGGTGATGTCGATGCTGGCCTTCAGTATCAGCGCTTTGGGTGTGCCGTTTGTCTCGCAGCAGATCGCCGGTTCGAAGGTCATCCAGACCATCGACTCCCTGACGCCTGCCCCGGTGAAGTCCTTGCTGGCACAGGCCCGCTCCATCGCCGTGCAGGACGGCATTCCGCAAGTGATCGATGGCGTGGCGCCCGCCGAGCCGGTGCAGGTGCCGGACGCAGGCGCGGACACGGCCGCGCTGAACGAGGCCGCCGAGTCCGTGGTGAAGATTGCCGGCACCGCATTCCAATGCGGGCAGAACCAGACCGGCTCAGGATTCGTGATTGCGCCGGACCGCGTGATGACTAACGCCCATGTGGTTGCGTCGGTGAATGAGCCGGTCGTGGAGATCCCGGACGGCCGGGTCCTGCCGGGCCGTGTGGTGTATTTCGACCCGGTTCACGATATCGCCGTGCTTGCCGTGGAGGGCCTGGTCGTGCGCCCGCTTCCGATCGGGGCGGAGCTGGCCGACGGTACGCTGGCCGCCTTCCAGGGCTACCCGGCCGGCGGCCCGTTCCAGAGCCAGCCCGCCACGGTGCAGGGCCTGTCCACCGTGTTGGTGCAGAACATCTATGGCGCGGACCCGGAGGAGCTGGAGGTCTACACGTTGGCCGCCGACGTGGAACAGGGGAACTCCGGCGGCCCGCTGCTGGACCAGGACGGGCGCATTGCCGGTCTCGTCTTCGCCAAAGCCACCGATGACGTGCCGGTAGGCTACGCGCTGTCGCTGGAGGAAATCCAGCCGGTCATCGACAACGCCATGGTGTACCAGGAGACAGTTTCCGCCGGGCAGTGCATCCGGAAGTAGCGGCAGGCCCCCGAGCTTCCGGTCGGTGTCAGAGCCAGTCCAGCGACTGCCCGTGCGGGCCGGTGAGCGCAACCGGACGGCCGTTGTGCCGGAGCACGAACCTGCCGCGGACATGGTCGGCGTCGATGCCTTCGGTCCCGTCGCCGGGCTGCGGCAGCACCTGCGCGCCTTCGTTGGACAGCCAGTTCACGCCGAGTTCCCGCACCGTCTGCGCGAACTTCCGCCGCTCGGGCGGAGCCAGGTAGGCCAGCACCGCTGAATGAAGTACGACGACGGCCGCTTCCGCAGGTGCCTCGGCAACCACTTCCGCAAGGCGCTGGTTGAGATCGCCGGCCACCAGCCGCGGTGGATCCTCCCGGGCTATCTCCAGGGCCGCCCGCAGCCGCTGCCGTCTGAACTCCTGTTCCGGCCAGATCAGCGCATGGAGCCACGCGACGTCGTCGTCGTTTGTGCTGTCCAGCGGGTTCAGATCGATGCCGGCCCGCCAGCTGATCGTCGGCAGCTCGGACGGAAGCGGTGCAGGCCCGGTGACGGCACAGGGCAGGATCGGCGCGTCCGGGGCAGAGGCCGGCCCCGCAAGGATCGGCCCGCCGTTGTATTGGTAGCGGTAGCGGTCCGGAAATAACACCAGCCCCGCCGAGGCGCCGACCTCCAGCAACGCGAGCGGTTTGCCTTCGGCCGCGGCGATGCAGGCCAGGGAGGGCAGGAAAACGGCGCAGCGGCCCGGTTCATTGGTCTGCGTGGAGCGGGTCAGGATGACCTGGCGTACCTGTGGCCAGCGGGAGAACAGGAACCGCCGGAATTCCGCATAGGGCGTGTTGCCGGCACCGAGGAACCTGGCTGCGGCGAGGACGAGGTTCGGCTGGCGTTTGGCATACGGCAGCGTGTCAATCAGGGCCAGCAGCTGCGGATCCTGGCTGATGGCCAGCGCCCACTCCTCATAGCAGCCAGACTGGCCGCGGGCTTCATGTAGGCCGAAATTGCGGTACCAGTCCGCCGTGCCCGAAACCGTTCCCGGATCCGCGCCGGTGCCGGCGCTCCTGCCACGGTCCGGGCCGGCGCCGTTGACCGAGTCCATCGGGTCAGAGGGCTTCGGCGAGCAGGTCGATGGCGAACTTGTAGCCGCTGATGCCCGCGCCGGCAATGACAGCCTGGGCGACACCGGAGATGTAGGAGTGGTGGCGGAACTCCTCGCGGCGGTGGATGTTGCTGATGTGCACTTCCACCACGGGAAGCTCGACGCCGGAGAGCGCATCCCGCAGTGCCACGGAGGTATGGGTGTAGGCGCCGGGGTTGATCACGATGCCGGCTGCGGTGCCGCGGGCGCCGTGGATGGCATCGATGAGCTCGCCCTCATGGTTGGACTGGAAGCAGGTGGTGCCCAGTCCGTGGGCCTTGGCCGTCTGCGCGGCGAGCTGCTCCACGTCTGCCAGCGTGGCCGAGCCGTAGATGGCCGGCTCCCGGGTGCCCAGCAGGTTCAGATTGGGGCCGTTGAGAACCAGGATCGTCTTGTCTGCCGTGCCGGCGGGTTGCGAAGTCATGGCTTAACTATGCCTCAGCGGCGGACGCGCCCCCGAGCCGCGTTACGTCCTCTAGGAGCGTGGGTCATTAGCCGGCCGGTGGTTTAAAACGCCGGGTGAATTACCGGGTTCCGGGATCGGTGGCTGGAAGAATCGTGGGTATGG
>NZ_JAODLR010000012.1 GCF_025960875.1 Crystallibacter permensis | reverse complement strand
ATCCATACCCACGATTCTTCCAGCCACCGATCCCGGAACCCGGTAATTCACCCGGCGTTTTAAACCACCGGCCGGCTAATGACCCACGCTCCTAGAGAGTTCCGGGATCCGGTTCCGGCAGAAGTCCCAGCTGCATCATGAAATCCAGCTGGTCCCAGTAGAAGTGGTGGGAAATAATCAGGCCGCCTTTGGCTCGGGCAACATCACAGCTTCTGAGCCTGAGCTGCCGGCCAGTCGGCGGCACAGTCTCACCTGAGGGAGTGTGCATTTGGCCGGTGTGGGTCCCGATGAAATATCCCTCGTCAATTGCGACGCTTCCAGCCTCGTGCCTTTCAAGGGACTCGTAGAACGCGTCCGGAAACGCCTCTGTCAGCTGCGACATGTAGGTGCGGATGGCGTCACGTCCGCTGAGTTCGCCCTGGTCAGGTGTAACGGCCACCGCGTCCTCGGCATAGCAGGCAGCCAACGCCGCCAAATCCTTCGATGTCATGGCCGCGGTCATCCGGTCCATGATCTCCCGCACCTCACCCATGGGTTCCTCGCTTCATCAGGCGGCCCTACCGCATGCGCTCGGGCCACTTGCTGGCATGGCGCCTTCCTGCCAGCGCCCGATTATTTCTAGTACACGCCCGCGATCAGGGCAGGTCAATGGGGGTGGCCTCCTGTCCGAAATGGGGAGCAGTGCCGTGCTCGCCGGTCCTTCATGCGCAGGCGTCCAGCCGGCCTTTGACCAGATGTTCTCGGTACCCCGGCAAATAGTGCAACCTGCTGCGCAATTAGCGGACTGTGCCGGAATGTCACGCAGCAACATGCTGCGCAATATGTTCCGATGCGCAGACGGTGCATCGCGATGGCTAGTCGCTGCCCCCACCACCGCCTCCGTCCGAGCTGAGGACCGCTGCGCCTAAATCGGAATCCGCGGACGAGCCGTCCGACGTTCCGTCAGGATGCACCGATTCCTTACCCGCTACCCAGAAGAGCAGTGCCATAGCTCCGCCCCGCCCGTCGCTGTCGCTCCTTGATCGGGCCGTTGTCCAGATGCTTGTCGGTAGCGGCTTTCTTGCGCTGGGCAACGACGAGCATGGACACGATAGCGACTGCGAATGCGCCGCCGAGGGACACTGCTTAGATGCCGCCCCGCCGGAGTCGCAGCTGGAACTGCCTCCGGGGTCGACATGCCCTCCGAAAGTGCCGGTTGTGTAAGCTCCTGGACCGACCCAGCCAGGGCGCTGCCATGGGTGGATGTGCTTTTTCACCCTGCGGTCAGCCCGGGTCGCCAGTACCAGCCAGACGACGGCGGTCACCACGAGGACAGTCATGACGATGGCGAATTCCATATGAACTCCTGTCGTTGGCTTCAGCGTAGGGCTGAGCGAAGCGCGGACAATAGCCTGTACAGCGACCCGACGTCGAGTCAATTGGGGCCTACAGCTATACCGGCGGCACGGCCATGGGAGGATTTCCTTATGGGGAAAAGGATCGATGCCATCCCGCTTTGGCTGCGGCGGACCGGTATCGAAGTGCTCGGTTGGACCCTCATCCTGGTTGGTACCGCGATGCTCGTGTTGCCGGGCCCGGGTCTGCTCGCCATTGTGAGCGGCCTGGTGGTGCTCTCGGTGCACAACGCATGGGCAAAGCACCTGGTTGCCCGCGTCAAGATCCGTGCGATCAGAATAGCCATGAAGGAAGTGCAGACGTGGCCCCGCATCGTGGCTGGTGCCGTGGGCGGGCTCGGGGTTGTCGCTGCAGGTATCGTCTGGACCGCCCAGCCGGCCATACCGCGCTGGTGGACGTTCGGTGCGCAGCGGTGGCTTCCAGGAGGATGGGGCGTCGGAGTAGCCCTGATTGCCTCCGGCCTAATCGCGCTGCTGCTCCTACTCTATTGCTTTCGCAGATTCCGCAGGCCACGGACTTCATCACGCCGCAGGAACTTGGAGCTGTAGGTTCACCCGTTGGTTCAGACAGCACACCCAGCGTTTCGGAGGCCGCTGCCCGCGGCATCAGCCGCTACGTCACGGCTCCCGCACGTCGAAGAAGCGCTCATTCAGGAATTTGAGGTCCTCCCCAAGGGCTGCTAACTCCGTGCTTGTGGGCTTCTTGGGCGATGCGGCGGCTCGACCAGTTCTCCGTGTTGGCGTCGTGAAGCAGCACGGACAGGTTCCGGGCGGCGGATGCCTCGTTCAACGTCAGGCACCCGGCAGCGGGAGTTCGGATTGCTCCGGCGCCGGCTCGATCAGCTCGGGCCGTTGCCGACCAGTGGGGCCTGATCCGCCGCAGCTCCAACTACGAGCTCTACGGCGACCTGTCCACCCGTGTCATGCAACAGCTCGGGCGCTACACCGCCTGGCAGGAAATCTACTCGATCGACGAGTCTTTTCTTGGGCTGAACGGCACCCCGGAGGAGCTCGTGGAGCGCGGCAGGCAGATGAAGGAGGCTGTGGCCTCCCACGTGGGGCTGCCGGTCTGCGTCGGCATCGCGCCCACCAAGACCCTCGCCAAGTTCGCGAACCGGATCGCCAAGCAGAACCCGAACCTGGGCGGCGTCTGCAATCTGGAGACAATGCCTCCGGACGATGTGGATCGGATCATGTCCCGGGTTCCTGTCACCGGGATCTGGGGCGTTGCCGGCCGGCTTGGCAAGCGCCTTAACGCGCTGGGCATCTTCACCATCGCGGACCTTCGGGCGGCGGATCCGGTGATGATCCGCAAGAAGTTCTCCGTTGTGTTCCAGCGGTGCTCGAGCTGCGGGGCATTCCCTGCATTCAGATCGAGACGGGCCACGCGGACAAGAAGCAGACCATTTTCTCCCGGAGCTTCGCCAAGCCGGTCACCACCAAGGAGTGCATGCACCAGGTCATGAGTCTGTATGCCCAGCAGGCGGCCGTCCGGCTCGCCAAGGACAGGCAGTTGGCCAAGGTCATGACCGTCTTCGCCTGCACGTCGTTCTTCAACCAGCAGGCCGCATCCTTTCCCTCAGCGACCTTCCGGCTGCCCGCGCCCACCGCTGATCCGGTCCTGCTGTCCAAAGCCGCCATCGCCGCCCTGGAACCTCGTCTGGAGGAAGGGATGCCGTACGCGCGGGCCGGCGTCATGCTCACCGATCTCTCCCCGGCCGGAGCCCAGCCCAGTTCGAGGAGTTCGTCCCCGTCCACGAACGCCGCAATATCGGCGACATCATGGGGCAGATCAAAGACAAATACGGTGCGACCAGCATCGGACTTGGCCAAGCCGGCATGATGGAGACGCCGCCGGACTGGACGATGGCCGCCGGCACGGCACCCGTCACCCCGCTACACGACGGAGTGGGACGAGCTGCTCTTGGTCAAGGCCCGCTAGGTCTTATCGGCGCCTGAAATGCCCCTCGATTCGCCGTCCCCGGCGCACGTGCGGTTTCACCCACACCTCACCGGAGGCTGCGTGGGGAAGCGCCGAGGCCATGTCGATAACAGTCGGCCCCGACACGGCCAGGGCTGCTGTTCTCGCGCGGTTTTCGCCTTCGAAAGCGTGCATCATGAAGTCGAGCGCGTCAGGTGCAACCCCGGCCCCTACTGCCTCATCCCGCCAGCCGGATACCGCGGCGTCGACCGCCTGAATCCGTTGTACAGCTTGGTCCCGGGTCAGCCGGAATACGTGGGCGTGCTCAACCAGGAGCTCGATATTGCGGTCCGCCGGATCGTCCTCCGGTGTCAGGGGTGTTGCCGCGCTGTCCAGTCGGGAGGGGTTCACGTCGAAGGACGGCGACAGCCGCCAGCCGGCCCCCATCCGAAGCAGCCCGTGGTTGCGCATGTGGTCATCAATGTTGTTCACCATGGCCGTGAAGGCAGCGCGCGAGAAAAGGTCGGCGGCATCCGCGTCCGGGCTGGAAGAGATACCGGCGACTTTCGAGGCAAGAGTGGCGTAGTCCACGAGCTCGTGTTCGGCGATCCGGAACGCCGTCCTGAAGCTCATGTAAGGCAGCCGCCGCCCGCCCTCGCGGTCGAACCTCCGCGTGAGGAACACCGAGTGGTCACGACCCAGCGGGACTGTCTGCGACGGCTGGACCGTTATGCCGGCCTTGGCCTGCATCCGTATCGCAGCGAGCTCCCACGCTGAGATGTCGTAGACATCCGAGGTGCGCGGGAACTTCGCCAAGTGCATCGTTCCGTCCTCGTCGCGGACCCAGGCCTTTGGTTGCGCGCCGCCGGGGGATGAACCGACACCGATCAATTCTTTGACTCCTTCATCCACTTCACCGTTTTCAGCGAAACGGTTTGCGGCGTCGGCGAGCCTGGCAAGGTCGCGGATGCCAGCCCGTTCATGGGCGGGATCGAGGAAAACTCCCTTCCGACGGAACCGCAGCGCACCTTGCCGGGTTTCGTCGCTCACGGCCAACAGAAGATCAATCTCCGACGGTTGACGAAACTTCTCCCGACGATCGCGCGCGGCCCGGCGCATGCCGGCGTCAAGCAGGTTGCGGCCCCACCGGTCGGGGGCAGCGTCATCGAATGCCACGAAGGTGGTCCGGTGCGGGGGCGGCGTGTGGGGCCCCCGCTGCAAAGGCAGGTCGGGCGAGATCGCGAAGGCCCTGTCGTCGGCGAGCCAGTCGTCCAGGTAGGTGAAAGTCAGCGATGGGGCTTGGAACCCCGGGCGCACCTCGACCGCGCAAATTCCTGTTTGCCGGTCGTCGACCCAGACTTCGAAAGTCACGAGGACCGCCTGGCACGCTGCCGGCCGAGCAGATGGGCCCGCAACCGGCCCAGGTCAGTTTCCAAGGGGTCGGTGGCCGATTCCAGCCGCTCCGTGAGGTTCAGGATGTTCGACAGGGCAAGAAAACTGCCGAGACGGACCCCGTCGTCGCCACGTTCTATGCGGCGCAGTGTCGGCACTGAAATGTCTGCCCGCTCTGCAGCCAGCTCCTGGCTCAGCCCAAGCATGATTCGCCACTGACGCAGGTGCTCGCCCAATCGCTCGCTCGTTTCCATTACCACTCTCCCTAATGGAACTAGTCTATTGCCTTTCTGCGCATAACTGAAAGAGATAGTTGCGTTACCTCCAAGAGGGCTAGGCCGCCAAGACGCCCCTGCCCTCCGGCGCTCTGAGTCAGGCAGACAAGCGCCTTCACACGATGTCGCTGACCGCCTTGCCGTCGAACCGGCCAGCGATCTTGGCCGTCACGGACTTCATTGCCTGGCCCATCTGGCGCATGGTCAGTTCCGTGCCGTTGGACTTCAGACCTTCCACGGCGTCCTGGACGATCTGCTCAACCTCGGAGCGGGTCAGCGCTTTCGGCAGGTAGGCCTCGATGACCTCGGCTTCGAGAACCTCTGCGATAGCCCGGTTGTGTCGTCTGCCTCGGTGTAGATGCGGGCAGGGTCGTGGCGCTTGGCAGCTTCTTTCTGCAGCAGTGCGATGATCTGGGCGTCGGTCAGCTCGACCGGCGTCTTGCCGGACTTCTCGCAGCCAGGCTTTGAAGAAGTCAGGAACACCACGTCACAGCTGCCGCAGATGACGCCACCGTAGTGCCATGACAACGGCATTTGAAACCGCCCAAAGAGGCAAAGTGTGGGGAAAGTGTGGGATTGCCCTTAGGAAGAGACAAGAATCCCCGTTAATAGTGGAGCTTAGGGGAATCGAACCCCTGACCTTTTCATTGCGAACGAAACGCTCTACCAACTGAGCTAAAGCCCCGTGCCACTGCGTTCGATCATATGGCGGCTGGCTGCTTTGGAACAAGCTGAGGCGTCAAAAACCTTTACGCAGCCTCAGGACACGGCTGGCAATAACGAATCGGGAGCACTTCTCCTGCAGCCATGCTCACAACGTGCAACAGACCTAGAATCTGGTCATGGACGACAAAGTGCTCAAGGCCGTTTACACGGTCTTCCTGGGGGTCATTCTTGCGTTGTTCGTCGGTCTCGGCGTCCGCACCTTCTACCCGCCGCCTGAGATGCCGGAATTCCCGATCGAATTGTCCGTCCCGACGAATACGGAACCCACGGATGAAGAGCTGGCCCAGCAGCAGGAGGCCCAGCGGGAATACGAGATCGCGAACCGCGCCTGGATGGAGGAAAACGAAACCTACAACCGCAATGTCACCACCGTGGCGTTGGCTGCGTCGGTGGTCATGCTCGGCCTCAGCCTGCTGCTCGAGAAGCGGAACAGGGTTCTCGCCAACGGCGTCATGCTGGGCAGCCTCTTCACCCTGATCTACAGCATCTTCCGCGGCTTCCTGTCTGGAGACACCACGCTCACCTTCATCACGGTGACCATCGGACTGGCCATCGTGCTCTTCCTGGGTTACCGCCGGTTCTTCCAACCTCGGGCCCAGACCCGGGTGGAGGCTTCCGGCTAACGCCGCCGTCCCGTGCAGCTAAAACAGCAAGACCCCTGTATCTGCCAAGGATCGGCGGATTCAGGGGTCTAAGCATTTTTTGGCCAATTATGTCGGTCTTGGTCGGTAGGCTTTTTGTATGGACTTGAAACTGGGGGCGGTCAGCGAGGGCATGCATCCCGGGACTGCCTACGAGATGCTCCGCGGTGGAGCGCTTCTTGTTCCTGTCCGCAGGGTGGGCAATGGACTGATCCTCGTCGGCGTGGACGAGCAAGGTGCGTCAGCAGAGGCTGGGGAGGGCAACAGTGTCGGGCTGTATACGCGAGCATCCTTCCATGGCTGGAAGGCGGACTTGGACAGGCACCTCCTGACCGCGTTCTTCACCCGCCTGTACGGGAAGCGTTCGGCCCGAAACAGGGCTGCCCGCGCCATGCGCGCTGTGCAGCAAGGCGCGTAAGCCGTGGCTGCCGGCCGCAAGCCGCTGCGCACGATCGGCACAGCATTCGTCGCCGCCCCGCCTGCCGGAGCCCGGATCAGGACGCGACTGCAAACGAGCGAAAACGAGTCGGCGGCACTGGCCGAGATCGGCAACTTCCTCGGGGCGCTCTACCGGGAGGACTACGCCCACCGCGCCGCGCAGGGAAAGCTCTCACCCAAGGAGCAGGCCGGCTCCCGCCGCGAACGCAAACCCGGGCTGACCGCCACGACTTCCTCGCGCTGGGCCGGATCCATGACCCGGGACAGCGAGGACCAGTACCGCCTGGCGATGATGGCGGCCCGGCAGGAAGTCAAAGACCTGACAGCCGCCATTACCGCGATCGAAAAGCGTCTCGTCTTACCCGTCCGCGTGGCCACCACGGTGCAGAAAATCGCCCCGGGAACGAAGACCGGGTACCGGGACGGGCAGGAACACTTCCAGAAGACCCGCAGGCTCGCAGGGCTGCGCAACCGGCTCACCGATGCCATGGACCGCGTCGAGGCAGGGCTGCCCCGCGTGGTCCACGGAAGCGGAAGGCTCTGGCGGACCCGGCAGAGCCTCGACGCTGCCGGGTTGACGGAAGGACAATGGCGTGGACGCTGGGACGCTGCCCGGATGTTCCTCACCGCTGACGGGGAGAGCGGCGTGACCGGCGGGAACCAGACGATCAAGGTCCTGCCGGACGGCAGCGTGCATGTCAAGGTCCCCGCCGCCCTCGCGGACCGGTACGGCAGCTTCCTGCGTTTCCACGAACCCGTGCGGTTCAACCATCGTGCCCAGGAATGGCTCGACCGGGTTCAAGCCCGGCACGCGGTCCGCTATGACCTCTGCTATGACGCGGAGCGTGGGCGTTGGTACCTCGACGCGTCATGGAAAGCTCCCGAGGTCCCGGTGCCGGCCGTGGCCGCGCTCCGGGCGCACCACACCCTCGCGGTCGACCTCAACGCCGGCCACTTGGCCGCGCACGTGCTGGACGGGCACGGAAACCCGGTGGGGTCCCCGTTCACGGTCCCGCTCGCGTTGAACGGGAACCAGACACGCCGGGACGGACTCCTCCGGGAAGCGATCACCCGGCTGCTGGGCCTCGCGGAAGCACGCGACTGCAGGTCGGTCACCGTTGAGGACCTGAACTTTGAAGACGCCCGCGCCACCGGCCGGGAGACCATGGGCCGCGGGCGGCGCGGAAAGCAGTTCCGCCGCACGGTTGCGGGTATCCCGACCGCGAAGTTCCGGGACCGGCTCGTCTCGATGGCCTTCTCCCGCGGGCTGTGGGTCATTGCGGTGGACCCGGCCTACACCTCGAAATGGGGCGGGCAGCACTGGCTGAACCCCCTGAAGCAAAAGACTCCGCTGGCGACCCGGCACCATGCCGCATCGGTCGCCATCGGCAGACGGGGCAAGGGACACGCCCTCCGGCGCCGGTCGGACGGACCCCGCTCGCGACAGTGGACGCGGGCGGGCCTTCCGTTAGACCATGACGCGCCGGGGCTTTCCCCTGCCCCGTGCAGTGCCCTGCCGTGTACCTCCGGTTCGCCGCCCGCGCACGACGCGGGTCAGGCCCGCCGGAAAAGACCGGCAGGCGGTCCCCAACACCGTCCGGGGGACGCAACCCGCAGCAACTAAAACGGGTCAAAAAAGGAACGGTCTAAAGCTGTGTGAACAACAGGTCGGCGCTTTGCGGGCTCCTCTGACAGGGTCGCGGCGGGTTGTGCCGTTTCTCCTGCACCTCACGGGCACTTGCTTGTGGCGCGGCCCGTTCTGGAAACCATTTCAACAGAGCTCGGGCAATCCGTGCAATAGTTGGTTCATTAGTTGGTCAAACTGATCAAAGTAGGCAGGCTCTGCAGGACAGGAAGTGGTCATTTTGCAGCAACTCGACCCGACGGACCGCAAAATCCTCCTTGCGCTTGATGAGGATCCCCGGATTCCCGTCATGCTGCTCGCACAGAAGCTCGGGCTGGCCCGCGGCACGGTCCACTCCAGGCTGGAACGTCTGGCCGCGGCCGGCACGCTGCGCCCCAATTCAGCCCGGGTCGTTCCCGAAGCCGTCGGACGCGGCGTGACGGCCATGGTCAGCGCGGAGCTGGACCAGAGCAAGCTCAACGACGCCATCGATGCCCTACGGAATATTCCCGAGGTCCTTGAATGCCACGCGCCGGCCGGAGACACCGACCTGCTGCTGCGGGTGGTCGCAAAGAGTCCGGATGATCTGTACCGCGTCAGCGAGGAAATCAGGCTGTGCCCAGGCATCACCAGGACGTCAACGCAGATGTTCCTGCGGGAGGTCATCCCCTACCGCATCACGGGGCTGCTCCATGAGGAGTAAGCCGCCAGTGGGGCGAGCCGCCCGGCGGAAGGCTGCGGGGTCAGAAGAAGAAGTGCAGGATCACGCCGATGCTCCAGATGCTGCCGGCCGCGAAAGCGCAGCCCAGCTCTATCAGGATGCCGATCCCCATGGCTTTCAGCGCGACCGCACTCGAGTGCAGGGCGGGACGGAGTTCCCGCTGGCGCAGGTATTCGCTGAGCAGCAGGCCTACCGTAAAACCGACAAACAGTCCCACCACGGGGATGACGAACATCCCCACCAGGCCAACCACCACGCCGACCACAATGGAGCGGTTGGGAATCTGGCGGCCCTTCAGCCGCTTGCCGGTCAGGACGGCGCTGGCCAGCATGCCGGCAACCACCAGCACCGCGCCCAGGCCAAAGACCACCCAGCCCACCGTGTTCTGCAGGACCAACGCCCAGATGAGCAGGCTGACGCCAATGGTGATGGCCCCGGGCAGCACGGGAACAATGATTCCGGCAACGCCGACGGCGATGAGCAGTCCGCAAACGAGCGTGACGATGATCTGGGCTTCCATAGCCCCAGCCTATGCGGAACGGTCCGTGTGGCCCGGTGGCGCCGCACTGAATGTCGGATGGGATGCGCCCTCGGTGGGCTCCGCCGTCGTTAGTCTTTCTGTTTTCGCGCCCTGCCGCTTGCCACGGTTCCTGCGCCAGACCAGGCAACCCAGAACGCCCAGCAGTACCACCACAATAACGACGGCGGCGACCGGGGACGCGAGGACCAACGCCACCCATGCGGCGATCGCTGCCATCCCCACGGTCGCGTAGACGATGGCCCAGAGGAGACTGCCAAGCACGACGGCGGGCAGGAACCGGATCATGCGCATCCTCGCGATTCCGGCGCTGCTGACCACCGCGGTCTGGATGCCGACGGTGAGGAAGCACAGCGTGACCGCGAAGGGACCGAAGGTGTTCATGAACCGCTCGGCACGCTTCATGACCGGGCCGTTAAGGTGCCGCTCGAACCGGGTATGGCGCCCGCCGGCGGCGATTCCACGGCCGAGCCAGTAGGTGGCGTTGGAGCGCATCATGGCGACGCAGAAGAGCGCCAGAATTGCCCAGCCCAACGGAAGGTCGAGGAAAATATCCACAGACTTCCTTTCGCCGCTGCTGCCCCTGACACCTAAATTCTACAGCCCGTAGAAACATTGGGGAACTGATCCCACACCGCGTAACCGCCGGTTCCACCCGCATTATTCCGTTACTGCCCTACTGCACGCCCTTGATCTTCACTACGAACACCGCGCCGAGCAGGCCCACCACGGCGGCGAGCACAAACAGCGCGGTGTAGCCGCCCAGATAAAGCACCACGGGGGCCGCCACCAGCGGAGCGAAAACCTGCGGCAGCGAGTTCGCCACGTTGATCACGCCCAGGTCCTTGCCCCGGTCCGCCGCGCTGGGCAGCACCTGGGTCAGCAGGGCGAAGTCGACCGCCAGGAACATGCCGAAACCGGCGCCAAGCACCGCCGCCGCCACGAGCGCCATGGGCCAGCTGGGCCAGAACGCGACCAGGATGGATGCCGTCGCAATGGTCACCGCGGAGGCGATCACGAACGGCTTCCGCCTGCCCAGCCGGTCGCTCCACGGTCCGCCGATGACGGCGGTAATCATCACCATAATCGCGTAGATGCCGGTCAGGATCAGCACGCCAACGGCCGGATCGGCGTGGCCCACGGCGTCCTGCAGGAAGAAGAACAGGTAGAGCGTGAAGAGGTTGTTGCCCAGGTTGACCAGGAACCGCGTCAGCCACGCCCATCCGAAGTCGGGGTATTTGGCCGGGGAGATGTAGAAGCTCTTCAGGAACCGGCCCCACACAAACGGCGGGCGGAGGGCCGGATCCAGCGGTGTGTCCCGGCCCTTGACCAGGAACGCGATGATGCTTACGCCCAGGAAGACCGCGCAGTAGAGGTAGCCGAGGACAAAGCCGCCGGCGAGATTGGCCAGCACCACACCGAAGACGATGCCCACGGTCTGGCCCATGGCGGCCAGACCGCCCACCTGCCCGCGCTGCAGGGTGGGCACCTTGTCCGGAATGGTGGCGGTCACCGCGGCGTACGCCCCGTTGCAGCCGGCCTGGACCAGACACCAGCCGATCACCATGACGGCGATGTTCGGTGCCCCGGAGAGCATGAGCAGGGCGGCGAAGGCAAGGATGGTCCCGCCGAGGACCCACGGGACGCGGCGGCCCAGGCGCGAGGTGGTGCGGTCGCTGAGCGCCCCGGCAATTGGGTTGGCCACCAGCGATACGGCCGCACCGAACCCGGTGGCCAGTGCCAGCACGGCTTCCTTGTTGGCGGCGTCGAAACTTTGCGACTGCTGGGCCAGCAGCACCTGCAGCGAGGCAAAGAGGACCGCGTTGATGCCCAGATTGGTCAGCAGGATGGCGGTGATCCAGCCCGGACCAACTTTCCGGGTGGGTTCGCTGTAAACGTCCGGGGCCGCAGGAAAGGCCTGCCCGGTCTCGCCCGGATCCTGGATTGCCACCGCTCGCTGCGCCCCTTACTGCCCGGCGAACTGCGTGATGAAGCCCGCCCCGATCGTGGCCACCATGGCCACAACGACGAGCCAGACGAAGGGTGTTTTGAATCTGCGCATAGTCTTCATGATGGAACCAGTTTAGGCCCCGCGGTCAGCCGACCGGCGCGCGGCCGGATTGTTTAGCGAGCTTCTTCAGCCCCACCGAGACCTGCACCGGCTCCGGCCAGCGCGGCGGCAGGTTGTCCCCCAGCGTGACGCCTTTGAGCTTGCGCCCGAACATCGGCACCACCCAATCCCGCAGCCAGGCCCGTTCCGCCCGCGCCAGCTCTCGCCAGCCGGCCCGCTCCAGCGGCTCCAATTGCTTGAGCTTGAGGGTGTGCAGCACGCCGAGCGCCGAGAGCACCTGCGCGGCCATGTATTTGTGCCCCACCGGAGACATGTGCAGCTTGTCGGTGTCCCACATCCGCGGGTCCTGGTAGATCTCGAACGCCCAGTGGTCAACCAGCAGCGCATCGTACCGGCGGGCAATATCGCGCACCGCCTCGTTGTACAGCCAGTTGCGGCGCCGCATCGGCTCGAGCACCGGCGGCAGCATCACGTCGAACCCGGTGAACAGCAGCAGCTGCGCGCCGGTGGAGGCCAGCCGCGCCACGGCATTTTCGTACTGCTGCAGCAGGGCATCCATGTCCTTGCGCAGTTCCAGGATGTCGTTGCCGCCGGCGTAAAAGGAAACCAGCGTCGGCTTCATCGCCACGGCGGGCTCGATCTGGTCCGCTACGATCTGGTGCAGCCGCTTGCTGCGCACCGCGAGGTTGGCGTAGCGGAACTCCGGATCCTGCTTGCCCAACTGCTTCGCCACCCGGTCCGCCCAGCCGCGCACCCCGTTGGGGAACTTGGCGTTGCGGTCCCCCACACCCTCCGTGAAACTATCCCCGAGCGCTACAAATAGACCTGGCACGCGCCCCACGCTAGCCGCGCACGGCAACGGCCGGGCAAACACCGGGTGAACTTCCGCGCCCCAAGGCGGAGCGGAATATGCTGTAACCATGAGCGCTGATTCCACTACCGTGTCTGCTTCCGCCGAAACTGCTATCACCGGAGCGACCGGCTCCCTGGGCGGCATGGTTGCCCGGCTGCTCTCCGAGGCGGGAGTTCCGGCACGACTGATCGTGCGGGATGAGGCCAAGACCCCGAAACTTCAAGGAACGACGACGGCGCAGGCCGACTTTGGCGACAAGGCCGCCTCCCGCCGTGCTTTGGAAGGCATCAAGACGCTCTTCATGGTCTCCGCGTCCGAGTCCGAGGACCGCCTTGAGCAGCACTCCACATTCATCGACGCCGCCGTCGAGGCCGGCGTGGAGCACATTGTCTACACCTCGTTCTTCGGTGCCGGGCCGGAGGCCACCTTCACCCTGGCCCGGACCCACTACGCCACCGAACAGAAACTGCGGGAAACGGGCCGCAAGCACACGCTGCTGCGGAACAACTTCTACGCCGACATCCTGCCGCACTTCGCCGACGAGAACGGCGTCATCCGCGGCCCGGCCGGTGACGGCAAGGCCGGCTTCGTGGCCCGCGAGGATGTTGCCCGCGCCGCAGCGGCGATCCTGCAGCAGCCTGTGGCACACGCCGGTTTCGTATACGAGCTCACCGGGCCGGAATCAATAAACCTGACCGAAGCGGCAGCCATCATTGCCGACGCAACGGGCCGGCCGACGTCGTTCCTCAATGAAACGGTGGAGGAAGCGTATGCCTCCCGGGCGCACTACGGCGCGCCGGGCTGGCAGCTGGACGCGTGGGTAAGCACCTACACGGCGATCGCCAACGGCGAGCTGGACAAGACAACCAACGACGTCGAGCTGCTCACCGGCCGTCCGCCGCTGAGCCTCCGGGACCTGCTTACCCAGTAGGTCCCGCTCCCCGGGAAACCTACGCGTTCCAGAGTCCGTAGGAGTCGGCCAGCGAGGAGATCTTTTCGGCGCGGGCCAGTCGCGGCAGGTAGGAGCCGTCGCCCACCACGGCGCCGGCGGCATGTGCCTCCAGAAGTTCGTGCGCCCAGCGGATTTCGGACTCGCTCGGCGAAAGCGACTTGTTGATCGTGTCAGCGGCATCCAGCAGCAGGCACAGCTTGCCGGTCATGCCCATGGACGCCGTGACCTTGCAGGCCTGCTTCAGGTCATCGCCCAGCGCGCCCACGGTGGGGCCGTCGATCGGGCCGGGCAGCTGCCCCACGCGGGACGCGATCACCAGGCGGGAGCGTGCGTAGGCCAGCGCCATCGGATCGTCGCTGGCGCCGGTGTCTTTGCGGAAGTCGCCCACGCCGAAGGCCAGCCGGAAGGTGCCTGGAGCGCACGCAATGTCGGTGGCGTTCTCAACGCCGATGGCCGATTCGATGAGCGCGAGCACCGGTGTGCCGGCCTGCAGCCGCATGGCGGTGTGGGTGACCTGGTCCGGGCGCTCGGTCATGGCCAGCATGACACCGCGCAAACCCGGAGCCTTGGACAGCGCGGCGAGGTCATCGGCCCAGTACTCGGTATCGATGCCGTTGACCCGGACCCAGGCCGTCATGCCGGTGGACAGCGCTTCCACCACGCGTTCGCGCGCTTCAGCCTTGCCTGGCGCCGGCACTGCGTCTTCCATGTCGAAGATCACCGAATCGGCTTCCGACGCCAACGCCGGAGCGAAATTGCCTTCGTCGGCGGCCGAGGCGAGGAGCCAGGAGCGGGAAAGTTTTGCAGGCAGTGCTGCGGCGCGGCTGTTTCTGAACGTGGGCATACCTAGAGCCTACTTAACGCGGGCGCAACCGGCTAACATCCTGAGTGAAGAATGCGGTCAACATCACGCGATCCACGCGGTTTGGGGTGCCCACCGCCCGGCGCCCGGTCTGCGTAGCAGCTGTGGCTTAAGGTGTGACTATGGCGCAGTTGAAACCCCGCACCACCGACGCTTTGTCCGACGCCGAGACCAAGCGGCTGGCCCGGGCCCTGGCGGACAGCGATGATGTGACCGTTTTCGTCAACGGCACCACGGTGAAGCTTCCCGCCCAGGCGCGCAACGCCGTCGTCGATGTTTTGCAGCGCTTTGCCCAGGGCGACGCGGTCATGGTCAGTTCGGCCGAGGATCTGCTCAACACCTCGCAGGCGGCCGAAGTCGCCGGCGTTTCGCTCACTTACATGCGGCGGCTGACCGATGCCGGGACTATCCCAGTGGAATACCGCGGCACGCATCGGCGCATCCGGCTGCGCGATGTGCTTGCCTGGCTCGCAACCCGTGAGCAGAAACAGCCGCAGGGCTGAGCGAACGGCGCATTCCCAGCCTCACGTGAGGGGAAACACAGGGCGAGACGGCCGTTGTGGGGAATGGTCGCGGGGAAGTACGTGGTTATCCACGGTGCACGTACTACTTTGCTAGGAGATTTTCATGAGCATCAAGGTCCTGACCCTCGTCGGCAGCCTTCGCAGCGATTCCATCAACCGCCAGCTGGCCGAAACCGCCGCAACGGTTGCCCCGGAAGGTACCGACGTACGGATCTACGACGGCCTCGAGAACATCCCGTTCTATAACGAGGACCTGGACGTTGAAGGTTCTGTTCCGGCAGCGGCCGAGGCACTGCGCGAGGCCGCCAAGGAAGCCGACGCCGTGCTGCTGGTCTCCCCCGAATACAACGGCACAACCCCGGCCGTGCTGAACAACGCCATCGACTGGCTGTCCCGCCCGTTCGGCGCCGGCGCTCTGAACGGCATGCCGGCGGCCGTCATCGGCACCTCCCCCTCGCCCTACGGTGCGCAGTGGGCGCACGACGACGCCCGCAAGGCGCTGGGCATCGCCCAGGCCAAGGTGCTCGAGGACGCCAAGCTTTCCATCGGCGCCCGCTTCGAGGTCTTCGCCACGACCCATCCCAAGGACCACGCCGAATCGGCCGCCGAGATCGCCGGCGTCGTCTCCGCCCTGGCCGGCGCGGTGGAACTGGTCAACGCGTAAGCATCGTCACGAGGCACCGAGCGGAGAGCCGCCGCAGTTGGCACCAGCCAGTGCGGCGGCTCTCCGCTTTTGCTTTCCGGGTTCTGCACAGGCGCGGGAGCCCTTAGGCTGAGGGTCTGGCAATACCACCAACGCTTCAGAAACGATCACAGGAGGTCCCGTGAGCGTAGAACTTGCTCCGATCATTGAGTTGCGGAACGGCGCCAAGCTGCCGTTTCTAGGCCTTGGCACCTGGCCCATGGACAATTCCGAAACGGCCGATGCGGTAGAGGCTGCCCTGAAAATCGGTTACCGGATGATCGATACCGCCGAGAACTACGGCAACGAACAAGGAGTCGGCGACGGCCTGCGGCGCAGCGGGCTGGACCGCAGCGACGTCTTCCTGACCAGCAAGTTCAACAAGGAATGGCACAGTTACGACGGCGTTGAGCAGGCTTTCGACGCCAGTGCCCGCCGGCTGGGCGTCGAGTACATCGACCTGCTGCTCATCCACTGGCCCAATCCCGCCCAGGACCGGTACGTTGATGCTTTCGCGGGCATGACAAAGCTGCTGTCGGACGGCCGGGTCCGGGCCATCGGCACGTCGAATTTCAAGCCGGCCCATCTGCAGCACCTTTTCGATTCTGGCCTGGTGCCGGAGGTCAACCAGATCCAGCTGGACCCGCGGCACACCCGGCAGGACATCGTCGCCATCCACCAGGAGCGCGGCATCGCCACCCAGGCCTGGAGCCCCATCGGCCGCGGCGGCGCCCTGCTCAAGGAGCCGGTCATCACGGAGCTGGCCGAAAAGTACCAGAAGACACCGGCCCAGATCGTGCTGCGCTGGCACACCCTGCTGGGGCACGTCGTCATCCCCAAGTCGTCGAATCCGCAGCGGCTGGCAGAGAACTTCAGCATCTTCGACTTTGTCCTCACCGGTGACGAGCTGCGCCGGATCAGCGCCATGGACACCGGCGACGAGGAAATTCTCGACGCCGACAGGTTCGGCCACTAGGCGACCGGACACACAGCTGGGCGGCTCCCCGCGTAGGGAACCGCCCAGCTGTTGGCGATGTGCCGGCTGCTACTGCACGGTCATGGCATCCACGTCGGGCGCGCTGTCCACGTACTCGTACTTGACCATCAGTTCGCCCATGTCACTCAGCACCTGTGTGGGCACTTCGCCGTCGAACGTTTCCATCTTCAGGTCCTTGGCCACGGCCTCGTCCATGCCCATAAACTTCGGCAGCACGGCCCGCACGCCTTCCGGATCCGCCTCCGCCGCGGCCAGAGTCTCGGTCACTGCAGCCTTGAAGTCCGCCACAATTTCCGGGTTCTCCTCCGCGTAGCTGCCGCTGGTGAACGTCACCATGGTCGGCAGGCCGGGCAGGGCCTTCTGGTTCGGGTAGCCCACCAGCTTGTAGTTCTCGTTGGCCAGCGCCCGTGACTGGAATGGCTCCGGGATCCAGATGGCGTCAACGTTGCCGCGTTCCAGCTGCGCTTCCATATCAGGGAAAGGCATCTCACTGAACTTCAGCGCTGACGGATCTCCGCCGTCGATTGCCGCGCTCTCCATGATCGTCAGGTCGCCCTGCGTCTTGAGTGTGTTGACGGCGGTGGTCTTGCCTTCCAGATCCGCAAAATCTTCGATGCCTGAGTCCGCCTTGGTCACCACGGCGTTGATGTCTTCGCCTTCAGCTTTGGAGTTGCTGTAACCGGAGACGATCTTCATGTCCAGGCCCTTGTTGACGGCGGTCATCACCGACAGTGGGTTGCCCACCGCGAAGTTCATTGTTCCGGTGGAGACGGCCGGCAGCATCGCTGCGCCGCCCTGGCCCGTCTGCAGCTCCACATTCAGTCCGTACTTCTCGAAAATCCCCTCATCGATGCCGTACTGCATCGCGGCGGAGGGGGCAATCGTGAGGACTCCGACGGTGACGTCCTGCAGACCGCCGCTGGCGCCAGCGCTACCTTCCGGCGCCTCTGATCCTGAAGGTGAACCCGAGCCGCAACCGGTCAGGGCCAGGGCGATAATGGCGCCGCCGGCAAGAACTTTGGAGAAATGCCTTTTCATAACGAGCCTCTTCCTTGAGGTGGGTAGTGTGACTTCGCCCGGACGCTGACTTGTCCTGGCGTGGGGTTAGGCGTAGAAGCGGGCGAGGAATTCCGCGACGACGGCGGGGCGTTCTTCGCCTTCAATCTCGATGGTGTTGCTGGTCTTGATCTGCACGCCGCCCTTGACCTCGGTGACTTCGGCAATGACGGAGTGCAGCCGGACCTTGGCACCGACCTTGACCGGATTGGTGAAGCGGACGCGGTCCAGCCCATAGTTGACCTTGGTCTTGACGCCCTCGACGTCGAACAGCTCGCTCCACAGCGGGATGATGAGCGACAGGCTTAGGAAGCCGTGAGCGATCGGGGCGCCGAAGGGACCGTCCTTGGCCTTCTCCGGGTCGGTGTGGATCCACTGGTGGTCGTTGGTGGCGTCCGCGAAGGTATTGATCTGGTCCTGGGTGATCTCCAGGTAATCGGTGTAGCCGAGGTCCTTGCCAACCAGTCCGGACAGTTCTTCGAAAGTGACAACGAGGTTGCTCATAAGATGCTCCTGAAAAGTAGATGTTTACGGTATTGACGAATATCTAGCGGAAAGCGCCCTTGCCCGTGATTGCCCGCCCGACGATCAGCGCATTGATCTCATGCGTGCCTTCGTAGGAATAGACGGCTTCGGCATCGGCATGGAAACGTGCGACGTCGGTGTCCAGCGTGATCCCGTTGCCGCCGACCACTTCGCGGGCCAGGGCGACGGTTTCCCGCATCCGGGCGCAGCAGAACATCTTGGACAACGCGGAATTCTCATCCGCATAGATGCCCTGTTCCTGCTGCTGGGTCAGCCGCACCACCATGCCCAGGGAAGCGGTAACGTTGCCCAGCATGGTGGCCAGCTTCTCCTGGACCAACTGGAAGCTGCCGATGCTCTTGCCGAACTGCTCGCGCTGCTTTACGTAGCGCACTGCTGCCTCATAGGCCCCGGCCTGCAGCCCCGCGGCAATCCAGGCCACGTCCGAGCGCATGTTCCGCAGCATTGCGGCGACGTCGGCAAAGGAGTTGACGTTCTGTAACCGCGCAGACTCCGGCACGGTGACATCCCGGAAGTCGATATCGGCATTCTGCATCAGCCGCAGCGAGGTCTTCCGGTGGATCTTGGAGATGGTCACGCCCGGCGCGTCGGTGGGAACCAGGAAGGCCTTGACCTGCTGGTCTGCCTCGTCGCGGGCAAAAACTGCCAGCACGTCGGCGGAGGCGGCTCCCCCGATCCAGCGTTTGGCGCCGTTGATGGTCCAGTTGTCCCCGTCCCGCCGGGCACTGGTTTCCAGCCCGCCGGCGATATCCGAGCCGTGGTCCGGTTCGGTCAGCGCGAAGACGCCTTTGTACTCAAAGGAGCGGATCTTCGGGTCCAGCTCCGCGGCCTGCTCGGCGCTGCCGCCGAGATTGATAGCGGTGCGGAACAGGCCGGACTGCGCGTTGTAGAACGTGGCCACGGAAGCATCCGTGCGGGCCAGCTCGAAGTTTCGGAAGCCCGCATAGAGTCCGCTGGCGGCCGCACCGCCGTCGCCGGGCTGCGAGGGCTCCATCAGGTTCAGATCGAACAGCGGCTGCGCAATCTGATACGGAAACTCTCCCGCTTCCCAATACTCGGCCAGCAGCGGGTGGACCTGCTCGTCCAGCACCTTGCGCAGCCGTCCCAGCACCGCCAGTTCATTCTCGGTAAGCAGGGACGAGAAGCCGTACTGGTCCGACGGGTAGAAGCGTCCCGCCGCGGCTCCGGTCCGTACGTCCGCAGCCACGCTCATGCCTTTTTCCCGGCCTTGAGGCCGAGCAGCTTCACGGCGTTGGCCTTCAGGATCTTCGGCCGGACTTCGTCCTTCAGCGGCAGGTCGGCGAACGCGCTGAGCCATTTCTGCGGGGTGATCAGCGGGTAGTCGGTGCCGAAGAGTACCTTGTCCTGCAGTACCGAGTTGGACATCTTGACCAGCGACTCCGGGAAATACTTCGGGGACCAGCCGGAAAGGTCGATGAACACGTTTGCCTTATGCGTGGCAATCGAGTTCGCCTCGTCCTGCCAAGGCACCGAGGGGTGGGCCATGATGATCTGGAACTCCGGGAAGTCCGCTGCGACGGCGTCGAGCAGCAGCGGGTTGGAATAGGCCAGCTTGATCCCGTAGCCGCCGGGCAGTCCGGCGCCCATGCCGTTCTGGCCGGTGTGGAAGATTGCCGGCAGACCGATCTCCTGCAACGCCTCCCAGAGCGGGTAGTACCGCTCATCGCTTGGGTCGAAGCCCTGCAGGCTGGGGTGGAACTTGAAGCCGCGCACGCCGTAGTCGCCGGCGAGCCGCTTGGCCCGGTCGATCGCATCCGCACCGGTCAGCGGGTCGACGGAGCCGAACGGGATCAGCACGTCGTTGTTCCGCGCCGCGCCCTCGACAATGTCCTCGATGCTGTTGGGCTCGCGCTTGAGCTTGGTCCGCGCGTCGACGGTGAAGACGACGGCGGCCATGTTCAGCCCGCGGTAGGTTTCCGCGATGCTGTCAAGGGACGGCGTGCGCTCCTCGGCCTTGAAGTACTTGCTCGACGCGTCGTTCAGCACCGGAGGCAGGGACACATGGCCGCAGTTGTCGATCTCCACATGCACGTGCATATCGACCGCTTCGATTGCCGAGGCGTCGATCCCGAGTTCGTATGCCGTCGCTGCCATGTTTACTTCGCTCCCGCTGCCTCGGGCTGCAGGTCGGCGGGCAGTTCCGGGAAGGTCTCGCCTACGCTCTGCAGCCGCTCGCCGAAGAGATCGTCGAACCGCTCGACCAGTTCCTCGTAGCTCCAGCCGCCGTCCTTGTACTCGGTGGCTACGGCTTCCGGGTGCGACCACAGCTGCAGGCGGTCGCCGCCGATCCCGATCGCCTGGCCGGTTACCTTGGCCGCGGCGTCGGAGGCGAGGAAAGCAACCAGGCCGGCAACGTCGTCGGCCGTTCCAAAGCCCAGGTCCTTACGGAAGAAGTCCGGCATGGCCTCGCCGCGCTCGTCGGCCTCCACAGCCTTCTGGAAGAACGGCACGGTCTTGGTCATGGCCGTCGCCGCCACCGGAATGATCGCGTTGGCGGTGACGCCCGCCTTCTTCATTTCCAGCGCCCACGTGCGGACCATACCGACAATGCCGGCCTTCGCGGCGGCGTAGTTGGTCTGGCCGAAGTTTCCGCGCTGCCCGGTCGGGGACCCGATGGTGATGATGCGGCCGGCGACGTTGTTTGCCTTGAAATAGGCGTAGGCCTCGCGGACGCAGGTGAAGGTCCCGCGCAGATGCACGTTGATGACCAGGTCGAAGTCTTCATCGGTCATCTTCAGCAGGGACTTATCCCGCAGCACGCCGGCGTTTGTGACCAGGATGTCCAGCCCGCCGAAGGACTCGACGGCGGTATTGACCAACTGCTGCGCGGTCTCGGTGGAACCGACGGGAGCGACAACGGCCACGGCCTTGCCGCCGGCACCGGTGATGCACTCGACGGCCTCGCCGGCTACCTGCTCGTCAACATCATTAATAACGACGGCGGCCCCCTGGCGGGCGAGCTCCTGAGCATAGGCTAGACCCAGTCCGCGACCGCTACCGGTAACAATGGCTACTTTTCCTGCCAGTGACATCTAAAGCTCCTTCGCTTCCACCGGCCTTAGACCGGTGTTTCGGGGTTATCCTGAACTAAGACCAATGACAACGTATATCATTGAAAAAGTCAACAGTATTGAACCAATCAACGGATGAGGAACGATGTCCGCACAAACGACGACCAGAGGCAACGACGCCGACCTGGCCGAGAACGCAAACGGGGCCCAGCGTCTCCACACCACCGAGCTGGCCAACGAGATCGAGTTCCTCACGGCCCGGGCCCGGTCCCTGGGGTCAGGCCGGGCCAACAATATGCTCGCGGAGCTGGATTTGAAGGTCCGCTCCTATTCGGTCCTCTCCCTCGCGTGCAGCGGCCAGAATCCTTCGCAGCGCGAACTGGCGGACTTCCTGAGCCTGGATCCCAGCCAGATCGTCGCCCTGGTGGACCAGCTTGAGCAGCGCGGTGCAGTCGCCCGCGAAACGGACCCGCGCGACCGTCGCTCCAAGGTCATCGTGGCCACAACAGCGGGCCGGAACCTCTACAAGCGGGCCGAAGCGATCGTCCGCCGCTCGGAGGACCAGTCCCTGTCAACGCTGTCGCTGCAAGAACGCGAAACCCTCCGCGATCTGCTCAAGCGCATCGCGTTCTAGGCAGTTCTACCTCCAGAAAGCGCCGGCCTCCCCATCGGGATGGCCGGCGCTTTCTGTTGTGGACGGGCGTATCAGGCCGCGCCAGAACCTGCGCTGGAATCAGTCTGGACCGCAGCGGCGGGCCGGTGGCCCTGCTTGGCGAGCTGGATCTGTTCGTACACGTGGTGGCGCAGTTCGGTAAAGCGCGGCAGCGAGCGGGTGTTCAGCTGATCGCGCTCGTCCGGCAGGTCGATGGTCAGGTCTTCCTGGATGACTGTCGGCGAACTGGATAGGATGATCACCCGTTCACCGAGGTAGACGGACTCGTCGATATCGTGGGTGACGAACAGGACGGTGACGCCGAGTTTGCGCCAGACGGTGCGGATCAGGTCTTCCAGATCCGCACGGGTCTGCGCATCCACGGCCGCGAACGGCTCGTCCATGAGCAGCACCTCGGGCTGGTACGCCACGGCGCGGGCGATCGCCACGCGCTGCTGCATACCGCCGGACAGCTGCCACGGGTAGGACTGCGGCACGTGGGATAGCCCGACTGCTTCCAGCGCGTCATCGACGAGCTTGTCCCGCTCGGCCCGAGGCACGCCCTGGTTCTTCAGCGGCAGCTCGACGTTCTCGCGCACCCGCATCCAGGGGAAGAGGGAGCGGCCGTATTCCTGGAACACGACGGCCATCTTCTTCGGCGGCCCGGAGACGGGCGTGCCGTTCAGCAGCACTTCACCCTCGGTCGGGGCCATCAGGCCCGAGATGCACTTCAGGAGCGTGGTCTTGCCGGAGCCGGACGGGCCGACCAGGCAGGCCAGCTCGCCGGCCTTCAGGTCGAAGGTCAGGTTCCGGACGGCCTCGATGTCGCCGCCGTCGGTCTTGTAAACCTTCTTCAGGTTGCGGACCGAGAGCATAGCCTCGTTCCCCGGCAGGGTCTTGCCGGCCGGGGCCGGGGTGGTTCCGGGAGTTGTTTCAGACTGCATTTTCTACCTCTCGCAGGCCGTGGTACCAGCGCAGCACACGCCGCTCGGTCCACTGGAAGATAAATGACAAGGCGACACCGATCAGGCCCAGAACCACAATGCCGGACCACATTTCCGGAATCGCGAAGGACCGCTGGAACTGCACGATCGTGAAGCCCAGCCCCGAGGACGAGGCGAACATTTCGGAAATGACCATCAGGATCAAACCGATGGACAGGCACTGGCGGATACCGGCCATGATCTGCGGCCCGGCCGAGGGAAGCACCAGGTACTTGATCCGCGCCCAGCCATGGATGCCGTAGGTGTGGGCCGAGTCGGAGAGCACTCCGTCGATGGCACGGACACCTTCGATGGTGTTCAGCAGCACCGGCCATACGCAGCCGGAAATGATCACCGCGACCTTCATGCCGTCCGTGATGCCCATCAGCAGCATCAGCACCGGCACCAGGACCGGCGGCGGAATGGCGCGGAAGAATTCGAGCACCGGTTCCGTCAGGTCCCGCAGCCACTTGACCGAACCGATCAACAGGCCCGCGACAATGCCGATGATGATTGCCGAGGCAACCCCGACGACCAACCGCCCGATACTGGGCAGCACGTCCGAGAAGATCCGCTCCCCGAACCACGTCTCGGCGAAAGCCTCGGCCAGCAGCGCCGGGGTCGGAACGAAGAAGTTCGTCTCCCCCAGCGTCGAGGCCCACCAGATTGCCACCAGGATCAGAGGCAGCGCCAGCAGGTATCCGAGAGTCTTCAGGAACCTCATACGATCACCTCCGAACGGATCGAGGAATGCCAGGACAGGGTCTTGCGTTCAATGAAACGCATGACCAGATTGATGACGACGCCGATCAGGCCCGTCGCGAGTACCAGCGCGTACATCCCCGAGATCGCGCCACCGGACTGGGCCAGGGCAATCTCGCGGCCCAGTCCCGGGGAACCGATCACCAGTTCGGCGGTGATCGCCAGGATCAGCGCCACGGAAGCGGCCAGGCGGATGCCGGTCATCAGGTACGGCAGCGCCGTCGGGAACACGACGTGGCGGACCCGGGCCATGGCGCCCAGTCCGTAGGACTTAGCGGTCTGCATCGCCACGTTGTCCACATCTGCGACCCCGTAGAGCACCTGGATGAAGACCTGCCAGAACGACGCGTAAACCACCAGCATCAGGGTTGATTCGATCTTCACGCCGAACAGCAGCACGGCCAGCGGGATCAGCGCCACCGAAGGGATCGGGCGGAGGAACTCCACGGTCGAGTTGGTGAACTTCCGCAGGAACATCGACGAACCGATGATGAAGCCCAGCACCACGGCCAGCACGATCGACATCACCAGGCCGATCGCCCAGGCCAGCATGGTTTCGCCGACCGCTACCCAGAACGCCGTCAAACCGAAATCGGTGATCAGTGCCGCGATGACCTCACTGGCCGGCGGCAGGAACCGCGGCTCAACGATGCCCACGCGTGGAATCAGCTCCCACAGCAGCAGGAACCCGATAATGCCCGCTATCCCGAGCAACTGTTTTGACGGCAGCTTCTTTGCTGGCTGCTTTCTGGCCCGTGGGATGGGCGCAGCACTATTGGTTGTTACGGCTTCTTGGGTCATGGCAGCAGCTCATCCAGGTTCGGGGCCTCGCTCAACGTGCCGTACTTTGCGGCCGCTTCGCCGAGCGCCTGGGCCGCTTCGCGGCTGAACTCCGGGCGGTACTCTGGCAAGGTCAGTTCCGCGAGGGTTTCAGCATCGATTTCGGTGTAGGTTCCGACAATGTCGCGGACTTCCTGCGGGTTCTCCTGCGCGTATTCAAGGGACTTATTCATGGCCCTGGTGAACTTCTCCACCAGCTCCGGCTCGCTCTGAACCTTTTCGGAAGTTGTAAAGTAGCCGGCAATGTCGAGCTCCGGGTGCATTTCCGTGAAGTTCCATGACACCACACGCGCTCCCTCGGACCGCGCCTGGGTTAGGAACGGATCCAGGATCCACGCGGCATCAACCTGCCCATTTTGGAGCGCGGCGGGAGCATCGGGGAAAGCGACTTCCACGAAGTCGATGTTGTCCGGATTGCCGCCGTCCTGCTCGACGACGTGCTTGATGGTCGTATCGCCGATATTGGAGAGGTTGTTGACCGAAACGGTCTTGCCTTCGAGATCCGCTGCGGACTGGATGTCGGAATCCTTAGGAACGACTACGGCGCCGAAGCCCGCTCCTTCCTCACCGGTGGTGGAGGCGCCATTGGCAACGAACTGCAGGTCCAGCCCTTTGTCATTCGCGACCATGACCGAGATCAGGTTGGAGAAAGCGAAGTCAAAACTGCCGCTGACCACGCCGGGAACGATTGCGGCTCCGCCGGTAGCGGTCTGCAGATCCAGCTCAAGACCTTCTTCGGCAAAGAAGCCCTTCTCGTCACCGAGCCAGATGGGCGCCGTATCTACAATGGGGATTACCCCGACGGAGATCTTGGTCAGTCCGCCGCTACCGGCGGGCGCTTCGGATCCGCCGCCGCTCGGGGAGCCACTGCCACAGGCAGAGAGGGCGAGCACTGAAACTGCGGCCACGAGCGCGGTCAGTCTGCGTTTCATTTTCTACTCCTTAGTGATCCCTGAGAGACCCGGGAAAACCTGAATGTTCGCGCAACGAACAAATGTTCACCCATCAGTCTGCGCGACTCCTATTGTGACGTCAAACACATCACTTCATCGTTATAGACACGATACTCGGTGACGCACCTAGTCGGTATTGAATTGAAGTTTTCAACGAATTGTGAAGCGAGATTGCAAACCGGAACCCATTACCCTCCGGTGCCGGGACTGGCCCATCCGGCGAGTCCTGGACGTGACAAACCTGCAACGGGATGGTGACCGGAAATCCGTTTGTGGCTGGTTCTTTCGCGCGTATCGTGAGTGATAACCACAGGCCACCGGCCCCTGAGCGGATGTTTGAGCATCCTCGTCCCGGCGGCATCACGTTTACAGGGGGTCAACATGAGCAAGCAACGCGTTCTGGGGACCGCATCAGCAGCCCTGCTGCTGGCTCTGACAGCGTGCAGCCCTCCGGCCGGTCAAGGCCAGTCACCAACAGCAAATCCACCGGCCACCTCCGTAGCCGAACCGCAGGGGATTACCCCACCCACAAATCCGGCTCCCGACCCATCGGCTCCGCCAGTGGCGTCGGTCCCACCTGCTACGGCCTCCGCGCCGACCGAGGAAACAGCTGCAGCGCCAGTCGCCCAGTCGGAAGTTTCGGTGAGGTCAGAGAACGGGGCAGGAGTTCCCTTGACGATGTATTACATCGGAGTAGAAGACGGCGGGGTCTCTGGCGCGGAGATCGGCTGCAGGGACAGCCTCGTCGCCACTTACACGGAGCCTGTCAAGACTCAGGATCATGTGAAGGCCAGCATGGAACGCCTGCTCGCCGACGGGGACAGATTGCACGGATCATCCGGACTGTACAACGCCCTCCACGAATCCGCACTGACGTACCAACGCGCCAGGATCGATGGCGACACCGTCACCGTCCACCTTTCCGGGGAGCTAAAATCCGGAGGCTCGTGCGATGACCCGCGCATTGAATGGCAGCTGAGACAAACCGCAGCCACTGCCGCCGGAGTCGGGGAGGCCATCATCCTGATCAACGGGATTCGGATTGAGGATTACCTCAGCGGACGCGGCCCCGCTGTTCCCGAAGCACCGGCGCCTGCTGCACAGGCCCCCATTACAGTTCCCTTGACCGTCTATTACATCGGGCTCGCCGGCGAGGAGACTTCAGGCGGCGGTATAGGGTGCGGCGACAGCGTCGTTGCCACCCTTACACAGCCTGTAACGTCCACCGATCAGCTTGAGGCGAGCATCACCCATTTGTTGGCAAACAAGCAGGAGTTTCTAGGCGAGTCAGGCCTCTATAACGCGCTGAACTCCTCAGCATTGTCCTATCAGGGCAGCACCCAGGACGGCGAGACCGTGACAGTTAATCTGTCCGGCAGTGTCACGGTCCGTGGAACTTGTGATGGTCCGCGCATTGAAGCGCAGTTGGAACAGACTGCCGCCACAGCCGCCGGCGTTGCCGAAGCGGTAGTACTGGTCAACGGCATCCCCATTGAAAAACTCGTCGCGGTGAAGTAGCCATCGGTCAGCGTGGGTAGCCGGGTGGTGCAGATTTGACCCGAACAGCCGACTGGCCGGAACCGTTGGGGGCAGTTCCGACCAGTAAGCCTTGGGGGAACTGGCCGGAACCGTTGGGGGGAAGTTCCGGCCAGTAGTTTATTTTTTTGGGGGGACTGGCCGGAGCCGTTGGGGGAAGCTCCGGCCAGTGGTTTATGGGGTTATCGTGCGGGATTTACTGCCAGGCATGGTCTGCCCAAGCTGCGTCCCGCGAGTAATCGCTCCCACTCAAGTTCCACAGATCGCCATCTTGGCCGTGGGCTCCCACGACTCCGATCTGGTCGAGTGCTGAAGCCGGGCCTTGTTCTGCGTTGCCGGGGGCCAGTGGGCCCACGGGCGCCGATGTGATGCCATAGGGAGTCATCGTCTTCTCTTCTCCAACAGAGCGGATTCAGTTTCCGGGGTCCAGGCGCGGGCGTAAATTCCCAAAGCCGCCTCTTCCCACAGTGTGAAGCCCAAGCGGTTCATCATCAGATGTGACTGGCTGAAAGTCAGATTCTGCGCACCGCGGCTGACCCTCGATTTATCTGCCCGGTACAGGTAGGCGTCAATAGCCCGCTTCCAGCGGCGACGCCAGTTTTGCACGCTTCCTTCGGCTGCCGTGGCGGCCATCAGGCGGTGCATCGGTGCGGTTTTCGGCGCCAAGGTGGCAGTCAAACCGAGCCGGGCTTTAGCAGCGCCGCGTCCAAGTTCCATTGTCGAAACGCGGAGGTGGTTGTCCCAGCAGTAATCCCAGGAGAGTCGGCGGCGGTCCGGCCACTGCGGAGCCTTCGGCCCGTTGAGCATGGCCCAAGCCGCGTCGGAGAGCAACAGCGCGCCGAGGGCCGTCCGGCCCTGCGACTTGTTGAACCGTTGCGCTGCCCAGCTACCAAGTTCAGAAGACAGCTCAAAGACCTCTTCGGCAAGTTCGAGCCCTTCGAGCCCGCCAAATCTGTCCAGATCCGATTCCTGCACCAAGGCGACAGTATCCGTTCCCAGGGTGCCGATTAGATCCATGCTGTCCGGCGACACGACGTAGTGCTGCTGGACTCGAACTGTTGGCAGGATTTCAAGGAGCCGGTTCCGGGCCGCCTGCTCAAACCTTTGGAGGCTATCAAGGGCTGAGCGGTGGCCCAGGAACCGGACCTTTAGGTGAGGCCCCACCTCATCAACATGGTGGCTGAAGTACCAGCGGCCCACGCCTTCGCGGCGAGCGTGGGCCACCAGTGGTGTAATCAGTTCTCCTATGACGGTTTCGGCTACGTCTTGTCTACCCGTGTAAATAGACAGGACCCACCAGTAGCGTTTGAGACTGAGCTTTTCCGAAGAGCGTACGGCTGTCAGCTGGCTCATGCGCTTCTCCTAGATCTGCTCGCTGGTGGTTGGGGAGGGATAGCCGTTGCCGTCCTGATTACAGGATCAGCGGGTATGCTGTTGCGGTGGGGCAGCTTTTTACCAGTCCCAGGCAGCCGTAACGATTGCGTTGGACTGTTGGCTCTGGTCGGCTGCCACTGCAGGAGTGGCCGCGGAGACCGCGCCTACAGCAAGCAGTAGACCTGCCGTAATGCCGGCGATCTTCTTGAACATGTCATTCCCCTTCGATGTGAGTGGCAATCCATCGAGTATCGTTCCCCCGACTCTTCAAGAGTTCCGCGTCACCGGGCATGCTGTCCAGTCAATATAGGGGCAACATCATGACATGCCCTTATCGGGACGAATCAGGGCATCCATGAACGTTCTGACACTTGGCCATAACCGCGGATTCCCGCGTGATTCAAGGATTTTCCAACATGAGTATGATTTGAGTATGACCACTACAGTTAGGTGGCATATACCGGACATGGCAGATAGTTACATGCCACGAATCATGCTTGAGGGGGCACCGGATGTTGAGTGGGACAGCCTTTGAGCTCTATGAATACGCGGTAACTCACCCGGACTGGACCAAGGAGTCCGCGTCGACTGCGCTCGGCTACACCATTCGGGATCTCAATAGCGCCATTACTGAGCTCACCGGACGCCGCCTGTTCCAACAGCCGGCGCCAGACGTGGACTGCTTTACTGCCATCTCTCCCGACGTGGCCCTGGCGCAGCTAGTCGAGGCCGATGAACGTCTGCTTATCGATCTACGCGGCAAAATCAGCGGGCACCGGAGCGACATGGCTTCGCTCGTCCCCACATACCTTGCGGCACGAAAGCAAATCGCTCTCGATTCATCCATTGAAATACTCGAAGACCCTGGGGTAATTCGAAAGCTCCTGATGGACTACGGACGGGATGTCACAGAACAGGTCCTGATCAGCCAGCCTGGCTCAGGGTCTACGGCGGAGGTCCATGAAGAGGGCATCCAGAAGGACTTGGAACTCCTGGAACGCGGCATAGTCAGAAAAAATCTCTACAATGCCAGCACCCTGGATCATGTGCCTACTCGGAAGGCGGTCGCCGCCACGGCCCCCGCTGGCCTGGAATATCGGACATTGCCCTACGTGCCACTGAAAGTCCTGATCTTCGACCAGTCCTTGGCGCTCGTAGCCCGCCAACTGGACGCCGATGATCGAGCAGCTCTGGTAGTGCGTGACGTCAATCTAATCCATGTATTCACACAGCTATTCAATGTGGCATGGGAAGTTGCAACCCCATACGGCTGGGAGACCGAAAGCCGAAACCCTGCTGACCTCAACAGCATTCAACGATCCGTCCTCCGTGGGATGGCCGCCGGTTACTCCGACGAAGTGATTGCACGGAGGCTTGACATCAGTGTGCGCACCTGCCGCCGGCATATCGCATGGATGCTTGAAGAACTGGGCGCCGAAAGCCGCTTCCAGGCGGCACTCAAGGCCAAAGAAGCAGGCTGGCTGTAGTCGGGACGCAAGAAACCGATTGCACAAATAGAAAACAGCTGTTGCCTTCGGGGCAACTGTTCGGGTTATCCTGTGTGAGTGAGAACACAGGAATCTTCCACTTCTGCCGACATGCCAACCGAAACCGAAGTAGCGCTTGAACGCGCGGTTACTTCGCATCGGCACCACAGTCTGTACTCGGACCGCGCAGCCAAAATCAAGCAATCCGCCGTTCGCGATGTCTTCGATATTTCGCTACGCCCCGGCCTCGTCTCGCTCGCCGGAGGAAACCCGTTCCTGCAGTCCCTGCCCTTGGAGAAGCTCGCGGGAATGGCCTACAGGCTCATCGCCGAGCAGGGCATGACAGCCCTCCAGTACGGCGGCGGCCAGGGAACCGAACGGCTTCGCACCCAGGCCTGTGAAGTCATGGCCGAGGAAGGCATTGAGGACGCCGACCCGGCGAACGTGGTGATCACCACCGGTTCCCAGTCCGCCCAGGACGTCGCCTGCAAGGTCTTCTGCAACCCCGGCGACGTTGTGCTCTGTGAAGACCCAACTTATGTGGGTGCCCTGAACACTTTCGAGGCTTATGAGGTTACGGTGGAGACCGTGGCCATGGATGAGCTCGGCCTCGTTCCCGACGATCTGCAGCGGCGCATTGATGAGGTCCGCTCTGCCGGCGGCAACATCAAGTTCCTTTACACCATCCCCAACTTCAACAACCCGTCGGGCATCACGCTCGCCGCAGAGCGCCGGCAGCGCGTCGTGGAGATCTGCCAGGACGCGAACATCCTGATCATCGAGGACAACCCGTACGGCTTGCTGCGCTTCGATGGCCACCCGATCGCCCCGCTGCGCGCGGGCCACCCGGACGACGTGATCTACATGGGTTCGTTCTCCAAGATTCTCGCGCCCGGCCTGAGGATCGGCTGGGCCTTGGTGCCGGCGCATCTGCAGCGGCGTTTCTACCTGGCCAGTGAGGCAGTCACGCTCTGCCCGCCCACGCTGAACCAGATGCTCATCTCGGAGTACCTGGATGGCCACGACTGGCGCGGGCAGATTACCACCTACCGCAGCCTCTATTCCGAGCGCTGCACAGCCATGCTCCAGGCGCTCGAGGACTTCATGCCGGAGGGCGTCAGCTGGACGCGGCCGCAGGGCGGTTTCTTTATCTGGGTGAGCCTGCCGGAGGGAATCGATACCTACCCGCTGCTGTACAAGGCGATCGACGCCGGCGTCATCTTCATTCCCGGCGCAGCATTCACCCCATCGGACGATCCCTCCAGCAAGCTCAGGCTGGCATTCAGTGCCGTGTCCAGCGAGAACATACGCGAGGGCGTACGACGGCTGGCTCCTGTGTTGCAGGAAGCTATGGATGTCCGGTAGCAGCTATCAGCGCTTCTTGAGGTACTTGTAGTAGACATAGCGGCCGCCAAAGTAGAGGCCCAGGACCAGAATGATGCGTAGAATTCCGTTCATGCCCGGGAACAGAAATATGAATATGTAGCTCAGCAGGAATATGACGGCCATGCCCCAGAGGGTGCGCCGCCAGTCGATCTTGGGCACGTCGGGACGGTTGCCGGACCCTGAAGGTCGGTTGTTGCTCATGGCCCAAGTCAATCACAGGCGCAGGCGGTCCCTGTTTTCGACTGCTCAGCGCTCGACCAGGACGCCGTCTGCATCGGCATAAACCATGGCACCTGGCCGGAATGCTACACCAGCGATCTCGACGCGCACATCCACCTCGCCTAGAGAGTCTTTGGCGCTCTTGCGCGGGTTGCTGCCCAGCGCTTTGACCCCCAGTGACAGCTGCGCAATGGCGGTGCGGTCACGGATGGGTCCGTTGATGATGACGCCAGCCCAGCCGTTTTCCACCGCCGCTGCTGCGATCATGTCGCCCATCAGGGCGGTCTTGAGCGAGCCGCCGCCGTCCACGACGAGAACCGCGCCTCCGCCGGGTGAATTCAGAACGGATTTAACCAATCCGTTGTCTTCATGGCAGCGGATGGTACGAATGGGGCCGCTGAATGCCACGTTGCCGCCCAGATCCTGGAACTGCAGCGACACCGACTGGAGGTCCTCGCCTCGCTCGTCATACAGGTCCGCGGTGGAAACAAAACCGGAAAGATCAGTGCTGGTCATCGGGAATGGTCTCCTTTTCGCCACATGCGCTCGATCATAGCCCAAGCCAGAAGGGAGCCAGGCCTTCCTGCCGGCGCAAACGCCTTCGACGACTACGCCATTCCTCGGTACTAATCGAGCAGAAGCGCGGGTTCTTCCATGATCGCGGCAACGTCGGCCATGAAACGGGCGGAAAGATCGCCGTCCACCACCCGATGGTCGAAGGAGCCGCCAAGGGTAGTGATCCAGCGCGGAATGACCTCCCCGTCCAGCACCCACGGCTTCTGCTTGATGGTGCCGAAGGCCACGATCGCGACTTCGCCCGGGTTGATGATGGGTGTTCCGGTGTCGATGCCCAGCGCTCCGACGTTGGTGATGGTCAACGTGCCGCCTTGCATTTCGGCCGGTTGGGTCTTACCCGCGCGCGCCTTGGTAGCGAGTTCGTTGAGGGCGATGGCCAGTTCCTTCAGTGACAGATCCTGTGCGTCCTTGATGTTCGGCACCATGAGTCCGCGCGGCGTGGCGGCGGCGATCCCGAGATTCATGAAGTGCTTGATCAGGATCTCGTCATCGGTCCAAGTGGCATTAACGGAGGGGTTCCGCGCTGCCGCCCAGATGACCGCTTTGGCCAGGATCAGCAACGGTGAAATCTTGATGCCCTCGAAGTCGCGGCTGACCTTAAGCCGCTTCACGAACTCCATGGTCCGGGAGGCGTCCACATCAACGAAGATGCTTACGTGCGGAGCGGAGAAGGCCGATTCGACCATGGCCTTAGCCGTGGCCTTGCGGACACCCTTGACCTTGACCCGCTCGATGCGCTGGTTCTGCGGCTTCTTGCTCGGTGCCCAGAAGGTCTCGGCCTGGTCCAGCTCGGCGTCGCGCTGCGCCTGGTAGCTCAGCAGGTCCGCCTTCGTGACCTCTCCACCGCGGCCCGTCGGAGTGATGTCCGCCAGATCGATCCCCAGATCCTTGGCAGCCTTGCGCACAGGCGGCTTCGCCAACACTCGGGTCAGCAAGCGGTTCACTGCGGCCTGCACGGTCTCGCCGCGCTGCTGGCCCTTGGTGCCGTCCCGGGTTATCTCGCTTTCGACGGCGGAGTCAGGGGACGCTGCCGAGGGAACCGGCGGCACGGGGCTGGACGAGCGGCGAGGGCGGCGCTTGACCGCATCTGCCTTCGGTCCGGATCCGACCAGCGACCCGCTTCCTGGGCCGGGCTCAGCTGCTGGCGGCGTTGCCTCGACTGCGCCAGCCAGCGGATCGCCCTCAGTCTTCGCGGGCGCGTCCTGTGGCAGCGCACCGCTGTCCGGACGCGCGGGGGCCTGGAGCGCGTCCCCGGCGTCCTTCACCGGCGCTGGCTGGCCGGCGCCGCCGACGTTCACGGAGATGATCGGCGTGCCCACCTCGATGGTCTGCCCCTCCGGCACGAGCAGTTCCGCCACGACGCCCGCGTACGGGCTGGGCAGCTCCACCAGGGACTTGGCCGTTTCGATCTCCACGATCACGTCATTGACGGCGACGGTGTCCCCGGGCTTGACCTTCCAGGAAACGATTTCGGCTTCGACCAGGCCTTCGCCAACGTCGGGAAGGTTGAATGATTCGATATTCGACATGGAAACTCCGATGCGTCAGTAGGCGAGGGAACGGTCGAGGGCCTCAAGCAGCCGGTCGATGTCCGGAAGATAATGCTCTTCCACCTTGGCCACGGGGTAGGGCATGTGGAAACCGCCTACCCGCAGGACCGGGGCCTCGAGGCTGAGGAAGGCGCGTTCGGAGATGCGCGCGGCGATCTCCCCGCCGACGCCGCCGAAAGTGGGTGCCTCGTGGGTGACGATCAGGTGCCCGGTCTTGTGCACCGACGTCGTGATGGTGTCGAAGTCGATCGGCGAGATGGAGCGTAAGTCGATCACCTCCACGCTGTTGCCGTCCTCCTCGGCGGCCTGCGCTGCCGCCAGTGCGACCGGCACAAGCGGGCCGTAGGCGACGATGGTGGCGTCCGTTCCCTCGCGGACCACCTTGGCGCTGAATGCGTCCTGACCGGGATTGTCCGTGTCCACTTCGCCCTTGAGCCAATAGCGGCGCTTGGGCTCGAACACGATGACCGGGTCGTTCGATTCGACGGCTTGCTGGATCATCCAGTAGGCATCGTGGGGATTGGACGGGGTAATGATGCGCAGCCCCGCGGTATGCGCAAAGAGCGCCTCCGGCGACTCCGAGTGGTGCTCGATGGAGCCGATGCCGCCGCCGTAGGGAATGCGGATGACGACGGGCGCACTGAGATCGCCGGAGCTGCGGGCGTGGATTTTCGCCAGTTGGGTGGTGATCTGGTTGAAGCCCGGGAACACGAAGCCGTCGAACTGGATTTCGCAGACCGGCCGGTAGCCGCGGAACGCGAGGCCGATCGCCGTGCCGATGATGCCGGATTCGGCCAGCGGAGTGTCGACCACGCGGGTCTTGCCGAACTCGGCCTGCAGGCCTTCGGTCACGCGGTAGACACCGCCCAAAGCGCCGATATCCTCGCCCATGAGCATGGTCTTCGGGTTGTTCTTCATCGTTTCGCGCAGGCCGGCGGTAATGGCCTTGGCGATGGTCATGTTGGCCACTAGTTGCCCTCCCCTGCCTCATCGGTGTCCGCGAAACCTGCCTCATACTCGCGGTGCCAGGCGAGTTCCTCGGCGACCAGCGGGTGCGGATCGGCGTAGACGTTGTTGAAGCTCTGCACCATCTCCGGACCGGTCATGGCCAGGACCTCGGCACGGACCTTGGCTGCCAGCTCATCGCCCTGGACCGCGACCTCCTCGAAGAAGGAGTCCTCCGCGGTGTTGCTGGAGCGCAGATACCGTTCCAGGCGCTTGAGCGGGTCCTTGTCCCTCCACGCGTCCTCCTCTGCGGAGAGCCGGTACTTGGTGGGGTCGTCCGCGGTGGTGTGGGCGCTCATCCGGTAGGTGAACGCCTCGATGAGCACAGGGCCCCGGCCGGAACGGGCATGCTCCAACGCCCAGCGCGTGACGGCGTGGACGGCGACTACGTCATTGCCGTCGACCCGAATCCCCGGGAAACCGTAGCCGCTTGCACGGTTCGACAGCGGGATCCGCGACTGCACTTCGGTAGGCACGGAGATGGCCCAGTGGTTGTTCTGGCAGAAGAAGACCACCGGAGACTGGTTCGAGGCGGCGAAGACCATCGACTCATGGACGTCGCCCTCGGAGCTGGCCCCGTCACCGAAGTAGGCGACACTGACGCCGTCCTCGCCGTCCCGCTGCAGGCCCATGGCGTAGCCGACGGCATGCAGGGTCTGGGCGGCGAGGACCAGCGTGTAGAGATGGAAGTTCTTTTCCCGGGGATCCCACCCGCCGCTGGAAACACCGCGGAAGAGCTTCAGCAAGGCGGACAGTTCGAGCCCCCGGGTCAGCGCCACACCGTGCTCCCGGTAGGTCGGGAAGACGTAGTCATTCGCCTGCAGCGCGGTCCCGGAACCGATTTGGGCGGCCTCCTGCCCTAGCAATGGCGGCCACATCACCAGCTGCCCCTGGCGCTGCAGAGCCACGGCTTCCTGGTCGAAGCGCCTGATCAAGAACATGTCCCGGTACAGCCCGCGCAGGGCCTCGCCGTCCAGATGCGCGGCGTAGGGCCCGTACTGGACGTCCTCGCGCAGTGTTCCGTCCGAGGCAAGTAGCTGGACCATTTCCGGGGCGTCTGCAGGGTCGCTGGAGGTCATGGACTGCTCAAGTTCCTCAATGTCGAATTCAGAGGTGGGCAGGTGTTCAGCGCCCATACGAACTCCTCGCCGGCATGCCGCCCGTCGACGGTTACCTTAGCTGCTGATATATGCCTTGCCGGGAATGCATTACCGGCAAGGCATATATGGGTCAATTTTCTGTTCCAGCCTAACGATACCGGGCCTGGGCCCCGCTGTTGTTACGGTCAGGAAACGCCGGGGCCTTTTGTATAGTTCGCACACAGAGAGAGGAAACGGGTATTGGCCTCCACCTCGCCGATGCTGACCCGGACCCCTTCGTTGGGGAAGGCCCGGACAGAGAGAGCCTGTTCCCCCGCGTAGGCCGCAAAGTCCTGGGCATTCTCACCTAGCGGAAGCCATACAAAGTTGCCCTGGGACTCCGGGATCTTCCAGCCAAGATCGCTCAGGCCGGCCACGACTCGTTCGCGTTCGTCCACGAGGCTTTGTACCCTTTCCACAACCTTGTCGTAGTGCTTCAGCGAGGCAATGGCCGCGTCCTCTGCCAAGCTGGAGACCGCGAAGGGCGTCGCAGCGACCCGCAGGTGCTGGGTGAGTTCCGGGTTCGCGACCGAGTATCCGACACGCAGATTGGCCAGGCCGTGGGCTTTGGAGAAGGTCCGCAGGACGATCACGTTGGGGTGCTTCTTGTATACCTTGATGCCGTCCACCACTTCCGGATCCCGGACGAACTCGGTATAGGCCTCGTCGATGACCACCACCACGTCTTGTGGGACCTTGGCCAGGAAGTCCTCCACCTGGGAGGTGGTGAGGGCCGGGCCGGTCGGGTTGTTCGGGGTGCACAGCAGGATGACTTTGGTCCGGTCGCTGATGGCGGCTGCCATGGCTTCTAGATCGTGCGAGCCGTCAGCCTGGTTGGGGATCTGCACGCTTGCTGCGCCGGAAAGGCCGATCATGATCGGGTAGGCCTCGAAGGAGCGCCAGGCGTAGATGACCTCATCCGCCGTGCCGTCCTCGCTCTGGCCGGAGAAGGTCTGCAGGATCTGGACCAATGCGCCCAGACTGCCGGCACCCGTGACAATGTCCTCTGCGGGTACATCGAGGAAACGGCTCAGCTCGGTGCGCAAGGCCGTGGACAGCGGATCAGGGTAGCGCATGATGTTGTGCTGGGACTGGATGGACGCCAACACCTCAGGGATGGGCGGAAGCGGGTTCTCGTTGGAGGAGAGCTTGTACGGCTGCAGCCCTTCAATAACGGCCGGTGGTTTGCCCGCCGCGTATTTGGGCAGCCGGTCCATAACCGGGCGGGGGCGGATCTGACGGTCCTGAGCGGCCGTCTGAACCGCAGCTACATTGGTGGGGTTCTGGCTAGAAGTCATGGGTTAAAGAATACGGTGATGCAACGAGGGGTTTGTCACGCCGATCCTGTGCCTCCTGATCGGCGGTATGACAGCATGAAGCCATGGGAAAGTTCATTGTGCGTGTTCTGATCAACGGCCTGGCGCTGTGGATAGCAAGCTGGATCCTGCCGGGCATCACGGTGGAAAGCACCGCCGCAACGGAAGTTGCGCAGGGAAACTCTACGGCCGGCGTCGTACTTGCGTTCCTCTTTATCGGGCTCATTTTCGGCCTGGTCAACGCGATCGTGCGGCCGATCGTCAGCTTCCTGTCGCTGCCGGTCACGATCCTGACATTGGGCCTGTTCACCATCATCATCAACGCGCTCATGCTGATGCTAACGGCGTGGCTCTCTTCCTACACGCCGGTGAACTTTGTGGTGGATTCCTTCTTCTGGACCGCGGTGCTCGGCTCGCTGATCATCAGCCTCGTGTCCCTGATCGCCGGATCGATCACGCGGACCCGGTAGTTCCGGGTTGGCCTCACCGGCGGCCGGCGGCGCGGTGAGGCACTTTTGATCCGCCCGTAACGTGCGGCCATCGCTGCCGAAACACGCCGTTCCTACAGTCTTACCAACAGGGTGAAACCGCTCCCCTTTTGGAGGACTGAATGAGTGTTGAACAGATCAGGACCACAGGCACCGCGCGCGCCGACGATGGGACAGGTTCCCGGCTTCGTGTACGTTCGGGCCGGTGGGTGGACGGCTGGGATCCGGAAGACAAGGACTTCTGGGAAACCGAAGGCCGGCCGATCGCGCGGACCAACCTGAACTGGTCCATCTTCTGCGAGTTCTTGGGCTTTGTCGTCTGGCAGCTGTGGTCCATCATGGCCGTCCAACTGCCCGCGGCCGGGTTCGGCTTCAGCAATTCGCAGATCTTCTGGCTGATCTCGATTCCGAGCCTGGTCGGGGCCACCCTGCGGATCCCGTACACCTTCATGGTGCCGAAATTCGGGGGCCGGAACTGGACCGTGATCTCCGCGCTGCTGCTCCTGGCGCCGTCGATCGGGCTGGCCGTGTGCGTGGCCAACCCGGAGACGCCCTTCGGCGTGATGCTGCTGGTGGCGGGTCTGGCCGGCCTCGGCGGCGGGAACTTTGCCAGCTCGATGGCCAACATCACCTACTTCTATCCTGCGGCCGAAAAGGGCTACGCGCTGGGGCTGAACGCCGCCGGCGGAAATCTTGGCGCCGCCGTCGCGCAATTAGTGGTGCCCGTGGTTATCACGCTCGGCGCGGCCGCTTCGCTCAACCTCCCGCTTGGCGGACTGATCTGGGTGCCGCTGATCCTGCTCGCCGCCTGGGGTGCCCGGAAGTACATGCACAACCTCTCGCATGCGAAGGGGGACGCGGCTGGCTCCGTGGCAGCTTTGCGCGAGCCGCATCTATGGATCATGGCGCTGCTCTACATCGGCACCTTCGGATCCTTCATCGGTTTCTCCGGGGTCTTCCCGAAACTCATCCACGATGTCTTTCCCGCGTTCTCCTCCTTTGAGGTGGGCTCGGCTGCTCTCTCGCTGGCGTTCCTGGGTCCGCTGGTGGGGTCGCTGGCCCGGCCGCTGGGAGGCAAGCTGGCCGACCGCTTCGGCGGGGCACGTATGACGGTTGCCGCCTTCGGCGCCATGGCGCTGGTTGCGCTGGCGGTTGTGTGGACGCTGCCGCTGGGGAACTTCTGGCTCTTTCTGCTGCTGTTCCTGGCACTGTTCACCGCGAGCGGCTTCGGCAACGGCGCTACCTACCGGATGATCCCGCGCATCTTCGCCATCCGCGGCCTGGGGGCTGCGGCCGGGACGACCGGCACCCGAGGGGACGTCGGCAGCGAGCGCAAGGCGGCTGCAGCGCTCGGACTGGTTTCCGCGATCGGCGCGTACGGCGGTTTCCTGATTCCGCAGGTTCTCAACGCTTCCAACACTGCTACCGGCGGTTATACCGGCGCGTTCTACGGTTTCGTGGCGGCCTACGCGGTGATGCTGGTGGTGGCCTGGTTCTGCTACCTGCGGCCCGGTTCCGCGATGGCCCGGGGCGGTGTCTGATGGCCGTGGATACACACTGCCCCTACTGCGCCCTGCAATGCGCAATGCGGTTGGCGCCCAAGGAAGCAGCCCCCGCGACCGCGAAACCAAATCACGACGACGGCAGCGCGCAGCTCCCGGCTGACGGGACGCAGCTGGAAGCAGCCGGCCGGGACTTTCCCACGAACCGCGGAGGTTTGTGCCGGAAGGGCTGGACCTCGCCGGCACTGCTGGACTCGCCGGAACGGCTGACCGAACCGCTGCTGCGCGACGGCGACGGAAGCTTCCGCCCCATCGACTGGGAAGAAGCCCTCGATCTGGCGGCGGAGGCCATCCGCAGCTCCCGCTCGTTGCACGGACCGGACTCGGTAGGGGTCTTCGGCAGCGGCGGCTTGACCAACGAAAAGGCATACCAGCTGGGCAAATTCGCGCGGCTGGCCGTGGGCACGTCCCGGATCGACTACAACGGCCGGTTCTGCATGTCCTCCGCCGCAGCGGCGGGGAACCGGGCGTTCGGCATGGACCGGGGGCTGCCGTTTCCGCTGGCCGACCTGGACCAGGCCCACACCGTCCTGCTCCTGGGCTCCAACGTCGCGGACACCATGCCGCCGTTTGTCCAGCATCTGCAGGGCGCCCGGGCTGCGGGCGGCCTTATCGTGGTGGACCCGCGCCGTACTGCCACGGCCGCGCTGACGGAGGCCGGCGCCGGGCTGCACCTCCAGCCGACACCGGCGACGGACCTGGCGCTCCTGCTGGGGATCGCCCACGTCGTCGTCCATGAGGGACTCGCCGACCAGTCCTTTATCCGAGACCGCACCACAGGCTTTGAGGCACTGCTGCGGAGCCTGAACCACTGGTGGCCGGCACGGGTCCAAGCCGTGACCGGTGTTCCGGCGGAACTGATCCGCGAGACGGCGCACCGATTGGCATCCGCGGCACGGCCTGATGCGGCCGGACAGGCGACCGGCGGGACCTATATCCTCACGGGCCGCGGTGTTGAGCAGCATGTCGATGGCACGGACACCACGACCGCGGCGATCAACTTGAGCCTCCTGCTGGGCCTTCCGGGCAGCAGCCACGGCGGCTATGGCACGCTCACCGGGCAGGGCAACGGGCAAGGCGCCCGCGAGCACGGACAGAAGGCCGACCAGCTGCCTGGCTACCGCAAGATTACTGATCCGGCCGCCCGGGAGCATGTGGCCGGTGTCTGGGGTGTCCGTCCCGAGCAGATCCCCGGGCCCGGTGTTCCCGCCGTCGAAATGCTCATGGGCCTTGGCCGGCCCGGCGGAGTGCGCTGCCTGCTGGTGCACGGGTCCAACGTGGCGGTTTCTGCCCCTGATGCCGGTGCCGTCATCCGCGGGCTGCGCAATCTCGACTTCCTGATGGTCTCCGACTTCTTCCTGTCCGAGACCGCGGCCGAAGCGGACCTCGTGCTGCCCGTCCTGCAATGGGCGGAGGAAGAAGGGACGATGACCAACCTTGAGGGGCGTGTGCTGCGGCGGCGCCGTTCCATCGATCCGCCAGCAGGGGCACGCTCCGAGCTCTGGATCATGACCGAACTGGCTCGGCGGCTGAACGCACCGTCGAGCTTCAGCGCTGACGCCGCAACCGTCTTTGAGGAACTCCGGCAGGCTTCTGCCGGCGGTCCGGCCGATTATTCGGGCATCAGCTATGACATGCTCGACGCCGGCGCGGAGGCCTATTGGCCGTACCCGACCGGGTCCGCGGGTACGCCGCGGTTGTTTCTGGACCGCTTTGCGCACGACGACGGCCGGGCCAGACTGGTGACTGTCTCGCCCACGGCACCGGCTGAAGCCCTCAATGGACCGGGCAGCCTCACGCTGGTGACCGGCAGGCTGCTGGAGCATTACCAATCCGGCGCCCAGACGCGTCGGGTTACCGAGCTTGCCGCTGCACAGCCCGAAGCACGCCTGCAGCTGCATCCCGTAACGGCGCAGGGCCTGGGTGTCGTCGATGGAGACCTGATGGAAGTCAGTGGCGACCGCGGCTCGGTCCGGGTCAGGGCCGATGTGACGATCGGGATCAGGCCGGATACGGTCTTCCTGCCCTTCCATTTCCCCGAGGAGCAGTCGGCCAACATCCTCACGTCCGCGGCCACGGATCCCATTTCCGGCATGCCCGAATTCAAATCCACCGCCGTACGGGTCCGCGTGCTGGCGAAAGCAGGGGCCCTATGAGCGGGCAGAAGTTTGAAGAAATTGTCGAACGCGTTGTCATTGTCGGCTTCGGTCCGGTGGCAGCCCGCCTTGTTGACGAGATCCTCCCCGCGGTCCGCGAGGGCCGGCTGGACCTGACGGTCATCGGTGCCGAAGGTGTGGCGGCCTACAACCGTGTCCTGGTTGCCGACGTCGGTACGGGGCGAACTACCGGCGAGGCCATCGGGCTGGCCGATGCCGCCCAGCTCCGCGGCGACGGTGCCACGGTGCTGCTGGGGCGCACCGTCCGGCGGATCGACCGGGCGCGCAGGACCGTGCTGCTGGATGACGGAACACAGGAGCCCTTCGACCGGCTGGTGCTCGCCACCGGGGCGCAGTCCGTGGTCCCTACGCTGGCCGGCCTCAATCCGGACCCGGCCGCCCTGCATTTGTTGCCGCCGGGCGTGACAGCCCTGCGGGATCTGGAGGATGCGGCAAAGTTGCGTGCCGTTGTCGGTTCCGGCGGCCGGATCGTCGTTCTTGGCGGCGGGATTCTCGGCATCGAAGCGGCGCTGGCCGCGGTCGAGGAAGGAGCCGATGTCACCGTGGTCCATCACGGACCGCACCCGCTGGGCCGCAACCTCGATCCCGGCGGCGGACGGATGTTGGCCGCCGCGCTGCACGCCAGCGAAATCGGGCTGGCGTCCGATGTCCGTTCCACCGCAGTTGCTTTCCGTCCACGAGTGGGAGGCCGCCACCAGTTCCGCGCGCTGGTGCTGGAGGACGGCACGGAGCTTCCCGGCGATCTTCTGCTCCTGTCCTGCGGGGTGCGGGCGAGGACCGAACTGGCTGCCGGCTGCGGACTGGGTGTGGACAAGGGCATTCTGGTGAACCACAGGCTTGAAGCCGATGTGGAAGGGCGCGTATTCGCCGTCGGCGACTGCGCCCAGGTGGCGTGCGGCGATGGCGGCTGCACAGGCTGTTCAGGCAGTAGTGCGGGACCTCCCGGCCTGATCGGCCCGGGCTGGCGCCAGGCGGAATACGTTGCCCGGCGTTTACTGGAACTCGCGCCACGGCGGCAGGTGGCCGTCGTAAGTGGGACAACGGCGCAGACCCAGGCGGCGCCGCTGGCACCGGAACGGCCCGGTGTCATGCTGCTCAAGGCGCGAGGACTGGACCTGGCCTCGGCCGGGAACATCTCCGCCGAGCTCTGGGACGCCTGGCGGCAGGAACGGGATAGTGGCGGGAGTCCGCCGGGTTGCCCGCCCATCCAGGTAGCCCAGTGGGCCGACCCGGAACATGGTCGGTATGCCAAAATGGTGACTCGCGCCGGAGTGCTTGAAGGACTGGTCTGCGTCGGCATGCCCCGGACTGCGGCCGAACTGGTGCTGCTGTATGAGCGCGGGGCTGAACTGCCGGCGGACCGCACCGCCCTGTTCCGGTTGGATTCGGTCGAGCAGCAGGATGACGGGCCGGCACCTGCCGATCCGGACTCCACTTTGTGCCGCTGCAGCGGTGCAACGCTCGGCGGGGTGGAGAACGCGATAGCCGTCGGCTGCAGCAGCGTCGAAGAGGTTTCCGCCTGCACCCGGGCCGGCACCGGCTGCGGCGGTTGCAAATCGCGCATTGGGGAATTGATCGAGGCGTATGCGTCAGTAGCCGTGCGGGCGGTTCCGCAATGAGTACGATGCCCGCTTATGCGGTGGCAAGGGTTCGCGGGCAGGTACCTGGCGGGTAAGGGTGAACAAGTGCCGGCTTGCCAGGCCTCCGCCTACAGCGGCGCCGAGCGCCAATCCGGAATCTGCAACCGAGACGTCCGTGCTGTCCTGCAGTAGCTGCGCTCCGGCCATGTAGTTCCCGAAATCATGCCCGGGACCGAGGCCGCCGTCTTCACCCTCAGGAGTCCCCACCTCATTGGTCAGGGTCACGGTGACCCGGTCCCTGGTATCAGGGCTGGGGAGTCCGTCCGCTCCGGGTACCCAGTCCTGGACATGTTCCAGATGCAGGCTTCTGAGTCCTTCCGGCAGATCGACGGCACCTACCGGCGAGCCGGCCGTAAGCACGTAGGCAACGTTGTGCTCCGCCAGGAATGCCTTGTCTGCGGCCATATTCATGGCGTGGATGCCGCCTTGGCTATAGCCGACCAGCACCACCTGGTCCGCTGCTTCGGCGCCGGCTTCCTCCAGCGCAGCGGAAACCGCGGCCGAGACATGCTGGCTGTCATAGGCAAGCGCTTCGGCTACCCCCGTCTCATCGAAAGGATTGGCCGTTGCCTCCGGCCCCTGGGACTGCGTTCCCGGCAACGCGACAACCCAGGTCTTGCCGGCGGCGGCTACCGTTTCCAGAATTTCGATAGTTCCCGGTCCGGCAGCTGCCGCGGCGCCGGCACGTGCGAGCAGCCCTGCAGGTGTGGCCTCCAGGCGCAGCGCCCCTGCCGCCGGCTCTCCGCCGGGTCCGCTTTCGGTATCGGCGCGCCGCGTTACCGAAATGGGAGCCGGCTGCAGCAGGCCCAGCCCATTCGCGGTCTCGACGAGGTTTGGGACGAGACGCTCAGTGGTCGATGCCGGTCCGGAGCCAGGGTAGCGGGGATCATCCGGTGGTCCGGGTATCGGCGGCAGCGCCAGCAGGCCGCGGGTTCCGTGGTTGATCAGCCGCTCCGTGCCTCTCAGCGTAGGCCGCAGCTCGTTTCCCATCGCGCCCAAGGGTGTACTCAGCCACCAGGTTCCTTGCGCCAGGCCGTTCAGGGCACCGTTGGCGGCAGCCTCGGCCCGCCCGTAGGCTTCCTTCGCCCTGGTCACCTGGTCCGCTATTTCGCGCACGTCGTCGGCCGACGCCTGAACAGCCTCCAACGCCCGCCGCACGGCCTCCTGCGCCGCCACCCGCCCGGGCACCATGAAGATGCGGCTGTCCAGAATGGTCAGCTGCAGTGCATAGATGTCGAAATAAATTCGATCCGCATCCGCGGCCACGGATCCCAGCCGGACCGCAGCGTCCTCAAGTTCCTCCCATTGGAAGGCCGCGCCGCCGACCCCGCCCGTCACACGGAAGCCGCCCAGGTCGCCGGAGCTCCCGTCCAGCCGGGTGGGGGCGGGCAGCCACTCCGGATGGCCTGTCATGGGCCCGGCTGGATCAGGTCTGCCGCTTCAACCGCTACACCGAAGGCATTGACGGCCACGGCCGCCTCCCTGACGTCTGTTGCCGCATTGTCCATCCGCAGCTGCCGTTCCACCAGGCTGCGGCGGAAGGCTTGTCCGGCTGGCGACACCCAGGCCGCCAGCTCCAGTCCCGCCAGCCGGCCATTGAGCTCCAGCAATGCGGTCTCGCAGGCGTACAGCCGGTGCGCAGCCAGCCGCAGATCGTCGGCTCCCGTCGCCCCGACCGCAAGACCCGACGTCGTACTCTGCAACGAACTGACCATCACTCTTCCTTCCCTTGCATCGACGCTAAGGCCGCGGCCCAGGGTGGCGTGCAGGCCAGTTCAGGTATGTGCGCAAAGGCAGCTCCGGCTGTGCTGTGGAGATCGTGTCCTCCGGCACACAGCGGCCGCCAGCCAAGAAACCGGTGCGGTGAAAGTTGGGGAACAGGTTAGGGAATCGTGCCCGACTCTTGAAAGAATGGGGTCCATGGCTGAAACTCCCCGCGTCTCCTTGGCAGACGTCACTCCCGCAATCGCCCTTGGCCCCCTTGACGGCCGCTACCGCTCCGCCGTCGCGCCGTTGGTCGACTATCTCTCCGAGGCGGCACTGAACCGCGACCGCGTCCACGTGGAAGTCGAGTGGTTGATCCATCTCACCAGCCAGTCCGTCCTGCCGGGGGCCGGACCGCTCAGCGCCGAGCAGCAGGCCGCGCTGCGCAAGATCGTCACCGATTTCGACGGCAACTCCGTCCGCGAGCTGGCCGAAATCGAGGCCGTCACGGTCCACGATGTGAAGGCCGTGGAATACTACATCGGCCGCCGGCTGGAGGACATCGGTATCGATCACCTCAAGGCCATGGTGCATTTCGGTTGTACCTCCGAAGACATCAACAATCTCTCCTACGCCGTCGGCATCAAGGGTGCCGTGGAGCAAGCCTGGCTGCCGGCCGCCCGCTCGCTCGTGGCGCAGATCAGCGACATGGCGGAGGCCAACCGGGATGTCCCGATGCTCTCGCGCACCCATGGCCAGCCGGCGACGCCCACCACGCTGGGCAAGGAACTGGCGGTCACCGCGCACCGGCTGACCCGCCAGCTCGAGCGGATCGCCCGGACCGAGTACCTGGGCAAGATCAACGGCGCCACCGGCACCTATGCCGCCCACTACGCTTCCGTCCCCGGCGCCGACTGGCAGGCCGTTTCCAAGGGCTTCGTCGAAGGCCTGGGCCTGACGTGGAACCCGCTGACCACGCAGATCGAGTCGCATGACTGGCAGGCCGAGCTGTACGCGGACATCGCCCGGTTCAACCGGATCCTGCACAACGTGTGCACGGACATCTGGAGCTACATCTCCATCGGCTATTTCGCCCAGATTCCGGTAGAAGGCGCCACCGGTTCCTCCACCATGCCGCATAAGGTCAACCCCATCCGGTTCGAGAACGCCGAGGCCAACCTGGAGATCTCCAACGGCCTGCTGGACACCCTGGCCGCCACCTTGGTTACCTCCCGCTGGCAGCGCGACCTGACCGATTCCTCCTCGCAGCGCAATATCGGCGTGGCCTTCGGGCACTCGATACTGGCCATCTCGAACGTCGCGAAGGGCCTGGAGCGCCTCGATGTGCCGGCCGAGGTGCTGGCCGCGGACCTGGACCAGAACTGGGAGGTGCTCGGCGAAGCGATCCAGATGGTTATGCGCGCCGAAGCCATCGCCGGTGTCGAGGGTATGGACAACCCCTACGAACGGCTGAAGGATCTCACCCGCGGACACCGCGTGGATGCCGAACGCATGAAGGAATTCGTCTCCGGTTTGGGACTGTCAGCCGAGGCTGAAGCCCGCCTGCTGGCGTTGACTCCGGGGAGCTACACCGGGATTGCTAACCAGCTGGTGGACCATCTCAAGTAGCCCGAACAGCCGTAAGTACGACGCCGGAGCTTAATTCCGGCGTCGTACTGCGTTGGGAAGCGCTCCACCCGCCGGCAACCTGCCGGTCATTTCCCCTGCCTAAAGTCGCAATCCCGACTTGCCCGCCCTCCCCCGGGCCGGCCACCGAGCTGCCTCTGCAGTCGGGATCCATGAAAGGCACGAAAATGAGCACGAACTCCCCCAATCTCGGACGCCGCGGATTGATCGCCGGCGGCACCGGCGCCATCCTGGCCGGCATGCTGGCCGCGGCCCCAGGTGCCAACGCCGCAGTCCCCGCCAAGTCGAAGGGCAACGCGAAGATGCCGCTGGCGTTCGGTCCCGACGGCAAGTTCCGCGTGGTCCAGTTCAATGACACACAGGATGGGCCGCGCACCGACCGGCGCACCGTCGAGTTCATGGGCAAGGTCCTCGACGCCGAGAAACCCGGCTTCGCGTTGATCAACGGCGACGTGATCAACGGATCGCCCAAGACGGCCGAGGAAGTGCGCCAGTCCATCAACAACGTGGTGCAGCCGATGGAATCGCGCGGCATCCAGTGGGCCGTCACGTTCGGCAACCACGACGAGGACTCGATGGCGAACGGCACCGGCATGACCGAGGCCAAGATGCTGGAGTTCGTCCGCGCCTACCAGCACAACGTCAACGTCCGGCCGGAGAAGGGCGTCGACGGCTCGTCCAATGCGCAGCTGCTCATCCGCTCTGCCAGCGGCAACAAGCCTGCCTTCGGCATCTGGCTGCTCGACTCCGGCCGGTATGCACCCGAGAACCTCGGCGGCCAGGACTTCGAAGGCCTCATGGGCTACGACTGGATCCGCCCCAGCCAGATCCAGTGGTACCGGGAAGCGTCCGAGGCCGCCGAAAGGCAGCACGGAAAGATCCCTTCGCTGATGTTCTTCCACATCCCGCTCTTCGAACACCACCACATGTGGTTCGGTTCCCAATTCAGCTCCGACGACGCCGACCACGCCGCTGCCGTGACCAAGCACAGCATCGTCGGCGTCAAGAACGAAAGTGTCTACACGGGGGCCTTCAACTCCGGCCTTTTCAGCGCCCTGCAGGAGCGCGGCGACGTCCGCGGTGTCTTTGTGGGCCATGACCACATCAATACCTACTCGGGCAATTACTTCGGAATCGAGCTGGGCTACGGCCCAGGCACGGGCTTCGGCACCTACGGACTTGGCGGCGCCAAGGAACACCATCTGCGCGGTGCCCGCTTGTTCGAACTCGACGAGCGCAAAGAGCAGGTCTACACCGCGACCAGGACCGTGTTCGCGAAGGACCTTGGCATCGATATGGACCCGAAGAGCCAGCCGCTGGACGAACCGCTCCCGCTGCCGTAGGCCGTTCCGGAATCAGCTTGGCGTGGCGGCACGCTGCCTCACGAATCAGGCCGGCGGGCGCGGATTCGTGAGGCAGCTCACCAAATTCGTCGTTTGGACGCTAAGGGGTCTAGAGTCATAACTACGCCGCGGGGTGGAGCAGTTCGGTAGCTCGCCGGGCTCATAACCCGGAGGTCACAGGTTCAAATCCTGTCCCCGCAACGAAAAGGAAAGGCCGTCAGTCCGCATTGCGGGTTGGCGGCCTTTCTGCTTCCATCGGCCGCTCAGTCCTGCTGTTCGCTCCCCGTCGCGATCTGCCCGGCGGGAAAACTCTTCGGAGCAGGATCGTCCTCCGGTCGGAACGAGAGTTCTTTGTCCTCGGGACCGGGCCGTATGAGAAACCAGAAACCCAGGCAGCACACCCCGCCGACTGCAGCAATGAGCCCCAGCAAGCCCACTACGCTGGTCTGGCTCACTGAGCCTTGCAGGGTATGGCGGAAGAACGTCAGCCAGACTCCCGCGGCCGTACCAAAGATGCCGATCAGCAGCGTCCGCCACGGGTGCTCCCACAGCCAGGGACCCAAGCCATTGAATTCACCCTGCTCATACAAACGCATGCCCATGGCGTTCCGGGGGCTGAGCAATTGAATGGTTCTTGGCGGATCAAGGTTCGCCGCGGAAGCAGGCTGCTCGACTAGTTGGGCCGCCGCGAGGGGCGCGGCGAGCAGCGCGCCCATCGCATGCAGGGCACCCCGTCCCTGCGGCAACGCCAGGATCTCCAGATACTGTTCGGCAGCATCCACGGGCATTCCGTCGGCAAGAAGGTCCTCAAGGGCCATGCCACGGCAGGCCGTGAGCTTCCGCAGCCGGTCTACCTCGGGGCTGGCCGTGTCGTGGGGTGGCAACGTTGCCTGCGCCCAGGTCCAGTCAAGGTTCCGGTATCCCACTTGGAGGAACGGGCCTTTTGTCATTTCCGGACGGACGATGATGGAACGGCGGTCGCCGTTCCGGACCATCAGGACAGCCGGCCGGCTGACTTTGCAAATGTAGGGGCCGAGCTCCCCTCCCTTCAACCGGGCCTTGGCGACGATGACTTCGGGGGTCCGCCACACCTGCAGTTCCGACTTGAGGGAGGAGGCCGTGTTGTATAAGTCGAAATCGAATTTGCCCGAGACCAAGACCGCCACCCCGTTGAAGGTCTGCCGTCGATAGGGAGGACGCTTCCCGAGCAGGACCTGCCAGCCCAATCCGACCGAGACAGCCTGCAGTTCAGCCCCCAATGAATGGCCGAGGTCGGTGGCGGTCTGCCCACTGGGCACCAGGCTCAAGGCTTCGGCCACTGCGACGGCTTCATCCTCGTCCACGGCGCAGACCGCTTCGGCTCCAACCCGGCCTTTCCTGGCCGTCATATCCCAAACCGAGCTCATCCACCGACCGACGACGGGCCCTTCCAGCTCGATACGTCCACCACCCGCCAGCGCATACCGGGCATCATCCATGGTGCTTCTGCCTGTTCATATCCCCAATGCTTCATTGAGCAGCCGGAGACGCGACAGGGGCACTGGCCCGAATGTGGGTCAAGAGCCGCCATAGCGGAGCTGTGGAGGGAGTGCCTGCGGCCTGCCGCACGTGCAGCAGGCCGCAGGCCAAGACCGCTTTCCCGACTTCAGGACTGGCTGCGGCTCTCCTGGAACCGGATGATCCGCTCCACGGCTTCGGCCACGGCCTCCCGACCCGCGGCAAAAGAGAGCCTGACGGACCGGCGGCCGCGAACGGCGTCGAAATCGGAGCCTGGCACCAGCGCGACGCCTTCCTGTTCCAGCAACGCCCGGCAGTACTCGCCGGAGTCCGCGAACCCGGCCAGCTGGTCCCCCAGCTCGGCGTAAAGATAGAACGCCCCGTCCGCCGGCGCGGCCGTCCCCCACTGCAGCCGGCCGAGGTTGTCCAGCAGGATCCGCCGGATCGCGGCGAACTCGGCCACGGCAGCCTCCGCCTGGTTGTAGGAGTCCTCACTGAAGGCCTCGACTGCAGCCAGCTGTGCGGGCGCAGGCGGACACAGCGCCACGTTGCCGGCGAGCGCATCCATGGCCGGCGCCAGATCCCGCGGCATCAGCGCCCAGCCCAGCCGCCAGCCGGTCATCCCCCAGTACTTTGAAAACGAGGAAATAACGACGCCGGTCCGGTCCAGTTCCCAGGCACACACGCCCCGGGCGTCGGGCGCCTGGGGGCCGAAGGGGTAAGTGATGCCGTGGTAGATTTCGTCGCTGACCAGCCGCACCCCGTTGGCCGCACACCACTGCGTCAGCGCCGCAAGCTCCGTACGGGAGACCATCGTCCCCGTGGGGTTCGCCGGCGAGGCGAGGACCAGTCCGGCCAGCGGACCGTGGGCGGCGGCTGCAACATCTAGCAGGGCCGGCGTCGGCTGGTAGCGTTCGGCCGGACCGCAGTCGATCTCCACCACTTCGCAGCCCAGCGAACTGAGGATGTTCCGGTAGGCGGGGTACCCGGGCCGGGCCAGCGCCACCCGGTCCCCCGGGTTGAAGGCGGCCAGGAACGTGAGCATGAACGCGCCCGAGGAGCCGGTGGTGATGGCCACGTCGTCGGCTTCGACTTCGAGCCCGTACCAGCGGCGGTAGTGTCCCGCCACGGCTTCGCGCAATTCGCTGATACCCAGGGCGCTGGTGTACGTCAAGGGCATGCCGGATGCGTGAACCTCCGCAGCCTTCGCCGACACTCCCCGAGGCGCTCCGCCGGAGGGTTCGCCGGCGCACAGCGAGATCACGTCCCGCCCCGCCGCCCGCATCTGGGCGACCCGGTGCAGGATCTTCATGACTTCGAAGTGCGGAACGAGGGCGCGGTCGGCCACCTTCAGCGGGTTCAACCAGTGCCCGCTCTCAGGAGTCGGTCTTGGCGATGTACACGTCGCAGGACGCGCGCTGCGCCACGGACGTTGCCACGCTCCCGAGCACCCGGCCCAGCCCCTTCATCCCCACATTTCCGACCACGATCAGCTGCGCGTCCACGCGCTCGGCCTCGTTGATCAGGGCGTCCTGGGGCTTGCCGTGGAGTGCGGCATAGCTGGTGGCCAGCCCTTCCGTGGCGAGATCCTCGGCTGCCTTCTTCGCCACCTTTTCGGCCGTTGCCGAGTCCGACAGGTACCACTTGTCGTTCCCGATGCGCACCACCTCGGCGTTGTCGGTCGCATGGGCGGTGACCACCCTTAGCTCCGCCGACAGTCCGGCGGCAAGCTGTGCGGCAGTTCGGGCAGCCTTCATCGAAGTTTCGCTGCCATCCACTCCAACAATGATGATTCCGGCCATCGGGGTCTCCTCTTCGAGAATGTCATCGGGACCGCTCCGGGGCGGCTTGAAACCAACATACATGCGTTCCCGCGATGCCTGCCGCAGAAAGTACTTGTAGTACAAGTCACGCACTTGTACTATTTAAAGTATTGCCACCCGATTAAGGACCCCGATGACTGCCACTACCTTCGCCAATCCACTCGCCGCCATCTCGGGCGGTGAAGCCACCACTGACCGCATCCGGCATGTGAAGCTCTCCACGCTGACACTCCCGCTGCAGACGCCGATCAGCGATGCCAAAGTCCTGACCGGCCGGCAGAAGCCGATGACCGAGATCGTGTTCCTCTTCGCCGAGATCACCACGCAGGACGGCCACCACGGCATTGGCTTCAGCTACTCCAAGCGCGCCGGCGGCCCCGCCCAATACGCACACGCCAAGGAGGTCGCGGACAACCTAATAGGCGAGGACCCCAATGACATCGGCCGGGTCTACCAGAAGCTGCTCTGGGCCGGCGCCTCGGTGGGCCGCAGCGGCGTCGCCACCCAGGCCATCGCCGCACTCGACATCGCGCTCTACGACCTCAAGGCCAAGCGGGCGAACCTCCCGCTGGCCAAACTGCTCGGCGCCTACCGCGATTCCGTGCAGACCTACAACACCTCCGGCGGCTTCCTGCAGGCTCCCATCGAGGAGGTCAAGGAGCGCGCCAGCGCCTCGCTCGCCGCGGGGATCGGCGGCATCAAGATCAAGGTGGGCCAGCCTGACACCAAGCTTGATCTGGCCCGTGTCACCGCCGTCCGCGAGCACCTCGGAGACGATGTGCCGCTGATGGTGGATGCCAACCAGCAGTGGGACCGGCCCACGGCCATGCGCTTCGGACGCGTGCTGGAGCAGTTCAATCTGGTCTGGATCGAGGAACCCCTGGATGCGTACGACGCCGAAGGCCACGCCCAGCTGGCCAACGCCCTGGACACTTCGATCGCTACCGGCGAGATGCTCTCCAGCGTCACCGAGCACATCAGCCTGATCAACAACCGCAGCGTCGACATCATCCAGCCGGATGCCCCGCGGATCGGCGGCATCACCCCCTTCCTCCGCCTGGCGGCCCTGGCGGACCAGGCAGGACTTCAGCTGGCGCCGCATTTCGCCATGGAGATCCACCTGCACCTGGCCGCCGCCTATCCGCGCGAGCCGTGGGTGGAGCACTTCGAGTGGCTCAACCCGCTGTTCAACGAGCGCTTGGAAACCCGTGACGGCCGCATGATCGTCCCCAACCGGCCCGGCCTGGGCTTCACGCTCAGCGAGCAGGCCCATGCCTGGACCACGGACACGATAGAGTTCGGCACGAAGTAGCCCGCCGAACAACCCGCCGAGAACAACAAGGACCATCATGGCTGAGCCCGCCGCCGTCGACCGCGGTTCCTCCCGCAGCCTCACCCAGTCCGTGGTGGAGCAGATCAGGAGCAGCATTGTCGACGGCGGCATCGGCCCGGGCGACAAGCTGCCGGCCGAAAGCGCGCTCATGGCGCACTTCGCCGTCAGCCGCACCGTCATCCGCGAGGCGATCTCAAGACTGCAGGCGGCCGGACTGGTCGAAACCTACCGAGGCAAGGGCACCTACGTCCTGACGCGGCCCAGCGAGGAGTCCTTCACCGCGGGGCCGGAGCAGATCCGCACCCCCGAGGACCGGCTGCAGCTGCTCGACTTCCGGCTCGGGCTGGAGGTGGAGGCCTCAGCATTGGCCGCGCTGCGCCGGACCCCCACCCAGCTGGCCAAGATCGGCGCGGCGTTGACAGACTTCCGCTCCGCCCGGAACAAGCCCAGCGAGGCGGTGGAGGCGGACTTCCGGTTCCACCGGGCCGTCGCCGTGGCCACCAACAACCGGTTCTACGTGGATCTGCTCGCCTCGCTGGGTCCCGCGATGATCGCCATGCCCCAGACCCGGCTGCTGGCGAACAACGACGACGGCGAGGAGACGCACTTCTCCCGCGTGGCCTTCGAACACGAGACGGTCTTCGACGCCATCGGCCGGCAGGACGCGCAATCAGCCGCCGCCGCCATGCGCACACATCTGGCCAACTCCCGCGCGCGCTTGGCTCGCCGCCCCGGCTAGCTCGCTCGGCCTGGCCACACAAAACCCGCACAAACCAGGCCGTTCAGCGCCCTGCAATTCTGCCAACAGCACGACGGCGGCTGCCGGCCTTTCGAATGAAAAGGCCGGCAGCCGCCGTCGTACGCGGTATTTAGAAGCCGTCCGGCGCCTTGACCGCGAGCACCGGGCGGTCCGCCTGGAGCAGGATCCGCTGGGCCTGGCTGCCCATGATGAACTTGCCCACCTGGGAGCGCTTGCGCAGGCCGATGACGATCAGGGAGGCGTTGACAGCGTCCGCCACGTCCATGAACTCGTCGGTCAGGTCATCGGTGTGGCCGGGCTGGCGCACGGTGGCGGTGATACCCGCGTCCGCGGCCCGCTGCACCAGTTCGGCAACCTGCTCGGGCGAGACCAGCGCGGCATCCACCGGGGCGCCCTTGCGCGGGGAATTGAGGATCACCATGTCCAGCCCGCGCAGCTTGGCTTCGGCAATGCCGGCGGTGAGCGCGGCTTCGCCTTCGGGGGTGGGCAGGTAGCCGACCAGGATACTCATACTGATTCCTTTTCATTCTTCCGCGACGGATCGTCGGTGTTGGTGGCCTTTTTGGCGCGGGCTTTCTTGAACAGAGACTGGATCAGCGGCAGGAAGATCACCATCAGGAAGACCAGCAGCAGCACGCCCGAAATCGGACGGGTGACGAAGCCCGCCGCGTCGCCGCCGAAGACCAGCAGCGAACGGCGCAGGTTCTCTTCCAGCAGGGCGCCGAGCACGAAGGCCAGCACCAGCGGCCCAGGCTCGAAGCCGAACTTCTTCATCAGGTAGCCGATCACGCCGAAGAAGATGACCAGCCAGATGTCGAAGACGCTGTTGCGGATGGTGTAGACGCCGATCAGGGTGATCAGCACGGTGATCGGGGCCAGGATGGCGGCCCGCACACGCAGGATCTTGACGAATATGCCCACCAGCGGGATGGACATGATCAGCAGCAGGATGTTGCCGATGTACATCGAGTTCACCACGCCCCAGAAGAGTTCCGGGTCGTTGGCCACCAGCTGCGGGCCGGGCGTGACACCCTGGATCAGCAGTGCGCCGAAAATGATCGCCATGGTGGCGTTGGCGGGGATGCCCAGGGTCAGCAGCGGGATGAACGACGACGTTGCCGCCGCGTTGTTGGCCGATTCCGGTGCGGCAACGCCTTCCACTGCGCCGCGGCCGAAGCGCTCGGGGTTCTTGGCACGCTTCTTCTCCATGGCGTACGCGGCCAGCGAGGAGAGCGTGGCGCCGCCGCCGGGCAGGATGCCCAGGAAGAAGCCCAGGACGGAGCCGCGGCCAATGGCACCGGAGGACTGCTTGAGGTCCTGGCGCGAGGGCCAGACGTTGGCTACCTTCGCGGGAGCCTGCACCTTGTTGTGGCGCTGCTCCAGGTTGTAGAGGATTTCGCCGAGCCCGAAGATACCCATGGCGATCGGCACGAAGTCCAGACCATCGGCCAGCGAGAGGCTGCCGAAGGTGAAGCGGGATTCGCCGGTGAAGCCGTCGCGGCCCACCGTGGCCAGCAGCAGTCCGAGGCCCGCGGCGATGACGGACTTGAGCTTGCCGCCGTTGCTGACCGTGGCCACCAGAAGGATGCCCAGCAGTGCAAGGGCCGTATATTCGGGCGGACCGAAGTCCAGCGCGAAGCTCGCCACGATGGGGGCCAGCAGGGTCAGGCCGATGATGGATACGGTGCCGCCGATAAAGGAGCCGATGGCCGCGATGCCCAGCGCCGTTCCGGCCTTGCCCTGTTTGGCCAGCGCGTAGCCGTCGAACACCGTGACAACGGCGGAGGCCTCGCCCGGCAGCCGCAGCAGGACGGATGTGATGGTGCCGCCGTACTGCGCACCATAGAAGATGCCAGCCAGCATAATGATCGCGGTGACCGGCTCCACGCCGTAGGTCAGCGGCAGCAGGATCGCGATGGTAGCGGCGGGGCCGAGGCCCGGCAGCACACCGATCAGCATGCCGATCATGACGCCGAGCAGGCAGTACAACAGGTTCATCGGTTCCAGCACCACGCCGAAACCGTTGATCACCGGTTCAAAAAATTCCATGAGTCTTCCCTAGAACAAATGCGGGACGGGCACGCCGAGGGCCACGACGAAGATCAGGTAGAAGGCGGCGACAACGGCGAAGCTGAGCACCGTGGACATCCGCCAGGTTTCCTTGCCCAGGAACCTCAGCCATACGAACGTCAGCAGCAGGGACGGGATCTCGAAACCGACGGTCCCCACCAGCAGCACGAAGCCGATCAGCGTGCCAACCCCGGCGAGCACGGCCCAGCTCGAGGTGGAGAACTTCTCGGCGTCCAGCCTGTTCCGGCCGAAGACCGCGAGCGCGGTGGCCAGGACAACCAGCACCACACTGATGATGAACGGCCACATGCCAGGCTCCGGCGCCTCCGGCGTCCCCAGCCCCATGGCCAGGGAGAGGAAAATGCCGGCAATGCCAATAACGACGACGACGGCGGCCGCCGCGATGTTGGCCAGCGGGCCTGCTGCCGGAGGTTTGTCCTCGTCCCATTCGGCCGCGAGCTGCTCCGGCGTCAGATCATCGAGCACGGAGCCCGCCTCGGCGGCAGCGCGAACGTCGCTGCCGCCGAGGTTGGAACCATCACCGTTGGGTGATGTCACTTCTCGCCTCCGAGATCGACGCCGTATTCCTCCGTGAGGGCCTTGTACTTCTCGGCGTAGCCCTTCCAGTCTGCGGCCAGCTGCTCGCCGTCAATCTGGGTCGGAGTGAACAGGTTCTGCTCGTTGAACTCCTTGTACTTCTCGGACTCGAACGCAGCGGTGAAGGCTTCCTTCAGCTCGGCCAGGACCGGCTCCGGGGTGCCCTTCGGTGCGGCAACGGCGCGGTACTGGGACACCGGAACGTCGTAACCGGCCTCGACGGCGGTGGGCGTGTCCGGCAGGTACTGGTTGCGCTCTTCGGAGAAGGTCACGATCGGGGTCAGCTTGCCGGCCTCGATCTGCGGCATGGCCTCGCCCAGCTGGATGGTCGCCAGGTCCACCTGGTTGCCCAGCAGCGCGGTCATGGCCGGGGAGCCGCCGTCGAACGGAACGTCGGTTCCCTCAACCTCGGCCTGCTTGAACAGCAGTGCCTGGGCCAGCTGGCTGCCGGTGCCGACGCCGGTGGTTGCGAAGTTGAACTTCTTGTCGGCGCTGGTGATGTCCTCCATGGTCTTCAGGCCGGAGTCTGCGTTGGCCACCAGCACGTAGTCGTCTTGGGAGATGCCGGTGATGACCTCGACATCATCCAGCGAGACCGCTTCTTCTTCGCTGACGGCCAGCGGGGTGATGGTGATCAGGGAGGCATTGAGCAGAATCAGGTTCTGGCCGTCCGGCTCCATGCCGGCAACTTCCTTGGTGGCCAGGGCGCCGTTGGCGCCGGGCTTGTTGACCACGGGAATGGCCACGCCCAGCGGGTCTGCGGCGTTCTCGGCCAGTGCGCGGCCGATCCGGTCGGTGCTGCCGCCCGGATCCTGGCCAATGGTCAGGCTCACAGGACCGGACGGGAACTCGCTGCCGTCTGCGGCTGCCCCGGAGTCGGCCACGTTGCCGCCGCAGGCAGTCATGCTCAGGGCAAGCGCCAGGCCCGCACTGGCGGACACGGCCCCGCGGCGGGTCAGCTTGGATGCAAACATGTAAGTCTCCTTTTGGATGGTGCAGGGTGTGGCTGCGGACCCGTGAACGGTTGTGAGGCCCATCACCACTGCAAGGTGCTTCTGGAAGCCTAGGGACAGCTCATGATACTTGTCCAAGCCCAATAAGGCATGAAGTGATACCCTCTGTGCATCATGTACTCACTCGACCAGCTTCGCGGTTTCGTGGCCGTTGCCGAAGAACTTCACTTCGGCCGCGCCGCGGAACGCCTTAATATGACCCAGCCGCCCCTGAGCCGGCAAATCCAGAAACTTGAGCGCGGCATCCAGGTGCAACTCTTTGAGCGGGACAACCGCCGGGTGACCCTCACGTCGGCCGGCGAAGCGTTCCTCGTCGAGGCGCGCAAACTGCTCGCCCTGGCTGACAGTGCCCCGGGTCTTGCCCGGCGGATCTCCGCCGGTGCCGCGGGCACCATCCGCATCGGCTTCACCGCGGCCTCCACCTACGGGCTGCTGGGCGCGCTGTTGAACGAGATCGGGACGCACCTGCCGGAGATCGACGTCGAACTCACCGAGATGGTGACGCGCGAACAGATCCCGGCCCTGGTGAAGGGCGAGATCGACATCGGCCTGGCCCGGCCGCCCTTTGACGAGGAGCTGTTCGACTCGCGGCTGCTGTACCGGGAACCGATGGTGGCCGCTCTGCCCGCGGGACACCCGCTGGGACGGCTGGGGCGCGCGATCACCGGGGAGGACCTGCGCAATGAAGACCTGATCATGCACTCCCCCACCCAGGCCCGCTACTTCTACGACCTGGTGGTTAGGACCCTGCCGGTGACCAACACCAACTTTGTCCACACCGTGAGCCAGATCCTGACCATGGTGCTACTGGTGGCCGCCGGGCGCGGCATTGCGCTGGTCCCGCAGTCGTCCAGCGTGCTGGGCATCGACGGGGTGGAGTACGCACAGGTGGAGGGTTTCGGCGAGGACCCGGTTGAGCTGTATGCCATTTGGAAGCGGGAGGCCCGCAATCCCGCCCTGCTCCGGGTGATGGACTTGATCGAACAGGCCTGATTCACCCGCGGCGCTGCTGGCGTCGCCGTCGTAATGCTGGGAAGGTATCAAACCATACAAAAACACTCTTGGACATGCATCGAAAGTGTTCCTAGGCTGGCAGCAATGCAAACCCCCTTTCGGCGCTACGGCAAGGACCTGGCGCCGCCGATCTAAGGACAACACGTGGCACAGCTGAACCCGGCCGAATTGGCAACCCAGATTAAATCCGGCCTGCTCTCTTTCCCGGTAACGCACTTCGATGCGGACCTGCAGTTTGACGAGGCCCGGTACCGCGAGCACCTCGCCTGGCAGGCCGGCTACGACGTCGCAGGCCTCTTCGCCGGCGGCGGCACAGGTGAAGGCTTCTCGCTCACCACCACGGAAATGGACCGCGTGGTCCGGGTTGCGGTGGATGAAATCGGCGGCAAGGTCCCCGTTCTGGCCTCCGCCACCGGCCCCACCTTCCAGGCCATCGAGCAGGCGAAGTCTGCCGAGGCCGCCGGCGCGGACGGCCTGCTGCTGCTGCCGCCGTACCTGACCGAGGCGGACCAGGAAGGCCTGATCGAACACGTCAGCGCCGTCTGCCGCGCCACCAGCCTCGGCGTCATCGTCTACAGCCGGGCGAACGCCGTCCTGACGGACACGTCGGTAGCCATCCTGGCCGAGCGCAACCCGAACCTGATCGGCTTCAAGGACGGCATCGGCAACATCGAGCAGATGACCCGGATCTACGCCAAGGTCGGCGAGCGCCTCGCCTACATCGGCGGACTGCCGACCGCGGAGACCTTCGCATTGCCGCTGCTGCAGCTGGGCGTGAGCACCTACTCCTCGGCAATGTTCAACTTCGTGCCCGAATTCGCGCTCGACTTCTACAAGGACGTTCGCGCCGAAAACCGCACGGCGGTCTACCAGAAGCTCAACGACTTCGTCATCCCCTACCTCGACATCCGCGACCGGGTGAAGGGCTACGGCGTGTCCATCGTCAAGGCCGGCCTGACCGCTGTGGGCCGCGACGGCGGCAAGGTCCGCCCGCCGCTGCAGGACCTCACCGAGTCCGACCTGCACGAACTGACCACCCTGATCAACAAAATCAGCTAGGAGATTCCCCGTGCCCATTACAGGAAATTCCATCATCGCCGGCACCCCGGTCAACGGGACCGACGGCGAAGTCAATGCCATCAACCCGGCCACCGGCGAAAAGCTTGAGCCCGCCTTCGGCATGGTCAGCGTGGCGCAGCTCGAAGACGCCACCAAGGCAGCCGAAGCAGCGTTCGACACCTACCGCGCCACCTCACCCGAGGTACGCGCAGCGTTCCTCGAGCGCATTGCCGACAACATCGAAGCCATCGGCGCCGAACTGACCGAACGCGGCACCGCCGAAACCGGCCTGCCCGCCGGGCGGCTGGAGGGCGAACGCGGCCGCACCATCGGCCAGCTGCGGATGTTCGCCGCAGTGGTCCGCCAGGGTGACCACCTGCAGGTCCGCATCGATCCGGCACAGCCGGACCGCAAACCGGCAGCACGCCTGGACATCCGCCAGCGCCACATCCCGCTGGGCCCCGTGGCCGTATTCGGTGCCAGCAACTTCCCGCTGGCGTTCTCCACTGCGGGCGGGGACACCACCTCCGCACTGGCTGCCGGCTGCCCAGTGATCGTCAAGGCGCACAACGCGCACCCCGGCACCGCCGAACTCGTAGGCCAAGCCGTGGCGAAGGCGGTCAAGGACAGCGACCTGCCCGACGGCGTTTTCTCGCTGCTCTTCGGCGCCGGCCGCTCGGTCGGACAGGCCCTCGTGGCGGATCCACGCATCAAGGCCGTGGGCTTCACCGGCTCGCAGGCCGGCGGCATCGCCCTGATGAAGACTGCGGCGGCACGGCCGGAACCGATCCCGGTGTACGCGGAGATGTCCTCCATCAACCCGGTGTTTGTCCTCCCCGGCGCCATTGCCGAAGACGCGGCCGCCCTGGCCGGCGACTTTGTCGGCTCGCTGACCATGGGGGCAGGCCAGTTCTGCACCAACCCCGGCCTGGTCTTTGTCCCCGAAGGGAAAACCGGCGACGCCTTCATCAGCGCCGCGGCCGGCTCGCTGCGTTCCTGCGCGGGCCAGACCATGCTCACTCCGGGCATTGCCGGCGCCTGGGAAGATGGCGTGAAGGAACTGGCAGCGGCCGACGGCGTGGAGCAGGTGGCCGAGGGCACCGCAGGGACCACCGAGAATGCACCGGCACCGCGGCTGTTCAGCACCAGCGCGGAGAACTTCGCTGCTTCCCCGCGGCTGCAGGAGGAAGTCTTCGGCGCAGCCGGGCTCTTCGTGCGCTACTCGGACGCTGCCGAACTCGCCACCGCTACCGAGAACATCCAGGGGCAGCTCACCGCGACCGTCCACTACGCACCGGGCGACGAGGCAGCGGCCCGTGAACTGCTCCCCGTGCTGGAGCGCAGGGTTGGCCGCATCCTCTTCAACGGCTGGCCCACCGGCGTCGAGGTTGGGCATGCCATGGTCCATGGCGGGCCGTTCCCGGCGACGTCCGACTCCCGGTCCACCTCCGTAGGCAGCCTGGCCATCCACCGCTTCCAGCGCCCGGTCAGCTACCAGAACGTTCCGGACGAGCTACTGCCGGCGCCGCTGCAGAACAACAACCCGTGGAAACTGAGCCGCCGCCTCGACGGCAGCGTAGAAAACCCGAAGGACTAGCGCATGGCAAGCACCACCCCCACGATCGTCTCGGTCGAAGCCGTCCCGGTTGCCGGCCACGACAGCATGCTGCTGAACCTCAGCGGCGCCCACGGCCCGTTCTTCACGCGGAACATCGCCATCATCACCGACAGCAACGGCAATACCGGTTTGGGTGAGGTACCCGGCGGCGAAGCCATCCGCAGCACCATCGAGGAAGCCGGCAGCATCCTGGTCGGCCAGCCGATCTCGCTGTACCGGCAGCTGCTGCGAAAGGTCTCCGTCGCTTTCGCCGACAGGGACGCCGGCGGACGCGGCGCCCAGACCTTTGATCTGCGCACCACCATCCACGCGGTCACGGCACTGGAATCCGGACTGCTGGACCTGATGGGACAGCACCTGGGCGTGCCGGTGGCCGAGCTCCTCGGCGAAGGCCAGCAGCGGGACAAGGTCCAGATGCTGGGCTACCTGTTCTACGTTGCGGACCGCAAGAAGACCGACCTGCCGTACCTGGCCGAGGAAAACCCGGCCGACGATTGGGAACGGCTGCGCCGCGAAGAGGCCATGACGCCGGAGGCGATTGTTGCCCTGGCCGAAGCCGCCCAGCAGCGCTACGGGTTCCAGGACTTCAAGCTCAAGGGCGGCGTGCTCTCGGGCAAGGAAGAAGTTGCCGCTGTCACCGCGCTGGCCAAGCGTTTTCCGGAAGCCCGGATCACGCTTGACCCCAACGGCGGCTGGCTGATGCAGGAAGCGATTGAGCTCTGCAGCGGGCTGGGCGATGTGCTGGCCTATGCCGAGGATCCCTGCGGCCCGGAGGGCACGTACTCCGGCCGCGAGACCATGGCCGAGTTCAAGCGGGCCACCGGCTTGCCGACGGCCACCAACATGATTGCCACAGACTGGCGGCAGATGGCCCACGCCATCCGGACGAACGCCGTCGATATTCCGCTGGCGGATCCGCATTTCTGGACCATGCAGGGCTCGGTCCGGGTGGCGCAGCTGTGCAACGACTTCGGCCTGACCTGGGGTTCGCACTCGAACAACCACTTCGACATCTCGCTGGCGATGTTCACTCAAGTGGGCGCCGCGGCGCCGGGCAAGATCACAGCCCTGGACACGCACTGGATCTGGCAGGACGGCCAGGGGCTGACCAGGGAACCGCTGCAGATCAAGGGCGGCTACATTGAGGTCCCGGCACGCCCGGGCCTCGGCATCGAGCTGGACCGGCAGGCGCTTGAGGCCGCGCACCAGCTTTACCTCGAACATGGGCTTGGCGCGCGAGACGATGCCGCCGCCATGCAGTTCCTGGTGCCCGGCTGGGAATTCAACCCGAAGCGGCCGGCGCTGGTGCGCTAGGCAAGCTGGTCCACTAGTAAAGTCGAAGGGTCCGGCCCCGCTGTCCCAGGCGGCGGGGCCGGACCCTTTTTGCCTGGAATACGGAGGTATGTGTTGGTCGGCGTCCTGATTGGTTTCGCCATTGTCGGCGCCGTCATAGTGGTTGGTTACATTGCCGCACGCTTCCAGATCGGCGGCCCACACGCCGCCCAGGCCCTGACCCAGACCGCCTTCTTCATCACCAACCCGGCGCTGCTGTTTACCGTGCTCGCCCAGGCGGATCTGGAGGCGGTCTTCTCCGCCTACGTGCCGATTGCCCTGATCACCTCATTGGCAACGGCGGGGCTTTATGTGCTGCTGAGCCGGATCTGGTTCCGCCGTCCGGCCGCCGAAACCGCCGTCGGCGCGATGGCGAGTTCGTATGTGAATGCGAACAACATCGGCATTCCGATCGCCCTCTATGCCCTAGGGAACGCGACGCCGGTGGCGCCGGTGCTGCTGATCCAGCTGCTGTTGCTGGCGCCGGCGTACCTGACCATTCTGGATCTCTCCTCCGGACGCAAGCCGTCGCTGAAAAACATCCTGACGCAGCCGTTCCGCAATCCGATGATCATCGCGTCGTTTCTGGGCGTTGCCGTGGCTTGGACCGGCGTCGAACTTCCCGAAGTGGTCTGGGAGCCGCTGATGCTGCTGGGCGGTGCGGCCGTTCCGCTGGTGCTGATGGCTTTCGGTATGTCGCTGCGCGGCAGCCGGCCGCTGAAGGTGAGCGAGGGCCGCACCGAGGTCATCGTCGCCACCGCCCTCAAGTCAGCCGTGATGCCGCTGCTCACGTACCTGGTGGCCACGTTCCTGTTCCGGCTGGATGCGGAACTGGTGTTCGGGGCGGTCATCATGGCGGCCCTGCCCTCGGCGCAGAATGTCTTCCTCTTCGCCAGCCGCTACGGCCGCGGCATCACCGTGGCCCGCGACGTGGTGCTACTGTCCTCCGCGCTGGCGGTGCCGGCCCTCATCATCGCAGCCTGGCTGCTGGCCTAACGCCCGGACCGTCCGCTATTCGGCCCAGGGCTTCAAGCGCATCTGCTCCGGCTTTTCCAACAGGAGCCAGCGCGGGCGTCCATCACGCTCATGCCCCCGCGGGGTGAACCGATCGGCCTCAACGAGCTGCTCCAGCCCGAGTCCCGTGAGGGACTGGACGTCCCGCACGGGAACCTGGAAGGTCCGGTACGGCCCGAGCGGCGGAATCTCGCCCGCTGCCGTGGCGGCCGCGGTCTGCCGTTCCAGTTCGATCTCATCCAGCAAGGGAGACTGGTCCAGGATGTAGGCCGTGCTCGCGATTCCTTCGGCCGCACGCCAAGCTGCCACTTTCCAGAACAACAGTGGGATCGAAAAGCCCCGGTACTGCGGATCCGCACTGTCGAAGACCGGACCGGTGAAGACACTGAGCCGGGTGTCGTAATTGTCCGCGTGGTCCAGCAGGTAGTCCTCCAGGCCCAGCCACAGCTCCTTGGACTGGTTGAAGGTGTTCACCTGCGGCGCGGCATTGGTGTAGAAAAAGGTCTCCGTGTTGGCCTTGGCGGCGTCGGCCCGGCTGCCCCACACCGGATCCAGCCGCCGCACCAGATGCCCGCGGTCCAGGTCATTGCCGCGGTACAGGTCTTCACCGGCCTGCAAGTCCGCAGTCAGCCTCGGATCCAGCCGCCAGTTGTCCTCCCACGGCAAATCCTGAAGCTGGTCGCCGTCGATATTGACTGCGGCCAGCTCCGCGAGCCGTTGTTGTGTGTTGAGGCAGATCGTGAAATGCGTGTAGTCCAGCACCTTCACTGCGGTTGCGGGACGGGGAAGTTCAACGGTGGTCAGCAGGAAGTCCGCGCTGTAGCCCTGAGTCATGCTTCCATCCTGCGGCACGCGCATGAACGGCAGGAAGCGCCAACCGGAAATCCGGTTGACGCTTCTGCGGCCGTCAGTTTTTTCGCGGACCTAGTCTACGAATTCGGACTGCGTCTCAATGAAATCCCAGTCCTTCTGCGCGAGCGTTGTGTCTTTCAGATCCGGGCCGCCCGCGTCATAAACCTCGAGGGCAACGTCCGGCTCAACGCTCTCGGCCCGCAGGTTCTGCCGGAACCACTGCTTGGTTGCCGTGTGCAGCTCCGGCCACCACTGTTCAATGCTCTTCTCAGTCATCTCAGGCCCTCCGTTGTCGTCTGGTTCCACCGTATGTGCGGACAGCGGCTGGTACAAGGGCCCTCCCCGGAACGGTGCTACGGACGGACCACCGCCTTGAGCGCACCAGGCTTTGCCCCAGCGGTCAGTGCACCTTCCACGTCCTTGAGGGTGTGGTGCGAGGTGACCAGACCGTCGAGATCCACCAGACCTTGGGCCGCAAGTTCGACGGCGGTGGGCCAGGTATTCGCATAGCGGAATGTTCCGGTGATCGTCAGTTCCCGGCCCTGGACCAGCGGGACCGGCAGCGCAATACTGTCTGCTCCCATGCCGACCAGTACGCAGCGGCCCCGCGGGGCCAGCCGTTGCGGACCGGAAAGGATGGCAGGCTCGGCGCCGGTGGCATCGATGAAGACGTCATAACCGCCGCCTGGATACGCGTCGCCGGACGCGGGCATTTCCGCCGCCGTAAACGTCTGTGCCGCGCCATACCGCGGGCCGAGTTCCAGGCGCTCCTCGCGGACGTCGGTCAGGGTCACCGCGGCACCGGCCAGGCGGCAGACCTGCGAAATGAGCAGTCCGATCGGCCCGGCGCCGGCCACCAGCACCTTCGATCCGAGGCCTACGTCCCCGGCGGACCGCGCGGCCAACGCCACGCTTAGCGGTTCCAGCAGTGCGGCGGCGTCGTCGGAAACATGGTCCGGTACGGGATGGCAGAACGCGGCGGGATGCACCACGTATTCGGCGAAAACACCGTCCACCGGCGGGGTGGCGAAGAACCGCACGGCCGGATCCAGATTGTAGTGGCCGGCCAGGCTTTCGGCCGAGAGCGGGTCCGGAATTCCCGGTTCAAGCGATACCCGCTGGCCCACCAACCGGCTGGAAACACCGGGACCCAGCTCCACAATCTCGCCGGACGGCTCGTGCCCGAGGACCAGTGGCTCCTCAACCACGTACGGTCCGATCCGGCCCTCGCGGTAATAATGCGTGTCCGAGCCGCAGACGCCAACGGAACTGATCCGAACCAGCACTTCTCCCGGACCGGGTGTGGGCACGGGTCGTTCTTCGACCCGCAGTTTGCCCGGCCCGTCCAGCACCGAAACCTGCATAGTTATCTCTCCTTGCTCGCTCATTTGACCGCGCCCATGGACAGGCCGCGGACCAGCTGCTTCTGCGCGATCCAGCCGGCCAGCACCACCGGCAGGGACGCCAGCACCGAGGCCGCTGAAAGTTTGGCCAGGAACAGGCCCTCGCTGGTCATTTGCGAGACCAGGAAGACCGGGGTCGTGGCCGCCTTGGCGGCGGTGAGGTTCAGCGCGAAGAAGAACTCGTTCCAGGCGAAGATCACACAGATCAGCGCCGTCGCGGCCAGCCCCGGTGCCACCATGGGCATCAGGATGGTGCGCAGCGTTTTCAGCAGTCCGGCACCGTCCATCTGGGCGGCTTCGAGCACCTCTCCCGGCACCTCTTCGAAGAAGGAGCGCATCATCCAGATAGCGATCGGCAGGTTCATCGCCGTGTAGAGCACCACCAGGGTCCAGATGTTATCCAGCACCTTCAGCTGCCCGGCGATGACATAGATCGGCATGATCACGGCGACCACGGGGAGCATCTTGGTGGAGATGAAGAAGAACAGCACATCCTGGGTCTTCTTCACTGGCCGGATACTCAGCGCGTAGGACGCCGGAACCGCGAGCACGATCACCAGCAGCGTGGACACGCCGGTGGCGATCAGCGAGTTCAGAAAGTAGGACCCTGCGCCGGCTTCCAGAACCGCGCGGTACTGGTCCAGGGTGGGTTCGAAGAAGAAGGTCGGCGGATTGGACGCCGCCGCGGACTCCTGTTTGAAGGAGGTCATGACCATCCAGATCACCGGGGAGAAGAATCCGATGGCCAGGATCCAGGTCAAAACCGTTAATAACGACGACGGCCGGCCGCCTCGTTTCGGTGCTTTCTCGGAGCGGCCGGCGGCGGGAGCCGGTGCGGTAGCAGTATCGATGGCCACGTCTAGTCCTTTACGTCGAAGCTGCGGAAAATCAGGCGCAGCGCGAAGGTAGCAATGATGATGGTGGCGATCACGACAATGACGCCCATGGCGGCGGCCTGGCCAATATCGAAGCCAAGGAACGCGCGCTGGTAGATATAGAACGGCAGGTTGGCGCTGGCAGTACCCGGGCCACCGGCCGTCATCAGGTAGATCTGGTCGAAGGTGTTGACCACGTAGATCGCACCGAGCAGCACACCGAGTTCGATGTAGCGGCGCAGCTGCGGCAGCGTGATGGAAACGAACGTTTTCCACCACCCGGCCCCATCCATCTGGGCGGCTTCGAGGACGTCTTTTGGCTGGGCCTGCAGCCCGGCGAGCACCAGCAGCATCATGAACGGTGTCCACTGCCAGACCAGTGCCATCAGGATCGAGATCACCGGGAACGACGACGTCCAGTCCACCGCCGGAATCCCGAACAGTCCGAGGATCCAGTTGAACAGGCCGTAGCTCGGGTTGAGCATCGAGACGGACCACAGCACCGCGCTGGCGACCGGCATGATCAGGAACGGGGTAATCAGCAGCGTCCTGACCAAGCCGCGGCCCTTGAAGTTGCGGTCCAGCAGCAAAGCAAAGACGATGCCCAGGACCATGGCCGCGAAGACACACCCCAGCGTGAAGATAATGCTGTTAAGGGCGGCCTGGCGGAAGGTCGAGTCCGCGAAGATGTCGATGTAGTTGCTCAGCCCGACGAAAGCATCGCCGTCGGGCCGCAGCAGATTCCAGTTCTGCAGGGAGTACCAAAGGGTAAAGAGGAAGGGCAGTTGCGTGACGATGATCGTGAAGATCAGCGCCGGCAGCAAGGGACCCCGGCGGCGCCATCCCTCCGCCTTGGCTCCTTTGGCGCGGGCCCGGTCTTGCTCATGCCGCTTCAGCTGTTGCTTCTCAACGAGCGTAGACATCAGCGTTCTCCTGTCTTGTAGCTCTCAGCCACTGTTTCGGCATACCGCTGTGACTGCCGCAGTGCTTCTTCAACGCTCTTTTGGCCGGCGATGGCGGCCGATATTTGCTGCGCCACGCGCGTTCCCAGGTCCTGGAACTCAGGAATGCCGACGAACTGCAGGCCCGTGTAGGGAACCGGCTTGGCCATGGAGGATTCCTGCGAAGCGCCGGCCATGGCGTCCAGAGTGGGTTCCGCATAGGCCTCCGACACTTCGGCGTATTCGGGAATCTCATAGGTGGACAACCGGCTGCCGGGTGGTACGCGTTCCCAGCTGATCTCCTCGCCGACCAATTTGATGTAGTCAGGGCTGGTCATCCAGGAGATGAAGTCCCACGCCGCGTCCTTGTGCTCGCTCGCTTCCGGAATGGCCAGCGACCAACTGTAGAGCCATCCGGCGGCTTCGGTCTCTTCCACCGGCGCAGGCGCGTACTTCGTTTTCCCGACCACCAGCGAGGATTCCGGATCTTCCACGCTGGAGACCATGGCCGTGGCGTCGTACCACATGGCCGCATTCCCCTGGCTGTACCGGGTGAGGCAGTCACCGTACCCGCTGGTGGCGGCTCCGGGCTGGCCGTAGTCGCGGACCAGATCCACGTAGTCGGTAACCGCTGCTTCGACTTCCGGGGAATCCAGGGTGGCGTTCCACTCCATGTCGAACCAACGTCCGCCGTAGGTATTGATCACCGTGTTCAGTGGTGCCATCACCTCTCCCCAGCCTGCCAAACCGCGAAGGCATACTCCGGAGAAATCTTTGGCAGGGTCGTGGAGTTCCTTGGCGAACCGGCGGATGTCATCCCACGTGGGCTGCTCTGGCATGGTCAGGCCGGCTTCCTCGAACAGGTCCGCCCGGTAGGCCAGGAAGGAGGATTCGCCGTAGAACGGGACCGAGTACAGATCCCCTTCGTAGCTCAGTGCCTCGCGGATAGTCGGCACGAAATCGTCCGGATTGTACCCTTCGGTGGTTTCCGCATACTCCTGCAGGTTAGTCAGCCAACCGTTCTCCGCCCACATCGGGGTTTCGTAATTGGAGATCATCACGACGTCGAATTCCCCGCCTTCCGTCGCTACCGAAGCCGTGATCTTCGCGCGAGCCTCATTCTCCGGCAGGGAAACGAAGCGGACATCGATATTCGGATGTTGTTCCCTGAAGTTCTCCTGCAGGGAAATCGCGTCCTGCATCTGGGGGTTGGAGACGATCGCCACCACAATCTCTTCCCTGCCTTCGGCTGGCGCCCCGCCGCAGCCGGTCAGGGCCAGCAGCACAGCGGAGGCAGCAGCAACGGCCCCGAGCAGACCGCCCTTGCTGCGCTCGCCGGAATCCGGTTTACGTCCTAATTTCATTAGTTACCCTTGCTCGTTTGAGAGTCTTGCTTCGCTCATTTGTTAAGTGACTTTAGTCATATATACTCATTTGAGCAAGAGCGAATTGCTCATTCGTTACAAAAGGAGGTCTTCTCGAGTGGCACAGCCTTCCGACGACGAACTCCTGGCCCACATCGGCCGGGACTATTACCTGGAGAACAAATCCAAGGTCGAAATCGCCACTACCTACGGTGTATCGCGCTTCCAAGTGGCCAGGCTGCTGGAGGAAGCACGCGCCAGAGGGATCGTCAGGATTGACGTTGTGTTCCCCCATACCACTGCCGCGGCAGATGCGTCGGCACTCCAGCAGGACCTCGGCGTCGAATCCGTGATCGTGACGCCGACCGGCTCGGATGACCACCAGACCCGCGACCGGATGGCGGAAGCAGCGGCTGAGCAACTCATGAAGCGGACCAGCAAGGGCGCTACGGTCGGCATCTCGTGGTCCCGCACCCTGGATCTTGCGGCCCGGCATATCACCGAACTCCCGGACTGCGACCTGGTTCAACTCGCCGGAGCCCTGCCCATCCCCGGGAGCCGAAGCTCCATTGACCTGATCCGGACCTTGGGGGAAGTCACCCAGGGCACGACCTGGCCGATCTGGGCTCCACTGGTAGTGGAGAACGCCGCAACGGCTGAGGGCCTGAAGCGGCAGCCCGAAATCTCGCAGGCGCTGGTCAAGGCGGATTCCCTGGACTTGGCCATGGTTGCCTTGGGCGGCTGGAGGGCAGGCATTTCCACCGTCTGGGACCGGGTGGACAACGCCACCCGGCTCGCAGGTGTCGAAGCGGGGGCAGTCGCGGAGTGCTCCGGACGGCTGATCAGCGCCGACGGCCAGGCGGTCCGGACGGAGCTGGACGAGCGCGTCATCGCGGTTACGCTCGAACAGCTCCGGCACACCCCGCATGTGGTTGTAGTAGCCCAGGGAGCAGCGCGCGCCGACGCGGTCCACGCAGCCATCCAGGCCGGAATTGTAGGCACGCTGATAATCGACGAGGAACTCGCGTGGGCTCTTGAGGACTCGCTCCACCGGAAGCCGGTGCCGAGCGCATGAGCATTGTTATCGGCGTGGATTCCTCCACCCAGTCCTGCAAAGTGCTCGCCGTCGACGTCGAAACCGGCAGGATCCTATCGTCGGCCTCCGCGCCGCATCCGGACGGCACCTCCATTAACCCGGCGCATTGGGCTACTGCATTGGACCAGGCATGGAACGACGCCGACATCCGGACCTTTGGCCAGGAAGTTTCGGGCGTCAGCGTGGCGGCCCAGCAGCACGGCATGGTGGCGCTGGATGCAGAGCGCCAGCCGGTCCACGACGCCCTGCTGTGGAACGATACGCGCAGTGCCGACGCGGCCGGACAGATGGTGGCGGAGCTCGGAGCGGAGGCCTGGGTCGACGCCGTCAATCTGGTGCCCGTCGCATCCTTTACGCTGACCAAGCTGGCCTGGCTCGCGCAGCACCGACCGGAGCTCGCGGCCAAGGTTGCCCGTGTCGTGTTGCCGCATGATTACCTCAACCACCGCCTTACCGGGGAGTATTTCACGGACCGCAGCGATGCGTCCGGGACGGCCTACTACTCCCCGATTACCGGCGAATACCGGAAAGACCTGCTCGAGCAGTTCTTCGGAGCCGTTCCCGAACTCCCACCGGTGCTTGGTCCTGCCGAAACCGGCGGCAATCTCCTGGACCGGTGGGGCACTAACCGGGCCGCAGCGGGCGCTGGTGCCGGTGACAACGCGGCCGCGGCCTTGGGACTCGGCATCAACCCCGGTGAAGTGGTGGTGTCGGTGGGCACTTCCGGAACGGTGTTCACCTCTGTGGTGGAACCGGTCCGGGATCCCAGCGGCACCGTCGCCGGTTTCGCGGACGCAACCGGCCAGCATCTGCCGCTGCTGGCCATGATCAACTGTGCCCGAGTCATGACGGCGACTGCCGCGATGCTCAATGTGGACCTGCCCGAGCTGGACCGGCTGGCGCTGGCCGCGGCGCCGGACGCTGGCGGCCTGACCCTGCTGCCCTATCTCGACGGCGAGCGAACACCGAACCTGCCAAATGCCCGCGGAACCCTGACCGGCATGACGCGGGAGAACATGACGCCGGGGAACCTCGCCCGGGCAGGTGTCCTCGCCGTTCTGAACTCGCTGGCCGACGCCCAGGAACTGCTGCGCGCCAATGGGCGGACCGGTGGACAAAGTGATCCTGATCGGCGGCGGATCGAAGTCGCGCTCCTTGCGCCAGGCAGCTGCAAACATCTTCGGTGTGCCGGTGGAAGTACCGGCCGCAGGTGAGTACGTGGCGCTCGGGGCTGCGCGGCAGGCCGCATGGGCGGTGACCGGCGAGCTGCCGGTCTGGAAGCCGGTAACTGAAGCAGCCTTTGAACCGCAGGCGCACTCCAGCTGGGGTTCAGAGGTGCGCGGACGTTACGCCGAGGCCCGGCAGGCGGCCTACGGACTCTGAGCGCGCGGGGAGAGACCGCAGCGCACATGGTACACAGCGATCCCTGGCTTAGGTCGCCGGCGGTTCAGCCAACGCTGCCCCACGGTGATGTCTTCAGCGTTGGGTTTTCCAGGATGCAGAACTGGCACAAGCCACATCTACAACGTGCGGAAAAACACTTTGCTGCGTGTCACTGGGGGAAATACGTCATCGAACATTTGCCTAATTGGAATTTCTGACGGTACGTTTCCAAACGAGCCAGCCCAAGCAGGAGTCGCCATGACTTCTCCTGGACCAAATCGACCGGCGTTCGAGCCGGGATCCGCGGCTGGCCAGGGTACCGCGGCGTCGTGCAGGACAGTTCGCACCGGCCGGGCAGACGCTCCCACCCAAAGTCAACATCCCCTCCCTCCCCAGGAGAAATCATCATGCAGACCGTACAAGAAACATCGGCCACCCCCACCTTGACAGCGTCGACTCCCACCGCAGACTCCGCGCAAACGCGCCCGGCAGCACCCCAGAGGCATGCCCGACCGCTGGCAATATTGCGGATTCTGCTGGGGTCGGTCTTTTTGTGGGCCTTTCTGGATAAGACTTTTGGCCTTGGATTCGCCACAACCCCCGAAAAAGCCTGGATCGCCGGCGGCTCGCCCACGGCCGGCTACCTAGGCAGCATGAAGGGTTCGTTCGCCGGGCTGTTCCAGCCGCTGGCTGGTGCGCCGGTCGTGGACTGGGCATTCATGCTCGGCCTGCTGGCCGTCGGAACGGCGCTGGTTCTTGGCATCGCGCTCCGCGCGGCCGCTGTCGGCGGCACCGCACTCATGGTGCTGATGTGGCTGTCCTCGCTGCCGCTTAAATCCAATCCCGTCATCGACGAGCACGTCGTATACGCAGCGGCCATGATCGCGCTGGCCGCCACCCGCGCCGGCAACACCTTTGGCCTGGGCCGCCAATGGTCAGCCCTGATGTCATCCCCGTCCCTGCGCTGGTTGCGCTGATTGCGCTGACGCAGAAGGGAGTTCCTGAACGGCAGGAACTCCCTTCACGGCGCAGCAGGTCCGTCGACCCAACTACCAAGCTCCGCCCTCAACCAGCGCGGCGACCGTAGCCTTCGCCCCGCGCGTCTGCAGCGAACCCAACGCCGCCGCGTACGCCTCGACAAACCGGGGCTCGTCGACCAGATCGCCGAAAAGTTCCCGTTGGGAGATGAAGGCCAGCCTGTCCTCGCGGTTCCTGGCCGCAGCCGCCATCAGGGGTTCCTTCAGAGGGTCGACGACGACGAACGCCTCGCCGGCCTCATCCGTTCCCTCCGCATAACGCGCCCAGCTGGCGACAATCGCAGCGGAACGGTGGATTTCGCCGTCGTTCTTCAGGTTTTCCCGAATGACCGGCACCAGCCATTTCGGAATGCGATCCGAGCTCTCCGCGCAAAGGCGGGCCAGGGTGTCGCGGACATGTTCGTTGGAGAATCGCGCGATCAGCTTGTGTTTGTACGCGTCCAAGTCGATCCCGGGGACCGGGTGGAGCGTGGGAGTTGCTTCCTTATCCATGTAGTCCAGCAGGAACTGCGCAAAAACGGGGTCCTGGCTCACCTCGTGGGCGTACCGGTAGCCAGCGAGGTAGCCGAAGTAGCACTGCCCCTGATGGCTCGCGTTGAGCAGGCGGAGCTTCATCAGTTCGTACGGCTCCACGTCGTCGACCAACTGGACGCCCGCCTCTTCAAAGGGCGGGCGGCCCTGCGGGAAGTTGTCTTCCAGCGCCCACTGCTCGAAGTCCTCGCAGACCACCGGCCAGGCATCTTCGACGCCGAACCCTTCGGCAATGGCGGCGCGGTCCTCATCAGTGGTGACGGGCGTGATGCGGTCCACCATGGAGTTGGGAAAGGCAATGTTCGCCTCCATCCAGGAACCCAGCTCGGGGTTCTTGAGGCTGGCGTAGGCGGTGAACATCTTCTTCGCGACGTCGCCGTTGCCTTGGATGTTGTCGCAGGACATGATCGTAAACGGCGGCAGGCCGCGCTCACGGCGCCGGGCCAAGGCTTCCGTCACCAACCCGAAGGTGGTTGCCGGTGTTGCGCCCGGCGCCAGGTCGGCTGCCACGGCAGGGTTTCCGGCGTCGAACTCCCCGGTCACATGGTGGAGGTTGTAGCCGCCCTCGGTGATGGTCAAGGAGACGATTCGGACCTGCTCCGAGGCCATTTTTTCGATCACTGCCTCCGGATCTTCCGGGGCAAACAGGTACTCGACAATAGATCCGATGACCCGCCCCTCGCGTGTGCCGTCCGGGTTCTTGATCACCAGTGTGTAGAGGCAGTCCTGGTCATCCATGACCTTCTTCATGAGCGCGTCGCCGGGCAGGACGCCGACGCCGCAGATGGCCCAGTCGAAGGCTTTGCCCTGGTTCATCAGCCGGTCCAGATACATGGCTTGGTGCGCCCGGTGGAAGCCGCCGACTCCGAAGTGGACGATGCCGGCCGTCAACTGGGAACGGTCATAGGTTGGCTTGGCTAGCTGCGGGGGAAGGTCGGCGAGGGTGCGCGCGTTCAGCGATGACATTGGAACCACCTTGTGAGCTGGGTTACTTTTCCGCCAATCTATCATATGAGCCCTCCACTGTCGCTCAGATGAGCAGTGGTGTGCCCGTCAAACATCCCCGCCCAAACAACTTCGCCTGAAGGCTACGCGACGGGTTTACACCTACGCGTGGCGCAGTATGGTGTGAGTCACAGGATGATTCTCAAGGCACGTCTAACGAGGGCGCTGAGGAGATTGAGGCATGGACGATAGCCAGATAACGGTCAACGGCCAACTGCGCGATTGCGGCGGGGCTGGTCCGCACACCCGGTTGCTCGACTGGTTGAGAACAGAGGGCTTGACCGGGGCGAAGGAGGGCTGCGCCGAGGGTGAGTGCGGTGCGTGCGCCGTCCTCGTGGCCCGCCCGGACGGGGCCGACCGAAGCCGCTGGACCTCAATCAACGCGTGCCTGCCTCCTGCCTTGGCGTTCGACGGCCAGGAAATCGTGACCGCAGAGGGCCTCGGTACCGCACCGGGTCCCTGCGCCGAGGAGGCTCTGCACCCCGTTCAGCGCGAGATGGCGGACCGCGGTGGAGCCCAGTGCGGCTACTGCACGCCGGGGTTCATCTGTTCCATGGCCGCAGAGTATTACCGCCCGGAGCGGGACGCTGCCCGCTCCAGTGCGGCGCAGACCGGGACTGCGGTGGCCGGCGAGGAGCATGCGACCGACCATGAAAGCGGGCCCAACGGCTTTGACCTGCATGCTCTGAGCGGTAATCTGTGCCGCTGCACCGGCTACCGCCCCATCCGGGACGCGGCGTACGCGCTCGGCTCCCCCGATGGCTCCGACCCGCTGCTTGTCCGGCAGGGTGGACCCGCGCCTGCCGCTCGTCCTACCCAGAAAATTGTCGACGGCGCCCGCTTCGTCAGGCCTGCGGCCATGGAGGAGCTCTTCGACCTGCTCGAACAGAATCCGGAGGCCAAGCTGGTCGCCGGCGCCACGGATCTCGGGGTGGAGGTGAACCTGCGGCACACGCGGCCTCCGCTGACCCTTGCCATCGACCGGCTGGAGCCGCTGCGGATGTTGGAGGTCGGCAACGATCGGATCACCATTGGGTCCGCACTGAGCCTCACCGAGATCGATCGCGGGCTCGCCGGCCGCGTACCTTTATTGAGCCAGCTCTTCCCCCAGTTCGCCTCCCCGCTGATCCGCAATACGGCAAGCCTGGGCGGCAATCTGGCGACGGGGTCGCCGATCGGTGATTCCGCGCCGGCGCTGCTGGCGCTGGACGCGTCGGTCGTGCTGGCCTCCGCCAGCGGCGAGCGGGAAGTCGCGCTTGCCGAATACTTCACCGGGTACCGCCAGAGCGTCAAGAAACCAGGCGAGCTCCTGCGCGCGGTGCGGATCCCGCTGCCGCTCGCGGAGAGCACCGCCTTCTACAAAATCGCCAAGCGCCGTTTTGACGACATTTCGAGTGTCGCCGTCGCTTTCGCCATGCAACTCGACGGCTGCACCGTCTCCTCCATCCGGATAGGCGTCGGCGGCGTTGCGGCCACGCCGATCCGCGCAACCAGAACGGAGCAGTCGCTGGCGGGCCAGCCGTGGACGCCGGAAACTGCCGAGGCTGCCGCCGCCGTCATGTCCGCCGAGGGCACACCGATCGACGATTTGAGGGCGAGCGCCAAGTATCGCTCGGCGATGCTCGGCCAGGCATTGCTCAAGTTTTATGCGGAAACAGCATCCGCTGTGGAGGTAGCTCGATGAAATCCCTTGCCGACCGCCCAGTCAATCCCGTCGTCGGTCTGACGGTCCCGCACGAATCCGCCGCGCTGCATGTCACGGGTACGGCCCTTTACACCGATGACCTCATCGTCGGCCGCCAGAATGTGCTGCATGCCTGGCCCGTCCAGGCACCGCATGCCCACGCCGTCGTGACTTCCTTGCGGACCGAACCCGCGCTGCAGGTCCCGGGAGTAGTCCGGGTGCTGACCGGAGCGGATGTTCCCGGCGTCAACGACGCCGGGACCAAGCATGACGAGCCGCTTTTTCCCACCGAGGTCATGTACTACGGCCATGCCGTCTGCTGGGTGCTGGGCGAAACGCCCGAGGCTGCGCGGCTGGGGGCGGAGGCAGTCGACGTCAGCTACGACCGGCTCCCCTCGCTGCTGACACTCACTGAGGCCATCGAGGCGGAAAGCTTCCAGGGCCACCAGCCGACCCTTAGCAGGGGCGACGCCAACGCGGCCCTGGAGGGAGCTGCACACCGGTTTTCCGGCGAGATCGAGTACGGCGGCCAGGAGCACTTCTATCTGGAGACCCACGCATCGTTCGCGTACCTCGATGAGGGCGGACAGATCTTTATCCACAGCAGCACGCAGCATCCCTCGGAGACGCAGGAAATCGTGGCGCACGTGCTGGGCCGGCACAACCACGACGTCACCGTCCAGTGCCTGCGCATGGGCGGCGGCTTCGGCGGCAAGGAAATGCAGCCCCACGGTTTCGCCGCCGTCGCGGCGCTGGGCGCGGTTCTCACCGGCCGGCCGGTGCGCCTGCGACTTAACCGCACGCAGGACATCACCCTGACGGGCAAGCGCCACCCGTTCCACGCCAGATGGGAAGCCGGTTTCGACCAGGACGGCCGCATCCAGGCGCTGAAGGCTACGCTGACGAGCGACGGCGGGTGGAGCCTTGATCTTTCGGAGCCGGTACTGACCCGCGCGCTGTGCCACGTGGACAATTCCTACTGGATTCCCAACGTGCACGTCGATGGCCGGATCGCGAAGACCAACAAGACTTCCCAGACCGCATTCCGCGGCTTCGGTGGTCCACAAGGCATGTTCCTCATCGAGGAGGTCCTGGGCAGAGCCGCTCCGGTACTGGGACTCGACCCCGGCGAGCTGCGGCAGCGCAACCTCTACACTGCCGGGCAGAGCACCCCGTACGGCCAGCCGGTCCGCCATGCCGAGCGGCTGCATACCATCTGGCAAACCCTGCTGGAACGTGCCGACGTCGGGCGCCGACGCGAAGAGATCGACGTGTTCAATGCCGGCCACCCGCACAACAGACGCGCCCTCGCCATCACTCCGGTGAAGTTCGGTATCTCGTTCAACCTCACCGCCTTTAATCAAGCCGGCGCACTCGTGCACGTATATAAGGACGGCTCCGTCCTGATCAATCACGGCGGCACGGAAATGGGCCAGGGCCTGCACACCAAAATGCGCCAGGTGGCCGCCACCGCCTTGGGAGTTCCGCTGGATTTCATCCGTCTGGCCCCGACCCGCACGGACAAGGTACCGAACACGTCGGCGACGGCCGCCAGCTCCGGCGCCGATCTCAATGGCGGGGCCATCAAGGACGCCTGCGAGCAAATCAGCGCGCGGCTGGCCGAGGTGGCGGCCCGCAAGATGAATATCCACCCCGATGACGTCCGGTTCGCCGACGGCAAGGTGACCGGGATCGGCTTTCATGACAGGCACATTGCCTTCGCCGATCTGGCCAACGACGCCTACTTCCAGCGGATTCCGATCTGGGCCGCCGGCTATTACCGCACCTCGGGACTGCACTGGGACAGCGCCCGCATGCAAGGCGAGCCGTTCAAGTACTTCGCTTACGGGGCGGCCGTTTCCGAGGTAGAAGTGGACGGCTTCACCGGCGCCTACCGCCAACTGCGGACGGACATTGTCCACGACGTCGGCGACAGCCTCTCGCCGCTCATCGACCTCGGCCAGATCGAGGGCGGCTTCGTCCAGGGTGCCGGGTGGCTGACGCTCGAGGAACTGCGCTGGGACGAGTCCGACGGCGAGCACCGGGGCCGTCTGGCGACGCAGTCCGCCAGCACCTACAAGCTGCCCAGCTTCTCGGAGATGCCCGAGGAGTTCAACGTGCACCTTTTCGAGCAGGCCACCGAAAGCGGGGTCGTCTACGGCTCCAAAGCGGTGGGTGAACCGCCGCTCATGCTCGCCTTCAGCGTCAGGGAGGCCCTGCGCCAGGCGGTAGCTGCGTTCGGAGCTGGGGACCGGCCGGTCGAACTCGCCAGCCCGGCCACGCCCGAGGCGGTCTTCTGGGCGATCCAGGCAGCGCGGGAGACAACCTCAAAGGCTTCCGACGGCGGGAGTCAGGCCGAGGACGCGTCCTCGCCTTCATCTGTTACTACCGCGGCAGGCTGAGATGGACTGGCTGCAGGCGCTGCAGGATCTGCGCTCGGCTGGCCTGCCCAGCGTCCTGGCTACGGTCACCGAGGCGCGGGGCCATGCCCCGCGGGAGGCGGGAGCAAAGATGGTGGTCGGCGCCGAGTCCACCTGGGGCAGCATCGGCGGCGGCAATCTCGAGGCAACGGTCATCGACCGGGCCCGCGCGATGCTCCGGGCAGGAGGCACGGTCCCGGAGAGCCTGCCGTTCCCGCTCAATGAACATGCCGTCACCGAGCACGGGCAGCAGTGCTGTGGAGGAGCAGTCAGTGTTCTCCTCGAGCCGTTTCCAGCCCGTGCCACCGTTGCCATCTTCGGCATAGGGCACGTGGGCCACGAGCTGGCCCGGATCCTTTCCCGGCTGCCGATCGAACTGCAGCTTGTGGACAGCAGGGCCGACCAGCTTGATCCCGCCCGCCTCGCCGACGTCCTGGCGGGGCCGGCCGAAGTCCACCCCCAGCACAGCCCTGTCCCGGATTCCACCTTGGGCACCCTGCCGCCGGGCTCGCACGTGTTCATCATGACCCACGACCATGCCGAAGACTTCCTGCTGTGCGACGCCGCGCTGCGCCGCGGCGACCTCGGCTCGGTGGGTCTCATCGGCTCCTCGGCCAAGTGGTCCAGGTTCCGCCAGAAACTACAGGCCGAGGGGCATGAGGCCGACGTCATCGACACCATCAGTTGCCCGATCGGGCTTCCCGGCCTGCCCGGTAAAGACCCGGCCGCCATCGCCGTCAGCGCAGCGGCCAGCCTGCTCCCGGCCCTGTCGAAGCACCTGGCCGTCTGACAGCTCGCGCGGTTCGGTGCGTATCCCCCCAAGCACAGACGGGCGGCCCCATTATGGGACCTCCCGCCGTCGTCGTTAGTTGTGGTCTTCGCCTACTCGCCGACGAGCTCTTCGTAGAGCCGGTGCACGCGGGCGTCGATCTCGTCGCGGACCAGGCGCATCCGTTCCATGCCATGGATGTCGCGCAGGCTCGGTTCGCCGATTTCCCAACGCTCGTAGCGCGTGCCCGGCACCTCCTCCAGCTGCGCGTTGGTGCCCAGAATAACGACGACGTCGGCCGCCCGCTGCGCTTCTTCGGTCACCGCAGTGGGCGTCCCTGCGCTGATGTCGATGCCCTTTTCGAGCAGCGCCTCGGCCGATTCCTGGTTGACCGCGGTCCCGGGTTTGGTGCCGCACGAGTGCACCCCCACCGTGCCGTTGGCCAGTTTTTCCATCAAACCGGCGGCCATCGGGGACTTGCCGCTGTTGGAGGAGCAGACGAAGAGGACGCTGGGCTTAGCTGGCTGAGGGGTCATGGGGTCGCTTTCTGCAGGCGGATTCCGAAGAGGGACGTGAAGTCCATTATGCCCAGATTGGCTGCCGGGAGGGTCTTCGCGCCGGCCGGGAAGGCGAAGGCTCTTGATAGTAGCCGCGGTTCTTGTTGCACTGGTCTATACAGCCCGCGCCGGAACGTTTCTTCACCCCAGAGGCACCGCCGGCAGAAGCAAAGGACCCGCCATGACCGAGACCAACAGCCACAAGCCCACCGTCCTCTTCGTCTGCGTCCACAACGCGGGCCGCTCGCAAATGGCCGCCGCCTACCTGGAGCACCTGTCCAGGGGCGCCATCGACGTCCGGTCCGCCGGATCCCGGCCGGCAAAAGCGGTCAATCCCGCGGTGGTGGAAGCCATGGCGGAGGACGGAATCGACATTTCCGGCCGCACCACCAAACAGCTCACTACGGAGCAGCTCCACGACGCCAACATGGTCATCACCTTGGGCGGCGGCGACGATGTCCCGGTCATCCCCGGCCGGAAGTACGAGGACTGGGAGCTGACGGAGCCAGCCGGCAAGGACGTTGGCGCCGCCCGCGTCCTGCGCGACGATATCAAGGCCCGGGTTCAGAACCTGGTATCCGGCCTGCTCCCCGCGCTGCACCCGGACGCCAGCTAGCCCGCGGCGACGGCACCCGAAGGAGAAACATCATGAGCGAGAAGATCATCATCATCGGCTCCGGCCCCGCGGGCTACACCGCGGCGATCTACGCCGCACGGGCCGGGCTGGAACCCCGTGTGATCGCCGGCGCGGTGACCGCGGGCGGCGCGCTGATGAACACTACCGACGTGGAGAACTTCCCGGGTTTTCCCGAGGGTATCCAGGGCCCGGAGCTGATGGAGAACCTGCAGCAGCAGGCGGCAAGGTTCGGTGCCACCATTGAGTACGACGACGTCTCTTCCGTCTCGCTCGAAGGCCACCTTAAAGAAGTGGTCACCACCGGCGAGAACGTCTACCAGGCACCGGCGGTCATCCTGGCTACCGGCTCCGCCTACAAGGAGCTGGGCCTGCCGGAGGAAAAGAAGTTCTCCGGCCACGGGGTTTCCTGGTGCGCCACCTGCGACGGGTTCTTCTTCCGCGAGCAGGACATCATCGTCGTCGGCGGCGGGGATTCGGCCATGGAGGAAGCGCTTTTCCTGACGCGGTTCGGGAAGTCCGTCACCGTCGTCGTTCGCCGGGATGCCTTGCGGGCGTCGAAGATCATGGCGCAGCGGGCGCGGGACAACGAGAAGATCCGCTTCGAGTGGAACAGCACCGTTTCCGCCATCCACGGCGACGGCAAGGTCTCCGGCGTGACGCTGACTGACACCATCACCGGGGCTACGCGCGAACTGTCCGCCACGGGGATTTTCGTGGCCATTGGGCACCTGCCGCGGACCGAACTGGTCAAGGGCCAGATCGATCTGGATGCGGAGGGCTACATTAAGGTGGACTCCCCCACCACCGTGACCAGCCAGCGGGGCGTTTTCGCTTGTGGCGACGCCGTGGACCACCGCTACCGGCAGGCCATCACCGCCGCGGGCACCGGCTGCTCGGCCGCGCTCGACGCCGAACGCTACCTAGCCGCGCTGGAAGATTCGGACAGCATCGCCACCGCCCTGGTGGAAGAGGAAACCCATGCCTGACGCTCACGTGTCGAGCTGACCAGGCCGGAAGGCAAGGCATTCAAGGTCAGCTGCGTTCCACGAGGGCGTCCACCTGCTCCAGCAGCGCTTCCAGCTCTGCTGCGGTAACCTTGGCGGGCTGGCCGGCCCCCGCGAAAAAGGTAGCGCTGTAATAGAGCCCGTCCCCCCATCAGCTTGATGGCCTGTGCGACCGGCCTGCTGCCGAGGGCCTTTTCCAGCGCATCCAGCCAGAGAGCCTCGATATGCGCAAAGGTCTGCGCCGCCGCGGGATGCCCCTGCTGCACCAGGCGCGCCACGGCAACAATGGCCCGGTCCAACGGCGAATCCATATACAAGGACGTGCGGACGTAATAGCGGGCCGCCCCCTCCGGCGCCTTGCCGATCTTCTCAGCATCTTCCGCCGTCAGGACCGCGAGCCGCGCGCAGAGCCCTTCCACCATGGCCTCCTTGGACGGGAAGTGGTAGAGCAGCCCGCCCTTGGACACCCCTGCCGCCGCCGCAACGGCGTCCATGGTGGCGGCCCGTTCGCCCTCCTTGATGAGGATGTCTTCAAAGCTGTCAAGGATCCGGTCTTTTGCACTGGCCATCCATCCATCCTAGCTTTCGATCGGCTTGCCGCTAAACCGTCCAGCCGGTACAGTAGATGCATCCCCGCAATTTTTCAGGAGGTGCACTATGCTCACCATCACCCAACGTGCCGGCCGCAAAGAATGGACCGCCCTGGCAGCGCTCATGCTGCCCGTGCTGCTGGTCGCCGTCGACAATACGGTGCTGAGCTTTGCCCTGCCTGCCATCTCGCTGGAGTTCAACACCAGCGGGACCACCCTGCTCTGGATTATCGACATCTATCCATTGGTGCTCGCGGGCCTGCTGGTTGCCATGGGGAGCCTGGGCGACCGGTTCGGCCGCAGGCGCATGCTGATCACGGGTGCCGTGGGTTTTGCCGTCTTTTCTGTGCTGGCGGCCTTCGCCCCCAGCGCCGAGGTGCTGGTGGCCGCGCGTGCCGGCTTGGGCGTCTTCGGTGCCATGCTGATGCCGGCCACGCTTTCCCTGATCCGCAACATCTTCACCGACCGCGGGCAGCGCCGCCTGGCCATCGCGGTCTGGGCCGCCGGCTTCTCCGCCGGTGCCGCGCTGGGCCCGATCCTGGGCGGACTGCTGCTGGAGCACTTCTGGTGGGGCTCCGTGTTCCTGCTGGCCGTACCGGTGTTGGTGCTGATGCTCGTCATGACCCCGCTCTTCGTGCCGGAGTCCAAGGATCCGGCACCGGGCGCCGTCGATATTTGGAGCATTTTCCTTTCCATCGCCACGATGCTGCCGGTGGTCTACGCCATCAAGAACCTCGCCAACGGCGGCAACCTCATGGCGACGCTGGCCATTGCCGCGCTTGGAGTGACCGCCGGTTGGCTGTTCACCCGGCGCCAGCTTCGCCGGCACCAGCCGATGCTGGACGTGCGGCTTTTCACGGTCCGGCCGTTCACCGGCGCGGTGCTGGTCAACCTGCTGGCGGTGTTCTCGCTGGTCGGCTTCCTGTACTTCGTGTCCCAGCACCTGCAGCTGATCCTTGGGCTGAGCCCTCTGGATGCCGGACTGGTGCTGCTGCCCGGCCTCGCGATCACCATCATTGCCGGCCTGCTGGTGGTGCCGCTGGTGCGCCGGGTCCGCCCGCACCTGGTGGTGTCCGTCGCACTGCTGCTCTCGGCGACGGCCTACTGGATGGTGGCCGCAGCCCCCGGCGCCTCGGCCGGAAACCTTATGCTGGCCTTCGCCGTACTCGGCGCGGGCGTGGGCGCTTCGGAAACACTCTCCAATGACCTGATCCTCTCCAGCGTCCCGGCGGCCAAGGCCGGTGCGGCGTCTGCGGTTTCCGAAACCGCCTACGAGGTGGGCTCGGTCTTCGGCACCGCGGTGCTCGGCAGCATCCTGGTGGCGGCCTACCGGCAGAACATCGACCTGCCCGCAAACCTCACCGCGGCGCAGCAGGCGATAGCCAGCGAGACCTTGGGCGGCGCCATCAACACTGCCGCCGAACTTCCCGGCGGAACCGCGGACTCACTACTGGAGTCGGCATTCCACGCCTTCGACAGCGGCGTCACGGTCACGGCCGGAATCGCGTCCGTGCTGATGGTTGCCGCGGCCTGGCTGGCCTTCCGCACCTTGCGCGACGCCCAGTCCTGATTCCTGGGCGGTGCAGCCCTGAGTTACGGGCCAAGCAGCCCGGGCTGCATTCCGCCCACGAGATCGTCCCTTACCTGCCCGACACCCGGGTGTATGGGACGATCTCGCGTTTAAGGGACGTTCTCGCCGTGACGGGACCGTAGCGAGGTATGCACTGAGGCCGCAGTAAGCGACCGATGGTGAGGCGTTGACCATACGCCCTTGATTCATACCCCCAAGGGGTATACCTTGGATATAGAAGTTCACCGGAAGGAACGCCATGAGCCAGACAGATCTTCCCGCGGCCGAGCCGTCGGTCCTTGAGGATGCCCTCGTAGCCGACGAGCACATCGGACACGCTTACACCACAGACAAAGCGGCCTACCTGCGCCGACTCAAGCGCATCGAAGGCCAGGTCCGGGGCATCGCCCGCATGGTGGACGAGGACAAGTACTGCATCGACATCCTCACCCAGGTATCCGCGGTCAACAAAGCCCTGCACGCCGTCAGCATCGGGCTGCTCGAGGACCACATCGCGCACTGCGTGGTCGGTGCCGCGAAGGATTCCGAAGCCGCCGGGGACCCGACCATCGTGCAGGACAAGGTCAAGGAAGCCTCGGACGCCATCGGCCGGCTGCTTCGCTAGCCCATCCAGATTCAACCCCAGCAGGAGGAACCATGAGCACCATCACCAAAGTCAGCATTGACGGCATGACCTGCGGCCACTGCATCGACGCAGTCACCGAAGAACTCAAGGCCATCAACGGCGTGCAGGGCGTCGCCATCGAGCTGAACAAGGGCGGCATTTCCACCGCCACCGTCAACTCCACCGGCGACCTGGATCCGGAACAGATCGGCGAGGCTGTAGCCGAAGCGGGTTATCTGGTCGTCGCAGCAGACGCGTAAGAGTACGACGGCGGGCGCCGCGTGATGCGAAGGGCCCGCCTCTGAGAATCGAAGGGGAAGAAGGCAATCATGGCCCAGAACACGGGTGCCCGGATTAAAAGCAGCAACCAGGCCGGCCCTGCCGGAATCAGCGGTACGGAAGTGGCTCCGACCCGGCTGGTCGAGCTGGAGATCGAAGGCATGACGTGCGCGTCCTGCGTCAACCGCGTGGAGCGCAAACTGGGCAAGCTCGAAGGTGTCCAAGCCAGCGTCAATCTCCCCCTCGAATCGGCTCAGGTCACTGTGCCCGAAAACGTGTCGGACCAGCAGCTGCTCGACACGGTCAAGGCCACCGGTTACCGCGCCCGCATCAAATCCTCGCCCCACCATGCCCCGCACCGAGAGGCGCCGGAGTCGGTTCCGCCGTCGATCCTGCGCTCAAACAATGACTCCGCTCGTTCCTCGCTGCGCCATAACTCGCGCCAGCCGGATTCGACGGACTCCACCGCTTTACATGACGAGCACGCCGGGCACGAAGACCACATGGCGCACGGCGGTACGGCCGCCCAGCTAAAGCCCCGGCTGTGGACTGCCGCCATTCTGACCGCCCCGATCTTCGCCATCTCGATGATCCCGGGCGCGCAGTTCCCGCACTGGGGGTGGGTTGTCTTCGCGCTGTCCATCCCTGTGGTGTTCTGGTCTGCCTGGCCCTTCCACCGCGCCGCGGCGATCAACGCACGGCATCTTGCCTCAACCATGGACACGCTGGTGTCGATCGGCGTCCTCGCGGCGTTCTTCTTCTCCGCGTGGCAACTGCTGATGGACCCGATGATGACTGAGCATGTCCACGGCAGCATGGCCGACCACGCGCTCTACTTCGAGACCGCCGCCGTCGTCACCACCTTCCTGCTGCTGGGGCGCTATCTCGAAGCCAACGCCAAGCAGAAGGCTGGCAACGCGCTCAAGTCCCTGCTGAATCTCGGGGCCAAGGAAGCCACGGTGCTGCGCGACGGCGCCGAGGTGAAGGTATCCGCGCAACAGCTGGTTCCCGGCGACCTCATCGTGGTCCGCCCCGGCGAGAAGATCGCCACCGACGGCTACGTGGTCGAGGGACATTCCGCCGTCGACACATCGCTGATCACGGGCGAATCTGTCCCGGTGGAAGTGGACGTGGATGACACGGTCACCGGCGCCACCATCAACACTTCCGGCCGCCTGCTGGTCCGGGCGACCCGCGTCGGCTCGGATACGACGCTGGCGCAGATGGGCCGGCTGGTCAGCCAGGCGCAGGCAGGCAAGGCGCCCATCGCCCGGCTGGCGGACCGCATCAGCTCGGTCTTCGTCCCCATCGTGCTGGCCATCGCCGTCGTTACTTTCATCCTGTGGCTGGTCCTCACCGGCGACCTGGAGTCCGCTTTCACCGCCGCGGTGACGGTCCTGGTCATCGCCTGCCCCTGCGCACTGGGGCTGGCCACGCCGACCGCGCTGCTCACCGGCACGGGCAGGGGCGCGCAGCTGGGCATCCTGATCAAGGGGCCGCAGATCCTTGAGGACACCCGGCACGTGGACACCATTCTGCTGGACAAGACGGGCACCGTGACCACCGGCAAGCAGGCTGTTTCCGGCGTCGTCGCCCTTGGCGCTCATTCCGAAGACGAGGTGCTGGCGCTGGCCGGCGCGGTCGAATCCGGCTCCGAACATCCGATCGCCCACGCGATCGTCGACGCTGCCAAGGAACGCCTCGCCTCGGCCGCTACCCGCACCGGCGGGACAGCCACGGGCCTGTCAGCCCAAGCCGGTTTGCCGGCACTGACGGATTTCCACAGTGCGGCCGGCGGCGGTGTACGCGGCCTCGTGACAAATAACGACGGCGGACGTCTTACCGTGGTGGCGGGCCGGACCGGCTGGCTGGAAGAGAACGGCATCAACCTGACGCCGCAGGACCGTGCTCTCCTGCTGGAACAGCAGGAGTCCGGCGCGACCGCCATCTGGGTGGCCGTGGACGGCGAACTTGCCGGCATCGTCAGTCTCAAGGACACCATCAAGGACAGCTCGGCCGCGGCGATTGCCCGCCTCAAGGAACTGGGCCTCCGCCCGATCCTGCTGACCGGAGACAACGGCGCAGTCGCCGCCCAGGTTGCGGCCGCCGTCGGAATTGCCGCCGAAGACGTCTTCGCCGATGTCCTCCCCGAGGGCAAGGTCGAGGCCGTGCAGAAACTGCAGGACGCCGGCAAGACCGTGGCGATGGTCGGCGACGGTGTGAATGATGCTGCCGCTTTGGCGCAGGCCGACCTCGGAATCGCCATGGGCGCCGGAACGGATGTCGCCATCGAGGCCGCGGACATCACGGTGATGGGCAGCGATCTGGGCCAGGTGGTGCAGTCCATCGAGCTGAGCCGCAAGACGCTGAGCACCATCAAGAGCAACCTGTTCTGGGCCTTCGCCTACAACACCCTCGGCATCCCGGTAGCGGCATTCGGATTGCTGAACCCGATGATCGCCGGCGCCGCCATGGCGGCGAGCTCCGTCCTGGTGGTGGCGAACTCCCTGCGGCTGCGGGCCTTCGCCCGGTAGGCCGTGCTACCCGCGGACCAGTTCCCGGCGCACGGTCTCGGGATCCGGGTTGGTGTAAACCCCGTCGCGCAGGATGACCGTGGGGACGGTTTCGTTGCCGTCGTTATGCTCGCGAACAAACGAGGCTGCTTCGGCATCGCGCCAGATATTGACCCACTGTGCCTTGCGCCGGGTCCGACCCAGCGAGGCCATCATCCGCATGCAGTAGACGCAGCCCGGACGCCAGAAGATCACCACTCCGGGCTCGCGCTCCTGGTCCTGCCGCAGCGCTGACCACGGTGATTGCCGGCCGCCGAAGAGCGGGCTGAGCAACCACGCGGCGGCCAGCAGGATAGCGGCAACGACGACCGCCTGCCCCCATTGGCCCCGGTTGCCATAAACGGCCAGCATCATTACGGCCACAGCGATCAGAGCAATAGCGCTGGACCAGTGGAGGAGCGACTTCACCGGCTACCCGGCTGCACCATAGCGGACGGCCGCGCGGGCCTTGGCCTTGGCTGCTTCTTCATCACGGTTCTTCGGCGGGGCGGTGGTCACGAGCGAATCGAGCAGATGCGCCGTGATGTGCGCGATTTCGTGCACCGCCTCGTTGAAGGCCTCTTCATTGGCCTTTGAGGGTTTGTTGGTGCCGCTGACTTTGCGGACGTACTGCAATGCGGCGGCCTCGACCTCGGCGCTCGTGGCTGACGGCTCGAAATTGTAGAGCTGGCGGATGTTGCGGCACATAGGAAGCTCCTTCGGTTCTGGTATGCCTCTTTCCAGTGTGCGCCAGAAGGCCGGTGGGATGTAAGAGGAAGGGCTCCCGCCGCCGTCGTAATCGGCAGCAGGAGCCCATCCCGTATCAAACTCTCCAGGAGAAATTAGCGGCTGTTGGTCAGCTCCCGCTCGGTTGCACCGCTCTGGGTGGCGGCGGGCTCGCCGAGGACCGGCTTGCCGAGCATGGAAATCACCACGGCGCCGAGCAGCATCGGAATGATGAACAGGAAGTACAGGTCGGTCGGCTGCCAACCGCCGTCCATCAGCGCACCGGCGATCATCGGGGAAGCGATGGCGCCGACGCGGCCCATGCCGATGACCAAGCCCAAGGCAGTTCCGCGGACCTCGGAGGTGTAGTAGGTCGGACTGATGGCGAGCATGCCGGCGATCGGGGCGTTGGAGCCGAAACCTACCAACGCGGCCGCCAGCAGCGCGCCGGCGAGCGATCCGGTGGACAGCGAGAAGGCGCCGAAGGTGAGGCCGCCGATGACGAAGAAGACGGCCAGGACCTTGCGCATCGGGAACCGGGACCCGAAGAATCCGAGGACGACGGCGCCAACGATGGCTCCCGTACTGAAGAGGACGCCGGCAGTGATGCCGTCCTGCTCGCTGAAGCCGCTGGCCGTCACCAGTTTGGGGGTCCAGGAGTTGGCGAAGTAGAAGCTGGCCATCAGGATGAAGTACGCCAGCGAGATGAGGATGGTGCGGCGGGCGTTGACGCCGGTGAGCACGTCGGCGAAACGGGACTTCTTTTTAGCTGGCGCCGGGGCCGGTGCGGGCAGTTCCGTGACCGCGGGCTGTTCGATCCGGGTCAGGACCTTATTGACGCGCTCCAGCGCATTGGCCGGCCGGCGGACCAGCAGATAGTCGACGGATTCCGGCACAGAGCGGAGGATCAGCGGAATCATGATGGCGGTAATAATCGCACCGAGCAGAAAGGCCGAGCGCCAGCCGAACTGCAGGATCAGCGCACCGGTGGCCATGCCGCCGAGGACGCCGCCGATCGGCTGGCCTATGCTGACGATCGCCAGCGAGGTGGAGCGCCGCTTGGCGTTGGTGAACTCGGATGCGAGAACGTTGGCGGTGGCCTGCAGCGTACCCACGGCCAGGCCGGTAATGAAGCGCAGCACCACCAGAAGTTCGTAGCTGGGCACGAAGGCCGAGGCGAGCATGCCCAAGGCGACAATCAGGGCGCCGAGGGCCAACGTCTTCTGGCGGCCGATGATGTCGGCGATGGTGGAGACGAAGATCGAGCCGATCGCCATGCCGACCAAGGCCGAGCTGAGAAGGATGCCGAGTTGCGAAGCGCTCAGGCCCCAGTATTCACTGACTGCGTTGGCGCTGAACGCCATGACGAGGACGTCGAAGCCGTCAATCATGTACAGCGCGGTGCAGATGACGATGACGCCGACCTGGGTGCGCTTCATGGGGGCCGCTTCGATGCGCGACTTGATATCCATTACCGGGCCTTACTGTTGCTGACTTGGGTCGTGAGCTCGACGGGAGAACGTTGGGCAAACGGTGTGGCGTTCGCGATGTGAACAGGTGTTCAAAATCACCACAGTCATTAACTATATGAGCTCCGCTACCCCGCTATGTGCCGCAAGCCATAGCTTGAGACACAACTCACAGCGCCTGCGCGCGCACCCTCAGCCGCGGTCCCCGCAGTTCATCCAGCCGGACCAGCACCACACCCAGCACGATCAGCGCACCACCGAGCAGCTGGATGGTCGCGGGCAATTCGCCGAGCAGCAGCCATGCCCACAGCACGGCAAAGAGCACCTCGGTCAGGGAGACGAAAGATGCCACCTTGGTGCCGAGCGCCCGTGCGGCCATGATGCCCGTGATGTAGGAGATCACGGTGGACAGCAGTATCAGTGCCGCCAGCGGCACCCACCAGCTCGTCCGCCAGCCGGCAAGGCTGACATCTGCTGTGCTGACGGCCATGGGCAGAATCCTGGCCGCGCCCAGCACCACCATGGAGGCCCCGCCCACCAGCAGTCCGCCCGCCGCCAGAACCAGCGGCGGCAGGGAGTCGTTATGCCGGGCGGTGATGAAGAAGTAGATGACCAGGCACACGGCGGCCGCCAGGCCCCAGAGGATACCGCCGAGATCCAGGCGCACCTCACCGAAAACATCCAGCACCAGCACCAGTCCTGCCACAGCCAGAACGGTGCCGGCCATCGTGGCGGCGCGGGGCCTGCGGCGGCTGGTCAGCCACAGCCAGAGCACTATCAGCACGGGCGCAAGGAACTCGAGCAGCAGCGCGACGCCAACGGAGAGAGTCGATACCGCGTTGAAATAGGCGAGCTGGCAGCCGGCCACGCCGATGAGCCCGAACAGCACGATGGTCTTCCAGTTCTGCCGGACCTGGCCCCAGCGGCCGTGCAGCACAATCAGCGCCGGGATTGTGAGCACCAGTGCGGCTCCGAGCATCCGGACCGCAACGGCGGCGCCGGGCGTCCAGCCCGCTTCCAGCAGTGATTTCGCAAACGACCCGGACAATCCGAACACCGCCGACGAGAACAACGCGATGCCAACCCCGGAAACGGCTGAGGATCTCATGACGCCGCTTGCAGGCTTGACTGACACAGTACTGCCGCCCATGGTGACCTCGATTGCGCTAATTGTCAGCCCTCCACCCCGGCCGAATGCGCAAAATCGGGGTATGTCAGGACCTAAAGATGGATATAGTAGTGACAGTATCGCCGAGCATATTCAGGAGTCAAGATGGTGTTTGCCCATGACGCGGAAAGATCGCTGATCGACGCGGCCAAGTTAATTAACACCGCCGAGTCCGAGGTGGACCAGCTGAACACCCTGGCGGACCTGGACGAGTTCGTGAAGGCGAACGAGTACTCCGGCTCGCGCAGCCACACGATGGGGGAACTGCGGGCGGTGCGCCACCTGCGCCCCCGGCTGCGCGCAGTCTGGACGGCGGAGGAGGACGAAGCCGTCCGCCTGGTCAACAACATCCTGCGCAACGGCCGCGCACTGCCCCAACTGGTCAAACACGACGGCTGGGATTACCACCTGCACGCCACGACGCCGGACGCGCCGCTGGATATACGGATGGCGGTTGACGCGGCCATGGCCTTGGTGGACGTGATCCGCGAGAAGGAACTGGACCGGCTGCAGGTCTGTGCCGCGGAAGACTGCAACGCCGTCCTGGTGGACCTCTCGCGCAACCGGTCCAAGCGCTTCTGCGATACCGGCAACTGTGCCAACCGCACCCATGTGGCCGCCTACCGCGCCCGCAAGGCAACGGCATAAATCCCGTCCGGATATTGCGGATCGCCAGATCATCAGTACGCTGAGGAATAGTCCGGCAACAGTGTCTGATGAACTGGAGGAACCCTCATGTTGAAGAAGGTCATTTTTGTAGCAGGCATCGGCGCGGGCTTCGTGCTCGGATCCCGGGCAGGCCGCGAAAGCTACGAGAAGATCAAGGTCCAGGCCCAGAAGCTGTGGAACGACCCCAAGGTCCAGCACAAGGTGTCCGAAGGAACCGAGTGGGCCAAGGAGAAGGCGCCGCAGGTGCAGGAAAAGGTAACCGGCAAGGCCAGAGAGGTTCTGCATAAGAACGACGGCGGATCCTCCACCACCTCGTCCGGAACCTCGGCTTCCGGTACCGCGAGCCACGCTCCCAGCGACCCGGACTCCACCGGAACCACCACCGGCATGATCCCGTAGGTTCCGCCTGTCTGGATCCCAGGGCCGGCCCGCTCCCGATTCCGGGGTCGGGCCGGCCCTTGCTTTCTGCGTTACATCCGCCCGTAGCGGGCACGGATGATCGCAAAAACCCCGTAGCACATCAGTCCGACGGCGATGGTGAGCAGGGCGACGATGCCGAAGGGCTGCTCGGGGAGTGCCTTCAGGCTGCCGTCCAGTCCGGTGGACTGCCGGGGCTGGTGCGTGACCGCGGCGATGATGATGAGCAGTCCGACCAGGAACAACGCAACGCCCTTCGCGATGTGCCCCACGACGCCGAGGCCGCGCAGGAGCCTGCCTCGTTTTGAGTCGCCGAAGTCCAGTTCGTCCTTGAACTGCCGGCGCAGCGCCTTGACTACAAAATAGATCCCGATGCCGATGACCGTGCCGCCCACGGCCACCAGGAAAGGCACGCCCAGCGGATGCTGGAGCATCGCGATGGTGAAGTCCTTGGTGGATTCGCCCGAGTCGGATTCGTCGCCGAACGCGAACCGCGCGAACATGAACGCGAACAGGGCATACGTCACGCTCAAGGAACCGGATGAGATGCCCTTGGAGATCTGCTCCTTGCGCGGCAGGTGCCTGGCGCGCAGGGACGCCTCGCTGAGTTGCCACAGTGCGAGCCCCAGGCAGCCGGCAAAGCAGGTCCACATGAGCAGCGGACCCAGCACCGGCCGCGACGCCAGGACCTCCACGGCGCCGGCGGGATCCGCTTCGCCATAACCGCCCAGGGCGATCCGTACGGCGATGGCCCCGATGAGAACGTGGATCAGGCCGAGGACGGCGAAGCCGACGCGCGCAAAAACATCCAGCGTCGTCGCGTTGGAGAGCTCTTCGGCGGCGTCCGCTGCGTTTGCCGCCGAAGAGCCAGAATCATTCCCGGCACCCATACCAGAGTCTTACCAGCAGCCGGTCCGCACCTCAACCACGGTGCCCGGCGGCGAACGGCTCCCCCGGATCCAGATCGATGACCGTGCGCAGCGGCCCGATCAGCGAGTCTTCCCAGGAACAGGTCAGCACCAGGCCGTCCGGCCCGTTCAAGGTTGTGCCGCCGGCTATCACCGGTCCGTTCTCGTAAAGGTAGGCGGCCACGTTGAAGGCCAGCTCCACTAGCATGTTGGGGTCCTTGTCCCGGAAGTGGATCTGCACATCGGGCAGGCCCAGCTGGTACATGCCCAGACTGTCCACCACCATGGCGCCCTCGTCATCGGTCACGAGGAAGAACCGCATGTTCACCGGCCCTGCCAGCGGATGTGCCGCCTCAAGTTCGCCCGGCTGCCGCCAGTGGGAGTTGTGCAGCCAGCGGACGGCCGCCGGGTTGGTCTCGCCAACCAGGAACTGGAGGACGTTGCGGAACGATTCCACCCGCGGCATCGGATCGAACGTGCTGGACAGGACTTCCGTCACCAGGACCCGGTGCGTGCAGCTGGGCACCACTTGGTCGACATCGGGCCAGGTCCAGCTTTGGTCGGTGGGCGTGGCTTCGAGCGCGTCCGCCGCGGGCAGCGGTTCGGAAGGTTCCGCCAGCCCGGTGCTGAGGCTGACCGTCTTGCCTCTGAGCTCAAACGCATGCTCGCGGTGCGGGAGCAGGATGACGCCCTCAGAGAAGGCCGCGCCGGGGAACCGTTCCTCCAGCTGTTCGCGCAACGCAGCCGAGGAGAGGCCGGGATCGCCCCGGTACCAGAGCTCGGCCACCAGCAGGGTCTTGCCCTCGGCGGTCTCGCCGGTCTGGGCAGGACGGGCCTGCGCCTGCTCGGCTTGCTGCGGTTCTACCTGTTCCGGAGTCGCTGGTTCCGCTGCAATCTGCGGTTCGTCCTGCCCAAAAGTCATGGCCCCAGCTTGTCAGCTTGGGGCCATGGAAAGCCAGCGGGTTGATCCGCCGGCGGAAGCGTCAGGCTGTCACACCTGCGGGCGGGGGCTGCCGCCGTCGTCGTTCTGGTCTTCATCACCCACGGTGTCGGGATCCGCCTGCGGCTCGCGGGGAGCACGCTTCTGCCCGCCCACAGTGCCGGCGCCGCCCGGAATCTTGGCCGAGCTGCGGTTGACGCCCGAGCCCTGGCTGAGGTGGTCCGGGTTGTCCTTGCCGGCCATGGTCAGCACGGCCACCACCAGCAGCGCGGCGATGAAAGCGATACCGGCCGCGGTAACGCCAAGGTCCCAGCGCAGCTGGTTTTCCGCGCCGCCGGTAGAGAAGATCATCGTGAAGAAACCGGCGATCACGCCGAGCACGGCGGAGAATATGAGCGGCCCCTTGACCGACATCCGCGGTTCGTTCGGCTCGCCCGAAGCGTTTTTGCCCACGATGAATTCCTCCTGGTTACTGCGAAAAGTCTCACCCCAGTCTACCGGCTGTAGAAGACGCCGGAATTTCGGTGTGGGCGCAGTCACGGTTGCGGGCCGTAGGTCAGCTGGCATCGGTCAACTGGCGGCGGCCTTCCGCGCATCGAAGCGGTAGGTCAGGGCGGCGATCCCCAGCACGACGGCGGTGATGATCGCCGCGCCGCCGAGGACGCCCAACAGCGCGTGCGCGCCGAGGTAGGTGAAGAACGGCAGGGCCGCGCCGAAGCCCACCGAGACGGCGCCGACGATCAGCCAGTCCTTGGACAGGACCGAGCCGTGCGCGCCGCGGTTCTGCCACCACAGCACCAGTTCCGCGCCGCCGCCGATGAGCAGGGCCGCGGTGGCGAGGATGGTGAAGGTGGACGGGGTCTGCAGGGCGAACGCGAGTGCCCCCGCGACCGCGAACGCACCGGCTTCGAGCTGGAGCAGGGTGCGGTACTCGTTGGCCTCGGGCTTCCGCGCGAGCAGCCACACGGCGGCACCGCTGAGCAGCAGGAACGCGCCGCCGGCGAGGGCCATGACCGTGTCCCCCGGCTCGGGCCAGAAGATGGTGAGGATGCCGAACGCGGCCGCGACAAGGGCCCGCATCAAAACGGGCTGCCAGTACGCGGCGGCCTGGACAGTGCTGTTAGTGCTCACCCCTCGAGTTTAGTGCGCTCCGGTGACCATCCATGCATCCGTGCGGACCCGCCAGCCGAGCGTCAGGCCGCGCGCCGCCATGTAGCCCAGCCCGAATGCCGCCCAGAGCCAGGCCAGTCCGGCGACGCCGCTGAGTTCGGACAACTGCACCCAGACCAGCAGCGGCGCATAGACCAAGAGATTTACGACGCCGGCAACAGCCAGATACTTCGCGTCACCGGCGCCGATCAGCACGCCGTCGAGCACAAAGACGAAACCGCAGACCGGCTGGCTGAGCGCCAGCAGCAGCACCCCGATGGCGAACGCATCCTGCACGGCGGCGTCCGAGGAGAAGATCCACCCCAAATGCGGCCCGGCGAGCGCCAGCAGCACCCCGGTGACGACACCGAAGCCCACGCCCCAGACGATCATCCGGCGGGTCAGCGAATGCGCCAGCGCCTTGTTGCCCGCCCCGAGTTCCTTGCCGATCAGCGCCTGTGCCGCGATCGCGATGGCGTCCAGCGCGAAGGCGAGGAAGGTGAAGACCGTCATGACCAACTGGTGCGCGGCCAGGCTCACCGGCCCCTGCGCCGTGGCCACGAAGACAGTGGCCAGAATCGCGATCCGCAGGCTCAAGGTACGCAGCATCAGCCACGAGCCCACGTGGGTGGTGGCCTTGACCCCGGTCCAGGTGGGCGCCAGGGGCACACCGTATTTCACGCTGCCGCGGTAGACGATGGCCAGATAAACGGCGGCCATCCCCCACTGCACAAGGCTGGTGCCCATCGCCGATCCCGCCACGGACAGATCCAGCCCGTAGACCAGCACGAAATTCAGCCCGATGTTTACCAGGAAACCGATGCCGGCCACCAGCAGCGGGGTCTTGGTGTCCTGCAGACCGCGCAGCACGCCGGTTGCCGCCAGCACGATCAGCATCGCGGTCAGCCCCGGCATGGACCAGCGCAGGTAATCCACCGCATAGCCGTGCACCTCGCCTGCCGCCCCCATCGCGGAGGCCAGCGCGGGAGCAGTGGCCCAGCCCGCGACGGAAAGCACCAGCCCGAGGAAGAAGGCGAGCCAGATGCCGTCCCGGCCGACGTCGAGCGCATCCGCATGCCGCCCGGCGCCGAGCAACCGGGCCACCGCGGGCGTGGTCGAGTAGGCCAGGAACACCATCAGGCCCACCACGGTCTGCACCACGGTGGCCGCGAGTCCGACGCCAGCCAGTTGGGCCACGCCGAGGTGGCCGACAATCGCAGAATCGGCCAGCAGGAACAGCGGCTCGGCGATCAGCGCGCCGAAGGCCGGCAGCGCGAGGGCGAGGATGGTACGGTTCAGGCCCTGCCCAGTGACGGGCGCGACGGGTTGTTTAGGACTCACGCCTCCCAGCTTAGGACTCCGCACCGACTATCCAGGCGTGAGGAAGCGGCACACCGGCCCGTTCGCCGTCGTTAGTGGCTGTTGCCGCCGGCTACCGGTATTGGCGGCCGGAATCGCGTGCTGACAGGATGTCGTCTGCCGAGACGTCCGCGGTGTCCAGCTCGACGCGGCTTTCAAGCCTGCGGACAAAATCCACAGGACGGGGACGGTCCGCTAGCTGGCGGAGTTCGGCTGCCAAGTATTCCTGCATGGTCCGGCCGGAGCGGGCAGCCTGCTCAGCCAGCCGCGCCCGGACTTCCTCCGGGACGTCACGGACAGTTATTGTCACAGCCATGCTGTCAGGATACGGCTGCCGGCGTTCCGGGGGAACCGGCGCTTATCGGAACCAGAGGTCGAACCCGGGGAGCTACCGGAACCGGCGGCCCTGGTCCCGCCGGTTCGCCCAGAGCGCCAGCCCGCCCAGCACCAGCGTCCACGCCACCAGGCAGAGAACCGAGCTGGCGTGCATGCCCTGGCCGGAGAGCACCTGGACCGCGATATCGCGCGCCGCCCGGGACGGCAGGAACAGCGAAAACGTGTTCAGCCAGTCGGGGAACATGATCGGCGGGAGCATCATCCCGCCGGCGAACGCCATCGGGAAGAACACCACCTGGGTCACCGCGATCGCCACCTTGGACGTGCAGAGGTAGCCGATGAACAGCCCGAGCGCCAGGAACGGCAGCCCGCAGAACAGCCAGACCACCACGGACAGCGGAATCCGGCTCCAGGACAGCTCGCCGTTGGTGAAGGCCTCCGGCGCCGAGGTCATCAGTCCGCCCAGGATCAGCACCGGAATCAGCGCGAAGAACGCGAACATCATCGCCGTCAACGCCCGCGCGATGGTCGACGGCACCGGACCCGCAGGCAGCGTGCGCAGGTAGCTGTTCCAGGGGTTGGCCCGCTCCTCGGCGATGCCGATGCCGTAGTTGAACAGGAACGAGCTCATCACGCCGAACAGAGCCAGTTGGGCGATCGCAGTCAGCGCGGTGATCGGGTTCGAGGTGACCATCTCCTGCGGAATCACGAAGAACAGCAGGGCCAGGGTCGGGAAGACTGTGGAGGAGATGACGGCCACGGGAATGCGCAGCTGTTCCAGCACCTGCGCCTTGGTGTGGGCCTTGAGCAGCGCCGCCTGCGTGGGCGGCGCTGGATTGCGATGGGCCAGGGTGGTCATGCCGAATCCTTTGCGGTCTCGGTGGCTGCTTCGGAGGAATGGCGGGTCAGCGCCAGGAAGGCTTCTTCCAGGCTGGCGGCGTGGACTTCCAGTCCCGTGAATTCGACGCCCTCGCGGACCAACTGCCGCACGGTCGCGTCTGCGTCCTGCGTCACCACGGTGGTGATGCCCTTGGCGCTGGTGGCGGCGCTGACCGCCTGTGGAAAGGATTCAAAGAACGACGCCGGCAGCTGGCTTTTGAACGAGACCTTGCTGATTGCCACATGGCTGCGGATCTCGTCCACGCTGCCGTCTGCGATCACGGTCCCGCGGTCGATCACTACCACGCGGCTCGCGAGCGCCTGGATCTCTTCGAGGTAGTGGCTGGTGATCAGCAGCGTCCCGCCGCCGCGGCGGTATTCTTCCAGCCGCTGCCACAAGGTTTCGCGGGCGTCCACGTCCAGGCCGGTGGTCGGTTCGTCCAGCACCACCAGGCGCGGCCGGCCCACCAGCGCCAGCGCCACCAGCAGCCGGCGCTGCTGGCCGCCGGAGAGCGCGCCGCACTGCTTCTCGGCCATCTTGCTCAGGCCGAAGTCGGCCAGCAACTCTGCGGTGGGAACCGGGTCCGGGTAGTGCGCCGCCACGAAGTCCACGGTCTCGCGCAGCTTCAGGGTCTGCGGGACGGAGGTGGCCTGCGGCGTGGTGCCCAGCTGCAGCCGCGCCTTCGGGTCCAGCGGGTTGCGGCCGAACAGTTCCACTCTGCCGGAGTCGGCCCGGCGGAGGCCGGCGAGCAGGCTGATCAGCGTCGACTTCCCAGCACCGTTGGGACCGAGCAGGCCCAGCGCTTCGCCGGCGTGAATGTCCAGATTGATGCCGCTCAGCGCCGTGGTGTTGCCGAAGCTCTTGGAGGCATTCGTGACGGAGGCGAGCACCGCCGTCGTACGCTGTTCGGTGGGGTTGGAAGCGGAGTTGGAAGTTGCTTCAGAAGTACGTTCAGCAACTAGTGCAGGGACTTTCATCGGTGCTCCTGGATGAGTGCGGATTTTGCCGTTCTTGCGGTGTTATTCGGGCGGAACTACAGCGCCTAGGGCAGGCCGGTGAGCAGTTCGCGCAGCGCCACCCGGTACTGCGCATAGGCGGCCTTGCCCTTGGCGGTGATGCCCACGTAAGTGGCGGGGGTGCGGCCCTCGATGGTCTTGGTGACCTCCACGTAGCCGGCGTCTTCGAGCTTGCGCAGGTGGGTGGAGAGGTTGCCGGCGGTCATGTCCAGCATCTTGCGCAGCTTGGTGAAGGCGATCTTGTCCCGCTCCCCCACCTCGTTCAGGATCGTGATGGCACGTAGCCGGGATTCGGCGTGGATCACCGGGTCCAGTTCGGCCACGGCTACACCTTCCCGCGGTTCCGCAGCCGCCGGCGCCGGCGGAATTCCGCCAGGGCTCCGGCGAAGAAGCCGAGCGGGCCGAGGATGAAGCAGACGGTCACGAAGTTTGCCGGACCGGCCAGAATCGCGATGATGTTCGCCACGAGGAACCAGATGCCCAGCCGGGCCTGGCTCTTGTCGTTGAACATCGCGCCGCCGACCATATACATCAGCCCGACAATCAGCAGCGCGATCCCGTTGATGATCATGCCGGTGAGCCAGAAATCGTCGACGGCGGCGCCGATCACCCCGGACAGCGTGCCCATCACCATGAAGCCCAGCGCCCACGCGCCGCCGTACATGGCGCCGACGAAGGACGAGTGTCCGCGGATGCCGCGCCGCTGCCGGGTCACGATGTAGACCGTGGTCGACAGCGCGACCATGATGCAGGCGGCAAAGACCGTCAGCGACGCCCCGGCGCTAAGCGGAAGCCAGCCGAACCTGGCGCCGTGCATCGCGCCGTAACCGAGCAGCCAGGCGAAACCCCAGATCAGGTAGACGCCGGCCTCGTTGCCCTGGAGCTCCTCCCGCGCTTTGGTTTCGGCGTCGTTGACCAGGCGCAGCGCGGCGTGCAGGTCCAGCGGGGCCTCTTCCGGTTCGCCGGGCTGGGCGCCGGTGCTGTTGGAATGCGGTGCCATGCTCGCTTGCCTTCCTTCGTGGTGGATCACACAAACCAGTTTGCGTTACAAACCGGTTTGCGTCAAGAGATTTGGGAACGGCGGTCAAATGCCCGCGGTCCTATTTCCTGAGGATCGTTCCAACAACGACGGCAGCGTCCAGCTCCGCGGAATAGGCGGCTTGGGCGGCAAAACTGTTGCCCTCGAAAATCCGCGCGGTCTCATTCAGTTGGCTCGGGCCGGTCTCGACCAACAGGTAGCCCCCGGGTGCCAGCCACTCATGCGCGGCATCGACTACGCGCCGCTGGATGTCCAGTCCGTCCGTCCCACCATCGAGCGCTGCCCGCGGTTCATGCAGACGGGCTTCCGGCGGCATCATCCCGATCGCTCCGGTAGGAACGTAGGGTGCGTTGGCCACGAGGACGTCAACCCGGCCGCGCAGGTCAATGGGCAGCGCAGCGTAGAGATCCCCTTCATGCACCTGGCCTGCCGTGCCGAGATTGCGGCGAGCGCAGCGCACCGCCGCAGGGTCGATATCCGCCGCGTACAGTTCCAGCCCGCTCACGGCGTCCGCCAGCGCCGCCGCAACGGCGCCCGAGCCGCAGCAAAGGTCGACCGCTACGGGTGAGCCGTCCACGAGGCGAGCCAGGTCGATGGCCTTGGAAGCCAGGAACTCCGTCCGTCGGCGGGGCACAAACACGCCGGGCTCCACAGCGATCCGCAGGCCGCAAAACTCCGCCCAGCCGAGAATCTGTTCCAGCGGCAGCCCGGCAACCCGCCGGCCCAGCATGTCCTCAAGCGCGGCCGGTGTCAGCGCGGCAGCGACCAGCAGCTGTGCCTCGTCCTCGGCAAAGACACAGCCCGCAGCGCGCAGCCTCTCCGCAACCAAGACCTGCGCGTGCGATGACAACTGAACTGGCATGGAACCAACTTTCCGTCACCCCGCAGTCTTCCCTACCCGCAGCCTCTGGTAAATAATCAACCTTGGATAGAACCCGAGCATGACCAACAAAGGAGTTCGATCATGGCAACGCGCCTCAACCCGTACCTCAGCTTCCGCGACAACGCCCGGCAGGCCATGGATTTTTACCACGCGGCCTTCGGTGGCGAACTGACCCGCAGCACCTTCGCCGAACTGCATGCCAGTGACGATCCAGCCGAAGGCGAGAAGATCATGCACTCCATGCTGGAGACCCCGAACGGCCTCACCCTCATGTGCGCGGACACCCCGAACGGCATGGCCTACAACCCCGGAGACAACATCTCGGTCTCCCTCAGCGGCGACGACGAAGCCGAACTGCGCGGCTACTGGGACAAACTGACCGAGGGCGCCAACATCGCTGAACCGCTGGAGAAGGCTCCCTGGGGCGATACCTTTGGCATGTTCACGGACAAATTCGGCATCAACTGGCTGGTCAACATCGCCGGCCAGCCCCAGCAGTAGGTCCGCTGCGCGAGCAGCCCTGCGCTCAGGTGATCCGGCCGTGCAGGGTGTTTCGACCACGAGAACGTCCCTTACCGTTTGTATTCGGCGTGCAAGGGACGTTCTCGTGCTTTAGGGACGTTCTCGCTGAGGGGCTAAATGCAGGAGTAGTCGTAGTCGAAGCCGCGCGAGACGAACTGCGTGACGGACACGTAACCGCCGGGCGTGAGCGGCGCAGAGGAGCAGTTGTTCTTGGCCCCGTTGGCTGTCCGTGCCCCGGCCAGCCAACTCGGGAGTCCGGCCAGGCTGCTGTCCGCACTGACCTGGCCAACGATCTGGCCCCACTGGAAGTTGGTCGAGTAAATGCCGACGTCGGCATCTATGCTCTCGAAGTAGTCGGTCATGCCCTCCAGAGAGGCCCTGTTGGCCTCCAGATCGGTCTCGGACCAGCTGTTCTCGGTTTCGACGTCGAGCCACCACAGATAATCCTCCGGGTTGCTGATGCCGCGGATGTTGGCGTCGTCGTAGGCCTTGGCCCAGCCGTACATGTAGGCGCAGGCCGCATCTTCGGCCCCGCTGCACTTACCGTAAGGATTATCTACGACGACGGAATCGGGATCATCGACGTCTTCCGGGTAGACGTTGCTGTCCGGCCACCAGGAACCCGCGTGCCCTGCGTTGGCAGTGTTGACGTAGAGCGCCACATCAGGCTGGCCGGTGGCGTCCGTCAGCGTCTCTTCCTCCGCCCAGGCCAATTGCTCGGACAGGCAGGGGTTGGTGTTGTTGGCCAAGCCGCCGGTCACCCCGATGATGGCGAACGCCGGGTTATCCGGAAGCGCCTTGCCGCATTGCGGCCAGGACACATCATTGCCGAGCAGGTCCGTGCTGCCACCGCTGTCGCCCTTGCCGCCGCCCTTGTTTGGGGCGGCATCTGCAGCCGGGGCGGCGCCAATGCCTACAGCTGACATAAGCAGGCACAGCATCAGCGCCGGCAGCCATCGTTTATATCGCCGGACACCGGTCTTCGAATCTTCGTTGATCATGACGAGCCTTTCCCTGCGTAAGCGGAGGAGAATCCGCTGGCGAAAAGCTTCCCCCAGCCAGAGGGAGCCGTCAAGATATTTCTTTAGAGCTCGCGGACCACCCGCGCCGGGTTACCCACGGCTACGACGTTTGCCGGCAGGTCCTTCGTGACAACCGCGCCCGCGCCGATCACAGTGTTTTCGCCAACCGTAACGCCCGGCAGAATGATCGCTCCGCCGCCGATCCACACGTTGTCCCCAATGGTGATGGGCTGCGCTGCTTCCAGTTTGTCGCGGCGCGGCTTCGGCTCCACCGGGTGCGTTGGCGTCAGCAGCTGGACGTTGGGACCGATCTGAACATCGTCGCCGATCGTAATCGCAGCGACATCCAGGGCCGTGAGGTTGTAGTTGATGAAGGTCCGCGCACCGATGCTGACGTAATGGCCGTAGTCCACGAACACGGGTGGCCGGACCTCGGAGCCCTCGCCGATCGCCCCCAGCAGGTCGCGCAGGATCTCCCCTGCCGCGCCGCGGTCGCTGGGCCAGACCCTGTTGTAACGGTCCGCGAGTTCGATCGCGCGGGTGCTGTCCGCGGCCAGCTCCGGGTCGTCGGCAATATAGAGGTCGCCTGCGAGCATCCGCTCGCGCATCGATCGCTCGTCACCGGCAAAATAGTCTTCCATCAGCTGCCCCTTTCGTTAGCGCCATGGCTCCACCGTAGCCGCGGCAGCGGAAGGCCGGGCACGAACACCCGGAAACCGTGAGGCACTGACATCCCGGTGTATCCGTGTCAGGATCAGTTATGCCCGATCGCCTGATGCTCCTTGACACTGCGTCACTGTACTTCCGCGCCTTCTACGGCATGCCCGACACGATCCAGCGGGCTGACGGCACGCCGGTTAACGCTGTGCGCGGCCTGCTGGACATGATCGCGTGGCTGACCATCGACTACAACGCCACGCATCTGATCGCATGTTGGGACGACGACTGGCGTCCGCAGTGGCGGGTCGACCTCCTCCCCACCTACAAAGCGCATCGGGTCGCAGAGGTGGTAGCGGACGCTCCCGACGTGGAGGTGGTGCCGCCCGGGCTCGAGGCGCAGATTCCGATGATCCGACGGGTGCTCGAGCTCGCCGGAATCGCCGTCGTCGGGGCGCCCGAACACGAGGCCGACGACGTCATCGGCACCTACGCCAGCCACGCCAACCTTCCAGTCGATGTGGTCACCGGCGACCGCGATCTCTTCCAGGTTGTCGACGACGCCCGCCAAGTGCGGGTGATCTACACCGCGCGCGGCATGAAGAACCTTGAAGTCCTGACAGACGCTGTGGTCGTCGGCAAATACCGTGTGCTGCCCGAGCAGTATGCCGACTACGCGCTCCTCCGCGGCGACGCCTCCGATGGACTCCCGGGGGTCGCCGGCATCGGTGAGAAGACTGCCGCGTCGCTGCTCGGAGAGCACGGCTCCCTCGACGGGCTGCTAGCGGCGGCGGACGCGGGAAGCGGAGTGTCCGCATCCGTACGGTCGAAGCTCACCGCGGCCGCAGACTACCTGAAGGTCGCACCCGCCGTCGTGAACGTCGTACGCGACCTCAAACTGCCGAGTCTCGAGGAAGCCGGCGCTCAGCTCCATCCCGTCGACGGCGATCCACGTGCCGAACTTGAGCGCCTGGCCACCGACTGGAATCTCGGCGGCTCCATGAAGCGGTTCCTCGCGGCCCTCGACCACCATCAGTGAGGAGCGGTTTCGCCGTCTGCCCTACACGCAACCAGGCAGGTTCTTGTGTAGTTCGGTTGCCGCCGGTCTTAGACGAGGTGCTGTCGTGTTCCGTTCAGTTCCGAAGCCGGCGCTGAAAAGAGTGCGGACACATGGTCCGCCAGCTCGCTCACGTCGGTGTATCCGGGGAACGCCCGGTGGGGCGCTTCGGTCCGCATCGTTTCATCGACCAAGGCCTTGACCACGAAGATGGCCGCTGCCGAGGACTGCTCCTTCGGCTCCGTCTTGTGGCCCGACTGGGCTCTGCGGAAGCCATCCGCCATGCCCAGAACCCAGGCTTCGGAAGCAGCTTTGATCGCGGAGTAGGCGGCCCCCGAGGCAGTCGGCTGGGAAGCGGCGACAGCCGAGACAATAGCCATTCGGCCGGAGGGTGACGCTTCCAGATCCGGGTAGAAGGTACGTGACGTGTTGCGCAGCGTGGTCAGGACGCTCGTGTGCAGGACGTCCCAGTCCTCATCCTTCTGTCCGGGAATACCGTCGCCGCCACGCCAGCCACCAACCAGATGGATCAGCCCGTCCACCGGTCCAAGGTCGGCACGTATGGAGTCCGCGAGATTGCCGACGGCGGATAGGTCGGCCAGGTTGCAGACATAGGGCGCTACTTCGTCGTGGGTTTCGGCCAGTGATTCGACGCCGACGGGGTCGAGATCGACCGCAGCGACGCGCGCGCCGATACCCACGAGGGCTTCAACGACTGCCCGGCCTGCCGCACTGGTGGAACCGGCGACGACGACGTTCAGCGGGTGCGCTGCTGAACGGGCGTTCATGCGGCTGCCCCGACATCTTCGCCGAGGTCCGAGGTTCCGGTGATCCCGGAAGTCGATTCGATAACCGGCCGGATTTTCTTTTCCAGCGCTTCGTAGAACATCGAGTAGGGAAACTCATCGTCCAGGACCAAGTCGGTGAGTCCGCGTGGGGGCCCGGCGAGCGGGAGCGCATCCGGTCCCTTCGCCCATGTGGAGGCAGGGTGAGGGGTGACCGTTGCGGAAATGAGTTCATAGGCGGCGAGCCAGTGCGCGGTCTTGGGACGGTCAATGGAGCGCCAGTACAACTCCTCGATTTCCTGTCCCAGCGCAACCACGACGTCAGCGACGTTGTCCCAGTCGATGGTCAGCTTTGAATCGGTCCAATGGAGCACACGGTGCTGGTGCATCCACGCAAACAACAGCTGGCCGCCGAGGCCGTCGTAGTTCCGTACGCGGGGCCCGGTCATCGCGAAGCGGAAGATCCTGTCGAAGATGACGGCGTACTGGACGAGCTTGGCATACTTGCGCGCTTCCGGGGACGACTCCTTGTCCTTTTCGATTTTGACCGATTCTCGGAAGGCGGTGAGATCGCAGCGCAGTTCTTCAAGCGTGTACAGGAAGAAGGGCATCCGCTGCTTGATCATGAAGGGATCAAAGGGAAGGTCTCCGCGCATGTGGGTCCTGTCATGAATCAGATCCCACATGACAAACGTCGACTGCGTAAGCTGCTGATCCTCCAGAAGAGCGGCAGCATCTTCGGGCAGGTCCAGCCGGGTGGTCGTGGCGGCGGCACGCAGAACGCGCCTAAAACGTGCGGCTTCCCTGTCCGCGAAAATTGCTCCCCAATTGAACTGGGGGGTCTCCCGTACCGCGACGGATTCCGGGAACAGTACCGCAGAATTCGTATCGTAGCCAGGTGTGAAGTCGATGAACCGGACGGGCAGGAAGAGCGGGTTTGAGTAGTCCCCGGCTTCGAGTTCAGCAATGAAGTCGGGCCAGATGACCTCGATCAGCACAGCTTCCACGAACCTGTTGGTGCTGCCGTTCTGGGTATACATCGGAAAGACGACGAGGTGGCGGAGACCATCGGCACGGTGGAGTTGCGGTTGGAAGGCCTGCAGAGCCTCCAGAAAGTCAGGGACTGCAAATTCTGATACTTCCCACGCTGTGAAGGCTTTCTGAAGACAGTCAAGATACTCCGCGTCGTGAGGGAAAAGGGGCGCGAGGTCGGCGACGGATTCGCGGATTATGGTCGCCAGCTTGGAGGCGGTGGCAAGATCTCCGGGCTCCGGCACGGAACCGTCTCGAGCTTGAATGAGCTGAAGCTCCGTGGCGGCGTTCTTCAAGGCCGTCCAAGCCGGATGGGACTGCATCTGATTATCCGAGAGCGTCTCTGGGGTGCGCTGGGTAGCCGTAGGCATAAATAGTCAGTCCTTTCGAACAGAAGCAGGTGAAGCACAACGATATGGAGCCTAGACCAGACATAGAGAGACTTATGTCAAAACAGGTGGAGCATTAGCAGTTTGATTGCTCGAGCTGTGGCTGAGGCTTGGAACACACAGGGGTTCGTGTTCTCGGATTCACTTTCCCCAGTCGACGTCCTTCAGGTTTGCATCGTGGGCTTCCTCGGTTTGTTCCCCGGTCGCCACGGGTCCCGTCACGCCCCCACCGCCATATGGCGGTCAAGGAAAGGCTGGCCGATCAGACCGCATACACCGGCCGCTGTGCAGCAGTGAACTCGGCCGCGGTGGTACGTAGCCGGAGGGGCAGCTTCTCGATCTGGCGCGCACCCGGCAAGATGCCTGCAATCAGTGCCTTACGGACGTTTCCCACCGCCACCGGGCCAGCGGGCCAAGCGTCGAAATAGGACCATCGACGAAGCGTAATGCCGTGTCCGACCGGCAGATCCCTGCCTGAAGTTCCGTACGGATTGCTTAGCGGCCGCCCCAAACGGCTGGGATAGGCGGGAACCCCTTATCCCAGAGATGCAACCCGGAGCCGTCAGCCGGCACCAGGCAAGACTCTCAGGCAACTGCTGCGCCTGCCGCAGGCGGAACTCACTTGGCGCAAGCGTGCGTTCTAGCAGATCACCAAGAGCCACTTACCTGTTTACCCGTGTAAATTAGTAAGTCTTATGCTGCTCACACATATTTGATGCGCAACGGTAAGACTTCACCGGCCCTGCTGTGCAACATCCGCTAGGCAAAAGAACTCTTTCCTTTTGCGTGTTAGCTTGATCACTCTTCTTCCCGGCCAGGCCCGCCGGAAGATCCAATCCAACGCAGCTACTTTCCCGGAGGCAACATGGGACTCAGCTCCCCCTCGCTTACAGATGATCGGATGGTCGCGCCCGGCCACCCCGCCGATCTGCCCCAATCGACGGAAACGCACCACCTAATGATGATCGCTGCGGGTGGCGTTATCGGCTCAGGATTATTCCGCAGCTCGGGATACATCATGGCGGACAGCCAGATCGCATTGATGCCCCTTGGTGGTATTGCATGACGCTCATGAAGGGAACTTCCGCAGAAATCGAACCAAATGCGATGGCGCAACCTGGATCCTCTACGGCGACAGGGGCAGACCACACCTCCAACGACACGGCCAACGAACTCAAGCGCGGGTTAAGCAGCCGTCACCTGCAGATGATCGCCATAGGCGGTGCGATCGGTACAGGGCTGTTCGTGGCCTCGGGCGGCACTATTTCCCAGGCGGGCCCGGGTGGCGCGCTAGCCGCCTACGCGCTGGTCGGGCTGATGGTGTTCCTGCTTATGCAGTCGCTGGGTGAAATGTCCGCCAAGATTCCGGTGGCTGGCTCCTTCCAAACCTTTGCCACCCGGTTTGTCTCCCCCTCCTTCGGGTTCGCGATCGGCTGGAACTACTGGTTCAACTGGGCCATCACGGTAGCCGCCGAGCTGGTCGCGGCCGGAATCATCATGGACTTCTGGTTCCCGGGTATCCCCGGCTGGGTATGGGCCGGGATCTTCCTGCTGGTACTGACCGGGCTCAACGCCCTCTCGGCCAAGTCCTTCGGTGAGTCGGAGTTCTGGCTCTCCCTGATCAAGGTCTCGGCAGTGGTGCTCTTCCTGATCGCCGGCGTGCTGATGATCTTCGGCATCCTCGGGGACAACTCCCCTGGCCTCAGCAATTGGGAAAACCGCGATGAAGTGTTCCACGGCGGTTGGGTCTCGATCATCTCGGTGTTCATGATTGCCGGGTTCTCCTTCCAAGGCACCGAGCTAGTGGGTGTGGCCGCAGGCGAAGCCAAGAACCCGCGCCGCGAAGTGCCTAAGGCCATCCGCACGGTCTTCTGGCGCATCATGCTCTTCTACATCGGTGCCATCTTCATCATCGGCTGCCTGATCCCGTTCACAGACCCGAGCCTGCTGGCCTCCGGCGAGGCCGATGTTGCAGTATCCCCGTTCACTCTGGTCTTCTCACGCGCCGGGATCGCGTTCGCAGCCGCCCTGATGAACGCGGTGATCCTGACCGCCATCCTCTCAGCGGGCAACTCCGGACTCTATGCATCCACCCGCATGCTTTACGCCATGGCCCATGATGGCATGGCCCCGAAAATCTTCGGCCGCACCAATACGCGCGGCGTGCCGATCCCGGCGCTGCTGGCCACCGCGGCCGTGGGACTCTTCGGCTTCGTATCCGCGATCGTCGGCCAGGGCTCGGCCTACTCCTGGCTGCTGAACATGTCGGGCCTGTGCGGCTTCATCGTCTGGGCGGGGATCGCAATCTCCCACTACCGCTTCAGGCGAGGCTTCCTGGCACAGGGCAACAAGGTCAGCGACCTGCCGTACAAGGCCTCCCTGTTCCCGATCGGCCCACTGCTGGCCTTCGCCCTGCTGATTCTAGTGATCGCGGGACAGAACTACGAGGCTGTGCTTGCCGGACGGGGCCCGGAAGTGCTCTCCTCGTACATTGGGTTGCCGGTCTTCATCGTCCTATGGCTGGCCCACCGCTTCATCACCAAGTCCAAGCTGGTGCCGCTGCACGAAATGGATCTCTCGGCACCGGAAGACCTCGAGGGTGAACCTGCCGGCGGCACCCGGTGACCCCGCTGCTGCCGCGTACCACGACGAGTCACAGCATCACGCAGGTTTCCCCGGCCCTGGACAAATGCCAACTAGATGAGTAAGTCCTAATAACGCTCAAGGATGAAACAGACCCCCGGCAGCTGGCCGGGGGTCTGTTAATCACTGGTGGAGGATGTTAGACCCTTGGTGTGAAAGCGTTCTCCGGGGCGCTGGCGTAGGCAACCGAGAGCCGACGATACGACCGCGTGAGCAAGGCCGCGAGCCCCAGCACGATCGATGCGATCCCGGACACCAGGAACACCAGCGCAATCCCGCGGGCGTCCCCCTCCCCCAGCAACCACCCCCAGGACTGCCTCCCGGGCTGTGAATTCATGTAGGGAATGATCCAGAACTCAGCCAACGGCGCGATCATGAACGCGGTGATCGGGGCGGCCGCCGCCTCAAACGTCATGGCGAACCCAAAGACCCTCCCCTGGGTCGCATACGGAACCACCTTCTGGATCACGGTCTGCTCCGCGGCCTCGACCGCCGGGATGATCATCATGAAGATCCAGATGCCTACCGCGTAGAGCCACCACCACTCGCGGATCGTGAACGTCGCGCCGAGTACGCCTGTGCAGGCTACCAGGATCAGCATGGTTCGGATCGGGTTCTTGCCCAGCCCGAACTTGGCCACCAGCCCGCCGCCGATCAGGAAACCGGTCGCCGTCACTCCCAGCACCACACCCCAGATCTCCACGGGGAAGATCGTCAGGCCGTACGGGTCCATGAGCGCCATGAACACCCCGCCCGTCAGGTTGTTGAATGTGGTGAACAGGATCAGCGCGAACAAACCCTGCGTCGCTCGGACCGCCGCGATGCCCGCGCGCAGCTCGGCGAAACTCTCGCGCTCCTGAGCACGCACGATCCTGGGTTCGGGAATCCTGAGGATAAGCAAGTGCACCAGCACCGCGCCACAGGCCACCAGCGCAATGATGATCGTCCCACCCATGCCCAGCATCCCGATCGCTAATCCGCTGAAGACGGAGGTGATCATGAACGCGAGCCCCTGCACGGTTCCGACCAGACCGTTGGCATTGGCCCGGCGCTCGGTCGGCACCAATAGCGTCACGGTGGTGGACAGGGCGATGTTGCGCAGCTGTTCAACCACCGCGCCGATGAGCACCACAAGGGCAAAGAGCCAGAACCAGATCCCGGTCAGGCTCAACAACGCGTCCTCCGGAATCAGCAGGAACATCAGTCCCGCCAGCCCAAAGCAGGCCACTGTGAACAGCGTCGAGCCCACCATCACCGCGTGCTTGCGGTAGCGATCCACCAGCACGCCGAAGAACAGGCCGAAGAACGCGACGAGCAGCATGTAGGCACCGCCGATGAGACCGGTGGCCAGCACGGAACGGGTTTCCAGGTACACCCAGAAGGTCAAAGCGAACCAGAGAAAGCTGGTGATCACGTTGGCAAGGGCCGTATTGACCAGCACATGCATAAACGTGCGGTGCCCCACTTCCGGTGGCGTCGCATTGGTAACGGCTTGCCTGTCCGCCGTTTCAAGGTCCGCGGAGGAGGGATCTTCCTGCGGCATGTTCCAAGCGTAGAACCGATGTAAGGCCGTTGAAAGAGCGACGACGGATATCCGTGGACCCTTGAGCCACCGCTCGACCCCGTTGTCCCACTGACGATGTGTTTAGCGAAGGTCGAGTCGCATGAGTACGCGGGGGAACCCGTTCAGGACCGAGTCGGTGTCGGCTGCTTTGGTGAACCCAGCTCGTTCGAAGAGCTTGCGTGTTCCCACGTATGCCATGGTGAGGTCCACCTTCTTGCCATCGTTGTCGACGGGATACCCCTCGATCGCAGGCGCCACATACTCACGTGCAAATTCGACGGCGCCCCTGAGCAGATGATGTGAGATGCCCTTGCCGCGATGCCCCGGCCGCACCCGGATGCACCACACCGACCACACATCGACGTCGTCCACCTGCGGAATCTTCCGGTTGCGGGCGAAACTGGTGTCCGCTCTCGGATGCACGGCGGCCCAGCCGACCACCTCGTCGCCGTCGTAAGCGAGCACCCCAGGCGGTGGATCCTGTCGACACAGACGCTCCACAAGCTGCCCCCGCTCTTGTCCTCGCAGCGCCAGATTGTCCTTGGACGGAATCCGATAGCTCAGGCACCAGCACACGTTCGCATCCGGCCGCTTAGGCCCGAGCACCGCCTTCACGTCGTCGAACGTCGTAGCCGCGCGCACCTCGATCGCCATACATACACGTTGGCACCACCGCCGGATCCTGACAATGGCCGTTGCAGGGCCGAGAATCGTGGCGTTTCTATCGGGTGCAGCCGGGGCGGCCCTGACTGGGTCACGGCGTGGTGATTGCCGCTGCTATTGCTTTCCCCAGCTCTTCGGTCGTGGAATTGCCGCCCATGTCGGGCGTGAGGACCTGGGCTCCGCCGGCCAGCACCGTTTCAATGGCCGTGGTGATGGAGGCTCCGGCTTCGGGTTCTCCGAGGTGGTCCAGCATCATGGCGGCGGCCCATATCTGGCCGATGGGATTGGCAATGCCTTTGCCTGCGATGTCGGGAGCGGATCCGTGGACGGGTTCGAAGAGGCTGGGGTAGTTCCGTTCCGGGTTGATGTTTGCGCTGGGTGCGATTCCGATGGTTCCGGTGCAGGCCGGTCCCAGATCGGAGAGGATGTCTCCGAAGAGGTTGCTGGCGACGACGACGTCGAACCAGTCCGGGTGCATGACGAAGTGCGCGGTCAGTATGTCGATGTGGTACTTGTCCACATCGACCTGGGGGTAGTCGGTGGCCATGGCTTCGACTCGTTCGTCCCAGTAGGGCATGGTGATGGAGATGCCGTTGCTCTTCGTGGCCGAGGTCAGATGCCGTTTTGGACGGCTCTGGGCGAGTTCGAAGGCGTATTTGAGTATGCGGTCGACACCGGTGCGGGTCATCACGGTTTCCTGCATCACGGTCTCGCGGTCGGTTCCTTCGAACAGCCTTCCGCCGATGCTGGAGTATTCGCCTTCGGTGTTTTCCCGTACGACGTAGAAGTCGACGTCGCCGGGCTCCCGGCCAGTGAGGGGGCTGAGCACCCCCGGCAGGAGTTTGACAGGTCGCAGGCTGACGTACTGGTCGAAGTGGCGGCGGAATTTCAGCAGGCTGCCCCAGAGCGAGATATGGTCGGGGACGACCTCGGGCCATCCGACGGCGCCGAAGAAGATGGCGTCGAAATGCTTCAGCTGGTCATACCAGCCGTCAGGGAGCATTTTGCCGTGGCGGGTGTAGTACGCCGCCGAGGCGAAGTCGAACTGCTCGTATTTGAGGTTGAGGTCGAAGGCTGAGGCTGCCGTGTCGAGGACACGCAGTCCTTCGGGCACGACTTCCGTGGCGATGCCGTCGCCTGGAATGACTGCGATGCTGTGGGTGTTGGACATCAGGTTCCGTTCGGTTTAGCGGTCGACCGGGTGTCCCGGTTCGCGGTTCGCGAGGACGTCAATGACGGCGTGGGCTGCTGCCATGCCCGCCCGGGTGCGTGCTTCGGCTGTCTGGCCTGCCAAGTGCGAGGTAATGATCAGGTTGTCCAGGTGCCGCAAAGGGCTGTCCTTGGGCAGGGGTTCGTTCTCAAGCACGTCGAGGGCAGCGCCGGCTATGGTGCCAGCGCGCAGAGCGTCGGCCAGGGCGTCCTCGTCCACGAGCGAGCCGCGGGCAGTATTGATCAGTACAGCGGAAGGTTTCATCCTCTGCAGCCGAGGGGCGTCGATGAGCTTTTGGCTGGTTTTGTCGGCCCGTGTATGCAGCGACAGGTAGTCAGCGCCCGCGATTACGGTGTCGAGATCAGCGAAGCGGACCGGTGTGTCCTCGGCGTCTGGGTGGGAGGTATGGACCATGACGGTCATGCCGAGGGCGAGGCCTAGTCTTGCTGTTGCACGGCCGCTGGGACCGTAGCCAACGATTCCCAAGGTTGATCTGTGCAGTTCGTGGCCGGCGTCGCGGGGCCATTGGCCCCGTCGCACTGCGTTTGTGACATCGGCGAGGCGGCGAGCCGCCATGATGATCAGGCCGACCGTCAGCTCGGCGACGGAGTGGTGGTTTGTCCCCGGAGCGTTGCAGACGCGGATGCCGAGGGCGGCGGCGGCAGGAACGTCAATGGAGTCGTAACCGACCCCGCTGCGGGCCAGGACCTTCAGACCGTGCGCTTCGGCGAGCATGTCGGCACTCACGGATTCGCTGGCTAGGATGGCACCGTCGATGCCGTTGAACAGAGTCTTCCGTTCCGCAGGCTCCCGCGCTCCGGTGTAGGGCGAGTAGACGGGTTCGTGCCCGTGCCGGCGCAAGAGTCTATCGACGTCATCGCCAGGGACAAGATAATCGGTCGTTATCAGGATTCGTCCCATGATCAGTGCTCTCCATCTATTGTGTTCGGTGTATAAGTCATTCTCACTGCGGTTTCATCGGCGGGGGAAGCTCGAGCGCGAGCATCTCAGCGGTCGGATTGTCGGCCTTATCCGACTGGTTCAACGCAGGCCTTACATTCGGTCCTGCTCCGTCTGCAACGGGCGGATCTGATCGTCCGTCTCGTCCACGCTCCGCGGACCTCGGCACCTAGGTAGGGCGCCGAGGTCGTGGGTGACCGGCTTTTACCACTCACGGGCGCAGCCATCGCATGGGGCTGACCATGTCCAGGGACGGAATGTTTTGGTCACTGGAAAGCCGGGGGTATTGACATGAGATCAATTCCCCACAGGTAGGGCAGTACAAAGAGCACCGCTGCCACGATGAGGAAAAGTGCGGCGATGTTCAGCCAGAATCCGGCTTTGACCATTTCCATGATCGTCACCTTCCCGGTTCCGAACAAGATGGCGTTCGGGGGTGTACCCACCGGAAGCATGAAAGCGCAGTTCGCGGCCATGGCGCAGGGCACCATCAAGGCGAGGGGGTGGACACCCAAAGCGATCGCGAAAGCTGCCATGACCGGGAGGATCATGGTCGCGGTCGCTGCGTTCGAGGTGATCTCGGTCAGGAACAGCACGAGCGCGGTGGCCAGGACGATGACGAGGATGACATTGACCGCGTCAAGGACACGCAGCTGCTCTCCGATCCATCCAGTCAGACCGGTGTCTACGAAACCCGCCGCAATGGCCAGGCCTCCGCCAAACAACAGGAGGATCCCCCACGGAATCTTCTTCGAGTCCTCCCACTGCATAATTCTTTTCTCGTCGGCACGGCGAGTTGGCAACGCGAACAAAACCACGGTCGCCATGATCGCAATTACTCCGTCGCTGATGCCTGGGAGGACATCTTCCCAGATAAAGGACCGGGTAACCCACATGAAGGCGACGCCCAGGAAAACCATAAGCACGGCCTTCTCCTCATGGGACATTCCTCCGAGGGCTTTCTTCTCACTTCGGATGAGTTCAGCACCGCCGGGAAGGTGCTTGAGCCGCACCTTGAACGAGACGTGCGTCAGGTAGAACCAGGTGAAGGAGAGAAGGATGACGACGATGGGAACCCCGAACATCATCCATCGGCCGAAGGAGATGGTCTCACCGAAGAGCTCCCCGACGGTCGCGGCGAGAATCGCCAGAGGCGGTGTGCCTATGAGGGTGCCGAGACCGCCGATAGTCGCCGCGTAGGCGATTCCGAAGACGACGGACTTCTCGAATTTCGGCAGTTCTGCTTCATGCTCCCCACCTCGCAGCGATTGGGCAGCCTGATACACCACGGCGAGGCCGACGGGAATCATCATCATCGTGGCCGCTGTATTGGAGACCCACATCGACAGGAAGGCTGTAGCGACCATGAATCCGAGGACGATGCGCCGCGGACTCGTCCCGATCGCCGAGACGATCGAGAGTGCGATGCGCTGGTGGAGATTCCATTTCTCCATCGCGATCGCCAGCGAGAAGCCTCCGATGAACAAGAAAATGATGTCGTTGCCGTACGAGGAGACGACGATATCGCCCTCCAGCGCGCCGGTCAGCGGCATGAGCACGACGGGAAGCAAGGATGTCACCGGGATCGGTATCGCCTCCGTGATCCACCAGGTGGCGACCCACAGGGTAATGGCGAAGACTGCCTGCCCTTCCGGAGAGAGTCCCTCCGGGTTAAAGAACAGCATTGCCGCCACGAACAGTGTCGGGCCGAGGATCAGGCCTGTGATGCGGGCGGGGGTGTAGCCAGGTCCGGGGTTTCTGGAGCCCTCCGGTAATCCGGGGCCCTTCTGCGCAACCCGGACCGTCGTAGAGCCGGACTCCTTGTCCTGGTCGGTGGTCGTCGGGTTTCGCCCCGAGGACTGCCTGATTCTCGATAACGTCAGGAGACTCTTTGTCTCTCGGTGCGATGTCCACAGATTTCCCCAAAGGGAATGCAGGGCAGATGTTGCCATGGCAGTACTTTCTTGGGTTGTTTGCTCAGCACGGTCGACTGCAGAAACTCGGTGTGGATGTCATTTACGGGTCGACATCGGGCGGAAACCACCAGGGGGTCTACGGACACTCTGCAGGAGGAATAAAGCCGACAATCTCGGTGGTGGGACTTGAGCCCCTTGGCGGCCGCCATTCAGAGGACGCTTCCTTGCGCCATTCCGGGGGTCGCGTGATGGTGTGGAGATCGGCAGTTCCCGCACCCGCGATCGAAGCGGGACCTGCCGGTCTCCAGGGATCAGTTATGCAACGCGAGCAGGGCCTTGTAGAACTCGGCCTTGCCTTCCAGACCAATACCGGGCAGATCGCCGGGGGCGACGCGGCTGTTGGTGATGACTGCATCGTCGGTGAAGCCGCCCGTGGGCTGGAACTCCCCCGGGTAGGATTCGTTGCCGCCGAGCTTAAGTGCAGCGGCGATGTGCAGCGAGAACTGGTGCCCGCCGTGCGGGATGCAGCGCCGGGAGGACCAGCCGTGCTGGGCGAGCATGTCCAGGACCCGACGGTACTCCGTCAGCCCGTAGCTCAAGGCAGGGTCAACCTGGATGAAATCGCGGTCCGGACGCATGCCGCCGTGGCGGATCAGGTTCCGGGCGTCCTGCAGCGAGAACAGGTTCTCGCCGGTCGCAATCGGGTTCCTGTAGTGCTCCGAAAGGGTGGCGTTGAGGGCGTAGTCCAGCGGGTCGCCGACTTCCTCGTACCAAAACAGTCCGTATTGATCGATCGCCTTGCCATATTCGATGGCCGTCTGCAGATCGAACTTGCCGTTGACGTCCACCATCAGGCGGGATCCGTCGCCGCCGAGCACGTCAAGTACGGCTTCGATGCGTGTGAGGTCGTCGGCCAGGTCCGTTCCGCCGATCTTCATTTTGACGACCTCGTAGCCCGCGTCGAGGAAGCCAAGCATTTCGGCCTGCAGATCTGCCAGGGTCTTGCCCGGTGCGTAATAGCCTCCGGCGGCGTACACAAAGACGTCCTTGTCGGGATTGCCGTCACCATAGTGATCGGAAATCCAGCGGTACAGCGGAACGCCGGCGATCTTGGCTGCCAGATCGTGCAGGGCCATGTCCACGACGCCGACGGCGACAGAACGCTCCCCGTGGCCGCCGGGCTTTTCATTGCGCATCATAATGTCCCACGCCTTCTCGGGCGAAAGTCCGCCATCCTCATCCAGTAGATCCTCGGAAGGGGTATCCAGCAGCCGCGGCAGCATCCGCTCGTTCATGATGGCCGTTGCGTTGTACCGGCCGTTGGAGTTGAACCCGTAGCCGACCAGGGGTTTGCCGTCGACGAACACGTCGCTGACCAGCGCCAGGATTGTGCAGTCCATTTTGCTGAAATCGATGTAGGCGTTGCGCATAGTCGAGCTGATCGGGATGGTGCCGGCGTGGGCGGAAACAATCTTCATGGTCCTCTTTCCTCTGTTCTTACATCTTATAAGCGTCTTATAAGATATTTGGAGACTATACTGTGAGTGATACGGAGCACAACCCCTCCGGATGAAGAAATTTGGAAAGGGCTGCGATGAACACGACGAACGTTTTCTCAAGTAAGGGCGCGATGGCCTACAGCGAACTGCGCCGCCGGGTCCTGTCCGGGGAACTCGCTCCCGGGTCGCGATTGTCGCAGTACGACCTCGCGGACGAGATGAATATGAGCATCACCCCCCTTCGCGAGGCCGTGAGGCAGCTGGCCAGCGAAGGCTGGGTGGAAATGGACACGCACCGGGATGTCCGGGTTTCACCGATGAGCGCGTCCGAAGCCCGCCAGCTCCTGGAGGTCCGCTTATCACTCGAGCCGTCGGCCACCGAACTTGCGGCCAGGCGCCGCACAGACAGGGAAATCATAGTGATGAAGGCGGCAGCCGATGAGCTATTGCCTGTCACCCGCACCTGGGGCGAGGAAGCCATCACGGCGCACCGATCGTTCCACCGTGCCATTTATGCAGCCTCGCACAACGACGTGATGATCCGACTCCTAGATGACTTGTGGGACAAGTCCGATCGGTACCGACGGATCGGACTTGAACTTCCGGCCGGGGATGAACCACGCACCATCGATCTGAATCAGCACCACAAGATCCTGGAGCTGGTAATAGCCGGTGAAGCCGCTGCCGCGGCCGAACTTGCACGCGCCCATATCCTCCACAGCCTCACGGCCTCTGTCACCGGTGCTCTGGAAGCCCGCGAGGAAGGCTTTTACCCCTCCGGCATGGAACGTCTGGCATAGAGTCCAGGAGTGGCCGGGGCCGGCATTTCGGCATCGATGCGAAGCGGCGGGAAGGAAAGCCCGAACAAGGTTTCAGTCACAGGAGTCAGTACAAGAAGATCGGCAGCCAGTCGCGGTTGTGCGCGTGCACCAGTGCGAGGAACAGGACGAAGTCGAAGATCAAGTGCACTGACACTACATAAGTTAACGACTTCGTCAGCTTGAACGTGTATCCCTGCAGCAGCGCGAACGGGAACGTCAGCAGCGGGCCCCAGGCTTGGTAGCCGATCTCCCACAGGAAAGACGAGAAGATCACGGCTTGAAGGATGTTGGCGAGCCAGTCCGGGAAATGCCGCCGCAGCAGCGTAAACGCGGTGCAGATAAAGAACAGCTCGTCCCAGATACCAACAGCGTTCACTCCGAGAAAGAGCCGCCAGAAGATGGTGGGGTCGGATGCGTCCGGCCAGTTCTGGTAGACGCCGGTGCTGATCAAGTACACCGGCAGAATGAAGTAGCCGAGCGCAACAACACCGATCAGGTACAGCTTCGCGGTCAGCGGCCATTTACGGCCTGTGTTCACCGGAAACTTGATGACCCGCTCACGGTAAACAAACCGCGACACCAGCCACGGCACCAGCACGGCCAAGGTGAGCGCACCGCCCATCAGCGCCATATGCCCGATGCTCAAATCAGCGTTCAGCGGGACCAGGCTGATAATAACCATCCCCGCAGCGACGAGCGCAAGATGCCTCAGGAACTCACGGTCGACCAGCGCGGCCGCGACCAGGCTGATGCCGAGCAGACTGTAACCAACAGGGTTATTCTCGACGCCGAAAAGCAGCACGCCGGACACCGAGAGCAGCACTGCTGGCACCAACTTCCAACTGAGCGCGGTGCGGGGCGGTTCGGTCGAGATTGATGTCACCTCACAAGCATGTCAGCGTCGTCCGCGTCGCGAAACCGGTTACGCGGGTTTTGCCAAGGGTTACTAAGTATGCTTACGTTTAGTGAAACCTACTAGGAGGCAACATGATTGGTTTTATCATCGCTGGGCTCGTCATCGGGGCACTTGCCCGTCTTGTCAAACCCGGGAAGCAGAATCTGGGCCTGGTGGCCACGCTGCTGCTGGGCCTGGTTGGGTCAGTTATTGGTGGCCTGATCGCGAATCTGTTGGGCACCGGCGACATCTTCGAGTTGAACGTCCTCGGATTCGTCGTTGCCGTGATCGCAGCGGTACTCCTGATCGGTGTGGCCGAGGGCATTGCCGGACGCCGCAGCGTCCGCCGCTAAAGCGAACTCAGGATTTGATATTGATGGCCAGTGGCCGGGTGCGATACGGGCACCCGGCCACTGGCATTGTCTTGCCGGAGACACCGACGGACGGGTTTTTCGACGTCGTTATTAGCTACACGGTGTCTGCGGCCGCGGCGAACTGGGACATGTAGAGCCGGTAGTACGCGCCCTGGGCTTCAAGCAGTTCCGCATGGTTGCCCTGCTCCACGATCTGCCCGTCTTCCATCACCAGGATGATGTCGGCATCGCGAATCGTGGAGAGCCGGTGCGCGATCACAAAGCTGGTCCGGTCAGTGCGCAGGGCGGCCATGGCGTGCTGGACCAGCAGCTCGGTCCGGGTGTCCACGGAACTCGTGGCCTCGTCCAAAATGAGCAGCGACGGGTGCGCCAGGAACGCGCGGGCAATGGTGATCAGCTGCTTCTCGCCCGCGCTGACGTTGTTGCCCTCTTCGTCGATCACGGTGTCGTAGCCGTCCGGCAGTGCCCGCACAAAGCGGTCCACATAGGTGGCCTTGGCCGCCTCGAGCACCTGCTCCTCGGTGGCGTCGAGGTTGCCGTAGCGGATGTTCTCCGCAATGGTGCCGCCGAAGAGCCAGGCGTCCTGCAGCACCATGCCCACCTTGGAGCGCAGCTCGGCCCGGCTGAGCTGGTTGATGTCCACATTGTCCAGGGTGATCCGGCCGGAGTTCAACTCGTAGAAGCGCATCACCAGGTTCACCAGCGTGGTCTTGCCGGCGCCGGTGGGCCCGACAATCGCCACGGTCTCGCCCGGCTTCGCCGCGAAGGACAGATCCTCGATCAGCGGCTTGTCCGGGGTGTAGCTGAAGCTGACGTGCTCGAATTCCACATGGCCGTCCGTCTTGGCCGGTAGCGATTTGGTGGCCGTGTCCGGGTCCTGCTCTTCGGCGTCGAGGAGTTCGAACACCCGCTCGGCGGAGGCCACGCCGGACTGCAGCATGTTGGCCATGCCGGCCATCTGGCTCAGCGGCTGGTTGAACTCGCGCGAGTACTGGATGAACGCCGTCGCCTCGCCCAGGGTCATGGAACCGGAGGCCACGCGCAGCCCGCCTACTACCGCGATCCCCACATAGGACAGGTAGGAGATGAACTGCATGACGGGCATGATCATGCCGGAGACAAACTGCGCGCCGAACGAGGCCTGGTAGAGTTCCTCGTTCTTCTCGTCGAACTGCGCCAGCGATTCCTTCTCCCGGCCGAAAACGCGGACCAGGTCATGGCCGCTGAAGGACTCCTCGATATGCCCGTTCAGCTGCCCGGTGTTCTTCCACTGCGCGGCAAAGAGCTTCTGGCTGCGTGCGCCGATCAGACCAGCGCCCACGGCGGAAAGCGGCAGCGCGATCAGGGCGATCACGGCCAGCTGCCAGGAGACGATGAACATCATGACCGTGATGCCGATCAGGCTCAGCGCGGACATGATCAACTGCGCGAAGGCCTGCTGCAGCGCCTGCTGGACGTTGTCGACGTCGTTAGTCACCCGGGAGAGCAGGTCGCCGCGCTGGCGGGTATCGAAGTAGTTCAACGGCAGCCGGTTCAGCTTGTCTTCCACGTCGCGGCGCAGGTTGTAGACCACGCGCATGACCACCTTGTTCAGCACGTAGCCCTGCAGCCACATGAAGAGCGAGGACACCACGTACATGCCCAGCACCATCGCGATCAGCCGGCCCAGCAACTCGAAATCGATGCCGGCGCCGGGCGTGATTTCCATCCCGGACAGTAGGTCCGCGAACTGGTCCTGGCCTTGCGCGCGCAGCCCCGCGATCACCTGTTCCTGGGTGGCGCCGGCGGGCAGGTTGCTGCCGATGGCGCCGTTGAAAATCACGTCCATCGCGTTGCCGAGGACCCGCGGGGCAATGACATTAAGTACGACGGCGATGATCACCATGGCGAGCACCACGGCGATTGCTGCCTTTTCCGGTTTAAGCAGCCCGAAGAGCCGCTTGGCCGACGGCCAGAATTGCTTGGCCTTCTTCGCGGGCGTGCCGCCGAACATGTCGCCGTCAGCCTCGGTGGGCTGGAACTCCTCCTCGAGGACCTGTGCCTCGGCGTCCGCGGCCGCGCCGGGAGTCGGCGCTACCACGGGGTCGATGGTGGGCCCGTCGATGGGGCGGTCTATGGCGGGGCCGTCGCTGGTGGGCGGGCCGTCGAAGGTACGCGAGCCGGTCCTGTGGCCGTCAGCTGTGCGGCCGTCGTCCTGCCGGATGCCATTATCCAGGTCCTTGTCCGTGTCCTTATCCGTGCTCATGCCACCTCCTCCGCCTGGGTCTGCGATTCAACAATCTCCTGGTAGGTGGGAGAGGTTTCCAGCAACTCCTCGTGGGTGCCGCGGGCCACGATCTGCCCATGGTCCATCACCAGGATCTGGTCCGCGTCCGTGATGGTGGTGACGCGCTGGGCCACGATGATCACCGTGGCGTCCTTGGTCTTGGCCTTCAGCGCCGCCCGCAACCGCGCATCGGTGGCCACATCCAGCGCCGAGAACGAGTCGTCGAACAGGTACACCTTGGGCTTGGCCACCAGCGCCCGCGCGATGCACAGCCGCTGGCGCTGCCCGCCGGACACATTGGTGCCGCCCTGCGAAACCGGCGAGTTCAAGCCGTGCTCCTTGGCCAGCACGAAATCCGCGCCCTGGGCTACGGTGAGGGCTTCCCAGAGGTCGTCGTCGTGCGCTTGGGGGTTGCCGAACCGCAGGTTGTGCGCGATGGTACCGGAGAACAGGTACGGCCGCTGCGGCACCAGCGCCACACGGTCCGTGATGTCCGGGCGCGCCATGCTGGTGATGGGAATGCCGTCGAGCAGGACCTCGCCGCTGCCGACGTCGAAAAGCCTGGGCAGCATGGAAATCAGTGTGCTCTTGCCGGAGCCGGTACTGCCCACAATGGCGGTGGTCTGCCCGGGCCGGGCGGTGAAGCTGACATCGTGAAGCACCGGGGCTTCGGCGCCCGGATAGGCGAAGGAGACGTTCCGGAACTCCACCACGCCGGCCTTGTCCGCCGGCTGCAGCGGCTGCTCGGGCTCGTGGATGGAGGGCTTGACGCCCAGCACCTCGCCGATCCGCTCGGCACAAACCGAAGCGCGCGGAATCATCATGGCCATGAACGTGCCCATCATGACCGCCACCAGGATCTGCAGCAGGTACTGCAGGAACGCGGTCAGCGCGCCCACCTGCATCTCCCCCGCGTCCACCCGCAGCCCGCCGAACCACAGCACGGCCGCCGTGGCCAGGTGCAGGATCATCCCGATCGCCGGGAACATCAACACAAACAGCGAGCCCACGGCCAGGGACACGTCCGTCAACTCCCTGTTGGCCTTGCCGAACCGTTTGGCCTCGAACGGCTCGCGGACAAAGGCCCGCACCACGCGGATGCCGGTGATCTGCTCGCGCAGCACCCCGTTAATGTTGTCGATCTTGGTCTGCATGGACCGGAACAGCGGCATCAGGCGCCAGACCAGGAAACCGACGACGACGAACAGCGCCGGTACGGATACCCACACCAACCAGGAGAGCGCAAGGTCCTCGCGCAGCGCCATGATGATGCCGCCGATGCACATAATGGGAGCAGCCACCATGAAGTTCAGGCCCATCAGCACCAGCATCTGGACCTGCTGCACATCATTGGTGCCGCGGGTGATCAGGCTGGGCGCGCCGAACTCGTTGACCTCCTGGGCCGAGAAGCCGGATACCTTGTGGAAGACGCCCTTGCGCACGTCCCGGCCGACGGCCATGGCCGCCTTGGAACCGAACCAGACCGCGGCGATCGCCGTCGTTACTTGGATGAGGCTGACCCCGAGCATGACCATGCCGATGTTCCAGATGTATTCGGTATCGCCCCGGGCCACACCCTGGTCGATAATCTGGGCGTTCAGGCTGGGCAGGTAGAGGGCCGCGATGGTCGCTGCGAGCTGCAGGATGACCACCGCCAGGACCAGTGACAGGTAGGGCCGTATGTAGTGACGGACCAGTTTGATCAGCATGAAGCCGGTTCCTCGGGATTGTGAGTGACAGAGCCAGGGTGCGGGAGTGCCGCGGTGTGGACGCCGGTTGCCGGACGGCGCCGCAAGCAAAGGCCGCACCCTAGCGTATGCCTGCGATCGGGCAGTGTCTATCAGTCGAAAGGAGGATCTTGGGCGGGCGCTGAGGCTCAGTCAGTTAGACGGATTCGGTCATCTCCTCCGGGACGGCGATGACGTCCACCAGCGCACCGGAGCGCATGACGGTGACCGGGAAGGGCACGCCAATGGCGTCCGAGAACAGCAGCTTCTGCAGGCTTTCGGCGCTTGACACCGGCCTGCGGCCGGCGCTGACCACGAGGTCGCCCTGCTTCAGGCCGGCCTTGGCTGCCGGGGAACCGGGAATGACCTCGACGACGCGCAGCGCGTGGCGCTGCCCGTTGCGCAGTTTGACGGTTGCCGGCAGCTGCACCGGGGTGCTGACCAGTCCAAGGTAAGCGCGGCGGACCCGCCCATCGGTCAGCAGCGCGGAGATGATGCGGCGGGTGGTGGCGTTGATCGGGATGGCCAGTCCGAGACCGGCCCCGGCCACCGCCGTGCTGATGCCAACCACGTACCCGCGGCTGTCGGCGAGCGCGCCGCCGGAGCTGCCCGGGTTCAGGGCCGCGTCCGTCTGGATGACGTCTTCAATCACCCGCCTGCTGCCGCCGGTCCAGGCAGGCATCGAGCGGCCGAGACCACTCACCACACCGGCGCTAACGGAGCCGCTCAAGCCCAGCGGGTTGCCAACCGCGATGACCAGTTGCCCGACCCGCAGCGATTCCGCTTCGCCGAGCCTGGCCGGTGCCGGTGTGGCGGACAGGCCGCGGAGGACGGCCAGGTCGGACAACGGGTCGGCACCGATGATGTCAATGTCCGTGGCGCTTCCGTCCGCAAAGACCGCCCGCCCTTCGTTGGCGCCGGCGACCACATGGGCGTTGGTCAGCAGATAGCCGTCTTCGGTGAACACCACGGCCGAACCGGCCCCCACTCGGACAGGCCCGTTGCGGCCATGGCGCGCCATCTCGATGGCAGCCACGTGCGGAGTGACGGATTCCGCCACGCGGATGACGGTCCGTGAGTAGGCATCAAGCGGGTCTTCGGCGCCGGGTGCTGGGCCGGCTCCGGCTGTTGCATTCACAGCGCACTTCCTCGAACAGTTGGTGATCTATTAAAACCACCTTGCGCCCGTGGTTGATCCAGCCGGCGCTACGCCTTCGGTGAACGCTTCCCGCCGCCGTCCTCCTACACCGCGGTAATGGTTACCGTCTTGGTGGCCCGGACCTGCCCTGGCACCCAGGACAGGAACTTGATGTGCATGAGGTACTTGCCGGGTGCGGGCGGACGGAGCAGGAAGTCGTATTTTTCCGCCGCTCCCGAAGCTATCTTGCTGGTGCGGAGCGGATACTTGCTGGACCAGACCGGCGTGGACGGGCCGTTGGGATCGGCGGTGTTGCGGAAGGGACGCCCGTCATGGGCAATCAGGTCGGCCATCGCCACGGGTTTGCCCTTCATGTCGGTAAATTCCGTCAAGGTGGGGAAATAGTCCACGTTGACCATGCGGACCAATGTCGGCGCGAGTCCGCTTTGTTTCGTATTCGCCTTCATGCTGGAGAAGGCCCAGACCCGGCGGCCGCCCGGCCTTTTGGGGATGACTCCGCCCAAGGTATAAAAATGCTTCGCCTTGAACCGGTTCAGGCCGGCGTCCTCGCCGGAGAGGCCTGCCGCGTGGTTCTTCTCGTGCCAGCTCGGGTCCAGGGAATACGGCAGCAGCACAGTTTCAGTGGCGATGTCGTACTCCGGGCCGTCGACGAACGCTCGCCTGGTGCCCGGCCGCGGCGGCTTCACCCGGTCGATTGCCGGGTCGACGATGACGATGCCGAACATGCCCATCTCGACGTGCAGTGGTGTATTGACGTGGCAATGGTAGAAATACGTACCCGACCCTCCGCGGTTCGGATTCCCTGGTTCGCCGATGTCCGGCCTCAGTTGATAGGTGTAGTGGCCGGTGACTTCATAGGAGGTGTGGCCCACGCCGTCGTTGCGGGGATCGGGTTCAAGTCCGTGCCAGTGGATGGTGTGCACGCGCTTGCTCGGCTCAATGGTTCCGTGGAAGATGTCGCCTTCCGTGAACCGCGCCAGCGGGCCGGGCAGTCCCCGGTCCTTGCTGTTGGTCGCAAAGCTCCATACCTCGTGCTCGGAACCGTCGGGGAATTCGAGCTCACGGCTGAAGAAGTCGAACGTCATCGAAACGTCGGGCTGCTGACGGAACAGGGTTTCCGGGCTGCCCTCGTGGGGCTGGTCGGAAGCGAAGTCCACCTGGCTCTCGTATTTATGGTGGGCCTCGGCTTCCTGCTCTCCGGCCAGCACCCAGTCTGCGACCAGACCGCCAGGGTAGAGACCGCCGGCCGCCGTCTGTGAAGGCTCCGCATGGCAATGCATGGGGTACCGCCAGTCTTCCTCACGGGCTTCCCAAACGGCGTCGACACAGTCCGGCGGGCGCACCATCGGCAGGATCGCTTCTTTACGTTCAAGCGGCGAAAGCGCAACAGTGTCCTCCCATTGCTGGAGGCTCACGTGGCCGTCCGCCATCACCGTCCCCTTCTCACGCGGGAAGTCCCGCCCGTTCTCCCGGACGGTCCAGACATGATTGCCGTGGTAGTGCAACTGGTGGCCCACGATGCCGGCGTTGACCATCCGGATCAGCTGTCCGGTCCGGACCGTTCCCGCGGCCGGCGACTGGCTAAAGTTCCGCACATCCGTCAAGCGCGGAAACCCGGAGGGAAGGCTGTCCTCCTCCCGCTCTTCATTTAGTTCAGGATCGTCGGAGACGGCCAGTGATCGGAAGCCGGCCTCGTCATTCAGATTGAAGTAGCGCGGGGCAACGTCCGTTCCGATGCTGTCGAGCTTGCCGCCCCGCGAGGCAAGACTGGCCCACTCCGGCACCACGTTATGGCACATCCACAGCCACTGACGCTCGAACTCCGGGCCGTTCGGACCAAGATGCCAGGCCCGGGCAGGGTCGATAACTACCAGTGCCCCGTAGAGTCCCAGCGTGCGTTCAACAGCCCCGTTGGTGGGATCTGTGTAGAGGTACGTTCCCGGTGCCGGGGCCTTCAGATTCAGGGTCGCGGTCGCGCCGGCGGGAATGGATCCGGTGGTAACGTCCCCCCGGTTCTCTCCCGCTCCATGGATGGCCAGTTCGTGGGGCTGCGAAAGACGGTTGTGGATGCGCAGCCGGATGGTGCTTCCCACCTCCGCGATAATGGTCCGCTCCGGAAAATAGCTGGCCCAGTACGCGCGTTTCGGCAGGTAGTAGTATTCTTCCTGCGGATCCGGACGCTCCGGAGCGGGCCTGCCATGGGGCGGCAGCGGCCGCTTCAGCGGGTAGGTACGGCTCTCGACTACCTGGCCCGACTGCGTAAAGATCCGCGGAGCGATCCTCAGGCTCGGGTTCGGATCCGAAGGGGCCGTCTGTCGGTCTCCAAACCCGCGGTGGTAGACCAGCGCGCCGTCGACCATGGGCACAAAGCCCTCATTGATGTAGAGATCCAGCACGCCGGCCGACCCGGTGGAACCGGTCCTGACGTTGGTGGCGGGCGCCGTTCCGGGCCGCAAAAGATTGAATAGACCGTTCCCCATGACTAAAGCCTCTCGATGCACGTACTAATCCCCACAAGAAGTACTGCACTCAGTACGTCATCCCCATCTTGGAAAACCCTTGGTCCGGCGGATACTTCGCCTCGAAACCACGCAAGGCGAGCACCGCCGTCGTACCTGCGAGCAGGGCGAGAACGGCGGCAAAGATCGCGACGCCGGACCAGCCGAACTGCACGAAAAAAAGGCCGCCGGCCCAGCCGAGCAGACTCGAGCCGGCGTAGTAGAACAGGTTGTAGAGCCCCGAGGCCTGGGACTGGCCCACGGTAGCCAGCCGCGGCGTCCAGCCCGACGCGACGGAGTGCGCGCCGAAGAACCCCGCGGTAAAGACCACAAGTCCCACCAGGATGACCGGCAGCGAATCGGCCAGCGTGATCGCCAGTCCCGCGATGATCACCGGGATGCTGGCGAGCAGCACGCGCAGCCGCCCGAACCGCACGGTCAGCCCGCCTGCCAAACGCGAGGACGCTGTGCCGGCCAGATACGCCAGGAAGAGCAGGCTGGTCAGCGACGTCGGCAGGTTGAACGGCGGCGCCTCGAGCCGGAAGCCGAGGTAGTTGTAGACCGCGACGAAGCCGCCCATCAGCAGGAAACCCTGCGCGTAAAGTGCCAGCAGCCGGGGTGAGCGCAGGTTGATGAGGATGCGCTCGGCCAGCTTCGGCCCCTGGCCGCGGACCACCGGCCGGAACCCGCGCGGCGCCGGGGCCAGCCGGACAAAGAGGACCGCGGCGACACCGGAGAGCGCGCTCACCGCGAGCACGCCCGCGCGCCAATCGGTAAACTCCGCCACCGGGCCGGCCACGAGCCGCCCGGCGAGGCCGCCGATGGTCGTCCCGGCAACGTAAGTCCCCGCGGCCACCGCAGCGTGCAGCCGCTGCACCTCCTCGTTCAGGTACACCAGCGCGACGGCGGGAATCCCGCCCAACGCCGCACCCTCCAGGAAGCGCAGCGCCAGCATCGAAGGAAAAGTCGGGGCGAGCGGCAGCAGCAAACCAAGTACGACGGCGGCACTGATCGCCCAGGTCATCGTGCGTTTCCGGCCGGCCCGGTCGGCGATCGCGGACCACGGGATGACCGCGAGTGCGAGGCCGATGGTGGCGGCGGAAACGCTCAGGGCCGCGTCGGCCGCCGACACCTGGAAGTCGCGGGCGATACCGGGGAGCACGGCCTGCACCGAGTAGAGCTGCGCGAAGGTGGCCAGTCCGCCGAAGAGCAGCGCGATCAGCATGTGCCGGTAGGCCCTGCTGCCTTTCGGGTGCCCCGGCCAGGGCTGCTGGTCCGCCGTCGTCACGCTTTAGATGCTAGGCCGATAGGCTGCGCCGTCGTTAAACGGGGCCGGCGCGTGAAGCCGGTAGGCTGGTCCGGGCCGCATGGGCCGTTGGAACTTCACAGGGGGAAGCAGTGCGTAACGCCAGGCGTGGAACGGTCATGATGCTGGCGGCCGCGGCCCTGCTGGCCGGCTGCAGCGACAACTCCCCGGAACCCGCACCAACACCAACGGCGACTCCCACCTGCCCCGCAGTGGACCCGTCCCCGGTGCAGGCCGAACCGATCGGCCAAGGCTCCGCGGCACAGGTGGCCGCCAATGTGCTGGCAAGTTACACGGCCTGGGCCAATGCCGGCACCGAGCTGGCCGCCTCCCCGCCATGGAGCGGCGCGGCCCTGCCCGCGACCTGCGCGGAAGACCTAGCCCAGCTCCACCGCGACGCCTATGCCGGCACGCTCTTCGTCACCCGGTCGGATGTGGCGTGGGAAGCGTATTACGACGAGCAGCGCGACCTGAACGAAGGGAACATCGCGCTGGCCATGGAAGCGGGCCACCCCACCAACGGCGAATACGAGCTGATGACCATGAAGGAACATTCCAGCACCGACGCCGGTACCTTCCTGAAGTTCGACGCCGCGTACATTCCTCCGCGCGGGGAAGGATTTCCGCCCGTCTCGGCCGAGACGGTCAAGCCCCAGGAATGGTACGTGGCCTTGGTGCCGTGGGATGGGTTCATGATCATCGACTACATCGAACTCAAGGACTCCGCCGACAACTGACCCTGTGCCGCACTACCGGTCGAGGCGGAGGTCCTGGATGGTCGCGGCCACACGGGCACGCTGCTCCTCGTTCAGCCCTTGGATCGGCAAGGGCAGACTCCCCTTCGGCACGAGTCCCAGCTGTTCCGCGATGGCTGCGACAACCCGGATGCTCCCGCCGAACTCGGCGAACAACTGCCACAACGGTGCAAGCCGTTCAGAGTCGGCGAGTGCGTCGGAGACCCGTCCTTCCAGGGCAGCGCGGGTAATCCGCAGCGCCGGCGCGGGCAAGGTGCCGGCGATGACCGAGTACCAGGTGTCGCACCTGGCGGCCAGTCCGGCAGCGGCCTTGGCGTCGCCGGATACCCCGATGGTCACGTGTGCCGGGACGGCTGCGCGGATTTCCTGGATCCGCGCCTGTGCCTGCTCCGGATCGTCCGGAACACCGGGGATTTTGATGGACGCGATACCGGGCAGTTCCGCGATGCGTCCGTAGAGCTCGGTCGTGAAGGTGAAATGGGTGGTGCCCGGATTGTCATAGACGATGACGGGCAGCGATGAATTGACGGCGACCGTCTGGAACAGTTCGAACACATCGTCATCGGTCAGGGGCTGGTACGACATCGGCGCGAGCAGAAGGCCGGAGGCTCCTGCCTGCTCGGCCTTCTCAGCGTTCGCGAGGACATGCGAGGTCCGCAGCGCCCCGATGCCGATGAACACCGGTGTTCCATCGGCGTGCTCAACAGCCAAGCGGGCTACGCGGCTTCGCTCCTCACCGCTGAGGTAGGCGTATGACCCGGTGGACCCGAGCGTGGTGATCGAATCTACCTTCGCCTCAGCGAGCCGTTCGATGAGACCGCTGAAAGCAGCCTCATCCACGGCATCATCCGACAGAGGGGTCAGGGGGAAGGCACTCAAGCCTGCGAACATCGTTGTCTCTCCTGTTGGTCGAGGGTCCTGTACGTTTCATCCCTGCGCGACTCGGGGAAGGTGCAGTTTATCCTGCGGTGCTGCGCCGTTTCCGCTTAGGCTAATTAAGGCGGGTACTTAAATATAGAAGGAGGACCGGATGCGGATCGCGGTGATGCAGGCTGCCGGCGAGGTGCTGGACGTCGCGGGAAATCTTGCTCTGGTGTCTCGTGCCGCCGCCGAGGCGAAGGCAGCCGGAGCCGATGTCTTGGTTACCCCTGAACTGTTCATCTGCGGCTACGCACCTTTGGCCATTCAGTCCTCCCTGGGTCCCGAGTTGTCCCGCGCCATCGACGACGGCGCCGCCCGGATCGCACGCGAACACCGGGTCGGGCTGGTCTACAGTGCACCGGCACCAGCCGAGAACGACGGCTGGCACATTACCGCTGCGTTGCTGGACCGCGCAGGGAATGAGCTCCTCCGGTACGCCAAGGTGCATTTGTTCGATCGGGAAGAACAGCAAGTTTTCGTGCCCGGCGAAGATGCGCCGTCGGCCGTGGACTTTGAGGGCACCCAGGTGGGCCTGCTGATCTGCTACGACGTCGAGTTCCCCGAGCCCGTCCGGGCCTTGGCCGATGCCGGCGCGGACGTGGCGCTGGTGCCGACGGCACTCGGTTCCGGCTTCCAGGACGTGCCCGGAGTCCTGTTGCGGGCCCGGGCACTGGAAAGCCAACTGGCCATCGCCTACGCCAACCACACGGGGGCGTTGCCCGCGGACGCCGGCCAGGAGTTGTTGCTTGGCGGCCTCAGCGTGATCGTTGGCCCCGATGGCGCACTGCTCGCCCAGGCAGGAACCGACACGGTGTTCGAAGTTCTGTGGGCAGACATCACGGCCGACGACGTCGCCGCGGCCCGCCGCCACGTGCCCTACCTCCGTGACCGCCGCCCCGCGCTATATCGTGCCTGGCAGCAGCCGCAGCACTAGCATTGTTGCCGTTGGTTCTTATGCCTCTTCGGATCCAGATCTGAACGGTTGCGGCCACGCTCGTCCCGGAGCGGACGAGGTTCTCAGGTGATGGTTCGGTTCCTCAGGTAGTGGGTCCGGCCGCGTCCGCCATCACGCCGGGCTTTTCGTGTTCGGGGGTAGGGCGGGGGTTAAGCATGGCAAGTGCCAGTACTCCTGCGGTGACCAGTAGACCGGCCGCGGCTGTTAGGGCGGTGCTATAGCCGGCGGTGAGGGCGGCGCTTGTGGCGGCATCTGCGTACTCCTGCCGGGCGGAAACGGTGGCGGCGATTCCGGCCAGCAGGGCCAGGCCGAGCGCGACGCCGATCTGCTGGGCTGAGTTGAGCAGTGCCGAGGCAATGCCGGCCTTGCCGGGGTCGACACGGTAGACGGCCGCCTGGGTGAGCGCGATGACGCCGAGGCCGAATCCGAGCGCGAGGACGAACATAGCCGGTGCCAGATGCAGCCAGTAGCCGGAGGCCACCTCGATGGCGGAGAACCAGAGTGCAGCCAGGGCGCTGAGGAGCGCCCCTGCTCCGGCGACGTAGCGCGGAGCGATCCGCAGCAGCAGTTTCGGGGCGGCACCGGCGCCGAGCACGAGCCCGGCAGCGAACGGCAACCAGGCCGCACCGGTTTGGAGTGGGCTGAACTGCTGGACCTGCTGGAGGTAGAGGGTGATGACGTAGAAGGAGCCCATGGGGCCGATGGCCAGCAGCAGCATGGACGCATAGGCGCCGGCGCGGTTGCGGTCCCGGAACAGGCTCAGCGGGACCAGTGGGTGGCGGCTGCGGGCCTGCGTGAGAGTGAAGACGACGAGCAGGACGACGGCGGCGCCGAGCAGGAGCAGCGCGGTCGGGTCGGTGATTCCGGCCTCGCCGAACCGGGTGATGGAGTACACGAGCGAGACCATGCCGCCGGTGCCGAGCACCCCGCCGATAATGCCGAGCCGCCCCTGGTGGCGGTTGGCGGCGACGAGGGTACGGCTGCCCAGGAGCACGAGCAGGCCGATGGGAATGTTGATGAAGAACACCCACCGCCAGCCGAGGGTGTCCGTCAGGACGCCGCCGAGCAGCAGTCCGATGACGATGCCAAGGGCGGACATCGCCGCGTAGAGGGACAAGGCAGTGTCGCGCGTCTTGCGGTCCGCGAACGTCGTGGCGATCAGCGCCAGGGCGTTGGGCGCGATCATCGCTGCCCCCGCGCCCTGTGCGGCGCGGGCGATAATGAGCATCTCCGTGTTCTGCCCGAGGCCTCCGGCCAGTGAGGCCAGAACGAAGACCGCGATGCCCAGCTGCAGGGTGCGGCGCCGGCCCCATAAGTCACCGGTCCGGCCGCCCAGCAGCAGAAGGGCGCCGAACGCGAGGATGTAGGCGTTGACGATCCAGGGCAGATGCACGGCATCCACGCCCAGCTCCCGTTGAATGCTCGGCAGCGCGATGTTCACGATCGAGTCATCGAGCACCAGCATCAGCTGGGCCGTCGCGATCACCAGCAGGGGCATCACGCCAGCCTGCCGCCTATTCCTTATTGCCACACTTCTCCTTCATCAGCTACCGGGAAGTTTGCCTTATTCATCCGGGCTGTCCCCCGCCCGTGGAGCCCTCCGCCCCTCGGAGACATGGAACTGCTGCCTGAGCGAGCACTCCAGACTCCACTTTGTGAAGCTCCCCCGGGCGGCCCGTTTTCACATTGGTACGGGCTGACGGAAGTGTTCACGAAGGAAGCGGAATTACTCGGCTTCAGCGATGCTCTTCATCGCCTTCCACCCGTGCGTAACGCCGCCGCCGGCACGCAGAGCGGCCGCCACCATTACCGCTTCAGCGACATCGGCCTTGGACGCGCCGGCCTTGACCGCACGCTTGGCGTGATCCTCAATGCAGAAATGGCACTGCGTGGTTACAGCGACCCCGACCGCGATCAGCTCGCGGGTCGCCGGGTCAAGGTTGCCGGTGTTCTTGTTGAACACCGCCTTATCGAATCCGAAGAACGCCTCAACCATCTCCGGCACAGCGTCCTTGATATCGGACATGTATTTTGCTTCCTCGCTGTGCGAATGCATCCAGCCGCCCTTTCTCGTAACCGTTACTTGCCCAGCCATCCAGAAGGAGGACCAGTCATCAACCATACCCTACCCCCCTATGGTATCTAGATGCGAGCTCGCCCTTGAAAGACTGCAGGCGCTGAATTGAAGATCGAAATGCACACCTGTCCGCCAACTCCAGCCCAGCGGATCGCCGCACCATACCAATTCCGACGAGGGAGGCGGACACGAATCGTCCGTTTATAGAAACTCGTAGGTGAGTGCAGTCGTCGTGGTCCCGGGACCGGTTCTCAACGGGACAGCAGCAGAGCCTCCCCCTGACCCCCACCGCCGCCCGGCCTGTTCCGCGCCGCATGAGTTCGTGCACGGCGCAGACGACCACCCGCGCTCCCGAAGCACCAATGGGGTGGCCAAGGGCGATCGCTCCCCCGTTGACATTCACCCGTTCCTGCCGAGGCCCAGCTGTGCCGCCGAGTGCAAGGCGACGGAGGCGAAGGCCTCGTTGATCTCCACGAAATCCAGCTCAGCCAGCCGCCTTGAGCGCTTTGACTATGGCGCTGGCCGGTTTATCCGGCAGCGAGGTGTCAGGGGACCGGCGGTCTGCGCCGATCCTCGATCTGCTCCGCAATGGGGAACGGCCGCCGGAGAACTGGTGGCGCATCTCGGACTTAGCCAGCCTGGCGTCTCTAAGCACCTGAAGGTGCTACGCGAGGCAGGGCTTGTCGTGGTGCGCGCAGCGGACAAGCAACGTCTTTATGCATTGCGTGCGGGCCCCCTCGCAGAGGTCGACCAGTGGCTGGAGCCCTACCGACTGCTCTGGTCCAGTTGCCTCGACAACCTTGAACGACACCTAAAGGAGAACCCATGCCCAACGGAACCCTCGAAACGATCAACGGTCGACTCGCCCTGCGCTTTGAACGAGCCCTCCCCCACCCGGTCGAGCGTGCGTGGCGGGCAGCCAGCGGCAGAACTTGAGTGCTGGTTCCCAGCGGTCGCCCAATGGACACCGGCCGTCGGGGAGAAGCTTGAGGCATACGGCATGACCGGCGAGGTCATCGAAGTCGATCCGCCCCGCATCCTGAAATGGCTCTTCAACGGTGATGAATACAGCCTTGAACTGGCCCCGGACGAGGAAGGCTGCCGCTTGGTCTTTACCCACGCCTTCGACGAGGGCACCCCGACAGCGCAGGATGGGAGAGCCACCTCTCGCGTCTTGATGCCCACCTCGCCGGCGGGTACCTGTCCGAGGAGGCGGCGCAGGAGTCATGGGAGAAGTTCACGAACGCTACGCCCAGCGCTTCCGAGTTGACCCGGACCCCGGACGGCGCTTCTGGTCCCAACTGCGCGCCAACCAATGATTCACCGCGTACATATCGGGGGCTGAAGACGGGAGACTTTCACCGCCGATAACAGAGCGAGTCAATTAGGCGGGGAGGCGGCGGCAAATCGAATTCCCGGGACGGTGTTCCTCTAACTCTCATTACGCGTTATTTCCTATGCCGCTAGACAGCGAAATTAGGTTAGCCTACACTCACCTGTGGCCATTCGGCTATTCGCTATCGTCTCCAAACGTTTTTGTAGACGCTGAACTTTAGGTGGTTTTGTGCGCGCTCTGCTCCCGTTATCGGCATCCATGGGCTTCGTGGCCCTTCTTGCACTGTCAGGTTGCGGATTCAGTGGTGGGGCAGGAGGAGCCGAATCTTCTGCCAGCGGTGACCAGCGAATTGTCGTGGATAATTTCCGTGCTCCTGTGGCCGGTTGGGCTTTGGAGAGCGATTCCGCCTACATTCTGTCCCTGTCCGGATGCCTCGAGACCCTTACCAGGTACGACGAGAAACAGGGAAAGGTCGTGCCCTCGCTGGCCACCGAATGGAAGCAGGTCGCTCCCACCGAGTGGGACTTCACGATCCGTGAAGGGGTGCAGTTCCAGGACGGTTCCGAGCTGACCGCGGAAACCGTGGTTGCATCGCTGAATCATGTCCTTGAAGCGGAGGTTCCGGCTCGGGCTTTCAGCCCGACGGTAGTCAGCGGTATTAAGTCGATCGACGATAGTACGGTCAGGATCACCACTCCGAGCGAGAGTCCGCTGGTCCCGTACCGGCTAGCCAGTGTCAACACGGGTGTCCTGTCGCCGGCCGCATTCGAAGACGATGCTGTCGATCCCTTCGGTCACTGCACTGGGCCGTTCACTCCCGTCTCTGAAAAGCCGAAGCAGTCCCTGACACTGGAGCGGAATGAGAACTACTGGGGCGGGCAGGTTCAACTTGCCGGCGCCGAGGTTCGGTTCATCACGGATGGGGCGACCCGTGCGGCTCAGGTTCAGACAGGTGAAGCCGATGTTTCCCTCTCCGTTCCGGTTTCAAGTCTGTCCACGCTGGAGGCAGATTCCGGCGTGAAGGTCCTCAAGGCGGATTCGCCGCGGACGGCAACGCTGTACATGAACAACGGCAGGGCCCCGTTCGACGACGTCGACTTCCGCAAGGCCATCCGCTCGGCACTTGATCTGGATGCACTCGCCGGCAGCGTGTACGAAGGGGCTGCTATTGCCTCCAGCGGGCCGTTTGCCCCGTCGGAGCCCTGGGCGACAAAAAATATTGAGCCTCAAGGGCAGGATCTGAAGGCGGCCAAGGAACTGCTCACTGCCGTCGGATATACCGTAGAGCGGCCGCTGGAAATCATCGCTATCGTGGAACGTGCGGAGTTCGCGGACGTCGCGACGGTAATCCAGGCGAACCTGAAGAGTGTCGGCGTCCCGGTTACCATCCAGACCAAGGAATACGCCGCGGTGGAACCGGATCTGCTGGCAGGTAACTACGACATGGTGCTGAGCCAGCGTAACCGCCTGATCGACATCGCCGACCCGATCGGCTTCCTCACGGCCGACTACACCTGCGAAGGTAGTTACAACCTGAGCCATTTCTGTGACGAGGACTACGACAAGCTCATCGCGCAGGCGGCCGAGACCGCTGACACCGAGGACCGCTACCGGCTGTACTCCGAAGCAGGGCAGATCCTTCAGGAGCAGGCCGTCAACATCTGGCTCGTGAACGAACAGGCCGTTGACGCGGTCCGTACGGATCTGCAGTCCTACATCCAGGACCCGCTCTCACGCTACGTGCTCCGGGCGGAAACGACGAAGCCCGCATCATGAGGATGAGCGGCACGGCGGGGATCCAGCAGGAACAAGGTCCCGAATGATGATGTTCCTCGCCCGGAGAACAGCCACCTTGGGCATCACGGTTCTTCTGGCGTCTTTCGTGGTCTTCCTCATTCCCTATGTGACACCCGGGGACGCGGTGCGGAAGATCATCCGCACCCGTGTGGCCGGAGACGTGATCGATGACTCCGCAGTCCAGGCTCTGACGGTCGAGCTGGGTCTTCAGGATCCCCTATGGGTGCAGTATCTGCGGTGGCTGGGCCGGCTGGGCAGCGGAGACATGGGCCTGTCCTACACTAGCCGCACACCTGTGATCGACCAGGTCCTGCCTGCCTTCTGGATCACGCTGAGCCTGGTCGTCGTAACCCTGGGCGTGGCTGCCGCAATCGCTGTCGTGTTGGGAATCGCCGCTGCCTTGCAGGAGGGCCGCACGGCCGACAGGCTCATCACCACTGTCACCCAGGCCTTCATCGCGCTGCCGGAATACTGGCTGGCGCCGATGCTCGTGCTCGTCTTCGCACTGAAACTTTCGCTGCTGCCCTCCGCTGGCTGGGAGGGCCCTGCCTCCGTCATTCTGCCCGTTGCCGTGCTCGCCCTGCGTCCTACAAGCTATTTCACCTCAGCGGTGCGCGAAGGGATGCTGGACGCGTTGGGGGCGGAGCACGTCACCGCTGCCCGAAGCCGCGGACTCAGCTACTCCCAGGCAGTGTGGAAGCATGTGATACCCAACAGCCTGCTGCCCCTGACCACCATGGTGGCCGTGTGGTTCGCCGGTCTGCTGGGGGGATCAGTCATCGTGGAGGTCATCTTTGCCATCCCGGGGATGGGACGCTTGTTATACGATGCCGTGCTCAACAGCGACATTCCCCTGGCGCAGGGCGGCGTCGTCATCGTCGTCGGACTCGCCGTCGTACTCACGACAACAGCCGACCTGATCCACCGACTCCTCAATCCCCGCCTCAGGATGCACCATGCGTAAACGGCACGCACTCATCATGGCAGCAACAATAATTCTGGCCCTCGTCGTGCTGTCAGTGGCGCTGTCCCCGTGGATTAGCCCCTACCCGCCCGCGGAACAGGACCTGGCAGCCAGGCTGGCCCCGCCCAGTTCAGCCCATTGGTTGGGCACGGACCACCTCGGCCGGGACACCTTCAGCCGACTGCTCGACGGCGGACGGTTCTCGCTGACCATCGCAGCTCTGGCAACAATACTGACCGGCGTCGTCGGCACAGCGATCGGCGTCATCAGTGCCCGCCGCCGAGGCTGGCTCGATGAGTTCTTCACCCGTACCAACGACGTCCTCCTGGCACTGCCGGAAATGGTGATCGCTTTGTTTCTGGTCGCCGCGCTGGGGACCGGTTATCCGTCCCTCCTGCTGGCGCTGACCGTGACTGGCTGGACGCCTTTCGCCCGGCTGGCACGCGCGCTTGCCTACGACGTCTCCGCACGCGGATTCACTGAGGCTGCCCGCGTGCTCGGATGCTCCCCCTCGTTCATCATTCTTCGCCACATCCTGCCCCATCTCGCCGCTCCCCTGCTCGGGCAGGCAACGCTCCGGTTCGGACAGCTGCTGATCAACGTCGGTGCTCTTTCCTACCTCGGTCTGGGGGTGCAGCCGCCGCAGTCGGACTGGGGGTCCATGCTGGCCGCTGCACAGCCGTACGCGCTTAGATCGCCGCTGACGATCCTCGCACCCGGGCTGGTGATCTTCATCGTCGCGCTCTGCGTTACCCTCATCGGCCAGCGGCTGTCGCACATGACCAGCAGCCGACTCTTACTGACCACAACCTCTTCACAGGCGGCACCGAATGCTTGAAGGCCTGATCATCGAACAGCTGCACCTCAACCATCAGGCGCCCCTGGCTGAACGGAATGCCGCAGGCAGGTATCTGGACGGCATTGTGTCCCGGCCGGTCCTTTCCGGCATCGACCTCTCCGTGGCCCCGGGTGAATTCGTGGCCCTGGTCGGCCCTTCAGGGAGCGGCAAGACGATGACCGCAATGTCCGTCCTGAGACTGCTGCCCCCGCAGGTGCGCATCGATTCAGGGGCGATCCGGTTGAACGGGCTGGATCTGGCACAATCCCGCGAGGCTGACCTGAACCGCATCCGCGGCGGCCGGATCGGCATGCTCTACCAGCAGCCCAAACGGATGTTCAACCCGCGACGGACCATCGGCAACCACCTGGCGGAACCGCTGAAGCTCCATCAAGGGCTCCGGGGACGGAACGCCAAAGCACGGGCGAAGGATCTGCTGGCTGAAGCGGGCTTGGAAGATCCTGCCTCTTGCGCGTTGGCATATCCGCATCAACTGTCCGGAGGCATGGCCCAAAGAGCCATGATGGCCCTCGCCCTGGCCGGGCGGCCGGAGTTGTTGTTGGCAGACGAGCCGACGTCTGCCCTGGACAAAGTGCTCGAACGGCAAATCCTGCAACTGATCGATCGAGAGCGGCATGAACGCGGACTGGGTGTTCTCTACATCACCCACAACCTCGCCACCGTCGCCGCATTCGCCGATCGGGTGGTGGTAATGGACGCCGGACGCATCCGAGAGTCGGGACGGGCGAGAGCTGTTCTAACGGATCCGAAAACAGCCTGCACGAAGAACCTCCTTGACGCGGCAACCCTCATGCCCCCTCCCCGATCCGTGCCGGTGGCCCCTAGCCCGAAGTTACGTCTGTCTGAGACGCCGGAATCCCCGTGTTTGCGGGGATTCCGGCGTTATTCGTAGGTGGTTTTCTGGCTACTTGGCCCAGGTGG
>NZ_JAODLR010000011.1 GCF_025960875.1 Crystallibacter permensis | reverse complement strand
CGCGCGGGCGTGATCACCCGGCAGGGCGACACCCTCCCGGACGAGGCGAAACCCGGCTTCGAACAGGCACTGCTGGGCGGGGCGCCGGATAAAACGCCGGGCGAGCTACGTTCCGCGGCGCGGAAACAGCGCGAGAAACTGAACCCGGAAACCATCACCGTGCGCCGCGAACGGCAGGTCAAGTGCCGCAGCGTGCACCTGGAACCGGCGGAGGACGGGATGGCGTTCCTGGGCGCGTACCTGCCCGCCGAGGAAGCGTACGCCGCGTACGACCGCCTCACCCAGGCCGCGCGGAGCCTGCAAACCAAGACGGAGACCCGCACGCTGGGGCAGCTGCGCGCGGATGTGTTCAGCGAGCTTCTGCTGCACGCTGGGATGGAGGCCGGACCGGCGGCCGGGATCCGGCCCGAAGTCGCGCTCACCGTGCCGGTGTTCACACTGATGGGCCTGGACGAGGAACCGGCCACCCTCGACGGGTACGGGCCGATCCCCGCCGACACCGCGCGCAAACTCTGCGAAGGTGCCACGTCGTTCTACCGGATCCTGACGCACCCCGAGACCGGGACCATCCTCTCCTACGGCAAAACCGTGTACCGGCCGCCGGCGGATCTGGCCCGCGCCGTCCGGCACCGCGATACCACCTGCACCGCGCCGGGCTGTACTGTTCCGGCGAAGGACTGCGACCTGGACCACACCATCGACTACCACGCGAACGGCGGCCGCGGCCGCACCGATTACGGCAACCTCGGCCCGCGCTGCGGCTCGGACCACCGGCTCAAATCCCTCGCCGGCTGGAAAGTCACCCAGACCAGGCCCGGCGAATTCACCACCACCACGCCCGGGAACCAGACCTACACCACCAAACCCGGCGACACCGGTACCGGACCACCCACCTTCACCGACCGGATCCTCGACGCGCTGCCCGACAACTTCCGCCGCCGCCTCAAACCCAAAAAACCACCACCACCGGAACCCGAAAAAGAACCACCATTCTGACAGGCCGTCACGCAGCTGGAGTGCGTTGTGCTGAAAATCCCTGAGGCAGCCGGTCGAACGAGCATCCGGTTTGATCAAGCCGTTCTTCATCACAACGGCGTCATGTCCGGGCAACGGTGTCGGGGGAGTCGGCAGGACTTGGGTAGGCTAACCTTGTAGCTTCGCTACGCACTGACCTGTGCGCAAAGACCGTCCTGACTACCTGCAAACGCAGGGCTCATTTCGATCTGCGCCCGAACCGAGCCGGACCGCACCCAGCGGCCCTGTAGAGACTGGAGAACCACCTGATGGCAGCAGCCAAATCCAAGCTTGATCCGATCATTTCGCTGGCCAAGCGCCGCGGCTTCGTGTTCCAGGCCGGTGAAATCTACGGTGGATCCCGCTCGGCATGGGACTACGGGCCTCTCGGCGTCGAGCTCAAAGAAAACATCAAGCGCCAGTGGTGGCAGACCGTTGTCCGCGGCCGCGACGACGTCGTCGGTTTGGATTCCTCCGTCATCCTGCCTCGCCAGGTATGGGAAGCATCCGGCCACGTGGATGTCTTCAGCGACCCGCTGGTTGAGTGCCTGAGCTGCCACAAGCGTTACCGCGCGGACCACCTTGAAGAAGAATTCGAAGAGAAGAAGGGCCGCGCGCCCGAAAATGGTTTGAAGGACATCGCCTGCGCCAACTGCGGCACCAAGGGCGAATGGACCGAACCGCAGGAATTCTCCGGCCTGCTTAAGACCTTCCTCGGTCCGGTGGCCAGCGAAGAGGGGCTGCACTACCTGCGCCCGGAAACCGCCCAGGGCATCTTCGTGAACTTCAACAATGTGCTCACCACTTCGCGCAAGAAGCCGCCGTTCGGCATCGGCCAGATCGGCAAGAGCTTCCGTAACGAGATCACCCCGGGTAACTTCATTTTCCGCACGCGTGAGTTCGAGCAGATGGAGATGGAGTTCTTCGTCGAGCCGGGCACGGATGAAGAATGGCATAAGTACTGGATCGAAAACCGCCTGCAGTGGTACGTGGATTTGGGTATCAACCCCGACAACCTGCGCCTGTTCGAGCACCCGTTGGACAAGCTGAGCCACTACTCCAAGGGCACCACGGATGTCGAGTACCGCTTCGGCTTCCAAGGATCTGAGTGGGGCGAGCTCGAAGGCATTGCCAACCGGACCGACTTTGACCTCTCCACCCACACGAAGCATTCCGGTACTGACCTGAGCTACTTCAACCAGGCGACCAACGAGCGCTACACCCCGTACGTCATCGAACCGGCTGCCGGACTGACCCGCTCGTTCATGGCGTTCCTCGTGGACGCGTTCGCGGAAGACGAGGCTCCCAACGCCAAGGGCGGCGTGGACAAGCGCACTGTACTCAAGCTGGATCCGCGTCTGGCTCCGATCAAGGCCGCCGTGCTGCCGCTGAGCCGCAACGAGGACCTGTCGCCGAAGGCCAAGGATCTCGGTGCCCAACTGCGCCGCACCTGGAACATCGATTTCGATGACGCCGGCGCAATCGGCCGCCGCTACCGCCGCCAGGACGAAATCGGCACCCCGTTCTGCATCACGGTCGATTTCGACACGCTTGAGGACCACGCAGTGACCATCCGCGAACGCGACTCGATGGCGCAGGAGCGGGTGAGCCTGGACAAGGTCGAAGGTTACCTGGCCGCACGACTTATCGGCGCCTGACCGACCCGCTGAGCTTCACCCGGTAGGTGCCGGCGAAACCGGCACCTACCTCAAGCAATTTCGCTAGGAGTAACCATGGCAGAGCTGAATTACCGTGAATGGCGCGACGGGGATGATCTGGCCCTACTGGAAATCTGGGGCGACCCGGAAACCACGCAGGTCCAGCATTTCCGCGGGGTGCTGCGTCCGTCGTCGGATCAGCCGTGGTCCCGTTGCATAGTTGCTGAGGACCAAGGTGTCGCCGTCGCTGCCGGTGTGGTCTATGAAACGAGCCTGCATCCGGAGCGGTTATGGACTTACGTCGAGGTAGCGCGGGACCACCGCCGTGCCGGTTTGGCGAGCACCCTCCTGGGCATGCTGCGCAAGGAAGCCGAGCAATCGCCGTCGGGCGTTACACGGTTGCGCGCCAAGGTGGAGCCGGAGAGCAGCGGCGCCGGCTTCGCGCGGGCCTCCGGGCTGACGCCAATTCAGACCTCGCGGGTGATCGTCGTGCAGCCGGGTGCGTTGCCGCTTCCGGACCTGACCGAAGCGGACGGTCCGCAGCTGGAAGAAGCAGCCACGGGTTCTGTGGAATTGACGACGGCGGTGACGGACTTTTACAACTCCGTCCATGTCTGGGACCGGGCGGACATGACGCTCGGGCGTGCCCAGCAGATGCTGCTCAGCGACGCGACCGGTGCTTCCGGTGCGGTGGTGCTGCGCAGCGCTCCCAGGGATAAGGGCGGAACCATCAGCGCCTTCGCCGTCAGCTATACGCAGGAGCGGACGGACGCTCCGGCGGACGTTCTGCTCGGCTACGACACTGCGCTGGAACCGGACGCGGCCCAGCAAGCTGTCCGCCAGCTACTTGCGATGCTGGTGCACCAGTACCCGGTGCAGTTGGAAGTGGATGACTCCATGACGGCCGTGGTAGCAGTGCTGGATCCGCTGCTCGCGGCCGGCACGGCGCAGCAGCTCGGCCCGGCAACTTCTATCGTCAGCGACTGATCCTCCACAGCAAGCGTCGGCGACTGTTCCTCCACAACTGCGCGACCGCGTCACCAGTGGAGCGCCGCGCCATCTAGCAGTAACTACCCTCCCGCATCCACCCTCCCGCGCGAAGGATTTCCTTGGGCCACTCCCACTCCCATGCAACCGAGGACCAGGGGCCGCCGAGTGCCGAGACACTGGCTGCCCGGCGCAAGGCCAACCTCCTGCTCGCGGCAATCCTGCTGCCGATTACCGTCCTGACGCTGATCGGCATGATCGCGCTCTGGCCGTCTGGCGACCGTACCGGCGTTGCCGTCACCGACCCGTATGCCACGGCCCCCGGCGTGACTTTCGACGTCGGCACCGTGCAGCGGGTGGCGATCGAAACCTGCCCATCGTCCGCGGCAGCTGTTGAGGCGGGGGCGGAAGCACAGGAATGCATGGTCGCCTATACCCAGCCCGATGCGGGTGGCTCGCCACTGCAGGTGGAAGTGACGCCTGAGATTGCCAAGTCCCGCGGCGTGGAAGCGGGGGACAAGATCCGCTACCTGAACCTGAGCGAAATCATGCCCGGTCAGCCCGGGACGTTCATCTTCGTGGACTTTGTCCGCAGCATTCCGATCGTGCTGCTGGCCGTGCTGTACGCCGTCGTTGTTGTATCGGTGGCCCGCTGGCGCGGCTTCCGGGCGATGCTGGGGCTGGTCGGCGGGTTCATCGTGATGGCGCAGTTCATCCTGCCCGGGCTGGTGGAGGGAAAACCTCCGCTGCTGCTGGGACTGATCGGCTCGATTGTGATCATGGTTGGCGTGCTGTATTTCGCGCATGGTTTTTCCGCCCGGACTTCCACGGCGCTGCTGGGCACGCTGTTCGGGCTCGGCATTACGGCGGTGATGTCGGCGTGGGCCACGGACGCTGCCTACCTGACCGGGGTGGGGGACGAGGACACCTACCAGCTGGTCAATATGGGCGGCCAGATGTCGCTCTCGGGCATCATCATGTGTGGGCTGATCATCTCCGGGCTCGGCGTGCTGAACGATGTGACCATCACGCAGTCCTCCGCCGTCTGGGAGATGTACGAGCTGGCGCCGGGAGCATCGGCCAAACGGCTGTTCACGGGTGCCATGCGCGTGGGGCGTGACCACATTGCCTCCACCGTCTACACCATCGCTTTTGCCTACGCCGGCGCCGCGCTGCCGGTGCTGATCCTGGTCTCGCTGTATGAGCGTCCGCTGTTCGACACGCTGACCAGCGGCGAGCTTGCGGAGGAGATCGTCCGTACCTTGGTCGGTTCCATCGGGCTGGTGCTGGCGATCCCGGTGACCACCTTGATCGCCGTGCTGGTAGTCAAGGCCACCGGCATCCGCCGTACCGAGGAGGTCACAGTGGGAGTAGCAGGGGGAGAGGCCCTCGCTATGGCGGGTATAGACCGTGGACAGGCCGCCGAGCGGGCCCATCTGACTAACGACGGCGGCGGCTCACCGGGGCACGAACTGCCCACCCGGCGCGGGCGGCGCCGCGCGGAAGAGACCTGAGAAGAGACATGAGAAGAGGCGGCCCCTGCCTGCCATCGGGCCGCCCAATCGCCCCGGTTTCCGCCAGTGTTCGGCATTATCCACAGTGGTTTCGGCAGATTTGCGTGGTTTTGAGAGAATAGGTAAGTGACTGTTACCGCTGTACCTACGTCGGACACCCGCTTGGAGCTGCCTCCGCTCAAGCTCGGGCCGCTGACCGTTGATGCTCCCGTGATCCTGGCGCCCATGGCCGGGATCACCAATAAGGCATTCCGCCGGCTCTGCCGCGAGTACGGCGGCGGACTCTACGTCTCCGAAATGGTGACCTCCCGCGCGCTGGTCGAGCGCAGTCCGGAGTCGATGCGCATCATCTCGCACGACGAGGACGAGAAGGTCCGCTCCGTCCAGCTGTACGGCGTGGACCCCCAGACCGTCGGCGCCGCCGTGCGCCTGCTGGTCGAAGAGGACCGCGCGGACCACATCGATCTCAATTTCGGCTGCCCGGTGCCTAAGGTCACGCGCAAGGGCGGCGGTTCGGCTCTACCATGGAAGCTGGATCTGTTCACCGGCATTGTGCAGACTGCGGTGAAGGAAGCGTCCAAGGGCAACATTCCGCTGACCATCAAAATGCGCAAGGGGATCGACGACGACCACCTGACGTACCTGGATGCCGGCCGGATCGCGCGTGACGCCGGAGTTGCCGCCGTCGCGCTCCATGGCCGGACGGCCTCCCAGTTCTACTCGGGCAAGGCGGATTGGTCCGCCATCGCCACCCTCCGTGAGGCGCTGCCGGACATTCCTGTGTTGGGCAACGGCGATATCTGGAGCGCCGAGGATGCCATCCGCATGGTCCGCGAGACCGGGGTGGATGGCATCGTCGTCGGCCGCGGCTGCCAGGGCCGGCCATGGCTCTTCGGCGACTTGCAGGCCGCGTTCGAGGGCAGCGACCGTCGTTTCCGCCCCGGCCTGAAAGAGGTTGCGGAAAGCGTCTACCGCCACGCGCAGCTGTTGATCGAAACTTTCGGCGACGAGGGCAAGGCGCTGCGGGACATCCGCAAGCACATGGCCTGGTACTTCAAGGGTTACATGGTGGGCGGCGAACTGCGTGCCAAGCTGGCCACCGTTCCCACGCTTGAGGTGCTGCGCGAACTGCTGGACACTCTGGACATGAGCGCCCCGTATCCGGGTGCCGACGCGGAGGGGCCGCGCGGCCGCGCAGGCTCGCCCAAGCGGACCGCCCTGCCGGAGAAGTGGCTGGAATCGCGGCTGCTCAACGACGCCCAGCAGGCTGATATCTCTGCTGCCGAATTGGATGTTTCCGGTGGCTGAGAACACCGTCATTACTCCGGCGCCGCTGATGCCCGGCTATACGGAAACGGACCAGGAACGCTGGGTCGCCGAGCCTGCCAAGAGCACCTACCGCACGCATTTCGAGCGCGACCGTGCCCGCGTGCTGCATTCCTCGGCGCTGCGCCGGCTCGGAGCGAAGACCCAGGTGGTCTCCCCGGACACGGATGACTTTGTCCGCACCCGGCTGACGCACAGCCTGGAGGTCGCGCAGGTCGGCCGCGAACTCGGCCGCACCCTGGGTTGTGACCCTGACGTGGTGGATGCCGCCTGCCTGGCGCACGACCTGGGGCACCCGCCCTTCGGGCATAACGGGGAGACCGCACTCAACGCCGCGGCGCACGCCATCGGCGGGTTCGAGGGCAACGCCCAGACGCTGCGCCTGCTGACCCGGCTGGAACCGAAGGTGCTGCGTGCTGACGGCTCGCCCGCGGGGCTGAATCTGACCCGGGCCAGCCTCGATGCGGCCTGCAAGTACCCGTGGTCGGTGGCGGACGCCCCGGTCATCCACGGCAAGCGGACCAGCAAGTTCGGCGCGTACGAGGACGACCTGCCGGTCTTCAACTGGCTGCGGGAGGGTGCGCCGCAGCGGCGCTCCTGCATCGAGGCGCAGGTCATGGATCTGGCCGACGATATTTCCTACTCCGTGCATGACGTCGAGGACGCCATCGTGGCAGGGCGCGTGCAGCTGAAGTGGATGGAAAATCCGGACCACCGCAGCCGCGTTATCGGCTACACCCAGCAGTGGTACCTGCCGCACAGCGACCCGGCCGAGGTCGACGCCGCACTCTCGCGGCTGCAGGCCTCCGGCGTGTGGGTACCGGAAGCGGACGGCAGCCGCAGGGCCATGGCCGCGCTGAAGGACATGACCAGCCAGTTGATCGGACGGTTCTGCTCCAGCGCGCTGGAAGCTACCCGCTCCATCTACGGTCCTGATCCGCTGACCAGGTACGCCGCGGAACTGGTTGTGCCGCAGGAAACGGTTATGGAGATCGCCGTCATGAAGGGCCTGGCCACCACTTTCGTCATGACCACGGATCTGCGCCAGCCCATCTACGAGCGCCAGCAGGAAATCCTCACGGATCTGGTGCACGAGCTGCACGCCACCGGCGCGCAGCATCTTGAGCAGCCCTTCGTCGCCGATTGGCGTTCAGCTAACGACGACGGCGCCCGGCTTCGCGTGGTCATCGACCAGATTGCGTCGCTGACCGATGTATCGGCAATCGCACTGCATGAACGCCTGATGGGCTCGCACCGGACCCTGCTCTGATACCCCTTCAGAGGGCCCGCACGGTTGTGCAGCATCCCAGCTCGGGGTGCGCTCGTGCTGCCCGGGTCTGCACCTTTCCTGCACAACGGGCAGTGTCGTTGAGGATGTGCCCATGCGGGAGCCGGGTGCCGGACGATTTGGAGCGATTGCCTAAACTGGTTGCATGGCCGGACTGATTAAGCGTGAAGACATCGATGAGGTCCGCCAGCGTACAGACATCAAGGAGATCGTTGACGGGTACGTCACGCTCAAATCCGCTGGCATCGGTTCGTTCAAGGGCCTCTGCCCGTTCCACGACGAGCGCTCCCCGTCGTTCCATGTCCGCCCGCAGGTAGGCAGCTACCACTGCTTCGGTTGCGGGGAGGGCGGCGACGTAATTTCCTTTGTCCAGAAGATGGACCACGGTACGTTCAGCGAGACGGTGGAGAAACTGGCCCACCGGATCAACTTCACCCTTCGCTACGAGGACGGCGGAACCGGGCCCCGACGCGAAGACGTCGGCAAGCGGCAGCGGATGCTGGATGCCCATAAAATCGCGGCGGAGTTCTTCCGGGAGCAGTTGCTGACACCGGGCGGTGCTACCGGACGGCAGTTCTTGTCCGGACGCGGTTTCGACCAGGCAGCCGCGGACCATTTCGGCGTGGGGTACGCACCGCAGGGCTGGGACTCGCTGCTCAAACACCTCACCGGCCGAGGCTTCACCCAGGATGAGCTGAAGTTGACCGGTATGTTCTCCGAGGGCAACCGGGGCATCTACGATCGTTTCCGCGGCCGCCTGATCTGGCCCATCAGGGACATCGCGGGGGATACCGTCGGCTTCGGTGCACGCAAACTCTTCGAGGACGACCAGGGGCCGAAGTACCTGAACACCCCGGAAACCACCCTCTACAAGAAATCCCAGGTGCTGTACGGGATCGATCTCGCCAAGCGCGACATTGCCCGGAACCGCCAGCTTGTCGTCGTGGAAGGGTACACCGATGTCATGGCCTGCCATCTGGCAGGCATCGGTACCGCGGTTGCCACCTGCGGTACCGCCTTCGGCACGGACCACATCAAGATCGCCCGGCGTTTGCTTTCCGACGACGGCACGGGCGGCGAGGTGATCTTCACCTTCGACGGCGACGCCGCGGGCCAGAAGGCTGCCCTGCGGGCCTTCGACGAGGACCAGCGGTTTATCGCCCAGACCTTTGTGGCGGTGGAACCCAACGGGGCCGATCCCTGCGACCTGAGGTTGAGCAGGGGAGAGGCGGCGGTCAGGGATCTGATCGGTTCCCGGCGTCCGCTGTTCGAATTCGCTATCAAGGCGACCCTGAAGAAATTCGACTTGAACACGGTCGAAGGCCGCGTCCAGGCGCTGCGGGCATCGGCGCCGGTAGTAGCCCAGATCCGCGACTCCGCGATGCGGCCTGCCTACTCCCGTGAACTGGCCGGTTGGCTCGGAATGGAAGTGGACGAAGTGCTGCGCGCTGTCTCGGGTGCGGCCAAGCGCCTGCGGGAACAGCAACAAGAAGGCGCCGTCGCCGGCAACGGCCAGGCTAGGCCGGGCGCGGCGCACCAGACCCAGCAGGGCGGATCCAGCCAGCAGAGGAATGCTGGCCAGGAGCGGTACCCTGGCCAGCAGGGACGCTCGGGGCAGTTTTCCCAGCGTCCGCCGGAAGGCCGGCAGTATCCGACAGGCCCCTACGAATCCAGCCGCCGCGGGTCCGGCCCCGATAATTCTGTGCCGGCGCCGGCCTTCACCCGTCCCGACCCGAGAGATCCGGTGGCGCGCATGGAGCGGGAGGCGTTGGAAGTTGCGCTCCAGCAGCCTGGTTTGCTGGACGCCGGCCAGTGGCAGAGTTTTACCGAAGTGAGGTTCCGCACTCCGGCCCACGCCCTGGTGCATGATGCGGTGCGGGCTGCCGGGTTCGCCGGGGCTACGCCGTCGCAATGGGTGGAAAGCGTTAGGCAGGAGGTTCCCGAGGAACTTCGGTCACTCGTGTCCGAACTGGCGGTCACACCCTTGCCTGCGCACAACGACGATGCGCTGAAGTCGTACTGCAAAGGCATCCTGAACCGGCTGTTCGACCTGCAGATCACTCAGCTCAAAGCCGAAAAGATGGGCCAGCTCCAACGGATGGACCCGTCGGCGGACCCGGAGCTGTTCCAGCAGCTGAACCGGGAACTGATGGAGCTCGAAATGCAGCGCCGGGCGTTGCGCTCGGAATAGCGAACGCCGATTTGGCATTTCCGGTCAGGTTTACGTAAACTCATTGAGGCCTTGATGGAGCCGCAAAGCTTCCGAAAATGGTGTTCTGAACCGATGTTCTATACGTCAGGAACTGGAAAAGTTCAGGATTTCACTTCCGGGAAAAAGCCTTGTAAGGTTGTATCTGCCGCTTTCCCCCGTAGCTCAATTGGCAGAGCATTCGACTGTTAATCGAAGGGTTACTGGTTCGAGTCCAGTCGGGGGAGCCACCAAAAAAGACCCCGTCCTGTTACCAGGGCGGGGACTTTTTTATTGCCCGTTTCCACTGGGGCGACGGGATCGGGGACTATAGGCCGATTGGTTCAGCCCACGGGCACGCTGTTGGTGCCGGCCACGTCGGCAAACCAGGAGCCGCTGGCTTTGACCGTTCGCTCGAAGGTTTCGTAGTCCACCCGCACGAGGCCGAAACGCTTGTGATATCCCCAGGCCCATTCGAAGTTGTCCATAAGTGACCAGCCGAAGTAGCCGCGAAGGTCTACTCCGGCGCTGATGGCCTTGTGGCACTGGAATAAATGCGCACGGATGAATTCGAGCCGATCCGGATCCTCCACGGCACCGTCGGGGCCGACTGCATCGTCATATGCTGCTCCGTTTTCCGTGATGTAGAGCGCCGTACCTGCTGGGCCGCTGTAGTCCTCCTGCAACCGTGTCAGCAGCCGGTACAGTCCCTCCGGCTGTACCTCCCAGCCCATCGCCGTCGTCGGCAGTCCCCGCGGCACCACGGAAACCTGGTCAGCTGCCGGGTAGGGCGATGCAAGCGGACGTTCCACAGGCGCGGCATGTGCGTTCCCTGCATCTGCCCGGGGATGGCCGGTTACTGCTTCACCGTGGTAGTAATTCACTCCCAGCGTGTCAATGGGTGCGCTGATCGTGCTCATGTCACCCGGCAGGATGCGCTCTTCGAGTCCGTATTTGGCGACGTCGGCAAGGAAGTCCGCCGGATAGGCGCCGTGGAATACCGGATCCAGAAATGCCCGGTTGAACTGGCCGTCGAGGCGGCGCGCTGCATCCTGATCTGCTGGATCATTGGGGTCGACCGGATCTACCACCGTGAAATTGAGCGTGAGGCCAAGCTTGGCCTTGGGCGCCCGCTGCCGCAACTCCGTCACGGCCAGGCCATGCCCCAGCAGCAAATGGTGCATGGCGGCGAGAGAATCCGGACGGGACTGACGCCCCGGTGCGTGCACCCCGGAACCATAGCCAAGGAAAGCCGAGCACCATGGCTCGTTCAGCGTGGTCCACACATCCACGCGGTCGCCGAGCAACTCGTGGACGGCCAGCGCATACTCGGCGAAGCGGTAAGCCGTGTCCCGGTTCGCCCAACCGCCGTCGTCTTCGAGCGCCTGCGGCAGGTCCCAGTGGTAGAGCGTCAGCCACGGTTTGATCTGCGCAGCATGCAGTTCATCGACGAGTCGGGAGTAGAAGTCCAAGCCGGCGGTATTGGTCTTCCGGCCATCGGGCTGGATGCGCGGCCAGGAAGTCGAGAACCGGTAGGAGTCCAGATTCAGCGACCGCATCAGGGCCACATCCTCCTGGTAGCGGTGGTAGTGGTCGCAGGCTTCGTCTCCGGTGTGTCCGTCGACGACGGCGCCGGGCAGGCGGCAAAACGTGTCCCAGATCGAATCGCCCCGGCCGTCTTCGCCCGCAGCGCCCTCTACCTGGTAGGCGGCCGTCGCGGCTCCCCACAGAAAGCCCTTGGGGAAATGCAACACTTCGCTCATATCCGGCTCCGACCTGTGCTGATGGTGTCAATGGCTGGCTGTCAGCATAGTGTTGGAAGTACCGGAGCGTAAGCGTTTACTGTCTCGGAAGCATTGCAATTGCCGAAGATCTTCGCGTTTGAATGTCGTCCTCATGGCTGAGGGGTTGAATTCAGGCAGAATGATAATTTTAGACTGTGGACACTCGAGCACTACCAAACTAGCAATGGAGGCAGAGCCCATGACTCGCGTTGACAACACCAGGACCACTACTGCGGGAAGCAGATCCTCCCTGGTGTCACTGGTCAAAATGGCCGGGCGATTGCTGCCTCGCCAGATCAGTGACGAGCTTTCGCTGGCTGCCGTCGAGCTCAAGGGCAAAGGCGTCAAGGTCGGCGTCGCCGCTGCCCTTCTGGCCGTTGCCCTCGTGTTCGTTGCCTTTATGGTTATTGCCTTGCTCGTTGCCGCCATCATGGGCCTTGGCGAAGTCATGGAACCGTGGCTTGCGGCGCTGCTCGTGGCGCTGCTGTTCCTGGTCCTGGCCGCCATTGTGGGCCTGATCGGTGCGCTGCGGCTGAAGAAGACCATGCCGTTGCTGCCTGAGCATGCGCTGTGGGGCATCAAGTACGACATTGGCGTGCTGAAGGAAGGCCGCAGCTTTGATCCGGCCACGCTGGACCAGAAGCCGGTGAAGAAGGAAAAGCCGGAACAGGCAGAGGAAGACCAGACGCCCAAGGAACCGGCTCCTTCGCTGGAAGAACTGCGCAACCGCTCCGGGGAGCGCCGCGAACATCTCGCGCGCATCCGCGATGGGCTGGGCGAGAAGCTCGATCCCAAGCCGCAGAGCGAAAGGATCAAGGCCAACGCCAGCGAGGCTGCCGCCAAGGCCCGTGAAGCGGCCGAGACCCGCATCGCAGCTGTCCGGGGCTCGTCTACGGGCTCGCATGCCGGCGCAACTGCGACGGGCACCGGTTCCGGGTCAGGTCTTCAAGATGAACTGCAGGACCGCTGGAAGCCGCTGGCTGCGCTGGCAGCATCTTTGGCCGCATTCTTCGTGTTGCTGCGCAAACTGCTGCGCCAGTAATCGAAAACCAGCGGCTGGACCGTGTGCCGCTGGTTGAGTAACTGCACATCAGCACCACTCCGTTCCCTGCGGAAGGTGCGTCAGTGAAGAGGGGAGGGACAGTGAAGCTGATTGGTGCCGGTTCCCGGGATAACTACGAATACCGGGAACTGCAGACGTTCTGGACGGTACCGAACATCATTACTGTCCTTCGTTTCCTCGCGGTCCCGCTGTTTATCCGGTACATCGCACTGGAGGATTACGCAGCGGCCACCATCGTGCTCGTCATTCTTGGAACAACCGACTGGGTGGACGGTTACTTGGCGCGTCGCTTGAACCAGATCTCCTCGGTGGGCAAATGGCTGGATCCGGTCGCGGACCGCCTGGCACTGATCATCGTAGCCATCACTTTCGTGGTCGCCGGCATCGCGCCGCTGTGGCTACTGCTGGCCATCGTCATCCCGGACGGAATCCTGCTGGCGTTCTCGCTCGCTCTTTTCCACGGGAATCCGAACCTGCCGGTGACCAACATTGGCAAAATCCGGACGGCGCTGCTGCTGGTCGGAACCCCGCTTCTGCTGCTGCATAAGGCCCTCGAACCCGGAGAGGACTGGCTGGCGGTTACTGCCTACGCGATCCTCATCCTCGGCTGCCTGGGCCATCTGCTGGCGTGGTGGGGATACATGCGCGGTGTATGGCGGAAGCATCTTGCCAAACGGGGGCAACAGCCGGACAGCCCCGCCGGCTCCGCTGTCAATGGGCACACGAATGGTTGACGGTCCGCCGGCAGACGGGAAACGGAGTGCACCAGGAACAACGGCAGTCAGGACCACATGGTCTGGCTAGCGATCCTCTGCGCGCTGGCCGGTGCTTGCTTCCTTGCCCTTGGAACGCAGCGTCAGGCCAGTGCGGTGCAGGCAAACACCGGCGGGCTCTCCCTCAGCGTCAGCGGACTGCTGCGGCTGCTGCGCAATCCGCGATGGGTTGTGGGGCTGCTGCTGTTGGGCGTCGGCATGGGACTGAACGTGTTCGCGCTCGTCAGCGCCCCACTCACGGTTGTCCAGCCAATCGGTGCCATCGCTCTGGTAATCACCACCATCGTGAACTCGAAGGACCAAGGGATCCGGCTGAACCGAATGACGGTTGTGGCGATCACCGCCTGCGTCACCGGAAGCGCGGGCTTCGTTCTGCTGGCGGTCAACGTCACCGGGGAGAGCCACCGGGTTACAGCGGCAGAGGAGCTGTCGACGGTACTGCTGCTCGCCGTCGTTGTTGCGGTTTTCCTCTCGCTGGAACTGATGTTCCGGCACCGCTTGAACGCTTTCGCCTACATCCTCGGCGCCGGGATGCTCTTCGGCTTTGTCGCCGTCCTGGTGCGGATCATCGGCTTGCACCTGTTCGACCCCAACGGGCGCTTCCTGGCCAACGTGCCGGTGTACAGCTTCATCGCGATTATTGCCGCTGCGGGTCTGGGAGCGTGGTTTGTCCAGAGCGCCTACTCCAGCGGACCGCCGGACCTGGTGATAGCCGGACTGACCGTCATTGATCCTCTTGTCGGCATCGCCATCGGTATTTTCCTGCTGGGGGAACTGAAACCCGACGTCGAACCCGTCATCGCGATTGCCATGATTGGCGTGGGTTTGGTTGCTATTGTGGGGGTCATTGCTCTTTCAAGACATCATCCGGACGTACTGCAAAAACGAGAAGAAGCACGACGGCGGGCCCAGGCCGCCGCGACCAGGAAGCCTTAGGTACGAACAGATCATATGAACAGCATCGTCACAACCGACCAGGGAGTTCTGCGCCAGGTGAGCGGGAACAAGGGACCAAGACCGCTCAAGATCCTGGTCGCCGCCGACACCTATCTGCCGGATGTCAACGGGGCGGCGGTGTTCGGCCTACGGCTGGCCCAAGCCATGTCCAAGCGGGGGCACGGCGTGCATGTCGTCGCGGCGCGCCCGGAGCAGGGAACCACCTATGTGGAGCACCGCCCCGAAGCGGCTGTGCACCGGCTCCGCTCGCATTCGGTGCCCACACACGAGTCATGGCGCATTTGCTTCCCCTGGGAGATCAGGCGGGACATGAAGCGGATCTTCGACGAGGTCCAGCCGGACGTGGTCCACATCCAGTGCCACTACATGATCGGCCAGGCCACCATGGCCGAAGCGGTCCGCCGCGGAATCCGGGCCATTGCTACGAACCACTTCATGCCCGAAAATCTCGAACCGTTCCTGCCGTTCCCGCAGTGGTTCCTCGACATTGTTGCCAAGAACTCCTGGCGCGACATGGGCAAGATCATGGGCAAGGCAGCGGTAGTCACCACTCCTACACCGCTGGCCGCGAAGGCCATGAAGGAGCACGCCTTCCTGCACAAGGTGCTTCCGCTCTCCAACGGCATTGACTCAGCCCATTACGAACTGGCGCCGGGCGAAGTCGTCGAGAAATCTGACCATCCCACGGTCCTTTTTGCGGGCCGGCTGGCCCAGGAGAAGCACGTGGACGTGCTGATAGAAGCGATCTCGCTGACGGACCCTGACCTCAACGTCCATCTGGAAATAGTCGGCGAAGGCGAAGTGCGGCCCATGCTCGACGCCAAGGTGGCCGAGCTTGGTATGGCCGGGCGGGTGAAGTTCCTGGGCCACGTGGACGACGACGAACTGCGGCTCGCGTACCTTCGGGCGACTGTCTTCTGCCAGCCGGGTACGGCGGAGCTGCAGTCCCTGGTCTCGCTGGAGGCCATGTCCGCGAGCAAGCCGGTGGTCCTGGCCAATGCCATGGCCCTGCCGCACCTGGTCGACGACGGCGTCAACGGTTACCTCTTCACCCCGCGGGATCCGGTCGACCTGGCCGCCAAACTGGACCTGGTGCTGAAGCAGTCACCGGAGGACATCCAGGCCATGGGCGAGGCCAGCCACGACAAGGCGGCCAAACATGCCATCGATAAGACCATGGACACCTTCGAGAAGCTGTACCGCGGCGGATCGGTGGACGACTTCTTGCCGAGCTGACGGCGCCGCGCGTCTCAAGGTGCGCGGGGCCGCGCGTAACCATTAGGATGGCTACGTCGAAACTGCTCGCAGCTGATCGCGAGGCAGTCATGGGGCGGTAGCTCAGCAGGTCAGAGCAGAGGACTCATAATCCTTTGGTCCTGGGTTCAAGTCCCAGTCGCCCTACAGCAGGACCCCAGCGGTTGCTGGGCACAGAGGCTCCGGCCGGATCTGATTCGGGATCCAGCCGGGGCCTTTGACATGCCCGGCGTCATCGGCGTCCCAGTTGCTTGCGAAGCCCGGTTTTGCTGACTGGCTTTCATGGGGCCAAGGTTGCCCGCTGCAGACGAATAGGTTATGTTACTGACGAGTAACATAACCACCGGGATGTGCTGTCGCGTCCTGGAGCCGTCAGTAAAGGATGCACCCATGGGCCAGACTGTCATTGATCCGAACAATCTCCCTTATGCCGATGGGGACTTCTACGCCTTCGAGGAAGTTCTCTCTGCCTCGGAGCGCGCCCGGCTGCATGAGGTCCGTGACTGGCTGGCCAAGGAAGTCCGGCCGATCGCAGTGGATTATTGGAACCGGGGAGAGTTCCCCATGGAAATCATCCCGAAGCTGGCCGAGCTCGACGTTGTCAGCCCTGTCCGGAGGCAGGGACATTCCAACCTGCTGGCCGGGCTGCTACATGCGGAGTTCACGCGTGCGGATACCTCCATCGCGACATTCATGGGAGTCCATGACGGGCTGTTCACCGGATCCATCGAGGCACTGGCCTCACAGGAGCAGCAGGATGCGTGGCTGCCCGACATCTATTCCTTGAAGAAGATCGGGGCCTTCGGCCTGACGGAACCGCTGGGTGGCTCGGACGTTGCCGGCGGTACGCGCACCACAGCTATCCGGGACGGGGGAAGCTGGATCCTCAACGGCGCCAAGCGCTGGATCGGCAATGCCACGTTCTCCGACTGGGTGGTGATCTATGCCCGGGATGCGGCGGACAATCAGGTCAAGGGATTCCTGGTGGATACCACGCTGGAGGGCTACCAGGCCACGAAGATCGAGAACAAGATCAGCCTGCGCACGGTGCAGAACGCGGACATCATTCTCGACAACGTGGTGGTGCCGGATGAATTCCACCTCAAGGGCGCCAACAGCTTCAAGGACACCAACAAGGTGCTGAAGGTGACCCGGCTGGCTGTGGCATGGCAGGCGGTTGGGCAACAAATGGCGGCCTTCGACGTCGCACGCCGCTATGCCGTCGAGCGGCACCAGTTCGGCAAACCGCTGGCCTCCTTCCAGTTGGTGCAGGACCAACTCGTCCAGATTCTGGGCAACACGGTGGCGTCCATGGGCATGATGGTGCGCCTCGCCCAGTTGGAGGACTTGGGCGCCGCGAAGGACGAACAGTCCGCACTCGCCAAAGCGTTCACTACGGCGCGCATGCGTGAGTCGGTGGCGCTCGGTCGTGGAATCCTCGGCGGCAACGGCATTGTCACCGACTACGAGATGGCCAAGATCTTCGCCGATGCCGAGGCTATCTACTCCTACGAGGGAACCCAGGAGATCAACTCGCTGGTTACCGGCCGGGCTATCACGGGCATCGCCGCGTTCGTTTAGCCTCACTCCGCGGCGTTTGGCTTCATTCCATAGGCCGGGGGAGCAGGACCGAGGGCCTCATGTCCATCACGAACTGCAGCGGGTTGATGTATTCCTCACCCTGCCGCACTCCCCAGTGCAGACAGCCGGGCGGGCAGTGCGACGCTCCATCCACGGTCCCCAACTCGGCGCCCTTGTCCACCGGATCGCCCTTCTGCAATTCGCTGGATACAGGTTCAAAGTTGCTGCGCAGTCCGTTGCCGTGGTCGATGGTGATGACGGGGCGGTCCACAACCCAGCCGACGAAGCTGACGGTACCGTCCTGCGGAGCGAGTACTGATGCGCCGTCGTGCGTCTCGAGGTCAACCCCTCGGTGCCCGCGCGACCAGGGCTCGGGCGGGGGATCAAACCCCGCCAGCACCGCAGGCTTCGGATCCGTCGGCCAGCTCCACACCGGGGCGTAAATGCCGGTCGTGCCAGTCGAGGGCGGTGTGCCGGGCAGCGGGACGTTGGCTGCAGTCAACAGCAGAACGACGGCGGCTGCCCACGCCAGACGAAGAATGTGCGGGGAGAAGGGCGGCTGGGATCTGCTGGGGGACTGTTCAAGGGGGCCGGGCAATTCCATAGGGTCGATGCTGCGCGTTGTGATGCAGCGGCGCGAGGGTCCCGGTGCCGGATGTGCGCACGACTCCCGCGTGCGGCAGTTGTGCAGGACGGGTGGAACAGCCGGCCGAAGTACGCAGGTTTCGGGGAGGAAGAGCGGCGAAGTGCGACCCCTGACGTGTAGTACACTAGGCAAAGCAGTTTTCTGCCTCCATGAGTCATGTCTTGGTCCTGTTTATCCGTTTGGAATTTACGGCCCGGATGCATGGTGGGAGAGCTGACTACGCGTTTCCGTTTCCCGCCGCAGAGTCTTCTGTGGCAGGGGTATGTCCAGGCGGTCCGGTAAAGCCGGTCCGGACTTACGTCCCGTTTGCGAACAGGACTGACGGAAGCCAGGAGCTTCGCCCGAACCCGGGCGGTGAGCTAATAACCGTCTATTGGCAGAATCTACCCGCGCTGAAGCCGGGAATCCTGCCGGAAGGAGTGACGACATGCCAGTCGTTACCATGCGCCAGCTGCTCGACAGCGGCGTTCACTTTGGTCACCAGACCCGTCGTTGGAACCCGAAGATGAAGCGCTTCATCTTCACCGAGCGCAACGGCATCTACATCATTGACCTGCAGCAGTCGCTGTCCTACATCGACCGCGCCTACGAGTTCGTCAAGGCCACTGTCGCCCACGGCGGCACCGTGCTCTTCGTCGGTACTAAGAAGCAGGCCCAGGAAGCAATTGCCGAGCAGGCCACCCGCGTTGGCCAGCCGTATGTGAACCAGCGCTGGCTCGGCGGTATGCTGACCAACTTCCAGACCGTTTCCCGCCGGATCCAGCGTCTGAAGGAACTCGAAGAGGTCGACTTCGACGACGTCGCCGGCTCTGCCTACACCAAGAAGGAGCTGCTGCTCCTGAAGCGCGAGCTGACCAAGCTCCAGACCACCCTCGGTGGCATCCGCAACCTGACCAAGGCTCCGTCCGTGGTCTGGATCGTGGACACCAAGAAGGAGCACCTCGCAGTTGACGAGGCGCAGAAGCTGAACATCCCGGTTGTCGCCATCCTCGACACCAACTGCGATCCGGACGAGGTCGACTTCCCGATTCCGGGCAACGACGACGCCATTCGCTCCGTCAACCTGCTCACCCGCGTTGTCGCCGACGCCGTTGCTGAGGGCCTGATCGCCCGCCAGAACAAGGCTGCCGGCAACACCGAGGCACCCGTCGAGCCAATGGCCGAGTGGGAGCGCGAGCTGCTCGAGGGTAGCTCCGAGGCTCCGGCCGCTGAAGCCAAGACCGAAGAGGCGCCCGCCGCCGAGGCCCCGGCCGCTGAAGCCACGACCGAAGAGGCACCTGCCGCCGAGGCTCCGGCTGAAGAGGCTCCTGCCGCGGAAGCTGCTGCTCCGGCCGAGGCTGCTGAAGCTCCGGCTGCAGAGACCGACAAGTAAATCTGATCTTCAGCCGCGGGTGACCTAGCCACCTGCGGAGGATGTCTGCTGGTGCGGCCGGCCGAATTTCGGCCGGCCGCACTGGCGGAATACACAACTACTTATTACGGAGGGACTGGAGTCCAAATGGCGAATTACACCGCTGCTGATATTAAGGCTCTGCGCGAGCGCACCGGCGCTGGCATGATGGATGTCAAGAAGGCTCTCGACGAGGCCAACGGCGACGCCGACAAGGCCATGGAGCTCATTCGCATCAAGGGCCTGAAGGGCGCTACCAAGCGTGAAGGCCGCTCCACCGCCGAGGGCCTGGTTGCCGCCAAGGTCATCGACGGAACCGTCGGTGTCATGGTCGAGGTCAACTGCGAAACCGACTTCGTTGCCAAGTCCGCCAAGTTCATCGAACTGGCCGACAAGGTTCTTTCGGTTGCCGTCGAGTCCGGCGCTGCCGAACTGGACGCACTGCTGGCCACCGACGTCGAGGGCAAGCCGCTGAGCGAGGTTGTCGTCGAAGAGGGCGCCATCCTCGGCGAGAAGATTGTTGTCCGCCGTCTTGCACGCCTCGAAGGCAAGACCGTTGACGCTTACCTCCACAAGACGTCCAAGGACCTGCCCGCCCAGGTGGGCGTGCTGTTCGCAGTTGACGCCGTGGGTGAGGCTGCTGTCGAGGCCGCGCACGACGTGGCCGTGCACATTGCTGCCTACTCGCCGTCCTACCTGGTCCGCGAAGAAGTTCCGGCCGAGACGGTAGAGAACGAGCGCCGGATCGCTGACGAGACCGCTCGCGCCGAGAACAAGCCCGAGGCTGCGCTGCCGAAGATCGTCGAAGGCCGCCTCAACGGCTTCTTCAAGGAGATCGTGCTGCTCGACCAGCCGTTCGCCAAGGACCCGAAGGTCAACGTTGGCAAGGTCCTCGAGCAGGCCGGTGCGAACGCATCCGGTTTCGCCCGGTTCCGCGTAGGCGCCTGATAGCATCGCGCTTAGCAAATAATGGCATGCGCCGTCCGCGGCGCAGCACCGTGTAGCGAGGAGGGGGTGGTCACCCACAGGTGGCCGCCCCTTTTTCCTGCCCAGAATAACAGACTTCAGTCCAGTTCAGTCCAGTTCAGTCCTTACAGGTCCTTTTCCCCAGGACCAACAGCACGCCCGGGAGGCACGATGGAACCCCAGCACGCAACCGAAACCCAGTCCGCCGAGGTGGAGCCCAAGCGGCGCCGCGTTCTGCTCAAGCTCTCCGGCGAAGTTTTCGGCGGGGGAAAACTCGGCGTCGATCCGGACACCGTCCGCGGCGTCGCCAAGCAGATCGCGGCAACCGTGGGACAGGTCGAGGTCGCGATCGTGGTCGGCGGCGGCAACTTCTTCCGCGGCGCGGAACTCTCGCAGTCCGGGATGGACCGCTCCCGCGCCGATTACATGGGGATGCTGGGCACCGTCATGAACTGCCTCGCGCTGCAGGACTTCCTCGAACAGGCCGGCGTGGACACCCGCGTCCAAAGCGCCATCACCATGGGCCAGGTTGCCGAGGCTTACATTCCCCGCCGCGCCATCCGCCACATGGAAAAGGGCCGGGTGGTCATCTTCGGCGCCGGCGCCGGGCTGCCGTATTTCTCCACTGACACCGTTGCTGCCCAGCGTGCGCTGGAAGTCCATGCCGACGTCGTACTCATGGCCAAGAACGGGGTCGACGGGGTTTACACAGCGGACCCGAAGAAGGATCCGGCTGCCGAAAAGCTGGACAGCCTGACTTACGACGACGCGATGCGCCGCAATATCCGTGTCATGGACCAGACGGCCTTCAGCCTGTGCAAGGACAACAAGCTGGCCATGGTTGTCTTCGGCATGGAAGGCGAGGGCAATGTCAGCCGCGCCATCCTGGGCGAGAAGATCGGGACCTTCGTGTCCGCCTAAGCGCACCCGCGCAGAACCCGGAGCGCCTGCCCGTCAGCGGTTCCGGATAGCCTAGGATGGATAACAGAGTCCTTGCCGCCATGAAGGCGGACATAATTGTCTAAGGAGACGCCGTGATCGAAGAAACAATGCTAGAGGCTGCCGAGAAGATGGACAAGGCGGTGGAAGTGGCGAAGGAAGACTTCGCGACGATCCGTACCGGCCGCGCGAACCCGGCATTGTTTTCGAAGGTCACCGTCAACTACTACGGTTCGCCGACCCCGCTGCAGCAGCTGGCTTCGTTCCAGAACCCGGAAGCACGCACCCTGCTCATCACCCCGTTCGACAAGTCGGCGCTGAATGACATTGAGAAGGCCCTGCGGGATTCGGACGTCGGCGCGAACCCGGCTAATGACGGCAACGTTATCCGCGTGGTGCTGCCGGAGCTGACCCAGGAACGCCGCAAGGAATACGTCAAGATTGTCCGCGGCAAGGCCGAGGACGCGAAGGTGTCCATCCGCAACATCCGCCGCAAGGCGATGGACAACATCGCCAAGCAGGTCAAGGACGGCGACATCGGTGAAGACGAGGGCGCGCGCGCCGAGAAGGAACTGGACGCCAGGACCAAGGCCCATACGGACAACGTGGATGAGCTGCTCAAGCGCAAAGAAGCTGAGCTGCTCGAAGTCTGATGGGTACCGACCAGCCTTCCACCCAGGCTGGCGGTTCGCCGGCACCTGAGGCTGGTTCCGGGTCTCAGAAGGCCGGACCAGGACGACGGGCACTGCGGGCCGCGGCCACGCCTTCACGGGCAGGGCGCGACCTTCCCGCCGCCATCATCGTCGGCCTGGCACTTCTCGTGGCCGTCCTGGTGGGACTCTTCTTCCTGCCCGACGCGTTTGTGGTGCTGGTATCGGTTTTCGCGCTGATCGGGGTCTGGGAAGTTTCCCGTGCGCTGACAGTCAAGAGCATCTTCGTGCCGCAGGTGCCGCTGTATGCCGGAGCCTTCGCCATGCCGCTCGCCGCCTACTACGGTGGCCCGGAAGCACTGGCGTTCGCGCTGGTGGCGTCCGCGGTTGCGATCATGATCTACAAATGCCTGGACCGGGCTCATGATGCCGTCCGCAGCATCATGAGCGGAGTTTTCATTCTCTGCTGGGTGCCGCTGTTCATCAGCTTTGCCGTGCTGCTGCTGGACGAGGACAACGGCGCGCTGAAAGTGATGACCCTGCTGTTGCTGGTGGTCTCCAACGACACTTTCGGTTATCTGGTGGGGGTACTGTTCGGCAAGCATCCGATGGCTCCGAAAATCAGCCCGAAGAAATCCTGGGAGGGTTTCGCCGGATCGGTGGGCGGCGCCGTCGTTGTTGGAATTCTCTGCTCGGTGTTCATCCTTGACCTGCAGTGGTGGTTCGGGCTGGTGCTGGCGATTGCCACCGTCGCCGCCTCCTCGGCCGGGGATCTGGCCGAATCCATGGTCAAACGCGAGCTCGGCATCAAGGACATGAGCAACATCCTGCCCGGCCACGGCGGCGTCATGGACCGGCTCGATTCCATCGTTTTCGCCGCGCCGGTGGCCTATGTGCTTGCCGTGCTGCTGGCGCCGGGGGCGATCTGAAGCCAGCCCGGCAGCAGCAGGCAGACTGCATAAATAATTCAAGAACGCGTTCCGGCGGGCTCGCCGGGCACAGGTATTGGGGAGTTTGGCACAGCAGATGTCACTACTGAAGAGGGAAGCATCGAGGACGATGGTGCGACAAAAGAATGAGGCTGGCCGGGGCAGTGCACCCTTCGAACGCGTGGGGCGCCGCGAGCACGGTTACAACGTCCGGCAGGTTGACCAGTTCCTGTCCCGCGCCCGGGAGTACTACAACGCCAACGACCCGGACAGCGGGCAGATCACCAGCCGCGACGTGCGCGGAATGACTTTCGAGCCGGCCCGCGGCGGTTATGACCCACGCGCGGTCGACTCGGCGTTGGACCGGCTGGAGGATGTCTTCGCGCAGCGGGAGCGCGACGCGTTGATCGTGGCGGAGGGTGAGCAGGCCTGGCTGGCCCAGATCGGCCGCGTTTCGGCCGTGCTCCGCGCCCGGCTCCACCGCGAGCCCGGGGACCGCTTCCGCCGTCCGGCCAAACGCAATGCCACCAGCTACAACGTGGAGGACGTGGACGCGCTCTGCTCCGAGTTGCTGGCCTACTTTGAAAACGACCAGCCGCTGAGCGTCGACATTGTCCGTCGTTCGGTGTTTCGCGAGGCCAAGGGCCAGGACGGCTACGAGGAAACCCAGGTGGATGCGTTCCTGGACCGTGTTGTCGAGCTCATGGCGGCTATTGACTGATTAACGTCGCGCCGTGCTTAACGTCCCACGGTGCTTAACGTCCTACGGTGCGCGGCGCCGGGTGATGGTGTTCGGGCGAGTGCAGCCTCGCCATCACCCGCGCCACTGTCAGGGGCCGGCGCGATGCCGTCAGCTTCGATACGGCAATGGTGACCACGAACGCCACCGGCACGCTCCAGGCCGCCGGCTGGGCGAGCAGTTCCTCGAACCGGCCCAACGCACTCCCGGCGAACGCGGCGAGCATGACCGCAGCGCCGCACAGCACCGCTCCGGTGACCATGCCGGCGATGGCTCCGGCGTCGGTCAGGCCGCGCCACCAGATGCCCAGCAGCAGCAGCGGGCAGATGGTGGAGGCGGTAAAGGCGAACACCGTGCCCACGCTTCCGGCCAGGGCCAGCGAGTCCGTTGCCAGCGCAACCGCCAACGGCACGACGGCGGAGAGCACGGCGGCCCAGCGGAAACCTCGGACGCTGCCCCGGAACAGGTCCTGGCTGACCACGCCGGCCAGCGACACCACCAGGCCCGACGTGGTGGACAGGAATGCGGCAAACGCGCCGGCAATGACCAGGGCCGAGAGCAGGTCCCCGGCGGCGCCGTCGAAAATCCGGGCCGGCAGCAGCAGGACCGTGGCGTCCGCCTGGCCGCCGGTGGCCAGGCCCGGCGTGTAGATCCGGCCGAGCACGCCGTAGAGGGTGGGGAAAATATAGAACAGCGACAGCAGCCCCAGCACAATGACCGTGGTCCGCCGCGCGCTGGGGCCGTCGGGGTTGGTATAGAAACGCACCAGCACGTGCGGCAGGCCCAATGTGCCGAACAGCAGCGCGGTGATCAGCGAGATGTTGCGGTAGAGCGACGCCTCGTCGGAGACGTCGAGGTCGCTGTGGAAGACCGCGCCGCCGTCGGTAATTGGTTGCGAAGTGCTCCCGAGGGCCAGCAGCACAAAGATCACCGGCACGGCCAGCGCGGTCAGTTTCAGCCAGTACTGGAAGGCCTGCACAAAGGTGATCGAGCGCATCCCGCCGGTCACTACGGAAAGCACCACCACAACAACGACGGCGGCGGCGCCCACCCAGCCGGGCAGACCGGTAGTGATGCGCACGGTCAGCGCCGCGCCGTGGAGCTGCGGGACGATGTAGAGCCAGCCGACGATGACCACCAGCAGGCTGGTGACGGTGCGGGCCGGGCGCGAATCCAGCCGGGCGGCGGCAAAATCCGGGATGGTGTAGGCCCCGGAGCGGCGCAGCGGGGCCGCGACAAAGAGCAGCAGCATCAGGTAGCCGGCGGTGTAGCCGATGGGGAACCACAGCGCGTCGATGCCGGACACCAGGATCAGCCCGGCCACGCCGAGGAAGCTGGCCGCCGAGAGGTATTCGCCGCCGATCGCCGAGGCATTCCACCACGGCCGCACCGTCCGCGAGGCTACGTAGAAGTCTCCCGTGGTGCGCGAGATCCGCAGTCCGTAGACACCAATGAGCACGGTTGCTGCGCAGACGGCGGCCAGCGCGGCAAGACCGACCGCCGGGCTCATTCAGGCCCTCCCTGCCAGCCGGGACGGGCGATGCGCTCATCGTCCACCAGCTGGCGGAAGCGGCGCTCGTTTCTGGCCGCGGCCCGGTTGTAGAGCCCGGCGCTGACCAGGATGACCGGATAGATGCCCACGCCCAGGAGCAGCCAGGGCAGCGGGACGGTGAAAACCGTGATGTCGTTGACACGCGGAAAGAGGAGCATCAGCACCGGCACTCCGGCCAGGATCACGCCGAATCCGCCGGCGACTACCAGCGCCAGCCGCAGCTGGGAGCGGATCAGCGAGCGGATGAAGATTTCGCCGACCTCGGACTGTTCAGCCAGTTCGCGCGAGACGCTGTAGCGGCCCGGCGCCAGCGGTGCTTTGGACCGCGGCGCCGTCACCCGCACGCGCTCGGGCCGGTCCGCACGCGGTTCGCGGACGCCGGCCGGCGGTGCGGGCCGGTCCGGTTGATCCTTGGGCCGCTCGGGCTGTCCGGTCATCCGCGCGGCCTGACCCGGTTGGCTTCGAGCTTGTCCCGCACGGCCGGCAGATGCCGCCGGCTCACCGGCAGTTCGGCGCCGTTGATCAGCACCGATGCCTTGCCGGCCGTGATGCGCACCTGCTGCACCTGGTTCATGGCCACCAGGTACGAGCGGTGGATGCGCAGGTAGCCGGCGTCCTCCCACTGCTGCTCGAGATCGTTCAGCGGGACCCGGATGAGGTAGCTGGCCTCGGCCGTGTGCAGCCGGGCATAGTCGCCCTGGGCCTGTACGTACTTGATTTCGTCGCGCCTGATCATCTTGGTGATGCCGCCCTGGTCCACCGTAATGACCTCGGGTTTGGTATCGCCGTCTTCGATCAGCTCGCAGATCCGGCGTACGGACTCGGCCAGCCGTTCCGGCCGGACCGGCTTGAGCAGGTAGTCCACCGCGGCCAGTTCGAACGCTTGCAGCGCCTGGTCCTCGTCGGCGGTCACAAAGACGACGGCGGGCGGCCGGCTGAAGCGGGAAATGACACGGGCAATATCGAGCCCGGAAAGTGCCGGCATGTGGATGTCCAGGAACAGCGCGTCAACGTTATGGCTTTCCAGCGCCCGCAATGCCTCGGCACCGCTCATAGCCTTGTAGATGTTTTCTATCCGCGGATCCCGGGACAGCAGGTAGGCGAGGGCCTCGACGGCAGGGAATTCATCATCCGCGATGACAACGTTGACCATGCATGACAGTCTATTGCGTCACGCACGGTTGACCCGCTCGCACGTTGCCGCCTGGGCGGGATTGGCACCGCCTGGACGGGATTGTCGCCTAGACGACGTTGTCCGGCTGGAACTTCGGTACGCGCATGGTGATCAGGGTGCCCTGGCCGGGAGCGGTTTCCACCACCAGGCCGTGCTCGTCCCCATAGACCTGCCGCAGCCGGGAGTCCACGTTGCGCAGGCCCACGTGGTCGCCCTCGGTGTGCCCGGCGAGCACCTGCCGCAGATGCTCAGGATCCATCCCCACGCCGTCGTCCTCGATAGTAACGACGGCGTAGGCGCCGGCATCGTGCGCGGCAATCGTGATGTGGCCGGTGCCCTCCTTGGCCTCCAAGCCGTGCCGGACCGCGTTCTCCACCAGCGGCTGGAGGGACAGGAAGGGGATAACCGTGCTGAGCACCTCCGGACCGATCTGCAGGCTGACCTTGAGCCGCTCGCCGAAACGCGCCCGTTCCAGCAGCAGGTAGCGGTCGATGGACTGCAGCTCCTCCGCCACCGTGGTGAAGTCGCCGTGGCGCCGGAACGAGTAGCGGGTGAAGTCGGCGAACTCGATGACCAGTTCGCGGGCGCGCACGGGGTCGGTGAGGATGTAGGACGCAATGGCGTTGAGCGAGTTGTAGATGAAGTGCGGGCTGATCTGCGCGCGCAGGGCGCGGACTTCGGCCTCCATCAGCAGGGTGCGCGAGGCGTCCAGCTCCGCCAGCTCAATCTGCGTGGCCACCCAGCCGGCTACTTCATTTGCGGCCCGGACCAGCGACGCCCCGACACGCTCGGTGTAGGCACCGACGGTCCCCACCACCCGGTCCTGCACCTGGATAGGGGAGAAGACGGCCTCCGTGACCGGGTTCTCCCGCAGGTCAGCGCCGGGCACGGCGAGCCTGGGCTTGCGGAAGACCTGGGTCCGGCCGCTGTCCAGCACCTGGCGCGCCAGCGCCATGGCCTCTTCTTCCCGCGGTCCGTGGGCGCCGTCCCACGCCAGCATTGAGGACTCGTCCGTGATGACCAGATCGTTGCTGCCGAGCATTTCGCGCAGATAACGGGCGGCCTTGCCCGCGCCGGCAGGGGAGAGCCCGGTGCGCAGGAACGGCGCCGCAAGGCCGGCGGTATGCAAGGTGGTGTAGGTGGCCAGTTCGGCCTCGGAGCCCAGATCCCGGCTGGAGCGGGCGAGCTTAAAACCGATCAGCGCGATGACCGCCACCGTGACGGCCGCGATGGCCACAATGAGCGCGATGTCGACGGCCGTGCTGAACATTCCTCCACGATATCCCTCGTGACAGCGTCACCGAAGGCACCGCCGTCGTCGGTTGAACCCGGGGGCACCGGAAGGCGCACGGCCGCGGCCGCGCCAGTGCTGGGAAGTTCCCTCGCGGCATGCTGTTCGTCGCAGCGGGCCGCCGTTCACCGCAGGCCGGTTGCCGTTCACCGATCGCTATGGCCGCGCCTGAAGACATGTACTGGATCACATAAGAGAGTGATTGCAGTCACAAAATCCCCAAGAGGAGGAGACATGGGACAAAATCCCACCCCGGAGGCCGATTTCACGGCAGCCGTGGACTTCGAGAAAGTCCAGCAGGAACCGAAGTTCCAGGAGCTGCGGCGCCGGCACCGCAGCTTCGTGTTCCCGATGGCCATTGCATTCCTGCTGTGGTATTTCGCCTACGTCCTGTTGGCGGACTATGCGCACGACTTCATGTCCATCAAGGTGATCGGCAACATCAACGTCGGCCTGATCCTGGGACTGCTGCAGTTTGTCAGCACGTTCGCGATCACCATGTGGTACGTCAGCTTCGCCAACAAGAAGCTGGATCCGATCGCGGCGGAGATGCGCAGCGAGCTTGAGTCCGCGGCCGTCGAGCCCCAGGCAGGAGAAAAGAACTGATGCTTCCCTTGACCACCACCACGCAGGCCGAGACGCAGGTCGGCGAGCCCTGGCTGAACATCACCATTTTCGGCCTCTTCGTGGCGATCACCATGGTGATCGTGCTGCGGGCCAGCCGCAACAACAAGACAGCCGCCGACTACTACGCGGCCGGCCGCTCTTTCACCGGCGGACAGAACGGCACCGCTATTGCCGGCGACTACCTCTCCGCCGCCTCCTTCCTTGGGATTTGCGGCGCCATCGCCATCAACGGCTATGACGGCTTCATGTACTCCATCGGCTTCCTGGTTGCCTGGCTGGTGGCTCTCCTCCTGGTTGCGGAGCTCCTGCGCAACACCGGCAAGTTCACCATGGCGGATGTGCTCTCCTTCCGGCTCAAGCAGCGCCCGGTGCGCATCGCCGCGGCAACGACGACGCTGGCGGTCTGCTTCTTCTACCTGCTGGCCCAGATGGCCGGCGCGGGCGGACTCGTCTCGCTGCTGCTGGGCATCGACGACAAGCTCGGCCAGTCCATCGTTATTGTGGTGGTCGGTGCGCTGATGATCCTGTACGTACTGGTGGGCGGTATGAAGGGCACCACCTGGGTCCAGATCATCAAGGCCTGCCTGCTGATCGCCGGTGCGTTCGTGATGACCATCTGGGTGCTGGCGATGTACGGCTTCAACTTCTCGGCCCTGCTCGGCGATGCCGCCGCGACGGCCGGAACCACTGACATCCTGAATCCGGGAATGCAGTACGGTGGCAGCGAAACCTCCAAGTTCGACTTCATCTCGCTGGCTCTGGCGCTGGTGCTCGGTACCGCTGGGCTGCCGCACGTTCTCATGCGCTTCTACACCGTTCCCACCGCTAAGGAAGCCCGCAAGTCCGTGGTCTGGGCAATCTGGCTGATCGGCGCCTTCTACCTGTTCACGCTGGTGCTCGGCTACGGCGCCGGCGCGCTCATCGGACCGGACGTGATCGAGGCCGCTCCCGGCGGTGTGAACTCCGCTGCACCGCTGCTGGCGTTCGAGCTCGGCGGACCGCTGCTGCTGGGACTGATCTCCGCCGTCGCCTTCGCGACCATCCTGGCCGTGGTGGCCGGCCTGACTATCACTGCCGCGGCTTCCTTTGCACACGACATTTACGCGAACGTGGTCCGCAAGGGCCAGGTGGACGCCGACGGCGAAGTGAAGGTTGCCCGCCGTACCGTGGTGGTCATCGGTATCCTCTCCATCCTGGGCGGCATCGGCGCCCAGGGCCAGAACATTGCCTTCCTGGTGGCGCTGGCCTTCGCGGTGGCGGCTTCGGCAAACCTGCCGACCATCATCTACTCGCTGTTCTGGAAGAAGTTCTCCACCCAGGGCGCCATCTGGTCCATGTACGGCGGTCTGGCCGCTGCGCTGATCCTGATCGCGTTCTCCCCGGTGGTTTCAGGTGCGGAGACTTCGATGATCCCGGGTGCGGACTTCGCTTGGTTCCCGCTGAAGAACCCGGGCATCATCTCGATCCCGCTGGCGTTCTTCCTCGGCTGGCTGGGCACGGTACTCGACAAGCGTGTCGAGGATCCGGCCAAGCAGGCGGAAATGGAAGTCCGTTCACTGACCGGCGTCGGCGCCGAAAAGGCCGTCGACCACTAGCCAGACGGCAACACAACTGCCGGCAACACGACTGCACGGCAAAGCGGCGGGCCCGGACATTTCCGGGCCCGCTTCGTGCGTTCCAAGCCGGTTTTCAGATGCCTCTTTAAGCGGGCGGAATTTCGAAGCCCGACGGCGGCGTCTATGCAGGCGTGGCCGAGAGGTCCATGCTTGGGGAATGAGAGTCCTAGTGACCGGTGGCACGGGTTTTGTCGGATGCCACATAGTGGCGGCGTTGGTTCAGGCGGGGCACTCAGTGCGGTTGCTGGTGCGTGACCGGGATAAAACGCACGCGTCGCTGGCTCCCTTTGGTGCCGACGTCGTTGCTGCCGCGCAGCAGGACGTTGTCGTCGGCGATGTGTTGGATCCACAGGTGGTGAGGGGCGCCGTTAACGGATGTGACGCCGTCGTTCATGCGGCAGCCATCTATTCCCTGGATCCGCGGCGGGCCGACGAGATCGAGCGGACCAATGTAGAAGCGGCGGAGAATGTCCTAGGCGAGGCCGTCCGCGCCCGGCTTTCACCTGTGGTGCACATTTCCACGTATGCCGTTCTGGTCCGGAAGGGCGGCACTGATCCGTCGCTTCCGCTGGGTGACGTTGACTACCCCTACACCCGCTCGAAAATCCTCTCGGAGCAGGTGGCCCGCGGTTTCCAAGCGGCCGGAGACCCGGTAGTCACCGTCTATCCGGGTTCGACGCTTGGCCCGCATGATCCCTACCGCGGCGACCAGAGTGAACGGCTTCGCTGGCAGGCCGCCGGACGGCTCCCAACCTGGCCCTCCGGCAGCACCCATTACACGGACGTGCGCGACGTCGCGGCGCTGGTTGCCGCCGTCGTCAATAAGTGCAGTGAACCGCAGCGCTATGTGGTCCCAGGCCATTTTGCGGACGGCAAGATGATCTTCGGCGCCCTTGAGCGGGCGACGGGGCGCAAATATCCGTTCGTGGCGGTGCCGGCCGGACTGATGCTGGCGCTGCTCAAGCCCATGGATCTGCTTCAGCGCCGGCTGCCCGCGCAATGGACAATGCCGGCCTACGCAGAGAGCGTGGACATCCTCCGCCGCGGCACGGAATTCGACACGTCGGCGGCCACCACCGAGCTGGGTGTGAGCGCGCGGCCCTTCGACGACACCGTCCACGATACCGTCCGGTGGCTGGTGGAATCCGGACGGCTGGCCGCCAAGTACGGCGTCCCTCAGCCCCTCAGGCCAGCTGCGGGTGGGCCAGCCTGACCGGCTCGGAGACAATCCTGCCGTCCCTCGTCTTGATGCCGGATAACAGCTCCGGCAGCGGCCGGACAGCAGCATCCACGCCTTCCCCTCTACGTCAGTCCGGGTCCGGTCCGCGGGGGCGCTGCAGCAGCGGTCCGATGCGGAACGGCACCAGTTCGTGCATGGCCAGCGAAGTGTCCGTGCGCTCCACGCCGTCGATGGCGAGGACCTTTCCGTTGATCCGGAAAAGGTTTTCGGCGCCGGTGGAGACCACCCGGGCCAGGATGTCGGCCTGTCCGGTGATACCGAAAGCTTCCAGCACTTCGGGAATCAGGGCCAGTTCGTTGGTGATCTGCTCCAGCTTGGGCTGCTGGACATGGATGTGGATGAAGGCCGCAAGCGGATAGCCCAGGGCGGCCGGACTGATGCGGCGGTCGAAGGAGAGGAAAACGGATTTCTTCTCCAACTGGCTCATGCGCGCCTGGACCGTATTCCGGGAAAGCCCCAGCTCTTGCGCCAAGGCCACAACCGTACGCCGAGGGTCCTGTGCCAGGGCCATCAGCAAACGCGTGTCGGTGCCATCCAGAGGCTGCATAATGCGCAACGTTAGCACGATAAATTTCCTGTGGGCAGTGCATTATGCTCAGTTTTGGAACCGGATATTGCGCTTGCTGCCTTCTGTGAGTATCGTCACAACTACCTGCCGGCAATGGCGTCGGGGGTCTGCAAAGGTGCCGTGGGATCCACAAGATCCGCGGGACCGACACAACGAGAAAAGGTTGCGTGCATCAAGTGTCCTTACATGGCATGAGGTCAGTATCCGGGGAAAATCTCGTCCAGCTGCTGACACCGGAGGGAACCCGGGTTGCCGGTCCCTACGGTGAATGGGTGGCGGATATCGACGGGGCCCGCCTCCAGGGGCTGTACGAAGACATGGTGGTGGTGCGCCGGGTAGACCAGGAGGCGACCGCCCTGCAGCGCCAGGGTGAACTGGCGCTCTGGCCCCCGTTGCTGGGACAGGAGGCGGCGCAGATCGGATCGGGCCGGGCGCTTCGCAAGGACGATTTCGTTTTCTCCAGCTACCGCGAGAACGGCGTGGCCTACTGCCGCGGCGTCGACTACACGGACATGATCAGGGTCTGGCGTGGGAACGCGCCCTCCGGCTGGGACCCGTATGAGATCAACATGGCCACGCCGCAGGTGATTATCGGGGCACAAACCCTGCACGCTACCGGCTACGCCATGGCAACCAAGCTCGACGGCGCAGACTCCGTGGCTGTAGCGTACTTCGGCGATGGCGCCACCAGCCAGGGCGACGTCAACGAGGCCATGGTCTTTGCGGCCAGCTTCCAGGCGCCGGTGGTCTTCTTCTGCCAGAACAACCAGTGGGCGATTTCCGAACCGGTCACCCTCCAGGCGCAGCGGGACATCGCGGACCGCGCCCCCGGTTTCGGCATTCCGAGCGTGCGCGTGGACGGCAACGACGTACTCGCCTGCATGGCCGTGACGCGTGAGGCCCTGGAGCGGGCGCGCAGCGGCGGCGGGCCAAGCTTCATTGAAGCGGTCACCTACCGCATGGGTCCGCATACGACGGCGGATGATCCCACCAGATACCGGGACCCGAACGAACTCGAAGACTGGAAGGGCCGCGATCCCATCGACCGGCTGGCCAACCTGCTGGAGGCCGAAGGGCTGCTGACCGCTGACTTCACGGACAGGGTGAACGCCAAGGCGGACGAGGTTGCCGCGCAGTTGCGGCACGGCTGTGTGACACTGCCCGAGCCCGGGGAGCTGGACGTGTTCAACAACGTCTACACCACACCGCACTCGGTGCTGGAGCGCCAACGGGACCACTACACCCGTTATCTTGCCTCGTTCGAGGCTGCAGGGGGAGGCGCGCGATGAGCACCATAACTTTTGGCCGGGCGATTAACACCGGCCTGCGCAAGGCAATGGAACACGATTCCAAGGTCGTCCTGATCGGCGAAGACATCGGCAAGCTGGGCGGTGTCTTCCGCATCACTGACGAACTTCAGAAAGACTTCGGTGCCCACCGGGTCATCGACGCCCCGCTGGCGGAATCCGCCATTCTGGGTACAGCCGTGGGAATGGCGTACCGCGGATACCGGCCGGTGTGCGAAATACAGTTTGACGGGTTCATCTATCCGGCGTTCAACCAGATAGTGAGCCAGGTAGCCAAACTGCACTACCGCACCCAGGGGAGGGTCAAGATGCCGCTGACTATCCGGGTTCCGTTCGGCGGCGGAATCGGAGCAGCGGAGCATCATTCGGAATCGCCGGAGGCTTATTTCACACATACCTCCGGCCTGCGGGTGATCTCGGTATCCAACCCGCAGGATGCATTCACGATGATCCAGCAGGCCATAGCCTGCGATGACCCGGTGCTCTTCTTCGAACCCAAGCGGCGGTATCACGTCAAGGGGGAGGTGGACGAAGAGGTTGACCTGGGATCCTTCTCCCTCGAGCAGGCTCGGGTGGAGATCCCCGGCGAAGACGTGACGTTGGTGGCGTACGGTGCCCTGGTGCAGGTCGCCAAGGACGCCGCCCTGGCGGCGCGGGAGGAAGGTATCTCGGTGGAAGTCATCGACCTGCGCTCGCTGTCTCCGCTGGACTTCGCCACGCTGGAGGCCTCGGTCCGCAAGACCGGCCGCCTGGTCATCACCCATGAAGCGGCCATGACGGGAGGACTCGGTGCGGAGGTGGCAGCGAGCATCACCGAACGGTGCTTCTACCATCTGGAACACGCACCCGTCCGTGTCACCGGATTCGATATTCCCTACCCGCCGGCAAAGATGGAACACCACCATCTTCCCGATCTGGACAGAATGCTGGACGGCGTGGACCGCGTCCTGGGCCGGACGAATTCGCTCAGCGGTCTGGAGGGGAATTGATGGGAATCAAGGTCTTTAAGCTGCCGGACCTGGGCGAAGGTCTCACAGAGTCGGAAATCGTCAGCTGGCACGTTGCCGAAGGCGACAGGGTGGAACTGAACCAGATCCTCGGCGAAGTGGAAACCGCAAAGGCCGTGGTGGAGCTGCCGTCACCGTTTGCCGGCGTCGTCACCGTCCTGCACGAAGCCCCGGGCAGCACGGTCAATGTGGGCGAACCGATTGTTTCCTTCGAAGTGGCCGGCTCCGGCGACCCGTCCGGGAACGGTACGGGCGGCCGGTCCTCAAACGGTGCGGCAACCGCCACGGAGGGTGGCCGTGAGGCGAACCTGGTGGGGTACGGCGCACAGGCCGAAGCAGCAGGCGCACCCAGGCGCCGCCGTCGGGCCGGTGCCGCTGAGCCAGGCGCAGGGGTTCCGGTGGCCAGCACGGCTCCGGCACCCGAACCGGTTGCTGCAGCCCCCGCCCAGCCTGCCGGGGAGCTAGCGGAATCCGGGAAGGAACGGCCGCGGTCCACGCCTCCGGTCCGCAAGCTGGCCCGGGATCTGGGCATTGATCTCGCTGAGGTAACCGGAACGGGCGAGCAGGGGTTGATCACGCGGGCCGACGTCGAACGTTTCCATACCGGCGCTACTGCCGGGGCTGGCGAACGGGGTAAGGAGCAGCCGGCTGCCACCACTGCGCGTGCTGGCGGATGGCTGGCGGGTGCGGCGGAACGCGAAAGCCGCATTCCGATCAAGGGCATGCGCAAGCACACGGCGGCCGCGATGGTGGCCAGCGCCTTTACCGCTCCGCATGCCACGTCGTTCCTGACCGTGGACGTCACGCCGACCATGGAGCTGCTGGCCAAACTGCGGGACAGCCGTGCCTTCAGCGGCATCAAGGTCACGCCGCTGACCGTACTGGCCAAGGCGCTGTGCATCGCACTGGAGCGCAATCCCTCGCTGAACTGGCGCTGGGACGAGGCCAACCAGGAGATCGTCCGGCAGAACTATGTGAATCTGGGCATCGCGGCCGCCACGGAGCGGGGGCTGATCGTGCCCAACATCAAGGACGCCCACGCACTGGACCTGCGCCAGCTCGCCCTGGCACTGGGCGAGCTGACCGGCGCGGCAAGATCGGGCAAGACAGCCCCGGCAGACCTGACCGGAGGAACCATTTCGATCACGAATATCGGCGTCTTCGGCATCGACGCCGGTACCCCCATCATCAACCCGGGGGAGGCGGCGATCCTGGCCATGGGCGCGGTCCGTAGGCAGCCTTGGGAATACCAGGGCGGCATCGCCCTGCGCCAGGTCGTCACCCTCAGCCTGTCGTTCGACCACCGCCTTGTGGACGGACAGCAGGGGGCGACGTTCCTGGCCGACGTCGGGACCATCCTGGCCGAGCCGGGGATGGTCCTGACGATGGTGTGAGGGTTAGAGAAGTTCCAGGATTTCTTCGGTGACCACGGCGGCCCGGGCATTGGCAAAGCCCTGGGCCTCGCCGATGGCCTTGAAGCCGGCCTTCTCCAGCACCTTGATCGAACCGAGGTTGTCCTTGACGGCCCGGGCGCGGATGGGGCGGGCGGTGAATTCAGCGAGGAACTTCTCCACGGCGGTGGTGGTGATGCCGCGGCCCCAGTGCGATTTCGCCGTCCAGTAGGTTAGCTCCGGGTAGCCATCCGAGGGGTAGGCCATGATGCTGCCTACCACTTCGCCGTCGGCGGTGACGGTGCGGACAGTGATGGCCTCGTCGTTGAGGATATTCTGCCAGTGGTGGTTGAACACTCCACGGTCGGAGGGATTTTTGGCAGTAAAAGCAGCCATACGGTTGGAGTCGGGATCCTGCTGGTACTCGAAGAACTTGTCGAGGTCGGCAGGTTCCACCGGGCGTAGCTCAATCATGGCAAACCTTTCGGCTAGGGGTCTTTAGTGAAGCCTACTCGGCTTTCAGCGCTGCCCATGCCATTTGTTCCAGCAGATTGCGCCGCCATATCTTGTCCCGCACCGGCTTGCCCCGGTGGGTGATGTGCGGCGTGGAGTTGATCAGGCCGAAGGCAGCATGGGCACGCACCCGCAACCGCGCCGGCTCCTGCCCGGGGAGCACGCGGGAAAGAACCGCCACCCAGACTTCGACGTACGCCCGCTGCAGGGCCCGCACGGCCTGTGAGTCTTCCGGGGGCAGGCTGTCCAGGTCGCGGTCGTGGACACGGATGACGTCCGGATTGCGCAGCGCAAAGTCCACCTGGAATTCGATCAACCCGCGCAGGGCTTCTTCAGGACCCGGGGAATTTTCGACTACGGCTTGTCCGCCGTCGAGCAGGTCCTGGCTCACTCCGGTCAGCAGTGCGGACAGCACCGCATGCTTGCTGCTGAAGTGCCGGTAGACAGCGGGTCCGCTGACGCCCGCGGCGGAGCCGAGGTCCTCGATCGAGACGCCGTTGAACCCGCGCTCCGCGAACAGCTTCGCGGCGGCGGACAGCAACGCGGCCCGGCGCGAGGCCTTCGCCAGGCTCCGGCCGGTGACCCTGCCCGTATCGGCACTGGCCGCAGGCCCTGGACCCGCTGGTGAGCCGGCTCCGGTGGCTGAGCTAGGGGACACGTGCGTCCCTCCTGTTCGGATGAATGCTGGACAATTCGGTTAACGAGCACTAACCTGAATTTCAGTTAGTACAGACTAACCAAAAGCGTGTTCGTTGACCAGCCTGCTGAACGGCAGCGGGACTGGAAAATGGCACCTACCGCGCGAAGAAAGATGTCGATGGAGACACTGCCTTCCCGGGTGGACACTACCAGCCCGGGCTACTTGGAGAACGAAGCGGCGCAACGCGCACTGGTTGAGGATCTGCGCGGCAAGCTCGCGACCGCGGCGCTTGGCGGACCGGAAAAGTCCCGCCGGCGCCATGTGGGCCGCGGCAAACTGCTGCCGCGCGATCGCGTCGATGCGCTGCTGGACGAGGGCAGCCCCTTCCTGGAACTCTCGCCGCTGGCCGCGGAAGGAATGTACGACGGCGATTCGCCCGGCGCCGGGATCATCACCGGGATCGGGCTGGTGCACGGGCGCCATGTCCTGGTGATCTCCAATGACGCCACGGTCAAGGGTGGAACCTATTACCCGATGACGGTGAAGAAGCATCTGCGCGCGCAGGAAGTGGCGCTGGAAAACAACTTGCCGTGCATCTACCTGGTGGATTCCGGCGGCGCCTTCCTGCCCAAACAGGACGAGGTCTTTCCGGACCGCGAGCATTTCGGCCGGATCTTCTACAACCAGGCCAACCTCTCGGCGCGCAAGATCCCGCAGATCGCGGCCGTCCTGGGTTCGTGCACGGCCGGCGGCGCCTACGTCCCGGCGATGAGCGATGAAACGGTCATCGTGCGCAACCAGGGCACCATTTTCCTGGGCGGTCCGCCGCTGGTGAAGGCTGCCATCGGCGAAGTGGTCAGCGCCGAGGACCTCGGCGGCGGCGACGTCCACGCCAAGATCTCCGGCGTGACCGACCACCTGGCCGAAACGGACCAGCACGCCCTGGAGATCGTCCGCGACATCGTCTCCACGCTGCCCGTGGTCGAGCCGGCCTGGGAGATAGCGGCCGGGGAACCGCCGTCGGCAGATCCAACGGAGCTCTATGGGACGGTGCCGACGGATGTGAACGCTTCCTACGACGTGCGGGAGGTGATCGCCCGGGTGGTCGACGGGAGCCTGTTCCACGAGTTCAAGCGGGAGTACGGCGCCACGCTGGTCACCGGCTTCGCCCGGATCCACGGGCACCAGATCGGGATCGTGGCCAACAACGGCGTGCTCTTCAGCGAGTCCGCGCTCAAGGGTGCCCACTTCATCGAGCTCTGCGACCAGCGCGGCATCCCGCTGGTTTTCCTGCAGAACCTCTCCGGATTCATGGTCGGCCGCGACTACGAAGCCGGCGGCATCGCCAAACACGGCGCCAAGATGGTCACCGCCGTCGCCACCGCCCGGGTACCCAAACTGACCGTCATCATCGGCGGATCGTTCGGCGCGGGCAACTATTCGATGTGCGGGCGCGCCTACTCGCCGCGCTTCCTCTGGATGTGGCCGGCCAGTCGGATCTCGGTGATGGGCGGCAACCAGGCCTCGTCGGTGCTGTCCACAGTGAAGCGCGACCAGATCGAAGCCGCGGGCGGCGAATGGCCGGCCGAAAAGGAGGAAGCCTTCAAGGCGCCCATCCGCGAGCAGTACGAGGCGCAGGGCAACCCGTACTACTCCACCGCCAGGCTCTGGGATGACGGGATCATCGACCCGGCGGACACCCGCCGGGTCCTTGGCCTCGCGCTCGATGTCTGCGCCCGCCAGCCGCTGCCGGAGACGTCCTTCGGCCTGTTCAGAATGTGAGCGCCATGCCCGAACAGCTCTTCACTACGGTACTGATCGCCAACCGCGGGGAAATAGCCTGCCGGGTGATCCGCACCTGTCGCCGGCTCGGCATCCGCACGGTCGCGGTCTATTCCGACGCCGACGCCGGTGCCCGGCACGTGCGCGAAGCCGACCTTTCGGTCAGGATTGGCCCGGCGGCGCCTACCGCCAGCTACCTGAACATCGAGGCCATCATCACCGCCTGCCGCCAAACCGGTGCCGAGGCCGTCCACCCCGGCTACGGCTTCCTGAGCGAAAGCCTCGCCTTTGCCGAGGCGCTGGAGGCCGCCGGCATCACCTTCATCGGGCCGAATGTGAAGGCCATCGGCGTCATGGGGGACAAGATCCGGTCCAAGAACCACGTGGCCGGCTACCAGGTGCCAGTGGTGCCCGGCCTGGCCGAACCCGGGCTGAGCGATGACCAGCTGATCAATGCGGCCGACGGCGTGGGCTACCCGCTGCTGATCAAACCCTCGGCTGGAGGCGGCGGCAAGGGCATGCATGTGGTGGACGGCCCGGACCAGCTGCCGGCCACCTTGGCCACCGCCCGGCGCGTGGCTGCATCCGCGTTCGGGGATGACACGTTGTTCCTGGAGAAGCTGATCCGCAGTCCGCGCCACATCGAGGTCCAGGTACTGGCGGACAACCACGGCAACGTCATCCACCTGGGCGAACGCGAATGCTCCCTCCAGCGCCGGCACCAGAAGGTGATCGAGGAAGCACCCTCGCCGCTGCTGGACGAAGCCACCCGCGCGAGAATCGGCGAGGCCGCCTGCAACGCTGCCCGCAGCGTGGACTACAGCGGGGCCGGCACGGTTGAATTCCTGGTTTCCGACGAGGCTCCGGACGAGTTCTACTTCATGGAGATGAACACCCGGCTGCAGGTGGAGCACCCGGTCACGGAACTGGTCACCGGGCTGGATCTGGTCGAATGGCAGCTGCGCGTCGCAGCGGGTGAGCAGCTTGCGATAGCCCAGTCCGACGTCGTTCTCATCGGCCACGCGGTGGAAGCGCGCGTCTATGCGGAGAATCCGGAACAGGACTTTTTGCCCTCGGCCGGTACTGTGCTGGGGCTGCACGAAGCATCCGGCGACGGCATCCGGGTGGACAGTTCGCTGCTGCCCGGGCTGGAAATTTCCAGCAGCTACGATCCGATGCTCGCCAAGGTCATTGCCTGGGGCGAGGACCGGGAGGAGGCCCTGGACCGGCTGGACCGGGCACTGGGGGAGACTGTGGCGCTGGGCGTGCCCACCAACGTCGAGTACCTGCGGCTGCTCCTGAACGACGACGACGTGCGCGCCGGGCGCCTGGACACCACATTGATCGAACGGAAACTGCCGCACCTGGCGTTCCGCCGGGTCACCGACGGCGAACTCGCGGCGGCCGCGGTGGCCTGGCTGGAAGGTAGGCGGGACTCTCCGCAGCCTCGCTCCCCGTGGGCGGCCGGCGATGGCTGGCGGGTGGGCAGCGCCGTGCCCACGATGGTCAGTTTCGCCATGCCCCAAGGGGAACCTCGCGAGGTCGCGCTGACCCGTCTAGGTCCCGGGAGCACGGGCAGCCTGGCAAACTTCCGAGCGGACGTAGCCGGCAGCAGCTTCACGGTGAGCCTCGAGCATGACGCGGGCGCCGCCGTCGTCAATGGGGTGCGCAAGCCCTTCCGCCACGCCGTCGATCCCAGCACCGGGACCATCTGGATCGCCGACGCCGGCTTCAGTGCCGGGTTGACGGTACGGGACCGGAAGCGCCGGCTGGCCGAGGCGCTGGAGCGGATCCACCGCGAGGAGGGCGAGTTGTCACCCGAGGTGCGCTCGCCGATGCCGGGCACCGTGACCGCCGTCGCCGTGAGCAACGGGGAGCACATCAAGGCCGGGCAGACCGTGCTGACCGTGGAGGCCATGAAAATGGAGCACCAGCTCACCGCGGCCGTGGCCGGAGAAGTAAGTATCCATCTCAAACCCGGCGATCTGGTCAAAGCCGGCCAGATTGTCGCCGTCGTCGCCGCAGCAGATCCTGCCGGCGGGGCGGAAACAACGGAACAGAAGGAAGCCGAGCATGCCTGATTTTTCCCTCAGCGAGGACCACCAGGACCTGGTGGATGCCGTCCGGGACTTCGCCGACCAAGTAGTGGCCCCCGTGTCCGCCAAACACGACGAGGACCACACCTTCCCCTACGACGTGGTCAAACAGATGGGCGAAATGGGCCTGTTCGGACTGCCCTTCCCGGAGGAATACGGCGGCATGGGCGGGGACTACTTTGCGCTGGCGTTGGCCTTGGAGCAGCTGGGCCGGGTGGACCAGTCGGTGGCCATCACCCTGGAAGCCGGCGTCTCGCTGGGCGCGATGCCGATCTACCGCTTCGGCACGGAGGAGCAAAAGGCCGCGTGGCTCCCCATGCTCGCCAGCGGCCAGGCGCTCGCAGGCTTCGGCCTGACGGAACCCGAGGCAGGATCGGACGCCGGCGGCACCAAGACCCGGGCCCAGCTGGTGGAGGGTGGCCAAGGGAATGAGTGGGTCATCAACGGCAACAAGGAGTTCATCACCAACTCCGGCACGGACATCACCAAGCTGGTCACCGTCACGGCGGTCACTGGCACCTCGGAGCGGCAGGACGGGAGCACCAAGAAGGAGATCTCAACCATCCTGGTGCCCACCGACACCCCGGGCTTCACCGCGGAGAAGGCCTACAACAAGGTCGGCTGGAACGCGTCGGACACGCATCCGCTCACGTTGAAGGACGTGCACGTGCCGGAAGCCAACTTGCTGGGGGAACGCGGCCGGGGCTACGCCAACTTCCTGCAGATCCTGGACGAGGGCCGTATCGCCATCGCTGCGCTCGCCACCGGAGCCGCGCAGGGTTGCGTGGACGAATCGGTCCGGTACGCCAAGGACCGCCAGGCCTTCGGGACCAACATTGGGTCCTTCCAGGCGATCCAGTTCAAGATCGCCCGCATGCAGGCCCGCGCACACACCGCCCGGCTGGCCTACTATGACGCCGCGGCCAGGATGCTTGCGGGCAAGCCCTTCAAAACCCACTCCGCTATTGCAAAGATGGTGGCAGGTGAAGCGGCCATGGACAACGCCCGCGACGCCACGCAGATCTTCGGCGGATTCGGGTTCATCAACGAGTTCCGGGTGGCACGGCATTACCGGGATTCGAAGATCCTCGAAGTCGGCGAAGGAACCACCGAAGTGCAGCTGATGCTCATCGCCCGCGAACTCGGGCTCTGACCGCGCACCGGCCACGATCGACGGAAGGCTAGGGACAACGTGATTAACAAGGTTGTAGGCAGCGCGGCGGAGGCCGTGGCCGATATCCAGGACGGGGCCTCGCTGGCCGTGGGAGGTTTCGGCCTGTGCGGCATCCCGGTGACCCTGATCCAGGCCCTCCACGACCGCGGCACCAAGGACCTGGAAACCATCAGCAACAACTGCGGCGTGGACGACTGGGGCCTGGGCGTGCTGCTGGCGGACGGCAGGATCCGGCGGACCATCAGCTCCTATGTGGGCGAGAACAAGGAGTTCGCCCGGCAGTACCTCGCCGGCGAACTCGAGGTGGAGCTGACCCCGCAGGGCACGCTGGCCGAGAAACTGCGCGCCGGCGGCGCCGGCATTCCGGCCTTCTATACGACGGCGGGCGTCGGCACGCAGGTCAGCGAAGGGGGACTGCCGCAAAAGTACGACGCCGAGGGGAACGTTGCGATTGCATCGGCACCTAAGGAGGTGCGCAGCTTCGGCGACGCGGACTACGTGCTCGAAGAGTCGCTGCGGCCGGACTTCGGACTGGTGCATGCGTGGAAGGGTGACCGGCTGGGCAACCTGATTTACCACGTGACCGCGATGAACTTCAATCCGCTGGCGGCCATGGCGGGCAAGGTCACCATCGCCGAGGTGGAGGAATTGGTGGAACCGGGCGAGCTGGATCCGCAGCACATCCACACGCCGGGCATCTTCGTCCAGCGCGTGGTGGTGGCCGGCGACGTGGAGAAACGGATCGAGAAGCGCACGGTCACCGAGGCCGGCGCGGGGAAGGGGAACTGACGATGGCACTGACGCGCACCGAACTCGCCGCCCGCGTAGCCAAGGAGCTGCGCAACGGCCAGTACGTGAACCTTGGCATCGGGATGCCCACCCTCATCCCCAATTACATTCCGGACGATGTGGAGGTGGTGCTGCATTCCGAGAACGGCATTCTCGGCGTCGGGCCTTATCCCACCGAGGAGAACCTTGACCCGGATCTGATCAACGCCGGCAAGGAAACGGTCACGCTCAACCGGGGTGCGGCGATCTTCGACTCGGCGACCTCCTTCGGCATGGTCCGCGGCGGACACGTGGACGTGGCGGTCCTCGGGGCGATGGAAGTGGCCGAAAACGGGGACCTGGCCAACTGGATGGTGCCGGGCAAGATGGTCAAGGGCATGGGCGGGGCCATGGACCTGGTCTTCGGCGCCAAGCGGCTGATCGTGATGATGGAGCACGTGGACAGGAAGGGCAACCCGAAGATCCTCAAGGGCTGCTCGCTTCCGCTGACCGGCAAGGGCTGCGTGGACCGGATCATCACCGACCTGGCCGTCATCGATGTGACCGAAGACGGGCTGGTGCTGCGTGAAGTAGCGCCGGGCGTCAGCGTGGACGAGGTCGTGGCGGCCACCGGTGCCGACCTGAACATCGAAGAGCACGAGGTCGACGACGTATGAGTACCGGAAGTATGGGCACAGGAAGCAGCGGAACGCCGGGCGAGGATCTGCGGACCACCATCACCCAGCGCGGGCTCTACTACGACGAGCTCCAGCCCGGTACCGTCTATGCGCACCGGCCGGGCCGGACCATTACCGAAGCGGACAACGTCTTGTTCACCACGATGACCATGAACAGCCAGGCCCTGCACCTGGACGCCGACTGGTCCGCATCGCAGCCGTTCGGGCAGCGGCTGGTGAACTCGATGTTTACGCTCGCCACGGTGGTGGGGCAGTCCGTCACCCAGCTCACCCAGGGCACCATCGTGGCCCAGCTGGGACTGACGGACATCAACTTCCCGCATCCGCTCTTCCACGGCGACACGCTGTACACGGAGACAACCGTGACCGACAAGCGGCTCTCGGCCTCACGGCGGGGACAGGGGATCGTCACCATGAGCCATACCGGACGCAACCAGCACGAGGACATTGTCGCCACGGCGGTCCGCAGCTGCCTGATGTGGACCGAAGAGGGGCACCGGCAGAGCCAGACCGAGCCGGAGGCCAGGAACCGCTTCCGGAACCAGGAGCTCGGCTGATGTTTGCCATGGGCCCGGCCATCCTGTTCTGTCCTGCGGACCGGCCCGAGCGTTATGCCAAGGCGGCTGACCGTGCGGACGCGGTCATCCTGGACCTGGAGGACGCCGTAGCGCCGGCGGACCGGGCGCAGGCCCGGCAAGCCGTGATGGACAACCCGCTGGATCCGGAGCGGACCATCGTGCGCGTCAACTCGCTCGGAACCGAAGACCACTCCCTGGACATGGCGGCGCTGCAGCGTACCGGCTACACCACCATCATGCTGGCGAAATCCGAGAACGCGGACGCCATTGCCGGGCTTGGCGGGTACGGCGTTGTGGCGCTGTGCGAGACGGCGCTGGGCATCCTCGCCGCCCCGGACATCGCGCGCACCGGGAACGTCGTCGCACTGATGTGGGGTGCCGAAGACCTGCTGGCCTCGCTCGGCGGAACCTCCAGCCGGGGCCCGGCCGGGACCTATCGGGACGTCGCCCGGCAGGCGCGCTCGCAGGTACTGCTGGCGGCCGGTGCCTATGGCAAGACGGCCATCGATTCGGTTTATGTGGATATTCCGGATCTGGACGGCCTGGCTGCCGAGGCCGACGACGCCGTGGCCTGCGGATTCGGCGCCAAGGCCCTGATCCATCCGAGCCAGATACCGGTCATCCGCGCCGCCTACCTCCCATCCGAGGCCGCCGTTGCCGACGCCGCGGCGCTGCTGGAGGCCGCCCGAACGGAGCCGGGTGTGTTCCGTTTCCGCGGCAAGATGGTTGACGGCCCGCTGATCAAGCACGCCGAGCAGACGCTGCGCCGGGCCGGGCTGGCGGGCTGAATGGCGCGGGGGTGGAATAGCCCGGGTTGGAATAGTCTGCACTGAAGTGTGGTTGCACCGGTCATGCGCATAGTTATTGCAGGTGGACATGGAAAAATCGCACGACAGCTCACCCGGATCCTCGCCGCGGGCCGGCATGAGGTGGTTGGCCTGATCCGCAAACCGGAGCAGAGCGCCAACCTAATGGTGGACGGTGCCATCCCCGAGGTGGTGGATCTGGAGAGCGCCTCGGTGGACGAGGTCGCAAAAATCCTGAAGGGCGCCGATGCGGCGGTCTTCGCGGCCGGAGCCGGACCGGGCAGCGGGGTGGAACGGAAGGAAACGGTGGACCTGGGCGCCGCGGTGCTGCTGGCGGATGCCGCCGAGGCAGCCGGTGTCGAACGCTTTATCCAGATTTCCTCGATGGGCAATGATCTCGTCCGCGACGGCGCCACACCGGAGGGCATGGACGAGGTCTTCGTCGCCTACCTGCGGGCCAAGCTGGCAGCCGAAGAGGACCTCAAAACCCGCGACCTGAAGTGGACCATTGTCCGTCCCGGCCAATTGACCGACGACGCCGGCAGCGGCCTCGTCCGCCTCGACCTGGTGGAGGAGCGCGGTCCCGTGCCGCGCGCCGACGTTGCCGCCGGGCTGGCCGAACTGCTGCACACAGGTGCTGGCGAGCGCCAGCTCCTCAACCTGATCTCCGGAGATGTTCCGGTCAAGGAAGCAGTAGCCGTTTTCGCCTAACTGCGGAGGCCAGCTGCCGAGCTAGCCAGAACACTCCGAACGCCCGGTGCGATGACCTCGCACCGGGCGTTGCGTTTGTCCGGGTGCGTCTGGCAGGGGGTGGGTGCGGGATACTGGAAGATATGGATTTTCTTAGCGACCCAGAGGCAGTCGGCCGGCCACGGAAAGTAGTGCTGCTGGGGTCCACGGGTTCCATCGGAACCCAGGGCATGGAAGTGATCGACGGCGCCACGGACCGGTTCGAAGTGACGGCCCTTGCTGCCGGCGGCGGCAATCTGGAGCTGGTAGCCAGGCAGGCCGTCCACACTGGTGCGGAGGCCGTCGGCATTGCCAGCGGCACGCGGGAGGACCTGGCCGCGGCCATCAAGGCAGCTGCCGCGGACGCGGGCATCAGCGGCTACGAGCCCGAACTCTTTGCCGGCCACGACGCGTCGGCAAGGATCGCCGCCTGGCCGAACGCCGACGTCGTACTCAATGGCATTACCGGTTCGATCGGACTGGTGCCGACCCTGGCTGCGCTGGAAGCCGGCCATCTGCTGGCGCTGGCGAACAAGGAGTCCCTCATCGCCGGCGGCGAGCTGGTCAAGCGCGCGGCCAAACCCGGCCAGCTGGTCCCGGTGGACTCGGAGCATTCCGCACTGGCCCAGTCGCTGCGCTCCGGCTCGGCCGCCGAGGTGGACCGGCTGATCGTCACCGCGTCCGGCGGGCCGTTCCGCGGCAGGACGCGCGCGGAACTGGGCGCCGTGACCCCGCAGCAGGCGCTGGCGCACCCCACCTGGGACATGGGCCGGATGGTGACGACGAATTCGGCCACCATGGTCAACAAAGCGCTTGAAGTCATCGAGGCGCACCTGCTCTTCGACGTGCCGCTGGAGAAGATCGATGTGGTGGTGCACCCGCAGTCCGTGGTCCACTCCATGGTCCAGTTTGCGGACGGCTCGACCATCGCCCAGGCATCCCCGCCGGACATGCGCCTGCCCATCGCGCTGGGGCTCGGCTGGCCGGAGCGCGTTCCGGGAGCGGCGAGGCCGTGCGACTGGTCCAGCGCCGTGACGTGGACCTTCGAACCGCTGGACGACGAGGTGTTCCCCGCGGTCCGGCTGGCCAAGCAGGCCGCCGCCCAGGGCAGCACCTTCATGGCCGTCTACAACGCCGCCAACGAGGAAGCAGTGGACGCATTCCACGACGGCAGGATCGGGTTTGTGGATATCGTGGACACCGTCGCCGCAGTGGTAGCCGGCCACGCCGGCTCCGCCGAACTGACCGTGGAGTCCGTGCTGGCGGCAGAAACGTGGGCACGAACCGAGGCCCGCAATCGTTTAGGAATGATGTGACCGTACTTCTCTTTATTCTCGGAGTCCTCTTCGTCGCGGTGGGCATTGCGCTCTCCATCGCGCTGCACGAAGTGGGCCACCTGCTACCGGCCAAGCTGTTCAAGGTCCGTGTCACCCAGTACATGGTGGGCTTCGGGAAGACCCTCTGGTCGAAGAAAAAGGGCGAAACCGAGTACGGCGTCAAGGCGATTCCGCTCGGCGGCTATGTCTCCATGATCGGGATGTATCCGCCGGCGAAGGACAAGACCGGCGCGGCATCGGTGCGCCAGTCCAGCACCGGCATGTTCCAGCAGCTGGCCAACGACGCCCGGCAGGCCGAGGCGGAGCGGCTGCAGCCGGGCGACGATAACCGCGTGTTCTACAAACTGCCGGTGTTCAAACGCATGATCATCATGCTCGGCGGCCCGTTCGTGAACCTGGTGATCGGCGTGGTCCTGCTCGGGATCGTGATGGTGGGCTTCGGTTCGGCCCAGCCCAGCACCACCATCAGCGAGGTCAACAAGTGCGTGGTCAGCGCCGCGCAGCAGGCCGAAACCGGGCAGACCGACTGCCTGCCATCGGATCCGCAGGCACCGGCAACCGCCGCGGGAATCCTGCCCGGAGACACCGTCACGGCCTTCGACGGCAAGCCGGTAACGGACTGGTACGAACTCACCCGCTGGATCCGGGACGCCGCCGGCGAGGCCACGCCCATCACGCTTGAGCGCGACGGGCAGAGCATCAGCACCACCATCACGCCGGTGCTCTCGGAACGTCCGGTCTTCGACGACTCCAACGAGCTGGTGCTCGATGCCAACGGCGACCCGGTGATGGAAGAGGTCGGCTTCGTGGGCATGGGTTCGACCCAGAAACTGGTGCCGCAACCGGTCACGGATGTGCTTCCGGCGGTGGGGGAGAACCTGCAGGCGATTGCCGGCGTCGTGCTTAATCTGCCGCAGCGGCTGGCCGATGTCGCCGAGGCCGCCTTCAGCGATGCCCCGCGCGACCCTAACGGTCCGATGAGCGTGGTGGGCGTGGGCCGGATCGCCGGCGAGATCAGCGCGATGGAGGAAATCCCGTTCGAGGCGCGGGCGGCGTCGCTGATCGGTTTGGTCGGTTCGGTGAACCTGGCTCTGTTCGTGTTCAACCTGATCCCGCTTTTGCCGCTCGACGGCGGACACGTCGCCGGGGCGCTGTGGGAAGCGGTTCGCCGCGGCTTCGCCAAGCTGTTCCGCCGGCCGGATCCAGGCCCGGTGGACATTGCCAAGCTGCTGCCGCTGACCTATGTGGTGGCCATCCTGATGATGGGCATGGGCGCCCTGCTGATCTACGCCGACATCGTTAAACCGGTCAACATTTTCGGGTAGCGACGCCAGCCCGAACCGCCTGCATCGGAACCTCCACAATGACGACGGCGGCGCTGGCTACACTGGCAGCAGAAGCGACGTATGGAGGTGGCATGTCCAAGCACGGCAGCGGCAAGTCCGGATTGCCTCGGGTACTGGCCGCGTCGGCGTTGGCCGCGGCGCTGGTGCTCAGCGGTTGCACGGCCGGACAGAACGGCAGGCCCGGCGCGTCGGGGACGGCGGCGGAAAGCGGGTCTGACCGGGACGAAAACCGGGTCTACCTCAGCACTGCCGCCGCGGAGCCTGCTGTCATCACGGGGACCGACGCCGAGGCAGCGCTGGCCGCCAGCCAAACCCTCTTCCAGTCCAGCCCGGCGGCCGTGGTGGCCCCGGAAGGGGATGCCGCCGCCATCGAAGCGGCCGCCGCCGAAGCCGGTCCTGCCGGAGTGCCGCTGCTGCTGGCCGGGGACGGGCTCGAGGCCGAGCTGCAGCGGCTTGGTGTCCGCCAGGTCAAGACCTTCGGCGCGCCGGCCGGAGCAGCCGAATCCATCCAAACCGACGAAGCCACCGGGACAGCAGTCTCCGGAACCGCGGCAGCTTCCGGCCCGGCGGAGTGGGAAAGCGTTCTGGGCGGCATCGAGATTCTTGATCCGGACCAACCCCTGGACGAGGTCGCGGGCGCGGAAGAAGCAGCCCCGTTCTCGGTGCTGCTTGGCGAAGACGCCCGGAAGGATCTGCCCGCCGCCATGGCCGTGCTTCAGGCCGCCGGTGTGCGCAGCCACGCCGATGCCGCGGCCGACCCGCGGGCCAACCCGGAAACAGTTGACTTTCTGCGCGCGGAACCGGAGCACAACATTCTCGCCATCGGCGCGGACTTCGGCAACACGGCGCAATTCGCCGCCCGGACCGAAACCGCCATGACGGCAGCGGAACTGCCCGGGGGAGGAATGCTGGCCTTCCCGTCGCGGCGGATGGTCGCGCTCTACGGCCACCCGTCCGGTCCGGCGCTGGGTGCCCTCGGCGAACAGGACGTGGAGGCCGCCATCGACCGGGCCAAGAAGCTGGCCGGCGAGTACAAGGGCCTGAGCGACGAGCCGGTAATCCCGGCGTTCGAGATCATTGCCACGGTCGCCACCGGATCCGCCGGCGAGGACGGCGATTATTCTTCCGCCACCGACATCGACCTGCTGCGGACCTGGGTAGACGCCGCAGGCGAAGCGGGCATGTACGTGGTGCTGGACCTGCAACCCGGCCGGACCGACTTCCTCACCCAGGCCAAGGCGTACGAGGAACTGCTCAAGGAACCGCATGTCGGCCTGGCCCTGGACCCGGAGTGGCGGTTGCTGGACGGCGAGCGGCATATGGAGCAGATCGGTTCGGTGACCGCAGCAGAAATCAACGAGGTCAGCGACTGGTTGGCCCGGCTGACGCTGGAGAACAACCTGCCGCAGAAGGTGCTGATCCTGCACCAGTTCCAGTTGCGGATGATCTCCAACCGGGAGCAGCTTGAGACCGGGCATGACGAGCTGGCCGTCGTCATCCATGCCGACGGCCACGGCGGACCGGGACAGAAGCTGGAGACCTGGCGCGCGCTGCGGCAGGACCTGCCCGACGACGTGTGGATGGGCTGGAAGAACTTCTACGATGAGGACACCCCGATGTTCTCCCCGGAGCGGACCTACGGCGACGTTAAACCGGCGCCTTGGTTCGTGTCCTACCAATGATTATCCCGGCCCCGAGGGCAGGTAAGGTGTCGGCATGAGTGTTTTTGCCGTCGAGTATGTTTACGCCGCCGATACCGAAGAGGGCCGCGACGAGCACCGTGCCGCCCACCGTGAATGGCTGAAGGGGTTCGTCAACGAAGGCCGTCTGCTGGCTTCGGGCCCGTACGCCGACGGCACCGGCGCGCTGCTGCTGTTCACCGCCGGGAGCGAAGCCGCCCTGCTGGAGGAACTGAAGCAGGACCCTTTCAATGTGCAGAACTTTGTTTCCGGCCTGCGGGTAACCGAGTGGAAGCCCGTGACCGGAGCTTTCGCCGATTACGCATGATCTTTCCCACAGCTGGCCGGTATCTTCGCAAGATCCGGGTTGCCGGAGGATAATGAAAGCTGTTCTGCAAACTGCCCCCTGGAGGATGTTTTGACCTCGGTCAACCTTGGAATGCCAAACGCACCGCTGCCTGTCCTGGCGCCGCGCCGTAAAACGCGCCAGATCAAGGTCGGCTCGGTTGGCGTTGGATCGGACTCGCCGGTCAGCGTCCAGTCCATGACCACCACACCGACCACGGACATCAATGCCACCTTGCAGCAGATCGCCGAGCTGACGGCGTCGGGCTGCGACATTGTCCGGGTGGCCTGCCCCAGCGCCGATGACGCCGAAGCGCTGCCGATCATTGCGAAGAAGTCGCAGATCCCGGTCATTGCCGACATCCACTTCCAGCCGAAGTATGTTTACGCTGCGATCGACGCCGGCTGTGCGGCAGTGCGCGTGAACCCGGGCAATATCCGCAAATTCGACGACCAGGTCAAGGAGATCGCCAAGGCCGCCAAGGATGCCGGAGTGTCCATCCGGATCGGCGTCAACGCCGGCTCGCTGGATCCGCGCCTGATGCAAAAGTACGGCAAGGCCACCCCGGAGGCACTGGTGGAGTCGGCCGTCTGGGAAGCTTCGCTCTTCGAAGAGCATGACTTCCACGACTTCAAGATTTCCGTCAAGCACAATGATCCGGTAGTCATGGTGCGCGCCTACGAGCTGCTGGCGGAGCGGGGCGACTGGCCGCTGCACCTCGGCGTTACCGAGGCCGGTCCGGCTTTCCAGGGCACCATCAAGTCCGCCACAGCTTTCGGCGCCCTGCTCTCCAAGGGCATCGGCGACACCATCCGTGTTTCCCTCTCGGCACCGCCGGTAGAGGAGATCAAGGTCGGCAACCAGATCCTGCAGTCGCTCAACCTGCGTCCGCGCAAGCTGGACATCGTGTCCTGCCCGTCCTGCGGCCGCGCCCAGGTGGATGTCTACACGCTTGCCGACGAGGTCACGGCCGGACTGGAAGGCATGGAAGTTCCGCTGCGCGTGGCTGTTATGGGCTGCGTAGTCAACGGACCCGGCGAAGCCCGCGAGGCGGACCTGGGCGTAGCCTCCGGCAACGGCAAGGGCCAGATCTTTGTGAAGGGCGAAGTCATCAAAACTGTGCCCGAGGACCAGATTGTTGAGACACTCATCGAAGAAGCAATGAGAATTGCGGAGGAAATGGGGGAGACCGATGGCGAAAATGCTGTCAAGGGTAGCCCCGTGGTTAACGTCAGCTAACCGGCTGCGCACGGATTCCGGCTGCGAAGCCGCGGCGGCACTGGGGCATGCCGAAATCCGGGTCCTGGACGAAGGGGACACGCCTCGGCTCTGGGATCTGGTGAAACAGGATCCGGTGTCCAACGTGTTCCTCGCCGCGCATCTGGAAGCCGCAAAAACCGCTGCGCCCACCCCTTCGGGCGCTGAAATCCTCGGCTACTTCGCCGACGGTGCTTTGGCCGGTGCATGCTGGAGCGGCGTCAACCTGGTGCCCACGGCGCTCACCGCCGAACAGGGCGCCAACCTCGGCCAGTTTCTGGCCTCCAGCAACCGCCGGACGTCGTCCATCTTCGGCCCGGCGGAAGCCGTGCTGGGCATCTGGAGTTCCTTCCAGCACAATTCCACCCGACCCTTCGATATCCGGCCCAACCAGCCGCTGATGGAACTGCGCGGCAAGCCCGCCGTGGCAGCGGACCCGGCGGTCCGCTTCTCCACAGGGGCGGACCTGGACGTGCTGCTGCCGGCCTGCGTGGCTATGTTCGAAGAGGAAGTCGGCTATTCGCCGATGGCCGCCGGCGGACACCACTACCGCCAGCGCGTGCGGAGCCTGATCGACAAGGGGCATTCGCTGGTCTACCGCGAGCCCGGCGGTGAAGTCGTTTTCAAGGCCGAACTCGGCAACGTTTCGGCCGATGCCGTGCAGATCCAGGGCGTCTGGATGAACCCGGCCTACCGCGGCAAGGGACTTGCGGCGACGTACATGGCCGCCGTCGTCGAACTTTCGCGCAAGTTTGCCCCGGTGGCGAGCCTGTACGTCAACGACTACAACCAACGCGCCGTTGCCGCCTACCAGCGCGTGGGCTTTGAACAGGTCGGCACCTTCGCCACCGTGCTCTTCTAGAAAGCCGCAGTCCAACAGGATCCGCTCCCGGCGACACCTGCCCCAAATTCGCCCAAATTCACCCGAACCGTCCGGCGACCGTAGGATTAGTTACTGATCTGCTGTTGCGACACAACGAACTTTAGAAACGGAAACCAAGCGTGGTCCTGCGACTCTCCACCCTGTTCCTGCGCACTCTGCGCGAAGATCCCGTCGACGCCGAGGTGGCCAGCCACCGGCTGCTGGTCCGCGCCGGGTACATCCGCCGCGCGGCTCCCGGCATCTACTCCTGGCTGCCGCTGGGGCTGAAGGTGCTGGCCAAGGTGGAAACCATCATCCGCGAGGAGATGTCGGCCATCGGTGCCCAGGAAGTCCATTTCCCGGCGCTGCTGCCGCGCGAACCGTACGAGACCACCAACCGCTGGACCGAGTACGGCGAGGGGCTCTTCCGTCTGCAGGACCGCAAGGGCGCGGACTATCTGCTGGCGCCCACGCACGAGGAAATGTTCACGCTGCTGGTTAAGGACCTGTACTCCTCGTACAAGGATCTGCCGGTCTGCCTGTACCAGATCCAGACCAAGTACCGCGACGAAGCGCGCCCCCGTGCCGGACTGCTGCGCGGTCGGGAGTTCATTATGAAGGATTCGTATTCCTTCGATATTGACGACGCCGGACTCGAGGACAGCTACCAGGCCCACCGCGGCGCCTACTTGCGTATTTTCGAGCGGCTGGGACTCGAAGTGGTACCCGTGAAGGCCACCGCGGGTGCCATGGGCGGGTCCAAGAGCGAGGAATTCCTGCACCCGACCGAGGTCGGCGAGGATACCTTCGTCCGCTCGGCCGGCGGCTACTCGGCCAATGTCGAAGCGGTCACCACCGTGGTTCCGGCAGAGATCGACTTCACCAACGCGCCCGAGGCCGAGGTCAAGGACACCCCGGACACCCCGACCATCGACACCCTGGTGGCGGCGGCCAACGAGTTGGCGCCGCGTCCCGAGGGTGAATGGACAGCTGCGGACACGCTGAAGAACGTGGTCCTGGCTGTCACCCTGCCGACCGGGGAGCGCCAGGTAGTGGTGCTCGGCGTGCCGGGCGACCGCGCCGTGGACCTCAAGCGGGTCGAAGCTAATATCGGCGGCTTCCTGCCGATCGGCGGGGAAATCGGCATCGAGGCCGCCAACGAAAACGACCTCAAGAAGCACCCGGGCCTGGTCCGGGGCTACATCGGCCCGGGCGAGAGCCTGAACGCGGCGGTGCTCGGCACCGAAGGCAAGACCGGACTGCTGTACCTGGTGGACCCGCGCGTGGTCTCCGGGACCAGCTGGATCACCGGCGCGAACGTCGACGGCAAGCACGTCTTCGGCCTGGTGGCCGGCCGCGACTTCACGTGGGACGGCGTCATCGAGTCCGTCGACGTGCGCGCCGGCGACGAAGCCCCTGACGGCTCCGGTCCGCTCGAGGCCGCACGCGGCATCGAGATGGGCCACATTTTCCAGCTAGGCCGCAAGTACGCCGAGGCGCTGGGCCTGCAGGTGCTGGACAAGAACGGCAAGCTGGCCACCGTCACCATGGGTTCGTACGGCGTCGGCGTCACCCGGGCTGTGGCCGCCCTGGCCGAATCGAACCACGACGACAAGGGGCTGATCTGGCCCCGCAATGTTGCCCCTGCCGACGTGCACGTCGTGGCAACCGGCCGCGGACAGGAAATCTTCGAGGCCGCCGACAAGCTCTCCGAAGACCTCGCGGCCGCCGGACTGGAGGTCATCTACGATGACCGGCCCAAGGTTTCCCCCGGCGTGAAGTTCGGCGACGCGGAACTCATCGGTGTGCCGACCATTCTGGTGGTCGGCCGCGGTCTGGCCGACGGTGTGGTCGAGGTCAAGGACCGAGCCACCGGCGAAGCGCAGAACGTGCCCTTGGAGGACGCCGTCGCACAGGTGGCCGCCCTCGCCGGGAAGTGATCTCCGGACTCGAGGAACTGGAACTGGCCACCATCATCCTTGTGGTGGTGGCCGGTTTCGCCGCCGGCTGGGTTGATGCCGTGGTCGGCGGCGGCGGCCTGATCCAGTTGCCGGCGCTGCTGCTGGTGCCCGGCATCAGCCCCGTGCAGGCATTGGCGACCAACAAGATGGGCTCGATCTTCGGGACCACCACGAGCGCCATTACCTATTACCGGCGCGCCCACCCCGATCTGAAAACTGCGCTGCCCATGGCCGGGGTGGCGCTGGCGGGCAGCTTCGGCGGCGCGATCGTGGCGACGGTGCTGCCCTCGGAAGTGTTCAAACCGATCATCGTAGCGGCGCTCATCGCCGTCGCAATTTTTACTGCCCTGCGTCCGACGGCGGGCACCCTCACCAAGCTGCGCTACACCGGGGCGCGACATTTCGGCACGGCCGCCGGCATCGGTCTGGTCATCGGGTTTTACGACGGGCTGATCGGCCCCGGAACGGGCTCATTCCTGATTATCGCGATGGTGGCCATGCTCGGATACAACTTCCTGGCCGCCAGTGCCAAGGCCAAGATCGTGAACATGGCCACCAACTTCGGCGCGCTGCTGTTCTTCCTGCCCAGCGGCGCCCTGCTGTGGGGACTCGGCCTGATTCTGGGTCTGGCGAACATGGCCGGCGGCTACCTCGGCGCCCGGATGGCGGTAACCCAGGGCAGCAAATTCATCCGCGTAGTCTTCCTGCTCGTAGTCGCGGCCCTGATCATCAAGCTGGGCTACGACGTGGTGCAGGAGAACATCCTGGGGAAGCCGGGGGCTTAGGACCAAGGCATGCCACGGCGGGCCGGCCTACGGCAGTTGCAGTTCATGTGCGGGCGGAAGCCCCGGCAGGGTACGGCCGGCAAGCGTGGAGGCAACCCAGAGGGAACGTTGCGCGTGGCCGCTGCTGCCGTGCTGCAGATAGTCCAGTGCGTTGGTCACCTCGCGGACGATGCTCCACTGCAGCGCGGTCTCCGGCTGCAGCTCCGCCGCTGTGCAAAGTTCCTCGCACCGGCGGACCAGGTGGGTCTCCGGATCTGTGGCATGCAGGTCCGGTATCCGGTTCCAGAGCATCGGCGCCACCTCGAATTCAGCCTCGCCCAGCATGGGCTTCGGGTCGATGACCGCGAAACTGTCGGCAGTATCCGTCCGGGCCAGCACGTTCCCATAATGCAGGTCGGTGTGGACCAGCACATCGCGGGCTTCGCGGCGCCCCACCGTGCCCCGAACCTGGCAGACCTCCAGCGCGCATTCGAGCAGCCAGCGGTCAAAGGGCTCGCCGAGCGCAGACCAGTCCGCAGGCAGCGAATCCGACCACTGCTCGGCCGTCGCCGCTACGGTTTCGAAAGCTGGCCAACTCTCCGCCGCTTCGGGGGACCGGTGCAACTGCCGCACCAGCGGTCCCCACACCGCCGCAGTCCCGTCCAACGGCATATCGAGCAAGGACCGGTCGCCGTCCAGCCGCTCGAGCAACTGCACAAAAGGGTCCTCCCCGCTACGCAGCAGGGCCACGGCACCGCGACCGTTCCAGATCCGCAGCGCCGCGGACTCGAGCAGCGCTTCATCGTGGGGAACCGCGAGCTTCAGCACCGCTAGTGTGCCGGACCGGGTGCGCACCGGCACTACTGCCGCCAGCTGCCCGAACCAGGGGCCGCCACCGGCGGGGTCCGCCTCCAACTGCCAGCTTTCGAACATGGCGGCGCACAGGTTGTTGAATTGCTGGAGCCAGCGGGAGCCGCCGGGTAACTGCAGTGCGTTGAGCCGCAGGTCGGCCGGGAGCTCCATCGGGATCATCGCGGGCCGTCCTTCAAAGCCGACGCCGACGGTACCGCACCGGCAGTTTCGGACGTTCCGGAAGGGGAGACTGCGTTGCCGCTTGCCCGAAGGGCGAGGCCGGGGGTGAGCGGCGGCTCCCCGGTGATGGCCGCGATCCGCTCTGCCGCTCCCGGCAGGTCTGCGGCTGCGGCAGCCTGCAGTGCGCCGTCGCCGAGGGCCACCAGGTCTCCCAGCGCCAGCGCGGCGTCGCGTTCCGCCTCGCCGAGCCCCTGCCACGGTTCGTCGAGGAAGCCCTCGGGAAGTTCATAGGCCGGCTCGCGCAGCGGCAGGTCCACGCAGGCGTCCGCGGCCAGCTCCTCCCAGCGTTCCATCAGGTCCCGATGCGCGGCGTAGTTCTCTGCCGCGGCTTCACGCTGAGCGCCCGTGATCCGGGGCAGCGTGGCCTGGTACAGGAACGCCAGCTTGTATTCACTCACAACGACGGCGGATGCCGCCTGTGCTTCCGCCGGCAGCTCACCCCCGGGCGCCGAAGACTGGGATTCCTGCTCTTCGGTGCCGGGCCGGCCGCATTCAGCTGGCGAATCCACCACATCGGGTCGCCAGGCCACCGGCTGTTCGGTGTCGGGATAAGCCTCGTGCAGCAAGGAGGCCTGGCTGAATACCGACGCGCCGACGGAGGCCAGCAGGCGCGCAAGGCCGGGTTCCACCTCCAAGGACGAAGAGAGCAGGAAACGGGAGGTCGAGGCCAGCCGTTGAAGCGTGCCCTCCAGCGTCGGCGCCCCGGCTTCGCGCGAGGGCGGCTTGGTGGTCATGGGGCTGGGTGCCTCTGCATCGAGGATGCCAGCACCGTCTCCGGAATCGGAATCCGGGGCGGCGGCTCCCGATGGCCAGGTGGTCTGCAGCGGGAACAATCCGGCCTGCTGTTCCAGCGCGGAAGCGGCGCTCAGCAGCAGTGCCGGGCCGCCGTCGTCGTTGTTTGAATTGCCCTCAACCGAGGCGAGGTGACGAAGATCTCCGGCCACTGCCAGAAGCCGCTGCCGGGCGTCCAGACGCGCCTGTTCGGTGGTGCTCAGCGGGGGAGGGACAGTCTCCAGGCTGGTGACGACGGTGCCGATGCTGACGACCAGCGCGGCGGCAAGCAAAAGCAGTAAGGTACGCCGGAAAAAGCGGCCGGCTCTGCCGCCGGCCTTGGTGCCGGCCGTGCCCTTGGCCGGCCGTCCTGACGTTGTTCCCACAACAGTTGATAATGTCATGGCATCAGGCACGGACGCACCACACGGTGCGGCGCGTGGCCTATTAGCGTGTCACGGGAGCGTGAGAAAGTCGCTAGTCTAGTAGCTACAACAACATCTAGCGGGAGGCAGCTATGGCGGATCGACCCGATCACACCGGCGTGTTCCAGTCGGGGAAACCATCCGGCGCCCAGACCCAATTGGAAGCGTCGCGGCTGAAGGACCTATTGGCCCCCACCGTGGCTGCCAGCGACCTGTACCTGGAAGACATTGAAGTTCGGATCGCCGGAACCCAGCGCACCGTACACGTGATCGTGGATCTGCCCGAGGACCAGCAGGGCGGCGTGAGCCTGGACAAGATTGCGGAGGTCTCGCAGGGCCTGTCCGCGGCGCTGGACGAGGACCCGCATGATGAGGGCGCCCCCTATGATCTTGAAGTTTCTTCCCCCGGCGTGAGCCGGCCGCTGACCGAACCGCGGCACTGGCGCCGCAATCTCGGCCGCAAGGTGTCGGTGAAAGTTCTCGACGGCGACAACGTCACCGGGCGTCTGCTGGAAGTCGGGGACGATTCCGTCACGATACGGCCCGACATTCCCGTGAAGAAGGGCATGAAGCCCAAGCACGGGGATCCCGTCCAACTGGCCTTTGCGAACATCCGCAGCGGCAAGGTGGAAATAGAATTCACCCACCTGGATGAAGACCTGGCCGCAGCTCAGATGCGCGGCGAACTAGAAGATGAGGAGGCCTGACATGGATATCGACATGAGCGCCCTGCGGTTCCTGGAACGTGAACGCGAAATCCCCCTGGACCTGCTCATTCCCACGATTGAGCAGGCGTTGCTGGTGGCGTACCACAAGACGCCGGGTTCGATCGATAAGGCTCGCGCCGAGCTGGACCGCAAGAGCGGCCATGTGACCATCTGGGCCGCGGAAATGGACGAGGACGGCACCGTTGTCGGCGAGTTCGACGACACCCCGAGCGGGTTCGGCCGCATAGCGGCTTCCACCGCGCGCCAGATCATTCTGCAGCGCCTGCGGGACGCCGAGGATGACAACGTGCTCGGCATTTTCCGCGGCAAGGAAGGCGAGCTCGTCTCCGGGTTGATCCAGCAAGGCCACAATCCCAACATGGTCCAGGTAGACCTCGGCACCGTCGAGGCACTGCTGCCGCCGCCGGAACAGGTGCCGGGGGAGAAGTACCCGCATGGCGCCCGCTTGCGTGCCTTTGTGGTGGATGTGCACCGCGGCATGAAGGGTCCCTCGATCACGCTTTCCCGCTCGCACCCGGGCCTGGTCCGCAAACTCTTCGAACTGGAAGTCCCGGAGATCGCGGACAACAGCGTCGAGATCGTGGCGCTGGCGCGCGAGGCGGGCCACCGCACCAAGATTGCTGTGAAGGCCAACATTCCCGGCCTCAACGCCAAGGGCGCCTGCATTGGCGAGATGGGTTCCCGCGTGCGCGCCGTCATGACCGAACTGCACGATGAGAAGATCGACATCGTGGACTTCAGCGAAGACCCGGCAACGTTTATCGGCAATGCCCTCTCTCCCTCGCGCGTGTCTTCGGTCACCATTACGGATCCGGATCTGCGTGCCGCCCGCGTGGTCGTGCCGGACTACCAGCTGTCCCTGGCCATCGGTAAAGAGGGCCAGAATGCCCGTTTGGCTGCCAAGCTCACCGGCTGGCGGATCGACATTGTGTCCGATGCTGTGGCGGTCCAGCAGTAGCCGCCGGCACTGCAACAACGGCTCCGGTTCGTAGACTGGCTAGGGAAAGCGCTAGAATAAACATGGTCCGGTCTTCCGACTTCCAGCCCGGCGGGCATGATTCCCGCCAGCAGGGCACCGCTGCGGCTTCGCCGCAGCGCACCTGTGTGGGTTGCCGCCGTCGGGATGACCAGGCCGGTTTGCTGCGCTTGGTCACGGCAGACGGTGCCAGCACTGTCGTCGTGGATCAATTCCGGCGCCTGCCCGGGCGGGGTGCTTGGCTGCATCCCCAACCCGAATGCCTGGCAATGGCTGTGAAGCGGCGTGCCTTCAACAGGGCCTTTAAGGGTAAAGTTGATAGCCGTGCCGTGGAAGGTTACTTCCAAGCACTTGATCCGGCCGCGGAAAACGTGTCCGGATCACACCAACCGTCCAACCTGAAAGCGGGTCAGAAAACTGATGGAAACCCGATGAGTGCCAAGTGATGAGTGCCCAACGATGACTTATCTGTTGTGCGCTGCCCACGGTCTGAGTGCGATGTGCGTTCCGCACGGCGCAGAAGGCCGCAGCAAGAAATAGACGGTTCGTGCCTGGCTCGGTGCGGACCGAGACAGGAGAAATGTGGCCAAGGTCCGCGTACACGAGCTCGCAAAAGAGCTCGGTATTACCTCGAAAGATGCAGTAGCAAAACTGCAGGAACTGGGCGAATTCGTCCGGTCCGCCTCATCCACCATTGAGGCGCCCGTCGTGAAGAAGCTTCGCGACGCCTACCCCGCCGCTCCGGCGAAGAATGCTTCCCCCGCTCCGGCAGCCAAGGCTGCACCGAAGCCGGCGGGTGCCCCGACGCCCGGGCCCAAAACCGAAGCGAAGCCAGCTGCCGCACAGCCGGCCGCACCCAGTGCGCCTGCAGCTCCGGCTGCCCAGGCTCCGGCTCCGGCTGCCCAGGCTCCGGCTGCACCAGCGGCACCGGCTCCCCAGGCTCAGGCCCCGGCCGCGCCTGCGGCTCCGGCTGCCACGTCCGATACACCGGCACCGGCGAAGCCGGGCGCAGCGGCGCCCGCCAAGCCCGCCGCCGCTGCTCCGCGTCCAGGCGGCACCCGTGCCGGTGGCGCCCCCCGCCCCGGCAACAACCCGTTTGCAACCTCGCAGGGCATGCCCCGCGGCGCCCGTGGCGACCGCGAGCGTGATGGCGAGCGTGCACCGCGTCCGGGAAACAATCCTTTTGCAACCTCGCAGGGCATGCCCCGCGGCGGCCGTGACGGGGCTCCCCGTCCGGCGGCAGCAGGACAGGGCGGACCGCGTCCGGCTGCAGGCCAGGGCGGTCCCCGTCCCGGTGCTCCGCGTCCGGGTGCACCCCGTCCGGGTGCCCCGCGCCCCGGTGCTCCGCGTCCGGGTGCTCCGCGTCCGGGTGGCGGTCCCGGCGGCGGTCCGGGCGGCGCACGTCCGACTCCGGGCATGATGCCCAACCGTACCGAGCGTCCGGCACCTGCCGGCCGCGGCGGTGCTCCAGGCCGTCCGGGTGCTCCCGGCCGTCCGGGTACCGGTGGCCCCGGTGGCGGTGCTCCCGCCGGCGGCGGCTTCGGCAAGGGTGGCCGCGGACGCGGCGGAACCCAGGGTGCTTTCGGTAAGGGAGGCGCCGGCCGCGGCAAGCAGCGCAAGTCCAAGCGCGCCAAGCGCCAGGAGCTGGAGCAGATGAGTGCTCCGTCGCTGGGTGGCGTGAGCGTACCCCGCGGCGACGGCAAGACCGTTGTGCGCCTGCGCCGTGGTTCTTCGATCACGGACTTTGCCGACAAGATCGAGGCCAACCCGGCTGCACTGGTCACCGTGCTGTTCCACCTCGGTGAAATGGCTACGGCTACCCAGTCTCTGGACGAGGAAACCTTCGAACTGCTGGGTGAGGAACTGGGCTACAAGATCCAGGTTGTTTCCCCCGAGGACGAAGAGCGCGAGCTGCTGGACTCCTTCGACATCGACCTCGATGCCGAACTTGAGGCTGAGGGCGATGCAGAGTTGGAGAAGCGTGCGGCCGTTGTCACTGTCATGGGCCACGTTGACCACGGTAAGACCCGACTGCTCGATGCCATCCGCAACACCAAGGTTGTTGAAGGCGAGCACGGCGGCATTACCCAGCACATTGGTGCCTACCAGATCGGCGTCGAGCATGACGGACGCGATCGCCGGATCACCTTCATCGATACTCCGGGCCACGAGGCGTTCACCGCCATGCGTGCCCGTGGTGCGAAGGTCACCGACATCGCCATCCTGGTCGTCGCAGCCGATGACGGCGTCATGCCGCAGACCATCGAGGCGCTCAACCACGCCCAGGCGGCCAATGTGCCGATCGTCGTGGCCGTGAACAAGATCGACAAGGAAGGCGCCAACCCGGAGAAGATCCGCGGCCAGCTGACCGAATACGGTCTGGTTCCGGAGGAGTACGGCGGCGACACGATGTTCGTGGACGTCTCTGCGCGTCAGACCCTGAACATCGACGATCTGCTCTCGGCCGTGCTGCTGACTGCAGACGCTGCACTGGACCTGCGTGCCAACCCGAACAAGGACGCCCGCGGTATCGCCATCGAAGCGAACCTGGACAAGGGCCGTGGTGCGGTGGCAACCGTGCTGGTCCAGTCCGGTACGCTGCATGTCGGCGACACGATCGTTGCCGGTATTGCCCACGGCCGCGTCCGCGCCATGTTCAACGAGAACGGCGACACGGTCGAAGCCGCGGAGCCGTCCCGTCCGGTCCAGGTACTGGGTCTGTCGACCGTGCCGCGTGCCGGCGACACCTTCCTGGTTACCGACGACGAGCGGACCGCCCGCCAGATCGCTGAGAAGCGTGAGGCTGCGGACCGCAACGCCGCCCTGGCCAAGCGCCGCAAGCGCATCAGCCTTGAAGACTTCGACAAGGCTGTGGCCGAGGGCAAGGTTGATACCCTCAACCTCATCCTCAAGGGTGACGTTTCCGGTGCGGTTGAAGCTCTGGAAGACTCGCTGCTCAAGATCGATGTTGGCGAAGGTGTGCAGCTGCGCGTCATCCACCGCGGTGTCGGTGCCATCACGCAGAACGACGTCAACTTGGCGACGGTCGACAACGCGATCATCATCGGGTTCAACGTCAAGCCCGCCGAGCGTGTGGCTGAATTGGCTGACCGCGAGGGCGTGGACATGCGCTTCTACTCGGTCATCTACGCAGCCATCGACGATATCGAGCTGGCCCTCAAGGGCATGCTCAAGCCGGAATACGAAGAGTTCCAGCTTGGAACGGCTGAAATCCGCGAGATCTTCCGCTCTTCCAAGCACGGAAACATCGCAGGTTCCATCGTCCGCTCCGGCATCATCCGGCGTAATACCAAGGCCCGTGTTAGCCGCGATGGCAAGATCATCGGCGACAACCTCAGCGTTGACTCGCTGAAGCGGTTCAAGGATGACGCCACCGAGGTCCGCGAGGGCTTCGAGTGCGGTATCGGCCTGGGGTCGTTCAACGACCTGAAGGAAGGCGACATGATCGAGACCTTCGAGATGCGCGAGAAGCCGCGCGCCTAAGTAATCTCCGATGCAGGCGCCCGGCGGTCACAACCGCCGGGCGCCTGCACCTTCACCAACACACCATGAGGAGGGGCTATGGCCGATCCAGCACGCGCCGCAAAACTGGCAGACCGGATTAAAGTTGTGGTTGCACAAGCGCTGGAGCGCCGGGTCAAGGACCCGCGGCTCGGTTTTGTCACCATTACGGACGCCCGTGTCACCAACGACTTGCAGCACGCCACGCTTTACTACACCGTCTTCGGCGACGAGACCCAGCAGGCGGACACCCGCAAGGCGCTGGAGTCCGCCAAGGGAGTCCTGCGCTCCGAGGTTGGCAAGAACATCACGGTACGGCTGACCCCGACCCTGGAGTTCGTCCCTGACGAAATTCCGGTCAACGCCAGTCATCTCGAGGAACTGCTGCGGGCAGCCAAGGCCCGCGATGCCGAAGTTGCTGCCCTGGCAGAGGGTGCAGTTTTCGCCGGCGAGTCCGATCCTTACCGCAAGGACGACGAGGACGACGAAGACGTAGAAGGCTTCACCGACGAACCGGACGAGGCAGCCAAGTAGCCTCGGCCGATCGGCAGTGCAGAAAGCGGCAGACCATGGGTCTGCCGCTTTCTGCTTTCTGCCGACGGTTACCGGAGACGGACCTTGATCACCTGCCCGGCCGCAGGCATCTGCGGTGCAGCGTTCACGGTGGCGTACAGAGTCCGGCCCTCGATCTCCACCGCTCCCGGGACCTTGGTTTTGAGGAAGGTACGCACTCTGTCGCTGTCGTCCTTGACGACGGAGATCTTGCCGCCGAACATCTCGGCCACGTAAATGTCCCCTCGGCTGCTCAGCGCCAGTCCGGTGGCACCGGCGAATCCATCCGCTATTTCGACGGTTTTTCCCGTCCTCGGATGGACCTTGTAGACGGCTCCGAGCTCGCCCCAGCTGGTGTCTTCGGCCCCGCCGGGCAGCGTGCTGACGTACAGCCAGCCGTCGTCGCCGATTTCGACGTCGGTTGGTACCGGTTCAAGATAAAGGCGTTCACCGACCACGCAGTCCGGCAGTTTCTTCTCCCGGGCCAGCTCCTTGGTGATTTTGACCCTGGTGGCGGGAAGTACCGCAACGGTCCTTACTCGTTCAGAGTCTTTGTTGATCCTGAAGATCGCGTTGGCGCCGGCATCGGCGACAAAGATGCTGCGCCGGCTTACCGCGGTGGCATAGGCGTGCGAATCCACGCCTCCTTTGTACTTGTCGGGCCGGTCCATGGGCATCTTGATCTGGCCGAGGCAGCTCTTGCTGTCGACGTGGCGGAAACCGTAGGTCACCTTCCCGTCCGGATTATGCTTAGCCTCATGTTTGGCAACATCGGCGATGTCGCGGACCCTGCCGTTATCGGACCGGGACTTGATGACTTGGACGTTCGGCGCAGGATCGTGTTCGCCCGCACCGGTACCCTCCATGAAATACAAGGTGTCGCGGAAGCGCGAGACCGCGCCGACTTCCGTTCCCTTCTTTGCCGCCTTGTAGACATTGCGCAGGTCCCCGTCCTCCGTGATGCGGTCAAGGGTGCCGGCGAAGTTCTGCGTGACATAGACCTCGGCGTTCCCCCTGCCGGTAGCCAGGCTCAACGGCGAGAACAGCGGGGGATCGACGGTGAGAGTTTCGACGTGGCGCGGACGGGGATCATCGCGGTGCGACGCGCTGGCTGTGGCGATCCCGGAAGTCAGAGCCATTCCAAGGGCGATGGGCAAGGCGATGCTTAACTTGGTGTTTTTCACAGCTATTGCTCCTGTGCATGGCCGGCAGGCGTGCCCCGGCAGGCACGGGCGGGGCCTGTTGGATGAAGATGTTAATGCCTATGAGGCAACAGCACCGGCGGCCCTCGGTGCTCCCCAACGGATGCTGCCCTGGTAGCAGTAGGGTCAAGGTAGTCCTGCGTTATCCCACTGTCAACGATCAAAGGATTAAAGGAAACCATGGAAAACGATGCTGATCGCGTAGCCGGGTATCTCGCCCGGACGGTAGCCCTGGCCGTGCGCAACGTCGGTGCCGAAGGCGGGCCCTTCGGCGCGATCGTGGTGGCCCCCGACGGAAGAATCTTCGAGGGCAGCAACCGCGTGACTGCGAACAATGATCCGACGGCGCATGCGGAAGTAGTGGCAATCCGCCATGCCTGCAGCGAACTTGGAACCTTCAATCTCGCCGGCTGCTCCCTCTACAGCAGTTGCGAACCGTGCCCGCTGTGCCTCTCCGCCGCTCTCTGGTCGCGGTTGGACCACGTGTACTTTGCCGCCGACCGCCAGGACGCTGCCCGGGCAGGCTTTGACGACGCCGACTTCTACGACTATATCCAGGGCAGGGGAGATCTTAGTCTCATGCCGGTGGAGCAGATTGTGGTGCCGACATCGCAGGAACCCTTCCGCAGCTGGGAACAACTTGATGCCAAAACGGAGTACTGAGGTTTCTGGGGCCGTCGACGGCGTGAATGGACCGGGCAGCCAACCCCATATACTGGAAGGCGTGAATTCCGGGCCGGTCCGTTCAGGACTAATAATCGTGGACAAGCCGCAGGGGTGGACCAGCCATGACGTGGTGGGCCGCATGCGGCGGCTGGCGGGGACCCGAAAAGTGGGACATGCCGGTACCTTGGACCCGATGGCCACCGGCGTGCTGGTGGTGGGCATCAACCGGGCCACGCGGCTGCTGACGTACATTGTGGGCACCTCGAAGACCTACACGGCAACCATCAGGCTCGGCCAGTCCACCGTCACGGACGACGCCGAGGGTGAAGTCCTCAACGAAACCATTGCCGCCGCGGTCACCGAGCAGGAGATCCACGCTGCCGTCGCCGCGCTGACTGGAGAAATCCAGCAGGTTCCCAGCAGCGTTTCCGCCATCAAGGTCAATGGCGAGCGGTCCTATGCGCGGGTCCGGGCCGGCAACGAGGTGAAACTCGCTGCCCGGCCGGTGACTGTCAGCCGTTTCGACATCCATCATGTCCGGCGCGAACGCGGGGGCAAACTGCTCGATGTGGACGTGACCGTGGAATGCTCGTCCGGAACGTACATCCGCGCCCTGGCGCGGGACCTCGGCAATGCGTTGGGAGTGGGCGGGCACCTGACGGCCCTCCGGCGAACGCAGGTTGGGCCGTACAGCATCGAAGCCGCAGCAACGCTGGAGGAACTGGCAGTGGAACTGCAGATGCTCGAGCTGGATGATGCTGCGCGCGCACTGTTCCCTGCACGTGAACTGAACGACGCCGAAGCAGCCGATCTGTCCCATGGACGACGGATCTCTGCCGGGCAGGACCCGGCGCCGGTGGCGGCGTTTGCCCCGGATGGAACTTTGGTTGCACTTTTGGAGAACAAGGGCGAAACGGCCAGACCTCTGCTGGTCTTCGCCGCCGGGAATGATGAGGGTAAGCGTTAGTGGTCGTCGACGGTTTTTTCATTGCCGGAGCAGTTGTCTGCCTTCTCGCCGCACTGATCTGCGTGGTCGCTGCGGTGATCAAGCAGCCGCCCAATGACATCACGATCCTTTCGGTAGCCGCCGTCGAACTCTTCCTGCTGGTGTATGGCATCGCCGCCATCGTCCGGCAGGCCGGGGGAGAGGCGGTAGCGGGAGAGGTCTGGGAGTTCTGGGGGTACTGGATTACCGCCCTGCTGGTACCGATCGCGGCCTTCTGGTGGTCCATTCTGGAGCGGACCCGCTGGAGCAACCTGATCCTGGGCGCGGTTGGCCTGACCATTTTCGTGATGCTCGTGCGGATGGAGCAGATCTGGGATGGAGCCTTGGCAGTATGAAAGCGGAGAACAGCATGACTTCCCCTCAGGAAACCCCGGCAGAACCGGTGGAAACCGGCTCCCGTTCAACCGGACCGGGACGACTGATTGTGGCCGTGTACGGCGTCTTCGCCATCTCGGCCACGGCCCGGGCGTCCTATCAGATCGCCACAAAATTCACCGAGGCACCGGTCGCCTACCTGCTCTCGGCTTTTGCTGCTCTGGTCTACATCCTGGCCACCGTCGCTTTGGCCAAGAAGGGCGTGCGCTGGTACTGGACCTCTGTCGTTGCCATCAGCGTTGAACTGCTCGGCGTTGTTGCAGTGGGCCTGCTGAGCCTGCTGGACCCGGCCTTGCTGCCGGAGGACACCGTCTGGTCCGGCTTCGGGCAAGGCTATGGCTACATTCCGCTGGTTCTGCCGCTGCTCGGACTCTGGTGGCTCTGGCGGCACCGGCCCCGACCGGAACGAATGCGGTAATACCGCCCCGATCGTCCATAATGGACAACGGCGCCGCCTGATTTTTGCCGGGTGTGCCGAGACTGAACAGCTCATGAATAGCTAACGATGCGAGGAGCCTGCTGTGCACTACTGGAAAGACCTGGCCGAAGTACCCTCCGGTTTTGGTCCATCAGTGGTAACGCTGGGCAATTTCGACGGCGTGCACCGCGGCCACCAGCAGGTGCTGGCCAAGCTCGTGGAGACTGCCGCACGTCACAGCGCCAGCGCCGTCGCCATCTCCTTTGATCCCCATCCCGCACAGGTCCACCGTCCCGAGGCAGCGCCCCAGCAGATCATGGGGCTGCAGGACCGCATCGAGGCCCTTGAAGAGACCGGCATCGATGGACTGCTCATGATGACCTACACGCTCGAGCTTGCATCCGATACGCCGGAGGAGTTTGTCCGCAAAGTCTTCGTTGAAGCGCTCGGGGCATCCGCCGTCGTTATTGGCCACGACGTCCGGTTCGGCAAGGGCAACTCCGGTGACCTGAACACCATGCAGGAACTCGGCGAGCAGTTCGGCTTCGCCGTCGACGTGATCGAAGAATACGGTTCGGACCAGCCGGACGCCCCGGATTCGCTCTTCAGGGGTCGGCGCTGCTCCTCCTCCTGGGTCCGGGAAGCGCTGGCCGAGGGTGACGTGGCGACGGCCGCCCAGGTGATGGGCCGGCTGCACCGGATGCGCGGCGAGGTGGTCCATGGGGATGCCCGGGGGCGCGAACTGGGCTTCCCGACCGCTAACCTTTCCCCGGATGCCAGCGGGCTGATCCCCGCCGACGGCATCTACGCAGGGTGGCTCTTTGACGAGTCGGGCCGGCGCTGGCCGGCCGCTATCTCCGTGGGCTCGAATCCGACGTTCGAAGGCGCCAGCCGCCGCGTCGAGGCCCACGTCATCGACCGTCCGAAGGAAGCAAACGGGGACTTCAACCTCTACGGCCAGCAGGTCGTGGTGGAGTTCGTCCGCCGGCTGCGCGGCATGGTCGCCTACACCGGGCCGGAGGCTTTGATCGCCCAAATGGAGATCGACGTTGACCAGTCCCGGGCACTGCTTTCGACAGACTAACTCCCGGACAGGTAAACTGAGGGCTGAATTCGGCTGCGGTCCGTGGCGGCTGAATTTCTTTGTGCTTGTTCCGGCAATCCCGGCCGAGCGTGAAGACCCCGGCAGCGAAGTGCTGAAACGGGCCTCACGGCACAACTTCTAGGAGTTATTGTGGCATTAGACGCCGCTATCAAGCAGGAAATCATCAAGGAATACGCCACCCACGAGGGCGATACGGGTTCACCCGAGGTACAGATTGCAGTTCTGTCCCGCCGCATCTCGGACCTGACGGAACACCTGAAGATGCACAAGCATGACCACCACACCCGCCGCGGCCTGATGGCCCTGGTTGGTCGTCGTCGCCGCATGCTGGCTTACCTGCGCGACACCGACATCACGCGCTACCGTACGCTCATTGAGCGTCTCGGCCTGCGCCGCTAGTCTGCTGTGAAGGCGGCTCTTTCTGAACTGCTGAGGGCATAGGAAAGAGCCGCCTTCGCTTTGCTTGGCGCAGAGCCACCGGCCGGGATCCGGCAGGTGGGCAACCATAATTACACAACAGGAGTGACCGGCGTCGTAAGCATTCGCGGTCCTCGGTAGTGATTTCCGGGAGTGGCCGGTGCAGCAATGCACAGCCGCCCGGGGGTCTCGATCGAAGACCGGGTGTTGACAGGCCCCATGGCCAGCCGCAGGCGCTTCCCACCGAGGGAAGCAGGCAAGTCTGGGCCGATGCTGGTTACCTCCGACACCACAGAAACGGAGGTGACTCTCTTGGAGGGTCCCGAAATTCAGTTCTCGGAAGCGGTCATTGACAATGGTCGTTTCGGCAAGCGCGTTATCCGGTTTGAAACCGGCCGCGTTGCACAGCAGGCCGCAGGCTCGGCGATGGTCTACATCGACGAAGACACCGCACTGCTGTCCGCCACCACCGCCGGCAAGTCCCCGCGAGAGGGCTTTGACTTCTTCCCCCTGACGGTGGATGTCGAAGAGCGCATGTACGCCGCCGGCCGCATTCCCGGATCGTTCTTCCGCCGCGAAGGCCGTCCGTCCACGGAAGCTATCCTGGCCTGCCGCCTGATGGACCGCCCGCTGCGCCCGGCCTTCGTGAAGGGCCTGCGCAACGAGGTTCAGATCGTTGTCACCGTCCTGGCGATCAACCCGGACGTGCTGTACGACGTCGTGGCCATCAACGCGTCCTCCATGTCCACCCAGCTCTCGGGCCTGCCGTTCTCCGGCCCGATCGGTGGCGTGCGCGTGGCGCTGATCGAAGGCCAGTGGGTTGCCTTCCCGAAGCACACCGAACTGGAGAAGGCCGTCTTCAGCATGGTTGTTGCCGGCCGTGTCGCCGGTGACGACGTCGCCATCATGATGGTCGAGGCCGAAGCTACGGACAACGCCTGGCAGCTGATCAAGGAAGAGGGCGCACCCGCCCCGACCGAAGAGGTTGTTGCCGAGGGTTTGGAAGCGGCCAAGCCGTTCATCAAGTCCCTGTGCGATGCCCAGGCCCAGCTGGCCGCAGCCGCTGCCAAGCCGACCGTCGAGTTCCCGGTCTTCAAGGACTACGAGGACGATGTGTTCGCTGCGGTGGAAGCCGCTGCTGCCACGAAGCTGACCGAGATCTTCTCGATCGCGGACAAGCAGACCCGCAATGATGCTGCCGACGACTTCAAGGCAGAGATCCTGGCCCAGTTCGGCGGTTCCGAGGAAGCCCAGTTCGCCGGGCGCGAGAAGGAAGTTTCGGCTGCCTTCAACTCCGTCACCAAGCAGGTAGTCCGCCAGCGCATCCTGAAGGACCAGGTCCGCATCGACGGTCGTGGCCTGACGGACATCCGCACGCTGACCGCCGAGGTAGAGGTTCTGCCCCGCGTGCACGGTTCGGCCATCTTCGAACGCGGCGAAACCCAGATCATGGGTGTCACCACGCTGAACATGCTCAAGATGGAACAGCAGATCGATTCGCTGTCGCCGGTAACGCGCAAGCGCTACATGCACAACTACAACTTCCCGCCCTACTCCACCGGTGAGACCGGCCGCGTCGGTTCGCCGAAGCGCCGCGAAATCGGCCACGGTGCCCTCGCCGAGCGTGCCCTGGTTCCGGTGCTGCCTTCGCGTGAAGAGTTCCCGTACGCCATCCGCCAGGTCTCCGAAGCCCTCAGCTCCAACGGCTCCACCTCGATGGGCTCGGTCTGCGCCTCGACGCTGTCCCTGCTCAACGCCGGTGTGCCGTTGAAGGCTCCGGTTGCAGGCATCGCCATGGGCCTGGTTTCCGACCAGGTCGACGGGGAAACCCGCTACGCCGCGCTGACCGACATCCTCGGTGCCGAAGATGCCTACGGCGACATGGACTTCAAGGTTGCCGGTACTGCCGAGTTCGTCACCGCGATCCAGCTCGACACCAAGCTGGACGGCATTCCCGCCTCGGTTCTGGCCGCCGCGCTGAAGCAGGCCCGCGAAGCCCGCCTGCACATCCTGGGCGTGCTCGAGGCCGCGATCGATACCCCGGACGAGCTTTCCGAGTTCGCTCCGCGGATCATCTCGGTCAAGATCCCTGTGGACAAGATCGGCGAGGTCATCGGCCCGAAGGGCAAGATGATCAACCAGATCCAGGAGGACACCGGCGCGGACATCTCCATCGAAGATGACGGCACCGTGCTGATCGGCGCCACCGACGGCGGCTCCGCCGAGGCAGCCCGCTCCGCCATCAACGCCATTGCGAACCCGCAGGTTCCCGAGGTCGGCGAGCGTTACCTGGGCACGGTTGTCAAGACCACCACGTTCGGCGCCTTCGTGTCCCTGACACCGGGCAAGGACGGCCTGCTGCACATCTCCGAGCTGCGCAAGCTGGCCGGCGGCAAGCGCGTGGACAATGTCGACGAGGTTGTCTCCGTGGGCCAGAAGGTCCAGGTCGAGATCACCAAGATCGACGACCGCGGAAAGCTTTCCCTGTCTCCGGTTGTTGCCGAAGAGGCGGCCGGCGACGGCGCTTCCGAGGACGTCCTGGAGCCCGCGGAAGGTTCCGCAGAGTAAATGCCTGAAGCATTTGGCAACGAACTCCCCGCTGCAGAGTCACACTCTGCGGCGGGGAGTTCCGCTATGTCCCGAGGTATCCATTTGCCGTTGTCCGCCACTGAAGCTCATACGGACGCCACCGATCTCGGCGGATCCGATCCCACATTGATCCACGGTGACGCGGGCGGCTCCGTTGTGCGGCGTTCCGTGCTCCCCGGCGGAGTCCGGGTGCTGACGGAAGCCATGCCCGGACAGCGTTCGGCGACCATCGGCTTCTGGGTCGGCGTCGGCTCCCGGGACGAGGCGGAGGGCCAGCACGGCTCGACGCACTTCCTGGAGCACCTGCTGTTTAAGGGAACGAAGCGGCGCACGGCGCTCGACATCGCGTCGGCTTTTGACGAGGTCGGCGGGGAATCCAATGCCGCGACGGCCAAGGAGAACACCTGCTACTACGCCCGCGTGCTCGATACCGATCTGCCGATGGCCATCGACGTCATCGCGGACATGATCACCTCCGCCGTGCTCGACAACAGCGAGCTGGAGCAGGAACGCGACGTCATCCTCGAAGAACTCGCGATGGACAATGACGATCCCTCGGACGTTTGCCATGAGAAGTTCGTCGAGGCCGTCCTGGCCGGCCACCCCCTGGGGCGCCCGATCGGCGGCACTCCCGAGGCGATCATGGCCGTACCCCGTACCGCTGTCTGGGACCATTACCAGCGGTACTACCGCCCGGATGAGCTGGTTGTGACCGTAGCTGGAGGATTGGAGCACGACGACGTCTGCCGGTTGGTTCTGCAGGCGCTGGAGGGCGCGGGCTGGGTACTCAAGCCCGGAGCTGCTCCAGTGCAGCGCCGCTCCGCCGAGCGCGCGGACATCACGTCCGTGGCGGGCATCCATGTCCACCGCCGTCCGGTCGAGCAGGCCAACATCGTCATGGGCTGTAAATCCATAGTCGCCACCGACGAACGGCGCTTCGTCATGAGCGTCCTCAACGCGGTTCTTGGCGGCGGCATGTCGTCGAGGCTGTTCCAGGAAGTCAGGGAAAAGCGCGGGCTTGTCTATGCCACGTACTCCTTCGCGGGGTCCTACGCGGACGCCGGCTACTTCGGCATGTACGCGGGCTGCTCTCCGGCGAAGACCAAGCAGGTTATCGAACTGCTGGGTGCCGAGCTGGACAAGCTGGCCTCGGACGGAATAACCGCCGAAGAGCTGCGCAAGGCGGTCGGACAGTTGTCCGGCGGCATCGTCCTGGCGCTAGAAGACAGCGGGTCGCGGATGTCGCGGCTAGGACGCGCGGAACTTGTCTCGGGAGAATTCCTGGACGCGGACGAGACGCTGGCGAGGATCCGCGCCGTCACGCCGGAGGAAGTGCAGGCGCTGGCTGCCGAACTGGCCGCCGCACCGCGCACGGTAACCGTCGTCGGTCCGTTTGATTCACCGGCGGACTTTGGTCTCTGAGGTTCCGCAATTTCCACCCGGCGGCCGGGTGTCCGGGAAAGAAACCGGGCACCCGGCCGCTGCATTTTTCTGCACCTGCGGGACGAGCCGGATGGCTATTCTGCGTTGTGCGATGCACGTTATGGCTCGTAGCGGGGCTGTCGGCGGGCCGGAAATGTGAATGGGCTGCCCCGGGGTACTAGACTGATTCCGGCTGTGGGTGACTGCAGTCACACACCTGCACCTGCACCGCAATTGGAGAATGTTTTGGAAGACATAACGGAGTTTCTATCGGCCGTTAGTTCGGTTGTCTGGGGTCCATTTCTGCTCATACCGCTGCTGCTGGGCACCGGTCTGTACCTCACTATCCGCTTGGGTGGTCTCCAGTTCCTGAAACTGGGCGTGGCACTCCGGCTTGGACTGTTCACGCGTAAGGACGCAGGGGCAGAGGGCGATATTTCGCAGTTCCAGGCACTGACTACAGCGCTGGCTGCCACCGTGGGCACCGGCAACATTGTCGGCGTCGCCACAGCTATTGGTATCGGCGGCCCCGGCGCGCTGTTCTGGATGTGGGTGACGGCCATGGTGGGGATGGCGTCAAAGTACTCGGAGGCTTTCCTGGGCGTCCGTTTCCGCACGACGGACGATGCCGGAGAAAAATCCGGCGGACCGCAGTACTACCTGGAGCGCGGAATCAAAAACCGTTTCGGTAAGGTTCTGGCCCTCGCCTTCGCCATCTTCGCATTCCTGGCCTCCTTCGGCATCGGCAACATGACCCAGGGCAACGCCATCGCGACCAATGTTGAGAACAGCTGGAACCTTCCGCTGTGGATTACGGGAGCCATCCTCGCGGTACTGACTCTTCTGGTGCTCGTAGGAGGCATCAAGTCCATCGGCCGCGTGACGGCGGGCCTGGTCCCGATCATGATCGTGTTCTACGTACTTGGCGCCATCTATATCCTGATCGCCAATATTGAAGGTCTACCCGCGGCCTTTGCCCTGATCTTCACGGATGCCTTCACTGGAACGGCAGCTGTTGGCGGGTTCACCGGTTCCGCAATCATCCTGGTGGTGCAGATGGGTGTGGCACGAGGTATTTTCTCCAATGAATCAGGCCTCGGTTCCGCCGCGATCGCGGCAGCTGCCGCGCAGACCACACACCCAGTGCGCCAAGGGCTGGTCTCCATGACTCAGACCTTCATCGACACGATCATCGTGGTCAGCTGCACCGGCCTGGTCATTATCACTACCGGTGTCTGGGAACTGGGCGGTGACCAGGCAGCGGTCATGACCGGCGAAGCTTTCACTCACGGACTTCCGGGCGAGTGGGGGCACTGGATTGTCACCGTGGGCCTGATTTTGTTCGCTTTTTCAACGATTCTTGGCTGGGCGTACTACGGCGAACGGAACGTAGAGCGGCTGTTCGGCCGCCGTGGGGTGACACCGTACCGTGTCGTGTTCTCCATCGTCGTCTTCATCGGAAGCACGGTCCCACTGGCCGTGGTCTGGAATTTCTCCGACGTGATGAATGGCTTGATGGCTCTACCCAACCTCGTCGGGCTGCTCATTCTCTCCGGCCTGATTGTGCGCGAGACCCGGCACTACCTCAAACATGATCCGGAGCTCAAGGCAAACAAGGACGAGATCGAGGCCTTCATGCGGGACCAGCCGGGATGGAGCGAGTGGAAGGCCGGCGACGTGGTCGGCTCCTCGCACCACCGCGGGCGTCAGGTGCCGCAAGGCGAGGCCAAATAGCCCCACCAGCGGCATACACCAACGATGAAGGCCCCGTTTCCGGTAACCGGAAACGGGGCCTTCATGCTTGAAGCAGTCTGCAGCGGACGCTGTTTGGAGAGACTGGACTTTCGACGCGGGAGGTTAGCCGCCGGCGAAGGGCGGGAGGATGTCGATGATGTCCTGATCTTCAAGGACTGCCGAACGGTCCTTGCAAGCGATCTCGTTGCGCAGGAAACTGCTGCGCGCGATCACCGACTCCAGTGCCGGTGCACCCTTGGTCTGTGCGCCTGGGTCCGGGTGCTCCCGGATCAGCACGTCCAGGACGTCTGCCAGAGTGCTGCCATCGGGCAGGACTACCTTTTCCTCTTCGACGCCGGCCGCGGCCTGGGCCGCGCCGAAGTACCTGATCAACAACAACAATTCAACCGCCGATCGCGCTCATGGTTCGGTCCGGCTGGACGAAGTCCTCGGCGCCCAGCCCGGCATGGTCCATCCCGTGTGCCCGGGGTTTGGCCCACATCGCCTCGCGCCACCGTTCGGCGACCGCCTCGTCCCCGGCGCCGCTGCGGAGCAGGTCGCGCAGGTCGGTTTCCTCATGCGAGAACAGGCAGGAACGGACCTTGCCTTCGGCCGTGATCCGGGTCCGGCGGCAGTCGGCGCAGAAAGGCTCGGTGACCGAGGCGATGATGCCTACAGTGCCGACTACGACGTCGGGCGCCGAGCGCCGTCGTACTTCCCACCGTTCGGCCGGGGCACCGTCGCGGCGCCGCGGATCCGCGGTGAGGACAAACTCCTGTTCCAGCAGCGCGCGGATCTCCGCGGCCGAAATCATGTTCTGCCGGGTCCAGCCGTGGTCGGCGTCCAACGGCATTTGTTCGATGAAGCGCAGTTCGTAGCCGTGGCTGACGGCCCATTCCAGCAGGCCGGGGGCTTCCTGGTCGTTGATGCCGCGCATCAGCACCGCGTTGATCTTGATCAGGCCGAGACCCACCCGGTCCGCTTCTTCGATCCCCTTGAGCACGCGGTCAAGGAAGGGCCGGCGGGTAAGCTGGGCGAAGGTTTCCGGGTGCAGCGAATCCATCGATACGTTGATGCGGCTCAGGCCTGCGTCTTTGAGGATCCGGGCCTTCTTGTCGAGGCCGAGGCCGTTGGTGGTCAGCGACACCGGCAGGTCCGGATGGTTGTTCCGGACCCCGGCGATGATGTCGGCCAAGCCGGCGCGCACAAGGGGCTCACCGCCGGTCAGGCGCAGTTCGCGCACACCCAGGTGGTCGACGGCGATGTCCACCAGCCGGACGATTTCGGCGTCCGTGAGGACCTGCTCCTTGTTCAGCCAGTCCAGGCCTTCGGCCGGCATGCAGTAGGTGCAGCGCAGATTGCATTTGTCCGTCAGCGAGATGCGCAGGTCCGTCGCGGAGCGGCCGAAACGATCAATCAGCCCGGGGCCGGCATCTGCCGGACGCGCGGGCGGGGCAGCAGGGCCGCGGGCGCCGGCCGAGACCTGCGGCATGCCCAAATTAACGCTCATGTATCGAGGGTACGTCAGTGCCGGCTGCCTTGCCGAGACCCGTCTCCCCATGTGGACAGTGGACGGCTGCGTTGAACCTGTTCAATCCGCAAATGCGGAATTATGCTGGAGTTCGTGACGCAAATACGAGTTATGGATGCCGCGCGCTTCCTTGGGGTCAGTGATGACACGGTCCGGCGATGGATCGAAGCCGGCACTCTGACCGGGCAGCGCGATGCCGCCGGGCGTACCGTGGTCGCCGGGACAGAGCTGGCAGCCCTGGCCAAAGAACAGGCCGCCCTGCCGCCCGACCAGGCTGCGGCCGGCAGTTCGGCCCGGAACCGCTTTGTGGGGCTGGTGACCTCCGTGGTGATGGACAAGGTGATGGCGCAGGTGGAGCTGCAGTGCGGCCCGCACCGGGTGGTATCGCTGATGAGTGCCGAGGCCGTCCGCGAGCTGGGGCTGGAACCAGGTTCGGTGGCCACCGCCGTGGTGAAGGCAACCAACGTGATCGTACAGACGCCGGCCGCCCAGCCGGCGAAGGGCCGGCCGTGAGGCGGGCGGTACAGCGGGGCGGACGGCTGGCCGCGAGACCCCGGCGGCTTGCCGCAACACTGCTGGCGCTGGCGGGAACCATGGGGCTGGCTGCCTGCGGCTCCGGGGGCGCGGCGGAAGGCACCATCACGGTGTATGCGGCTGCGTCGCTGGCGGCACCGTTCACTGCGCTGGCGGAGTCCTTCGAGGCCCAGGCGCCGGGCAGCACAGTCCGATTGAACTTCGCCGGGTCGGCCGACCTGGCCGCCCAGATCCTTGAGGGCGCCCCTGCCGATGTCTTCGCGTCGGCGGACGCAGCCACCCTGGCCCGCGTGGAGGAGGCCGGGGGAGTAGCCGGCAGTGTGCAGAAGCTGGCCACTAACATACCGGCCCTGGTGGTGCCGGCCGCCAACCCCGCGGGCATCGAAACCTTGGCAGACCTGGAACGGCCGGACGTGAAGCTCGTGCTGTGCGCCCCGCAGGTGCCGTGTGGTGCCGCCGCCCGGGAACTGGCCGAGGCGGGCGGCGTGAGACTTGCCCCGGTCAGCGAGGAAAATTCGGTGACCGCGGTCCTCGGGAAAGTGACCGCGGGCGAGGCGGATGCAGGCTTTGTCTACCGGACCGACGCCGTGCGCGCCGGCAACGAAGTCCGGACCATACCCGTGCCCCATGCCGGGGAGGCGGCAGTGACCTACCCGATCGCGGTCACCGCCGGCGCCGCCGGAACCGGCCGGGAGGAGCTCGCCCGGGAGTTCGTGGAGTATGTGACCGGTGAGCAAGGGCAGCGTGTGCTCACTGACGCCGGGTTCGGCAGGCCATGACCACGGGCCCAGCCGGCACACGCCCCGCGCAGGACGGAACAGCCGGCCTCGGCACGCCGCTGCCCCCGGCGGGGCGGCAGTCTGGCCAGCAGGGGACTACGGGGCTGCCGGCCGCGGTCTTCATCTTCGCCGCGGCCGGAACCGTGCTGGTGCTGCTGCCGCTGCTTGCCATGGCGCTGCGGGTGGACTGGGCAGGTTTCTGGCCGCTGGTAACGAGCGACGGCGCGCTGGCCGCCCTGGGCCTGAGCCTGCGCACCGCCACCGCCAGCACCCTGGTGTGCCTGCTGCTGGGCACGCCGCTGGCACTGGTGCTGGCCCGCTCCAGCTTCCCGGGCCGCAAGCTGCTCCGGGCGGTGGTGCTGCTGCCGCTGGTACTGCCGCCCGTCGTCGGGGGTATGGCCCTGCTCTATACCTTCGGACGCCAGGGCCTGCTGGGCAGCACCTTAGAGCTTTGGGGGATCCAGATCGCCTTCTCCACCACGGCTGTTGTGCTCGCGCAGAGCTTCGTAGCGCTGCCGTTCCTGGTACTCAGCGTGGAAGCGTCGCTGCGGAGCTCGGGCAGCCGCTACGAGCAGGCCGCAGCCACCCTGGGCGCCCGTCCTGCCACAGTGCTGCGACGGGTGACGCTACCGCTGCTGCTGCCCGCGCTGGCGTCGGGCACCGTGCTGTGCTTCGCGCGGGCACTGGGCGAATTCGGTGCCACGTTGACCTTTGCCGGCAGCCTGACCGGCGTGACCCGGACGCTGCCGCTGGAAATCTACCTCCAGCGCGAGACGGATCCGGACGCCGCCGTGGCCCTTTCGATGTTGCTGGTCGCGGCCGCCGTCGTCATTGTGGCGTTGACGTATGGGCGCACCGGCCTCGGGAAGGGGGCCAGACGGTGAGTTTTACCCTGCGGGCCACCTTGGCCGAGCGGCAGCTGGACGTCGGCTTCAAGGTTAACGACGGCGAGACCGTCGCCCTGATGGGGGCGAACGGCGCCGGGAAGTCCAGCGTGCTGGCCATCATCGCGGGTCTGGTCCGGCCCGATCACGGCGAAGCGGTGCTGGACGGGCGCGTCTTGTTCGGAACGGGCACCGTGCTGCCGCCGCACCGGCGGTCCGTGGCGTTGCTGTCCCAGGATGCGCTGCTCTTCCCCCAGTTGAGCGCGCTTGAGAACGTCGCCTTCGGCCCGCGCAGCCAGGGAGTTCCGAAGCGCGCCGCCCGGAAACGTGCAGTGGAATGGCTGGCGGAGGCCGAGGCCACCCACCTGAGTCCGCGCCGCCCGGCCGAGCTGTCCGGCGGGCAGGCCCAGCGGGTGGCGATCGCCCGGGCCTTGGCGGCGGAACCGGACCTGCTGCTGCTGGACGAACCGCTGGCGGCGCTGGATGCCACCGTGGCCCCGGTGATCCGGCGCATGCTCCGGCGGGTGCTCGCCGGCCGCAGCGCCGTCATCGTCACCCACGACATTCTCGATGCCCTCCTGCTGGCGGACCGCGTCCTGGTCCTGGAACACGGCCGCGTGGTGGAGCAGGGCACGCCGAAGCAGCTCATCGCGCATCCGCGCAGTGCCTTCACCGCGGAACTGGCCGGCCTGAACGTCATCGGGGGCACCGCAGCCGCGGACGGTCTGCTCGCGGGCGAGGGCCAGCCCGGCATTCGCGCAGGATCGCCGGTGGCGGGCACGGCAGTCCAGCCGCTGGAACCGGGGGAGTCTGCGGTGGCCGCCTTCCGCCCCGCTGCCGTCTCCGTCTTTGCCGAGCGGCCGCACGGCAGCCCGCGCAACGTGTTGGCGGTGACCGTTGACGATCTGGAGCCGGCCGCCGGACACTTAAAGGTACGGGCCGGTCAGCTCGCCGCGGAAGTCACGGCTGCCGCGGCGGCGGAATTGGATATCTACCCGGGGCGCAGCATGTTTTTCGCCGTCAAGGCGGCGGAGGTCAGCATCTATCCGGCCAAGAGCGCCTGACCCGTCCGGCCGCTGCAACCGCCGCAACCGCCGGAGAAACCCGCGAGGCTGGAGGCCCGATGGCACCGAACAGTTCTGCGCCGAACCGATGGGCGGCAGCCGCCGGGGCCGCTGCTGCGCTGCTGGGAACGGCCGCCGGGGAGCTGGCCGCGGCGTTCCTCAGCCCTTCCGTCTCGCCGCTGACCGCGGTGGGATCGGCCGTCATCGACGTGTTGCCGCCGGTCGTGAAGGACGCGGCGATTACGGTCTTCGGGACGGCGGACAAGGCCGCGTTCTTCGTTGCCATGGCATTGGTCATCGCGGCACTCGGCGGCCTCGCCGGAGTGCTCGAAGTACGACGACGGTACGCCGGCAGCGCCGTCATCCTCGCCTTTGCGGCCGCAGGCGCGGTGGCTGTGCTGGCCGCCCCGCAGGCCGAACAGTTGGCACTGGCCGCCCCGGTGGCCGCCGGGGTGGTGGCCCTGGTGGCGCTACGGGTCCTGGTCCAGCGCTGCGTCCAAGCCGCCGCCGCTCAGGCACCGCCGGCCGGTCCGGGGCAAGACCCGGCCCGCCGCACCTTCCTGTTGCGGCTGGGAGGTACGGCGGCAGCGGCGGCGCTGACCGCCGTCGTCGCTACGAGCATCCGCAGCGCCCAGCAGGGAGCTGCCCGCCTCCGCCAGGCCTTCCAACTTCCCGCCCCGGCCGATCCGGCGGAACCGATTCCGGCCAGCGCGAGACTGCCGGTCGCGGGCATCACGCCGCTCGTGACGCCGAATCCGGACTTCTACCGGATCGACACCGCACTCGCGGTGCCCGTGGTCAATGTGGACCAGTGGCGGCTGCGGGTAACAGGCCTGGTGGAGCAGGAAGTGGAGCTGGATTTCGATGAGCTGGCCGGCCAGGAACTGGCGGAGCGGTACATCACGTTGTGCTGCGTCTCCAACCCGGTGGGCGGGGACTTGATCGGCAATGCGAAGTGGCTGGGCTGGCCGGTCCGCGAGCTGCTGGCCAGGGCTGGCCCGGAGGCCGGGGCGGACATGGTGCTTTCGCGCAGTGTGGACGGCTGGACGGCTTCCACGCCGCTGGCGGTGCTGACCGACGAGCGGGATGCGCTGCTGGCCATCGGCATGAACGGGGAACCGCTGCCGCTTGAACACGGTTTCCCGGTGCGGCTGGTGGTGCCCGGGCTCTTCGGCTACGTCTCCGCCACCAAATGGGTCACCGAACTGAAACTGACCCGCTTCGAGGACGAGACCGCCTACTGGACCACCCGGGGCTGGAGCGCCCGGGGACCGATGAAAATGAGTTCGCGAATCGACACGCCCCGCAATGGCGCACGGCTCGAGCCCGGCGAGGTGGATATCGGCGGCGTGGCCTGGTCCCAGCACACCGGCATCAGCGCTGTGCAGCTGCGGGTCGACGACGGCCCCTGGCAGGACGCCGAACTGGGCGCGCCCATTTCCGCGGATACCTGGCGGCAGTACCGGTACCGGTGGAACGCCTCGGCAGGCCGGCACCGGCTCCAGGTCCGCGCCATCGACGCGGAGGGCATGGTGCAGACCGGCGAGAGTGCCCCGGTGGTGCCGGACGGAGCCACCGGCTGGCATACCGTGAGCGTGACCGTCGCTTAGGATGGCTCCTGAAGAGAAGGGAGTTGCGCGTGGCCGCTACAGTAGCCGAGCACCGCAAGGCGGTCACCGAACTGGTCCGCGCCGCCGTGCAACGCAACGGCCGGCAGGATGACACGGTCGGGCTGCTCCAGGCGCGCAACCGGATCCTGGCCCGGGACATCACCGCCCCGGTGAGCCTGCCGCCCTTCGCCAACTCGCAGATGGACGGCTACGCGGTGGACAGCGCGGCAGCCGCCGGCCGGCCGGAGTTTGCGGTGGCCGAAACAATTGCCGCGGGTTACCCCGCGCCGGTGCTGGCCGCAGGCTTCGCGGCCCCGATCATGACCGGAGCCATGCTGCCAGCCGGAGCGGACGCCGTCGTCCCCATTGAGCAGGCGGATCCGGATGGTTTCCGCCCGCCCGCCCCGGGGCTGACGGTGAGGCTGCCGGCCAGCGTTCCGGCCGGCCAATTCGTCCGCGCCGAGGGCAGCGACATTGCCGCCGGTACCCTTGCCCTCGCCGCCGGCACGCGGCTCAAGCCGGCCCAGCTGGGACTGCTGGCGGCGCTCGGCGTCGCGGAGGTTGCGGTGCGGCCGCGGCTGCGCGTGCTGCTGCTGAGCACCGGCGACGAAGTCATCGCACCCGGCGGCACACTGGGTCCCGGGCAGATTTTCGATGCCAACACCACCTTGCTGGCGGCCGGGCTCGCCGAGGCGGGCGCGGACGTGGCCGGCAGCCGGATCCTGGCCGATTCCCCGGAGGACTTCCTCGCCCGGCTGCACGAGGACCTCGAGCGCCACCAGCCGGATTTGCTGCTGACCTCCGGCGGCATCAGCAAGGGCGCCTTCGAGGTGGTCAAGCAGGCCCTCGCCCGCGACCACGTGGAGTTCGGCCCCGTGGCGATGCAGCCCGGCGGACCCCAGGCCATCGGTACCGTGGGCGGCGTGGCTTACCTGGGTTTTCCGGGCAACCCGGTCAGTTCGCTGGTGTCCTTCGAGACTTTCCTCCGTCCGGCGCTCAGCGAGGTGCTGGGCGACCCGGAGCCGCGCACCGTCCTGCAGGTGCCGCTGGCCGAGGCTGCCCAGTCGCCGGCGGCCAAGCACCAGATCCGGCGCGGCCATTACGACGGCGGCTCCGTCACCTTGATCGGCGGTCCCGGTTCGCATCTGCTGCACGCGCTGGCAGCGTCCAACGTGCTGGTGCATTTTCCCGTCGGCGTAACGGAGGTCCCGGCCGGGCGGAACGTGGAAGTATGGCTGTTATGAGCGAGCAAGACCGGTTGACCCATGTCCGCGAGGACGGCACGGCGCACATGGTGGACGTCAGCGCCAAGGCCGAAACCACCCGTGAAGCCACCGCGCAGGCAGTGCTGACTACGCGGGCGGACGTTGTCTCCCTGCTGGTCGCCGGTGACCTGCCCAAAGGCGACGCCCTGGCAGTCAGCCGCGTGGCCGGCATCATGGCCGCCAAGCAAACGCCGTCGCTGATTCCGCTGTGCCATCCACTGCCCATCAGCAAGGTCACCGTGGACTTCTTTCCGGGCACCAGCGAGGTGCGGATCGAGGCCACCGTGCGAACCCGCGGAGTTACCGGCGTCGAGATGGAAGCACTCACCGCGGCCTCGATCGCGGCGCTGAGCCTGTACGACATGATCAAGGCCGTGGACAAGCACGCCGTTATCAGCGACATCAAGGTGCTGGCCAAATCCGGCGGCAAGAGCGGGGACTGGACGCTGTGAGCACCGAGTCCAGCAACAGCAACGGCACCGCCAGCACCGCTAGCACCAACGGAGGCGCCGCCCCGATCGCAGGAGGCGCCGCCCCGCGGCGTACTGCCGGCGTCGTTGTCGCCTCCACCCGCGCGGCAGCCGGGACGTACGCGGACCGCAGCGGGCCGATCATCACCGAGTGGCTGGCCGCCGAAGGCTTCGAACCGCTGCCCGTTCGCGTGGTTCCGGACGGGCCCGAGGTCAAAGCGGCGCTGGCTGACCTGCTCGCCGAGGGCGTCCGGGTCCTCATCACCAGCGGCGGCACCGGCCTGACCCGTGACGACCGGACCCCGGAGATCACCGCTGCGCTCCTGGACAAGGAAGTGCCCGGGATCATGGAAGCCATCCGCGCGGCCGGCCGGCCCCACACGCCGCTGGCAGCGCTGAGCCGCGGGGTGGCCGGAGTGGGAGGCGGAACCTTCATCATCAATCTTCCGGGCTCGCCGGGAGGCGTCCGCGACGGGCTCGCAGTGCTGCAGCCGCTGATCGAGCACATCTGCACCCAACTGGAAGGCCGCCGCGACGCCGGACACGAAGCAGCCGGACACGAAGGACCCGGACATCAGGCCGCCGCGGAGGAGAGCTCCACCCACACCACAAGCCACAAAACCGGAGGGCATCATGGGCACTAGCGAAGTGCTGTACGCAGGGGTCGCCGATTCCCCCTTGGACGTTGCACAGGCGATGGCCGCAGCGGAGTCGCCCGAGTGCGGCGCCGTCGTGACTTTCAGCGGCGTAGTCCGCAACCACGACGGCGGGGAAGCGGTGTCCGCGCTGGGCTACTCCGCACATCCCAGCGCCGGCCGGGTGATTACCGAGGTCGCCGCCGACATTGCCGCGAAGTACGACGGCGTGCGCATCTGGGTTGCGCACCGGATCGGATCGCTGCAGATCGGGGATCCGGCGCTGGTGGCCGCCGTCGCCTCCGCCCACCGTGCCGAAGCGTTCGCCGCGGCGTCGGAACTGGTGGACACCGTCAAGGAACGGGTGCCGGTCTGGAAGGAACAGCATTTCGCGGACGGACGTACCGAATGGGTAGGCATCGGCCAGTAGCGATACGCTGGAAACCATGACTGAACAACTTGCGGTGGCCGTGCTCGGTGCCGGCGGACGAATGGGCGCGGAGGCGGTCAAGGCCGTTGACGCCGCCGAAGACCTCAAACTTGTCGCGGCACTGGGACGCGGGGACAGCCTGGATTCGCTGACCGGCACCGGCGCACAGGTGGTCGTGGATCTGACCACGCCGGACAGCACCGAAGCCAACGTCCGTTTCGCCGTCGAACACGGCATGCACGCCGTCGTCGGAACCACAGGCTGGGACGAGCAGAAGCGCCGCGACCTGGCCGCACTGCTTGGAGGGCACCCGGGAACCGGCGTGCTGATCGCGCCCAACTTCGCGCTGGGCTCGGTGCTGGCGTCTGCATTCGCCGCCAAGGCTGCCAAGTACTTCGAATCGGTGGAGATCATCGAACTGCACCACCCCGACAAGGTCGATGCGCCCTCCGGCACCGCGGTACGCACGGCACAGCTCGTCGCCGCATCGCGCGAAGAGGCCGGCGTTTCCGCCAGCCCCGACGCCACCACCAAGTCCCTCGACGGCGCCCGCGGCGCGGACGTGGACGGGGTCCGGGTGCACAGCGTGCGGCTGCGCGGCCTGGTGGCGCACCAGGAAGTGCTGCTCGGCGGCCCCGGGGAACAGCTGACCATCCGGCACGACTCGTTTGACCGTGCCTCCTTTATGCCCGGAGTCCTGCTGGGCGTGCGCGCCGTGGCAGCCCACCCGGGATTGACCTATGGCCTGGACGGATACCTTGACCTCAATGACTGACTCCGCAACCCCGGGAACCGGCTCCGCTTCCTGGTATTCGCGCCACGGCGAGAAGATCTGGGTCTCGGCCATCATCTTCCTGCTGCTCGCGTACATGGCGCTGACCGTGCACCGCGCCTGGCTGCTCCTGCAGGACCCGCAGCCGGTGGCGATCGCCCTCGGCGCCGCCCTGCTGGTGCTCCCGGTGATTGGCGCATGGGCACTGATCCGCGAAATCCTCTTCGGCTCAAGGATGTCGAAACTGGCCAAGATTCTTGAGGCTGAAGGCGGGCTGCCGGTGGACAATCTGCCGCGCACCCCGGGCGGACGCATTGTCCGCGAGGCAGCGGATGCCGAGTTCGAAATGTACAAGGTGGAGGCCGAGGCCGCGCCCGAGGACTGGCGCAGCTGGTTCCGGCTCTCCTGCGCCTACGATGCCGCCCGCGACCGCAAGCGCGCCCGCGAGTCCATGCGCAAGGCCATCGAGCTCAGCCGCGGCTGAATCCGCCGCCGACAGCGGCAGGCGGGTGTCCCGCCGTCGTACTTTTGATGCGTAACCGAAGTGGCGGGCGTCAGCTGAATTGGCGGTGGCCGCCGCGGATGGCATCGCGGGTTGCCCGCGAGGTGGCGGAAGTCATGTATTCGAAAGGCCCCCGCCGGTCCAGCACACGCAGAGTGGTGCCCACGGACAGGGCCACGATAACCTGCACCCAGTAAATCTCGTTGTCCCCGGGCCAGACGGCGTTCTTCGGGATCAAGCTCATCACCCAGACATGCACCGTGTACAGGGTCAGCGTCATGGCACCGGCGCCCGAGAGCGGCAGCAGCAGATTCGGCTTCTTCGTGGTCAGCAGCAGGCAGATGGCAAGCACCATCGCCGCCGTACCGGAGGTATGCAGCAGATCGAAGGTTGTGCCGGAATGCGGGCCGGAAATCCCCAGCCACCACCAGGAATCGTCCGTGTCCACCCAACTGAGGTTCACCTGGTAGATCAGGGCGAAATCCGCACGCTCTGCCGCTTCGGTGGAGGCGAGCTGGCGGTAGCCGCCCAGGCCGTCCATGATGAGCCACGAGCCGGCCTTGGCCAGCGCCGCCGCCGCCAGGCCGCCCGAAAGCAGCCACAGCTGGACCACTGCGCGGCGGATATCCAGCCTGCCGATGACAAGTCCAACCAGGATGTAGCCAAGCCACTGCAGCACGGGGTAGTAGCCGGTGACGAAGATGTCGGCCAGGAACGTGGACGGGATAAACACGTCGAGAATCATGGGATTGTGCCCCAGGCTGCCCAGGCCGAGCGTGTTTTCCAGCCATGGTCGCAGCAGATAGGCAGCCACGGGGGAGAGCACCAGCCAGCCGCCGGCCCACGCTGCCAGCACGGGCAGACGCAGTTGCAGGAACGGCAGGGCGCAGAGGAACAGCACCGCATAGTGCACAAGAATGACGGCAATGCTGACGTTCAGCGTGCCAAGCATCAGACCAACGACGGCGATAATGGCCGCCCGCACCGCAATTCCGGACCGGTCGGCCAGCAGCGACCGGCCGCTGTGGGGGCGGCGGCCGCCGGTCAACAGGCCAAGCCCGACGCCGGCCAGGACCGCGAAGAGGGCCGAGGACCGGCCGGAGAGCACCAAGCCGCTGAAACTGGGCTCGGGGTTGGCGCCGGCGGTCCACAGCGGAAAGATATGGGTGGCCATCATGCCGAGCAGGGCCAGGCCCCGGGCAGCGTCGATTCCGGCCAGCCGCTGCCCGGCGGAACCGCTGTGTGTGGATGCCATATTCCGATATTCTCACAGCCCCCTTTATTGGAGCCCGCGGCGTAACAATCGCAGCGCCTCGAGGCGGAAAGGGCCCGTGATACGAAACTCCTGAGGGCCGTTGCGGCAAACCGAGGTCCACGCGGTAACGTTTTGTCTATGTCTGAGTCTTCTTCCCGTGAGTACACCTTCGGAACTTTGGTGACTGCCATGGTTACCCCCTTCAACGAAAAGGGGGACGTGGATTATGAGGTCGCTGGAAAGCTGGCCCTGAAGCTCGTCGAGGACGGCTGCGACGGACTGGTGGTCACGGGGACCACGGGGGAGACCTCCACCCTGCTGGATGAGGAAAACCTCGGCATGTTCCGCGCAGTGGTCGACGCCGTCGGCGGACGGGCAAAGGTCATCGCCGGCTCCACCACCAACGACACGCGGCACTCCATCCGTCTGTCCCAGGAGGCAGCGAAACTGGGCGTGGACGGACTCCTTGTCACTACGCCGTACTACAACAAGCCGAGCCAGGCCGGTGTCCAGGCACACATCGAAGCGATCGCGGACGCCGTCGATCTGCCCGTCATGGTCTACGACATCCCCGGCCGCGCCGGCATCCCGATCGAGACCGAGACCCTGTACCGGCTGGCCGAACACCCGCGCATCGTCGCGCTGAAGGATGCCAAGGCGGACTACCAGGAGACCACCCGCGTCCTGGCAAACACCGATCTGGACGTGTACGCCGGCGATGACTCGCTCACCCTGCCGCTGATGGCAGCGGGAGCCGTCGGCCTCGTGTCGGTCAGCGCCCATGTTGCGACGGCGCAATACCGCGCACTGGTCGATGCCATGCATGCCGGTGATCTGGCTATGGCCCGCCGGCTGCACTTCGAGCTGGACCCGGTCCAGCGGGCGGTGATGACCCATATCCAAGGGGCGGTCGCGTCCAAACTCATTCTTAAGTGGCAGTCCGTTCTGCCCAACTCGGTGGTCCGCTTGCCTTTGGTCGAGCCGTCCGACGCCGAGATCGCAATGATCCGCGCAGACCTCGAAGAGGCCGGCTGGAACCTGGAGGTTTGATCTAAAGTATGAGCGAGTCCACAATTACAGAGCTGCGCACCCCGCCAAAACTCGCCGACGGTACCCTGCGGGTGGTGCCGCTGGGCGGCCTGGGCGAGATCGGCCGGAACATGGCAGTGTTCGAGATCAACTCGAAGCTGCTGATTGTGGATTGCGGTGTCCTCTTCCCCGAGGAACACCAGCCGGGTGTGGATCTGATCCTGCCGGACTTCTCCTACATCGAGGACCGCCTGGACGACATCGTTGGTGTGGTCCTGACCCATGGGCATGAGGATCATATCGGCGCGGTCCCGTACCTATTGCGCATGCGCCAGGACATACCGCTGATCGGTTCCCGTCTGACTCTGGCGTTGGTCGAGGCCAAGCTGACCGAGCACCGCATCAAGCCGTACACGCTGACTGTTTCCGAAGGCCAGATCGAGCAGTTCGGGCCATTCGAGTGCGAATTCGTCGCCGTCAACCACTCCATTCCGGACGCTTTGGCCGTCTTCATCCGCACGGCCGCGGGCAATGTCCTGCACACCGGCGACTTCAAGATGGACCAGTTGCCGCTGGACGGGCGCCTGACGGACCTGCGTGCCTTCGCCCGGCTCGGCGAAGAAGGCGTGGACCTGTTCATGTCGGATTCGACCAACGCCGACGTCCCCGGTTTCACTACCGCGGAAAAGGAAATCGGCCCGGTGCTGGAACGGCTCTTCGGGCAGGTCCAGAAGCGGATCATCGTCGCGTCGTTCTCTTCGCACATCCACCGCGTCCAGCAGGTGCTCGACGCCGCCGCCGCCCACGGCCGCCACGTAGCATTCGTCGGCCGCTCCATGGTGCGCAATATGGCCATCGCCGAGAAGCTGGGCTACCTGAACGTCCCCCCGGGCATCATTGTCGATTTGAAAAACGTCGAAGACTTCCCGGATGACCGGATCGTGCTCATGTCCACCGGCTCGCAAGGGGAGCCAATGGCTGCCCTCTCGCGGATGGCCAACGGGGACCACCGGATCCAGGTTGGCAAGGGCGACACCGTGATCCTCGCGTCGTCGTTAATCCCGGGCAACGAGAACGCGGTCTTCCGGATCATCAACGGCCTGCTCAAGCTGGGGGCCGAGGTCATCCACAAGGGTACGGCCAAGGTCCATGTCTCCGGCCATGCCGCTGCCGGCGAACTGCTGTATTGCTACAACATCCTTAAGCCCAAGAACGCGATGCCGGTCCACGGCGAGACGCGCCACCTGATTGCCAACGGAAACCTGGCGCGCCAGACCGGCGTGGCCGACGAAAATGTCCTGCTGGCCGATGATGGCAGCGTAGTCGACCTCGTCGACGGCAAGGCGCGCATCGTGGGCCAGGTCGAATGCGGCTTCGTCTACGTGGACGGCTCCAGCATCGGCGAAATAACGGACTCGGACCTGAAGGACCGCCGGATCCTGGGCGAAGAAGGCTTCATTTCGGTCATCACAGTAGTCAACCGCAGCACCGGCAAGATTGTCTCCGGCCCGGAAATCCATGCGCGTGGTTTCGCCGAGGACGACGCGGTCTTTGACAACATCAAGCCCCAGATCACTGCCGCCCTCGAGGAAGCAGTGGTGGGCACCAAGGAGCACACCACCTACCAACTCCAGCAAGTGGTCCGCAGGGTCGTGGGTACCTGGGTCAATAAGCGGCACCGCCGCCGGCCCATGATCGTCCCGGTCGTGCTCGAAGCCTGATCTGCTCTCTGTTGCGCTCCGGCGGCCTGTCGCCGGTGCGGCAGTTGGTGCGGCCGCCGCGCCCGTGATTCGGCTGACACCTGCTCGTGCTCGGTGGCAAATCCCCCAGTTGCCGGGTCTTTGCGGGTAACGTATCCGATATGGCGACTCGTACTTCTCCTGCCAAAAAAGGCACTCAGCAGTCGCGCGGTAGGAACTCAGGCAGTGCTTCGCGCTCTACTGCGGGACGCGGCGCGGCCAAAACCAAGGCCCTCAGTGTGCAGTCGGAGGACCACCTTCCGCTGCCGCTGAGGATGGTCCGCGGCGCTTGGATGGGTACCGCGCACATCGTCGCGGCGGGCATCCGCAAACTCGGTCCGGATGTCCATCCGGACAAAGACCTCCGTCGCGACGGCACTGGTTTCTTCATGCTCCTGCTGGCCGTGGTCATCGCAGCGGTCGAATGGTGGGCGCTCACCGGCGGATTCGCCGACGCCGTGCATGCTGTGGCCGGCGGGACGTTCGGCTGGATGGCATTGCTGCTGCCCGTTTTCCTGCTGATCTTCACCGTGCGCCTGATGCGCTCCCCGGAGGATGCCCGCGGAAACAACCGGATCGCCATCGGGCTGACTCTGATGACGCTGTCCGGAACAGCCCTGGCACACGTCATCGGCGGCGAGCCTGGTTTGGCGGACGGGCTGGATGCATTGTGGGCCGCCGGCGGCATGGTCGGTTTCCTCATCTCTTCGCCGCTGGCAACCATCAACATGTGGCTCGCGGTTGCCGTCTACTCGCTGCTGGCCTTCGTCAGCCTGCTCATCGTTACCGCCACGCCGTTCCGGCATATTCCGGCCCGGCTCCGCGCCCTTTACGAAGGCCTCATGGGCCAGGATCTCAACGAGGTCACGGCCAACGGCCATGACCAGAGCTACCTCTATGAATCGGACCGGAGCGAGCCGAAGGCGAAGAAGCCCCGGAAGCGCAGGTTCGGCCGCGACAAGCATGAGTCCGAAGAGGAAGAGCACGACGACGGCTACTACGGCGACGAAGCCTTCGAGACACCCGTCATTGAAGACGAAGACGCTTCGAGTGCCGGAGCCCCCGGACAGGCCGCCCCGAAGGTGCCGCCGGGCGTGCGCCGTCCGACTCAGTCCGAGCTGGCCGCCGAGAAGCTCAAGCGCGACCAGGGCCTCCTGCCGGAGGGTGCCACCGAGGCCATCCCTGTTGTGCCCCCTGCCTCGACCGGGAGCGTCGCGGCGGTACCGGCCAACCCGGTCCAGCCACAGCCGCCGGCGACGCCCATTCCGCAACGGACCGAGCAGCTTCAGCTCTCTGGCGATGTGGCGTACACGCTGCCGCCCTCGGACTACCTGCCTGCGGGCCCCCCGTCGAAGGAGCGCTCGGAAGCCAATGACGCCGTCGTTGCCGCGCTGACCCATACGTTGGACCAGTTCAAGGTGGAGGCCCACGTGACGGGGTTCTCCCGCGGCCCAACCGTCACCCGGTATGAAATCTCACTCTCGCCGGGCACCAAGGTGGAGCGTGTGACGGCGTTGTCCAAGAACATCTCCTACGCGGTGGCCAGCTCGGACGTCCGGATCCTGAGCCCCATTCCCGGCAAGTCCGCCATCGGCATCGAAATCCCGAACACGGACCGCGAGACGGTGTCTCTCGGTGACGTGCTGCGGTCCAACAACGCGCGCAAGACGGATCATCCGATGGTCATGGGCGTGGGCAAGGACGTCGAAGGCGGCTACGTGGTGGCCAACCTGGCGAAAATGCCCCACCTGCTCGTGGCCGGCGCCACCGGTGCCGGTAAATCCGCGTTCGTGAACTCCATGGTCACCTCAATCCTGATGCGCTCGACGCCGGACGAGGTCCGCATGGTGATGGTGGATCCGAAGCGCGTGGAACTGACCGCATACGAAGGCGTCCCGCACCTGATCACGCCCATCATCACGAACCCGAAGAAAGCCGCGGAAGCGCTGCAGTGGGTGGTCCGGGAGATGGACACCCGCTACGACGACCTGGCCAATTTCGGCTACAAACATATCGACGACTTCAACAAGGCCGTGCGCAACGGCAAGGTCATCCCGCCGGAAGGCTCCAAACGGATCGTCAAGCCGTACCCGTACCTCCTGGTGATCGTGGACGAGCTTGCCGACCTGATGATGGTCGCCCCGCGTGACGTAGAAGACTCCATTGTCCGCATCACCCAGCTGGCCCGTGCAGCCGGCATCCACCTGGTGCTCGCCACGCAGCGGCCTTCGGTCGACGTCGTTACCGGCCTGATCAAGGCCAACGTGCCCTCCCGAATGGCGTTTGCCACGTCGTCGGTCACCGACTCCCGCGTGGTGCTGGACCAGCCGGGCGCCGAAAAGCTGATCGGCCAGGGCGACGCGCTCTTCCTGCCGATGGGGGCCAACAAGCCTATGCGCGTCCAGGGCGCCTGGGTCAGCGAGACCGAGATCCACAAGGTTGTCGAACACGTCAAGGGCCAACTGCAGGCGGTGTACCGCGAGGATGTGGCCGTCGAGGCGCCCAAGAAGCAGATCGACGACGACATCGGGGACGACCTGGATGTGCTGCTGCAGGCCACCGAACTGGTCGTGACCACGCAGTTCGGCTCCACCTCCATGCTGCAGCGCAAGCTCCGGGTCGGTTTCGCCAAGGCCGGGCGACTGATGGACCTGCTCGAGTCCCGCGGCGTGGTGGGCCCGTCCGAAGGCTCGAAGGCCCGCGACGTGCTGGTGAAGCCGGACGACCTCGCCGTGACGCTGGCTGCGATCCGGGGCGACGATGTGCCGGCAGCGGCCGCACCGGGCGCGGACCCGATGACGGAGGCTCTCGCCGATAACGCCAATGCCAACCACAACTTCGACCAGGACGGGCCGGAGGATCTTGTCCAGGCAGACCTGGACGCCAGGGCCCAGGCCGCGGAGTATTACGACGACGATGACGACCAGGGATCGGAAGATGCCTGGAGCCTGACCGGCCGATAGACGGGTAACCTTAGCGTCGTGACTGATTCACCAGCCCATCCGGTGCCCACGCTCAACATTGCCAACGTCCTCACGACGGTGCGCATCCTCCTGGTGCCGGTCTTCATCTGGCTTCTGCTCGCGGACAACGCCGAGCACGGGCTGTTCCGGTGGATCGCCGTCGTCGTTTTCGCCGTTGCTATCTACACGGACAAGCTGGACGGCGATCTGGCCCGCAGCAGGGGCCTGATCACCAACTTCGGCAAGATTGCCGATCCGATTGCCGACAAGTTGCTGATCGGGTCCGCCCTCATCCTCCTGTCTGTCCTCGGCGAATTGCCTTGGTGGATCACGGCGGTCATCCTGGTGCGCGAACTCGGCATCACTTTGTTGCGGTTCGTGGTGATCAAGTATGGCGTCATGCCGGCGTCGCGAGGCGGCAAGTTGAAGACCGTTCTCCAGACCCTTGCCATCTTCCTGTATCTGCTGCCGCTGGGAACCTGGCTGGGGGAGTGGGCAGTCTGGATCGCCTTTATTGTCATGTTGGTGGCGGTGCTGGTGACAGTGGTGACCGGCGTCGACTATGTTCTCAAAGCTGTCCGGCTACGGTCCGGGGCACGACGGGAGGCCGGAAAGTGAACGAGCATACGTTGGCGCAGCAGGTTGTTCTGGCCGCCGTCGCGGACGGCGTGACAATTGGCACGGCCGAATCACTGACTGCCGGAATGGTCTCTTCGGCACTGGCCACCGTTCCCGGCGCGTCGGCTGCCTTGCAGGGCGGCATCGTGTCTTACCAGGACGAGGTGAAGTCGGGCGTGCTCGGGGTTGATCAGGACCTGCTGGCCGCAGAGGGGTCGGTCCACGCCGATGTGGCCAGGCAAATGGCTGAAGGAGCCCGTCGGGTCCTTGGCGCCGACATTGCTGTTTCGACCACCGGTGTGGCTGGTCCGGAACAGCACGGGGGCAAGCCAGTAGGCACTGTGTTCATTGGAACTGCCGGTGCCGACGGTTCGGATGCGGTGGGGTTTACCTTCAGCGGCGGGCGGGCGGAAATCCGTGCCCAAGCGGAGGAAGCCGCATTGGAACAGTTGCTGGATGCTATCCAGCGGACCACAGCGGCGCGTGGTCAAAGGTGACCTATCCCGAATCTTTCATGTCACGGGAACAAAATAATTAGCCCAGTAGTTATCAAAGGTGTCAGCAACTGTTACGGTAGTTGGCCTAAGCTGGAGACAAGCGGCAGCAGCCGCCATGCATTGAGGGAGTAAGGCGATACAGATGGTCAAGCAACCCGTGTCCGTAAACGGCGTCGTCCGTTGGCGTGATGTGGGTCTGACGGAAGAATCCCACCGGGAGCAGAAGGAGCGCAAAATGGTAGTGCTACGCCACGAGATCGGTGACGTCTTGCGCGACGTCCGGCAGCGGCAGGGCCGCACCCTGCGCGAAGTTTCACACAGCGCCCGTGTTTCCCTCGGTTACCTGAGCGAAGTGGAGCGTGGCCAGAAGGAAGCATCTTCAGAGCTTCTCTCGTCTATCTGCTCGGCTCTTGATGTTCCGCTTTCCCTGATGCTCCGCGAAGTCAGTGATCGCGTCGCAGATGCAGAAGGAGTGGTCATACCGGATACCGTGCCGCAGGAACTTTCCCGCGAATTTGTCGCCGATATTCCGGACGAACTGCCGGACGGCCTGAGCCGCGGGCTCGCATCCGCGCGGTCCTAACAAGCCAATAAGCGGGCCGGTTACCTGGGATCAGGTAACCGGGCCGCTTTTTTGTTGCGCGGTTTCAGTGTCCGCGACGCGGCGTGCGCAGCCTTTCTCAGGGCTGGTCGTGCGCCACCGGCTGTTCATGGGCATAGGACTCGTTGAGGCGGTCAAGCAACTGGGCAAGGGACGTTAGATCGTCCACAGTCCAGTCTTCGAGCCGGTCATGGAAGGCTGCCTTTCTGGCGGTCTGGGCGGAGTGCAATTTCTCCCGTCCGGCTTCGGTCAGGGTGATGGCCTGGGCACGGGCGTCCAGCGGATCCGTTTCCTTCTGGACCAAGCCCAGCTGCTCAAGGAGTGCGACCTGACGGCTGACGGAAGGTTTACCCACCCCGATGCTGGCTGCCAGCTCGGTCAGGCGCATCGAGTCCTCCCGCTGCAGCAGCATCAGCAGCCCATACGCTGCTGGCTCCATGTCCGGGTGCACCTGACGTGCCACACGGTGGGAGTTGGCTCGGGCGCGTCGCCACAGGAGACTGAGCTGTTGCTCCAGGGCATCGATTGCCACGTCGAAACCAGTCTCGTCCGGTGCGGGATCCTGTCGGGTCATGAAGCCATTGTAGTGAGACGGTGGAACTCCCGTCGCAGGCGCTGCCGTGAGAGGATGGAAATGTGCGCATAAGTGACTTCTGGCGACTGATGGATGACGAGTTCGGGCCGGGATATTCGCGTGTCCTCGCTGCGGACCTCGTCCTGACGGGGCTCGGCGGAAGGACTGCCATGGCCGCTCTCGAAGCGGGGATACCGCCAAAGTCGGTCTGGCTGGCCGTGTGCGAGATGCAGGATGTGCCGGCCGAGCGACGTCTGGGCCGGGATATTAAGCCGTCCCGCTAAGTACCGACACGCCTAGAAAATTCGCAGATGTGTTCGAATCAGTGCTTGTGAGCGGATAAGCTCCTACACAGAGGTTGGAATCTGCGCAGTATGCGCGGATTATCCACAAACGACATCCCTGATCAGATTCTGTCAGTGCGGAAAGCTACGGTCAGAGTGAGTAATGAACATGGTCCTGACGGGCCCCAAGATACCGAGGTGAAGAATGGCCGCACCAGCTGACCGCGAGAAGGCTCTGGAAGCAGCGCTTGCACAAATCGATAAGCAGTTTGGCAAGGGCTCGATCATGCGCCTCGGCGATGACACCCGGGCGCCCATCGAAACAATTTCCACCAGTTCCATTGCCCTGGATATAGCTTTGGGCATCGGCGGACTGCCACGCGGGCGCGTGGTGGAAATCTATGGTCCGGAATCTTCCGGTAAGACCACGTTGGCGTTGCATGCTGTTGCCAATGCGCAGCGCAAGGGCGGTATTGCCGCGTTTATCGACGCGGAACATGCCCTGGATCCCGAGTATGCCAAAAAGCTTGGGGTGGATACGGATGCTTTGCTCGTGTCTCAGCCGGATACCGGTGAGCAGGCGCTGGAAATCATGGACATGCTCATTGGCTCCGGGTCGTTGGACGTCGTCGTCATTGACTCGGTTGCTGCGCTCGTTCCGCGGGCCGAAATTGAAGGCGAAATGGGCGACACGCATGTCGGGCTCCAAGCCCGGCTGATGAGCCAGGCCCTGCGTAAGATCGCGGGCCGGCTTCACCAGAGCAAGACGACGGCGATCTTCATCAACCAGCTGCGTGAAAAGATCGGTGTCTTCTTCGGCAGCCCGGAGACGACCACCGGTGGTAAGGCCTTGAAGTTCTACGCCTCGGTCCGCATCGATGTTCGGCGGATCGAGACCTTGAAGGAAGGCTCCAACCCCGTCGGTAACCGCACCCGGGCCAAGATCGTCAAGAACAAGATGGCTCCGCCCTTCAAGCAGGCGGAATTCGACATCCTGTACGGCCACGGCATTTCCCGCGAGGGCGGCCTGATCGATATGGGTGTTGAGCAGTCGCTGGTCAAGAAGTCCGGTGCCTGGTTCACCTACGACGGTGACCAGCTGGGTCAGGGTAAAGAAAATGCGCGTAGGTTCCTGGTGGACAACCCGGACCTGGCTGACGAGATCGAACGCCGGATCAGGGAGAAGCTTGGCATCGGGGTTGTGCCGGACGAGGGCGAAGGCGGAGAGCCCAAGCTCAAGGCCGTCGACGGCTTCTAGCCTGCCATGACCGGCAAAAGAAGCAGGGCTGCAGGGCCAACTCCCGGCAGCCCTGCGGACCAGGCTTCCGAAGCGGACCCGCATGAGGTGGCGCGGTCAATTGTTCTGCGGCAGCTCACGATGGCTCCCCGCAGTAGGAAGCAACTGGCGGAGAAGCTGGCCGAGCGCGATGTTCCCGCCGATGTCGCGGCTGCCGTCCTGGACAGGTTCGAAGAGGTTCAGCTCATCGATGACGCTGAATTCGCCCGAATGTGGGTGCGCAGCCGGTCGCAGACGCGGGCTTTGGCTCGTGGGGCGCTCAAGCGGGAGTTGGCGGACAAAGGCATCGATGGAGAGATAGCGGAAGAAGCGCTCAACCAGTTGACGCCCGAGGACGAACTGGAAAGTGCCAGGGAGCTGATCCGCCGGAAAATCCGGCCCGACTGGAATCTGGGCGACCGCCTCGTCAGGGACAAGCACATACGGCGCCTGGTTGCCATGCTGGCCCGGAAGGGCTATCCGCCCTCGATGGCGTTTCGCGTGGTGAACGAGGAACTCGACGCCCCGCAGGAAGCCTGGGACTGACAAATACGTGTTTGCCCTGGGTCCTCGGGTGCCGATTGTGGCGACCTGCTTCGCAGGTCTTACCCTTAAGAGGTGAGCGTGACCATCCCTGCCCCCGAATCGATCCTGCCCGAAGGCACCCAACGTACATATCAGGTACGGACCTTTGGCTGCCAAATGAACGTGCATGACTCCGAACGCCTGTCCGGCCTGTTGGAGAATGCGGGTCTGGTGGAAGCGCAAGGCGCCCAGGCCGACGTCGTTGTTTTCAACACTTGTGCAGTACGCGAAAACGCGGACAACAAGCTGTACGGAAACCTCGGCCAGTTGGCTCCCGTTAAGGAACAGAACCCCGGTATGCAGATAGCCGTCGGCGGATGTTTGGCGCAGAAGGACCGGGAGACGATCCTTAAGAAGGCTCCGTGGGTCGACGTGGTCTTCGGCACGCATAACGTGGGCTCGCTGCCGACGCTGCTGGAACGGGCGCGGCACAATAACGAGGCACAGCTGGAGATCCTCGAATCTCTGGACGTCTTTCCCTCCACACTGCCGACAAAGCGGGATGCGGTCTACTCGGGCTGGGTCTCCATTTCGGTAGGCTGCAACAACACCTGTACGTTTTGCATTGTGCCGTCCCTTCGAGGCAAAGAGCGGGACCGCAGGCCAGGGGACATCCTGTCCGAAATCCAGGCACTGGTCGACGACGGCGCCATCGAAGTTACCCTGCTGGGGCAGAACGTGAACTCGTACGGCGTCGAATTCGGTGACCGGGGTGCGTTCGCTAAGCTGCTGCGCGCGTGCGGGGATATCCAGGGTCTCGAGCGGGTGCGGTTCACGAGTCCGCATCCGGCTGCGTTTACCGACGACGTCATCGATGCGATGGCGGAAACGCCCAATGTCATGCCCCAGCTGCACATGCCGCTGCAGTCGGGTTCGGACAAGGTGCTCAAGGACATGCGCCGCTCCTACCGGTCAACCAAGTTCCTGGGCATCCTGGACAAAGTCCGGGACCGTATCCCGCACGCGGCCATTTCAACTGACATCATCGTCGGATTCCCCGGGGAAACCGAGGAAGACTTCCAGGCAACGCTGGATGTGGTGGAGAAGTCCCGCTTTGCAACCGCATTTACGTTCCAATACTCGAAGCGTCCGGGGACGCCGGCCGCGGAACTGCCGGACCAGCTTCCCAAATCCGTTGTCCAGGAACGCTATGAGCGCCTCACGGCCTTGCAGGACAGGATTTCCGCGGAGGAGAACGCCAAGCAGGTAGGACGCCGGGTCGAAGTCATGGTCACCGCTCATCAAGGCCGCAAAGCCAGCGAGACCCATCGGTTGTCGGGCCGGTCCTGCGACCAGCGGCTGGTCCACTTCTCGGTGCCGGCAGGCGCAGAGCCACCGCGTCCCGGAGATCTGGTAACAGTGGCAATTACGGAGGCTGCACCGTTCCATCTTGTTGCCGACCCGGACAGCGCCGCCGATTACTCGGTACGCCGCTCCCGCGCGGGAGATGCATGGGACCGGTCCCAAGCTGGGTCCTGTGGCGTTCCGTCGGCAGGGGCGGCCCGCGAAGCCAAGGCTGCCGTATCCCTGGGGATGCCGGTACTGCCTGTCCGCAGCAACTAACCGGCGACGGAATGGGCAACGGGTCCGCGGCGGTGCCGCCGGTCATTGCGGTCGTCGGACCTACCGGCTCGGGCAAATCGGATCTGGCTGTCGCGCTGGCGCAGCGGATTGATGCCGAAATCATCAACGCCGATGCCATGCAGTTCTACCGCGGCATGGATATCGGCACGGCGAAGATGCCCGAGGCCGAACGCCGGGGAGTACCCCACCACCTGCTTGACATTCTTGATGTCCGTCAGGAAGCCAGCGTTTCGGCGTTCCAGCAGCAGGCCCGTGCGGCCATTGCCGACATAAGCAACAGGGGCCGGCGGGCCATTCTCGTCGGCGGATCAGGGCTGTACATCAGGGCGGCCCTGGATGTCATCGATTTCCCCGGAACCGATCCCGGGCTCCGCGGCCAACTCGAAGCAGAGCTGGACGCGCACGGCCTGCAGGCCATGCGGGAACGGCTGGCTGCCGTCGACCCGATCTCGGCGGCCCGTCTCGGGGACGCGCGCCGGGTGGTGCGTGCCCTTGAAGTCCATGCGTTGACCGGCCGGCCGTTTAGCTCCTACATGCCTGACCGCCGCTACTGGCAACCGGCTGTACAGATCGGTCTGGAAGTAGAGCGGGAGGAACTCAAGGAACGCCTGGCGCTGCGAGTCCATCGAATGGTCGAGGAGGGCCTGTTGGACGAGGTTCGTTGGCTGGAAGGCCAAGGGCTGCGGGACGGGAAGACGGCCGCGCGCGCGTTAGGATACTCACAGTTCCTGCGGGTACTTGACGGACAGCTCTCCATCGAAGGGGCGGTTGAGGAAACAGTTGTGGCCACGCGCAAATTCGCCCGCCGCCAGCTGACCTGGTTCCGTGCAGACCCACGCATCAATTGGCTTCATTGGAAGGACGAGTTCCTCGTGGACAAGGCGGCAGCCGAGGTCGCTAAGCTTGGACAGTGACCGATACTTCCAGCGCAGCAATTCTGACTTCTCTCTCCGGAACCACATTCTCGAAAGGTCACGGCACCGGCAATGACTTTGTCCTGATCGCCGATCCCGACGGAACGCGGCAGATCGGGCCGGAAGCTGTGGCAGTCCTCTGCGACCGACACCAAGGAATCGGCGGTGACGGCCTGATCCGCGCAGTGCGTTCCAAGCATCTGCCCGAGGGCCGCGACCTGCTCATGATGGCGCCCGAGGCCGAATGGTTCATGGACTACCGCAACGGGGACGGATCCTTCTCGGAAATGTGCGGCAACGGCGTTCGCGTGTTTGTGCACTTCCTGATTGAGCAGGGCTTTGTCACATTGAGCGAGGGCCAGTCCCTGACCATCGGCACGCGCGCCGGACTCAAGGTCATCACGCGCTCCAATGACGGCTATGCGGTGGATATGGGGCCTTGGGAGTTCATCTTTCCCGACCAGGCCGCCGCCAAAGCCATGGATTCCCTGGTCAATGCGGAGGGATTGGAGGTACCGCGGCCCGCGCTGAGCATCAGCATGGGAAATCCCCATACCGTGGTTGCATTGGCTGAACTTGACGAGCTGGCAGCCACAAAGCTGCACGAATCACCCGAAGTTGATCCGCAGCCCGCCAACGGCACCAATGTCGAATTTGTTGTTCCGGCCGAGCCGCTGGTTCACAACGGTGCCGGACATATCACCATGCGGGTACACGAGCGCGGGGTCGGCGAAACACAGTCGTGCGGAACCGGGGCGTGTGCCTCGGCCGTAGCCATCCGGCACTGGGCCGGCTCAGGAGCACCGAACGAATGGCAGGTGCAGGTACCCGGCGGCACTGTGCATGTCAGTTTCCTGCCCGGCCTTGACGGCAAAGAACATGTGCAGCTCAGCGGCCCGGCGGTTCTAGTCGCCACCGGGACCATCGCCTAAGCTTCAGGCAGCCCGGGTGACCCGCAGTATCCTGAAGGCCTTGGCCGTGCTTTCGCGGCGTATCGAAAACTCCCCGGGAAGCTCGGCGGCTAACCAACGCTGCAGCGAATCGGAACCGAGATTCTTCTGCACCACTAACCAGGCGTTTCCCCCAGACGCGAGTCGTGGCAGCCATAGCATGAGCAGAGAATGCAGCTCGCTCTTGCCGATCCGGATCGGCGGATTGGACCAGATCGCATCGAAGCGGAGCGCAGGATCGACTTCTTCAGGCAGGCAAGCGCGGACGTTCGCCAGCCCGAGCGCGCGGGCGTTGTCATTGGTCAAGGCGATGCAGCGGGTGTTGACGTCGACGGCGGTCACCGTTGCCCCGGGGGACTTCAAAGCAAGGGTGAGAGCGATCGGTCCCCAGCCGCAGCCAATGTCCAGCAAATTCCCGCTGGCCGGGGGGGCCGGCACCTCAGCCAGGAGAACCGCCGTCCCCTTATCAATGCCCTCCGGGCTGAAAATTCCGTTGGACGTGGTCAAGCGGCGGGACTCACCGTCCAACACCACGGTCAGAGGCTTTCGGATCTCGGGTTTTTCGGGATCCGCACTGAAGTAATGATCTGTGGCCATAATCCGCCAGAGTAGTGCGCCAGGAGCGGAATGTGTATCTAGGCACGCCTAACGAGGGCCGAAGTGCTGGTATGGTAGCTCCATGTGAAATAAGTGATTGTGCTGTTGCGGCTGACCTGAGCCGCGCCGAATCTTCTCTGCCGTTGAGCCCAGCTCCGAGGGAAGATGATGCACCCTCAATCGGGAAGCGCAACCAAGTTCCTTCTTCCTTGAACCTGCGGCGGTGTGTGCCGCAGTTTTCCGATCTTCATCAGCCGAAGCCGAACGCTTCGGCGCCTACCAGATTATGCGCCGGCGGACACGCGCCGCCCGTTGTCAGGAGGATTTCTTGACCCCTCATCAACAAAGACCGGCTGGTCCCTCGGTACCCGACGCCGCTGAGGTCTACGATAGAACTACAGACTTTTCAAAGGAGAGCATGTCCACCACTAGCAACAGCCAGCCCTCGCCGGAACCGGAGCTGAGCCCCGAGGAAATCCAGGCGGTCATTGACCGGATTCTGGCCAAGGATACTGCGGCACGGACGAAATCCGGCGGTGTCAGAGGCAGGGCACAAGCCATCTCGACGTTGGACGAGGAACACTCGGAATTCGACGGCGAGCAACAGGACTTGGCCGAACGGCGCGCCTTGCGCCGGGTTGCAGGTCTTTCTACCGAACTCGAAGACGTCACCGAGGTTGAATACCGGCAGCTGCGGCTCGAACGAGTCGTCCTTACCGGTCTCTGGACTGAAGGAACCGCCGACGACGCCGACAATTCGTTGCGCGAGCTTGCAGCCCTGGCAGAGACCGCAGGTTCCGAGGTACTCGACGGCGTAGTGCAGCGGCGGCTCAAGCCGGACCCCGGCACGTTCCTTGGATCCGGCAAGGCCCAGGAGTTGCGGGACATCGTGATGGGCACGGGTGCGGACACCGTCATTGTGGACGGCGAACTTTCCCCGTCGCAGCGACGGGGCTTGGAAGACATCGTCAAGGTCAAGGTGATCGACCGGACAGCCCTGATCCTTGATATATTCGCCCAGCACGCCAAGAGCCGCGAAGGCAAAGCGCAGGTGGAACTGGCCCAGCTCGAATACCTGCTTCCGAGATTGCGCGGCTGGGGCGAATCAATGTCCCGCCAAGCTGGTGGCCGGGTCGGCGCTGCCGGTGGCGGCATCGGTTCCCGCGGTCCGGGTGAAACCAAGATCGAACTGGACAGGCGCCGGATTCGCACCCGGATGGCGAAGCTGCGCAGGGAAATCACAGGGATGAAACCTGCGCGCGACACGAAGCGGGCCAACCGAAAACGCAATGCTGTTCCGTCCGTTGCCATCGTCGGCTACACCAATGCGGGCAAGTCGTCGTTGTTGAACCGTCTGACCAATGCGGGCGTACTGGTGGAAAACGCGCTTTTCGCCACCCTCGACCCCACGGTGAGGAAGGCCGAAACCGCCGATGGCCTCGGCTATACCCTGGCCGACACGGTCGGCTTCGTCCGCTCGTTGCCTACTCAGCTGGTGGAGGCATTCCGCTCGACCTTGGAAGAGGCAGCGGATGCGGACCTCATTCTGCACGTGGTCGACGCCTCCCACCCGGATCCCGAAGGGCAGATTGCCGCTGTCCGGGAAGTGCTCACTGAGGTCGACGCGCGAAAGCTCCCGGAAATCATAGTCCTGAACAAGGCGGACGCAGCCGACCCGTTTGTCATCGAGCGACTGCGCCAGCGTGAACCGCGGCACGTGGTAGTTTCGGCGCGCACAGGCCAAGGGATCCCGGAACTGCTTGAGGCCATCAGCGACGGAATTCCACGTCCCACGGTCAAGCTTGAGTTGTTGATTCCGTATGACCGTGGCGAAGTGGTGAGCCGGCTGCATAGCCCGGATGCGGAAATTCTCTCCGTCGAACATGTCGAAAACGGAACGAAGCTGGAAGTGAAGGTCCGTGAAGGGCTGGCTGCAGAGCTCGGACCCTTCCTCCATCGTGGCTGAGGCATCGTTGACCGAAAAGGAAGCGTTGCGTCTGCTTGACGTTGCGGTGCGTGCCATGGGCGGGCAGAACCGCGCGGGGCAGCATGAGATGGCCGACCGCGTTGCCGAGGCGTTCAATAATCAGGAACATCTGCTCGTTCAAGCGGGGACGGGCACCGGCAAATCATTGGCGTATCTCATTCCCCTGATCGTCCATGCCCTGGAGAGCGAGAAGCCCGCAGTTGTTTCCACTGCGACGCTGGCCTTGCAATCACAGATCGTCAAGCGCGACCTGCCGCGATTGCTCGAGGCTATCTCGGACGAACTGCCCCGGCCGGTAGATGTAGCCCTCCTGAAGGGGCGCAACAACTACCTCTGCCAGCACAAGCTGGCGGGTGGTTTCCCCGAGGACGACGTTCCTGACGCTCTCTTCACTCTTGGCGAGGATGCCGTACCGCATCCTGCCCCGCCAACCGGCGGACCGGCCTCCGGTCTAGGAAAAGAAGTGGTACGACTGCGGGAATGGGCGGACGAGACTGACACCGGTGATCGGGATGAGATCGTCCCCGGCGTCAGCGATCGCGCCTGGCGACAAGTTTCGGTCAGTTCCATGGAGTGCCTCGGAGCACAGAAGTGTCCGATGGCGGCAGAATGTTTCAGCGAGCTAGCCCGCACGCGGGCCGGTGAAGCGGACGTCGTGATCACCAACCATGCACTGCTGGCTATCAATGCCTTTGAAGGCCTGTCGGTACTTCCGGAATACGACGTGGTAGTCATCGACGAAGCACATGAACTGCAGGACCGCGTCACCAGCGCGGTCGCTGGGCAGCTCTCGGTGGCGATGGTGCATACAGCGGCGTCCATGGCCCGCAAGCATACTGCGGCCAGCGTCGAGTCGATCAACAGCGCAGCGAAGAGCCTTGAAGCAGCCTTGGAGGCAACTGCCACGGGGCTGATGGCCTCCGGGCTCCGTGACGATCATGAGATGGCGTTGACGCAGTTGCGGGAGGCTTGCCGGATCGCACTTTCCGACTCCAAGTCGGACACGTCTAACAATGCTGACGGTGGACGGCAGATGGCCCGCTCCAGACTGATGGTTGTGCTGGAGGTGTGCGACCGGATTCTCTCGGCGGCACAGGCTCGGGAAGTCTTGTGGATTACCAGGCCTAGTAATTTCGCGTCCGGAACGGATTTCGGTTCAGAGGACGATACGCAGCCCGCAACAGTCAACGTTGCACCCCTATCCGTGGCCTCACGGCTACGTGAAGGATTGTTTGACGGCCACACGGTGGTTCTGACTTCCGCGACGTTAGCCATCGGCAACGCTTTCGATGCAGTGGCAGGATCGCTGGGACTGATGGGGGCCGGTGCACCGGCCTATTCGAGCGCAGACGTTGGAAGCCCGTTCGACTATCCGAAGCAGGGAGTGCTGTATGTGGCTTCGCATTTGCCGAAGCCTGAACGCGGAACCAGCGCGGAACAGCTGGACGAGTTGGAAGCACTGCTGAAGGCTTCCGGAGGCGGGGCATTGGGCCTGTTCTCATCCCGGCGGGCGGCCGAGGAAGCGGCCGCCGAAATGCGGCGGAGGATTAGTAGCGAAATCCTGTGCCAGGGCGAGTCTTCGATCGCTGCCTTGGTCAAGCAGTTTGCGGCGGAGCCGGATACCTGCTTGTTCGGGACGATGACACTGTGGCAGGGTGTGGACGTACCCGGAGACGCCTGTAGGTTGGTCGTCATCGATCGGATTCCGTTTCCGCGTCCGGATGACCCTCTGATGACAGCGAGGACCCGCTCGGTGGCGCAAGCTGGTGGCAACGGTTTTATGGCCGTCTCCGCTACCCACGCCGCAGTCCGTCTGGCTCAGGGAGCCGGACGCCTTATTCGCGCCGCGGGCGATCGTGGCATGGTCGCAGTGCTGGATTCCCGCTTGGCAAACGCCCGGTACGGCAGTTTCCTCCGGTCTGCTTTGCCTCCATTCTGGTCTACTAAGGACCGGAGTGTGGCGCTGCAGATCTTGGAACGCCTCTCGGCACGTCAGTCGGGTTGACCGGCGCGTCCCGCTATGCGAGGCCGATGATATTACCGCGTGACCATCGAGTCCGATGAAAGTATGCTGGAGCATAGCCGGGACCTCCCAAGCTTCACGTGTGGCACTACCATTGCACCGCTATCCGGCCGCAAGGCCATGGGGGTATGTCAATGGCAACCCACGGTACCCGTGACATGGAAGGCCCCGGCCCTTAGCTCCGGTCCATCCGAAGACATGGACACGTTGCAAGGATCGTAGGGCGCCGCGCCGCATCCAGCGAGAAAGCGGCTCCCAGACACCTCGGCGAACACGGCGTTCGGCTACAGGGTGCGCATTACTGAAACCACTTTGCCCATCACCGTTGCATGGTCGCCGAGGATCGGTTCGTATTGCGTATTTTGGGGCAGCAACCATGTATGGCCGTCCCGCTGCCTGAATGTCTTCACAGTTGCCTCGTCATTAAGCAGGGCTGCCACAATGTCTCCGTTGTTCGCGCTTTGCTGTCGCCGCACGACAACCCAATCGCCATCGCAGATGGCTGCATCGATCATGGAATCGCCGGAGACCTTGAGCATGAACAGTTCGCCATGGCCAACCAGTTGTCGCGGAAGTGGCATGACGTCCTCGACAACCTGATCCGCCAAGATTGGACCGCCGGCGGCGATGCGACCGACGAGGGGAACCATAGCTGTATCCGACGCACTGCCGAGATCCGAAACGGTGGAACCGTTGATACTTCGCACATTGCCTGCTTGTTCCATCCCGGCCACCTGGACAGCGCCGTCCTCAATAGTGAGCGGAGTCAGCACCTCCATTGCGCGGGGACGCTTGGGGTCACGACGGATGTAGCCCATCTTTTCGAGTTGGATCAGCTGGTGGGTCACGCTGGAAAGGCTTGCCAGTCCGACTGTGTCCCCGATTTCCCGCATCGATGGCGGATAACCATTGGCACTTACAGAGCCCTGGATGGTTTCAAGGATCTTCTTTTGGCGCACAGTGAGGCCCTTGGACTGGCCCGCAGCCCGAGTCGGCTTTGACTGTTTGCTGTCCGATGTGGCAGCTGCGTTGGAAACATTCTTCGACATGGCCGGACTCCGGTTTCTCCGTCCGGTCCGATTCAGCAGTGCCGTGCCTGAATTCGAACCGGAATCTTATTTTGTCAGTGGCAGCTGATGCACTGCATGTACGGCCACCTTTGGCTTTAACGCTAGGGGAGTCGCGGTGAACTTTCAAACATTTGTTCTAGTGAGTCTCGACAATGTTCGATCATAAGTGCTAAAACTGTGGAAGAAGGATTCGAACATGAGTTCGAATAGTTGATCTCGGACATCAGTGTTCGAAGATCGGGAAAGGTGTCAATATGTCTGCACAGCTCGCACCGCAGTCGCCTGCCGTACCGCGCCACGCTCAACCACTCCAGCTCACCCGCCGGGGCCGCCTGCTGTTGATCGGCCTTCCGCTCATCCTGTCAGCTGCTGCCCTGTTGACGCTGATCGGCTTCTTTACTGCTCCCGCAATGGCCTCTACCGGCGACCGTCTAGGAGCTGGCGAGACGATTACCGTGACGGTCGGCGCCGGGCAGACCCTGTGGGAAGTCGCCAGTGCCGTTGCCCCTGAACGGAATCCGCACGAGGTGATTGCCGAGATGTCCCAATTGAACAACCTTCCAGGCTCGGTTGTGCAAGCCGGACAGCAACTCCACGTTCCCGTCAGCGGCAGCGGCCAACGGCCGTAATATGAGACCCTCCGGCTGGCCCGATTCCTGCCCCGGGCCGGCCGGAGCTTAAGCTTGATCAGTGAGTGACCAGCTAGAACGACTGAACCGCTTGCCTCTCAGGGAAAATCTCAGAGGCTTAGAACCATATGGCGCACCCCAGTTGCATGTGCCGGTGCTGCTGAATGTTAACGAGAACACCCATCCACTTCCCGAGAGTGTTCACAAGGCCATTGCGGCAGCCGTCGATGCGGCAGCCACGGGGCTGAACCGCTACCCTGACCGCGAATTTACGCAACTGCGTCAATCGTTGGCTCGTTACCTGGGTCACGGGCTTACCGAAGAAAACGTTTGGGCTGCCAACGGTTCGAACGAAGTCCTCCAGCAGATTCTGCAGGCTTTTGGCGGTCCGGGCCGACGCTTACTCAGCTTCCCCCCTACATATTCGATGTATCCATTGCTCGCAAGCGGCACGGACACTGAATATGTGACCGGCGCTCGCTCCTCCGACTTCAGTTTGACGGCCGAGGCAGCCGCGCGGGCAGTCAGGGAGTCAGCTGCCAATATCGTCATTCTTTGTTCCCCGAATAATCCGACCGGGACAGCTCTAGGTCTGGACGTTGTAGAAGCCGTGTATGAGGCCGGGGCCGAATACAACACCATGGTTATTGTCGACGAAGCGTATGCCGAGTTTGCCCACACCGGCTCCCCCAGCGCTCTGGAATTGCTTCAGGGTAGAGAGCGTCTGATCGTTTCGCGAACAATGAGCAAAGCGTTCGCTTTAGCGGGGGCGCGTGTGGGCTACCTGGCAGGGGCCCCCGAAGTGACGGATGCGTTGCGTTTGGTCCGCCTTCCGTACCACCTGTCCGCCATTACCCAGGCAACTGCTGTTGCGGCCCTGGACCATGCGGACGCGCTGCTGGCCAACGTTGAAGACATCAAGGGCCAGCGTGACAGGATCGTGTCCGAGCTCACGGATATGGGTCTGCATCCCGCGCCCTCGGATTCGAATTTCGTATTCTTCGGGGGAGTACGTAATCCACACGCAGTATGGCAGGGTTTGCTCGACGCCGGAGTGCTCATCCGAGATGTGGGGATTCCGGGCCATCTTCGGGTTACTGCCGGCACTGAGGCGGAGACCACGGCGTTCCTGAACCGTCTCCGCGAGCTTGTCTGAGCGATTTCTCCTAGACTGATATAAGAGGCGCACGTCTTCGTGGACAGCCGAATCGATTTTCTTCAAAGGACTCCAATGACCGTGGATATTGCCACCGGACGCACCGCGCGCCTTGAACGCACTACAAGTGAATCCTCCGTCCTGGTGGAACTGAACCTCGATGGCACAGGCCAATCCGATATCAGCACGACCGTGCCGTTCTATGACCATATGCTCACGGCGCTGGCGAAGCACTCGCTGATAGATCTGACGGTGAAGGCCTCCGGGGATACCCATATCGACGTCCACCACACCGTTGAAGACGTCGCAATCACCCTTGGGGAGGTTCTAAAAAGCGCTCTCGGCAACAAGGCCGGGATCAGGCGGTTCGGTGAGGCCACGGTTCCGCTGGACGAGGCTATTGCCAACGCTGTTGTAGACATTTCCGGGCGCCCTTACCTGGTGCACGACGGGGAACCCGCGGGCCAGGAGTACCACTTGATTGGCGGTCACTTCACGGGTTCGCTGACGCGCCACGTCTTCGAGGCCGTCACACTGCATGCACAGATTTGCCTGCACATGCGGGTCTTGGGCGGCAGGGACCCGCACCACATTGTTGAGGCCCAGTTCAAGGCCTTTGCGCGGGCCTTGCGGGCTGCTATCGAACCGGATCCGCGGGTGGAAGGCATTCCCTCCACGAAGGGGGCCTTGTGACATCAGCCCCAAAAATCACCGTCCTCGACTATGGATCCGGCAACGTCCGGTCCGCGGTGCGTGCGCTTGAGCATGTTGGTGCGGAAGTAACGCTTAGTCATGCCTCAGAGGACGTTCTCAATGCGGATGGCCTGCTGGTTCCCGGGGTCGGTGCTTTCGCCGCTGTTATGGAGCAGCTGAAGAAGGTGGATGCGTTGCGCTGGATTGGGCGCCGCGTTGCCGGGGGTCGGCCGGTTCTTGGCATCTGCGTCGGTCTTCAAGTGTTGTTCGATGAGGGTGTTGAACATGGTGTCAGTACCCCGGGTATGGGGGAGTGGCCCGGAACGGTGGAGCGTCTTGCTGCCGATGTTGTACCGCATATGGGATGGAACACTGTTGACCCCCCGGAAGGCAGCCGCCTGTTTGCCGGCATCGAGGACGAGCGCTTCTATTTCGTACACTCATACGGAGTGCAGCGTTGGGATTTCGATGTGTCCCAGCCGGCTATGACCCCGCCGCAGGTGACCTGGTCCGAACACGGAGGAAGGTTCATCTCCGCTGTCGAAAACGGCCCTCTTTGCGCCACGCAGTTCCACCCGGAAAAGTCAGGCGACGCGGGAGCTGAACTGCTGCGCAACTGGCTCCGGACGCTGGGCTAGATATGTGGAGCATGGTGCTCATGGGTGTCGCCGGACTGCTTGTCGGTGGTGCCATATCCTTCCGCAGCCAGAAGGCCCCGAAGGCTATTGTCATTAGCTTCTATGTGCTAGCCGGAATGTCGCTGCTGGCCGCTTACCTGCTCACACTCGGCCCGTCCGAGTAGAACTTTCCAACCAACCGAGAAAGCAGACATACCGAATGACTACAGACAACGCCCCGATTCTGGAACTGCTGCCCGCAGTGGACGTTGCCGACGGCCAGGCCGTCCGCCTCGTTCAAGGCGAGGCCGGCAGCGAAACCAGCTACGGCGATCCATTGGATGCTGCGATGGCTTGGCAGAACGACGGCGCAGAGTGGGTCCACCTGGTAGATCTGGACGCCGCCTTCGGCCGCGGTTCGAACTCCGAATTGCTCCAGCGGGTGGTCAAGGAACTCTCCATCAAGGTTGAACTTTCGGGAGGCATCCGGGATGACGCCTCCCTGGAGCAGGCACTGGAGCTCGGGGCGGCCCGGGTAAATCTCGGCACCGCTGCGCTGGAGAATCCTGAATGGACAGCCCGGGTTATCGATCGATTCGGCGACGCCATTGCCGTTGGGCTTGACGTACGCGGCACGACTTTGGCAGCGCGCGGATGGACCAAGGAGGGCGGCGATCTGTGGGAGGTGCTGGCTCGTCTCGAGGATGCCGGCTGCGCCCGCTATGTTGTCACCGACGTGACCAAAGACGGTACCCTCAAGGGCCCGAACATCGAACTGCTGCAGGAAGTAGCTGCGCGTACGGAAAAGCCGGTGGTCGCCTCCGGCGGAATTTCAAGTCTCGATGATCTTGTTGCCCTGCGCGCCCTGGTGCCGCACGGTGTGGAAGGCGCGATTGTGGGTAAGGCACTCTACGCTGGCGCCTTTACTTTGCCGCAGGCCCTGGATACCGCCGGCCGCCGCTGACCGAAGTGGAAAAGCGAGAGCTTCCCGGGCACATAGCGGCGGCGCTGGCAGGCGCCGGCGGAAGCACTGATTCCGCCGGACAGTCCTGGGAAGGCCGGGACCTGAGTGGCGCGGGTAATCCGCTGCATAATTTCGACCAGGACGACGGCACCGCCGACGCTGCTTACACCAAGGCGTTATCCGCGCTCATCGCCGGAACCGGTGGCGAAACCGATGTTGTCCGCGCCTTGGCGACGGCGCGTGTCTTTGTGCCGATTGTGGCGCAGTTGGCAGAGGAAGAAGCCGGTGCCCACGGACTGTCTGCCGACAAACAGGCGGACATGGCACTCGTAACGGTGCAGGCTCCAGATGGTCGGCGGGCATTGCCCGTGTTTACTTCCATCGCCGCGCTGGAAGCCTGGCACACGGCGGCGCGGCCCGTGGCCGTCTACGCCGCACGTGCCGCACTGTCCGCGGTCGCTGAGAAGGCGGAACTGCTTGTTGTCGATCCTGGTGCTGAACTGACTTTCGTTGTTCGCCGGCCGGGCATGTGGGCTCTGGCGAAACAGCAGGAATGGGTGCCGTCCTACGAAGACGAATGGTTGACCGGGATCGTTTCACAGGCAGTCGCGGTCGAGGCCGATATCAGCGGGGTCGGTTTGGCACCTGGAGGAGGAATCGGGGCAAAAACTGCAAGCGGCAAGATTGTTGCCGGTGGCGGCGCCGGTCCTGAGCTGCGCCTCGTGCTTAAAGTCCGTGAGGGGCTTGGGCGGACTGAACTGCAGGCCTTGGCCGCACGTTTGCAGCGGAGGCTGGGGGGAGACGCGGACTTTATGGAGCGGGTGGACTCACTCGAGATCCGATTCACCCGATAATAAAAGTTCGACGCCGGAGCGAGACTCCGGCGTCGAACTTGGTGTGGGCAGGACAGAGTTTAGCTGACCGGGCCGGTGTACTTTTCGCCTGGGCCCTTGCCCGGTTCGTCCTGGATGGTCGATGCTTCGCGGAAGGCCAGCTGCAGGGAACGCAGCCCATCACGCAACGGGCCGGCATGCTGGCTGCCAATTTCCGGTGCGGCCGCGGTCACGAAGCCGGCCAAGGCCGTAATCAGTTTCCGTGCCTCGTCCAGGTCTTTGAGCTCTTCGGCATCGTCGCCGGCGGCCAAGCCGCATTTGACGGCTGCAGCACTCATAAGGTGGACAGCGGCGGTGGTGATGACCTCTACCGCCGGAACTTCGGCAATATCGCGCATCTGGGTCAGGACTTCCTGCTCCTGAGTGCTGGCGCCGGGGGCAGAATCCGCGGCGGATCCAAAACTGTGGCGGTGCTCTGTTGCGGGGGCAGGATTATTATCTGGCGTGCTCATACTGGTAAGCTTGTCACAGACCGATTGATTCAAGTTATTTTGGTGCCCAAAAGCACACGGCATTACAGGCCGTCGGAAGCAACGCGAATCAATATGCAAGCGGAGTCCTCTCCCACCTGTCGGCATGGATATTCCAGAGCTGCCGGGTTCCTGGTCGGCATGTTCAGTTCGCAGTCCTTTCGGACAGCGAGGATGAACAGGAAGCGCCCGTCATGCGGTGTCGTTTCGCAGCCGGCGTTTGAGGCCTTCGATTGCGCGTGCAATGGGAGGCCTTCTTTTATTGCAGGCGGTACTCGTTACCAGAACAACAGGAGCAACACATTAGCGAGCCACGAATCAATGATCGGATCCGCGTCCCTGAGGTGCGGTTGGTAGGACCGGCTGGTGAACAAGTCGGTATTGTCCGTATTGAGGACGCCCTGCGTCTGGCCTCCGAGTCGGATCTGGATCTTGTTGAGGTCGCACCGCAGGCCAAGCCTCCGGTGTGCAAGCTCATGGATTTTGGCAAGTATAAGTACGAAGCTGCAGTCAAGGCCCGTGAAGCGCGCAAGAACCAGACGAATACGGTACTCAAGGAGATCCGTTTCCGACTGAAGATTGACAAGCACGACTACGAGACCAAGTGTGGTCATGCTCTGCGTTTCCTTGGAGCCGGGGACAAGGTCAAGGCCATGATCCAGTTCCGTGGCCGTGAGCAGCAGCGTCCGGAGATGGGCATTCGCCTCCTTCAGAAGTTCGCTGATGATGTTGCCGAAGTCGGCGTGATCGAATCCAGCCCACGCATTGACGGCCGCAACATGGTAATGGTTATCGGCCCGCTTAAGAACAAGGCTGAGGCCAAGGCAGAAGCGCGTCGGGCGGCCCAGAAAGCCGAAGCGAAGGCAGCCAACGAAGCCAAGAAGGAGCGCGTAGACGTTTCCTCGGACCAGGCTCCGATGACCCAGAGCTTGGGCGACCTGTTGCCCGAAGAGCTGACCAAGGCCGCCGCGGAGCCGGCTGCTTCGGAGTCGCCGGCAGAAGCTGCACCTGTTCAGGAAGCGCCCAAGGAAGAGGCCCAGGCTCCAGAGGCTGAGGCTCCGGCACCGAAGGCTGTGCCGGCTGAGGCTGAGGCTGAGGCTGAGGCTCCGGCACCGAAGGCTGTGCCGGCTGAGGCTCCGGCACCGAAGGCTGCTCCGGCTGAGGCGGAAGCTCCGGCACCGAAGGCTGCTCCGGCTGAGGCTGAGGCCCCGGCACCGAAGGCTGCTCCGGCTGAGGCGGAAGCTCCGGCACCGAAGCCAGCAGCCAAGGCTCCGGCTCCGATGCCGAAGCCTATGGCCAAGCCGAAACCAGCCGCGGCCAAGGCACCGGCCAAACCCGCAGCACCCAAACCTTCCGGCCGGAGCAGCTCCAAGAGCTGAGCCACGCCGGGTTTCATCTGGTGCCGGTTGCTGTAATTGCATCCGGTGTCCGGCAGACATGTACACCGCCGGTGCCCGAATTTGGGTACCGCATGAACCGATGGCCGTATGGCCGGAGGAAGACGTAAGGAGAACGGCAGCTATGCCGAAGCAGAAGACCCACAGCGGCGCCAAGAAGCGCTTCAAGCTCACCGGTACGGGCAAGCTCAAGCGGCAGCAGGCTAACCGCCGTCACTACCTGGAGCACAAGGCTTCCACTCTCAAGCGCCGTCTGGCCAGCGACAAGATCGTGGCTCCGGCTGATGTAAGGAACATCAAGAAGATGCTGGGCATCTAGCTCAAATTTCTGGTTCCTGGTGCGGTCATCCGGTCCACCAAATCTTTTCAACTAGCCCCCAAGCCTGAAGAACATCAACTTAGGTTTCTGGGTATCAACACATAAGGAGTACGCACGTGGCACGTGTGAAGCGGGCGGTTAATGCCCATAAGAAGCGTCGGGTAATCCTGGAACGCGCAAAGGGATACCGCGGACAGCGGTCCCGTCTCTACCGCAAGGCGAAGGAACAGCTGCTGCACTCGTTTGTGTACAGCTACGGCGACCGTCGCAAGCGCAAGGGTGACTTCCGGCGTCTCTGGATCCAGCGCATCAACGCTGCATCCCGCGCCAACGGCCTGACCTACAACCGCCTTATCCAGGGCCTGAAGGCCGCCGAGGTTCAGGTTGACCGGCGCATGCTTGCCGAGCTGGCTGTTTCGGATGCCAATGCATTCGCTGCCCTGGTTCAGATTGCCAAGGACTCCCTCCCCGCTGACACCTCCGCTCCCGCAGCTGTTGAGGCAAAGCCGGCCGTAAAGAAGGCCGAAGCTGCCAAGGCCGCGAAGAAGGCCCAGACGGCCCCGGCAAAGGCCGAAAAGAGCGAAGCTGCTGCCGCTGAGAACACCGAAGCTCCCGCCGGTGCGGTTCTTGTTGTTGATGGTCAGCCCGCCCCCGAGGGTTTCACCATCAAGGGCAACGCTGAGTCCAACAAGTACCACGTTCCGGGCTCCACCTGGTACGAGCAGACTGCTGCTCAGTACTGGTTTGACTCTGTCGCGTCCGCCAAGGCTGCCGGCTACGAGCCTGCAGGTGGCGAGGCACGTCAGAAGATCGCCGAGTAAGACTGCCGTTTCAAGCAGCATCTGTGGTGACGCTATAGTCGCTTTATGAGCACTACTGGGCGCCCGCAAGCCGTTATGTCGAACCCCCGAGCAGATCGGGTTAAAGACGTAGCTAAGCTTGCCGGGCGCTCAGTGCGTTTAAAACGCAGGCAGTTCCTGGCCGAGGGTCCGCAGGCCGTCCGCGAAGCATTGGCTGCGCACCGTGCCGATGCCACGCCCGGTGGAAGCGGCATCGTAGTTGAAGTATTTGCCACCGAACCGTGTCTCGAACGGCTGCCCGAATTGGCCGATCTGGCTGCCGGGGTCCCACTGAGGTACGCCACGGAGGAAGTTTTGGCTGCCATGGCCGATACAGTCAGCCCGCAGGGCATCGTCGCCGTCTGCAACTTCCTGGACCGGCCTCTGGCTAGCGTACTGGCGGCGACCCCGAAGCTACTGGCGGTCATGTGCCGGGTCCAGGATCCTGGGAACGCAGGGACGGTTCTTCGGGCGGCCGATTCCGCCGGCGCGGACGCGGTGATTCTCACGGAGGGGAGCGTGGACATCTACAACCCGAAAGCTGTCCGCTCGACCGCCGGTTCGCTCTTCCACCTGCCCATCGTCACGGGTCAGGATTTCATCTCGCTCACCGACGAGCTCCGCAGGCATGGGGTTGCTCTGCTGGCTGCCGATGGATATGGAAACGTCGATCTCGACCGCTTGCAGGACCAAAGCGCCGGCCGCCGGCTTAAGTGCGGAGGAGATTCCGACGGCGTGGCCGCAGAACTGAAGATACCGCATCTGGAGAAAGCCACTGCATGGTTCTTTGGCAATGAGGCAAAGGGGCTATCAGCCGTAGAGCTGGACGTGGCGCAATGGCGAGTCGCCGTACCGATTTACGGGGAAGCCGAGAGTCTCAATGTTGGAACCGCAGCGACAGTTTGTTTGTATGCCTCGGCCCGAGCACAACGGGATGGGTATAGCTTTGAGGAGACCGAGAGTCTAGAAACCCAGCGTCTAGAAACGGAGTAGCCATGGCTGCCGGCGGAGGTACTAAGGCGATTATTGCCGCCTTGACGGCGAATCTGACAATCGCGGTTCTGAAGTTCGTCGCCTATATTCTGACTGCGTCATCCTCGATGCTGGCCGAGGCGATTCACTCCGTGGCCGACTCGGGGAACCAGATACTGCTCCTGGTCGGCGGTAAACGTGCCGCCCGGCAGGCCAGCCCGCAGCATCCGTTCGGATACGGCCGAGACCGTTACATTTACGCTTTCATTGTCTCGATAGTGCTCTTCAGCGTCGGCGGACTGTTCGCGCTCTACGAGGCCTTCCACAAGTGGCAAGACCCGCATCCTATTGAAGGCTTCTGGTGGTGGGTTCCGCTCGCTGTCCTGATCGGTGCCATCATCGCGGAATCGTTTTCCCTCCGCACTGCCGTTGTCGAGTCGAACCACGTCCGCGGAAAGAAGAGCTGGGTGCAGTTCGTCCGTAACGCCAAGTCGCCGGAGCTTCCCGTAATTCTGCTGGAGGACATCGGAGCACTGCTGGGGCTGGTCTTCGCACTCTTTGGAGTCAGCCTGACGCTGCTCACCGGCAACGGCATCTGGGACGCTGTCGGCACGGCGATGATCGGCGTGCTACTAGTGGTAATCGCTGTTGTTTTGGCGATCGAAACGAAGTCGCTGCTTCTGGGGGAATCGGCGACCAAGGAACACATCAGGCTGATCGAAGAGGCAATCGGCGCCGACAACGAGACCAGAATCATTCATCTGAAAACGATGCACCTGGGTCCCGAGGAACTGTTGGTTGCTGCGAAGGTCACTATTGCCCACAGCGAATCAGGCCGCAAGATCGCGGAACAGATCGATGCAACCGAGCAGCGGATCCGGGAGGCTGTGCCGATTGCCCGGGTGATCTACTTGGAGCCGGATATTTTCCGGTCAGACAGGGCATCAGCGTCGTCGGAAGCAACAGGAGCCTGACCGCGGCGATCAAGGAGGCCGGAAATAGCGGCAACTGCCAGTCCGAGGAACGCCAGCCCGGCACCGACGAGGGCAGGGGCTTTGAAGCCCCATCCTGCGGCGATGACGCCTCCGCCGAGGAAGGCACCCAGCGCGTTCGCCATGTTAAGGGCCGAATGGTTCAGCGAGGCGGCGAGTGTCTGTGCATCCGGTGAGGCATCCATCAGGCGGGTCTGCAGTCCCGGGATCAGGCTGGCGCCTGCGGCGCCAAGCAGGAATACCAGCGGGATCGCCAGCCACGGGATACCCGCAGCGGCCCAGAACAGCACCAACACGATAATGATTGCCGTCATGACTATGTAGATGCTGCCCATAACCGAGCGGTCGGCAAGCCGGCCGCCGATAAGGTTTCCCGCGACCATGCCGAGGCCGTACAGTCCCACGATGAGCGGCAGTGCCGATTCAGGTACGCCAGTGACATCGGTCATGGTTGGGCTGATATACGAATACACCGCGAAAAAACCGCCGAAGCCGACAATGCCAATCAGTAAAGCCAGCCATACCTGGATGCGTTTGAGTGCGCTGAGCTCCTTGCGGATGCTCGCTTCCGCATGGGTGGGAGTGAACGGTACGAAACGCTGGAGGAGGACCAGAGTAATTGCGCCCATGATGCCCACGGCCACGAACATCAGCCGCCAGCCGTATTGCTGGCCCAGCCAAGTCACCAGCGGAACGCCGACGACGTTTGCCACCGAAAGCCCCAGCATGACGGCGGCCACGGCCCGGGCGCGCTTGGCCGGGGCAACAAGGGAGGCTGCGATTACGGCAGCGACGCCGAAGTAGGCGCCGTGGGGGAGACCGGAAAGGAAGCGGGTCAGGAGCATGGTGGTGTAATCCGCCGCCACCACCGACGAGAGGTTGCCGATGGTGAACAACCCCATGAGCCCAAGAACCATGTATTTGTGCGGAACTCTGGCGCCGAGCGCGGCCAGGATGGGCGCGCCCACGACCACGCCCAGGGCATAGGCGGAGATCAGTTGGCCGCTCTGGGGAATGCTGATTTGCAGACCTTCAGCCACGTCCTGGAGCAGGCCCATGATGGCGAATTCCGTTGTTCCGATACCAAATCCGCCTGCGGCCAAGGCAATGATCGCCCAAACAACATGGGTGCTGTCACCGGGTTGTTTGACGGGTTGAACGGATTTGGAAGTCATGAATGCAGAAGCTCTCGGTCGAAGTCAGGCAGCCAGCAGTCGGAGGTATAGGCGCAGGGCTTCTGCCGGCAGATGGTGGGAGTGCAACGCGCCGACGTCGTTGTCCATTTCCACTCTAACTGAGGCGGCGGGCCGTCTCAGGGGAGTCGCCGTACAGTCGGTAGACTCGGTTCCGTGGAACAGCCTCTAAAACAGATCGTCGGAGCCGCCATCCTGGACTCTCTTTCGGAGCCCTCCGAGCTCCTGGTCGCCCGGAGAACGGCACCGGAATCCTTGGCCGGCCTGTGGGAGTTTCCGGGAGGCAAGGTGGAGCCGGGAGAGGGCTGCGAAGACGCGCTTCTGCGTGAAATCCGCGAAGAGTTAGGTGTCGACGTCGAGCTCGGCACGGAGATCCCTGGTCCGATGCAACAGGGCTGGCAGCTCAACGGTGCCGCCGCGATGCGGGTCTGGACGGCACGGATTCTCGACGGCGACCCTCGGCCGCTCGAAGACCACGACGAGCTGTGTTGGGTGCCCTTGCGGCACGTGGAGCTCATGGCTTTACCCTGGATTCCAGCCGATTTCCCGATCATCATGGCCGTGCTGGAGACGGTGGAACAGGCAGACACCGCCCGATCCTGAACGAACGGGTACGGTGAACTCAACCAAGGAGCCGGGGAAACAGGGGAGCCAGTGGATAGGCATTTTCCTCCTATCGACCTCCCGGACCGTCCTGGCGATCGACAGCGCGGTGCTGACCGTCGTGTACGGACTGTTCCTTGCCGCCGCGCTGGTGTCCGTGATCACAGCTTGGTTCAGGCTACCCGCCGCTGCCCGACGGTCAGAAAAGCGCGGGCTGCAGAGTCGGCGAAGCCCCCGGTGCTGTCTGTCCAGCGGCCGGAGCCGGCCCCTCGGCTGCCTGAGCAGCCGTGCGGACCCGCAGATGGGCGGCGCTGCCGGATAGCGCGTACCGGGATTTAAGCGTAGTTACCCGTCCTGCCAACCACTGGCGGTAGTCCTTGGACGCGTAGGTACCGCCGTTGTAAAGTCCGTGGTACCTGCCCACGAGTTGCGGGTATTCCCTGCCGAGCCACTGCAGATACCACTCCCGGGCACCGGGGCGCAGATGCAGGGCGCCCACTGTGACGCCGGATGCCCCGGCGGCAGCCAACTGGGAGAACAGGCGGTCCAAATGCTCGTCCCCGTCCGTAAGCCATGGCAGGATCGGCATGGCCATGACGTTGCAATCGAAACCTGCGTCCGCAACCGCCTTGATGAGATCCAGCCGGGCCTTGGGCGTAGGTGTTCCGGGCTCAACCTGTTGCTGAAGCCGTGTATCGGCAAAAGCAAGAGACACACCGATGCCAATGTCCACGCTGTCGGAGGCTCTGGCCAGGAGCGGCAGATCCCGCTTCAGCAAAGGGCCCTTGGTGAGGATGGAGAACGGCGTTCCGGCGTCGGCAAGAGCTTCGATAATGCCGGGCATCAGTTTATAGCGGCCCTCCGCACGCATATACGGATCCGAGTTTGTTCCCAGCGCAACTGGCTGCCGTTTCCACGATGGCCGGGCCAGCTCCCGGCGAAGCACCTCGACGATATTTGTCTTGACGATGATCTGGGTGTCAAAGTCCCGCCCGGCATCCAGGTCCAGATACTCGTGGGTCTTGCGCGCAAAGCAATAGGTGCACTGATGCAGGCAGCCGCGGGTGGGATTGATGGTCCATTCGAACGGCATGGCAGACTGCACGGGAACTTTGCTGAGCGCCGACTTGCAGACGATCTCGTGGAAGGTGACCCCCTTGAACTCGGGGGTTTGTGTAGACCGCACCAGTCCGGCCATCTTCGCAAGGCCCGGCAATGCCAGATCATCAACAGAGTCCAAAGCTTGCCCGTCCCAACGCATACCCCAATTCGAACACACGTTCGACGTGTTCGGCAAGGGCCGCCGAGATCCGGCCTAGTCCCTCGTGCGCCGGCGCCGCAGGGGCCGCTCGGAATACCCGCCTTCACGCAGGCCGGCCCACCGTTCAAAGATATTGCGCGAGGCCGGATCGCCGGTCCGCAGCAGCGACCAGAGCGCGGCAGTGCCGTACAGCGGCAGGAAGGGCAATCCAAGGCAGCAGGCATACTGGGTGCTGTGGCGTGCCTCGTGGCCCATCAGGACCGGATTGGCGGCCAGATGCGTGGCCGCCGGGCGGAGCAGGACCACGTTTCCCAGTGTGAAGGCCGCTGCTTTCGGCGTCGGCCAGGTGTAACCCTGCGCAACAAGCAGGCCCCGGGGACCATGCTGAAGGGAGCACCCCGCCGCCTTCGCGACGGCGAGCCCCACCAGGGTGGAGAGATTGATGAGGTTCAGGTAGCTGCGCAGGCGCTCACCGGCGGTCATGCCAACATCATAGGTTCTGCAGGTGCTGCGCCTCGCGACGGCGCATTTGGTCATCGGTGGCCGTCCACATCCGCGCCCTCGATGTCGGAGGTATCTGCACTGTCCACTAGACTGTTTGTGCTGAGACATGACCGAAGTGGCGGGCACCTGAAGTGCTGCACTGGCGTATTCGAGGCACCTGTTCATGAGCCGAAGACACACCTGCATACAGAATCAATAGGTAAGAACATACATGTCTGAAACCACATTGGGGACTGAGACCCCGCAGGCCGCCGCTGTGCCGCATCCGCTGGACGAGGCTGCCATTGGCGCCGCCGTCGAGCAGGCGTTGGCCGCGATTGCCGCTGCCGCCAACCTTGAAGAACTGAAGGCCGCCCGCATTGCCCACACCGGTGAGAAGTCGCCGCTGAGCCTGGCCAACCGCGAGATCGGCAAACTCGCCAAGGAAGAGAAGGCTGCAGCTGGCAAGCTTGTGGGCCCGGCGCGAGGGCGCCTGAACAAGGCGCTGGCCAGCCGCACCGAGGAGCTCGAAGCGGAGCGGGATGCGCAGATCCTCGTGGATGAGGCCGTGGACGTTACGGCTGCCCCGCGCCGTCGTCGTGCCGGTGCCAGGCACCCGCTGTCCATTCTGCAGGAACGCGTGAGCGACATCTTCGTCGGTATGGGCTGGGAGATCGCCGAAGGTCCCGAAGTGGAGTCCGAGTGGTTCAACTTTGACGCGCTGAACTTCAAGCCGGACCACCCCGCGCGGGAGATGCAGGACACCTTCTTCGTGGAGCCCCCGGAAGCCCACCTGCTGATGCGTACGCATACCTCTCCGGTCCAGGTCCGCTCCATGCTGGAGCGCGAGGTGCCGATTTACGTGCTGTGCCCGGGCAAGGTGTTCCGGACCGATGAGCTGGATGCCACCCATACACCCGTGTTCCACCAGTTCGAAGGCCTGGCCATCGACAAGGGCCTGAGCATGGCGGACCTGCGCGGGACGCTGGAGCACTTCGCCCGGCAGATGTTCGGCGCCGAAGCCAGCATCCGGCTGCGCCCGAACTTCTTCCCCTTCACCGAGCCCTCCGCGGAGCTGGACATCTGGCACCCGGGGGCCAAAGGCGGCCCGCAGTGGATCGAGTGGGGCGGCTGCGGCATGGTGCACCCGAACGTGCTGCGTGCGGCCGGTATTGATCCGGAGGTCTATTCGGGCTTCGCCTTCGGCATGGGCATCGAGCGCACGCTGATGTTCCGCAACGAGGTGGGCGACATGCACGACATGATTGAAGGCGATGTACGGTTCAGCGAACACTTCGGGATGGAGATCTAGGTAATGCGTATCCCACTTTCCTGGTTGCGCGAGTATGCCCAGGTACCGGCGGAAGCAACCGCTGAAGACGTCATGGCCGAACTGGTCAAGGTTGGTCTCGAAGAGGAGGACGTCCACCGTCCGCTCGACGAACTGAAGGGCCCGGTAGTTGTCGGGCAGGTACTCTCGGCCGAGAAGGAACCGCAGTCCAACGGCAAGACCATCAACTGGTGCCAGGTCCGCGTAGTACCGGAGGGCCAGGAGCAGACCCTGACCGGAGACGGCATCGACCCTTCCGGTGTGCAGGGCGTAGTCTGCGGCGCGCACAACTTCGAGCCGGGGGACAAGGTTGTCGTCACCCTGCCCGGCGCCGTGCTGCCCGGCGACTTCAGGATCACCCCGCGCAAGACCTACGGCCACGTTTCCGCCGGCATGATCGCTTCCGTGCGGGAGCTCGGCATCGGCGATGACCATGACGGCATCCTGGTACTCGGCACGCTGGGCCTGGATCCCGAAATCGGCGCGGACGCCCTCGAGGTGCTCAGCCTCTACGACGAGGCCGCCGAGATTAACGTGACCCCGGACCGCAGCTACTGCTTCTCCATCCGCGGTGTGGCACGCGAATTCGCCCACGCGACTGGTACCCAGTTCAAGGATCCGGCGGCCGCCGTCGTCGTCGATCCTTCCAGCGGCCCCGGCTACCCGGTCCGGCTTGAAGACCAGGCGCCCATTTACGGCAAGCCCGGCTGCGACAGGTTTGTCGCGCGCACGGTGCGGGGCGTGGATCCCACCCGGCCGACGCCGACCTGGATGGCTTCGCGCCTGCGGCTGGCCGGCATCCGTTCCATCTCGCTCGTTGTGGACATTTCCAACTACGTCATGCTCGAGCTGGGCCAGCCGCTGCACTTCTACGATCTGGACCGGCTCCAGGGCGATATTGTGGTGCGCCGTGCCAATGCGGGGGAGACGCTGCGGACGCTCGATGACAAGGTGCGCAAGCTGGATCCCGAGGACCTGCTGATCACCGACGCTTCCGGCGCCATCGGCATCGCCGGCGTGATGGGCGGTGCGGCGACCGAGGTGTCGGACAGTACGGTCAACGTGCTCATCGAGGCGGCCCACTTCGAAGAAGTCAGCATTTCCCGCTCCCGCCGCCGCCACAAGCTCCCCTCGGAGGCGTCCAAGCGCTTCGAGCGGGGCGTGGACTGGCAGGTGGCCGACGAGGCCGCGCAGCGCGCCGTGGACCTGCTGACCGAGCTGGCCGGTGGTGCCGCGGACACGTCGGTGACCGACGCCGGGCAGGAACCGGCCGCCGTCGTTATTGATCTGCCGGCAGGTTTCGCCGCCGAACGGATCGGCATCGACTTCACCGAGGAACAGATCACCGTGGCGCTCACGGACCTGGGTGCGGACGTTGAAAAGTACGACGGCGGGTACAAGGTCACGGCGCCGAGTTGGCGCCAGGACCTGGAGATCAAGGAAGACCTGGTTGAAGAGATCGCCCGACTGGTCGGCTACGACCAGATCCCGGCGACCCTGCCGGTGGCGCCTCCGGGACGCGGACTGACCCGCGTGCAGCAGCAGCGCCGGCGCGTCATGCAGGCGCTCGCGGATGCGGGTTTGACCGAGGTACTTTCGTACCCGTTTGTCACCAAGGCGGCCAACGACACCTTCGGTGCCGCGGCGGACGGCGAGGAGCGCAGTGCGCTCAAGCTGGCCAATCCGCTCAGCGATGAACACGGCTACCTGCGCACGTCAGTGCTGCCGGGGCTGCTGGAAACGGCGCGCCGCAACCATTCCCGCGGCTTCCGCGACCTGGCCCTGTACGAGGCCGGACTGGTCTTCCTGCCCAACGGCCGCCTCGGCTCGGCGGAGATCCCGCCGCTGGGCGTGCGCCCTTCCGAAGAGGTGCTGGACGAACTCTACTCGGGGATCCCCGAGCAGCCGCTGCACCTTGCTGCCGTCTTCATGGGCCATGACTCGCCCGCCGGCGCCAACCACACCCCGCGTCCCTGGGACTGGGCGGATGCCCTGGATGCTGCGCGCCTGGTCGGCGACGTGCTCGGCGTCGAACTGGTAGTGGAGCAGGGTTCGCACCAGGCCTTCCACCCGGGGCGTACGGCCAGGATCTCGCTGCGCAACGGCCAAGGCGTCGGCTACGCGGGCGAGCTGCACCCCAAGCTGCTCGCCGCGCAGGACCTGCCGGAACGCACTGCGGCGCTGGAGCTCAACGCGGACGTGCTCTTCGAGGCCGCCCCGGATGTTATCGTCGCCAAGCACCTTTCCACCTACCCGGTGGCCACGCAGGACGTTGCGCTGGTGGTGGATGCGGACACGGCCGCCGAGGCAGTGCGGGAGACCCTGCGCGAGGGCGCCGGCGAACTGCTGGAGGACATCGCGCTCTTCGACGTGTACGCCGGAACAGGCATTGAAGACGGCAAGAAGTCCCTGGCCTTCGGGTTGCGCTTCCGTGCCGATGACCGCACGCTGACGGCCGATGAGGCCTCGGAGGCCCGGGCCGCCGCGGTGGCTCTGGCCGCCGAACGGTTCGGCGCCGTCCAGCGTTAAAGAAAAAGCGAACTGAACAACGACGGCGGGGCGCGCCTTGGTAGGCCCCGCCGTCGTTGGCGGTCTTGGAGGTAAGTGTATGAGGGGTGAGGTCATCCTGCGGCTGGTCCGCCTGGCCGATTCCGGTTCCGGCATGGCCAGCCGCGGCTTCCGCCGGGGTGCCATCCGCAGCCTGTCCCGTGACGCAGTGCGGCGCCTGGCGGCGGATGAGCTCGACGTCGGGACCGAACGCGTGCAGTTGGCGTTCGACTGCCGCGACTGCCTGCGCGGCAACGACGGAAGCCATGGCCAGCCGTACCTGCTGCTGGACGGCAATCCTGCGCCCGTTCGGGTCAGCTACAGCCGCAGCGGGGACTGGCTGCTGGCCGCGCTGTCCTTCCGGCCGGTGCTCCTGGGCGTCGACCTGGAGGACACGGGTTCGGCGGCCTTCGGCGAGGATGACAACATCGACGCCGTGATGCTCACCCCCGACGAACGCGAACTGCTCGCCCGGGCCGTTGACCGCCGGCGGCTCCGCGCGCAGCTCTGGACGCGGAAAGAAGCCGTGCTGAAATCCACCGGCCACGGCCTCCGCCTTGCCCCCGACGCGGTAGGAGTGGCGGATGCGGAAGGCAGCGCACTGCTGACCATCTGGCCCGGCTCGGCCGGGGAACGGCCGGGCGTGCAGCTGGTGGACCTTCAGCTCACGCCGGCCATGGCCGACGGGACAGCCGTTCCTCCAACGCTGGCCGCGGCACTGGCCATCGGCGGTTCGGCCGATCCGGGTGTTATTTTCCGGGAAACGCTGGCAGTGCCGCGCTGAACAGCCACGGCTCGAGGAGCATGGCGGCGGAACGGTTACGGGATCAGCAGGAGCTTGCCCGTGGTGCGGCGTGACTCCAGGTCGGAGTGGGCCTGCCCCGCCTCGGACAACGGGTAGCTTGCACCCACCCGCATCTTGAGGGAACCGTCCAGGACCGCGGCGAAGAGCTCTTCCGAGCGCCAGCGCCGTTCTTCTGCGGTGAGCAGGTGGTCGGCCAGCTTGGGACGCGTTACGAACAGCGAGCCGGCCGCGTTCAAGCGCTGCAGGTCGAACGGCGGAACCTGGCCGGAGGCGCCCCCGAAGAGCACCAACGTGCCCCGGGTCCGCAGGCTGGCGAGCGAGCCTTCGAACGTATCCTTGCCCACGCCGTCGTACACCACGTCCACCCCGGTGCCGCCGGTCAGCTCGCGCACCTGCTCGGCGAAGCCGTCGTAGCGCAGGACTTCGTCCGCTCCTGCTTCCCGCGCCAGCTCTTCCTTTTCGTCGGTGGAGACCGTGGTGATGACCCGGGCGCCCTTGGCCTTGAGCAACTGGGTCAGGACCAGGCCCACACCGCCGGCACCCGCGTGCGTCAGCACGGTCTGGCCGGACTGGACCTTGAAGCTCGAATTGACCAGATAGTGCGCCGTCATGCCCTGAAGCGGGATGGCCGCGGCCGTCTCGTCGCTGACGCCGTCCGGGACCGGCAGGGCACCGTCCGCATCCATAAGCGCATACTGCGCGTAGCCGGCGCGGGCCTCGGAGGTGGCCACCCGGTCGCCGTTGGCAAAACCCGTGACGCCCTCGCCGCAGGCTTCCACAGTTCCGGCGATCTCGCTGCCCGGCGTGAACGGGAACCGGACCTTGTACACGCCGCTGCGCTGATAGGTGTCGATGAAGTTCACACCCGCGGCCGCAACCTTGACCAGCAGCTGGCCCGGTCCCGGCGTGGGGATCCGGACCTCCTGCAGCTGCATAACCTCGGGTCCTCCGGGAGCTTCGGCAACGATTGCTTGGGCCATGGCGTCTGGTCCTCCTGTAATCAACCGCGCACGCGCGTGCGACGGCAGCTAGACTGGCGTTTTCGCGCACCCGCAGTCTCCGCCACGGGCGCTGGCTTCATCGTATCGTGCATAATTATGACTCCCTATGAATAAGTTTTCCTGTATAGTGGCTCTATGACTTTTTCGGTAGCTGTTTCCGGTGCCAGTGGCTATGCCGGCGGAGAAGTGCTCCGCCTGCTGGCCAGCCATCCAGAGGTCTCCATCGGGGCCATCACGGCGCACAGCAATGCCGGCTCCCGATTGGGTTCGCTCCAGCCGCATCTGCACACCCTGGCCGAGCGTGAGCTGACGGAAACCACCGTGGAAAACCTGGCCGGGCACGACGTCGTCTTCCTGGCCCTGCCGCACGGTGCCAGCGCGGAGATCGCCGCCAAGCTGCCCGAAGACACCCTGGTGATCGACGCCGGAGCGGACCACCGGCTGGAAGATCCGCTCGTGTGGGAAAAGTTCTACGGCACGGTCCACGCCGGAACCTGGCCCTACGGCCTGCCCGAGCTCCCGGGCCACCGCGAGCGTCTGCGCGAGGCCAAGCGGATCGCCGTTCCCGGTTGCTATCCCACCAGCTCTCTGCTCGCGCTGACGCCGGGCTTCAGCGCCGGCCTGCTGGAGACCCAGGATGTGGTCATCGTCGCCGCTTCGGGGACGTCCGGCGCGGGCAAATCCGTGAAGGTCAACCTGCTGGGCTCCGAGGTTATGGGCGGCATGAGCCCGTACGGCGTCGGCGGCGGCCACCGGCACACGCCCGAAATCGAGCAGGGCCTCTCCGCTGCCGCGGGCGAAGACGTCCAGGTGTCCTTCACGCCCACACTCGCGCCGATGAGCCGCGGCATCCTCACCACGGCCACGGCCAGGGTGAAGCCGGGGACCGGCACCGCAGCGCTGCGCCAGGCCTGGACCGAGGCCTACGCCGGCGAGGCTTTTGTGCACCTGCTGCCGGAGGGCCAGTGGCCGCACACCAAGTCCGTCCAGGGCTCCAACCACGTCGCCATCCAGCTGGCCTTCGACGAACATGCCGGCCGCGTGATTGTCAGCTGCGCCATCGACAACCTGGCCAAGGGCACCGCCGGCGGCGCCGTCCAGTCCATGAACATCGCCCTCGGTCTCGAGGAGACCGCCGGCCTGACCCACCAGGGAGTAGCACCGTGAGCGTCACCGCTGCACAAGGTTTCCGCGCCGCAGGCGTGACCGCCGGGCTGAAAACCTCCGGCAATCCGGACGTGGCCTTGGTGGTCAACGATGGTCCCGCCAAATCGGCCGCCGCGGTTTTCACCTCCAACCGCGTGGCTGCCGCCCCCGTCCATTGGTCCCGTCAGGCGCTCAGCGACGGCCGCGCGGACGCCGTGATCCTCAACTCCGGCGGGGCCAACGCCTGCACCGGTCCCGAGGGTTTCCAGAACACGCACAGCACCGCGGAGAAAACGGCCGCGCTGCTGGGCATTTCCGCGTCCGATGTGGTGGTGTGCTCCACCGGGCTGATCGGCGAGCAGCTGCCCATGGACAAGCTGCTTCCCGGCGTCGAGGCTGCCGTGGCGGCCCTCAACAACGACGGCGGCGCTGACGCCGCCACCGCGATCATGACCACCGACAGCGTGGCCAAGCAGTCGCGGTTCGACGGCTCGGGCTACGTCATCGGCGGCATGGCCAAGGGCGCCGGCATGCTGGCCCCCGGTCTGGCCACCATGCTGGTGGTCATCACCACCGATGCCCACGTCGAAGCGCCCGCCTTGGACATGGCGCTGCGCGAGGCCACCCGGGTGACCTTCGACCGGACGGATTCGGACGGCTGCATGTCCACCAATGACACCGTTGTCCTGCTGGCCTCCGGTGCCTCCGGCGCGGTGCCGGACCTGGCTCAATTCAGTGCTGGCTTGACCACGGTGTGCGCCGATCTGGCCCGCCAGTTGATTACCGACGCCGAGGGCGCCAGCCACGACATCGCCATCACCACCCTCAACGCCGCCTCCGAACGGGATGCGGAGGTTGTCAGCCGTGCCGTGGCCCGGTCCAACCTCTTCAAGACCGCCATCTTCGGCAAGGACCCCAACTGGGGCAGGGTGCTCTCCGCCGTCGGCACCACCGACGCAGTCTTTGAACCGGACCAGCTGAACGTCACGATGAACGGCGTGCAGGTCTGCCGCGACGGCGGCGTGGGGGACTCCCGCGACCTGGTGGATCTGGACACCCGCGAGGTCATCGTGATGATCGATCTGAACGCAGGCAACGAGTCCGCCACCATCTGGACCAATGACCTCACGCACGAGTATGTGCACGAGAACTCCGCGTACTCGAGCTGAGGAACCGATGAACACGATGCTTGTAGCCCAGGACAAGGCGGGCACACTGATTGAAGCGCTGCCGTGGATCCAGCGCTTCGCCGGGACCACCATGGTCATCAAGTACGGCGGCAACGCCATGGTCAACGACGAGCTGCGCCGGGCTTTCGCCGAGGACATCGTCTTCCTGCACCACGTCGGCATCAAACCCGTGGTGGTGCACGGTGGCGGCCCGCAGATCAACGCCATGCTCTCCAAGCTCGGCATTGAGTCCGAGTTCAAGGGCGGCCTGCGCGTGACCACGCCGGAGGCCATGGACGTGGTGCGGATGGTGCTTACCGGCCAGGTGGGCCGGGAACTGGTCGGCCTCATCAACTCGCACGGCCCGTACGCCGTCGGGCTTTCGGGCGAAGACGGCCGGCTGCTGCAGGCCGTGCGAACCGGCACCGTGGTGGACGGCGAGGAAGTGGACCTGGGCCTCGTGGGCGAAGTGGTGGGAGTGAATCCCTCCGCCATCCTGGACCTGCTCGATGCCGGCCGGATCCCGGTCATCTCCACCGTGGCCCCGGAGATCAACAACGACGGCGAAGGCACCAACCAGGTGCTGAACGTCAACGCAGATACCGCCGCGGCTGCGGTGGCCGATGCCTTGCATGCCTCGCGGCTGGTGATCCTGACCGACGTGGAGGGCCTGTACGCCAACTGGCCGGACAAGTCCTCGCTGATCTCCTCGCTGACCGCCTCCGAGCTGCGGGACCTGCTGCCCCAGCTCGAATCCGGCATGATTCCCAAGATGGAAGCCTGCCTCAAGGCGGTCGACGGGGGAGTGGAGCGCGCCGCCGTGGTCGATGGCCGGATGGCGCACTCGATCCTGCTTGAAATATTTACGGCTGCCGGCATCGGCACCCAGGTTGTTCCGGACGGAGACGAGAAATGAGCGAGGCAATCCAACAGGCAACACCACAGCCGGCCGCCGGATCGGCGTCGGAGCTGGCCAGCCTCGACGGGCTGCACAACCAGGAACTGCTGGCCCGCTACAACCAGTCCCTGATGGGCGTGTTCGGCACACCGCAGCGCGTGCTGGTCCGCGGCAACGGCTGCACCGTCTGGGACGCCGACGGCAAGGAATACCTGGACCTGCTCGGCGGCATCGCCGTGAACGCCCTGGGCCACGCGGACCCGTTCATCACCAGCATCATCTCCAGCCAGCTGTCCACGCTGGGCCATATTTCCAACTTCTTCACCAGCCCGACGCAGATCGCGCTGGCCGAAAAGCTGCTGGAGCTGGCGCACGCCCCGGCCGGCTCCAAGGTCTTCTTCGCCAACTCCGGCACCGAAGCCAACGAGGCGGCCTTCAAGCTGGCCCGCCGCAACTCCACCGCCACGCGGAACAGGATCATCGCCCTGGACGGTGCCTTCCACGGCCGGACCATGGGCGCGCTGGCACTGACGGCCAAACAGGCCTACCGTGAACCGTTCGAGCCCCTGCCCGGCGGCGTGGAGCATATCCCCTTCGGCGACGTGGATGCACTGCGCGCCGCTGTCGACGGGACCGTTGCCGCCGTCGTTCTTGAGCCGATCCAGGGAGAAGTGGGCGTACGGCCGCTGCCGCCGGGCTACCTCAAGGCCGCGCGCGAAATCACCCGCGAGGCCGGGGCGCTGCTGATCCTGGACGAAGTCCAGACCGGCGTGGGACGCACCGGCAACTGGTTCGCCTACCAGGGCAGCGTGGCCGGCGGCGAGGACATCCTGCCCGACGCCATGACCCTGGCCAAGGGCCTGGGCGGCGGGTTCCCCATCGGCGCCATGGTGACGTTCGGCGAGCAGGTTTCCACGCTGCTGACCGCCGGACAGCACGGCACCACGTTCGGCGGCAACCCGGTGGCAACCGCCGCCGCGCTGGCCACGCTGCACTCGATCGAGGCCCGGCAGCTGCTGCAGCATGCGAACGACGTCGGCGCCCAGCTTCGCACCGCTCTGGCCGGTATCGACGGCGTCACCGAGGTCCGCGGCGAGGGCCTGCTGATCGGCTTCGACCTGGCGGCAGAGATTGCCGCACCGGCCGTCCGCGCCGCGCTCGAGGCCGGATTCATTATCAACAACCCCGGTCCGCGCACGCTGCGCCTCGCGCCGCCGCTGATCCTCACCGGGGCGCAGGCCGAGGTCTTTATCCAGGCGCTGCCCGCCATTCTGGCAGCGGCCGCCGAAGCTGCCGCCGAAACCACTGCCGCGGCCAACCCCGCCGACCCCAACGCCGACGCCCCGAAGGACACGCCATGATCCGCCACTTCCTCAAAGACACCGATCTGAGCCCGGCCGAACAGCTCTCGGTGCTGGACCTGGCGGCGCAGCTGAAGGAGTCGCCCTACCTGTACCAGCCGTATGCCGCGGACGGGTCTGCGCGCAAGACCGTGGCGGTCATCTTCGACAAGACCTCCACCCGGACCCGGCTGTCCTTCGCCGCCGGCGTGGCGGATCTGGGCGGCGTGCCGCTGATCATCAATCCGGGCGAATCCCAGATGGGCCACAAGGAGTCCATTTCGGACACCGTCAAGGTAATGGAGCGCATGGTCTCGACCGTGGTCTGGCGCACCTACGCCCACTCCGGACTTGAGGAGATGGCCGCCATCTCACGCGTGCCGGTAATCAACTCGCTCTCCGACGACTACCACCCGTGCCAGCTGCTGGCGGACCTGCTCACCATCAGGGAACACAAGGGCGAACTCGCCGGCCTGACCATGACGTACCTGGGGGATGCGGCCAACAACATGGCCAACTCCTACCTGCTGGCCGGCGCCACGGCTGGCATGCATGTGCGGATCGGCGGACCCGTTGGCTACCTGCCCGCTGCCGCCGTCGTCGCCGAAGCCGAGGCGCGCGCCGCGGAAACCGGCGGCTCGGTGCTGGTTACCTCCGATGCGGCCGAGGCACTGGCAGGGACCGACGTCGTCGCCACCGACACCTGGGTCAGCATGGGCCAGGAAGAGGAAAAGGCCCAGCGGCTTGAGCTGTTCAAGGACTACGCGGTGGATGCAGCGGCGATGAAGCTGGCCGCGCCGGACGCCATTGTGCTGCACTGCCTGCCGGCCTACCGCGGCTACGAGATCGCGGCCGACGTGATCGACGGCGACCAGTCCGTGGTGTGGGACGAGGCCGAGAACCGGCTGCACGCGCAGAAGGCGCTGATGACCTGGCTGATGGACAAGGCCGGCCTGGCACCGTTGCAGAAGACTTCTTGAAGGCGCTGAAGGAACACCAGGCCGTGACCAGCATGCCCACCACCAAGACCGCCCGCCAGGCCCGCATCACCGCGATCCTGACCGGGCAGTCCGTGCGTTCGCAGGCGGAGCTCGCGGCCCTGCTCGCCGCCGAAGGCGTCCAGGTGACGCAGGCAACCCTGTCCCGGGACCTGGTGGAACTCGGTGCGGTGCGCGTGCGCAGCCAGGACGGCGCGCTGGTCTACGCCGTCAGGTCCGAAGGGGGAGAACGCGCCCCGCAGGCGGGCATTACCCAGGAGATTCTGGACGCCCGCCTGGCCAAACTGTGCGCGGACCTGCTGGTCACCGCCGAGGCCTCCGGCAACCTGGTGGTATTGCGGACTCCGCCCGGAGCCGCGAACTTCCTGGCCCTGGCCATCGACCACTCCGTCATGCCCTCCGTGCTGGGCACCATCGCCGGCGACGACACCGTACTGCTGGTGACCAGGGACCCCGACGGCGGCGCCGACCTGGCCGCCCGCTTCCTGCAGTTCGCGGACGAACCCGCCCGCAACAGCCAGACCTGAAAACGTACCAAACCTGTAAACCAATAGGAGCACCCTTAAGTGACTGACCGCATTGTTCTGGCCTACTCCGGTGGCCTCGACACCTCCGTTGCCATCGGCTGGATCGCCGAGGCAACCGGGGCCGAAGTGATCGCCGTCGCGGTGGACGTAGGACAGGGCGGCGAGTCGCTGGAAACCATCCGGCAGCGTGCACTGGACTGCGGCGCCGTCGAGGCCTATGTGGCCGATGCCCGGGATGAGTTCGCCACCGAGTACTGCATGCCGGCGCTGAAAGCGAACGCGCTGTACATGGATGCCTACCCGCTGGTCTCCGCCGTCTCCCGCCCGGTGATCGTCAAGCACCTCGTGGCTGCGGCCCAGAAGTTCGGTGCCACCACCGTGTCCCACGGCTGCACGGGCAAGGGCAATGACCAGGTCCGCTTCGAAGTGGGCATCCAGACCCTGGGCCCGGAGCTGAAATGCATCGCCCCGGTCCGCGACCTGGCGCTGACCCGCGACAAGGCGATTGCCTATGCGGAAGCCAAGAACCTGCCGATAGTCACCACCAAGAAGAACCCGTTCTCCATTGACCAGAACGTCTGGGGCCGGGCCGTGGAGACAGGCTTCCTCGAGGACATCTGGAACGCGCCCACCAAGGACGTCTACGACTACACGGCCTCCCCGGAATTCCCGCCGATCGCCGATGAAGTGGTCATCACGTTCAAGGAAGGCATCCCGGTGGCCATCGACGGGCACGCCGTGACCCCGCTGCAGGCCATCGAACAGCTGAACCACCGCGCCGGCGCCCAGGGCGTGGGCCGGATCGACATCGTCGAAGACCGCCTGGTGGGCATCAAGTCCCGCGAAATCTACGAAGCCCCCGGCGCCATGGCACTGATCGCGGCACACAAGGAACTCGAAAACGTCACCATCGAACGTGAGCAGGCCCGCTTCAAGAAGACCGTGGGCCAGCGCTGGACCGAACTGGTCTACGACGGCCAGTGGTTCTCGCCGCTGAAGCGTTCGCTGGACACCTTCATCGACGACACGCAGCAGTACGTCAGCGGCGAGATCCGGCTGGAACTGCACGGCGGCCGCGCCACCGTGACCGGTCGCCGTTCGGATACGGCGCTGTACGACTTCAACCTGGCCACCTACGACACCGGCGATACGTTCGACCAGTCCATGGCCCGGGGCTTTATCGAGATCTTCGGTCTCTCCTCCAAGGTCGCGTCCGGACGCGACCAGCGCGCAGCGGAAGGCAACTAAGAATGGCACACGGAACCAATGAAGGCGCACTCTGGGGCGGGCGCTTTGCCGGCGGCCCCGCGGATGCGCTGGCAGCACTGAGCAAGTCCACGCACTTCGACTGGCGGCTGGCGCTCTACGACATCGACGGCTCGCGCGCCCATGCCCGGGTGCTGCACAAGGCCGGACTGCTTGACGACGGCGAACTGGCTGGCATGCTGGCCGCCCTCGATGAGCTCGACGCCGATGTCCGCTCCGGTGCCTATGTTGCCGCCGAATCGGACGAGGATGTGCACGGCTCGCTGGAGCGCGGCCTGATCGAGCGGGCCGGAACGCAGCTCGGCGGCAAGCTCCGCGCCGGCCGGTCCCGCAATGACCAGATTGCCACGCTGGGCCGGATGTACCTGCGCGACCACGCCCGCATCATCGCCGGCGGCGTCCTCGCCACGGTGGATGCCCTCATTGGGCAGGCTGAGGCGCACCACGGTGTGGCCATGCCGGGGCGCACGCACCTGCAGCACGCGCAGCCGGTGCTGCTGAGCCACCATCTGCTGGCGCACGCCTGGGCGCTGCTGCGCGATGTGCAGCGGCTGGCCGACTGGGACAAGCGCGCCGCCGTATCGCCCTACGGCTCGGGCGCCCTCGCCGGGTCCTCGCTGGGCCTGGACCCGAACGCCGTCGCCGCCGACCTGGGCTTCGACTCCGCGGCCTGGAACTCCATCGACGGCACCGCCTCCCGCGACGTCTTCGCCGAGTTCGCCTGGGTGTCCGCCATGATCGGGGTGGATCTGTCCAGGATTTCGGAGGAAGTCATTTTCTGGGCCACCAAGGAATTTTCCTTCGTCACGCTGGATGACTCGTACTCCACCGGCTCCTCCATCATGCCGCAGAAGAAGAACCCGGATGTGGCCGAACTGGCCCGCGGCAAGGCCGGGCGTTTGATCGGGAACCTGACCGGGCTGCTGGCTACGCTCAAGGGCCTGCCGCTGGCCTATAACCGGGACCTGCAGGAAGACAAGGAGCCCGTTTTCGATGCTGCGGACACCCTGGAACTGCTGCTCCCGGCCGTTTCCGGCATGATCGCCACGCTGAAGTTCAACACCGAACGGCTCGAATCGCTGGCACCGCAGGGCTTCGCCCTCGCCACGGACATCGCCGAGTGGCTGGTCCGCCAGGGTGTGCCGTTCCGGGAGGCGCACGAACTCTCCGGGGCGGCCGTGAAGCTGGCCGAAAGCCGCGGCATCGAGCTGTGGGATCTGAGCGACGAGGACTACGCCGGCATCTCGGAGCACCTGACCCCGCAGGTGCGCGAGGTCCTGAGCGTGGAAGGCTCGTTGAACAGCCGCAGCTCCCAGGGCGGCACCGCACCCACTGCCGTGGCCAGCCAGCTGGAGGCGCTGAAGGCACAGCTGGAACCGGTGCGCACGTACGCTGCGGGCGCCTGACCCCCGCAAAAACCAGCTAACGACGGCGGATCCGCACCTGCAGCGAGCAGGTGCGGATCCGCCGTCGTTCTCTGTCCGCCGGCACCCTTGTTTCTGCCCTTCGGCGCTCTCGCCAAACAGAAGTTACCGACCGGTAACTTCTGTCTTTGGGGTAGTTTGTGAAACAGAGATGCAGCCGGAGCCCACGAGCCGAGGAAGTGACGATGACCACGCTGAGCCCGCAGGATGAGAAAGTAGTTCCGTCCGGACGGATCGAACGGATCGCGTCCGACTACGTGCTGGCCTTTGACCGCCAGCTCGACTATCCGCACAGCTACCTGTGGAGCCTGCTGGCCGAGCCGGAACACGTGGCCAAGTGGCTGGGGAACCTGATCACCGGCTGGGAACAGGGCCAGCCTTACGAACTGGAGGTCGGGGGCACCGTCACCGGCACCGTGCTGCAGCTGAACGCGCCGCTGAGCCTGCAGATCACCTGGGAGGACGAGCTGGACAATGAGTCCGTGCTCGAGTGGCGGATGCTCAACAGCAACGGCGGCACGCTGGTGCAACTGCGCGCGCGCTCCGAGAGCCGGGCGTTCCTGACCGAAGGTGCCGCGGGCTGGGAAACCATCCTGGACGCATTCGAGGACGTGGCGGCCGGACGCACGCCGCAGCCGCAGCCGGACCGCTGGAGCAAGCTGCGGGAAGCCTACGCGCGCGAGTACTCGCTGTCCCACACCATGGGCACCCTCGGCAAGGACTCCGGCCACGACTGCGTCCACTTTGACCGGCTGCTGGGCGTGGACCGGTCAACGGTCTGGCAGGCCCTGACGGAGCCGGACATGTTTGGAAAATGGCTCGCACCCGGAACCCTGCAGCTGCAGGTCGGCGGAGACGTCCGGCTGGACTTCGAGACGTTCAGCATGCGCGGCGACGTAACGAACGTCCTGAACGAGCAGACGCTGGAGTACAGCTGGTGCAGCCCGGAAGTGGAGCAGAGTTCCGTGCACTGGATGCTGGAGAACTCCGACGGCAAGACACTGCTGAAACTCCGCCACGGACTGCGCTCGAAGGCCAGCGCCGCCGAACTCATGGCGCTGTGGCACGAGCGGCTCGACGCGCTGGCCTTGTACTTCTCCGGGGCGGAAATCCATCCTTCCGCGCACCACCGGGATGCCTTGACACACTTTTACCGCCGGATGGCCGGCAGCGCCGGATCGTAGTGGAGACTGTCCCCGCGATCCCGGGAGCACTGCTGAAATGGCTCGCACGTCCGGCCGATGAAGTGGCCCCGGGACTGCTCGGTGCGCAACTGCTGCGGGCAACAGCGGAGGGCGCCGTGGGGGTGCGGATCACCGAGGTGGAGGCATACCTGGGCGAAAGGGACCCGGGCTCGCATGCCTTCCGCGGCCAGACCAACCGCAACAAGGCCATGTTCGGCCCGGCGGGCCACATCTACGTCTACTTCACCTACGGCATGCACCACTGCGTCAACATTGTCTGCGGCCACGCCGGCATAGCCACCGGTGTGCTGATCCGCGCCGGGGAGGTGACCCACGGACGCGAACTGGCGTACCGCCGTCGTACCTCGGCGAAAAACGATACCGAGCTGGCTCGCGGACCGGGCCGCCTGGCGCAGGCCTTGGGGCTGACCCTGGCGGATAACGGCCGGGCCTTCGTTCCCGGTGAACTCGAGCTCCGGCTACCTGCCACGCCCGCTCCGCCAGCCCATGTGCGCAGCGGGCCCCGGGTGGGGGTCAGCGGTGAGGGCGGGACCGATAGCTACCCCTGGCGGTTCTGGCTGGAGGGGGAGAAAACCGTCTCGCCCTACCGCGCGGCCAAACCCCGCCGCCGCTCGGACGGATAAAAATCGGGCGGGTGAATCCTGGGCCGGACGGAGCCAGCAGGTCTTTACCCAGGCACGGCCGTCTTCCCGTCTTCCTTGCAGGCCAGCGGCGGTAGGGTAGTGGGGTGAGTGAACGAGCTTCAGAGTCCGCGGAGTCAGTCATCAGCCGGCTTTCGGCCACCGTCTCCGACTACCCGAAACCAGGCATTGTCTTTCGGGACCTCACGCCCGTTTTCGCGGACGGTCCCGCTCTTCGCACCATCGTGCATGCGCTCATCGACCCCTTCGAAGGGCAGTTCGACGCCGTGGCCGGCATCGAAGCCCGCGGCTTTTTGCTGGCGGCCGCCGGAGCGTATGCATCAGGCAAAGGCGTGGTGACGGTGCGGAAGAAGGGCAAACTTCCGCGGAAGGTCTACGCGGAGGATTACACCCTCGAATACGGTACGGCGACGCTTGAACTGCATGCCGATGATCTCAAGCCCGGCATGCGCGTGCTTATCCTTGACGATGTGCTGGCCACCGGCGGCACCCTCGGCGCGGCCTGCCGGCTGTTCGAACGGGCCGGAGTACAGGTTTCCGGGTTCGGCGTCGTACTTGAACTGACGGGCCTGCGCGGACGCGCGGCACTGGCAGGCCACCGGATCCGCTCGCTGGTCCGCGAGTAATCACGTCGGGAACCCGTTCCGGATCTATTCCGGATCTTCTCCTGAACCCCTCCGGTTCTGTCGTCTTGTTGTGGCCCTGACGTGGGCGTTCATGTAATTTCATGCCGGGCACTGTAAGATTGACGCTCTGCCTTTGCGGGAGGAACACATAATGCAGGAAGCGGTTTCGGCACATATGGAACTTGAACACGAGCGGGACTATGTCGCGGGTTTGTACCAGCGTCTGGATGAGTTGCGCGCCGAAAAGCAGCAGCAGCTGGACCGGGTCCGCAGCGGCGGTGCAGTAGGCACGATGCAGAATATTTCTGAACGTGACGCCTTCGCCACCATGTACGAGGACCGGCTCGCCCAGCTCAACGCCGTGGATGACCGGCTTGTCTTCGGACGGCTGGATCTGGATAGCGGTGAGTCCCGCTACATCGGCCGCATCGGCCTGAGTACGGCTGATCTGCAGCGGCTCATGGTGGACTGGCGCGCGCCCGAGGCCGGAGTCTTCTACCAGGCCACGGCCTTCGAACGCCAGGGCGTACGACGGCGTCGGCATCTGATCCTGAAGGGTCGGGACGTTAAAGCCGTTGAGGACGACGTGCTGGACGCGTCGATGCTCGATTCGGGCAACCTGCAGGGAGAGGGCGCCCTGCTGGCGGCGCTGAACTCGAAACGCACCGGACAGATGTCGGACATCGTCGGCACTATCCAGGCCGAGCAGGACCGGATCATCCGCAGTCCCATGCAAGGTGTGCTGGTGGTCCAGGGCGGGCCGGGGACGGGCAAGACCGCCGTCGCCCTGCACCGCGCGGCGTACTTGCTGTATATGCACCGGGAGCGGCTGAAGTCCGCCGGCGTCCTACTGGTGGGGCCGTCGAACTCGTTCATGAAGTACATCGAACGTGTCCTGCCGTCGCTCGGCGAGACCGGTGTGGTGATGTCCACCCTAGGCAAACTGATGCCGGGTATTAACGCCGTGCCGGAAACCGACCAGGCCGTTGCCGAACTCAAGGGCCGGGCGTCCATGGCCAAGGTAGTGGCGCGGGCGGTGGCTAACCGGCAGCGCCTCCCGGCGGGCCCGCGCAAGCTCAACGTCGAGGGCACCATCCTTACGCTGACTCCCAAGCAGGTGATCCGGGCACGGGACAGGGCACGGTCCACCGGCAAGCCGCACAACGAGGCCCGCACGACGTTCGTGAAAATCCTGCTGCGCGAACTGACCGAGCAGTTGACCCAGGCGCTGGAAGAATCGTCCGGGCCTGGCAATAATGCGGACCGCAGCTACCTGACAGAAGACGTCCGCACCTCCCGCGACGTTCGGGTGGCCCTGAACCTGTGCTGGATGCCGCTGACGCCGGAGCAGCTGATCGGCGAACTGCTGAGCAAGCCCGCGCACCTCGAAGGCGCTGCGCGTCAGTTGAGCGACGCGGAACGGGCACTGCTCTTGCGTGATCCGTCGGCGCCGTGGACCGAGGCCGACGTGCCGCTCCTCGACGAGGCGGCGGAACTTCTCGGCCCGATGGATGTTTCCAGTGCCCGCGACAAGTCCCAGCGGGAGCACCAGCGTGCCCGCGACGTCGCGAATGCCGAGCAGTCCCTCGTGAACCTGGACGAGGCGTTAAAGGCAAGCGGGATCGACGGTCTCGTCAGCGCCGAGGACCTGGCGGCCCACAACCAGATACAGGAGACTCGCTTCACCGCGGCAGAACGTGCCGCGTCGGACCGCACCTGGGCCTTCGGCCACATCGTGGTCGATGAAGCGCAGGAACTCTCGGCCATGCAGTGGCGGCTGTTGATGCGCCGCTGCCCGCTGAAGTCCTTCACAGTGGTGGGCGACATAGCACAGACGAGCTCCGCTGCCGGCGCACACTCCTGGCAGCAGGTCCTTGAGCCCTTTGCCCAGGACCGCTGGCGGCTGGAAGAGCTGACGGTGAACTACCGCACGCCGTCGCAAATCGCGGAAGCCGCGGTGCGCATGGCCAATGCGGCCGGACTGGTGATTTCCGCGCCCAAGGCTGTCCGGGACGGCATCTGGGATCCGATCATTGACAAGGTGGACGACGGCGGACTCCTGGGCAGACTGGTCGAGGTCATGCCGGAGGAACTCGACGCCCTCGACGGCGGCCTGTTGGCGGTCATCGCGGCGGATCATCGTGTTGAGGAAGCACGCAAGGAACTGGCGGCTGTCTACGGAAGCCGCGTGGGTGCGGGAGCCGGCGGATTGGACCAGGACATCACGGTCATCGGACCCAAGGAAGCCAAGGGACTGGAATTCGACGGTGTTGTCCTGCTGGAACCGGCGGAACTGCTCGACGGCGTCAGCGGCAAGGTGGGCGATTTGTACGTCGCAATGACACGCCCCACCCAGCGTCTGCGTCTTCTGGCGGAGGGCGATATCCCACCGGGCATCGAAGGCTGATATTTTAGAGTCCGTGTCAACTAATACGTTTCTAAGTTCCCAAAGCAATGACCCCGGTTTCGCCAATGTATGGCAGGAACTGAAGTGGCGCGGGCTGGTCCACGTCTCCACCGATGAGGCGGAGCTGGAAAAGCTGCTGGCCGGTGAACCGATCACGTATTACTGCGGCTTCGACCCGACGGCGCCGAGCCTGCATCTGGGCAACCTCGTCCAGCTGTTAACCATGCGCCGTCTGCAGTTGGCGGGCCACAAGCCCCTCGGCCTGGTCGGTGGTTCCACCGGCCTGGTCGGGGATCCGCGCCCCACGGCGGAGCGGACGATGAACACCAAGGAAACCGTCGCCGAATGGGTCGGCTACCTGCAGGGCCAGGTGCATCGGTTCCTCAGCTTCGAGGGCGAGAATGCTGCCCGGATGGTGAACAACCTGGACTGGACGGCACCAATGAGTGTGCTGGACTTCCTGCGGGACGTCGGCAAACACTTCCGTGTCGGCACCATGATCAAGAAAGACATCGTCGCCTCCCGGCTGAACTCCGACGAGGGCATCAGCTACGCGGAATTCAGCTACCAGATCCTGCAGGGCATGGACTACCTGGAACTGTTCCGCCAGTACGGCTGTGTGCTGCAGACCGGCGGGTCGGATCAGTGGGGCAACCTGACCAGCGGCACCGAGCTGATCCGCAAGGTCGAGGGCCAGTCCGTCCACGCCATCGGCACTCCGCTGATTACCAACTCGGATGGAACCAAGTTCGGCAAGAGCGAAGGCAACGCCATCTGGCTCGACGCCGCAATGTGCAGCCCGTACGCGATGTACCAGTTCTGGCTGAACACGGCCGATGCCGACGTTGTCGAGCGGCTCAAGGTCTTCACTTTCCGGAGCAGAACCGAAATCGAAGAGCTTGAAAAGGCAGTGGCCGAACGCGCCCATACCCGCGAGGCCCAGCGCGTGCTGGCCTACGACGTGACCTCGCTGGTGCATGGGGAGGAAGCAACCGACAAGGTGATCGCTGCTTCGGCGGCGTTGTTCGGGCAGGGAGAGCTGCAAGCGCTGGACGAAGCCACATTGGTTTCGGCCACTTCGCAGCTGCCCAGCGCCACAGTGGACCGCGGTTCCCTGAACATCATTGGGTTGCTCGTTGCCTCCGGCCTCGTGCCGAGCAATTCCGGCGCCCGTCGCACCGTAGCCGAAGGTGGTGCGTACGTGAACAACGAAAAAATCACGGATCCGGATGCAGTCATCGACGTTGCAGAGCTGCTGCACGGCAAGTACTTGCTGATGCGCAGGGGCAAGCGCACCCTGGCCATGGTCGAAGTACCTGCATAGTCAGAGGCCGCACGTCGGGAACAACCCCGGCAAAGCCAACATGGCGGGCCCGTACCCGTGTCAACTGCCAGCATGGCAGCGGGCGCAGGGACGGGTCCGCTTTCATTTTTGAGGCGTAATTTGGGCGGATTTGCAGGAGCCTGAAACCTTGTGTATTGTTTTCTGAGTCGCCGCCGCTGAGTTGAAAAAGACACAGCGAGCAGGAGGGCAAAATCCCAAGATGAATCGGAAGCAATTCCGGCGTGCACTTAGATGCAAGAGCCGGAAACGCTGAAAATTTGTTGCGGGCGCATTCTTTATCGAATGGAAAATCGCGGAAAACGCCGATTTGACAAGGGATATGGAATGAAATAAATTTATGAACATCGCAGCGAAGAAATGCGAAACAATAAAAGAATTCAAGGATTCTAGTTTCAATAAGTATTCGTTTGCTCCTGTTGTTTGAGAACTCAATAGTGTGCCAAGTTTGTTGATACCAATTAGTTTATTGGTTGAATTATTGTCGTGGGGCACCGCCTCCGTGGTGTGCCGCGATGTTTTTTAGCCTGGTTTGAATTTAGTGCAGTGCTGGTTCCCGT
>NZ_JAODLR010000010.1:128869-148948 GCF_025960875.1 Crystallibacter permensis | reverse complement strand
GCCTCCGCCAGCTCATCTGGTTCCATGACCGAAAAATTAACAGAACCGGGAACGGATTAAAACCCGACACGCCACACCTAACTAAGTACTACTAGGAAACCGCCGTCATGTTTCCTTGCGGTACTTAATATTTTCGAGCGCCGTTTGGAAGGCTTCGCTGTAGCTGGGGAACTGCGCCACCTGGTCATGCAGAGTGGCAATCGGTATCTTTGCCCGGATCGCAAGGGACGCCTGGTGGATCCATTCCCCGGCCAGCGGTGCCACGGCCCTGGCCCCGATCAAACGTCCCCTGGTCCGTGTCGGTGAGAAGGCCCAGATGCCCCCGGGGATCACGTTCATAAGTCCACGGCCGGGTGATCGCTTCGGCCAGGTCCAAGTCGGCGAAGCCGTTGATGCCTTGTTGGTCGGCCTGCGCCTGGGTAAGCCCGGCTGCAGCAATTTCCGGATCGCCGAAAACAATTCTGGATATGCCGTCGTAGATTGCTTCGCGCGGACTGCCCAGAATCGCGTCGGTGACGATCCTCCCCTAGTATTTGGCCACATGGGTGAAGGGCATCACCACGGTGATGTCTCCGATTGCCCAGACGTTTTCGGCGGCGCGGCAATGCCCGTCAATCTGCACCGCCCCTGCCCGTCCAGTGCCACCCCTGCCTTTTCAAAGCCCAGGTCCCGGCTGTTGGGCCTGCGCCCGGTGGCGAAAACAACGACATCGGGCGCTCCCGGGTGCAGGAACTGACTGCCGAGCTCGAAAGCATGCGCCGGCAGAGCGGAACGAAAGCCAGCCGTCCCGGTGGGTATCCAGCCGGTTCAGGAGGTTGACGTGTTTGGGTCTTCGTCCCTGCCCGCGTTTGCCGGGTTGGTAGCCGGGATTGGCGGCCCATCCTGCCTTGATGAGGGTGTTGTAGCGGGCACGGTAGCTGGCCAGCAGGGACGGGGCGAAAGCAGTTCCGCCAGCCCGCCGGGCCCGGTGGGCGGTGTTGTTGATCTCGGTCAGCAGCCGGTCCATCGGCTCCGCCCAGCCCGCCTGGCCGGCGGCCTCCGCCGCGGCGGTCAGTTCCCGGCCCAGATGCGCGCCGCAAACGGCGTGGAGAACGTCGAAGCGCCAGTACGGTGCCCAGAAGTCGCTCACGAGCACCGCGTCCGGAGACAGGGCGCCCAGTACCCCGGCTTCGTCCATGGCCTCGAATCCGCGCTTGGCCGAGACAGTGTACCGGGTCAGGGAATCGGTCCGGGCAGCGTGGACCCAGGCCAGGGAACCATCGACCCGGATCCCGGTCTCGTCCGCCCCGAGCACCGGCGCCGCGCCGAGTGCGTCCTTCACGGCCTGATCGAAGCCGTCCAACCCTGCCGCCGCGTCGGCCTGCCACTTCACCAGCGAGCCCTGGCTGACCGGGGCACCCAGCAACTCGGTCAACAACTCGGAAGTGCGGGCCAGCGGCAGATACTGCCCGGCCAGCAGATACGTCGCCAGCCCCCGCACTCCGGGCCCGTACTGGGCCGGCGCGCCGACACCGGCCGGGACGTCGGCCATCGTCGTGCGCCCGCAACCGCACCGCCGGTGCTCCAGCCGGTGCTCGGCCACCGCCAGCCTGATCGGCGGCAGATCGAACACCTGCCGGGACTCGGTCGAGACCACCGGCGCGCCCGCCAGGGACGCGCCGCAGCCGGCACACGCTGCAGGCTCATGGACCAGGACCTCATCCGGATGCTCAACCCTGGACAAGGTCCGGCCCTCATGGCCGGGCTGGCCGCCGGACTTCCGACCCGTGGACTTCCGCCGCGACTTCGGCGCCGGCTTTTCATAACCTTCGCTGCCAGGGGGCCTATGTGAATTCCGTGGGCTCTGACCCAGCCGGGCACGCAATTGCGCATTCTCCGCCCGCAGGGTTTCAATCAGCCGCGCCTGCTCAACCGCCAACTCGCGCAACTGCGCGATCTGGCGGGCAAGCTCTTCATACGACGGCGACCCACTCACCCCACCAGCATCACCCGTTCCATCCCGAGATCAATCAGGCGCGCCGCCGAATCCCAAAACCAGCTGAGTAGTTACGCCATTTCTTGTTCAGCAATTACCGGACGGTTGCGAAACGTCATGCCATGTCCCACTGGATGGTCCTCCCCCGGACGCACCCAACCGCTGACCACCACTGTTGAGGTAGCTGACCGGGCACCGCCCATATAGGGAGACCAGTACACTGGCCGGTGACGAGGCCTTATCTGACACTGCTAATCCGCATGTCTAAAGTGCTTGTTGGCTATGCCAGATATCCAGGCATGAACAAGACCTCACCGCCCAGCGCGACGCGCTGATCGCCCTGGGCATCAAACCCAAACGGATCTACGTCCTCAACCGTTCCATGCCGGATTCCCACCGGCTCGCCCTAAGCGTGAATTTCCGTACAAATCCTTCTCAGACCTCGAATACGACTGCTGCAGCGATCGCGAGGGCTCGGCAGGAGGCCAGTTGAGGGATCTGCGCCTTACAGCGTGCAGTTCTTTATGAAGGAGTCCATCCGGTCGGCGGAGGTTCTGTCAGCAGCCGTGGTGTGTAGGAGTCTGCCCGGTTATGGAAGGTGTGGCGGGTCTGGCAGTTCTCGAACGGACCGTGTTGGGAGAAGAGGATGCGGGTGTGGCTGTCCCAGTGCTGCACCCACCAGGCGGACACGGTGTCGTCGGTGACTGCCTGTACATAGGCGGAGTGCAGGGCGCTGAGGCGGCTGGCCGCTTCGGGGTGTGCCCACCATTGCGGGCACCAGTACCGCTCGTTGTTCGCATCGGGCACGGATTCGGTGTCGTGGACCATGAGCTCGACCCACATCACGAACTGCTGGGTCAGCTCTTCCTCTGTCGGTTCATCGTCTGAAGTCTCCGGCTCGGCGGTCATGGTGTTGCTTCCTCCCGATCAAGGGTTTGTACAGGATCGGAGGAAGCCGGTTTGGCTTGCGCGGGTTCCCCGGCCGCAGGCAGCCCTTCCTTGATGGTGGCCGCGAGTTGCTTGTCCTTGAACCAGGGGAACAGGCTGATGAGAGCGGCCGGAGCGCTGGCGCTGAACAGGAACGCCGTGAAGCCCGGCAGGTTCGCGAAATCCTCCGGTCCCGCCTTCGGCAGGGTCTTGGTGGGCCGGTCCTTCCCCATCTCCTTCTCCCAGGTTCCGATGGTTTCGGAGAGCCCGCGGGTGAATGCCGTTTCCTCGTTCGCGCCCACGAGCCGGAACCCGGCGGTCTGCCAGAGAGTGCGCATACCGTTCTCGCCCCACTCCCCCACGCCTTGGGCGTACGCCTGGAGGTAGACGGTGAAGCACAGGCCCAGGGAACCGAAGTAGCTAAAGTCCTCCGGCAGCGAAGGCCACGGGACGATATTGGCAACTTCGTCCAGTTCCGCGACCAGCGGGACCAGCAGGCGGGCAGCGCCGGGGGCCTGGTTCCTGGCCGCCGTGGTGATGGATTTAACGATGGCGGTGATCACTGCCCCGGTTCCGCCGGGGCGACGTTCGGAGAGCAGGATCAGGGTGTCCTTGCTGCCCAGGAACTTCGTGGGGTCGAATTCGTCAATGCCGGGTGCCGGTGTTGTCCAGTCGCGGAAGGTGCTCTGGGAGAGGTCCCGGCACATCCGTTGCGTGGTGGCGATCAGCGAGCCCCTGGTGCGGTCAGGCCATTTACTGAACCCGAACATGTCTGCTGCGGCAGAGTCGTACCCGGCGTCTTCCAGGATGTCCCTGATCCGGACCAGATCCCCCCGGGCCATCCATTCATGCACGACTGAAAGAGGCTTCTTCTCGATGGCTGCCGCCAGCAGAGCCCAGGCAAGGCATGTTTCGCCGGCCGGGCCGAAGTGGGCGTCATCTTTGCCGTCCCCGTCGCGTGGGTTGTTTTTCTTCGCTGCGGTGATGATGACCGAGGCCAGTTCCATGGCGGTCACTGTGTCTTCCACCAGTGACAGGGGGTTGAAGATGAAGTCAGGGCGGTCCGCTGTCCGGTAGATGCGGTTGGGGTCAAAGATCCAGATGCGGCCCAAGTTGTGCCGGGCTGCTATCACTTCGGGTACGCCGTCGATCTTGTTGGAGGTCATCAGCGCGGCACCGGGAGCGCCGGCCATTCTGGGGATGACGCAGGCGGAGGTCTTGCCGCCGCCAGGCGGGATGATGCTGAGCCCGGTTTGCCGGTAGCCGCTGAACAGCATCTGCCGTTTCCCGGCCAGCGTGTACCCCAGTTTCTGGCCGGGTGGCAGGTTTTCGGCGTCCGGATGCAGTTGCCTGGATTCGCGTGCCCGGTGCTTTTCGGTCAGGGATGAGAGCCGGTAACCGGTGGCCAGCCGGCCGGCCAGGGCGCGCTGGGACGCGCTGCCGCGGCCTCCCCCGCGGGAGGCCAGGAAGGCCGCCCCGAGGAATGCGGCAACCGCCAGGACAATGAGAATCCAGGTTGCGGCTGCCGGCCACTGGAAGCTGCCTTCCTTGAACAGGGCGACTAGCCGGGGCATGCTGGTCCACGGCATTCCGGTGGGTGTCAGGAGTTCGCCCAGGAACGCCGACACCCAGGCCAGTGCCAGCAGGCCGGCGATAGCGCCGGCGAGGATCAGTTTCAGGAGCGTGTCCGTGGACGTGGGCTGGCTCATGCCGGTACAACCTCCGTGGCGGGTGTGTCGTCGGTGAAGGCGATGGTGCTGGTGGACTTCATGGCACCGTCCGTGTCGGTCAGTTCGGTTTCCAGGGGGCTGCGCACGTGGATGGCTTCGAAGGGGTCGTGGCTGCCGATCTTGAACAGGCAGGTTCCCTTGACCAGCTGCGATATGACGCCGGCGGATCCCGGGGGCAGGTTGAACATGTCCTCGCAGGCCAGCGCGTCGGCGGATTTTTGCTGCTTGTACAGCAGGACCGTGCCGCATTCCTTCAGCATGGAAATGGCCGGGCTGGTCTCGGGGATGTCGGAGATGTGATGGAACGCGAACTGGCACGACAGGGACAGGGCGCGGGAGAGTTTGGTGTTGCGCCGGGTCACGGTGGCGACCGAGCCCTGGACGGTGTGCCAGGCTTCCTCGATCAGCAGGATGGTCGGGACCGGTGTCTGCTGGCCGTACAGGGTGTTGGCCAGCCAGGTGTTGATGATCGTCATGACGATCGGCAGGGCCGGGCCGTCTTCGGGCAGGGCCGAGACGTCGAAAACCGTCAGGCCGGCGTTGAGCGCGATGTCCTGGCTGGTGGGGCCGTCGATCAGGCCGGCCAGGTCGTCTTCGATCATGCGTTCGAGCTCAAAGGCCGGGTCCTGGCCCCAGCCGCGCAGTTCCTCCACAGTCAGGCCCACGGCCTCCGCAGTAATCGCATCCGGGGCGTACAGGGCGTGCAGGACGTGCCCGATGTGCGCGGTTTCGGCTGCCGCTTCCGCTTGCCGCAGTGCCTGCCGGTGGGCCATGCGCACGGCCTTGCCCTCCTTGGGGCTCATGGGCCGGGCCAGCGCTTCTTCCATCACCGCGCGCAGCAGCATGGACTGGCCCGCCGGGGTCGAGAGGTCGCCTCCGCCCGGTTCTTCGTTCACGCGGGCGGCAATGCGCGGATCCAGGATGTTGATCCGGGACCCGCCGCCGCCGATGCGGAACCGTACGGGGGCGACGTCCAAGCTCTTGGCCAGCGGCGTGTACTCTCCGGCGCCGAGGTCTTTCTGGAACTTCTTATCGATCACGACCACGCGGCGGCCCAGGATCAGCTGGCGCAGCACGCCCCAGGTTTTCATGGCCGAGGATTTCCCTTGCCCGAGGTCGCCGATGTAGCAGACGTTCGGGGACTCGATGGTCTCCCCGTAGGCGGTGAACGGGTCGTGGACGATCATCCAGCCGGAGCCGGCGTCGACGCCGAACACCAGGCCGCGGTGCGAGGTCGGCGGGGACGCAATGGCCATGTGCGAGAATTCCATCTGCCGGGTGGAGGATTCCACCCCCGGCGCGGCCGGGTCATAGAAGCCCAGCCGGGACGCGAACCCCCATTTCCGTTCATGGTGCCAGCGGGCGGAGGCATTCGCTGTGGCCTCCGCGGACTCGCGCCGCTTGGCGTCTTTCTTCTCCGCCTTCTTCACGGCGGACTTCGACACCGGCCGTGCACGGCCCTGCCCGTCGGCCGCGGAAGCGGCGGACGCGGCGTCCAGGGTCAGCCGCTCAGTGCGGGCTTTTGCCCTGGTCGTCCGCCGGAATGCATTGGCCAGGGCATCTGGGAGGCTGAAGCGTTTGGTGTCGTTCGTGGTGGTCATCGGATTCCCCTTGTGAACGGCATGGTGGTGATCAGGGCAAGGTCGTTGCGGTTATCCATCCAGTCGATGAACTCGATGCCGGCGTCGGCGGCTGCGGCCTCGACAATGTCGGTGGTGGACAGGATCTCGTCCGCGTTCTCCACCGCGAACGAGATATACAGGGCGTAGGCCGCCCCGTGGTGCCCGGAGCCGGGTTTGAGGTCCAGGAGGCGCTGGTGGGAAGCTGCCAGCAGCACTTCTTCGGAACCGTCCGTGACGACGCCGGATTTGGCGACCTGTTTCTCTTTGGCCCGGTCCATGGCCGCGTGGCTGCGGGCCTTGGCCCGGGCGCTGCGCGCGTCCTGAAGTTCCATGACCATGGACACCGAGTGCACCACGGCCGGCTGGATGCCGCTGATCACCGCTTCCAGGGCTTCCACCGGGATGGCCTGGGGGCTGAAGGCCGAGGCCGGCACGTACCCGGTGCGGATGTGCCAGTGCCGGTTGATGACCAGCGACAGCGGCGAGGCGTCGCCGTCCAGGTGCTGCCAGCAGTCCATCAGATCGGCGCCGTCGTGGTCGTCGATGTCGAAGTCGGGGTCCTGCAGATGGCGCAGCAGGGCGGCCATCGCCGCAGGTCCCAGCGGCCTAAAGTCGATGATCGAGCCCATCATCGTGGCCTGGGACATCGCCGAGCGGATTTCCTGGTAGACCGCCTGGCCGATCCCTTCGTCTCCGCCGCCGAGGGCGTCCGCACGGCGGAAGAGCGCCGGAGAGTTCGGGATCCGGAAGGTCTCGTAGGTCCGGTGCTGCTCGGAGCGTGAGCGCACGGTTTCGCAGAGCGCGCCGTAGGATTCCAGCAGGATCGCAGGGACGTCCTTGGCCACCCGCCTTTTGACCCAGAGCAGGTGGTCGGCCGAGTCCATCGGCACGGCCCGGGCCAGGGACTGTACGTGGGTCACCAGCGACTGGCGGCGGGCCAGCCGGGCCAGGTACTGGCCGCGGGCCACGTGCCCGGATTCCTTGCGGTACTCCTCCCGGATCGCCGAGGACGAGCCCATGATTTCCATGGTGGCCGTGTAGTAGGGCTTGGCGACCTTGCCCTGGTGGCGGAAGATGACCAGCGGCCCGTCCGGGGTGTCCACGGTGAAGTGGCGGACCGTGCCCACCATCAGCGGCGCGTTACCCGTGTGGCGGACGGGAACCTCGATCAGGCCCTTCGCATCGGCGCGGGCCCTGTCCTTCCGGCCGGCCTTGACCATCCGCGTGTGCGGGCGGTCTTTGATCGGGACGTACACCAGGGACGTGTTCCGGCGCCGGGCTTTCTTGTGCCGGGACTCCACGAAGAGGGCGCCAAGGGAGCGGTGGCCGGAGAACTTGTTCGGGGTCGTCAGAATGATCCCGGTCAGGACCAGCACGGCGGCGATGATCAGGCTGATAATCCCGCTGCCGCCGGCCATGACGACCAGCAGCGCCGCGCCGACGGCCGCCGACAGGCCGATCCACTCCGGAGCCGTGCGGTTTCCCCCGAACAGGCCACGGCCCTGAACCTCGCCGCCGACAACAACCATTCTTCCCATGACTACCTGCTCTCCCTGCCTGTACTTGGCCTTACCGGCCGCTGATGTGATCGGTATCCGGTGCCATCGATCGCGCGGACTGGCGGCCCCGCAACGCCGCCTGGCGGGCGGCTTCCCGGCCCGCCAGCAGGAACGCCGTAGCGCCGCCGGCCGCGACCTTCACCGAACCCCGGCCCACCGATGCGGCGCCGGCCTGGATGGCCTGGCCCGCTTTTCCGCCGGCGGTCCCGGAGCGGCCGGCCTTCTGCAAGTCGCCGATGGTCTGCGTCTCCTGCGGGTCCTGTCCCTGCCCGGGCGGGGATCCCTGCCCGCCGGACGTCGAGGCTGTGCTTCGCCGGCCCGGATTCCCGAGCCCGGGGGTTTCCTGTTCGGCCTCGGGTTTTCCCTGCGTGCCGGCTTTGCCGCCGCGCTGACGGTTGCCGCCGCCCCCGGAGTTGCCGGACTGGACCTGCGAGGTCCTGCGCGCCCTGATGGCGGAAGATATTCCCGCGCCGGCCCCGGCGACCATGGCGGCCCCGGCAACGGATTGCCGGTCCGAGCCCATACCGGTGGAGGACGAGGGCAGGATCGGGATGTACTTGAAGAGCAGCGGCAGCGCAAAGGCCAGAACCATCATCGCGGCGGCGGCCAGGAACACCGACGTGGCGTTCACCATGCCGTCGTCAACACCCTCGTCGCTGAACGCCGGGCGGGACGCAATGTAGCTGAAGACTGCGCCCATGATCAGCAGCAGCAGCGGCTTGGACAGGGAAATACCGAGCCAAAGGACCCCCACTTTGCCCACCCGTTCCCGGTACTTCGCATGGATCATGAAACCGATCATCAGCGCCAGGCCTAGTCCCAGCAGGTACAGGGCCAGCGGCTGCACCGCCAGCAACCCCAGCATCGCCCACGCCGAGACGAACAACAGGCCGAACAGGACGACAGCCGCCAGCGGGCCGAACGCGCCGCTGGATTCATACGAGGCGAACCGGGAAATAGCGACCCCGAAATCCGTTACCCGGCTGGACGTCCAGAACGTCACGGACTCGGTGATCCCTGTCATCCACCCGTTGACCACATAGCCCAGGGCCGGTCCGAAGAGCACCAGGATCATCGACAGCGGCCCGTACCACAGCAGGGACTGCCGGGCGGAGTCCATGTCGATCTCCTCGTTCGAGACGTCTTTCCAGAGCTTGAAATACATCAGCCCCATGACCAGGATCCCGATCCCGGAAAACGCCGCCCAGGTGTTGCGGAACGAGTCGTCAATCTCGAACGCGGCGACCTTCAACAGGTTGTTCAGCACTTCGTTGGTGGCCGTCACCCCCTCTTCCTTAACGGTGTTGGCGAACCGCTCAAACCCGTCCTTCGCGTCCGCGATGAACGCCACGGTATCCACCGTGCCCAACACCACCTGCCCGCCGGGTATCACCGAGAGGGTCGCACGAAGAGCCACCCCGGCCAGCGGAGAAAATTCTTGCCACGCCGCTCCCTGCACGCACCAGGCGGTGGCTTTCATAGGTGCGCCCACGTCGGACAGGCCGGCGCAGAACGGGCCCGTGTTCGTACCGTCGTAGTCCAGGGACTTTTCGGGTGTCGTCAGGAAAGTCCCAAATGCCTTGGCTGCGACGTTCTCACAATCGTTGCCGCCCATGGACGTGAAGAAGGCAAAGTCGGCGCAGCTTTCTTTGCCCAGCTCGTGGTTGAGCCGGTCCCGGATCTCGTTCCGCTGGGCCTCGGGCAGCCCGGCGAGGCGTTTGAGCTGGTCGGCGTTCAGTTTTTCTGTTGTGGTTACCTCGTCCGCTGCATGGGCGGGGCCGGCGAACACCACGCCGAGGCCAAGGAACATCACGAGCAAGGCTGCGGCCAGGCGGATCGTCCTGTTAGCGCTGAGCGTTTGCATACTCGATCCATCCGTCCCTGCTCTTGTCCTTGAAGAAGGCGCTGACCAGCTCGTTTCGCAGGACCGGGGCCGTTTCCCCATCCATGTTGGTGCCGACGCTCATGGGACCGCCGTCCTTGACGCGGCCGCCGAAGTCCTGGTTGACGGGGACGATTGCGGCGTCGGTGATTTTCCAGTCACCGTCCCAGGCCAGTTCAAAGGTGACGGTCTGGAAGAAGGCGTTGGGGGCCTCGTTCACTCTGGCACCAACGCCACCGGTGAAGACCTGGACGACTGCGCCCTGCTCTTCTTCACAGCTGGCAATCCGGTACATGCCGCCGGCAGCCACATCAGAGCGGGTGTACCACCCGCCATCGAACGCACCCGCTGGCAGACTTTCAGCGTCAGCCAACAGTTCCCCCGCGGAGGTTACTTCTTCGAACCACGGTCCGGGCATCGACACCTCGGTGAGGACCTTTTTCTGCTGCGCCCACGTGCCGAGGTTCAGATCCTTGATGAGGTGTGTGTAGTTGGCTGCGGCCTGGGCTGCGGAGTCGCAGGTGCCGTTGTAGCCGGTGATGGTTTTATCGTCACTTGCTTTCGTGGTTCCGCCTTCCCCGATGTTGATGTCGGAGACGGGGAACCCGAACTTCCCGGAGGCCTGGAGCGGACCGGGGTCCTGTTCCGTGGCCGGTGCGGGGCGGTTGATGAGGATAACGGCAACGGCGACGATCAGGATCATCACCCCTACGGCCGTGAGTGCTTTCCAGTGTTTGCGCATGGGTCAGGCCCCCGCGGCGCTGGTCAGTGCGAGGATGCCGCCAAGGATCACGCTGGCGCCGGCTACGGCCGCGAAGGCGATGCCGCTCTTCTTCGCGCCCGCTGCGCCTTCCTCGATGTCGTCGGAGTGGCCGCGCTGGCGGGCGAAGCCCCACTTGGCCAGGTTCCATAGGAACGCCGCCGCGACGAGGATCATGGCAAGGGCCCAGATGCCGCCCAGGACAAGTTCAATGGCGCTTTGGAACTTCACGCCGAAGACGCTGATGTCGGGCTGGACACCGCTAAGCGGGTTCTCGGCGGCAGGGACCGCGGCACGGATGATGATTTCGCTGGTGATCGTGCTGAACATGGTTCTGAGGTCCTTACCGGTTGGTCGTCGTGGCGGAAGTGGCGTGTTTAAGGTCGGTGGCCAGGAGCCCGGCGGCGATTGCGGCCGAGGCCCGTTCGAAGGCGCGGCGGGCCGGGTCTGCGACGAGCTGCCAGTCGATGATTGAGCCGGTGTCCAGTGCCGCGTCGTAGGGGATGTCGATCAGGACCCGTACCGCGGAGGCCAGGTTCTGCCGAAGTTCTGCCTGCTCGGCCGCGGAGACTTTCGCTCCCCCGCCCTGGGTGACCAGGACGACAGCGTTGGCCACCAGGTCCTTGTAGTGCGGGTTGCCGGTGCGCTCGGACATGGATTCGAGCTGTTCGATCATCCTGAGCGCGGACACGACGGCGTTGCGCTTCAACGTCGTCGGGATCACGAGCTGGTCCGTGACCTCGATCGAGGCAAGCCAGCTCGCGGAGCGGGTGTTGTTGCCGGTGTCCACGATGATGGTGTCGTAGAAGCGGCTCACGACCGTGTGGATGCGGTTGAACTCATCGGCACCGATGGACTTCATCCGGTCCGCGTCCTCGTCCGCGACCAGGACGGAGAACTGGTTGTTGCCCTGATGGCGGGTGTAATAGGACAACTCCCCCTTGCGGGCAGTGACCGTCTCGAAGGATTCCAGGACGTTCAGCAGATCCCACACCGTAGAGATGGAATCGTTCGCGTTGGTCCGCACCCCGGCGGTGCCCATCATCTCGTTGTTGTCCCACACCAGCGTCTGCTGCCCGGAATGGATGCCGAACGTGGAACCCAGGCCGATGCTGCACATCGTCTTGCCCACGCCGCCGAGGGGCTGGGCGACCATGATCTGCATCGGACGCGAGTACACACGCTGGATCGCGGACAGGTCCGCCCTGCGGGCCAGCTCCGCCGTGCCGACCTTCGGACTGATCAATCCCAAGCTCACCGCCCGAAGGAACGCCTGCCAGCCGGTAGCCGGCGGCAACTGATCATTAACGTTCTCCTTGCGCAGGACAGTTGCGCTGCGGCGGCCGCTGACCAGCGGAGCTTCACCGTGGTCCACCGCGGCCGCGACCGCCACCGGCTGCCCCTGTGGCTCAACCGTCGCCTGCGCGCCAGGTACCGCGTGGATGACCGCTGCGGACCCGGCTGTTGTTTCTTCGGGCTGCGGATCGGTCAGAGTGATGGGCGCGCGGCTCTTCCGCTCGCTCCCCTGCCAGTTCGTGCTCATCGGATGGTTCCTCTCGCTCGTTCCGGGATCTGTCGTGTCATGAGGCCGTGGCCTGGGCCGGGTCCTGCGGGGTAATGGCTGTCACCAGCCAGGGCTGCTGCTGTCCGGACCGGTGCAGGAGCATCTGCCACCTGCCTGCATCCGTGGAGAACGAGGCAGTGACGGTCCGCGGGTTGCCGGCTTCCCTGCTGATGGCCGGACCGTCAGTGACTTCCCGGATCGGCACCCGCGCCGGGTCGATGTACCGTGCATCCTCCGCGTAGTCCGGTGCCAGGTATGGGGCAAGTTCGTTGAACCAGGCCGCTGCCGGAACGTCGGGCCGGGCGAACAAGCCCATGACCTTGCCTGCCGTGTCCTTGACCGCCGTCTCCGCCGCGGGATCCCAGGTCACTTCCGGGACACCATGGTGTTCGTCCGCGCCGTGATCATGGCCGTCGTCGGCGCTGTGGCTCTCCTGCCCGACCTGCACGGTAGGGACGGATCCTGCCGCCGGCCCGTTCTCGGAGCCCCCGGCGCACGCGCCCAGGGAAAATGCTGCTGCCAAAGCTACCGTAATGGCCAGTTGCTTGCGCATCAGAGAATGCCTTTCTCTTTCAGGATCGGGGTCGGGTCGACGGTGGGATTGACCGAAGCCGTGGGATTGGACGGTGTCCCGGCGAAGAACTCCATGTGCAGGTGCCGGCCAGTGACATTGCCTGTCGCGCCCTCGGTGCCCAGCGGCGTGCCGGCAGCAACGGTGTCCCCCTCCTTGACCTGCAGCGACCCCGCCTTCATATGGAAGAAACTGATGGTAAGTTTCCCGTCTGTGGTCTGCCCGGTCACACCGGTGCCGTACGCACCGTCCGTTTCCCTGGTCTTGACGATCTTCATATCCGTCACGGCTACGATCGTGCCCGGACTACCTGGGGTCGAGAGGTCCACACCGTAGTGGAAATTGCCTAAATTGATGGTCCCTGCCGGAGTGGGACGCGGGCCATATCCGCTCGTCAAGGTCGAGCCCGGAAGCGGGTGGACCCATTTGCCTTCCAGGTCGCCGACGACGGTATTTCCCGCCGCGGGGCATGTGCCGCTGGGATCAATGCCGACAGCGTTTTCCCCGCCGAGAGCCTTCACCAGACCTGTGGCCTGGGTGCGGAACTTCGTGTAGTGATTCGGGTCCGCGTTGCGCTGCACACGGTTGATCGCCCGGCTGGGCTCCAGAGTTTCCCAACCTTCCACCCGTTGCAAAGCCTTGAAGAAGTTCGTTGCGGAAATCATGGGATCCATACGGTCCGAGTAGGACCCCCACGCGCCGTTGTCCCGCTGCTGGAAAAGGCCCCGAGAGTCAGGCCCCGCCCCATCTCCATGGTCAATCACCCTCAGCGTGGATTCACCGATCGCGGCTTGAACCCCCAACAACTGGGCCGAGGCCGGAAGATCCAGTGACTTTGCCGCCCTCATAATCGCGGCCGCGTTCTTCAACTGCTCGTCGTCAAAGCCAGGGACGCTCCCTGCTTGAGCTGATCCATCCTCGGAAACGCCTGCGGGAGCAACGCAGGACTCAGCAGCCTGTGCGGGAGAATTTCCGCCGTCCAAGACAACAACTAAGAACCCGGCCAGGAATGCCGGCGTCAATAAAGCCAGACCGATGCAGCCCTTGTTCGAATTCACAAGCGGACCCTTCCTTGAAAGCTGGACTTCTTCCACAGGACTCCCAGCGTGACGGCCTCGGGCCAGTACTTCTGGTAGTGGTACGGGTCGGCGTTGCGCTGCACCTTGTTGCCGGCGATGGTCGGCTCCATCAGCTCCCAGCCGTCAACCGCCTGCAGCGCCTTGATGAAGTTCGTGGCGCTGGTCACCGGGTCCATGCGGTCCGCATACGAGCCCCACGCGCCGTTGTCGCGCTGCTGGAACAATCCACGGGAGTCAGGTCCGGGGCCGTCGCCGTAGTCCAGGACACGCAGCCCCGACTCTCCCAACGCGGCCATCACACTGATCATTTGCCCTTTAACCGGCAGGTTCAACGTTTGACCAACGATGATGGCCGCAGCATTCTTCACCTGGTCGGTGGAGTAGCCATCAACGTGGATGTCGCTGTCGCTGGCGGCCGAAACCGGAGCACAAGCCGCAGCTGCCGACTTCGAGTCTCCCAACAGCACTAAAGAGAAGACCAGGCCCAGGAACACCGCCGGCACTGACGCAATAGCCCCGATAGTGAGACCTTTCGTATTCACGGACGGTCCTCCTTAGTCATGCCTTTAGACATGTCTAAGGGTAACATGCAACTAAGTTATTACTTCGGGAACCAGGGCTATTTACCCTCGTCCAGCGCTGTATCTATGAGCTTGGCTAGAGAACGGACGCTTTCGGCGTCGTAGACCTCACCCAAGGCACGAAGTGCGAAGGACTTTACTTGGTTCTTCCGCATTGTTTTGAGAAGTTCCAGTTGGGCCTCCACTCGATCCGGCATCTCTGATCCTGGATCGGTCAAGTATGCACCGGGGACACCAAAGAACTCGGCCAATGCCATCAGGAGCTTCTCATCCGTGACAAGTGGCCCATCACCGTCACGCATGTAATACCAGCGCGCGCGGGACAGCTTCACACCTTTCTCTGCTAACGCGGCCTGAATTTCGGTGAACTCATAAGGACGGCCTCCTTCGGCCACCACCACATCGAGCAATACGCGCAACCGTCGGGCGAGTTCTGCTCGACGTTGTTCTGCGTATGGGCTGTTCCTAGGTTTCAACGCGCCGCTTCTCACTGCTCGTATGGCTGTCTGGGTAGTTGTACAAGAGTGTCTCAACCTCTCTAACTATTCCAGCGCTTTGTGGATCCATTGTGTATCCGCTCGTTCGGGCCCTGATCTCAGCGTCTCGAATTTCCGACACCCGTCGCTGGAGACGGGCGACGCTATTGATGCTCAAGAACTCAGCTTTGGAGTACGGCTTCGAATCAATAACGAGATCCATTTCGGCCGAAGCTACGCCTTGCCAGATCGGCTGGATGGTACGCAGCATCTGGGCTGCACGCACGGTTAGGGCGAATTTCTGCGCCACAGCGGTGAGCCTTGGGAGCGAAAGCCCTAATGACACGAGGATGACAATCACTTGTTGAGCCAATTCAAAGAACTGTTCAACTGCTGCTTTGGCTCCTGACCCTGCTGGAAGAAAGTTCCCGTAAAGGCGCAGGCCAGCGATCATGAGGGCGATGCCGAATCCAGCGAGAACCATCCTGAATCCAGCGCGAAACAGGCCTTTCATCTGATTCATTCGAGGCCAGCAGATCCTCAACGCGCTGACGCTCACGGTCATTATGAAAGCCACGGCGAATGTCTGGAAGACAAGGAGGGCTGGATGGGCCCCGTATAGACTCACCATCCACCTGGTGGATTCGGCGGCGTTCCACCAGGGATATGTCAAGAGCATGACTAGGGAACAGAGTGCCCACCAGCGGGCCCATAGACGGTCGCCGGCCGGTACTGTACCGGCGATCGTAGCCAACTGCAAGGAACGCTGAATTTGCCACAGGGCCGCGATGACAAACTCCGAGAGGATAAGGCCGGCAATATTGCCACCTCCCAATGCATAGTCAACCGTCAGGTAGACCGAAGGGACGTAAAGAGTGAAAGCTATCGAGGCGAAGAGAGAACCCCAGAACGCAGGGAGGGCCTCGCGATTGCGCACAGTTGGCAGCCGGACGAGCGTCAGGCCCCAAAGTACCGCTGCCGGTATCCAGTCGTTCATCCGAAGACTCTTCCGAACGCATCAGGTGTCGGAGACCTGCGCGTAGAGGACCAGGTAAGTCGAACGGAGAGCATATCGGCCAAAACCTCAGCCTCCAGCTCTGCGGGGTTATCGAAACAGCGGCGCCGAAGTAGCTGCGCCCTTATCATTCCCGGATCCAGCAGCTGCAGCATCTCGCTCATATCGTCCGGAATATTGGTGAACGGATCGGTTTGCACGTGGCCAAATATGAGGTGCGCGAACTCGTGGCAGAGAACCTTAATTTGGCGGTGGGGACTGGCATCTGCGGGGTATGTAATAACAGCGTGGTTCGAAGTGAAAAGGACGCTACCGGTGACAAGAGGGTCGTCATCCGGGCCAGCCGGCCTTACGGTAATGCTGATACCACGCTCGCGCTCGACTTTCGATTGAAGCATTTCTAAAGACAGCTCAGGAGGCAGCGCCAAATGCTGCAGCTGCTTCTTAGCCGCCTGTTTAGCGCGTCGAAAGTCCTTGCTTTCAGCTGACACGATTACGCGGCCCTAGCTCATCAAGCTCGTAGCCTCCCGGGTACACGCCGCTACCCGCTTGGCCGGGGTTGAACCGGGACCGAGTCCGCGGCCGACGTCGACGAAGCTGAGCGGCTCGAACCCGCAAGCCAAGATGCACGCCTGCCCTCATCACTCGGTTCGGGAGTGGAAGCCCGAGTGACCGGCTCAGTTGAGGGTCATTGAACAACACCGACAGAACGGGTGCAGCTAGTGGGGCCGCTGGGCGTGGAAGGCGTTCCCGAAACAAACTCATCGTCGAGGCCATCAATCCCGCACCCTCTGAACTAGGGGCAGAGAAGCGCCTCTCGTAGTCATCAAGAAATTCGGCAGCATCGTCATAAGAGGTGAAGGCATTGCTGATGCCCATTCGTTTCGCCAGCTCCGCATAGAACACCGTGGCGGCTTTGCGCTCGTCGGGAGTAGTGCCTCGTCGGCCATACACGTCGCAGAAACGGATTGGAACTACCAAGAGCGTGGTCAGCACATAGAGGAAGTCCTCGTTTGTCCCCTTGACTCCCTTGTGGACTCTGTTCAGCAGATCAACCATTGCCCGGCCTCTTGCACCATCGAACCCATCCTCGATGAGCTCGTACATGATAATTGCAGTGTCCATCGAGCGTTTCGACGGCCGTGCGTGCACCTCTCCTGTACCCGCAAGAACTTGGGCAATGTGTGGAATGGAGAAATTCCTGTAGTAAGAGAGAAAAAAACCTATCTCAAACTCTTCGGCGAGATCGAACATGACGGTGCCGCGGTATGCTGCCGCAGCGCCAATGTATGGGAGTCGATCAGTGCTTTCCATGCGTCCATTGTCCCGTATTGACCGGTAGATTGCGTTTTATGCTTTAACCATTACGCTAGACATGTCTAACGTGGAACGGGTCGAGACTTCGAGGGGAACTGTCACCTCGGTGCTCAAGACCGGGAAATCCGCCGCACTGTACTGAAAGCTGCCGGCAGCGTGCTTGGCTAAATGCTTCAACAGCCGTGGCACGAGGACTGTGACGATGACGCGCACAACGAGGAGAAATATATGCGACACGCCACTGATCTGCGACGATATGGCATTTCAGAAACCTAGAGTGCTGAGTATGGCATTTCAGAAACGCGCATCAGGTGGGCGCCCATCTAAGGGCGACCGACACGTTCTGACTACCCGTATCCCCGTTGCAGAGGCAGAAAAACTCTTCGCCGTTGCAGACTATCTTGGGACATCGGCCAGCTCTTTTATCGCTGAAGTGGTGAAAGAAAAGCTATCTTCCATAGACATAGAAACGCTTACTGGTCAGGAGGCTTTGCCCATCGAAAAGGCCAGTTAAACATTGAAGGCCCGCCTAAGCGAGCCTTCAATCTGAAGTTTTCTACTCAATACCGAACGTTTCCGCCAAGATTCCTCGATATTGAGCAACATACAGATGCAGGGTATTTTCATGCCCTCCTCCATATGGAGTTGGTTCCATCATACACGCACACCTTTTTTCGGTGGGTGATGTATCCGAAACCGCCGGAGACGGCGTGTCGGAAACACACCTAGCTCTTTCGCCCCTTGCCGCCCGTGAGCAGGCGCAGGCTGAATGGCATGCCCTGGCCAGCCTGCTTGCTTCGCAACCCCGAGTCCGTCTGTCCAAGGATGGTGGGAAAACCTATCGGGACAGCGGTGAACGCGATCTCACGGATGCCCTGCCCTCGCTCCCTGCGGCTGTTCGCACCTGCGGCACTGATGGGCTGGTCCGGACGATCTGCCTTGACCTGGACGCCAGCCGCGGCGGGCAGGACAAAGTTGAGTCGGACTACAAAGCATTGTGCCACTGGTTTTCCAGCAACGATGTCCGTTGGATCGAGGACCAGTCCCCCAGCGGCGGGCGCCACCTCTATCTCCCGCTGAATTTCGGTGTCGCCTTCACCGACGCTAAGGAATTCGTTCAGGCTGCTGCGAAACGCTTCTCCAGCATTGACCCCGGCCCGCACGAGAACGCCAAGACCGGTGCCATCCGCGTTCCCGGCAGTGTCTGGAAGAAGGGCGGCTACCAGCGGCTCACGATGAGCCTGAACATCGCCTATGACATTGCCCGCCGGAACCGCAACACCTGGACCGGCTGGAGCCAGCTAAGGGAAAGCCTTGTCGACGAACTGGCCGCTGTGCGGCAGCGGCGTGCACAGCCGTTGGAGCTGCTGGAGCCGGCCGAAGCCCTGCCCCTGGCTGGCGGGCCCCGTGCCCTTCCGGCCCTGAAGGAGTACACCGCACGCAGCGGGAACTACGACACCACCCGTTACAGCACTCCCTCGGAAGCACGCCAGGGCGTCATGGCCTCGGCCGTCGCCGCCGGCTGGTCCCTGACCGATGTACAGCGGCGCATGAACCAGAACATCTGGGCCGGCATGGTCGGGTTTTACTCCCGCTACTCCCCCAGCAACAGGCGCAAAGCACTGCAGCGGGACTGGCGCAGCGCGGTCAAGCACGTTGAAAGCTTCCGCAAAAAACCAAACACCAACGGCACGGGAAATGACAGTGGGTATAAAAGCTACACAAGCCCGCCTAATACACACCCCCCTGTACTTACCCTGCTCCACCAGCCCGGTTCTGCCGCTGAGTACCAGTACCTGTTGACCTGGCGGAACGCGCTACGTGCTTACGAAGAATCCGTCACGGGCTCGAGGTCGGGTCTGGGCTACCGGATGCTGTTGCGGGCGATTGGCGAAGCTGCCCATAAGCGCGGCAGCCGGTTCATAGAATTCGGGGTCAGGTCGTTGGCCATCGCAACCGGCACGCACGAAACGACCGTGGCCCGCCAACTTCGGGAATTGTCCAGGACGGAGCGCCCGATGATTCGGCTCGCGCAGGAAGGCCGTGGGCTCCGTGGAGATCTCTATGAACTGGTTATTCCGGATGAGTACCGGACACGGGCTGAAGCCAAAGCGTGGCGCCCGGGAAAGATCCACGCGCTCAGGCCGGTATTCCGTGAACTGGGCGTGGTCTCCGCGTTCGTCTACGAAGCCATCGAACGCGCAGACGGCGAGCTCATCAGCGCGGACATCGCACGGACGAGTGGTCTCTCCCCCAAAGCAGTGACACACGCCCTGGAACTGATGGCCGCCTGGAACATGATCAGCCGCGTTGCTGGACGTTGGCACATCGTTAAAGAGACCAGCTTGCGGACCCTCGCTGAGTACTTCGGGGTCCTGGAAGCCATCGGCCGGCAAATGCAACGCTACCGCTTCGAACGAGCCCAATGGCTGCAGTGGCTCCTGAAACGAGCGCTATCCGGCGAAGCCGTCCTGGCAGGGCCCCACGACGATTACCCGTACTGGCAATACGGGCCCCCAGAGGACGAACAAACGATCGGCGCCCTGCTGTACGCAGAAGCTTCATAGGGGACGAGAGCAGCGGCTAGAGTTATCCATTGGTCCCGGAAAGGAAGATCGGGACCGAGAGTGGCTGTAAGCGCCAGCATTCGATACTTGCAAAACTTTCAATACAAGTAATTCCAGTAAGGCAACTAAATACAGTGAAGAAAGTTATGCAACTAGGCCCCTATCCCCCAGCCAAGAATGGCTGCAACCCCTAGTGACCGATGGCTGCTGGAATACGACCGGCCGCGTTGCTGGACGTTGGCACATCGTTAAAGAGACCAGCTTGCGGACCCTCGCTGAGTACTTCGGGGTCCTGGAAGCCATCGGCCGGCAAATGCAACGCTACCGCTTCGAACGAGCCCAATGGCTGCAGTGGCTCCTGAAACGAGCGCTATCCGGCGAAGCCGTCCTGGCAGGGCCCCACGACGATTACCCGTACTGGCAATACGGGCCCCCAGAGGACGAACAAACGATC
>NZ_JAODLR010000010.1:0-128780 GCF_025960875.1 Crystallibacter permensis | reverse complement strand
ACGATCCGGCGAAGCCGTCCTGGCAGGGCCCCACGACGATTACCCGTACTGGCAATACGGGCCCCCAGAGGACGAACAAACGATCGGCGCCCTGCTGTACGCAGAAGCTTCATAGGGGACGAGAGCAGCGGCTAGAGTTATCCATTGGTCCCGGAAAGGAAGATCGGGACCGAGAGTGGCTGTAAGCGCCAGCATTCGATACTTGCAAAACTTTCAATACAAGTAATTCCAGTAAGGCAACTAAATACAGTGAAGAAAGTTATGCAACTAGGCCCCTATCCCCCAGCCAAGAATGGCTGCAACCCCTAGTGACCGATGGCTGCTGGAATACGACCGGCCGTGTCGCTGGACGCCGGCACATCGTTAAAGAGACCAGCCTGCGGACCCTCGCTGAGTACTTCGGGGTCCTGGAAACCATTGGTCCCGGAAAGGAAGATCGGGACCGAGAGTGGCTGTAAGCGCCAGCATTCGATACTTGCAAAACTTTCAATACAAGTAATTCCAGTAAGGCTACTAAATACAGTGAAGGAGGTTATGCAACTAGGCCCGTATCCCCCAGCCAAGAATGCAGGGCTGCAACCCCTAGGGGCACTGTCAATGGTGCAAAGCCGTCACACCGGCTATCGCATCTCTCGAAGCGGGGGAGCGATGGGCAGTAGGTGGGGTACTAAACGTGAATCGTCGCACCGGTCCACCTCGATCCCAGATGCGGGAAGAGTCTTCAAGGCTGACGGAAATTACTGCCAATACAAGTGTTTCCAGTAAACCCAGTAATCAATGTAAAAAAAGTAGCGACACTAAAGCCAGCATCCCAAGGTTAGCCAGCAGCCCCCAGTACGCTGGCAGAAACAACGCTTGGATCGAAAGGGAACCCCTTGAACCAGATCGACCGCGCGGCCCTTAGCCGCGTAATAGCAGTCATCAACGGCAAAGGTGGAGTTTTCAAGACGACGCTTACTGCCAATATCGGGGGACTGCTGGCGCAATCCGGCTACCGTGTACTCCTAGTCGACCTCGATCCCCAAGGGAATCTAGCTGAAGACCTCGGTTACACCAGCAAAGAACACAACGACGATGGTAAAGCCCTAGCAGCAGCTATCGCCTTCGATGGACCGGTAACCCCCGTTGAATCTGGACGTGAGAACCTGGACGTGCTACCTGGCGGCCCTTATCTCGATTCTGCTGCCGCAAGTCTCGCCTCACGGACGCAGAAAGACCCTGATGGAGCCCAATTGGCCCTAGCTAGGGTCTTGGCGCCGATCGCTGGTGACTACGACATGGTCATCATCGATTGCCCACCAGGAAACGAACCACTGCAATCTGCAGCAGTGGCAGCGGCCCGCTACGCATTGATTCCAGTAAAGACTGACCTTTCCAGTCTCAAAGGCATGACCGCAGTCGCCAAACGTCTGGATGGAGTGGTCAAGTTGAACCCCATGCTCGACCTGCTCGGAGTTGTCTTGGTCGGAACTGCCAAGAGTGCCAGTAAGGTTCAGCGCGTAGCGCGTGAACACGTCACGCAACTCTTCGGCGTGGACACCGTGCTATTCCCCATGACGGTTCGCCATGCCGAATCCACGGCCCAGGTCACTCGCCAAAAGGGGCTGTTGGCTCACGAAGTCGAGAAGCAAGTCAACAGTGCACCCAAATGGTTCGAAGTACTCAAGGGACAAGCTGATGCAAGCGAGGCAGGGCCCCGCTCAGCAGCCAACGTTGCAGGTGACCTTCATGCAGTCACACAAGAAGTAATCGCGAGAATCGTGGCCATTGAAAGCGAAAAGGAAGAGCAGAACGTATGAGCGATGCAATTGAATCCGATCGTAAGGTCGCCGGCCTCGCGCCGCGTAGGAGCGCATCGAAGACCGATACCGCACCTTCTGAGCCAGCCCCGCTGGGCCGGCTGCTGCGCAAGGTCCGGGATGACGAAGCCCGCGCCGGCCAGGAGCCCGAAGAGCCCATGGTGAATGTAACGATTTCTATCCCCAAATCACTGAGGACTCGCGCCCGCGCCGCATTCAAAGCAACCAGCTATCTTGAGAACGACCACTCCTGGTCGCATATGGTTTCAAAGGCGCTTGAGTCCGAAACCTCGCGTCGAGAAGCGACGCACAACGGGGGGGAAGCATATGACGGCGGCGACCAGCGGTTAGCCCCCGGTCGCAAACTCCAAGACTGAAGTTGGTAATACTTTTCTTACTTGCTTCACCAGCAATACTTGTAAATCAAGGAAAGCAGTAAAGCGCTAGTAGCTCCGGAACGAAGCCCTGCCGGCCCGATCTGGTTATGCGCTAACAATTCGGCCCCTTGCCTGATGGCAAGGGGCCGAATGTGTATAAAAAGACAAGTTCGTCTGAAGGTCAGCCTGGCGTGGCCACCCGCGTCCATCAGCAGGTGGGTGACGGCAGAGAGCCTCTCGTTCGTATCGGGAGTGGTCCTCGCTGCGCTCGGCTGTAGAAGCATTTTTCTTTTTTTGCTGCTGTCCTTATGTTGTTACCGGGCTCAGTTCCGCGGTCATTGTAGGGTCGTGGCTACCCAGGGGAGGCGGGTATGGCTTGGCTGCTGTGGACCGCACGCTTGCACGTGACGGCTCCGTAGGATTGGCCGCCCGCCACCCCGCGATGACCCGACCGCTGATTGAGAGACGCGACATGATCGCCGGATAAGGACACGACGGCGCGGTTATCTGCTGGGCTCTTCTCATCCAACAGACTGGAGGCTGTTCTTGGTGCAATTATGGGCCGGCATCGACGCCGGCAAAGCCCATCACCACTGCGTTGTGATCGATGGCGAGGGAAACAGGCTGCTCTCGCAGAAGGTTCCCAACGACGAAGCGGCGCTCATCCAACTTTTGGGCACGGTCCTGGACTTGTCGGACGGTGGTCCTTTGGTGTGGGCGATGGACTTGAATCATGGCGGACCGGCGCTGCTCATCGCGTTGCTTGTCGGTCATGGTCAGAACCTTCTCTATATTCCTGGGCGGACGGTGCACCACGCCTCGAAGATTTATAGGGGTGACGGCAAGACAGATGCCAAGGATGCCGCTGTGATCGCCGACCAGGCCCGGATGCGGACTGACCTGCAGCCTTTGCGCGCCGGTGACGAGATCAGCGTCGGGTTGCGACTCCTAACGGCCCGGCGGGCTGACAAGTCGGCGGATCGGGTGAGGTCGATTAATCGACTCAAAGCTCAGCTCCTGGAGTATTTCCCCGCGCTGGAGCGGACCTTCGATTACAGCCGATCCAAAGCCGCGCTGATGTTGCTGACCAAGTACCGGACTCCGGATGGGATCCGCCGTGCCGGCCAGGCGCGAACCCAGGCGTGGTTGAAGAAACACGGTGCTCGTTCCTCGGCAGCGGTTGCTGCGGCTGCGGTAGAAGCCGCGAAGTCCCAGCAGACCGTCGTTCCTGCCCAACGCATCGGGGAGGTGATTGTCGCAGCCCTCGCCCGCGAAGTGGCAAGTTTGAACGAGGAACTGGAAGAACTGGATGCGCTGATCAGCGAGAAGGTTACTGAACACCGGCATACCGAGGTGCTGTTGAGCATGCCCGGCTTTGGCCCTGTCCTTGCCGCCGAATTCCTTGGTGCCACCGGCGGAGATATGACGGTTTTTCAGTCTGCGGACCGGTTCGCCGGTGTTGTTGGATTGGCGCCGGCGCCGAGGGACTCCGGAAGGATCAGCGGCAACCACCATCGGCCAAGACGATACGATCGCCGGCTGCTCCGCGTCTTCTTCCTCTCCGGGCTCTCGGCGCTTAAATCCTGCCCGGCCTCACGTGCCTATTACGACCGAAAACGGGTGAAGGGAAATCTCACATCCAGGCCATGCTCTCGCTCGCCCGACGGCGGCTCAATGTCCTCTGGGCCATGCTCCGCGACGGCACTACTTACACCTTGGTATCGCTGGCACCACCACTTACAGCCTGATCTAGCCGTCTACGACCGGCGGCTTGGTAACGAGACGATTCCTGCGCCTGGCGATCATAAGCGTTGTGGGTGCTTGCTGTGGATTGGGACCGGCGGCGCTTTCGTCGTGCCCAGATCCGCTATTGTCCAAGGGGTGGCGACTGAAGATTTTGAAGCAAAGGAAAGCGAAGTGTCAGGCAGCGGCATCGGGTGGACGTTCCTGACTAACCACGCCCACGTACTGTTGACCATTGCCCGTGATCCGCAGATACGGCTACGTGACCTGGCTGCCACGGTGGGGGTCACGGAGCGTGCCGCCCAGAAGATTGCTGCTGACCTTGTCGAGGCCGGCTACATCACCAGGACACGGGCAGGCAGGCGGAACATCTATTCTGTGGTGTTCGGCCGCCCGTTCCGGCACCCTGTTGATGCCGGCCATCAGCTTGACGAACTCCTTGCTGTGCTCGTGCCTGAAAAGGGGCAGCCCGCGGAGGGCACGAAGGCCTAGAACTTGGCCGGCCGCAGGACCTCGACGTCGCTCAGAAACAGGATCATGGCGTAGTCCTCGTAGTAGTGCTCGCGAAGGTGTGCAGCAAGGCCTTCCGCTATCACGGCGTCGCAGACCACCTCGATACGGATATTGCTGTTCGCTTCCCAGCCTGCTCCGCGGACGCCCCGGCTGCCTTTCCCGCGCGCGTCGGTGATGGTGTATCCGTGGGCGTGGTGTTGCTCGATGTCGCGGACGAGGGTTGATTCGAGGACGGCCTCGGTGACGATGGTCAGGAGCTTGCGTCGGTGGCTTTCCATGGCTTTATCCCCTCGCGAAGGTATGGATCCAGATGGACAGGGCGTGGTAGAGCGGGATCCCCACCACCACGTTGAACGGGAAGGTGATCCCTAGGGATGCCGCCAGCGACAACGTGGGGTTGGCTTCCGGTACGGAAATGCGCATGGCCGCCGGCGCCGCGATGTAGGAGGCACTTGCCGCCAGTGTTGCCAGAATAGCTGTTCCGCCCACCGACAGTCCTAATGCCCAGCCCAGCCCTGCACCTATGACGGCTGAGAACAGCGGCATGATGATGGCAAAAGCCGCTAGGAACACGCCGTATTTGCGCAGGCCTCCGAGCTGCGTTGCTGTCAGCAGCCCCATTTCCAGCAGGAATAAGGCAAGGATCCCTTTGAACATGTCCACAAACAGGGGTTCGATGGAGGACAGGCCGTCGGGTCCGGCGATCCAGCCGATGAACAGGCCACCCAGGAGCAGGACAATGCCTTTTCCGAGGAAGACCTCGTGAGCGACCGTTTTCCACCTGGTCTCCTTGGAGACTCCCCGCGCCAAAACTATGCCCACGATGATGGCTGGTACTTCCAGCATCACCAGAAGCAGCGGCATGTGCTCTTCGAAGACGACCTGTCGAGTGCCCAGGTAGGCGATGGCTACGGCGAAGGTACCTACACTGACGGAGCCATAGTGGGCGGCAATGGAGGCTGCGTCGGCACGTTTGAAGCGTCCGAGGTAGCGCAGCACCGGGAAGGCCAGAAGGGAAAGGAAGAATCCCATCGCCACTACGGCCAGGATCTGGGGTAGCAGTTCGCCAAAGGGCTGCTTGGCGAGTTCCACACCGCCCTTAAGGCCAATGGCCAGCAGCAGCACGATGGTGACGAACTCATAGATTGCCGCCGGAAGGCGCAGCTCCGACCGGAGCAGCCCGGCCAGCGCCCCAAGAATGAAGAAAAGGATGATGGGGTCTACCACATTAGGACTCTCTGATTATTTCCCGACGGAGTGAACAAGAGCAGTAATGAACCCTGCCGGGTCCCCTGGACTCACTGGCCGCAGATGCAAGCTCGTGCTGCCAGCATTTCACAAATCGCCGCATACATACGCATTGCTATTCATGAAACGTAATTCGTCTATTAGGATGTCTTCGAAGGTTTGGGGGACTGTCCCGGCCTCGGCACCTGGGATGAGGTGCCGGCCACTTCAGCCTCTGCTGCTCCATGAAAGGTGAGTTGTGACCAAGGCCGAATCTGATGATCCAATCCCGCATGCAATCTATGCCGGTGAACGCGTCGCTCTGCTGACCCAACATGGGAAGGAGCGGGTGCTAGGACCCGCGCTGGAGCATGCACTTGGGTGCCGGGTTGAACATGTCACGGGTTACGACACGGACTTGCTCGGTACTTTCACACGTGACATTTCCCGCGCAGGAACACAATCGGAAACTGCCCGTAAGAAGGCATCGGTGGGCATGGAATTATCGGGCCTGTTGCTGGGTATCGCCAGCGAGGGTTCCTTTGGGCCGGATCCCTACATCGGCATGTTCCCGTGGAACATCGAACTAATCGTTTGGATGGACAACGAGCGCAATCTCGAGGTGGTGGGAATAGGCGAAGGGAAAACAAACTTCAATCACCTGCTCACCGGCGAGTGGGCGGCAGCCCAGGCGTTCGCCCGTGAAGTGCAGTTTCCTGGACACCATCTGGTCGTTCGCCCTGACGGCAAGGACGGAACGTACATCTGCAAGGGAATCGCGAGCTGGCAGGACCTGGAGCGCGCCTTTTCGAGAGCGTTGACTCGATCTTCAAACGGCTTGGTCTTAATCGAGACCGACATGCGTGCCAGCGCAAACCCAACACGCATGGAAGTAATCGGCCTCGCGGCCGAAGACCTTGCCCATAAGCTTCGCTCCTTGTGCCCAGCCTGCGGCACTCCAGGGTTCTGGCGAGTCGGCCGGGTACCGGGGCTCCAGTGCAGTGCATGCGGTACGCCGACCAGCGAGACGCGTGCTGAGACGTTTGGATGCCTCAAATGCCCTTACCACGACACCCGCGACATAGCCGATACAACGTCCGCACCCCCAAGTATTTGTGACTACTGCAACCCCTGACGTTTGCCCCTCCTTCTGCGCCGCCGCCCTACGTGTCAGGTCGGAAACCCTACAGGAGATCGCTTGATCCAGAGGGGGGATCCCCACCCGTGATTCCAAAGCCCCATTGGTGGATCACCTCATTGTGACCGGGGCCCTAACCGACCCGCAGGAATCCGTTGACAACATCATTGAGATTCCTGACGGATCATACGTGTCCGCTCCGTACCGTCAACCGGACTCCGTCCGGCTGCGGACCCGGGATTTTCGTCCGGCATGGCGAGTCCGCGTTTTTCGGGGCCGATCAGGTCGATTTTCATGACGACCGTGGTTGACCAGGTGAGGCCCTGGTTGATGCCGAGCAGGACGTTTGCCGCGACTACCCATCCCCAGTCCGGGGCCAGGATGAGCATCGCGGGGACCGGTACGGCGAAGAGCCAGCCGGTCAGGAGGACGGGTTTGCGTCCGAGGCGGTCGACGAGGATCCCGGCGGCGTAGTTGCTGGTTGCCTTGGTGATTCCGAACGCGGCGATATAGGTGAAGATGACCGTGTAACCGGTCAGGCCGAAGTCCTCGGCGGCCAGCAGGGGCAGGACGGTCTGCTGCTGGCCGGTCGCAGGACTTGGGCTGTGCTCCGTACACTCTTACCCATGGATGCACTTGACGTGGGACGGATCGTGGCTGGGCTGGTGTTGCTGGTGCTGGGTGGGGAATTCCTGGTGCGGGGGGCTTCAGCGCTGGCCCGTCGCGTGGGGATTTCCTCGCTGGTGGTCGGGCTCACCGTGGTCTCGGCAGCCACATCAGCACCGGAGCTCGCCGTGACCATCGGCGCTGTCCTGCGCGACGAACCCGGGCTCGCTGTGGGCAACGTTGTCGGCAGCAACATCGTCAACGTCCTGCTCATCCTCGGACTTTCCGCACTGGTTGTTCCGCTTGCTGTGAAGCAGCGGTTGGTGCGCTTTGACCTGCCCCTGATGGTCGCCCTGTCAGTCGGGGTGCTCCTCGTGTCCCTGGACGGGAGGATCAGTGCCGTGGATGGGTTGGTTCTCTTCTGCGTCGTGGTGGTGCACACTGTGATGACCGTCGTTATCGGCCGCCGCGACGCGAAGATCCCCACGACGCCGGACCCGGCCGGGGGTTCGCCTACCGCCGATTCAGCTACCGCCGATTCGGCCGGAGAGAAAGAGGCGGCGCCTGCGGACTCTTTCGCCAAATCGCTCCTGCTCGTGCTGCTGGGGATCGCCTTACTGGTGGCCGGTGCCACACTGCTCGTGGAAGGCGCGGTGAGCATTGCCGCCACACTGGGCGTGAGCAGTCTCGTGGTCGGTCTGACTGTAGTGGCAGTCGGGACGTCGCTGCCCGAACTGGCGACATCCATCATTGCGGTGCGCCGCGGTGAACGAGACCTGGCCGTGGGTAACGTGGTCGGCAGCAACATATTCAACATTGGGGTGGTGCTCGGACTGCCCGCCCTGATCTCTCTTGAGGGCATTCCCGTATCCGCTGCTGCGGTGGCCTTCGATATACCGGTGATGCTGGCAGCCGCGGTGGCACTGCTGCCCGTCGCGTTCACCGGCTTCGCGATCGCGCGTTGGGAGGGCATCCTGTTCGTGGGGCTGTACCTGGCCTACACCGGATATGTCGTTCTGACCGCTACCGCACACGATGCCCTGGAAGGGTTCACCGCAGCCATGGCCTGGTTCGTACTACCATTGATCGCAGCCACCCTCATCTCCTTCACAGCCTACGAAATCGGGCTCCACAAGGGCCGCCGGAACCCGGACCAGACCCGAACCTCGCCCTAGTCCGGGGTCTTCGGTTCGGGCCGGAATCGACGAGGCGGACACATTACCGGCACAGCGGCAGCGACCGTGTGGGGGCGCTCGCTCCCGGGCCCGCTCCGGTTGCTGGCCATTGCCAGCCGGAGGTGAACCGGACAAGGGGTGGCTGTCGAGGCGGTCCGTGCGTAGACTGTCGATCTGGTGAGCTAAGGAAATCTAGTCGGCATGAGCACATTCGACGAACCCGGAGACCAAGGAGCCGCCCATGTCCAGCCACGACGACCCCACCACTGGCCCGGAGGATCACAGCCACGATAGCCTCCACCGTGGCAGCTACCGCGAGGTGCTCCGTGTCGGGGAGATCCTGCGTAAAGAGACCGTCGGGGGCATACTGCTGGTCGTTGCAGCACTGGCCGCCATCGTGTGGGCGAACTCTCCTGCCGCGGATAGTTACTTCGCCTTGCGTGACTACGAGATCGGTTACGAGCCCTGGAACCTGCGGCTCAGCCTCAGCAAATGGGCGGCCGACGGGTTGCTGGCCATCTTCTTCTTCCTCGTGGGTCTGGAGCTGAAGCGGGAGTTCGTGGCCGGTGACCTGCGCCAGTTCAGCAAGGCCGTGGTCCCGGTCGCCGCAGCCGTCGGTGGGGTTGCTGTTCCGGCGCTCGTCTACGTTGCATTCAACGCTGTGAACCCGGAGACGGTCAGCGGGTGGGCTATTCCCACAGCCACCGATATCGCTTTCGCCGTGGCGGTGCTGGCCATCATCGGCTCCCACCTACCTCCCGCGTTGCGGTTGTTCCTGCTGACTCTTGCGGTGGTGGATGACCTGTTGGCTATAACAATCATCGCCGTCTTCTATACCGATGACGTAGCGCTCACGCCCTTGCTGCTCGCATTGGTCCCGCTGGCAGTCTTCGCCTTCTTCACGCATCGCTTCTCCCGGTTCTTCAGCCGGCACGCCTGGGCATTCTGGATCATCCTGCTGCCCCTGGGACTGGTGGTCTGGGTGCTGGTTCACGAGGCCGGCGTCCATGCCACCGTTGCCGGCGTTTTGCTCGGTTTCGCAGTCCCGGTGATGCGCAGCAAGGCCAGCGGCGGACCTGAGGCCGGCCCGGGTTTGGCTGAGGAATTCGAACACCGCTTCCGCCCCATCTCTGCCGGGTTCGCAGTGCCAGTGTTCGCCTTCTTTTCTGCCGGTGTGGCAGTGGGTGGCTGGGAAGGACTCACCACAGCCCTGACCGCCCCCGTCGCTGTGGGTATCATCGCCGGGCTCATCATGGGCAAACCGATCGGGATCGTCGGTGCCACCTGGCTCACCACCAAGATCACCCGCCGGCGCCTGGACCCGTCCTTCCAATGGATCGACCTGGTGGGCGTGTCCTTGCTGGCAGGGATTGGCTTCACCGTCTCCCTGCTCATCGCCGAGCTGAGTTTCGCTGCAGGCAGTGTCGACACCGACTACGCCAAGGTCGCGGTCCTCACCGGCTCTGTGGCAGCGGCTCTGCTGGCCGGAGCGTTGCTGCAGGCCCGCAACCGCCACTACCGGGCTATCGAGAATCTCGAGTCCATCGACACCGACCACGACGGCGTCCCCGACATCTACCAGAACGATGAAGCCAGGGACGGGCGCCCGTAGGAGCGGCACTCAACACCTGATCCTCGACCGGAACGATCCCTGCACTCTCGGTTCCGGACCGCCCCCAGGGTTTTCGCGATTCCCGGATTCGATAGGTCTCAGGCCGTAGAGTGCCGCGATTAAGTGTGGCTGATCGCTGGCCTCAGGGGGCTCAAGCCCGCCCTTCTCGCAGTTTTCGACCGTTCCCGGAGTTGTTGCTCCTCCGGCGCTCCGCCCGTCATTGACCGGTGTGCTTCTCCTGGGTGAGTTCTCGGGGAAGGACCCGGCACAGGACGTCGGAGAGGGTAACCACCCCGACGAAACGCCCGTGGTGCATGACGGCGGCGAGTTGCTCCCCGGCTGCCCGGATCTGGGCAAGGGCCTCGTAGACCGGTGTTCCGGCGTCGAGCGTGAACGCGGGGCGGGTCAGCTCACTAACCGGCCTTTCCAGCGATTCGAGCAGTGTGTCGCGGACGTGAACGACTCCGGGGATGCCCCCGTCCAGGTCCTCCACGAGGATGCGTAGGTGGCCCGAGCGGGCGGCGGCTTCCTGCACATGGGAGGCCGTGGCTGTGGCCGGCACCATGGTCGGCGCGCCGCCCGGTGCGATCAGCGCTTGGATAGTGAGCTTCTCGAGCTCAAGGACACCGGAGAGCTGGGTGCGGAAGGAGGCGTCGAGGGCACCGACGGACGCGGAGTGCTCAACGAGGTGTCGGATCGTGTCGACGTCCTGGCCGCCGACGACCGCACGGTCCAACGGAGTTACTCCGCTGGCTGCGACCAGCCGGTTGGCGATCTCGTTGACCCAGCTCAGCAACGGTCGCACCAACCAGATGAAGCCGCGCGCGGGCACACCGATGAGCTTGGCCGAGGTTTCCGGGTGCGCGATCGCCCAGGACTTGGGCGCCATCTCGCCCACGACTAGATGCAGGAATGTCACGAACAGCAGCGAGAGGGCGAAAGCGGCGCCGCCGGCAAACTGCTCCGGAGTCCCCCAGGACGCGAGCACGGGGCCCAGCCATGCGTCGATGGCCGGTTTGGTAACCGCGCCGAGGGCGAAAGTGGCTGCGGTGATACCCAGTTGCGCACCGGCGAGCATGATCGTCAGCTCGTTGATGCCGCGCAGCGCCGCACGGGCGGACCGGTTCGTCGCAGCTTCGGCCTCGAGCCGGTGGCGGCGGGCACCGAGCAGTGAGAACTCGATAATGACAAAGAACGCGCTCAGTACGATGAGCAGCACGGTCACGGCGGTCACGATCAGCGGATCACTCATCGATCCTCCTCGGTCTCGGCCTCGGTGCCGATCGCGGTCTCATCCGTGCAGCCTGCGCCGTCAGCGGCGGTCCGGACAAGCCGCACGAGCAGTTCGCTGGGGACGTGCCGGGAAAGTTCCAGCACTTCAACCTCGAGCACACGGTGGACAGGTCGATCCAACACCAGATCACGAGGGTCGTCGGGCAGCTCGACCCGCAGCACCTCGCCGGTGACCGGCAGTTCACCGCGGTGGGCAATGAGCAGACCCGAGATGGTCTCGTAGTCACCGGCCGGCAACTCGTAGCCGACGGCGCGTTCGACTTCGTCGACGTGGATATCACCGCTCATCCGCCAGGTGTTCTCCTGCTCGGGCGTGATGACAGCGGGCGGGTCGTCGTCATGCTCGTCAGTGAGTTCCCCGACCAGTTCCTCGGACAGGTCCTCGACCGTCAGGACACCCGCGAAGCCACCGTATTCGTCGATGATGCAGGCAAGCTCGTTGCGCGACCGCGTGAGCTTGGCCAGCGCGTCAGGCAGCGACATGAGCGTTGGCAGTACGAGCGGGGGCACCATGATGGAAGACACCGGGGCCTCCTCGGGCGCGCGGCTGCGGAGTAGGTCCGTGAGCTGGACGACTCCGAGCGGCTCCTCCGTCTCGGAGATCACCGGGTAGCGGGTGTGCTCCTGCGCCATGAGAGCGCGCAGCTGGCCCATGGTCGTGTCCGGTGTAACGGTGCCGACCTGTGAGCGCGGGATCATGGCGTGTTCGACGGTCCGGTCGGGGAAGTCGAGGATGCGGTCAATGAGCACCGACAGCTCCTCGGGCAGGTCACCGCTCTCCCGGGAGTCAGCGACAATGCGTTCAAGATCTTCGGCTGTCACGCTCGTGTCAACGTCGTGCACCGGTTCGACACGCACGGCACGCAAGAGAGCGTTAGCCGCGTGGTCGAACACCGTGATCAGCCACCCGAACAGCGCGAGATAAATCGTCGTCGACCGGGCAAGAGCGCGGGCGAGAGGTTCGGCGTTGGCGATCGCCAGGTTCTTCGGGTACAGCTCACCGAAAATCATCTGCACAACAGCGGCCACGACGAGCGCGCTCACCGTGCCCACCGATATGCTCAGCGCCGCCGGCACCCCGGCACCACCCAGCAGTACACCCAGGGACTCGCCCACCAGCGGCTCGGCGACATAGCCGATGAGCAGTCCGGTGACAGTGATGCCCAACTGTGCGCCGGAGAGCATGAACGAGGTGCGGCGCGTGACTTTCAGCGCGCGTTGCGCAGCCTTGTCGCCGGCCGCGGCGCGCGCTCCGAGGCTGGCGCGGTCCACCGACATGTAGGCGAACTCCTGCGCCACGAAATAACCGTTGGCCGCGATGATTGCAAGAATCACGATAATCCCGAGAAGGAGCGTCAATACCGCTTCGATCATCGGGTATTTTCCCCTACCCCAGGGAGGCCTGACCGGCGCCTGCGGCCGTTCTCAGATATCGCGGAAGTGGAACAACTATCGCCGGGGTCGTCGGACGACCCGTCTCTGGCGGCTGATCGACCCATGCTACTGCTCTACACTCTCCAAAAATTGACGGGTACGCTCCATGCTAAACCATTCCTACCGAGGTGATCCCGGCAGGAACGAGAGCGCGGTCCCGGCGAGACAGCTGCGGGAGCGGCCGCAACCGAATCCTGATGCGCCATGCACCAACCCGTGGGTCGTTCCTCGACGGCGCAACGACCACCGGTGTGCAGACGCTGTTCTATGTTACGAAGGGAAGCCCGACAAGGTGCCCCGTACGGCGTGCGTGGAAGGGCTACTGCCCCTGAGCCGAAATAGGACGGCTATCTTCACTGCACAACGCGTGGGAAGGACTGGAGAATGCCGATAACGGCCCAATACGTCATCCTGCCAAGGGGAACGGCAGGATGACAGCGACGTACGTGCCGCACATACTCACAGGCATACGTTAGGCCCCCGGTCACGAGCTCTATTCAGGCGTTGTCTCGTGACCGGGGGACGCGGGTAGCGATCCTAACCCACGGTGGGCCACCCCTTTCACAGCTGCCGACGGGGTGCTATTTGGACATGTCTGCCGTGGACATTGTCTTCTCGCCGATTTCGGATTCCTCGTCCCGGCCCTCTGGGTCCGCGGTGATCACCGGTTCGCCCTGGACCAGTGAGCGGTCGTCCTTGTTCTCGTCGCCGCGGGTTTTGAGCAGACTCGCGGCGGTCGCTACGACGATGGTGGCGGCGATAAAGAGCAACGAGAACCAGATGGGGATCTCGGGCACCCAGAGCAGCGGTTCCCCGCCGTTGATGAAGGGGAGCTCGTTGACGTGCAGGGCGTGGAAGACGAGTTTGACGCCGATGAAGCCGAGGATGACGGCCAATCCCTGGGCGAGGTAGACCAGACGCTCGAGCAGTCCTCCGATGAGGAAGAACAACTGGCGCAGACCCATCAGCGCGAACGCGTTGGCGGTGAAAACGATGTAGGCCTCGTTGGTCAGGCCATAAATTGCCGGGATCGAATCGACGGCGAAGATGAGGTCCACGAAACCGATCGCGATGATTGTGAGCAGCATCGGCGTGACGAAGCGCTTCCCGCCCTTCACCACGGTGAGCTTGTCCTGGTGATACTCGTTGGTGACGGGCAGGACCCGGCGCACGAGTGTCATGAACTTGCCCTCGGCCGGGTTGGACTCGTGGCTGCCGAAGGCCTGCTTGTAGGCGAGGATGAGAAGCAGGGCGCCGAAGAGGTAGAAAACCCAGGAGAAGTTCTCGATCAGGGCCGCCCCGATCGCGATAAACCCGCCGCGCAAGACCAGGGCGATGATGATGCCGATCATCAGCACCTTCTGCTGGTACTTCTTAGGAACCGCGAATCCGGCTATCACGATGAGGAAGACGAACAGATTATCGATCGACAGCGCCTTCTCGGTGAGGTACCCGGCGAAGTACTCCCCGCCGAACGTCCATCCCGACACCGTGCCGATTCCCACACCGAACAGCAGTGCCAGCCCGATATAGAACGCCGACCAGCGCGCCGATTCCGCGATGGAGGGCTCGTGGGGTTTACGCACGTGGGCGAAGAACTCGTAGACGAAGAACAGGATCGTCACAGCAATGGTGATGAGCCAGATCATAGGTGTGACCTGCATAAGGGTGGCTCCCAAGGGGGTAGGCGTTGAACGGATACGCCAAGGTCTCCTCCGCCCGGACGACACCGGAACCGACGACCCGAGATGCTTCAGTGCATCCGTAATGACGGGCCGATCACAGACGGGAGTACTCCCCTTGATGAGTAAATTCTAACCTATGCAAAACCGTCATCCTAACCGACACGATCATGCCAGGGAGCATGCCGCATCGTATGACCGTGCGATGTTATTACTACCGTCGAACCCCACGGACGGCGGAGATTAGATCAGATATTTGGGTCTTTTTGATGAGGTTGGACTGGCCTACCGTAGGTATTGGAGCCACCCGGCCCGGGCGACCGAAGCACGGAGGATCCCTGATGACAACGCATGTAGCAGAGTGCAGCGTAACCAACTGTTCGTTCAACGACCACTCTGCCTGCAATGCCGCCGCAATTACCGTCGGTGGCACACAAGACCATGCCTCCTGCTCCACCTTTATCGGCACCGGCACACACGGTGGCCTGCCCAAGGTCCTGGCCGGTGTCGGGGCATGCCAGCGAGCCGAATGCGCGTCCACAACGGTCATTTGATGTGCACGGCGGCCGAAGTCCACGTCGGACCTGGTCCGGACAACGCCGACTGCCTCACTTACGCGCAAAATTAGGCCAGAAGCTGCACGGCGAAAGAAAACTTCAGTTGGAGGATCCTGCTGCTCGCTGGCTGCCAAACATTCGGTGATACCGAAGGGACTCCGCCGTCTGACAGTGGGCTGCTGGAGTGGCGCCCCGCCCCCCCCTTGACGCATGTCTGGTGCACTGGGTCGGCTAACCACCCCTGTTCCAAGTACTGTCCGCGTGACAGCTTCACTCGGCACAGGAATAACATGATGCGTTCTGGCGTGCGCCTGTTGGCTGCGGATAAGTGCCTGTGACTATTAACTTCGAATGGCGGCTTTTCATGACTTAGTTCAGCGGTCCCAGTCGTGATCGAATTTCTACTACGCTGTGTAGAAGAAATCACCAACAGCGTAAGGAGCGGCATGGCTCGCATCACCATCGGACTCGGCGTCGTTCTCATCGCCCTCGGCGTCACCGCTTACATCATCGCCGCCTTCGCCAGCTGGACGGCGCTGATCCCGGCCGTCCTGGGAGGTGTCATACTGATCTCCGGCCTCATCGGCCTGAAGAATCAGAAGATCGGCATCCACATCGCCCTAGTTGTGGCAGTGCTCGGCGTCCTCGGCACCACGATGAACGTCCTGCAGCTCGGCGCTCTCTTCGCCGGGGAGGCTGACCGTCCTGCCGCGGTGATCACCAGCACGATCACTTTCGTCCTGCTCATCATCTATGTGGTGCTCGGCATCCGCTCATTCATCGCCGCCCGCCGCCGGAAATCAGCAGCGGCTTGACCTCCGGTTCCGCCGCAGGCGGGATCAGATCACGGGCTCTTCGCAGAGGAAAAACGCTTCACGTATCAGGGTCAAGAATCGGCTTGCGGGGCAACGATCTGATACCCCTGCAACGTTCAGTCAGCTATCCCCAGTAGACGACAACGGCAACCGGGACTGCCCCCGGTCTTGTTGGACTCCACAGTGGGTTGACCGGTTGCTACCCACCATGATTTTCGGCATCAGGGGGTGGAGTTGTTGCGGGCACCGACCACACCTCCAACGAGTGCGCAGCAAACTGAACTGCGCGGCGTTGGCCCTCAAGCCGAGTTTGGCCGTACCGGCCAGATAATTGCGTGCCATCAGGTGCTCCGGGAGTTGTCAGGGTGTGGGCACGGCAATGGGCCCGCGCATAAGCAGCGGGCCCATTGCCTGTCGGTGGAGTCGGGCTGTTAGCTGACCGAGGTTGATTGCTGGGAGGCGTTCCATGCTGCCCAGCCTGCGTAGCTGCCGTCGAGTTCGATGACGTCGTACCCGGCGCGGCGCAGGGCGCTGGCCGCGACGGAGTTCCGGACCCCGCTCTGGCAGAAGGTAACGATTGTGCCCTCGGAGGGGAGCTGGTCCTGGTGCCAGAGCACCCGGCCGGCGCTGAGTTGCTTGGAGCCCGGGATGCTGCCGGCGGCGTGTTCGGTCTTGTTCCGCACGTCGAGCAGCAGCGCTGCGCCGAAGTCCTCGAGGTCACCGGGTGCGAGTACCTTCGGTGTGGTCATCGGCAGCCCGTCCAGGGTGGGGGTGAAGCCGGTGACGTTGTCGATGCCTACCCGTACCAGGTGATCCCACATTTCCTGCGCTGCTTCCTGGTCCGGTGCCAGCAGGACCAGCGGCCGGTCATCGGTTTCCGGGTCATACGCCCAGGCACCGAAGCTGGCCATCTTCGTCCCGGCGGGGATGTTCAAGGCCCCCGTCACTGTTCCCTGGTGCACCTGACCGTTCGAGCGGGTGTCAACAAAGGTCACGCGGTCTTCCGTCAGGTCACCGGCCAGCGCTTGGTTGTCCAGTTGCGGCAGCTCACTGCGGGGCCCCATCACATCCGGGCCGAGACGGTTCTGCCGCTTCATCCGCCCGAAGTAGGCGTGAGCATCCGGCTGCCCGTCGAGAAGTTCGCGGACGAAGCCTTCCTCGTCATTGGCAGCAAGGTACGGACCCCACCATGCGTACAGGCGCTCATAGCCCACGGTCGTGGAAGGGATCGCGCCCAAGGCCTTGCCGCAGGCGCTGCCCGAACCATGGCCGGGGTAGACCTGCACGTGATCGGGCAGGGTCAGGAACTTCTCCCGCAGGCTCGCGAAGAGCTGCTTCGCGCCGACAAAACGGGTATCCAGCCCGCCGGCGGCTTCATCCAGCAGGTCAGGCCGGCCGAGATCGCCTGAGAAGACGAAGTCGCCGGAGAGGAGGTACCCGGGTTGGTCGCTGAACGCGCCGTCGGTGATCAGGAAGGCAAGGTGCTCCGGAGTGTGACCGGGCGTGTGCACGGCCTTGATCGTGATGTTGCCCGAGGTGATGGTGCTGCCGTCGTAGAGCCGCTCGGCGCCGAAGCCGTACTGCCAGTCATCTCCGCCCTCACCGGAGACATACATGTCCGCCCCGGTGGCTTCGGCCAGTTCCCGCGTCCCTGAGAGGTAATCGGCGTGGATGTGGGTTTCGGTCACCGCAACGATCTTCATCCCATTGGCGGCTGCCAGCTCCTGATACGGGGTAATGTCGCGGCGGGCATCGACCACTACGGCTTCGCCTTTAGCCTGGCAGCCGATGAAGTAGCTCGCCTGGGCCAGATCCTCGTCATAAATACGCTCAAGAAGCATGATCTTCCTTCCGATAGTCTTTCAGATACCTAGGGGGGTATCGCTCTGGGAACAACAATAATACCTAGGGGGGTATCCGCGCAAGTGCCTCCGGACTCGCCCTGAAATACCCCGGCGGGTATTATGGTGACAGTTTGATTCAACGGAAAGGAATCACAGATGTGTCGGACAACCACCTGCATGTATTGCCGCAAGACCACCTGGAGTGGCTGCGGTAACCACGTCGACCAGGTCATGCGAGGCGTACCCAACAGTGAGCGCTGCACCTGCTCCACGGTCAACGGGCGCACCACCACAAAGGAAAAAGGTTCCGGAGCCGGCAACTGGCTGAGTCGACTGTTCGGACGCTCAGCATGAGCGCGACATCTGAACCCAGGGTGCTGGTCCTGCATCTGGCCGGACCGGGGCACGAGCCCTTCCCGGACCTTGCCATGGCAATGCGGGTCGCCGGCAACGCCGCAGCGGAGCTGCCCGACGTGGAAATCGAAATTCTCGTCCAGGGACCGAGCGTCGGTCAGCTCATCGGAGACAAGGCGATCGCAGAGGTTCCGGAACCCTCAGTATCGGTCTATGCCTGCGGGAACAGCCTCCGGTCCGCCGGGATCGACCCTTCCGCCCTGCCTTCAGGGGTGAAAGTGATCCCCGCGGCCGTCGCGCACATCGCCCACCGTCAGTTCGACGGCGCAGCTTACCTTCGGGTGTAAGCATGGGTCGGGCTGCCGATGGCTAGGGCAGCGTTTACTTTCCCTCATGGCGCAGGTTTCGTTTCGTACAGGGCGTATTCGCGGTCCGTGTTCACGCGTCTGGCGCAGTGACTCAGTCTCACAAGCGGACTCCGGGCAATGACGTTAGTGTCATACCACGGCAATGTTCGCAAATAGCAGTCGAGGCATTCATGGACACTCACCAGCCGTCGTCTTCCCCCACCAGGCTGTCTGCCTCCGGCGGGACCGGCGCGCCGTTGTGGAAGAAGGTCAGCGCCGACCTGATGGAAGAGATTCATAACGGCGTTTTCGCTTCGGGCTTCCCGGGGGAAGTGGAGCTGGCCAAACGCTACGGCGTGAGCAGGGGGACGATCAGGGCTGCGTTGCGCCCGTTGCGTGAGGCTGGACATATCACTGCCCAGCCTGGGCGTAGGCCTGCTGTGGTTGCGGGCAGCAGCACCGCCTACGGCCCGATCTACAGCATCCTGGCTTCCATCCAGGAATCCGGTATGAACCACTCCAGACCGTGGAGTTCCGCCCATAGCCGTGCTTCCCGACGGGACAGCTCTCTTCCCCACAAACCAAAACGGAACATACGCGGTTGCGCATGTCGCCGGAAGTCCATAGGTCTTCCGCGCGAAGATCGGCCCGTACAAACGAGAATTACAGGCACCGATCCATATCGCCGATTTGTCTATAGGAACATCTCCTCCGGCCGCCGCCTGACACGCTGGGGCGGGCACAGCCCAGAACCAACGCCACCACCGCTAAAGCGCTGCCCGGGGAGGCAACAAGCAGGATGGCTGGCCGCTGATTCGGTCACCACGCCGCAGGTGTCCTAGCCAACACGCGCCGTAACGGCGCGAGGGCCGGCGCTGATCTAGGATCATGCTGTGGTGAAGGTAAAGGGCGTTATCCGCCCCATGGAAACAAGAGAACTCGAAGCCGAAGGCGAAGACTACGCGGCGGCGCGCGAAGCACTGCTGGCCCAGGTCCCCGAAGGCTGGCAAGTACTTTCCGTCATGACGACACGCTAACGAGCGCGAGAAGATCTTAGGCGTCGTTGCCGAGGTTGGGGATTGATTCTCTGGCGCTCAGCCAACCGTCAGGAAACTTTGCAGCTGCACACATAAACCAGCGCTAACGTCGTAGACACCTCAAAGGTGCGAGTGAACACGGCACCGGCCATGGTCAGGAGTAATCCCCCAACCTCCCAGACCAGCCGGTGCCCACTCATTTAATCGCTCACGAGCGATTCCCTTTGCGAAGGCCCAGAAACGGGCCCCACGGCAGTGGCAGGGCTGCAAGGTTTGTAGTGTTAGTTTATGGAAACCAGGCTCCCGCCCGGACTGCGCCCACCCGTGGCAGTTGCACTCGCCCGCGTCGCGGAGAACATCCCCAAGACAGCGGGATCCTGGCAAGCAGAGCCGAAATGGGACGGCTACCGCGCGATAATCGCCAGAGACGGGGAAGACACCTCCTTATGGTCCCGCCAAGGCAAAAACCTCGGCCGCTACTTCCCAGACCTCTTAGCGGCAGCCACCCTGCAGCTGCCGCCCGGCTGTCTCATCGACGGCGAAGCCGTCATCTGGTCCAATGACCGGTTGGATTTCTCCGCGCTGCAGCAGCGGCTGACGACCTCAGCCAAGTCCCTGGTCAAACTGGTCCGCGAAAAGCCGGCACACTTCGTCGCGTTCGACCTCCTCGCCGTGGCCGGACACGACACCCGACAGGAACCCCTCAGCAGCCGCCGCGCACTGCTCGAAGAACTCGCCAAAGACTGGGAAGCCCCGCTCGACCTCTCACCCGCCACCACCGACCCCGCACAAGCCCAAACCTGGTTCAAGGAACTGCCGGCCACAGGAGTAGAGGGCTTGATAATTAAAAAGACCACAGAATCCTACGCGGGAGGCCAGAGAATCTGGCAAAAGCTGAAGCACAGAGAATCCGCCGACGTGGTCTGCGGAGCAGTTGTCGGTCCCATCAACCGGCCCGAAGCCATCGTCATTGGCTTGCCCATCGACGGCGAACTGCGCATCGTCGGCCGTTCCGCCCCGCTCAAGGCCGCGGCCGCGAAACTCCTCGGAGCCCAGCTGCAACCGGCCGGACCCGGCCACCCCTGGCCCCACCGAGTGAAATCCACGGCCCTCGACCGGTTCAACGCCGACAAAGACGAAACCGAACTGACCCTCGTCGAACCGATCGTCGTCGAGGTCTCAGCCGACACCGCGATGACCGGCACATCATTCCGCCACGCCGTCAGGTTCCTGCGTGCCCGTCCCGAGTTGCATCCGGAGGAGCTTTCGACACCCTTCGATAAGCCCTGAACAAGTGCGACTTTGCCAGTGCGCGGCCAGAGCTGGAGCCGGACGACGTCTCCATACTTTCAATGTCGGATCAACGGTGCCCTGAACCGCGTCCCAGACTGTCCATAATATCCATTCGTCCTAATGGATACATTTAGTAGGACTTCTTCTTGGCGGCAGGAACGCCACCACCTGTTGACTGCGCTGGTGTTTTTCTCCGGTGTGCAGGAGTCCGATACTCGCTCGCTCGCATCGGGAAGCGGTCCTCGCTGCGCTCGGCTGTAGAAGCGTTTTTTTCTTTTTTGCTGCTGTCCTGACGGATCATACGTGCCCGCTCCGTACCGTCAACCGGCCTGCGGCCGGCCGCGGACCCGGGATTTTCGTCCGGCGCTCCTGCGTCGCTTATTTCCTCCCGAAATTCCCGTGCCCTTGCCCCTGGCGGGGTTGAGCAGTACTCCGACGGGCACAGCTCCGCAAGCTTCGCCAGCAGGCAAAAAACAACGGGGGGAAGAGCAGAGCTGGCCGGTGCAGAACCGCTGCCCCCACCCCACACCTCGCCAAAGGAAAACAACCATGACCCAGCACCTCATCGCCTGGCCCACCGATTCCTCGTTCGTTTGCCGCGCCGACGCGCTCGGGCGCCGCGACTCGCGCCGCGATATCGATCCGACGCTCACGGACTGCCGCAGGTGCAAAGCCTCGCCGGTGTGGCAGGCAGCCCTGGACGGTACTACCGCCCCGGGCTCGTCTTCTTCGATGACTGCGAGCCGGTGAACGTTTTTGTGCGGCCGCGGACGTGGAACGGCTGGGCCATGCCGTGCCTGCCGGCCAGCCTCGCCCCGGCATACCTGACGAAGACCGGGTTCTATGACTTCGAGGTCAAAGCCGACGGGATCCACTACATCAGCGGCAACGGCAACCCCGAAACCGCCCCGGCCATCACCATCAGGGGCATCAAGTGCTACGACTTCAGCACCCAGGGACTCTGCTGGAACACCGCACAACCGGATACATACGGGGCCACGGGTCAGACCGCGCCGGCCGCCTAAACGGCACCGGGTCCACCCCGCGCCGGCGGGGTGGACCACCACCAGGAACAGCAGCTGGGGACGACAGGGGTGGGGGATCGGGACCACCTAACGCAGCAACGCAAACCCGTTGGCGCGGGAAGGGTTCACAACCTGTCATTTTCCATACTCGCCTGCACGGCGGGCCGCCTGTTTTCGCGGTTGTGCAGGCGAGTGTTGAGCGCTGGTTTTTCAATACTCCTCTGCACTAATGTCGATGTTGCTTACTACTCCTCTGCACACCAAGGGAGGTAGCGGAGTGGATGCAGAATCTACACACATTCGTGAGCCGGGCACGTTGACCATGCCCGATGCTTTGTGGGACCGGACGAAGTCAGTTTCGGCGGTGATCACGCCCTTGGCAGCGCACGCGGTCGTCGGCAGGGCGACAGTTGATGCGGCTGCCCTGGCGTTGGGCATATCGCGACGCCAGGTGTATGTGCTGATCAAACGCCATCGCGCCGGGTCTGGGTTGCTGACGGATTTGGCCCCGGGCCGCTCCTCCGGAGGGAAAGGAACCGCGCGTCTGTTGGACGAAGTCGAAGACCTCGTCCGCGAGATCGTGCGGAAGCAGTTCCTGACCCGGCAGAAACGTACCTTGGCGGCTGTGTATCGCGACATCGCTGCAGCGTGCCGCGCACGGCAGCTCCCTGTCCCGGCTCGAAACACGGTCGAGCGGCGAATCCGGGCGCTGAATCCAGTTGAGGTAGGCCGGCGCAGGGGTGGCCCCAATGCGGTGCGGCAGTTGCAGTCTGCCGGGGACGAGGTGCCGGTGATCGGCACAATCTTGGAACAGGTGCAGATCGATCACACGGTCATCGACGTCATCGTCGTCGACGAACGGGAGCGCCAACCGATCGGCCGCCCGTATCTGACTGTCGCGATCGATGTCTACAGCCGATGCATTGTTGGCATGGTCGTCACCCTGGAGGCGCCCTCGGCAGTGTCGGTCGGGCTGTGCCTGGCGCATGCCGGCACAGACAAAAGGCCATCGCTTGAAAGTTTGGGTATTGAGGCGCAGTGGTCCATGAGCGGGAAGCCGAGACAGCTGCACCTGGATAACGCCAGCGAATTCAAGAGCGAGGCGCTCCGGCGAGGATGCGAGCAACACGGTATCCAGCTGGCCTACCGCCCGCCGGGCCGGCCTCACTATGGCGGGATCGTGGAAAGGGTGATCGGCACCGCGATGCAGCAAATCCACGAACTTCCCGGAACCACCTTTTCCAATCCCGTCGAACGGGGCCGGTATGACTCGGACCGGAAAGCGGCGCTGACCCTGCGCGAGCTGGAGAAATGGATGACCCTGGCCGTGACCAGCTACCACGGCACCCTCCACAGCACCTTGGGGCAGACGCCCACCGGTCGGTGGGCAGAAGGAGTGGCGGCCACAGGGCTGCCGGCGGTTGCCTTGAACCCGACAGCGTTCCTGGTCGACTTCCTTCCCGTCGTGCGGCGTACCTTGACGCGAACGGGATTCGTCATCGACCATGTCCACTATTTCTCGAACGTGCTGAAACCGTGGATCAGCCGGCGCGACACGCTTGGGCCGTTTCTGATCCGTCGGGACCCCCGGGACATCAGCCGGATCTGGGTGTTGGAACCGGAGGGGGTTCATTATGTGGAGGTTCCTTACCGGACGATGGCGAACCCGTCTGTGAGCCTGTGGGAGCACAGACACGCATTGGCGCGGCTGCACGAGCGCGGCCTAGCGCAAGTGGATGAGGCGGCATTGTTCCGCATGATCGAGCAGATGAGAGAGATCGCGGCTACTGCGTCGAAAACAACCAAGCGCATGCGACGCGACGCCGACCGCCGCAATGCAGCGACGACGCGGCGCGGCGGGATACCAGCCCCTTTGCTCCCGCCGCAAGCCCTTGCTGATCAGGCGCCGGAGACGGTGTCGGATGCGGCCCGGGTGCTGCGATTCGATCAGATCGAGCAGTGGTGACCATGGCCGACTACGAGGCACCAGAGTTGTCGCACCTGCACCCGAGTGTGCGGGACACGGCCCGATTGCCTGCGAACGAACGGGTTGAACTGATCCGGGCCGACCGGTGGATCGGCTACCCGCGCGCGGTGGAGGTGGTGGCCCGCCTGGAGACCCTGCTGTGCTGGCCGGACAAACAGCGAATGCCGAACCTGTTGCTGATTGGGCCGACGAACAACGGCAAGTCGATGATCGTGGAAAAGTTTCGCCGGGGGCACCTACCTGTGACCGAGGCAGACCGGGAAAACATTCCGGTGTTGTGCGTGCAGATGCCGTCCGAGCCTTCCGTGTTGCGCTTCTACATCGCGCTCCTGGCGGCGCTCGGTGCACCTCTTCAACCACGCCGGCGTCTGGCCGACGTGGAGCAGATCTCGCTGAAGTTGCTGCGTTCAACGGGAGTGCGCATGCTTGTCATCGACTTTACCGACCGTGATTTGTGTTGTTCGTGATGTCTGTTCGAGCCTGTGATCCGATTGTCACGGGCCCGTTTACCGACCGGGACCGGGACGTTCGTCATGTTCTGGTGTCGGTATGGAGGATTAAGTGGTACGACGCGTTGTGGTTGGGGACCTGAGGGTCCAGCAGATCAATCGGAAGGATGGGCAGCGGTCGTGGACGATCGTGTGGCCCGAGGGGACAGTCCATGAGGAGGCGGACCGGTTCCTGCGGCAGCATGAGGGTTCGGGGACGCAGAAGACCTACGCGTACTACCTGGTGGACCACCTGCGCTGGTTGGAGCGTGAATGCCTGACCTTCGACAAGGTGCGGCTGCGCGATCTTGAGCGTTACATGGGCATCGTCGGCGCCGAGGTCCGCATGCCGCTCGGGGAACCGTGGAGGGTCGGCAAGCGCCCCTATGGACGCTCGGCTCTGTCTACCGCGGCGGCCTGCCTGAAGGGCTTCTACATGCATCAGTCCTCCCACGGCATCAACGGGGAGCTCGGCAAGAAGCTCGACACGTCTCGGCTGCCGTCGCGAGCGGACCGGCGCCGCTCCTTCCTCGGGCACGTGAAGTCCTCGCTGCCGGCCAACCCGCTTGCTCCCTCGGGGCCGCACCGTCGGCATCCGAAGATGCTCCCGGACGGCGCGCGGGAGAAGCTGCTGGCCACCGTCAACGCGGCCCGGGACCGGCTGGTGGTGACCTGGCTCGCGGACGGTGGCCTGCGGATCGGCGAACTGTGCGGGCTGCACATGGTCGACCTGCACCTACGCGAGAACGCGGCCTGCGGCCAGTGCCGCACCCCGCACCTGCATGTCTGCCACCGTCCGGGAAACCCGAACCGGGCCGAGGCGAAGACCAAGCATCCCTGGCGGGTCGAGCGCGGCATCGTGACCGGCGGGCTGATCAAGCGGGTCAGTCCGGCGATGGTGCACGCCTACTTCGAGTACGTCACCACCGAATACCCGGCCGGCGCCAACCACGGCATGCTCCTGGTCCAGTTGCACGGCACCGATGCCGGTCAGCCGTGGTCCCCGGTCGGTGCCCGGCGGATGCTCGGCCGGGCCGGGAAACGCGCTGGCCTGGGGCACGTGAAGCCCCACGCGTTCCGGCACTCGTTCACGTCCGCGGTTCTCGACGCCGCCGACGGCAACCTGCTGATCGCCCGTGATGCCGGCGGCTGGGCGTCGGCGGCGATGGTCGACGAGGTCTACGGGCACGTCGACGTCCACGATCCGGCGTTTGACGCTGCACTACGCGCGGTCTGGGGTGAGGCGTGATGCGGCGGCAGGAGTACCTTCGGCCGCTGTTCGCCGAGCGTCCGGACCGGGTCGGCCGCGACCGGCTGGAGATCCTGACCACGCTGATCGGCGGGCCGTCGTTCGACCCGATCTTCCGACCGGACGTCATCGCGATTCCTGGTGGCCACGCGGTCTACCGCTGGGAGTGCTTGGTCGAAGGGTGCGAACGCACCCGCAGCGGCGGGTCGGACCTGTGCTCGGAACACCAGCGGCAATGGGCCCACGACAGCGAGCAAGGCGTGGGCAAGGCCGCCTTCGTGGCCGCCGCCCAAGGGCTGGACCGGCGCCTCGGAACGGAAGAGACCATCTGCCGGATTTGCCCTGAACGCCCGGCGGCCCGCAGCGACCTGAGGTTGTGCCAGCGCCATCTGAGCCGTTGGGCCGCACGCAGTGGCGAAGGAGACGACAACGACTCCTTCGCCGCCTGGGTAAGCGACGAACAGGCGTGCCCCGGCTACGGACCCTGCGGCGCGGTCGTCTGCCCGAATCTGGCCGACTCCCCGCTGGGGCTGTGCGCGTGGCACGGCAGCCGCTACCGCCATGACAGCCGGCCCGGGGACGCCGCGATGCCGGACAGCTGGTGGCAGCGATACGAGAAGTTCGGGAAGGCGGTGCCGATCGAGTACGGCGACCAGGCCACGTTCCGGCGCTGGTGCGCTGCCGTTCCCGCGCAGCCGTGGCCGGGGCAGATCAATCTGCGCGGGCTGCGGCCCCTGGTGCGGGCCGAGATCCAGTGGGGGTTGTTCGTCCACACCCGCAGGGCCCGGCCCAGCCGCTGGGACCTGGGCTGGATCCGGTCGCTGGTGACCACCTGCCGCACGCTGGAGGTGGACTCGCTGGTCGACTTCGAGTTCGGCGCCGGTGGGTCCGCCGCGTTCACCGGGGCGATCGCCAAGGAGATCCTGCACGAGCTGCGGCTGGTCTACTTCACCCCTGAACAGGCCAAGGACGCCGGATTCCTGGAGACCGAGCACTTCGGGGTGCTGTTCCCGCACCGGATGAGCCACATCGACCTGACCGGCATCCCGCAGCGCTGGCTGCGGGACCTGACGTGGGACTACTTGGCGGACCTGCTGCGGTCGCCGCGCTGCCCGCGCTCGGCCGGCCCGGTCGACGGCCTGCGCCGGGCCGCCGCCGAGCTGGGAGCCTTCCTGGAAGTCGACGTTCCGGGCGGTGGCCACGACCCGGCGGTCCTGCGGGAAGCCCATGCCCAGCGGTTCGTCGCCGACCAGCGCCACCGCGAACGCGAAGGGCTTCCTTCACTGGCCGTCAAACGGACGGACGGGACCGGGAGCATCGTCACCACCGTCACCCGGTCGCTCGTGTTCAACGCCGTCCGCAAGCTGATGCGCGGGGCCCTCGACAGCGGTGCCGCCGAACAGCTGGGCCTGGAACGGGAGTTCATCATCGTGTTCCCGGCCGCCGGCGCCGCCACCGGCCGCACCGCGCGTCGGCCCTTCCCCGACGAAGTCGCCCGGGCTCTGGCCGACGAGGCGAATCTGGCCGAACTCGCCGCCACCTACGACATCAACGACAACGGCGTGCGCGACATCTGGGAGACTACCGTCATCACCGGCCGCCGCCTCGGCGAGGTGGTCAACGCGCGGTGGGACTGCATCGGCCGCTACGGCGGCCTGGCGATGTTCTGGCATGACCGACCAAGGTCGGCAACTACGACGCCGCGATCCGCATACCCGAACGCCTCTACGGCATCCTCGCCGAACGCCAGCGCAAGACCCTGGACCGCTTCACCGCCCGCTACGGCTACCGGCCGACCGGAGCCCAACGCGCCGGGCTGGCCCTGTTCCCCACGACCTACCGCAACCACGACGGGACGGCTTCGCTGACCCACCAATGGTTCTACAGCAGGTTCCGGCCCTGGGTGGATGCCATGGACCTCGGCCACTATGTCCCCCACCAGGCTCGCCACACCCTGGCCACCAACCTGCTGCGCCACGGCGCCACACTGACCCACATCCGCCGATACCTCGGACAGGTCAGTGATCGCATGGCGGAGCACTATGTTCACCTGACCAGTTCCGACCTGGAGAACGTGCTTCAGCACGTCTGGGTTGCCGGCCCCGGCACGGCCCAGCCCGGCGAGCTCCTCGCCGGGGACGCCGCCCCGCTCACCCGCCAGCAGGCCCAGGCACTGGCGATCGACCTGTCGCGCCGCAGCACGCCGGCCGAGGGCGGGTTCTGCACCTTCCAGCCCGTCGTCAGCGGCGGCGCCTGCCCCTGGAACCTGGACTGCCACAACTGCGACAAGTTCGTCCTCTCAGGCGCCGACCTCCTCTATTGGCGCCGTAAGCGCGAGCAGTGGCGGCTGCTGGCCGAAGGCGCCCCGGACGACGCCACCGCCGACTACCTCCACAAGTACTTCAAGCCCACCGCCCGCGCCATCGATGGCCTGGAGAAGGCCCTGGCCGGCCTCGGCCTCCTCGACGACGCCCTCGCCCTGGACCTGCGCAAACCCCAGGACTACTTTCACCGCGTGTGGTCCACCGCCTTCCGCGCCACCGACCTCGCCGACGCGGGCAACGACGAGGAGAGCGAGTACATCGATACGCCCACGATCGAGGACACCGACCCCGAACAGGACGCCGCATGAACACCGCTACCGTCCCCGAGCCCCGCACCGCAGCGGCCCAGGCCGCCCGCCGCCGTAAGACCGAAACCGCCCTCGAGCGGGTCCATCAGGCCATCGCTCGGCTCCGGCGCGAGAAAGCCCAGGTCAGCGTCGCCGCCGTCGCCCGCCGAGCGGATGTCTCGCGCACCTTCCTCTACGACAACGTCCAGGCCAGGACCGCCATCGCCACGGCGATGGCCGAGGCCGGTAAACGCCGGTCCCAGATGCTCGTAGACCAGGACAGCGGACGCGAGGCGACGTGGCGCGAACGCGCCCTGAACGCCGAGGAAGGCCTCAAGGCCGCCCAAGCCGAGATCCTCACCCAACGCACCCGCATCGGTGAACTCCTCGGCCAGATCCGTGACTTGCAGGCCGAATGGACAGAGGAAGCCGTCCAGCGGATCACCACCGAGAACACCACCCTCAAACAGCGCGTCCGCCAGATGACGGCCGAGAACCGCACGCTCGACGAGCGGCTCAAGGCCGCCCGCTCAAACCTGCGCTTCCAGGACCGACGCGTCGCCGACCTCGAAGCCCAGATCGCGGGCCCCTGAAAATCCAGACCGTGCCGCTCCGTCCTGCCCGGTGACCAAGGAAATCCCTGGTCACCGGGCCGGATCGCGCCCACGCCCGCCGCGCGTCGGCGACCTCGATGCAGTTCAACAAGCAGATGCGGAAAAGGGCAGGCAACCCGCCGCGACGAGCAACACCGAGAACACCCGACACGCTGCAGCAAATCGACCCAACTCGCCGTCGCGGACATGTAGTCTATGTATCGTCGCAGTTCAGAGCCGCTTCACGAGCTCCTGCGGTCGGTAAAGTCGATGAGCTGCACAATGTCCTCGCCGGGCAGGGCAACAGCCGCCGGGAGTTCCTCAATCTCCTGCGATTCCTGGGCAACGAGCTGCGCATCCCGATCATCGGCGTCGGAACACGGGAGGCGTATCTTGCGGTCAGATCCGATGATCAGTTGGAGAACCGGTTCGAACCCATCGTCCTTCCCCTGTGGAATACGGGTGAGGACACACTGTCGTTGTTGGCCAGCTTCGCCGCCGCCCTGCCGCTGCAGCGCCCCTCGGACATCGCTACCCCCGATATGGCGCAGTATTTGCTAACCCGAAGCGAGGGAACCATTGGCGAACTCACCCGGCTCTTGACCACCGCGGCGATCGCCGCCGTGGAAAGCGGTGAAGAACGCATCAATCGCCGCACCCTGGTCATGGCCGACTACGCAGGACCCACCGAACGGCGGCGCTTGTTCGAACGCGAACTGATGTGAGACCGCCGGAACGCTGGCCCCTGCACCCGGCACCTGTAGAAATGGAATCGTTGTCTTCCTGGCTGCGGCGGATCGCTGCCAGCTACGGCATGTACTCCGACGCGCTGCTCGAATACGGACTCGGCCAAAGGGAACTCAGCGACCCCGAGCTGGATCTGAACCCGCCGACGGACCTGCTCGAAGAGCTCGCCAAGCGCACCGGTCTTGACCAACACCGCGTAAACGCAATGACCATGGCCGGCTGGGTGCCATGGCTCTTCGACAGCCTCATCCCTGCCCCCGGCGCTTACGAAACCTATGTGCACCAGCTCTCGGTGCTCCTGCCGCCGAAGCGGCGCAATATCTACGCCCCGCGGAAGTGGCGGCCATGGCTGCCGGAAACCGGGGCGCGGCGGGGATGCCCGGACTGCCTGGAATCCAGCCCGGCGCTACTGCTCTTCCGGCAATTGCCGCTCATGGCCAGCTGCCTGGTCCACGGGCGCCGGCTCGAAACCTACGAAGGACATCCTCCTGACTACATTCTGTGGGCAACTCCCGCCCATGACCAGCGGCCGCTGCCGGAGTCGCTGTCCCTCATGGACCGGCGGACCTGGCAGGCGATAACCACCGGTTCCGTCGATCTTCCCCGGTATCCGGTTCACGCCGGCATCTGGTTCCGGCTGCTGCGGACCCTCCTGGACGAACTCACCACCGCGCAGGGACGATATGGCCGGCAACTGGAGGACGTGCGTCGTGTCTGGGAACACTGCGGCCACCCTTTTCGGGCCGGCCTGTATTCGTGGCAGCCGTTCGAGACCCTTCATTGGGCCGTCCAGCAGCAGCTGCTCGAAGCAGCCGCCGCCGCGATGGAACTGATCGAAGCCGGCTCACTGACCGCTCTGGGTACCTCCGCGCACCTCCTGCGTCCCGAACCGAACCCCCGGATCAGCGACGGAACACGGCCTGGCACACGGACAGCAACCGCTCAAGAGAAGCCGACTCTCGATGAGCTCTGGAAACAGGCAACGGACGCACCGGAAGTCTGCATCGCAGCAGCCAAAGTAGACCCGCTCGTCGCGCAGCAGCTCTACGACTTCGCACGATACGGGTGCCGGAGTGAAGAATCCGTGGGCAGTCTCCGGGAAACCTTCGCCGAGCTTCACATACCCCTCGACTTTTGTCACAAACAGAGAATCAATGACCCTTTGCCTGACTTAGAATAAATAACGGGTTAAGTGACATCGTCTGATTCCAGCCGGATCCGGAATCGCACTGTCACTTAAACGAACGTATAAATGATGGAGGGCAACCGATGCTGGTCGGCTATATGCGGGTTTCCAAAACCGACGGATCACAGACCACCGACCTGCAGCGCGATGCCCTGCTTGCCGCCGGCGTCGACTCCGGCCAGTTGTATGAAGACAAGGCATCCGGCAAACGCGACGACAGGCCGCACCTGACCGCCTGCCTCAAAGCCCTCCGGGACGGCGACACCCTGGTGGTCTGGAAACTTGACCGCCTCGGCCGCGACCTGCGCCACCTGGTCAACGTCGTCCATAACCTCACCGAACGGGGCATCGGCCTCAAAGTCCTCACCGGACAGGGCGCAGCCATCGACACCACCACAGCCTCCGGGAAACTGGTCTTTGGGATCTTCGCGGCCCTGGCCGAATTCGAACGCGAGCTCATCTCCGAACGCACCCTCGCCGGCCTCGCCTCGGCACGGGCCCGCGGACGAAAAGGCGGACGGCCCTACAAAATGACACCGGCCAAAGTCCGGCTCGCCATGGCATCCATGGGCCAGCCCGACACCAAGGTCGGAGACCTCTGCGACGAGCTGGGAATCACCCGGCAGACCCTGTACCGGCACGTATCACCCACAGGGGAACTGCGTCCGGACGGTGAGAAACTTTTTTCCAGATAGTCTGCCGGGCAGTGAACAGGGAACGGAAAGTGGCCTAAACCTACGGTTCAGCGCCGCGGGGCGGCTAATTGTCCCCGCCGCCGCCCTAATCCCCTATGTATCAGCCTGTGGGGCGGCGGTTTATGTGGTCAATGGGGCGCATGCGGATGGCCACGATGAAGCCGGAGAGCGCAGTCAGGCCGGTGACGGTCAATACGGCTGCCGGGATGCCGTAGGCGTCGGCGATGAGTCCCGAGAGCAGGGCGCCGACGGCGAATCCGCCATCGCGCCATAGCCGGTAGATGCCGACTGAACGTGCCCGCCACCCGGGGTGGGCGACGTCGCCGATCGCTGCGAGCAGCGTCGGGTAGACCATGGCGGTGCCGGCACCGAGCAGGATGACGGCGGCAAGCCAAATTCCAAAGTCATTCCCGAAGGCGACCATGCCCAGCGCCGCGGCCTGGACGAACATGCCGCCGGCGATCAGGGGTTTGCGCCCGATCCGGTCCGAGAGCGCGCCGGTGACCAGCTGCCCGGCGCCCCAGACGGCCGGGTAGAGAGCGGCGAGGATGCCGATGCGTTCGATGCTGAGCCCTGCGGCGGCGAACAGGACGGGGAAAAGTCCCCAGGCGAGGCCGTCGTTGAGGTTGTTTACCATCCCGGCCTGGCTGACGGAGGAGAGGGATTTGTCGCGGAAGCTGGTCAGGGTGAAGACGGCACGGTTGCTCAGCCCGGCCTGGCTTCCGGCGTGGACCGGGACATGGGCGGCGGCTTCGGCCTTGGCGTGGTGGTGGGTTTCCCGCACGGCCAGGACGGACAGGCCGAGTCCGACCGCGATGAAGGCGGCACCGAGCAGGAACGGCCCTGGACGCAGCCCGTAGGTGGAGGCGATGTAACCGGTGGCCAGTGCGGTGCCTGCGACGCCGAGGTAACCGGCTGCTTCGTTCAACCCCATGGCCAGGCCGCGGCGTTCGGGGCCGACGAGGTCCATTTTCATCATCACCGTGGTTGACCAGGTCAGGCCCTGGCTGATGCCGAGCACCACGTTGGCCGCGACGATCCAGCCCCAGGAGGGTCCGTAGATCAGCAGGACCGGGACCGGGAGGGCGATGAGCCAGCCGGCGACCAGGACGGGTTTGCGGCCGTGGCGGTCCGAGAGGGTTCCGGCGAAGTAGTTGGTGGCGGCTTTGGCCAGCCCGAACGCCAGGATGTAGGTCAGGGCGGAGGTGTACTGGTCGAGGTGGAAGACCTGTCCGGCGAGCAGCGGCAGCACCGTCCGCTCCTGGCCAAGGGTGCCGCCGACCAGGGCGTTGACGGCGACGAGGAGCATGAACTGGGCCAGGTTCTGCCGCAGGCCCAGCGTGATGCCCTCTGGGGTTCGGGGCTGCCGGCGGGCGGGGGTGTTGCCTGAGGCCATTGACGGATCCTGTCGGTGTTCGGTGCGGTATCCGGCTGAGCCGACGGCGGTGTCCCTGTGGAGCCGGCCGTTTACCGCCCGTGTCTGTTTTGATTCTGGACGTATCCGCACCGGGGGTCGTAGAGCACAGGTTGCAGAGCCATGCATGGGTTGCAGTGAGTTTTCCCGCGGTCGCTGGCTGGTCAGCGGGCTTGGACGGTGGCCATCATGCCTTGGTCTTCGTGGTCCAGGATGTGGCAGTGGAACACGGTGCGGCCGGAAAAGTCGTCAAAGGCCACCCGCACTTTCACCTGGCTGCGGGCGGGGACGTTGACCACGTCCTGCCAAGTGGGCCTGGTCACGTCGCGGCCGCCGTCCTGGATAATCTGCATGGGCCACACGTGCAGGTGGATGGGATGGTCCATGGGGCTGGAGTTGGCCAGGGTCCACTCTTCCACGGTCCCGGCTGCTGCCGTCTCGTCGAGCCGTTCGGGGTCGAACTCCCGTCCGTTGATGGTGAAGGCCATCATGGTGCCCTGTCCGCTGCCCATGCCCATTCCCCCGCTCATGTTTCCGTTCATGCCCATGGCGAAGTCCAGTGTACGGGCGGCGGTGACCGGTTCGTTCCGCAGATCGCGCAGCGGCTGTCCCTCAGGCACGGGCCCTGGGTCAGTGCCGGCGCTTCCCGAGACGGCCAGGGTGAGCAGTTCGACCGGGTCGCCACCGGGTACGTTGTCACCCCTCATGGCCCCGCTCATCATGGCGTTCATGCTGCCGCGGTCCACGGGGGCCGCGGTGAGGGTGGAGGACCCGCCACGGGTGTCCACGAGCAGCTCAACGCGGTTGCCGGGGGCGAGAACCACTTCGGTGACGTCCTCGGGGACCGGCAGGCGCCCGAGGTCCCGGCTGAGCAGCCGGACCCCCTGGCCCTCCAGTGCCAGGCGCAGGTACCGGGAGGGGCAGGCGTTGATGATCCGCCAGCGCTCCCGCTCCCGGGGCGCGGCGCGCAGTTGCGGGCGGAGTTGTCCGTTGACCAGGACGATCTGTCCCTCGCGTCCCATCATCTGCTGCATCTGGTCCACCTCGGCGAGATTCCCGGAAGCATCCAGGGACAGGTCGGAGACCACCATGACCCGGTCCCGGGTGACCGGGACCGGGTCGGGGTCCTCCACCACGATGGCGCCGTAGAGGCCGGCGGCGACCTGGCCGGCGACGTGCCCGTGGCGGTGCGGGTGGTACCAGTAGGTGCCCGGCGGGTGGTCCTCTGGCAGGGTGAATTCGTAGTCGAAGGACCCGCCCGGGTCGATGCTGACGAAGGGGTTGTCGCTGTTGCCCTGGGGGGAGACGTGCAGTCCGTGCACGTGCAGGTTCGTGGGAGCCTGCAGCCCGTTGCGCATGGTGATCCGGATCGTGTCGCCCGCGCGGACCCGCAGGGTCGGGCCGGGCAGGGAGCCGTTGAACGCCTGGACGGAGGCCTCCCGCCCGCCGACCTGGATCCGTGCCGGCGCGGCGGTCAGGTCCAGCTCCAGTACACCGCCGCGGCTGGCCAGCACCTGGGGTTCGGCCAGGTCCTCACCCCCGGTGTATCCGAAGCCCGGGCCGTTGCCGGTGGTCAGCCACAGCCCGGCGCCGCCGGCAGCGGCAGCGCCGGCACCGACCGCGCCCAGTGCCAGCAGCTGGCGGCGTGTCAACGGCCTCACCGGCCGTCCTCCTCCAGTATCCGCCGCCGTTCCTGGTATTCCTCGGCGCTGATCTCCCCGCGGGCGTAACGCTCCTGAAGGATCTCCCGGGCACGGGCGGGGCCGACACCTGTGCGCGGTGGTCCTTGCATATCGGCGGGTGTGTTGCCGCCGGCGTTGCTGGTGAAGGCTTTGACCAGCACCACGGCGAGCACGACTACGCCCGCGATCAGCAGAAGCCAGAAGATCCAGGCAAATCCCATTCCGCCCATACCAAAGCCGTTCATCATCAAGGGATTCCTTATCTCTTTTCGTGCACGGCCAGGCCGTTCCTGACCGCAGGTTTTCCAGGACGTGCCGGTGGGTCGTGGTTCTAGGCCTTGGCTGACTGATGGGAGTTGTGCCAGGCGTCCCAGGCGGCGTAGCTGCCCTCGAGCTCGACGACGTCGTACCCGGCCCGGCGCAGGGCGCTGGCCGCGACGGAGTTCCGCACACCGGACTGGCAGTAGCTCACAATGGTTCCTTCGGTCGGGAGTTCATCCAGGTGCCACATGGCGCGGCCGCCGCTGAGCTGGTGCGAGCCGGGGACGTGCCCGGCGGTGTGCTCGGTCTTGTTGCGGACATCGAGCACCATGGCGGCGTCGAACCCGTCGAGTTTTTCGGGCTGGATCAGCTTGGGGGTGAAGGTGGGCAGCCCGTCGATGCCGGTGAGGTAGCCGGCGACGTTGTCGATGCCGACCCGTACCAGGTGGTCCCACATGTCCTGCGCCTGCTCCTGGTCCTTGGCCAGGAGCACCAGCGGGTTCTTGTCGGTTTCCGGGTTCACCACCCAGGCGCCGTAACTCGCTACTGACTTGCCGGCAGGGATGTTCAGGGACCGGACCACGGTGCCCTTATGGACTTCGCTGTTGGGGCGGGTGTCGATGAAGGTCAGCGTATCTTCTGCCAGGCCCGCGGCAACGATCCCGGTGGCAAGTTCGGGCAGCGGGGCGCGTTCGCCCATGACGGCCGGTCCTTCACGGTTTTCACGCTTCATCCGGCCGAAGTAGGCATGGGCGTCGGGCTGTCCGTCCAGGAGCTCGTCGATGAAGCCCTGTTCGTCGTTCGCGGCCAGGTAAGGTCCCCACCAGGAGTAGAGCCGCTCATAACCGACGGTGGAGGAGGGGACGGCACCCAGAGCCTTGCCGCAGGCGCTGCCCGCGCCGTGGGCAGGATGGACCTGGACGTAGTCCGGCAGCGTCAGGAACTTATCCCGCAGGCTCGCGAAGAGCTGCTTGGCGCCCTCGAACCGGGTGTCGATCCCGCCGGCTGCTTCGTCCAGCAGGTCCGGCCGGCCCAGGTCGCCGGAGAAGACGAAGTCGCCGGAGAGCAGGTAGCCGGGCTGGTCGCTGAACGCCCCGTCGGTCACGAGGAAGGACAGGTGCTCGGGGGTGTGGCCCGGGGTGTGGACGGCCTGGATGCTGATGTTGCCTACGGTGATCGCGTCGCCGTCGTAGAGCCGTTCACCGTCGAATTCGTACTGCCAGTCGGGCCCGCCCTCACCCGAGACGTAGATCTTCGCGCCCGTGGCGGCGGCAAGTTCGCGGGTACCGGAGAGGTAGTCGGCGTGGATGTGGGTTTCGGTGACGGCCACGATCTCCATGCCGTTCTTCGCGGCCAGATCCTGATAGACCGCGATGTCGCGGCGGCCATCCACCACGACAGCCGTGCCGTTGGCCTGGCAGCCGATCAGGTAGCTGGCCTGGGCGAGGTCTTCATCGTAAATACGCTCGATAAGCATGTGATGCTCTCCTTCGGGAAGGGATGGGGGAGTTTTCCCCGTTGTTCTGATAACAAGACTAATACCCCCTGGGGTATTACGCAAGGCCGGAGCTGGCCTTGGTCCTGAGGGTCAGGATGTCCGCGCCGCCCGACTCAAGAGGCGGTGCCGGAGGGAACCTAGGGAGCGCCGCCGGTCAGGAGGAGGGTTGTCCGCCGGGGCCGCGGCGTAGATAACGGGGCGGCCGTTGCGGTACCACTCGGTGATCCCGCCGGCGACGTTCACGGTCTGGTAACCCCGGTCCGCGAGGATTTGTGCGGCCTGGCTGCTGCGCTTGCCTGAGCCGCACAGCAGGTGCAACGTTGTGTTCGGCAGGTCCTTCAGCCGGGAGGATATGTCATCCAGCGGGATGTTGAGGCTGCCCGGTATGTGGGCGATGGCGTATTCCTCACGGCTGCGGACGTCGACCACCACGGCTGCGGGCCAGGTGACGGCGAGTTCATCGGCCGTGATGGTCCGCGTGGCTGCCATGTGGTAGTTCCTTTTCAGGCCTGTTGCCGGGCGGTTTCGGCGTGGACTTCGTCCATGTCCAGGTTCTTCACGGCCTGGATGACCTGCTCCAGTCCTCGGGCGTTCAGGGCGCCGGGCTGGGAGAAGACCAGGGTTTTGTCGCGGAAGGCCATCAGGGTGGGGATGGAGATGATGCCGGCCGCTGCGGCGAGGGCCGGCTCAGCTTCGGTGTCCACCTTGGCGAAGACAATGTCCGGGTGCTTTACGGAGGCTGTCTCGTAGGTGGGGGCGAACATGCGGCACGGGCCGCACCAGGCTGCCCAGAAATCCACGAGGACGATCCCGTTGTTCTCCAGGGTTTCAGCGAGGTTCTCTTGGGTGACGTTGATGGTTGCCATGATCCGTTCGTGTCCTTCCGGTGTCGTCCGAAGCGCTTGGAGGATGTGGAGCCCTGAAGGGAGCCCAGATGACGGGGTCAGGTGGTGGGGAGGCCTGCGCGGGTCCAGGCTGTCATGCCGCCGGCCATGGTGTCCGCGGTGTAGCCGGCACCGTTGAGCGCGTCAGCGACCTGGGCGGACCGGTTCCCGCTGCGGCAGACGGCGATGACCGGGACGCTGGGGTCCAGTTCGGACAGGCGGGTCTGCAGCTGTCCCATGGGGATGTGCAGGGCGCCGGGGATCATGCCGTCGGCGACTTCGAAATCTTCGCGGACATCAAGGATCCGGGCCTGGTCGCGGCGCTGGTCGGTTTCGGTGACGGTGATTTCAGCCATGGGGTTCTCCTTCGAAAGTTCGGGTCAAAAGCGGGGTGGTGTGGTTAGCGGACGGTTTCGCCGGCCTGGCGCCAAGCGCCTATGCCGCCGCGGAGGGAGTAGACTTCGTAGCCCTGGGCGGCGAGGAGCCGGGCTGCGGAGGCCGAGCGGACCCCGGAGGCGCACATCGCGATGACCGGCCGGGTTTTCTGGATGCCGGCGGTGCTGGTCTGCAGCCGGTCCAGGGGGACGTGTTTGGCCTGGGGCGCCCGGCCGGTGCGCCATTCCTGGGCAGATCGGACATCGATCAAGGTAGCGCCGGAGGAAAGAAGGTCCTTGGCCTCGGCTACGGAGACGGTTTTGTAGGGTTTGCTGAATGCCTTCTTCAGGGAGCTGATGAGTCCCATGACGTTCATTCCTTTCGTATTGATCGAGTGGCGCCCCGGCGGGACGGCAGCGGTACTGGTTCGGCTGCCGGTCAGGCCGGAGAGGGCTGGCCGCTTCTGTGGGCGCTGTTCCTGTCGTTCTTGCGCAACGGGCAGGAGTTGACGAAAAACCAGCAGATTCCGGCAGCAGTCACGGCCAGGGCAGCAACACCGGCGACGATGATCCAGCGCAGTTCCTCCGGCGCCTGTTGGGTCAGGACAAAGGTGCCCATCGCCAGGACGAACCAGCCGAATGCTTTCCGCAGGGCAGCTTCCGGGATACGGCCCGCCAATTTGGAGCCCACCAGGGTACCCACTATCGCGGCTGCCGTGACGGCCAGGGTCAGGCCCCAGTCCAGGTGCACCGTGGTGAGGTAGCCGGCGAGCCCGGCGAAGGACTTCATGGCGATGACCACCAGCGAGGTTCCGACGGCCACGGACATCGGCAGGCCGCCCAGCAGTGCCAGGGCGGGAACGACGAGGAATCCGCCGCCGGCGCCTACCAGGCCGGTGACCAGACCCACGACGGCGCCGTCCAGCAGCACCCGGCCCAGGGGAAGTTCGTGCTTCACGGGTTCGGCGCCGTCACCCCCGCCTGCCTTTTTCCTGCCGCGGAGCATCGCGACAGAGGTGGCCACCATCATCAGGGCGAAGGCGATCAGCAGGATCTGACCCGGGATCCGGCCGCCGAGCAGCCCGCCGACGAAGGCGCCCGCCATGCCGGCGGCGCCGAAGATCAAACCGGTCCGCCACATTACCCTTCCGCCGCGGGCATGGCTGATCACGCTCACCGCGGAGGTGACGCCGACCACGAACAGGGACGCCGCGATCGCTTCCTTGGCCTCGAATCCGGCCACATAGACCAGGATCGGGACAGTAAGGATGGAGCCACCGCCGCCCAGGACGCCGAGCGAGAGCCCGATGACCACGGACAGGGCAAGGACAAGGAACAGGGTCATGGTCACGACGCTTTGGCCTCGGCTTCTGCGGCCGGGCCGACCGGGAACTGCAGGATGGCGCTTTCGCGGGTAGGCTCCTTGGCGGCCTTGTTCCACGGCATGGCCGAGATCGCCTGGCCCATCGCGCAGGTGTTCGTCGCGGCGGAGAAGGTCAGACCCGTGCCAATGGCGGCGGCAAGCATCCGGATCTTCGGGGAAACGAACTTGCCGCCCGCCAGGCCAAGGACAACAAGGGAGCCGGCGGCCAGGCGTACCTGGCGCTCCAGGTCCCAGCGGTTCTTGCCGCGGACCACGTCGCCGCCGGCGGCCGCGAACCCCGGGACACCGCCGGTCAGGACGTAAGCGGTGCCGATGCCGGCACCGCCCAGGCGCTGCCGTGCCTGCTCGGCGCGGGCACCGGACTGGCAGACCAGCACAACGCGGCTGCCCAGCCGGGCCGCCAGCTCATCCGTGTGCTCGGAGAGCAGCGGCAGCGGCACATTGTAGGAGCCGCGGATGTGCATGGACTCGAATTCGGCGGCGGAACGCACGTCGATCACCACGAGGTCCTGGTGCTCTTTGAACCAGGACTGGAGGGTTCCGGGGGCGAGTGCGGTAACGGCTGTTGCCTTGGAAGGGGACGTCATGGGTGGCCTCTCGGAAGGGGACGGGTGAATACCCACAGAGTATTGCAGATACCCCCGGGGGTAGTCAAAACACCCACGGGGGTATATAGTTGAGGGCAGCACCCCCATCGATGGAGACCCCCATGGAACTAAACCCAACCGAACTCACACCAGTGATCAACCGCCTCAAGCGCGCACAGGGCCAGCTTGCCGCCGTCACCCGGATGCTTGAAGAAGGCCGGGACTGCAAGGACGTCGTCACCCAGCTGGCGGCCGTGTCCAAAGCCCTTGACCGTGCCGGCTTCGCCATCATTGCCACCGGCCTGGAGCAGTGCATTGTCCAGAAGGACGCGACCATGGACCGGAAAGACCTGGAAAAGCTTTTCCTCTCCCTCGCCTAAACAGCGGACCGTCGAGCAACTTCGAGGAGCATCATGACGTACACCCTTGCCACCACCGTCTCCCTTCCCTGGGCGGAAGCGCTGGAACGCACCCGCGGGGCCCTGGCCGCGCAGGGGTTCGGAATCCTGACCGAAATCAACGTCCGGTCCACCTTCGAAGCCAAGCTTGGCGCCGAAGCTGCGGACGCCGTCGGGGATTACGTCATCCTCGGCGCCTGCAACCCGGCCCTGGCCAGCCGCGCCCTCGCCGCAGAGCCCGAAATCGGTGCACTGCTGCCGTGCAACGTAGTGGTGCGGCGGAGCAAGGACGCAGCCGTGACCATCATCGAGGCCATTGACCCGCAGACCATGGTCCAACTCAGCGACACGCCGGCCGTGAAAGAAGTGGCAGACGACGCCGGCACCCGACTCCGTACAGCCTTCGCCGGGCTGAGTGAAGCAACAAAGTAAATGTCCATAAACAGGACGCCGGCAGAAACCGTGAAAGATGGACACGGCAGGGGCTTTCTCATTCACTCCGCTGGGCCGCTTGAGCAGGACACCCTTGCCAGCATCCTCCGCAGCGCCTCCAACGCCCGTGCCGCACTCATCGCGGGAACTGGCATCGAAGTGGTGGTCCAGGGCCCCGGCGTCAAACTCCTCGCCACAAACTCACACGCCACGGAGGCCGTCAATAGCGCACGGCACCTGGACGTGAGCATCCTTGCCTGCGGCAACAGCATGCGCTCAACAGGCTTGGAAGAAAAAGACCTCGCTCCCGGCATTGACATGGTTCCCGCGGCCATCTCACACCTGGCCCAGCGCCAATGGGACGGCTGGGCCTACGCCAGGCTCTAAATTAGGTGGCTCTCCGGACGCGCGCTCCGCGCCGGACAAGGCACAAAACACGATCTCTGCGTAGCCCCGTACAACCCGTGCGGACGACTTCGGACATGCAAGTGCAGACGACTTCTGAAACTAACAGCCTGTTCACCTCCAATTCCTCGGTCGATGTCGCGTTCGCCCCGCCTGAGAAAGCGCCCGGTCAAGGATCCCCAAACAGGACGCGCAAAAGGGCCGCCTGACGCCTAACGTGAAATTTCGTACCGATCCTCCTCAGACCCCGGAGCCCGCGGCATTGAGCCCGCTCAATGCGTAAACCGCCAAGTCCTGTGGTGCCAGGTCTGTCCGAACAGCGCCGGCTTTTGCCGCCTGGCTGATGAGCTCGGCGATGAAGTCCTGCAGGTGCAGCTGTGCATCGGTTGCGTGGGCGTTTTGATGCAGGAAAGCCGCTGCCTCGCCGGCACCGCGGTGGTGGAGCATGAGGGCGTATGCCTCCAGGGCGGCACGGAGCTCGTCGCTCGAACCCGCTGCCTGGCTCCCGGGGGCGGACAGTGGGCGCGCAGCTTGGCGGCGGTGACGATATCAGCCCGGGTGGCATCTTAAGACATCACAAACACGGGTACGCCGGGGATGCCTTACGGTCCCGAATGCCCGGTTCCCTCCTAGCTGGGCTGGAGTTTGTGGTCCGGTTTGACGATTCGAGGAAGAAGTTTGACGTAGGCGACCATTCCGAGGAGTTCGACTAAGGTCTGCGTGACGACGACAAGGGACACGAGGGCGAGTGGTTCGGGCAGGGCCAGGGCCAGCGGGAGGATGACCAGCGAGTTGCGTGTCGCGCCGCTGAAAATCACGGCTTTCGTACTGCCCGCATCCAGCCCGGCTACCCGTGCCGCCGCCTTGCCGACGGGGACCATCAGCACCAGGAAGGCGGCATAAACGGGGATGACTGAGAGCAGTGATGCGAGTTCGTGCCCGACGCCAACGATCTGCGATCCGATGACGACGGCCAGCGTCAGCATCATCAACGGAACCATCAGCCCTTCCATCACCGCCATCACGTCCCGGCCGGCGGCTGCCCGCCGGGACCACCATTGCGTGAGGGCCGCCAGCACGAGCGGGATGATGATCAGCAGGACCAGAGCCTCGATGAAAGGTCCGGGTTCGATGGCTGAAACAAGGCCGGGGCCGATGAACAGCAGCAGGTACAGGGGCAACAGCAGCATCTGTGTCAGCATCAGCAGCGGCGCGGCAGCCAGGAGCCGTTCATTGGCGCCGCCGGCCAGTCCGGAAAACACGATTACATAATCGATGCAGGGAGTGAGGAGCACCATCATCACCCCGATCAGCAGGGCCTGATCATGGGCGATGAACCGCGACAGGCCGAAGACCACGGCCGGGACGACCACGAAATTCAGGACGAGAACGGTGGCCATGAACCGGACATCGCGTACCGCCTGGCTGGTCGAGGCGAACGGGATGCCCAGGAACGTCGCGAACAGCAGCAACCCCAGGACGGGGTTGATCGCCTGCTCGAGGGGCCCAGAGGCGGCAGGGACCAGCCAGCCGAACACCGCGCCGACGATGATGGCCAGCAGATACAGGGCGATCTGATGCCGTTCCATGGTTTTGATCAAAGGCGTTATTCCCACGTACCAAGCCTAGACAGATGCGTACCCGACGCATGACAGCGCACAAAGCCTGCGTGAGGAAACGAGAACCCGTTGGATGTTGCGACTCTTTTATGCGCGGCGATCGGACACTTTGCCCTGCGCGAGGTAAGCGCAGGATTGGCTTAAGCGCCCACGAAAGCGTTAAAAAAGCGAACGACAACCGAGGCTGCCACACCGACGTAGACCACCGCCACGAGAGTCCACGCCCACTCGGAGGCGGCCCTGGCCAGGCCAGCTGGTACTTTGATGACTCCACGGGCCATGTTTCTGACGGTCAGCAGGATGAACATGGGTATCATCGCGGCCCAGACAACCATGCAGTACAGGCACAGGATGTAGATTTCGAAGAGGGCCTGGCCCCATAGCCAGGCAACGAAAACCATGCCCAGTGTCACGCCGGCTTGCAGCCCGAGCCAGTACCAGCGGCTGAACCGGGCGCCCGCGAGTATGGCCATCGCGACGGTGATGATGATGGCGAACGCGGCGATGCCGATCAGGGGGTTGGGGAAGCCGAACAGTTCCGATTGCCAGGTTTTCATGACCCGGCCGCAGGAGACCCAGGGATTGATATCGCAGCTGGTCGCGTGCCCGGAGTCCTTGTACAGTTCCAGCCGTTCCAGGACCAGGATCCCTGAGGCAATGAAACCTATCGCCCCGGTGACCAGCAGGAGGAACCCGAACGGCCGCTGTCGGGCGAAAACCGGCAGGGCACCGCCTGCGGCATTGCCTTCCGGGGCCGCTGTCACGGGACGTGGCGTGGCGGTACGATTTGACGTGTTCACGGGGTGCGCCCCTTGGCCGTGTCGGAGATGAGTGCCTTCAGGGTGCTTTTCTGCGCCACGCCCAGGATCCGGGCTGCCACGCGGGTCTGGCGGTCCAGGACGAGGGTGGTGGGAACGGCCTGCGGCGGTACGTACTCGGTGAGGACGAGCAGGATTCCGCCGTCGGTGTCGTCGAAGCTGGGGTAGGTGGTCCCGAAGTTGCGTTCAAAGGCCGCCGCGGTGGCGGCGGAGTCGCGGAGGTTGACGCCGTAGAACAGCACGCCGTCGTCCTGGAATTCCTGGTGCAGGGCTTCGAGGTCGGCTGCTTCGACGCGGCAGGGGGCGCAGGCGGCGTACCAGAAGTTCAGCACCACGACCTGGTCCGCCCACTCAGTGGAGCCCACGGCTGTGCCGTCGTAGAGCCGGCCGGTGAGCTGGACGGGTTTGCCCCGGCCTGCGGGGGCGTATTCGGAGACCGAGCCGTCGCCGGCGATGTAGTTCTTGTTGTCTCCTGCCTTGGCCTGGGCGGCCAGCGAATCCGGTGCGGCGCAGCCGGCGAGGAGCAGGGCAGCGAATGCCGTGCCGAGCAGGACGCCGCGGCGGCCAGGCCGCGGTGTGCCGGGAGGAACGGGGATGCGGGGGTTCATGGTGGTGCCTTCCGGTTAGACGGGGGTGGTGAAGGTGCCGGCGAGGTTTTGCAGCTGGTAGATCCAGAGCATCCAGATTCCGGAGACCATCAGCACGCCCACGAGGATGAGCAGGGAGCCGCCGATGATGTTGAACGGGCGGATGTGGCGGCGGATGAAGCCCAGGCTTTTCGTGACCCAGTCCAGGCCCAGGGCCACGAGGACGAAGGGTATGCCCAGGCCCAGGCAGTAGAGGAAGCCCAGCAGCGCGCCGCGCCAGGCGTCCCCGGTGGTGGTGCTCAGGGCCAGGACGGCGCTGAGGGTCGGGCCCATGCAGGGGGTCCAGCCGAGTCCGAAGACCACGCCGAGCAGCGGGGCGCCGGCGACGCCGGTCCTGGGCTTGAAGGAGAGTTTTTTGGTGGTCTGGAAGAAGGAGAACCTGCCGACCAGGACCAGGCCCATGAGCACGACGAACACGCCAAGGACGCGGATCAGGGTGTCCTGCCATTGCAGCAGCCACCCGCCGATCACGCCGAACGCTGCCCCGTAGAGGGTGAACACGGCGGCGAAGCCGAGGATGAACAGGCCCACGCCGGCCAGGACCCGGCGCCGGCTGTCCGGCCGGGACGGGTCGGCCAGCCCGGACACGTAGCCCAGATACCCGGGGACGAGCGGCAGGATGCAGGGCGAGATGAATGAGACCAGACCGGCGGTCATGGCCAGCGGCATGGCCACCAGCAGCGCACCGGACTGGACCATTTCGGCGAAGTATCCGCCAATACTCATGTCGTTCCTTTACAGCACGGCGGAGGGCCCGTTGCCGGCACACCGTGGGTGTACCGGCAACGGGAAAGGGCCAGGGGCGGCTAGTTGCCGGCCTTGGCCTTCCTCCTCACGACGAACGCGGTCAGGGCGACGATGAGGACCAGGACCACCGCGGCCCCGATAAGGACGCCGGTGGCATCCGAACCGGTGGCTGCCTGTTCGCTGTCCCCTGCGGCTTCCGTCGACAGTGCTGCGGAGTCCGCGGGAGTGGCCGGTGCCGGAGCAGCAGACGGGGAGGCAGCCGGTGTACTTTCCGGTGTTGCCTGGCTCTCCGCCGATCCGGCAACGGTGAAGGTCAGTGTTCCTTCGATGGGGTGCGAGTCCGAGGACACGGCGCGCCACAGCACCGTGTAGTCACCGGCCGGCGCCCCGGAGCGGACTTCCTGGATCATGGCGTCGTCCACGATGCGGGTTTCGCCGTCGGTCCAGTCGTTGCCCTCGGCGTCCTGGATCAGGACGGTGCTGCCGAGGCCGACCACGTCCGCGGAATAGCGCAGGACGATGTCTCCGGGCATCTGTTCGACGGTGTCGCCGTCGGCAGGGTCGCTGCCCAGCAGTTCATCGTGCGCGAAAGCCCCGGATACCGGCTGCAGCAGGACAAGCGCTGCCGCCAGGAGGAAGGCAAGGGCCGCCGCCGCGGCGCGCGGCAGGCGGAAGGGCATCGGGTTGTTCATGGTTTTTCCTTTAAAGAAACGGGTCGCCCGGCCCCGCGTCGTCTCAGGCAGGGCGGGCAGGAATATAGGTGAAGTGCCGTGCTCGTTGAGCAGCGGGATCAGAGCATGAGCCGGCAGCCCGTTCGGGCCACAGGCGCAGCGTGGGAGCCGGACCAATGCCGGCCGGTGGCCCGCGCGGCGAGTCCCTCCGGTACCCCGTGCGGGCTACCGGGACGGAACCACATGTTCCGGGAAGGACACGGACCGCCGGTATCCACTGCGCGGGCGCGGGCAGGCGGAACAAGGCAAGGAGGCAGTCCGCGGCGAAGCGCAGGGCGGTTTCACCGCGGGCGATCATCAGGGCAGCGACCGCCGCGGCAAGCAGATGCGCCAATGCCATGGGCAGGGCCGGGAGCCCTTCACCCAGATGCAGATGGGCCGCCGGAACGGCATCCGCGGCGGCGGCGCACCACGTACCCGGTCCGGGCCCGTGGTGCGCCGGTGGACCGCCGGCGGGCGCGCATCCCTGGTGCGGGGAGAGCAGACCGAATAGTTCATGCAGGAGCAGCTGGCCCGCGGCCAGCACGGGCAGCAGGGCACGTGCAGGCAGCTGGCGGGAAACCAGCAGTCGCACGGGAAGTAACAGCAATGCGCCCAAGGTGGCAGTGATGCCGGCCGCGGGCAGGGTTCCGCCGCCGGCAGTGTGCGCCCCGGCGGCGAGGGCGATGACCACGACCGTCACCACGATGGTGCGAGGCAGGGCACCCGCGCTCCGCAGGTGCCGGTTGGCCGTGGAAGCGGGCATGGCGGTCAAAGCCTCCGCGTTCGGGTGGAACGCAAAGCGGTGGCAGCGGCGGCGCACAGCAGCGGCACGGCCCCGGCCAGCAGCATGGCCACGGCCCCGGAACGGAAGTCTGCGAGCACCCCGGCGGCGTCCGTACGGCCGAGGGACGCGAACCATTCGCCCTGCACCGGCTGGCCGAGGGCCGCGGTGTGGACCGCCCAGAGCACCAGCAACGCGGACAAGCCCAGCAGTGTGAAGACACCGGCCCGGTTCCCACTGCCCGGGCGGGTGCCGAGCACGGCGGCGGCCAGCACCAGGCCGATGGCCAGGGAGGCCGAGATCATCAGTTCGTGCCCGACATGGTCAGCCAGCGACCAGCGGAACAGCGGGGAATAGTAGAAGACGGCCAGGGCTGCAGCGGTGAGCACGCCCGCTGCGGCCGGCCGGGCCAGCAGCCGACCCGGTCCGGAGTCCGGCCAGGCGCTCATCGCTTCCCGCCATCCGAGGGTGGCGTCGGTGCGCCGGGGGAGGGTGGCCGAGGCCAGCAGATAGGGGCGTGCACCGGTCAGCAGCAGCGGGACGGCGAAGATGAGCAGCAGGTGCGCGGCGGTGTGCATGCCGAACAGGACCGGCAGGTACACCGTGGGCGCGCCGGAGGTCACATAGACCAGCAGCGCCAGTCCTGCCAGCCATGCGGCGGTGCGCCGCCACGGCCAGGACTTTCCGGCGGCGCGGAGCCGCCGGACGGCGGTGAGGTAGGCCAAAGTCAGGATCACGGCGACGGCGATCCAGAGCCAGTCCCAGCGCCACTGTGTCAGCCAGGCGCCGACGCTCACTTCGGGAGGGAGGTCGTAGCCGGTGAGGATATTGGCCGGGGTAGCCGGCGGTTCCGGCACACGGGGCACCGGCGGCGGTGTCTTGCCCAGGACCGCGGCGACGGCCATGACCGCGCCCAGGACGAGGGTTTCCACGGTGATCAGCTGCCAGATGAGACGGCGGCCGGTCAGGGAGCCGGTGTTCCCGGCGATCCAGCGGCGGTGTTCGAAGCCGATGTAGCCCAGGGCCAAGGTTGCGCTGGTTTTGAAGATGACCAGGGACCCGTATGTGGATGCCAGTCCGTCCCAGCCGCCGATCCGGTAGGCGGTGTTGATGATGCCGGAGGCAACGACAAGGGCGAACGCGGTACCGGCCATAATGGAGAATCTTGCGAGAGCTGTGCGCATCAGGTCGGTCCCGGCCGTTAGCTTGCCTGCTATCAGCCCGAGGGTGATGACTCCTCCGGTCCAGAGGCTGGCACCGAGCAGATGCAGGGCCAGAGCGTTGACCGCCCCGTTATGGTCGTCGCTGCCGGCCACATGGCCGATCAGCGACAGCGGCACGACCGCTGTCGCGGCCAGCAGGGCGGTGGCGGTGACGGCGCCGGGGGAGCGCACGGCGAAGGCCAGCGTCGCCACGATGGCTGAAATGACCGTGATGGCCAGCCAGGTCCTGCCCAGGGTGTGGTTGGTCATGTAGAAGGCAAGCTGTTCGGTGAACTCCGGGGAACCGGAGACCGGCAGGCCGACGGTGTCGGCGTAGGCGAGGATGAGGATGGACGCGGCGGCCAGGGCCCATACGGTCGCGGCGGCCGAGGCCACGGCCATGGCGTGTTCCCGCGCCGGATGCGGCCGGCCGTTCCCGGTTGCCGGAGGCAGGACGGTGGCGGCGATGGCGAGGGCGCCGAGGGTGACGGCCATGGCCAGGTGGTGCAGTGTCGTGGCCGCGGGCAGGCCCCAGCGCACGATCGCGCCGGGATCGGCCAGGAGCCGGGGCCCGGCGATTCCGGTCACGGCCGCTGCAATTATCAGGGCTGCCGCGGCGGCCGCGATGATCCCGGTGGTCAGCCGGCGTGGGGCCGGCGTACCGGTGTGCCGGGTGGAAAGTGTTTTCACGGGAACCTGCCATTGGATTGCCCCGGGGATGTTTGGCCGCGCTGCAGCCGGGCGAGGTAGTCGTTGTAGGCGTCAAGTTCGGGGGTGCCGTAGATCTCGGCGTCGGCGTCGGCGCGTTTGGACTGCCGGGATTCGTCGCGCTGCCAGCGGACCATGATGAAGAGCAGGATCAGCAGGGACGGCAGCTCGCCGTAGGACCAGGCCAGTCCCCCCGCGACGCCCTGGTCGGACACAGGGTCCACGCCCCAGGCGTCCGGCGGGTTGGCGAAGAAGCCGACGATGGGGGTGGTGGCCATCATAATGATCACGCCGAAAAAGGCGTGCAGCGGCATTTCCGAGAAAATGTCGATGAGCCGGCCGAAATGGGTCTGCCGGATCGGCAACGGATCCGTGGAAATCAACGGAACGGTGAAGAGGATGCCCGAGGCCAGGAACAGCAGTTCCAGGCCGATATGTCCGTACCAGGTCGGCAGCAGAGTGTCGGCCAGTTCGCTCAGATAGACGCCGTAAAAGGCGACCAGGAACAGCGGGATCATGAACCCGGGATGGATCGCGATCCGGGACAACCGGGAGCGCAGCCCTGCGTGGGCCAGCCGGAGCACCAGTTTTCCCGGACCCTTGTGCGGGGTCGCGCGCAGCAGCAGGGTGCCCGGGCGGCCCAGGATCAGCAGCGGCGGGGCCGCCATCATCAGGGTCAGCTGCTGGAACATAAAGACCGAGAACATCCGCAGCCCGTAGCCTTCGATGCCAGCGCCCATGGTCACCGCGATCAGTGCGCAGCCGGCCAGGAACACCAGGGTCCGCCACAGCGGCCAGCGCCGGTTGGCCGCCCAGAGCCGGGCCGCCCCGGCCAGGTAGGCCAGCGCCATGAGCGCCGCCAGGACCGGGATGAGCGGGACCGGCTGCAGGGTAGGCGCCAGCAGGGTTTCCAGGCTCGGCGGCAGGGCCGGCACCCACACGGGGCCGGTAACACCCGGATCATCCAGCCCGGGGAACGGGGTTTGCCGGAACATCACGGGCACGTCAGGAGCCGTTCGCTGCGGCCTCGACCACGGACCGGAATTCTTCGAGGGACTTGGGCTCGAGGAGTTTTCCGTCCAGGTAGAAGGTCGGTGTGCCGGACACGCCCAGGGCCTGCCCGTCGGCCTTGTCCGCTTCGATCCGTTCCGTGGTGGCCGGGTCGGCGACCGCGGCGTCATAGGCGCCCATGTCCAGGCCCAGGTCCTCGGCGTAGGTGCGGAACAGTGCGCTCTGATCGTTGGAGGATTCGCCCCACTGTTTCTGGGTGTCGAACATCTTGCGGTACATCGCCTCGTACTGACCCTGCTGGGCTGCCGCTTCCACGGACAGGGCAGCGTTCATGGAGTTCTTGTGTCCCGGCAAGGGGAAATACCTGTTGATGAAGGTGACCGTGTCACCGTACTCGGCCCGCAGCTCTTCGATGAAGGGGTACGCGGCGAGGCAGGATTCGCATTCGAAGTCCAGGAATTCGACGAACTGCGCCTTCTCATCCGGCGCCTGGGAGAGTACCCGGCTGTTTTCGCGTACGACCTGGCCGCCGTCCGTGGGTTCGGCAGCGGTGAGGGAGTTCTTCGTGAGGGTGAATCCGATGATTCCGCCGATGACGATCAGGCCCAGAAGGATCCAGAGAAAGATTTTCGCTTTCTTCGTTTTGTCCATGCCGGTAGTGCTCGTGCTCACGTGTTTCCTGTTCTATCGTGCTGGCCGTTAATGGCGGATGGTTTCGGTTCCGCGGTGGGAGACCGGTTCGATCTGGAAGGTGGAGTGTTCGATGGACACCGCGAAATCATCGGCGACGCAGGTCTGCAGATCGGCGAGCACGACGGAGACGTGGTCGGCCGTCAGGCAGGAGTCCCGGACCGTGACGTGTGCGCTGAGCACGGGGGTGTCGGAATCGACGCGGGAGGCGTGCAGGTCATGGACGTCGATGACGTGGGGCAGCGCGAGAAGGCGCCGGCGGACCTGGTCAAGGTCAAGGCCCCTGGGTGCGGTTTCCATCAGCACGTCGATGGTGTCCCGGAGCAGGACCAGGGTCCGGGGGATGATCAGGGCACCGATCAGCAGGGAGACGATGGCGTCGGCGCGGGTCCAGCCCGTGGCGGCGATGATGACCGCGGAGACGATGACGGCGACGGAGCCGAGGGCATCGTTGAGGACTTCCAGGAACGCGGCCTTCATGTTCAGGTTGCTGCGCCGGTCCGCGGCCAGGATGATCAGGCCGATGAGGTTGCCGGCCAGGCCGATAATGCCGAACCAGAGCATGGCCTCCGATTCGACTTCGGGAGGGTCAATCAGCCGCCGGATACCCTCGTAGAGGATGAACCCGCCCACGGCCAGCAGCAGGGCGGCCTGGCCGGCGGCAGCGATGATTTCGACCCGCTTGTATCCCCAGGTCCGCTTGTCCGTCGGGGGTTTCAGAGCCAGCGACGCGGCCAGCAGGGCGATCAGCAGTCCCGCGGAATCGGTGAACATGTGCCCGGCGTCGGCCAGCAGGGCCAGGCTTCCGGAAACCAGGGCGCCGATGATCTCGGCGACCATGACCGTCGCGGTGAGGGCGAAGACCACCGCAAGTTTGCCGCGCCGGCCCCGGGCCAGAGCGCCGTGGTCGTGGTCGTGCCCGCTCACGTCCCGGCTCCTGCAGGGCCCAGCAGTGCCGCGGGTGAGCCGTTCCGGGCCGGGTCGGCAGCCTCGCAGCCGGGGTCATCGCAGCTGCAGACGGGCTCGACCGTGAGGATGGTGCTCAACAGGTCCCCCAGTGCGTGGGCCAGCTTCGGATCGGAGAGTTCGTAACTCATCCGGCGGCCGGCCGGTTCGGCAACCACCAGACCGCAGTCGCGCAGGCAGGCCAGGTGGTTGGAGAGGGTCTGCCGGCTGACACCGATCTGTTCGGCCAGATCCGAGGGAAACGCCGGGCCGTTGCGCAGTTCCAGCAGCACGGCCGCACGCGTCGGATCGGCCAGAGCTTTCCCGAAACGCGCCAGCACATCAGTGGTGGAGAGAATCCTCATGGCCCAAACCATACAGAATTTTCTGAATTCAGTCACTTCTGGCAAACCGGCAAGGGCGATCGGTAGTTCTTGGTATTATCGGCATATGACGATCAATGAATCCTGCGGTGATGCCGCTTCCGGCCTGGATCCGGCGGCTGCCCTGTTCCATTCTCTCAGCGATCCGACCCGGCTCGCGATTGTGAAGCGGATGGCCCGGGGCGAAGCGCGTGTGGGCGATCTCACCGGTGAACTCGGCCTGGCCCAGTCCACCGTGTCGGCGCACGTAGCCTGCCTGCGCGACTGCGGGCTGGTGGACGGACGCGCCCAGGGGCGCAGCGTGTACTACTCGCTGACCCGCCCGGAGCTGATGGACATGCTCGCCCACGCCGAGGTCCTCCTGGCAGCCACCGGCAACGCGGTCAGCCTCTGCCCGAACTACGGCACCGCCGCAACCCGTGCCGCCGGTGCACGCGCCGCGAAGGAGAACGCACGATGAGCGACGCCTGCTGCAGCCATGACGAGGAACCGCGGTCCGGGGCAGAGGCAGCGGAGCATGAGCCCGTGAAGTTCTGGCAGGTGACCGAAGTCCGCTTCGCGCTGACGGCTGGCGTGCTGTTGCTGGCCGGCTGGGTCGCCGGCCTGGCCGGTGCCCCCTCGTGGCTGGTGCTGCCGCTGGAAATCGCGGCGCTGCTCGTTGCCGCCTGGACGTTCGTTCCCTCCACGCTGAAGCGCCTGGCGAAAGGCAAGATCGGTGTCGGCACCCTGATGACCCTCGCCGCCGCCGGCGCCGTCGCTCTCGGACAGTTCGAGGAAGCGGCCATGCTGGCCTTCCTTTATTCGATCTCCGAAGGGCTCGAGGAATACTCCCTGACGAAAACCCGCCGCGGCCTGCGCGCCCTGCTGGATCTGGTCCCGGCCGAAGCGACCGTGCTGCGCAACGGCACAGAGACCACGGTCGCCCCGGCCCAGCTTGTGCCCGGGGACCGGATGGTCGTGCGACCCGGCGAACGCCTGGCCACCGACGGCCGGATCATTACCGGCCGCACCTCCCTGGATACCTCCGCTCTGACCGGGGAATCCGTCCCGGTAGAAGCCGGACCGGGCAGCGATGTCTACGCGGGGTCGATCAACGGCACCGGACCGCTCGAAGTCGAGGTCACCAGCACCAGCGAAGAGAATTCGCTGGCCCGGATCGTGCACATCGTCGAGGCCGAACAGTCCCGCAAGGGCCCGGGCCAGCGGCTCGCCGACGCCATCGCCAGCCGGCTCGTGCCGGGCATCCTGATCGTTGCCGCCCTGATCACCGCCTTCGGCTTCCTGGCCGGGGAACCGCTGCTGTGGTTCGAACGCGCCCTCGTCGTCCTCGTCGCCGCCTCCCCGTGTGCCCTGGCCATCTCCGTGCCCGTCACGGTCGTCGCATCCGTGGGCGCCGCCAGCCGCATCGGTGTCCTGATCAAGGGCGGGGGAGCCCTGGAAACCCTCGGGAAAATCCGCACCATCGCCCTGGACAAGACCGGCACCCTCACCCGCAACCAGCCCGCAGTCGTCGATGTTGCTTCCGTCGACGGTGTCAGCCGGGAGCGTGTACTCGCCTTGGCCGCCGGGCTCGAAGCGCGCAGCGAACATCCCCTGGCCCGCGCGATCCTCGCCGCAACCGACGACAGGGCTGTGGTCACCGATGTGGACACGGTCCCCGGTGCCGGCCTGGAAGGCAGCCTCGACGGTAAACGCCTCCGCCTTGGCCGCCCGGGCTGGATCGCTCCCGGGCCGCTGGCCGCCGAGGTCGAGAGGATGCAGCAGGCCGGTGCCACCGCGGTGCTGATCGAAGAGGACGCGCGGGTGATCGGCGCCGTGGCGGTGCGCGATGAACTGCGTCCCGAAGTCCGCGGCGTCATCGCCCGGCTCGCCAAATCCGGGTACACCACGGCCATGCTCACTGGCGACAACACGATCACGGCCAACGCCCTGGCCAAGGCTGCCGGCATCAGCGAAGTCCACGCCGACCTCCGCCCCGAGGACAAGGCCGAGATTATCCGCACGCTCAAGGCCCGGCAGCCGACCGCCATGGTCGGCGACGGCGTCAACGACGCCCCCGCCCTGGCGACTGCCGATACCGGCATCGCCATGGGTGCCATGGGTACCGACGTCGCGATCGAGACCGCGGACATCGCGCTGATGGGAGAGGACCTGAACCACCTGCCCCAGGTGCTCGACCACGCGCGCCGGACCCGGGGCATCATGCTGCAGAACGTGTGCCTGTCCCTGCTGCTGATTGCCGTGCTGATTCCGTTGGCCCTGTTCGGGGTGCTCGGCCTTGCCGCCGTCGTGCTGGTGCACGAACTGGCGGAAATCGTCGTCATCGCCAACGGCGTGCGGGCAGGCCGGATCAGCCGCAAATCCGCCTTCGCTCCGGCGAAGGCTCCCGTGCTGGAGCCGGCGGCATGAGCGCCGAATCCACGGCCCGGACCGCAACACCGATCCGGGCCGGCCGCCGGGTCCGGGCGGTGCTGCTGGTCTGGGCGGCGGTGCTGGCCGCCGCCGACCTGGCCGTCAAGTCAACGGCCGAGGCCCTGCTCTCCGGCGGAGCGACGGCCGATCTGGGGGTGCTCAATTTCCGGCTGCTGTACAACCCCGGGGTCGCGTTCAGCTTCGGCGCGGATCTGCCGGACTGGGTGATCATCGCAGCCACCGGCCTGATCATTGCGGGCCTGGTCTGGTATGCCCTCTCGTCGGCCCCCACCATGACCCGGGTGTCCAGGGCCGGCGCGGGACTGCTGCTCGGCGGAGCGGCCGGTAACTTCATCGACCGGCTCGACGGACGCGGCGTCGTGGACTACCTGCATACGGGCTGGTTTCCCACCTTCAACCTCGCCGATATCTTCGTCACGGCAGGAGTGGCGCTGTTCGTCCTGGGCGCCTTCCTGCAGCCCCGGACCGGGACCGATACCTGAGGAAAGCCAACGGCCGCCGCAGCGTCGGGCAGGTGGCGGCATCCGGCTTATCCGGCGTACCACTTTTTGTAGAGGAGAAAACCCTTTGAAACATCTCATCCTGGGCGTCACCAATCCTTTCCCCGACCAGGAAACCAAACTGCGTCCCGGCCTCGATCCCGACCAGGTCACCCCCGGAGCACTCGGATTCTTCGCGACCTTCTTCATGGTGCTCGCCATCGTGCTGCTGATGCGCTCCATGGCCAAACGCATCCGCCGCGTCCGCTACCGGGAAATGGCCGCAGAACCGACGGGCACAGCGTCAGCGAGCAGCCCCGGGATACCGGACCCGCCCGCCCGCCCGGGCACAGGCGATTCACTCCCGGACCGGGTCCGAGCCTAGGCTGCAATGGTGTACCACCATGTTTCGCGCCGCACGTTCCTGCTCGGAACGGGGGGAGCCGCAACGCTGCTCCTGACCGGATGCGGCAGCACCAGTGACCCCATTTCCACCGCCGGAACACTGGACTTCGCGAATTCACTCAACATTCCGCCGCTGGCTCCCTCCACCGTTGCCACCAACGGGACAAGGGTTTTCAAGCTCACAGCCGAAGCAGGAAGCAGCCGTTTTCTCCCCGGTGGGCGGACCCCTACCTGGGGATATAACGGAGCCTTTCTGGGGCCCACCCTGCGGGCACGGCGCGGTGAGACAGTACGCGTCGCCATTGAGAACGCCCTCGAAGAGGCCACGACCGTGCACTGGCACGGCATGCACCTGCCGGCCATCTACGACGGCGGTCCCCACCAGGTCATTGCGCCGGGGGATGAATTTGCCCCTGAATGGACACTGGACCAACCCGCGGCCACCCTCTGGTACCACCCCCACGTCCATGGGCAGACCGAAGAACAGATGACCCGGGGATTGGCCGGCATGTTCATCGTCGACAGCGACGGAGCGGACCAGGGCCTGCCCGGAGAATACGGGGTCGACGACATCCCCTTGATCGTCCAGGACCGCGCATTCGAGGACGACCGAACCTTCACGACGACCTCGGATGCGCAGACGGGGCTGCTGGGCGACACCATGCTGATCAACGGCACCGTCAACCCGCACTTTTCCGTGACCACTGAGACCGTGCGCCTCCGGCTCCTGAACGCGGCCACGGCCCGCGTGTTCAACTTCGGGTTCAGCGATAACCGGGAGTTCACCGTCATCGGCAGCGACGGCGGCCTGCTGCCGGCCCCCGTTGCCGTGGAACGACTGCTGCTCTCACCCGGGGAACGGGCCGAAATCGTGGTGCGGTTCCAGCCCGGGGAACAACCCGTCCTGCAATCGTTCGCCCAGGAGCTGGGCATGAGCGAAAAATTCAACAATGAAGCCGGCGGCAATGACGTCTTGGACCTGCTGCAGTTCAGGGCAGCCGCGAGACTGGCTGCTGCACCCGGGCTGCCCCTGACCCTGGCCACCCTTGAGCCGCCCGCCCTGGAAGCCTCGGTCGCCACACGCAGCTTCATCCTCAAGGGCATGTACATCAACGGAAAACTGATGGACATGTCCCGGATCGACGCGACCGTCGGCGCAGGGACGACGGAAATCTGGAATGTCAGCAACACGGACAGCCAGCCACACAACTTCCATGTTCACGGCGTGCAGTTCCGGATTCTGGACATCAACGGCGCCGAACCGGGACCGGAGTTCTCCGGCTGGAAGGACACGGTCTTCCTGCCCGTGCGGGCCTCCGCCCGCATCGCACTCATGTTCGGCCCCTACACCGACCCGACAACGGCATACATGTACCACTGCCACTTCATCCGGCACGCTGACCACGGCATGATGGGCCAGTTCACCGTCATCGAATCATGAGTACGCACCGTCCACAGCCGAAAGCCAGACCCAACTTTTGGATACCGTCCTTCCTTGCTATGAGTGTGCCGGAAGCCCTTGGTCCGCCCCATGTGTGAGCAGGAGCTGCGCTGGCACCGGACGCAACAAGGAACGGTTGCCCAGAGGCTACTGCCCGGAGACCGTGAGCACGATCAGGACGCAGTTCAACCCGACGATCAGGACGGCGCTGACGATACCGGCCACCCGAAGCGGGATGGAATCGACATGGATCCCCATGATCTCGCGGTTCCCCGTCAGACGGATCAGCGGGATCAGCGCGAACGGTATGCCGAAACTCAGCAGCACCTGGCTCAGCACCAGTGCCCACGTCGGCTCGATCCCTGCCCCCAGGATGATCAGGGCGGGAATCAGGGTAATGAATCTGCGCAGCAGCAAAGGAATGCGTACGTGCAGCAGGCCGCCCATGATCGTTGCGCCGGCGTAACAGCCAACCGACGTTGACGCCAGGCCCGAAGCCAGCAGTCCGATCCCGAAGATGACGCCGACGACCGGACCCAGCGCGTCGGTAATCGCGGCATGCGCGCCGGCAATAGTATCGGTGCCTTCCGTTCCGCGCAGGCTGGAAGCTGCCAGCAGAAGCATGGCAATATTCACCGCGCCGGCAACCAGCAGGGCGCCGACGACATCCCACCGTGTCGCCCGGATCAGCCGCTGCCGCTGTTTCGGGTCTTCGGCGTAGCCATGCCGGTCCCGGGCCAGGGCCGAGTGGAGGTAAATCGCATGGGGCATCACGGTAGCGCCGAGCATACTGGCCGCCAGCAACACGGTGGCAGTGCCATCGAAGCCGGGTATCAGCCCGCTGAGCGCCTCGCCCGGATCAGGCGGGTTGACGAACAGACCGGTCATGAACCCGCCGGCGATGACCGCCAGCAGGACAATAATGATGTTTTCAAACGAACGCTGCCCACGCATCGACTGGACAGCGAGCAAGACCATGGAAGCAGCCCCCACAATCACCCCGCCGGCCAGCAACGGCAGGCCAAACAACAGGTTCAGCGCCACGGCGCCGCCGATGACTTCGGCCATGTCCGTCGCCCCGGCCACGGCTTCGGCCTGCAGCCAGTAAGCCCGCCGGCGGGCGGTCGGCAGCCGTTTGCCCAGGATTTCGGGAAGGCTCATCCCGGTAGCCAAACCGAGTTTCGCCGACTGGTACTGGACCAGAACCGCCATGGCGTTCGCCATGACCAGCACCCACACCAGCAGGAAGCCATACTGCGCACCGGCGGTGAGGTTGGCCGCGACGTTTCCCGGATCCACGTAGGCGATTGCCGCAACGAAGGCTGGGCCAAGCAGCAGCAGCCTGGCCAGGACGCGCGGCCTGCTGCGCGGTCCGGTCAGGACGGGGGAAACGGGCATCGGAACCTCAACTGCTGGAGGGGAGAAAGCATGGTCTTGAACAAGTTTAGGCGCACCGAAAACTCATTACTAGGGGTGTCTACACATTTCTGGGCGCGTCCCGTCTTCGCCTCCCCGCCGCCGGAAATGGGCACTGGTTCTCAGGCTGCTTCCAGCCGGCCTGTAGAATCCGCTCAGGTAAGCACTAGAAACAACAGGGCTGGACGTTTAGCCACGGCCCTACGGCCGCCGTATAAAGGACAAGCAAGGGGCAGCTGCGTGACGAGCGGGAAAGCATCCAAACAGGCACGGCAGGACAGGGGCTGCCCGGCTGGAAGCGGTCAGGACGGCGCAGGCCCGGCAGTCCCGTAGACGCAGGATCCTGGCAGGTGTGGGCAGCCTCGCCGCCGTGGCGGTCGTCGGAACGCTGGTCACCGTCGCACTCAGCAACGACCCGCCGCCGCCCTCAGCGGAGAACATCGAAGTGGCCGGACTGCAGACGTTCGAGGATCTGAGCGCCGACCATGTCGATACGGCGGTTGCTTACGAGCAGTCGCCGCCTGTCGGCGGCGACCATGCATCCGCCTGGCTCAACTGCGGCACCTACAGCGAACCCGTGCCCGGCGAGAACGCGGTGCATGCGCTCGAACACGGCGCTGTCTGGATGACCTTACGACCCGACCAAGGTCTCGGAGGCGGATATCCAGAGTCTGGATGAAGCGATCCCGGACACGTACTCGGTTCTCTCGCCGTTGGAAGGAACAGAGTCCCCGATCATGATGTCGGCGTGGGGAGCCCAGGTCGGGCTCGATTCCCCGGACGACGAACGGATCGGCCTCTTTGTTTCCAAGTACTGGCAGTCCCCGGATGCGCCTGAACCTGGCGCTGCCTGCACCGGCGGGGTTGACGCGCCGGGCCGGACAGCCTGAGGGTGAAGAGCTATTCTTTGCGGATTGTTGCCGCCATCGCAGCCCTGGCGTTGGCCGTTGTGGCGGGCTGCGCGCTGGGCAGCTTGACTTCCCGGCCCGCCGTCCCCGGTGAGGGAAGCGCGGAGGCCGGTTTCGCGCGCGACATGCAGGTCCACCATCTGCAGGCCGTGGACATGAGCATGATTGTCAGGGATCGCACTGAGGATCCGGCCATCGATCAGCTGGCCTACGACATTGCCCGTTCCCAGCAGCAGCAGGCGGGGCAGATGTACGGCTGGCTCTCGCTGTGGGGCTTGCCGCAGGCAGGCGCGCAGCCGGCCATGGCCTGGATCGGGGGTGCCGGCCACAACACGCATAGCGGGACACCGGCGGAAGAGAGCGCAGCTACTGATACGGCGATGCCCGGCATGGCCACACCAGAAGAACTGGCAAAACTCAAAGCCGCCAACGGGGCCGACGCCGAACGGCTCTATCTCGAACTGATGATCGAGCACCACAAGGCAGGCGTTACCATGGCAGAAGCCATCCTGCCCCGCACCGATATTCCGGCCGTAGAATCCCTTGCGCAATCGATAGTCACCGCGCAACAGTCCGAAATCACTTACATGGACCAGCTTCTCGCCGCTCGTTGAGGTGCGCGGGCAGCCGGGCCACTTCGTGGCCTTCGATCTCCTCGCGGTGAAAGGACACGACATCCACCAGGAGCCCCGGGACAGTAACGTTCAGCATCCCGGGTGTGCTCCGCGCTGTCCATAGCCCCAATGTAGGACGTTCGCGCCCGGGAAGCACCAGGCAAACAGAAAACCCCAAAGCAAAAATCCGGCTGGGGACGACGGGGTGGGGGAGCGGGACCACCATGCACAGCAACCGCGAAACCAGGCGCCGGAAGGGTTCACAACCAGGCTCAACCGCAGCAAATACCTGACTCACCATGGGCTCCCGGACGCACCAAAAATTGGGCAAAACCCCTAGTGTCACAACCGCTGTCATTTTCAGAAGCCGACTGCACACCGTCAGGCGAAATGACGGGCTTCGTGCAGGGGACTATTGAAATTGGATTGTCAGGAGTCCTGTGCACAATCGGTCTTCTTGCTTAGAAGTCGTGTGCACAACGCTGTACGTTCTCAGGAGTCCGCTGCATGAATCGACACAGCAGTCCACGGGAGGCGGTGTCAGTTGGGGATCCGGAACCGCACACGCGAAGGAATGAGGTCGAAAAGTCCAAGGGGCGGCACCGTGGCAAACAGCCGAAACTCACAGTCAAAGCAAGAAGCTCACGTCAACAAGCTCCACGCCTCGGACGAGTACAGCACGCGGGAGCTGGCCGAGCTGTTCTCTGTAGGCAGGTCTACCGTCTACCGTGCCATCCGACGCGCAGAGCCAAAACTCTCCGGCCCCTAATTCGCTTGTGCGGTCGACTTCGGACATTCCGTGCAGACGACTTCTGAAAGTGACAAAAATGCCTGCCCCGCCGCAGGCTCCCGGACCAACCGACAAGGTAGGGGGGATAAAAACCCCTAGAATACGCGGCAAAACCCCTAGTCATTCAGATGAATGAACGCTAGAATAGAGGTATCAAGTCATCCAGACGAACCTCACCAAAGCTGATACGAAACGCAGGACTGAACATGACTACTCCCACGTACTGGTGTAACTGCATTATTCGTAAGTTGCGTTAATCGAATAGGAACTGCCCGCGGCGAGGTCGCGGGCAGTTCCTATTCTTGCCATCCACGGGCTCTCGACAGTGCAGCCCGTTCTGGAGTTGTTCGGCCGCGTATGCGGCCTGTTCTGATTATTCCTGCTGGTGCTTAGTGGCCGCCGCCGAGTTTTCCGGCCATGCGTTCGCGCATGAGCACGCTGGCGGAGTTAAGGCCGATGATTTCCACGTCTTTGCCGTGCCGGTGGTACTTCTCGGTTATCGCGTCCAAGGCGGCAATCGTGGAGGCATCCCAGAGGTGTGAGGCATGCATGTCGATGATGACTTTGTCCGGGTCGTGCGCGTATTCGAACTGAGTGTAGAGGTCATTGGAGGAGGCGAAGAACAGTTCGCCGTCCACGACATAGGTGGCCACCTTTTCCCCGTTGAGTTCCATTACGGTCCGGTCGACGCTCACGAAGTGTGCCACGCGCCGCGCGAAAAGGACCATGGCGGTCAGGACGCCCACCCCGACGCCGATCGCCAGGTTATGCGTCCACACGGTCACGATGACGGTGGCCAGCATGACGGCGGTTTCGCTCTTGGGCATCATTTTCAGTGTCGAGGGCTGGATGCTGTGCCAGTCGAAGGTGGCGATGGACACGAAGATCATCACGGCTACCAGGGCGGCCATGGGGATCAGTGCGACAATGTCGCCGAGGCTGACCACCAGGAGGAGCAGAAACATGCCGGCCAGGAATGTGGAGATCCGGGTGCGGGCGCCGGAGGCCTTCACGTTGATCATGGTTTGGCCGATCATGGCGCAGCCGCCCATGCCGCCGAAGAACCCGGTGATGATGTTCGCCGCACCCTGGCCCCAGGACTCCCGGGTCTTGCCCGAGCGGGTGTCGGTGATGTCGTCGACGAGCTTCGCGGTCATCAGGGATTCGAGCAGGCCGACGAAGGCCATGGCCAGCGAATAGGGGAACAGGATCTGCAGTGTCTCGAAGTTCAGCGGCACGTTGGGGAAGAACAGTGTCGGGAGGCTGTCCGGCAGGTCGCCCTTGTCGCCCACGGTGGGAACGGTGATGGCGGCCAGGACTGTGATGAGCGTCAGGACGATGATGGCCACCAGCGGGGCGGGAACTACGTTGGTCAGCTTCGGCAGGCCGAAGACGATGGCCAGCCCGAGGGCGGTCAGCGGGTAGACCAGCCACGGGACGCCGAGGAGTTCGGGGACCTGGGACATGAAGATCAGGATCGCGAGGGCGTTGACGAAGCCGACCATTACCTGGCGGGGGATGAAGCGCATCAGTTTGGCTACGCCCGCCAGTGCCAGCAGCACCTGCAGGACACCGGCGAGGATTACCGCTGCGATGAAGTAGTCGATGCCGTGGCTGTCGACCAAGGGGGCGATTACCAGTGCAACGGCGCCGGTTGCCGCGGAGATCATGGCGGGGCGCCCGCCCAGGAAAGCGATCGAGACCGCCATGGTGAACGCCGCGAACAGTCCAAGCCGCGGGTCCACTCCTGCGATGATGGAGAAGGCAATCGCTTCGGGAATGAGCGCCAGGGCGACGACGAGTCCGGCCAGGACTTCGGTCTTGAGCAGGCGCGGGGATTTGAGGGTGCGCAGCACGGACTGGCGCTCCTCGGGAGAAAGGGCCGGCTTGCTGCCGGCTGTTGTGGTGGCCAATTCAAGGCTCCATTCACTGTCAAGAAGGCACGGCAGGCCTTCGGTTACAAAAGAGTCCGAGGGATGCGCCACGCTGCGCAGAAGAAAGCGTCTGTCGGCAACTGCTCGTTCCGCAGGCCGGTTACTACCCTAACCTAACGTGAGGGTAGGGTTGTAATCCTTGGGAAGAGGGAGACTTGGACTGTGAACAAATCCAAAGGAACAGCCACCCAGGCGCGGACGATGCATATTGGTGAATTGGCCGATGCTACGGGGCTGTCGCTGCGCACCATCCGCCACTATGACGAGATCGGGCTCCTGCCCGCAACCACGCGGACGGAGGGAGGGTTCCGTGTTTATACGGACTCGGATCTGCAGCGCTTGATCGTGATCCGCTCGATGAAGCCCCTGGGCTTCACGTTGGAGGAAATGGCTGAACTGCTCGAGGTTGTTGATACTCTCGCTGACGGCGCCGCCCACCCGCGTGAGAGGGAACTGTTGGAGAGCTACATCCGCCGGGCCAATGAAAAAAGGGACAAGCTCGCACTCAATCTCGAACGGGCTGATGACTTCATAGCCAGCCTCGAAAACAAGTAATCCGGCATCGGATCGGGCGGCGCGGTGCGCTCTAATTCCGTGGAGCGGTCCTGAGTTGTGGGTAGTTGTTCCAGGATCGTGCCGCTGTGTCGGCCCAGCGGGCAGCGGCCAGGGTGCCGAGCCCGGTCAGATCGCACAAGGGGGCGATGGGGATGTGGGCGGCAAGGTTGATCAGTCCGGCGTTACGCAGGGGAGTGGCTTTGATGCCGCATTTCGAGAGTCCGGCCGAGAGGGCCGACGGCGAGAGGTGGCGTCCGGGCTGCGGGGCAGGGAATAACCAAGGCGCCGTTTCGTCCATCGCCCAGGGCTTGGCCGCCCGCTGATGCTCTGCGATCAGGGCTGCGAGATTACCGTGGGTCTGAATTGGGGAGAGGCCAAAGCGCACGGATACCTGACGATCATCAATGACAATGTCGTTGAGCGTAAGTGTGGTGATGCTGGTGAGGGTTTGCGCATAGAGGCCGACGAACAAACCGGTGATCCTGACGTGCAGCGGAATACCGTCGTCTGTTTGCAGCCGGTCGATGGTGGCCCAGTAGTCCTGCTCCGACATGGTGGAAGAGGGATACCCCGGCTGCGGGACATGAAGCCGAAGCTTGGGCATATCGGTATCAGCTGCGGCCCAGGTCAGGAAAGCGGCCAGGAGCGGCTTGCTTCGCGGGTTTTCCAGCACATAGCCATCGAGTGCGGATTGGCTGGCTTGCGCAGGTTCGAGCCCCAGACCGGCCAGGTGCTGCATGAAACCGGCGGCGGTTTGTCCTTTTTGCCGGGCCTGGGAGAGCGTGCTGTCCTTGGTCGGTCCGGTGCGTGCTTGCAGGCGGAGCTGCCGGCCGATGATCCAGCGCAGGTAGGGCTCGAGATAGGTGCGTGTCTCCTGAGGCAGGCTGCCCAGGAAGGCCGTGGTCCAGGTTTCGAAGCGGTGCAGGTTTTCATCGCGCTGGGGGAGCAGCCCGGTGGCGATGAACAGGCTGCGGACGTAGTCCGTTGCACTGGTCCGGGGACAGCCATCAAGGGATGCGTGGTCGAGGGTGAGTTCATTGTTCACGAAGCGGCGGATCAGCCGGGCCGAGGCGCTGCGGCGGATCCAGTGGGCGATGGACGTGCTGCGTGAACTGGCGAGCAGTTGCTGCCGGACCGGTACGAAAACAGTATTGAGAACGCCCTGGTTGTCGGTGATCAGGTCCAGGCTGCGTTCCCGGACCTCGCAGGAGCAGCATCGCCGGCCGTAGAGATTCTCTTCGGCGCCGCAGTCGGTGCAGCTACGGCGGGGCGGAACTCCGGCGCAGGAGGCGCAGCACGGGGTGCCGGTGGAGTCCAGATAGGCGATGATTTTGTTGCCGTGGCAGTGGGGGCATGCGGCCGGGACGCGGCGGATCCGGTGGTGGCAAGGTTCGCACTGCGGGCCGCCCAGCAGGTATCCCCTGATGCGGCCGGTCTTGGCGCAGCTGTGGCAGGCGGCGATCGTCCCGGGCGCGCAGCGGGGGCAGAGCAGGCCTTGCGGGGATCTTTTTTCGATGGTGCCGTACCTGCCGCATCCGGAGCATTCCTTAAAGGAGGCCGGGTCTTTCCGCCAGCACCGCTGGCAGTAATCCACGCCGTTACGGACCGTGTTGATTCTCCGGGGTTCGGCGCAGATTCCGCAGTTGCGGATGTATTGCTTTGTGGTGCAGGGGAAGCAGGCCCGTTGGCCGTTGCGCATGGTTTGGACGAGGAAGCGGGGTTCGTTGCAGGCCATGCAGCGGGGCAGGATGATCCCTGCGATGCCTGCGTCCTGCGTGGCGCGCAGCAGTTGTTGGGCCAGGCGGGGCATGTAGGGGTCGGCGTCGGTGGTGAAGCCGGGCCGGCTGAGAACATAGCGGCGCAGCACGCCCTGGCTCTTCGGGGAGCGGGCCACGGCGTCGACCAGTGTGGACAGGTCCTTCCTGCCGATCCGTGCGGTGGGCCCGGGGAGTTCCTGCAGTGCGGTGATGAGCCGGTCGCGGGCGGTAAGGCGCGGGGGAGCGGCAGGAGAGGACGGAGGCACCTGAGTGTTTATTGTTCGGGTCGGCGGATGGTGGCGGGAAGGGGCCGCAGGTCGCCGATCCGCCGGGGTCCGGGTGTTTCGCCGGAGGCGGTCTGGTCCAAAGGTTTCTCGGCGGTACGGGCAGTGAAGCTGATCAGGTCATTGGGGGTGCAGCCGAGGATGTCGCAGAACGCTGCCAGTACTTCGAGGTTGAGCCGGGCGGGAGTGGAGGTCACGAGCCGGTAGACCTGCTCCCGGGAGAGCGTGATGCCGCGCTCGGCCAGCAGCGGGACCATGTCGGTGGTGTGGAAGAGGCCTTTAGCGGCCATCAGCTGCCGGATGTTCCAGGTGATGCTGTAGCCGTCGCTCATGGGTGCTGTCCTTGCTGCTCGGGGTGGTAGATCCTTGCCAAGGCCTTGGCAAGGATCCGGTTTTTGTAGTCGTTGCTGACCGAGGTGTAGATCGCGGTCGTCGAGGCGTACGAGTGGCCGACCTGTTCCTGGACGAAACGCTCGGGGTAACCGAATTCAACCAGGTGCGTGACATAGGCATGGCGCAGGCTGTGCAGGGTGAGGTGCTGGTCGAGGTCCAGCTCGCGGCGCAGCTCGGCGAACCTGGTGTCCAGATGGCGGGCAGTGACGCGGGAACTGCGCTCGGTGATCCATAAAGCCGTGGAATTGCGGGAGCCGAACCTGGGCCGGGCTTCTTCCACCCATTGACGCAGACCGTGCAGCGCCCAGTCGAACTCAGGTACCGCCAGGACGGTACGCCGTCGGGGTGGCCCGCCTTTGAAGGCCTTCCCGAAGCGTACGTGGAGGGTGCCGAAACTGCCCCACTGGGGGCTATGGGGATTGGACCGCAGATCGGGTAGGTCCAGCATCACCGCTTCGGTCCGCCGCAGTCCGAAGGCGTAGATGGTCTTGAACATCTGTGCATCACGCAGCGCCGCGAGGGCGCCCTTCTTGCCCGCCGCGACGATCCGGTCGACCTGCCGGTCGGCATGGGCGAAGAAGGCTTCGAGTTCGTCATAGGTGAAGGGCCGCCTGGCCGGTTTGGCCTCGAATTCAGCCAGGTGGTGGAGGGTGTTGCGGTCATGGCAGATCTGGATCGGGTGGGTGCCGAAACGCTGTTCGCATTCCTCTGCCCATCCGTATCCGGGGTCGGTGATGAAACTGCAGAAGGATCTGATCTTCGCGTGATAGCCACGCAGGGTCGAATGGGCCAGCGGCGGCTGCCGCGAGAGCAGGGAAGCGGTGAAGTCTTCAACGTCCCCTGCCTGCCAGCGCCAAGGATAGTCTCCGGTGAAGGACATGAACCGGCGCATAAACGACAGGTTGTTCTTTATGGTCTGGCGGCCCAGCCCGCGGCTTAGCTGCTGCCGCTCCCATCCGGTAAGCATTCCATCGAAAACGGCCGCCTCCGGGTCCAGGTGCCGAACGTCCTCGCGGCCTCCGATTACCGAAACAGGCGAAAACATGCGCAGGACCTCCTCTCTCGACATGGACAAAGACTTAAGGAAAAGCTTCATTCTGCTGTCATAGTACGGTATGTTGCATGTAGTGCATCAATCGGGAGGGGGAATCAGATTGAAAACCGCGCACCGCGCCGTCCCCCAGGGACGGAAACTCCTGATCCGGCCACTATTTCAGATCAGCAGAATGTCGGTACAAGCTGTCAGGCTGGTTCCGAGACGTGGAATCAGCAATCGAAGGAGGTGCACGGAAGGACCGCTAACTCTCGCACCGGTCGCTATTGCCTCGGAACAGGTCGCGAAGCACGGGGGAAGATCCGTGCGGTTGCAGGCCGGCAGCCTCGTTGGAACAGGAGATGATGCATCAGATGAATAATTCCTCCTTGTTTACACGAAACCCGGCTGCAATCCTTGCCGCAAAACCATTGAGAAGTTTCGGGACGCAGGTATTGAACCGCACGTCGTGGACCTCACCGAAACCCCGGCAGCGCTGGACTACGTTTGTGAGGAACTCGGGTATTCCCAGGCGCCCATCGTGGTCATCGACGACGACTTCCACTGGTCGCACCTGTTTCCCGACAGTATTCAACGGGCCGTCACCGCGCTCACCCACACCACCGCTGGCTGATCCGCCGCGAACGAAACCAGAGAACAGGACCGCATAACCATGTCAGGCGAAAACAGCGTCACCGTCACCGGCAACCTCACCGCCGACCCCGAACTGCGCTTCACACACGGCCTCCGGTACGGCGGTCGCGAATTTCACCATCGCCTCCACCCCTCGCGTCTTTGATCGCGAGGCCGGCGGGTACAAGGACGGGGAGACCCTGTTCCTGCGGTCCTCCGTCTGGCGGGAAGCGGCCGAATACGCCGCCGAAACCCTCACCCGAGGTACCCGCGTTATTGCCCAGGGCCGGCTCGAGCCGCGCAGCTACGAAACCAGGGCCGGGGAAAAACGCACCGCGATAGATCTGGAGATCAACCAAAGCGCGGAGGAGCCTGCGGGGGAGCCCGCGGGTGTGCACCCGGTGGACCTGCTGCCGATCAGCCCCCGCGCATACGCCGACGACGACGCCTGGTTCGGCAAAATCGCCAACCCCGAAGGCCGCGGCAAACCGACCCCGCCGGATGGCCGGCCCGCGCCGGCGGAAGAGCCGGTCTTCAAAGGACTGGCGCTGCCGCCCGGTACGCTCACCGGGAACGTTAACTGAACTTCTTTGAGGAAGGGTAAAGGTGAAGGCCCTGGCCGCGCGGAACATCGTTGGGGGGAATGTCCGCAGCGGCCAGGGCCAACAAAAAAAGTCCCGGGCCGGATAAAACCAGTTTGGGGGAAACCATTATCAACAGCCCGGAACCAGGGAATAGTTTACATGAGCAAAAATAAGCCGGCTTCCTTCACCCCGTACTTCACCGAGGACGACGCCGGACAGGTCAGGGCGGCGTTCCTGGCCAGCGGCCACCAGGAAGGCTACGCCTCCATCTCGGAACTGATCGAAGCCGCCACCCTGCGCGAAGTCCGCCGGCTGGCACGCAAATACAACCACAACAGGACATGGAAACCGGCCCCGCCCGGAACCCTGCGGCCCGGACAACGAACACGGGAAGAACAACGATGACCGGTGCCCCCGCCCGACGCAGATTCCTTAAACCCGGCGACGTGATGGACATCCTTAACATCTCCCGCGTCCAGGCCTTCACCCTGGTCCGCTCCGGAAGTCTCGAAGGGATCCAGATCGGGGGCCGGAATTATCTTCAGTTCAATCCAGCTCATAAGGTGGAATCCGCAGGAAGATAGCGTTGGCCAGGCAGCGCCATCACCCCTGGACAGTGAGGAACGTGAGGTAAGAAGCGTGATAAACCGGGGTTTTGAAGCAAGGGAAGTGCCACTGTGGCTGAGCGACGTTTCATGACCCTCGGCGATGTCGGTGAGGAGCTGAACATCTCCTCGGCACAGGCTTACGCCTTGGTTCGTTCCGGCGAACTGCCCGCCATTCAGATTGGGGGCCGTGGGCAATGGCGTGTGGAAGCCCGGATTTTTGAAGAGTTCATCGTCCAGGCGTACGAGAAATCGGCGGCCGCTGCCCGGGAAGCGCGTCCTGCTGAGGACGATGAAAACGCAGGTGGCGAGGAGGAGCGGTGATCCCCGAAACCGCGATTGAGGCTGCCGCCGAGGCTATCTGAAACCAGGAAGCGGGAGGACCGGCATGGGAGCGCCTCGATAACGACAGCAGCGAGCGGGCCCGTTGGCGTGTGATTGCGATGTTCGCCCTTGAGGCTGCAGCACCGCATCTGGCCGCGCAAGTCCGGCAGGAAGCAGCCGACGACGTGCGCGATAACATTCCGGCCGGTTGGCCGGACGCCTTGGCCGCCCCGAACGAGCGGACTTGGCGGCGCGGATACGCTGCAGCACATGAGGACATGGAAGACCGCCTGCGTGCCAGTCCAGCTGCACGTCGCCCGGAGGGCGACGAAAACGCAGGTGACCGGGACCAGTAACTACTGCTCGTTTCCCGCCCTTCGGTCCGTGCCGTGAGAAACGAGCTGAGGATCGAAGCCTCCGATCCTCACGGCCGGCAGCGGACTCAAGATAAACGTGGGCAATGGCGTGTGGAGAATCGTATTTTGGACCAGTACATTGCCAGACGGCTACCGGCGGACCAAAGAGAACATCGCCAGCGGTCTCCCGGAGGAAATACCCGAGATGCGTGTAGGAAAGGAAACACCGATGGCCGAACTGAATGAGCTTCCGACCTTTTCAAGACATGAGGCGCCGTGCCTTCGCGCTGCTCGGCGGCCTTCCAGTCTGAACTGTGTTCCGGCTGGATGGCCGGGGCCGGGCCCGCTTCGGAACAAGCGGAGGCTGTGCGTGAAGCGCGGAGGGCCATCCAGGAAGGCGCCAAGTACGCGCTGGATCGGGCAGTTGACTAATAAGCCTAGGACCTAATCAACTCAAAAAGCTTCCGGCTACGAAGCGGTAAGCCCGGCGCAGGTTTCCCTTTTGGCGAGGAAACAGGAAGGCCCGCCACGCGGCGGGCCTTCCGCTTTTAACCTCCGGCGCTTGGTTATTCGCGGGGGTCTGCCGGTGGCGGCCAGGACCCGGTCGGCGTGTTCGACGAGCTCAGCCAGACCTTGCCCTCGAGGATGAGTGCGTTGCCCCTGATCGCTTCAATAACTTCGATGGACACCGTCCTGTTCTGGATAACGCGATTGATGACCCCGGTGTTACCCGTCTCGTTCTTTGGCGATGTGGACGTCACTGTGGTTGACCAGCGGCGGAGGGCTGGTGGTCGCCGCGGTGACGGCTTGCTCGTCAACGGTGACGGGCCCGTCCAGCCGTGTGGGACCGTTGGTCGTCACAGTGACGCGCGCGGGCAAGGGCTACGCGGGCGCGGGCCGGAATTTTAGGTGCGCGGTATCGGCAGTAGGCGTTCGCCGGCCAGGATTCTGATCAGGGTCCATGGCGGGGCCGGTCACTGCGAGCCGGTCGCGGTAGGTCAGCGCGGCATCGGTGGGCAGGTTCACGGTGGCACAGCCAGCACGCTCGGCTGTGCCACCGGCCGCACCAGCAGATCATGGTCGACACAGGGCGGCGGCCTGAACTCCGCGTTGGTAGAGCGGTGTCGGCTTGGCGCAATCCAGCGCCGTACGGTGCTGACCGGTCGGCCCGGCTCGGCGGCGATCTGCCGGGTGGCAGTGCCGCGGGCCGTCGGGATCAGCGCTGTGCGGGATCATGACCGGAACGGTCCACAAGACGGTGCGGCTGTCGATCAGGCCGGCGGGCGGGATGTGGGCGAGAAAGCCGCTGCCGGGGAGCCGGCGCATCCGGGCCAGGTAGGTTTCGGCGGCGTCCCAATGGGCGTAACGGCGGGCCGAGAGGGTCTTGCCGACGCCGGGCGGGCCGTAGCACAGTCCGATATAGCGGTCGTGGCGCACTGCGTCTGCGAACTCGCAAAACCGCCGGTACTCGCCGGTGAGAAGGAGTGTCGGCGGTCTGGTGTCAATCATTGCGGTAGCGCTTGAGTTTGCGGGCCGGGCGGGGCGCCGGGGTAGCGGCCTGGTGCACGGCGAGCAGCTCGTCGACCAGTCTGTGCCGTGCGGTGATCTCCTCACGCAGCTGGCGGCGGTGCCGGTCCCGGGCCGTGCGCAGGTCTTTCAGGCTGATCGTTGCGTCGGCGATGTCCTGGCATATCGCGGTGCAGAGGAAGGTCCCGTTGTGAAATACCCGTATCTGGCCGAGATCTCTCGGGTCGTAGCGGATGAGAACCGGCTCGCCGACGAACGCGGCCAGGTTCACATCGAGGTAGCGCAGGTTCTGGAAGCGGATGCCGTCACGATGCACCACCCGGGGCGCCGGCACGGTCAAAAGCAGCAGGTCAAGATCTTCGATGCGTTCCGGTAGCTGCGGCAGGAACCCGCCGGCGTCCCAGCGTTGTTGCGGCGGCTCCCCGGTTTCGCTGTGTCGGCGCTGGTTGTAGTCGCCGACGATGAACGCGTGCAGCAGACCGTCGAGCTCACCCAGGGTCAGCTTCGGCACAGACGTCTGTACCCCGTGCACCAGATGCCCCGGCAGGCCGGGCAGGAACAGCTGGTTCACGCTGCGAAAAAGGCGTTCGATCTTGCCCCTTCCGCGGGGTTTGCCTGCCGTGCTGTGGATCAGCTGGATGTGCAGGTCGGCACATACCTGCTCCAGATGGCGGCTGGTGAAATCCGATCCGTGATCCACGTACAAGACCTCGGGGATGCCGCACACGTGCCAGGCCGGATCGGTTTTGGTCCAGATCGCCTGGTGCAGCGCCAGTGCCGTGTTCAATGCCGACGGGTCGCAAAGGTTTAATGCGTAGCCGGGCACGGCGCGGCTGTGGTCATCGAGGATCACCGACAGCCAGGGCCGGGCAGGCTTACCCTCGGGGTCAATGACCAGGATGTCGAGTTCGGTGTGGTCGGCCTGCCAGATGCCGTTGGACCGTTGGGACTCCCGCCGGTACAGCAGGTCATAGGCCTGCTGGTAGGCCTTTGTGCCCTGCTGCGCCAGGGTTACCAGCGGATCGCCCAGCGCCCGGACGATGCTGCGCACGGTTGTGTAACCCGGTGCGGTCCAGCCCTTGCCGGCGGCGATCTCCTGCACCTTGCGGTGCACGGTCGCGACCGACGGTGCAGGGCGCTTCAGATACAGCGCCTCGATCACGGTGACCAGCTCCGGCCGGATCCGGCGCCGGTCGCGGTCCGATCGAGGTGTCGGGGCCAGACCGGCCAACCCGTGCCTGCGATAGGCCGAAAGCCACCGTTCGGCGGTCCGTGTGGAGACTCCGGCTTCCGCAGCCGCCCTGGTCAGCGGCACACCCTCGTGCTCATGCGGGCTCAACACAGACCAGCGGGCCATCGCGGTCCGCCGCTGATCCTCGCTTAGCCCGGCGAGCGTACGCGTCATCGTGTCCGCGTCCACATCTTCAACTATAGATCGCCGGCCGCCATAGAGCGCCGAGAGAATCCCGCTGGGATTGCTCGCGATCTTGTCAGCGGATTGCTCAATTGTGTCAGTGCCTTCAAGCGGAAGGTGAGGGTTGGGCATCCCGTTCGGGTCTCACCTTTCCAAGGTCGCTGGGGGCTCGATAGGGGTGGGCTGCGGCTGGAACTGCTGGTCGGCGCTGAAGTCGACGTCGTACTGGCCGCCGAAATAGTCGACACGCTCGATCCCGATCCACGCCTGCCAGGCGATCACCGGGGCCACATGGTGGGGCAGCGTGATGGCGCACTCCGAGGCCGCCGCCTCGATCTGGTGAGCGATGGCGCCCCAGAAGAGGCGACGACGGATGTTCTCGTCGGGCGGGATGAACTCTCGGGCGGCCTGGAACAGGGGCCGGACGGCGGTCGGCACGTAGAAGATGGCCGGGACGCGAACGAGTGTTCGCCGGGGCCACAGGTTCGGTGCTGGACGTTGCAGCCTCGTTACTCGATTGTTGATCCGAAGACGGTCGGCGCCCGGTGTCAGCGACTTCCACGTCAGGGGCATCAAGCTCGTCGGCGCCAGGCCGGTAAACAAGCTCGTGGCCAACGCGGCGGCGATCGCTGGGTGCGCTACGCCTGCGCGGATTCGGTCGAGTAGCTGGTCGGTGACTGGTTGGCTGGTCAGGCCCGGGCCCGCCAGGACGTCGAGCAAATCCCGGGATGCCGGCAGAGTCAGCTTGAATCCGTGCCGCCGGAAAGCGGCCTGCGCGCTGCGAAGCCGGGCCAGCGTGTGGGTGCGACTGGGACTGTCGTGGACCAGCTCCGAAAGCAGACCCATGACAGCTTCTCGACCGTCGTCGGACGTGGCCGCGTCGGGGCGGCCATCGAGCCAGGCCAGGGTCGTCTCCTGGGCCGACTGGTAAATGGTATCGAGCCGGGCGAACTCGATCGGCCCGAGTTGGTCGAAAGCGTAGCGGCGGAAATTGACCACGCCGGGGTACGTGACGCGCGGCAGGGAAGCCATCCCCGGATCGGCTGCCGGAGGGGCGCTGGGTCGGTGCCCACCCGCCGGCAGATCGAGGAGCTCGAGATTGGTGAGGATCTGGTGGTCGATCTCGGTAAGCGCCTGAGCCAAGGGACTGGGGATCGACCGTGTGTGGCAGACCAGGGTCAACCGGGTGCCAGTGCCGCGGCTCAGCTCGATGAGCTGGCTCCAGCGGTCGGCGCCGAGCAAGTGGGCGCGCAGCACGATGAGATCGGAGAGTTGGTCTGCGTGAAGCCACGCGGCCACGGCGCGCCAGGCGGGCCGGGAGCCCTGCAGGCGTTCAGCGGCGAGCCGATGGATCGGTCTTCCCAGGGCGCGCAGCAGGTCGTGGCTCAGGTCCTGGGACGTGGTACCGGTTGGGGTCGGGTGCACGACGACGGGGCCGGCGGCGGGGTTATGCCGTCGCAGTAAGCCAGCGGTGACCGCGATGTCGTCGGTGCGGTCCAGAAGCACCTGCACCGCCGCCGGACGGCTCGGCGTGACGGCGCTGGTGGGAGGATTATCGAAGCCGGTTCTCAGGTGCTGCCGCCGAGTCGGCTGAAGGCCCAGCGCAGCACATCCCGGTCCGGCGCGGTGCCGGTCGGACGGTCAAGGCGACGGAGCGCGGTCACCGAGTGGGCTGTGATCTTGGCCCAAGCACGGAAGTTGCCATGCCCGGCGTGAGCATCGGCGAAGGCGATATCGGCGGGGTCCGCATCGGCCCAGATCGGGTGGTAGGCGGGGATGACCTCGAGTACCTGCTCAGGGGTGAGGCGACGGAACTCCTGCCAGACATAAACGCGGCTGGACAGCATTGGCTCACGGCGAAGCACCCGGTAGCAGTCGCCGCCGCCGACGAAGACGATGGCGATGTCGGTGCGGCGGTCGTCCCACAGGTGTCGCCACAACTCGAAGCATTCGCGTGAGAGCCACTGGGCTTCGTCGCAGACCAGCACCCGGAACCGTTCTTCGAGAACGTCTTTGAGGAGCGCGTCGAACTCGATCGGACGACTCGGCGGGCTGCCGCCGATTCCGAGTGCCTCGAAGAGCACGTGCCGGATATCGCGAGGGGTTGGCCGGGCACGGAACTGCACCCGGCACACGTCGGCCGGCGCCAGCGCCCGCAGAGCGGCGTTGACTGACAGCGTCTTGCCCAGTCCGGCGTCACCGTGCACGCACATCATCGCCCGAGCCGCGATGACGTCGACCAGGTTGTCCCGAAGCGCCAACAATGCATCAGTGGCCACCACGTTCGCTCCGGGAAGTGCGAGGTAGTGGTCCTCGGCCCCGTCCACGGCGGCCCAGACATTCATGGCTTCGGGCCGGTCCGGGAGGCGTGGGGGAGTACCCATTCAGGCGACGGCGGGCCCGGGGCGAACAGATCGACCCGGGCCGCGGCCTGCAATTGGGTGTCTTGGGCCGTGGCGAGCTCGGCTCGTGCCGCCTCTGCGGTGACCGCCTGAACCGGTTGGAGCGGCGCCGCCTCGGTGGCCGCGGCATAGCGGACTCTGCGTGCCTTCTCCGCGGCCCGCAGATCGGCTCGTAGGCGGCGCTGCTGCTCGCTCCGGGCCCGGTGCAGTGCCGCGACCTCCTCCGCGCTGGCAGCATCGGCCAAAGTTGCTGAGCCCAGGTGCTTGCCGCTGGTCGCGCCAAAAACCTCGATCTCGTGCTCGTGGTGCGGCATGTGACGCACTCGGACCGCCAGACCAACCTGGCCGGTCATCCAGGCCGCCACGTAGTGCCGTCCGCGCCACGACACCCCCTTGGGAGTGATCGTCCGAGCGCGGCCATCATCCTCCAGCATCAACAGCCGCAGGTCAGCAGCCGGGACAGTGCTCAGCGGGGTCGGATCCTCGGCCCAGGCTTGCAACGGCGTCCGGCCCCCCAAGGCCGCTATGGTGTGACCTTCGTTCTCGCCGTTCCACCAGCGGACCCAGGTAAGGAACTCGGCAACGAACGCCTCGAACGGCAATGCAGGTGCATCGGGATCGGTCGGCTTCCCGTTCGCACCCTGCTGCGCGTGGGTGTACCTCGGTAGGGCAGCGAAGAACATGGTCTCGGCCGCGTTGTTGAGTGACTCCACGGTGCCCTTCAGGTGCGGAGTGTACCCGGGCAGTGCCACCACCCGCACCGCCAACCCGGCCAGGACGCTGTGCACCGTCTTGGACAGGAAGTCCTTGCCGCGGTCGATCCGAACGGCACCAGGCAATCCGCCCGGCGGCCCGTAGGGCTCCTCCAGACTGATCGCCGCGCGAAGCGCAGCCAAGATGCTCTCCCGGCTCGGTGGACCCGGCGTTACCGCGGCACCGCACACCGCGTCAGTTCCCACGTCGACGAACCACGTCACCCAAGGCTTGACCAGCCGATCGTCGGGCAAGAGCACTTCGACCGGCACCTCAACGTGATCGGCCTCCCATACCTCATTGCGGTGCACGCGCGGTCGGCGCAGGAACACTTCGTGTGCGCGTCGCGCACGCTCGCCACCACGTAGTCCGGCAAGCTCGCCACGAAGAACGTCGCGAGCCACGGCCCGCTGGACCGTCGCTCGGCTCGGGCGCTTCCCGCCCTCACCTGCGGCGGCGACGAGTTCCCGATGCACCGCTGAGACGTTCCCACGCCAGAACGCCAGCCGCTCCCTGACCTCATCAGTAATCTCGAACCGCTCCCGAGGTGACTGTACTTCCCCTTCGGACCGTGCCTGCGCGAGCCAACGCCACACGGTCCTCTCGCTGACATCGGATCCTTCCGCGGCCAAGCGCACATCCTCAGTGGTTAACCGCCCCGCGGCGTCCAAGGACAGCAGCAGCCGCACCACCGCCTCCCGCGGCAGGTCAGCACTGACAACTGGCTCGTCTACGTCCAACTCCCAGGGCTCCTCTGCGCTCGTGCGCCCAGCCACGTCGGCAGGCGACCGTACATGCACTGACATGGGTAATCAGACCACTGACAGTGGTGAGAAATCTACTGACATAAGTGAGCAATGCGCTGACCTTCTCGCGATCAATCCCAATCGGCACTGTGCCCAGCACCTCGGTCGTGTCGGCCCACACTTCTGTCTTTAATCTTTCGTTCTGTATTTCGTCTTTAGTCTTTTATTGTGTTCCGTCATGGTAGAGTGACGATATGAGCGAGCAGCAGATCGAAGAGCGCACCTGCCGGTATCCGGGGTGCCGCCGTCCTGCCATGGCGTCCGAGGCCGGCACCGGCCGGCCGCCGGAGTACTGCGACGATCCCGCCCACACTCGGGCTTCCGCGTGGCGCGCCCGGCAACGGCTAAGCGAGGACGACTCCCGCAGCACCGAGGCGCGGCCCGTGGATGCCGCGCGCCAGCGTGCGGGCGAGATCACCGGACAGGTCGCCGGGATGATCGAGCAACTGGGCCAGCAGCTGGGCGCGCTCGTGGAAGAGCTGCGCACGGTGGGGGACCCCGAAGCGGCCGAGGCGCAGATCGAATCGGTGGCCAGCGAGGCTGCGGAGCAGGTGGCCGCGGCCAACGCGCGGGCCACCCGTGCTGAGCAGGCCCAGCGCCGGGCCGAGGCCGAGAAGGATGAGGCCGACGCCGCCGCCGGGGAAGCGACCCGTAGCAGTGAGGAACTCGCCGCCGAGCTGGAGCAGGTCCGTGCCGACCTGGCAGCCGCCTACGAGTCCGGCGAGCAGTTCGGCGGCGAGCTCGCCCAGGTCCGCGCGGCCGCCGAGGCAGACCGTGAGCGCGCTCAAACCGAAGCCGATCAGCTGCGGGCCGAGGCCGAGACCGCCCGCGTGCAGGCCCGGCAGGCTGAGCAGGACTGCGCTGCCGCCACCGACCGGGCCGAGACCGCCGAGCGCGCCCAGGCTGCCGCCGAGGAAGGCGCCCGCGCCGCCAGCATCAGGGCAGAGGCCGAGACGGAGCGCGCCCGGCGCGCCGAGGCAACGACCGGCGAGGCGCGTGACCAGCTGGAGGCTGCCCGCGCCGACATCGAACGATTGCGCGAGGCGGTGGCCGACCTGCGCGGTTCCATGGCGTCACTAACCGCCGAGCGGGACGCGGCCCGCGCCGACGTCGAGCGAGAGCAGGCCCACGGTGAGCAGCGGGTCCAGGACCTCCACACCACCTACGGCCGACAGGTCGACCAGCTGCGCGCCGAAGTTTCCGAGGCGCGCGAAATGGCGGTCCACGCACGCCGCGAGACTCCGCCCGCCAGTATGGGAGCCGGAGAGATGGACAGGTGAGTGGGCCACGCGTTGTCAGCGTAATGCCCCGGCCGGGAGTAATAGGGTAAGAAGACCCCGCAACAACGCGCAGTGCATATGCATTGACTGGGCCGCGGCTTCTGCCGGGACATCGCCACGCCACAGGAGGCGGGATGATTTCAATCTCTCAGGCTCCGAATCCAAGGATCTGAAAGGGGAATTGCCTGGCCTGATTCTTAGCGCTTCTTTTGGCAAGCAATCAACCACTGACTTGGCTGGATTCCTGGCTTAAATGGTGCCTACGGATAGTCGGTCACACACACCGCCGCAAGCTGAGGGGCGTTCCCAAAATGCGGGGCCGGCCGCCTCCCCGTTACCGGCGCTCCTCCGCCCGCCGCCTGACGCACTGACGCGGGCGCAGCCGCAATCGGTGCCATCGGCTCCAGGCGTCGGAACCAGCAGGCGCCGAAAACCCCCAATGCAAAGACGGGCTGGGGACGACAGGGTGGGCGAGCGGGCCACCGTATGCAGCAACCGCAGGCCCAGGCACGGGAGGAGTGAGTTCACAACCGGGAATCAACCGCAGCCAACACCCCACCTCACCACGGGCTCTCGGACGCCCCTCCCACCAGAAATTCACATCGGATGCTATTCGCCGGATTCCGACTTCCATATGCGCCCCGTTATCGCCCGCTTGAAGTGCAGGAGACGCAGGGGGCTGCATCGAACCTTCCGGTGCCAAATTACGTATTACGCGGTAAGCTTGAAATGTACCGAACGTCATGGAGGTCGCAATGAGCATTGAACGGCCTGAACAGGCACTTGAAGGACGGCAGCGCGCCGAATGCACGTTTCCAGCCTGGGTCGACAGCCTGGCCGCTGCTGGACCGTACCTTGAGATCCATCTCGATGCGTTTCCGGTTGGCAGCCGCGAGGTGCCGGCGACCTCGTACTCCGGATCACTGAGCGCCCGCCTGCTTTCCCAAATTGCGCGCGTCGACCGAAGTGTCCATGCCCTCGGCCCGGCGATGGCTGCGAATCGTGAACCCACGTCCCCACAGCTGGCCCGAAGTCTCCAGGCCGAGGTGAATGTCTGGAAGCGGATCGAGGATGAATTCAGTTTGCTGAGCAGCAGTGAAGTTGCCGAGATGCTCGGCGCCAGTCCCAACAACCGGAACCTGGCCTCCGAGAAACGGCGCGCTGGAAAGATCCTCGCCGTCGGGCGTGGCAACACCTTCCGCTACCCCGGCTTCCAGTTCGACCGCCGGCGCGGCATCGTACGCCCGGTCATCGAGGAGCTCATCGCGCTGGCCGCAGAGGCCGACTGGCCCCAGGAGGACCTGCTGCTTTGGTTGTGCTCACCGTCGGCGTATTTCCATGAGGCCGACCGGCCGGTGGATCATCTGAGCGAGCCGGAGCGACTGCTTGAGGCGGCGAAAGCTCAGTTCGAGGCGGCTTGGTGACGGCTAAACCGGGCCTGGTAGTGACGCCGGAACCACCGGATCCCTTCGTCCCGCACGCAGTGTCGTTGCCGGCTGGCACCGTCCTATACCGCGTTCATTCCAACCGTTTCGGGTCGACGGATTTTAACCCCGGACCGAAAGGTCCGGGACGGTTTCACTTCTTCGGTTTCCCCACGGTGCCAGTCCTGTACGCGGCTTCAACAGAGATCGCCGCGGTGGCCGAGACCCTGCTGAGGGACATTCCGCTTTCCGGCGGCAACCTGCTGTATCCGGTCTACGGCGACAGGGTGCTCTCAGCCCTCTACCTGCTTGAGGATATGAACCTCGCGGCTTTTTCCGGCATGGGACTGCGCGTCCTCGGCGTGGAAGCCAGGCAGCTGACCGACACCCCCGGGGAAAACTATCCACAGACCAGGAAGTGGGCGGAGGCCGCCCATACCGCCGGATTCCAAGGGATTGAGTGGATGTCGCGGCAGGACAACAGGGACCGGGCGTACGTGTTCTTCGGCGACCGCGTGGACACAGCGCAGTTCGGCATCGTTCCAGGCAGCGGTCGGATCTTCGCCGCTGGAGACGATCTTGATTGGCTGGTCAACCAATGCGGGGCAGTCAACATCGAAGTCCTCCCTCCGCACTGACCGAATTCAAACCAAATCGACAGCTGACCGGTTTCGCTCCGGCTAGCGCTCAATGATGATGCTGAACAGATCCCATCTGTTCAGCATCATCATCATTCCCAGGGACATATGCGCCGTTATCGGTATTTGTCGCTCGACGGCCATTCATGGCTATTCAAGTCGCTGAGCCACACATGAAGCCAAGGAAACTACACCACGGCTGAGGATCAGATTAACAAGGGGAACGAAACGGGCGTCCCGGAAGTGGAAGAAGCATAGGATGACCGACCCGGAGGAGCACCATGGCAGAGATGATCTGGATCGAAGGCGAGCATGTCGAGGCCCTGGACCTGGCAGGGACGAGGATCAGCGGCACTGTAGAGCAGGTCGCGCCGGAAATCGGGGCAGCTTGGATCCGCGAAGACGGGTTGGGCGAGCGACGACTGGTAATTACGGATGACGTGGTCGCATCGGACTAATAAGGCGCTGCCGCTTACGCCTAGGCGACTTCTCCTATTACTGGTCATATGCGCCGTTATCGGCGGTTGACTCCCTATTATTCGTCGTGCGGGGTCAGAGGCCCGGATTCTGGGACGTTGTGTTTGCTTCGTGAGCCGGGGAGGGATGTCTCAGGCGCAGATGACGCGGATGCTGTAGTCGCTGGTGTCCAGCATCTTGCGGGTGTCGAGGGGTTCCTCCTTGATCCAAAGGACCCCCGCTTCGGGAGCAATCTCTTCCACCCGGCCGTGGTACCGGATCCGATCGGGGCCGGTGGCTTCGATCCGGGCCCCGCGGCGGAGGTTCGAGACGTCATCAAGGCGGGCAGACGAGGGTGGGCGTTCGACAGGGGAAGTTTCCGCTGTCATGGGTTCCTTACTCTTTGGCATTGGGGGTAACTCTTTTCATGGTTGCTCGGAAAAGGTGGTTGGGAGGTTTCGCGGGTGCAGCCTGTTCAGAGGGCACGTCCGGTGTCTGGGGGAGGAGCGCGAAGTGGCGGCAGACGCTGCCGGGCCAGGGGCGGCGTTGCGCTCAGTTCACCTTGGACACGCGGCCAAACGCTGCTCCGTCCAGGAACATCACACACCCGGCCGAATGCGCGGTGGGTGACTTGGTTGTAAGAAGGGGCCGGCGGCCGTGGGGGATGCCGGCCCCTTCCATACAGCGGATGAAACGCATTTCGAGCATGAGCCGGCGTGCTTAAGCGTTCATCCTTCTTCCGGTGGCACCGTTGCTGATCGTTGGGGGGACGCAGCAGGTGCCAGCCGGGGTCTTATCGTGCTTTCTTGTCCCGTTTTCATAACGGGAAAGATTCTTTCTGCAGCGCTGCTGTTTCTCCCCTGTAGCGATGACGAAAGAAAGCGGAGCACAGGCACCGATCCGCATTGTGGCTCATGCGGTTTCGGGCTCTTTAGAGAATATTGGGCTTTGCAGCCTCTTGGGCTGATTTTTCTCAAACCTCCGACAACTGTCGGTCGGGTGGCGGCCATTCAGCACTGCGAGGGCGCTGCAAAGCGGAACAAGGATCGTCCGTTTACGTTCGCAAAAGGGCGGAACAGGTACGTCAGGAATCGCAGGAGGGTGGTTGGTTTATTTCGTGCGGGGCGCGATCGGATTTAAGTAGCCGTAAAGCCAGGACAGCGGCGTATGCGCTGGTTAAGGGAATGGGTCCTATTAGGCGGTAGCCCAGGACTTCTTCGACGTTGCCGATACGTCTGGCAACGGAGCTGTGGTGAAGGTGCAGCGCTTTCGCGGCACGGCGCAGTGTTCCTGTCCGGCACAGCGCTTCCAATGCTTCAAGCTCCGCACGCCCGCCGTCTTTCCTCTCGATGGCCTGAAGTGCCGGGAGATCGGGCAGCTTCAGGAGATCATCACGAGGTACCCGGGCGAGCAGGGTGAGGTTCCCGAGCTCAGCGTGTGAAATGACGCGGGAAACAGGACTGCCATCGCCGGTAAACGGCAGAACATCTAGGGCGTGATGGTAGGAGAGGTGGATCCGGGCAACCGGTACCCGAGGACCGATACCGACACGAACACCGGCTGTCATTTCAGCAAACCGCCGCAACGGCGTATCCCGTGGCGCAATGGCGATTGTGTCGGCGCCCGTAGTTACGGCGATGCAGTCAGGGTCGGCTTCTGCAATCCGCTGCGGCAACTGTTCAGAGGATTCCTTCTCCCGAAAAGCCAGCACGGCGCTTCGCTTCAAGGTGCCCAGGCCCAAAGAAATCCAAAGATTCTCCCGATCACGATCGTTCGTATCAGTGTGAAGCAGCCCGGAGAGGAGCCTGCGCTGAGGCAGGACAGTGGCATTGGAAACTGGATTCATGACTCAATCGCGGCAGGAGTATGCGGTCAGGGCCAACCCGGGCCTAACCGCTGGACAAACACTGGTGGACGAAACCTGCGGAACAAGCCGCGGCTGTCGAGGGAACAGCCCTTCAAAAAGCCCCCCAAAAGGAGACTACGGCCATAACCACAGGTCAGCGGCATATCCGGTGAAAGATCCGACAACTGTCGGACGACTGCGGAGGGACTTCCGCAATAGACTCTCGTAGCATCCCTCCTCTGACGCGGCCGGGATGCATGCGCTTGAACAACCGATAAAACGAGGCCCCTTCGACGGCTGCCGCTCCGTCTAATGAAGCAGGAAATACACCGGATGAAATCTGACGCAAGATGCCGTATAGAAGTCGTTGTGAGTGATGGAAGAGAACTGAACGGGCTTCTAGACAAAGCTGTGGATACCCTTATCGCGACGGCATTGGAGCGAAAAAAGAACGGGATCCTCGTGACCCGGCACGACGGCAGCCGATACACAGTCGAACTTACCGATGAAGTCCCCTACGGGCTCACCCACGAACGATCCATATGAGCGGCGGCACCGCAGAATCTCTGCCTTACCTCAGCGGCTCCGGCGCTGAGTCCAGGTACGGCAGGTACTGTCCGCTCCACAACCGCTCGTCCTGGAAGCGGTTGTCCGTTCGAGAGCGCGAACCGGTTTGAGCCATGAGTGAAGCGGCGACAGGTCAGATCTGGGCGTTGGATCCGGCCAGCCTCCACGAGGTGCTTCTGGACCCTGAAGCAGCTCTGGCCCAGGTTAAGGAAGGGTCGCCTCTGGAACGGATTTGGGCCTTGCGCTTGCTCGGGTGCCTGGACCAGGCCGCTATCGAGGCAGAGGATCTGCTTGCCGGTGCCGATTACAGGTTCGGCCCTCTGCTCCTGCTGGCCCACATTTACCAGTGCCAGTACAGGTGGGAGGAAGCCTCCTGGCTGCAGGGGGAAGCGGTCAGAATCGCCGGAACACCGGAACGCGAAGCAATGGCACACCATCACACAGGACGAAGACTGATGGTAGAAAGCCGCTACCGCGAGGCCGAACAGGAATTCGAATGGGCCATAGACCTCTTCCGGGCTGCGGGCAGCCCAGAAGAAGTGGCCGACGCCTCCCGGACCGCCCAGCAGCTGGCACGCCGGCTTTCGGCCCAGAACACCTTCAAAGAAGAACCCCCGCTATAAATCGCGGGACACTCACCTCCACGGACTCAAGCCAATGCGATCGGGACGAATTCCACCACGAAAGAAGCAGAAAAACGCGATTTCCAACCATGCGTCTCTGCATTCCACACCTGACTAAATTCGAACTGATCCCACGAGGCAAACCGCTCTTCATATGCGTCGTTATGGGCGTTTGAAATCCCGCACCTGCCGTTGGGTCTGCGGTTGGGTTATCTGATGGCTTGTGGCTGCGAGCAGAAGCGCCGTTCCGCCCGGTCGGCGGCCTCATCGGGTCAGCCCAGTCCGGCAGGTTCCTGGTGTCCGTCGTCGTCGGTGATTTGGCCGGTGACCGGTTTGCGGGACAGGTGGACGTCGCCGGCTTCCGGCCCACGGGCTGTTGCGGCGGCGACGGCATCGCGGTCATCGGCTTTCGTGTAGGCGTGGCGCAGATGGACCGGGTCGATGGGCTTGCCGAGGCGTTTTTCCTGCCGCCGCTTGGCCGCCAAGTTCAGTGCTTCCACGGCGATGGCGAACGCCATTGGGCCGTAGATGAGCGCCTTGTCGATCTTGACCTCGAACCCGTCGGCGATCAGGAATACCCCGATCAGTACCAGGAAGGCCAGGGCGAGCATCTTGACGGTGGGGTGGCGGTTGACGAAGGCGAAGATGTACTTCGCGGAGAAGAGCATGATGGTGAAGGAGGACAGCACCGCGACGATGATGATCAGCAGGTTGTCCACCATCCCGACGGCGGTGATCACCGAGTCGAAGGAGAAGACCATGTCCAGGATGATGATCTGCCCCAGCACGGCGCCAAACGTGGCGGCCTTCGCGCCACCCATGCCATGGGATTCGGTTCCCTCGAGCTTCTCATGGATCTCCCGTACCGCTTTATAGATCAGGAACAAGCCGCCGAACAGCAGGATCAGATCCCGTCCGGAGAACCCCATCCCGAAGAGTTCGAAGAGGTCCTCGGTGAGGGAAATGATCCAGGACGCTGCGAACAACAGGACGACCCGCATCAGCATACCGAGCCACAACCCGAGGTTGCGGGCCTTGGCCTGCTGCTCCACCGGAAGTTTGCTCGCCAGGATCGAGATGAAGATGACGTTGTCCACCCCCAGGACGATCTCCAGGATGAACAGGGTCACAAACGCAATGGCCAGATCGGGTGTCAGCTCGAATGCCAGTTCCATCCGGCCAGCATAACCAACATGCATGGCAAGTAACGTGGGTTCTGCGTCTTCGCGCCTAAGACCCGAGTCAACGAAGCCCGAGCAGTCCCGGGGCGCTAACAGCGGCACGATCCGTCGGTTAGGACGACGGTTTCGGTTCGGCTAAGATAGTCCTATCAAGGGGAGTACTCCCGTCTGTGATCGGCCCGTCAATACGGATGCATTGAAGCGTCTCGGGTCGATTGGTTCCGGTGTCGACCGGGCGGAGGAGACCTTGGCGTTTCTGTCAACGCCTACCCCTTTGGGAGCATCCTCATGCAGGTCACACCTATGATCTGGTTCATTACGATTGCCGTGACGATCCTGTTCTTCGTCTACGAGTTTTTCGCCCACGTGCGTAAACCCCACGAGCCGTCCATCGCGGAATCGGCGCGCTGGTCCGCGTTCTACATCGGACTCGCACTGCTGTTCGGGGTGGGGATCGGTACGGTGTCGGGATGGACGTTCGGCGGTGAGTACTTCGCCGGTTACCTCACCGAGAAGGCACTATCGATCGACAACCTGTTCGTCTTCCTCATCGTGATGGCCGGATTCGCAGTCCCGAAGAAGTACCAGCAGAAGGTGCTGATGATCGGGATCATCATCGCCCTGATCCTGCGCGGCGGGTTCATCGCCATCGGAGCGACCCTGATCGAGAACTTCTCCTGGGTTTTCTATATCTTTGGTGGCCTGCTGCTCGTCCTGGCCTACCGGCAGGCGTTCAGCAGTCACGAGGCCAATCCGGCTAACGGTAGGTTCATGACACTCGTGCGTCGGGTCCTGCCCGTCACTGATGAGTATCACCAGGACAAGCTCACCGTGCGGCAGGGCGGGAAGCGCTTCGTCACGCCGATGTTGCTTACCATCATCGCGATCGGATTTGTGGATCTCGTCTTCGCCGTCGACTCGATCCCCGCGATCTACGGCCTGACCAACGAGGCCTACATCGTCTTCACCGCCAACGCGTTCGCGCTGATGGGTCTGCGTCAGTTGTTCTTCCTCATCGGAGGACTGCTCGAACGTCTGGTCTACCTCGCCCAGGGACTGGCCGTCATCCTCGGCTTCATCGGTGTGAAACTTGTCTTCCACGCCCTGCACGTCAACGAGCTCCCCTTCATCAACGGCGGGGAACCGCTCCTCTGGGTGCCCGAGATTCCCATCTGGTTCTCGCTGCTCTTCATCGCCGCCACCATCGTCGTAGCGACCGCCGCGAGTCTGCTCAAGACCCGCGGTAACGAGAAGAAGGACGGTCGCGGACTGGTCCATGGCGAACCCGTGATCACCACCGACCCGCACGACCGGGACGAGAATTCCGGGGTCGATGAGAAGACGATATCCACTGCAGACACGTCCAGGTAGTTATCCCACCGGCAGCTGTGAAAGGGGAGCCCTGAGGCTCCCGCCGTTCGGATTCACGGCCGCAGCCGGCGGTCAGGGGGCCGGCCTGGTCGCTCCCGGGACGACATCAGGTTCCGCAGCTTTGCAGGAGTCCGAGGCCGCTGCGGCCGATGCTGCTTTCCCCGCTGGTCCCGTGCCCGCGACCGCCGGAGTGATCCCCGTCCTGGTCACCGTCATCGCCGTGGTGTGCGCCGGCGGCTCGCCGGCAACCGGCCCTCCTGACCGGGTGCGGGGAACCGGCGCCAGTGCCGGTTCCCCGCAAAGGCACCCGGCGGACACGCGGTTTCCCCTGCGGTTGCGGCGTCGATGTTGCTAGCGGCAGCTCGCCGCGGATGGCGGCAGGGTCCGCCGGCTGCCTTCGTGCTCAACCAACGCACGGTGGTCGACGCTTTTACGGCATCACGGATGTACGGACCAGCCGCTGGGGTACCGCATTGAGCAGACAATCTTGGGGAGGGGCGGCTGGATGTTCGCGGGCTGTCCAGCTGAAAAGCGGAACAGAGTGACCTCCCCCTAGGGCAGTGCTTTCCGGCTGGGTCTGCTCTTTGCGTCCGTGGGGCATGCGATGGCAAAATTATGCTGTCCACGGCAATCAGGCCGCGGACGTTTTCTGTCTTTTGATCTTTGAGAGGATCTGATGTCCACTCCCGGTGACAGTCCGGGGCATAGTCCATGCCCCCTGCTGATGCTCGAATGTGCTCCGAGAACCGCAGCAGGGGGTGTTTCTAAATGGAATTAGTCTCGATCCTGGGTGGTCTGCTGCTGATCGCCGGTTGCGGCTTGTTCGTCGCGGCCGAGTTCTCCCTGATTACGGTGAACCGCAACGCGGTCAGGGATGCCGCCGACGCCGGTGACAAGAAGTCCGTGGGCGTGTTGAAGGCGATGAACACGCTTTCCACCCAGCTTTCCGGTGCCCAGTTGGGTATCACGTTGACGAACCTGGGTATCGGCTTCATTGCCGAGCCTGCCATCGCATCCCTGGTGCTGGGGCCTTTGATGGATGCCGGTCTTGCTGAGGCTGCGGCCCGGTCCGTGTCCGTCGCTATCGCGTTGGTTTTGGCGACCGTGTTGACCATGGTGTTTGGCGAGCTCGTGCCGAAAAACCTTGCCATAGCGAGACCGCTGGCTACCGCGCGGGCTGTTTCCGGCTTTCAGCGTGGATTCAGTGCTGTGACTAAGCCGCTGCTGGTGTTCTTCAACGGCACGGCTAACAAGCTGGTCCGGGCGGTAGGCGTGGAGCCGCAGGAGGAACTTGCCTCGGCCCGGTCCGCGGAGGAACTGGCCGTCCTGGTGCGGCACTCCGCCCGCCAGGGTGTACTGCCCGAGGAGACGGCCGAACTGGTCCGCCGGTCGTTTGCGTTCGGTGCCCGCCGCGGCCACGACGCCATGACGCCGCGGACGAGGATCGTTGCCGTGGCCCCGGAGCAGAACGTCCAGGAAATGCTTGACGTTGCAGCGGCCACCGGCCACTCCCGCTTCCCGGTGATGGAGCCCGGTTCCCACCATGTGCGCGGGGTCGTGCACATCCGGCGCGGTCTTGCCGTCCCTTTCGGGTATCGCGGTGACCTCGCGGTCGGCGAAATCATGGACGGGCCCACCCTCATCCCGGACACCGTGGAACTTGATGACCTGATGGACACGCTTCGGGCCGGCGGCCTGCAGATGGCAGTCCTGATCGACGAAACCGGAGACGTCGCCGGGCTGATCACGCTGGAGGACCTGGTTGAGGAACTTGTCGGCGAAGTCACGGACGAACACGACCCCGATGACGACACGAGCGAGCGGCTGCCCTTCGGGGTGTGGCGGCTCGACGGCGCCCTGCGCCCGGACGAGGCCACCGGGATTCTGGGCCACACCATTCCCGAAGGCACCGAGTACGACACGCTCGCCGGCCTGTTCACCCTTCACCTGGGCCGCCTCGCCGAGGCCGGAGACACCGTCGAGCTGGTGACCGAAGGCTCGCACGATCACCCTCCGGCCAGGATCGGGCTGCGCGTGGAGGAGATGGACGGGGCCCGGATCGCGAAGATCCTGGCCACCGCCAAACCCCTGGCCACCGACGGAGAGGAACGCTAAATGGACGCCACCGGAATCATCCTGACCATCGTCCTGCTCGTGGCGAACTTCTTCTTCGTCGGAGCCGAATTCTCCCTGATCGCCGCACGGCGCAGCATTGTCGAACCCCGGGCCGAACAAGGCGGCCGGGGCGCCAAAATGACCTTATGGGCCATTGAGAACGTCTCGCTCATGATGGCCGGCGCGCAGTTGGGCATCACCGTCTGCTCCCTGGCCCTGGGCTATGTCACCAAGCCGATGGTCGTCCACGCCCTGGAGGGTCCCTTCAATACCTGGGGGATTCCGGCAGGGCTGATCGACCCGATCGCCTACGCCATCGCCTTGAGCGTGGTGACGTTCCTGCACGTGGTGCTCGGCGAAATGGTGCCGAAAAACATTGCGCTGGCCGGGCCCGAGCGGATGGCTTTCATCCTGGGGCCGGTCCTGGTCGTCGTGGTGCGGATGCTGCAGCCGTTGCTGTGGTGCATGAATGCCATCGGCAACGCCATCCTGCGGCTGTTCAAGGTCGAGCCAAAGAACGAGGTCGCCAGCACGTTCACCCGTGACGAGGTCGCCGGATTGGTCGAGGAATCACGTGAAGGCGGGCTCCTCGATAAGCAGGACGAACGGCTCCTGCTCGGCGCGCTGACCTTCGAAGAACGCTCGGTCGAAAGCATCGTGATCCCGCTGAGCAAGGTCACCACCCTGCCGGCCGGGTGCACCCCGGAGCAGATTGAACAGGTTGCCGCCAACGGTTTCTCACGGTTCCCTGTCCAGGCACCCTCCGGCGCCTTGGACGGCTACGTGCACGTCAAAGACCTGCTCGGACTGGCGGCAGCGGACAGGAACAAGCCGCTGCCGGCCAGCCTGGTCCGTGACCTGCCGAGGCTGAACCTGAACGACGCCCTGCGGTCCTCGCTGCACCGCATGCAGCGTGAAGGGGCGCACCTTGCACTGGCCATCGACGAAACAGGACACCCTTACGGCATCGTGACCCTCGAAGACATGCTCGAAGAACTCGTTGGCCAGATCCGCGACGACAGCCGAAGCACCAGCCGCACCTAAAACCACAGCAGCAGGCTGCAGTGGCGAAGTACCCGAGTCAGCACCGCGGCCGCACCTGAAGCGGCCGCGGTGTACCCGTGACGCTGGCAGGCCCGACGGTTGTGACCGGACCGGTTCCCAACGGATCCCGCGGATCTTTCCGACCCCGACCCAGCAAGACGGGGTCTGTGCGCCGTTATCGGAGCTTTCCGGTGCTTGACTCTTGAAGAAGCCCGGCATGTTCCTCCGGTTTTACCCGGGATTACCTGTCCTCGCATTGGGTTTCCATGCGGCCGCGGCTGTTCGATGGCCGCGTGGAAGCCGCACTTTTAGGTGCGCGGCATGGCCGGTGCCGGGAGGTAGACCTTGCCGCCGGATTCCAGGAATTCGACGGACTTGGCGTTCATGCCTGCGATGGCTTCCTGCTCGCTGGCGCTGCCGAACTGGTCGCGGATGTCCTGGGAGATCCTCATGGAGCAGAACTTCGGCCCGCACATGGAGCAGAAATGCGCGGTCTTGGCCGGTTCGGCCGGCAGGGTCTCGTCGTGGAACGCTTCGGCTGTGACCGGGTCCAGAGACAGGGCGAACTGGTCACGCCACCGGAACTCGAAGCGTGCCTTGGACAGTGCGTCATCGCGCTCCCGGGCGCCAGGGTGCCCTTTAGCGAGGTCCGCGGCGTGGGCGGCGATCTTGTAGGTGATGACGCCGGTCTTGACGTCGTCTTTGTTGGGCAGGCCAAGGTGTTCCTTGGGCGTGACGTAGCAGAGCATCGCCGTGCCGTAGCGGGCGATCTCGGTGGCGCCGATGGCAGATGTGATGTGGTCGTATCCGGGAGCGACGTCGGTGACCAGCGGGCCGAGAGTGTAGAAGGGAGCTCCGTCGCACAGTTCCTGTTGGCGTTCCACATTCTCGCGGACCTGATGGAACGGGATGTGGCCGGGGCCTTCCACCATGACCTGCACGTCGTACTGCCAGGCGCGCTTGGTCAGTTCGGCGAGGGTGTCCAGCTCCGCGAACTGCGCGGCGTCGTTGGCATCGGCTACCGAACCCGGACGGAGTCCGTCGCCTAAGGAGAAGGCGACGTCGTAGCGGGCGAAGATTTCGCAGAGTTCGTCGAAGTGGGTGTAGAGGAAGTTCTCCCGGTGGTGCGCCAGGCACCAGCCGGCCATGATGGAACCGCCGCGGGAGACGATGCCGGTGACCCGCTCGGCTGTCAGCGGTACATAGCGCAGCAGCACTCCGGCGTGGATGGTCATGTAGTCAACGCCTTGCTCGCACTGTTCGATCACGGTGTCGCGGAAGATCTCCCAGGTCAGGGCGTTGGCCTCGCCGTTGACCTTCTCCAGCGCCTGGTAGATCGGGACGGTCCCGATCGGTACCGGGGAGTTGCGGATGATCCATTCCCGCGTGGTGTGGATGTCGTCGCCGGTGGACAGGTCCATCACCGTGTCGGCGCCCCACCGGGTCGCCCACTGCAGTTTGTCCACCTCCTCAGCGATCGAGCTGGTCACGGCCGAGTTGCCGATGTTCGCGTTGATTTTGACCAGGAAGGCCTTGCCGATGATCATCGGTTCGGACTCGGGGTGGTTGATGCTGGCCGGAATGATCGCCCGCCCCGATGCGAGCTCCGAGCGGACAAGCTCGACGTCGCAGTTCTCGCGCAGGGCGACGAACCTCATCTCCTCGGTGATGATGCCGTTGCGTGCGTAGTGCATCTGGGTCACGGTCCGGCCGCCGGCGGCGCGGCGCGGCTTGGGTTTTGTACCTCGCCATTCGGTCGAAGCGGCTCCGCGGCGGACCGCCGCGCGGCCGTCGTCGAGCAGGTCGCGGCCCCGCCCACCGTAGCTTTCGGTATCGGCCCGTCCGGCAATCCAGGCTTCCCGGAGCGGCGGGAGGCCGACCACCGGATCGCTGCCGGGGCCGGCGGTGCGGTAGACCTGCAGGGACGGATTCGGCTGCCCGCCGGGGGAGTCGTCCAGCGCGATCGCGGTCACCGGAACCCGGATTTCCGGGTCAGCTCCCGAGACATACTGAAGCGAGTGGGCAGGATGGAACGAATCGTTCATGATTGATCTTCACTTCCTTCGCCGGCATTACCCGGACAGGTTCGACGGTCGCAGGCTGCATCAGCCCGATCTCAGCCCCTGCAACAGGGCTCCCGTGTGGATACACACGAGGATAGCAGCGGCAGGCCTACCGACAGAAACAAGCCCGTGCCTACGCCGTAGGAGTCCGCACCAAGACCGCTGCCTCTATTCCGGCCCTGCCTGATTCCGAACGGTCACGCATGCTGCCAACGCCTTCCGGGCAGGACCGCTCCTGAACACGGCATTTGACGGGTCCTGTTGGTGCGAGCAGGTATCTGCCAGCTGATGCTCATGCCCGGTGAAAAAGCGTGATCTGGGATCCTGCAGAATGTGCGGCGGGAGACGGGGTAAAAGGCGTCATGACGCTTGCTCGGCGAGTAGTGGGAACTGCTGACCGCGGATGCGCCCGCCCTTCCGCCGGTCGTTGGGGGGCGGCGCCGTTAGACGGCGTCCAGGGTGAAACCGCATCTACAGCCGAGGGAATCCTTAAGTGCCGGATGACGAGCTTGGTCAGGTGCTTGCCAACGCCGGCCGGGCAGAAAGGGCAGCCACGGGTCAACCAGTGGCCCGTGTGTGCAGCCACACCCTGGCCGACGGCGCACACCACGCCCGACGAACCGCACCGGAACCAGCCTGAAAGCGTCATATGCGCTGTGATCGGCGCTTTCTATTTTTTGCGGCGCCGCCACCACACTTTGCGGCTATTTGGTGATCTATTCAGACAGGTATTCCCTGTTGGGCATCCCGCATAGGGGCAGTACTCAACTCGGTTTTAGGGACTGACCTTGAGCTTGAGGTCCGTGACGCCGCGGCCGACGCGCCCGATTATGCTGCTGCCTGGGTCGGCTCTGCTGGTCCTGGGCGGGTCCCGCTGCTGTGGAGACCATCCAGAAGGTCAGGGCGGGAGTAATCAGGCCATTGCTCCGTCCGCACCACGTAGATGGAAGGGTGGTCCGGCCGGATGAAGCGCAAACCGGCCGGACCCAGACTCCCCGTGCCCTGAAAAATCGTGTGGCATGCGCTGGGGACAGCCTCAGCCAGCTTATGGGGAGCCGTACACGACACGCTAGAGGCAGAAAAAGTTGCCCTTGCAGGCTGTGCAGCTGAAGGAGGGTGGGCTGGTGCCCGGATGGGGTGCGGCGGGACAAACCGCGCGCGGCTGAACCGGCTCTTGAACGCCGGCCGGGCGGCATGCCGGGGTTGCGCTGATTCCCCCAGACGTCCGTACGGTGGCGCTGCATGGTTTCATGGGCGCTGAGGATTTGCATAATGATTAAGTGGGGAAAATTATTCGCACTATTTAGGAGTCGTCCGGCATGGCGCAGCAGATCAAGATCGTTCTGGTTTCGGACTTGGGCGGCGGGCCGGCCGACGAAACCGTGCAATTCGGACTTGACGGCATCAACTACGAAATCGATCTGTCCGCCGATGAGGCCGCCGCTATACGCAACGTACTGCACCAGTACATCAGGGCCGGGCGCAAGGTCACTGCGGCTGCTTCCAGGCAGCGGACTTCCCGTTCCGCGCCGGCAGCAAACAGGCGGGATGAGACCCGGAAGATCCGTGAATGGGCGAAAGGTAAGGGCTTTCAGGTTCCCGGGCGGGGCCGGATATCAGCCGAAATCGTCGACGCCTACCAAAAGGCCGTGGCCTGAGCCCTACGATGACTACTCTTGCAGGTCATTCAGGATTTCCACCGGCCTATGAATCCAAGTAGACGGTGAGCCCACGGACATCAGTACACCGGTTACCTATCCCGAACAGTGCGGGGCGAAGCCGGCAGACGACGTCAGCCATGACTTCCTCCGCGGTCCGCTGGCGACCGTACCGGGTTCTCTTCGAAACTGGTTTCGGGCAGGGGAGCAATTGCCGGAGGCATGACACGCAGCTGACTTGGCGCCACTTCCTAGGCCGACGTATGCCGTTGTCGGCGTTAGGGCGTAGCTTGGGGAATCACGGGCGGAGGCCGCGTGTACGCCGGGACCAGGGGAGAGCCCTACAGTGTTCCGTCTATCCGCCAGGGACCAGGGTTTTGCGCAGCGGGCAGGCAGGGACAGCGTAGCGGCAGGTGAGCGCGGCCAGTGCCAGTGCGGCGGCGGTGATGGCGAGGATGAGGTTGGCCGGTTCGGGGAGTTCCTGGACGAGGACGAAGACGCCCATGGCCAGGACGAAGATGCCGAAGCCTTTGCGCAGGGCTGCTTCGGGGATGCGGCCGGCGAGGCGGGATCCGGCGACGGAGCCGGCGATCGCGGCTGCGGTGACTGCGGCGACGAGGCCCCAGTCGAGGCTGACGGTGGTGAGGTAGCCGCCGAGTCCGGCGAAGGATTTCAGGGCGATGACGACCAGTGAGGTGCCGACGGCGACGGGCATGGCGAGGCCGCCGAGGAGGGCGAGGGCCGGGACGATGAGGAAGCCGCCGCCGGCGCCGACGAGTCCGGTGACCAGGCCGACGGCGAGGCCTTCGAGGATGACTTTGAGGACGGGCAGTTCGTTGTTGTGGGTAGTAGCGGTTTTGTTTTTGCGGCCGCGGATCATGGCGATGGAGGTGGCGACCATCATGAGGGCGAAGGCAATCATGAGGATGGTGCCGGGGATGTGCCCGCCGAGCAGCCCGCCGGCGAAGGCTCCGGCCATGCCTGCGGCGCCGAAGACCAGGCCGGTGCGCCATTTGACCCGGCCGTTGCGGGCGTGGGTGATGGCGCTGACTGCCGAGGTCGCGCCGACGACGAACAGGGAGGCGGCGATGGCTTCCTTGGGGTCGAGGCCTGCGACGTAGGTGAGGATGGGGACGGTGAGGATGGAGCCTCCGCCGCCGAGCAGGCCGAGGGAGAGTCCGATGACGACGGAGAGCAGCAGGGTGGCCGTGAGGGCGAGGCTCATGTGGTCTGTCCTTCTCTTGTTGGGTCGGGCAGGTCGTCAGCGGACGGGCAGGCCCGCGGCCTGCCAGGCGGTCATGCCGCCGGTCATCGTGTCGGCGGTATAGCCGGCGGCGTTGAGGGCGTCGGCGACGCGGGCGCTGCGGTTGCCGCTGCGGCAGACCACGATGACGGGGCGGGCGCGGTCGAGTTCGGACAGTCGGGCGTTGAGCTCGCCCATGGGGATGTGCAGGGCATCGGGGATCATGCCCCCGGCGGTTTCGAAGTCCTCGCGGACGTCGAGGATCTGGTCGCGGCTGCGGCGGTCGTTGGTGTCCTGGATGGTGGTCTCGGCCATGACGGCTCCTTCGAATGTATTGGATGGGGTGGTTCCCGCCCGGTGTGGGGCCAGGGCGGGAACTGGCTCAGGGGAGGGGGGTCAGGCGGCAGTTGCGGGCAGCTGCCGGATGGCGCTGTCGGCGGTGGGCTCGGCTGCGGTCTTGTTCCACGGCATCCTGGCCAGGGCCTTGCCCATGGCGCAGGTGTTCGTCGCCGCAGAGAAGGTCAGGCCGGTGCCGATGGCACCGGCAAGCAGGCGCAGCCTGGGGGAGACGAACCTGCCGGCCAACAGGCCGCCGACGACGAGGGAGCCGGCCGCCATGCGGACCTGGCGTTCGAGGTCCCAGCGCTGGGCGCCACGGACAACGTCGCCGCCGGCGGCAGCGAAGCCGGGTACACCGCCGGTGAGCACGCGGGCCGAACCGATCCCTGCAGTGTTCAGGCGCTGGCGGGCCTGTTCGGCGCGGACGCCGGACTGGCAGACCAGGACCACCCGGGCGCCGAGGCGTTCGGCCAGTTCGTCGGTGTGTTCGGAAAGCAAAGGCAGCGGCACGTTGTAGGAGCCGCGGATGTGCATGGACTCGAACTCGGCGGCAGAACGGACGTCGATCACGATCAGGTCTTCGTGCCGGTCCATCCAGTCGCGCAGGGTCTGCGGGTCGAGGGCGGTCACGGTGGAAGTCTCGGAAGCCAAAAGGGGGTTCCTTTCAAGGGAGGCGGATGTGTCGCCATAAGTCTGCCACATACCCGTGGGGGTATGCAAGACACCCGTGGGGGTATAGAATGGAGCAAGACTTCCAGCCCCTTTGCCAAGGAGAACATCATGCAGCTCGACAGCACCGAACTCACCCCGGTCATCAACCGGCTCAAGCGCGCCCAGGGCCAGCTTGCCGCGGTGACGCGCATGCTGCAGGAAGGCCGCGACTGCAAGGACGTGGTCACCCAGCTCGCCGCCGTGTCGAAGGCGCTGGACCGGGCCGGGTTCGCGATTATTTCCACCGGCCTGGAGCAGTGCCTGGCCAAGCAGGACAACTCCATGGACAAGAAGGAACTCGAAAAGCTCTTCCTCTCCCTGGCCTGACCTCGGCAGGCAGGCAGGCAGGCCGGCAGGCCGGCATGGGGGGGGCCCCGCGCAACGGATTGCGCGGGGCCGTTTTTTGCGTGCGCGGGGGTTCGTGGTGTTGGTGTGCCGGGGTTTATCCGGTGCGGGGCGGGAGCGTCTCGTACATCCTGGCTCCCACGGCTGCTGCGGTGGCCGCGCTGAGGACCGCCGCTGCCCAGACGGCGGCGTTCAGCCCCAGCAGGTCAGCGGTGATGCCGCCGAGGACGGCGCCGACGGCGTAGCCGAGGTCGCGCCAGACCCGGTAGATCCCGACCGCCCGGCCGCGCCACGCGGGATGGGCGACGTCGCCGACGACGGCGAGCAGGGTCGGGTAGACCATCGCCGTGCCGGCGCCCAGCAGCACCGTTCCGGCGGCCCAGCCGGCGAAGCCGCTTGAAGCCGCGATGACGGCGAGGGCGGCGGCCTGCAGTGCCATGCCTGCGGTGATCAGGTGCTTCCTGCCGATGCGGTCCGACAGCGCGCCGGTGACCAGCTGGCCCGCTCCCCAGACGCCGGGGTAGAGCGCGAACAGCAGGCCAATCTGCACCGCCGGCAGGCCGGCGGTGGCGAAAAGCAGCGGGAACAGGCCCCAGGACAGGCCGAAGTTAAGGTTGTTGACCAGCCCGGCCAGACTGGCCGAGGACAGGGCCGGTTCCCGCAGGCTGGCCTGGACCAGGATCTGCCGGCCGGTCAGGTCCTGATGCAGGTGGTCGTGGATCCCGTCCGGGCGCGGAACGTGGGTCCCTGATTCCAGGCCTGCGTGGCCGCGTGTTTCCCGGACGAAGATCCCGGAGAGCAGCAGCGCCAACGCCGTATAGAAGAGTCCGAGCAGGAACGGGGCCGGGCGCAGACCGTACTGCCCGGCCAGGTAGCCGGCCAGCAGGGAGGATGCGGCCACGGCGCCGTAGCCGGCCGCCTCGTTCAGCCCCATGGCCAGGCCTCGCTGCCTAGGTCCCACGAGGTCGATCTTCATGACGACGGTGGTGGACCAGGTCAGGCCCTGGTTGATGCCCAGCAGCACGTTGGCGGCAATGACCCAGCCCCAGTCCGGGGCGAAGATCAGCAGCAGCGGCACCGGCACCGCGAACAGCCAGCCGACCAGCAGCACCGGTTTGCGCCCGTAGCGGTCCGAGAGCATGCCGGCGAAGTAGTTGGCGATCGCCTTCGTCACGCCGAAGGCCGCCACGTAGGTGAAGATGAAGGTGAACCCGGTCAGGCCGAAGTCTTCGGTGGCCAGCAGCGGCAGGACGGTCTGTTGCTGGCCCACCATGCCGCCGACCAGTGCGTTCACGGCCACCAGCAGACTGAACTGGGCCGCGTTGGCCCGCAGGCCAAGGGCAGGCACGGCCTTCCTGGGGTGTCTGGCCATTCGGTTGCCTCCACAAGGGTGAGGTGATCATAACGCCGAAACGGGCCCGCACATTCGTGCGGACCCGTCCGGATTGGGCGTGCAGCGGTCAGCGGGCCGGGGCGCTCTCCCGGGAGTTCTGCCAGTTCTCCCAGGCGGCGTAGCTGCCGTCGAGTTCGACGACGTTGTAGCCCGCGCGGCGCAGGGTGCTGGCGGCGACGGAGTTGCGGACCCCGCTCTGGCAGTACGTCACGATGGTGCCGTCGGCCGGAAGCCGGTCCAGGTTCCAGAGCACGCGGCCGGCGCTGAGCTGCCCGGAGCCGGGAATGTGCCCGGCGGTGTGTTCGGTCTTGTTCCGCACGTCCAGGACGAGGGCGGCGTCGAAGCCGGCGAGTTCCTTAGGCCGGATCAGGGCCGGAACCGTGATGGGCAGCCCGTCCAGGCCCGTGGTGTAGCCGGCAACATTGTCGATGCCCACGCGTACGAGGTGGTCCCGCATGTCCTGTGCGGCGTCCTGGTCGGGTGCGAGCAGGACCAGCGGACGGTCGTCGGTCTCCGGGTCGTAGGCCCAGGCGCCGAAGCTGGCGGCCTTGTTGCCGGCCGGGATATTCAGGGCGCCGGCCACCGTTCCTTCATGGACCAGCCCGTGGGGCCGGGTGTCGACGAAGGTCGCCTTGCCGGCGGCCAAGTCCGCGGCGACGGCCTGGTTATCCAGCTCGGGCAGGGGTGCGCGTTCGCCCAGGACCTCCGGGCCGAGCCGGTTCTGGCGCTTCATCCGGCCGAAGTAGGCGTGCGCGTCGGGCTGGCCGTCGAGCAGTTCATCGATGAAGCCCTGCTCGTCGTTGGCTTCAAGGTACTTGCCCCACCACGCGTACAGCCGCTCATAGCCGACGGTCGTGGACGGGATGGCGCCCAGGGCCTTGCCGCAGGCACTGCCGGAACCATGGCCCGGGTAGACCTGGACGTGGTCCGGCAACGCCAGGAACTTGGTCCGCAGGCTGGCGAAGAGCTGCTTAGCGCCCTCGAAGCGGGTGTCGATGCCCCCGGCGGCCTCGTCCAGCAGGTCCGGCCGTCCCAGGTCGCCGGCGAAGACGAAGTCGCCGGAGAGCAGGTAGCCGGGCTGGTCACTGAACGCCCCGTCGGTCACCAGGAAGGACAGGTGCTCGGGGGTGTGGCCGGGGGTGTGCAGGGCCTGGACCGTGATGTTTCCGATCGAGATGGCATCACCGTCGTGCAGGCGTTCGGCGTCAAACCCGTACTGCCAGTCTGCCCCGCCTTCACCGGAAACGTAAATACTGGCGCCGGTGGCCGCGGCCAGTTCGCGGGTGCCGGAGAGGTAGTCGGCATGGATGTGGGTTTCGGTCACGGCCACGATCTTCATCCCGTTGGCCTTGGCCAGGTCGATGTAAACACCGATGTCGCGGCGGGCATCGACCACCACGGCCTCGCCCTTGCGCTGGCAGCCGATGAAGTAGCCGGCCTGGGCCAGGTCCTCGTCATAGATCCGCTCGAGCAGCATATCGTCTCCTTCTGATCGCTCTTAGTACCCCGGGGGGTATTACTTTCGAGTACAACGATAATACCTGTGGGGGTATGCGCGCAAGTCCCGTTCCACTCCGACGCCATACCCAAGGGGGTATGTAGAATGGTGAGTGCCGCACGCAAGCGGCGACGAACCGAGACGTGATGGAGGAACGTGTATGTGCCGGACGGCGACATGCCAGAAATGTTCGAAGGCGACGTGGGCAGGCTGCGGCAACCATGTCGAACAGGTGATGCGCAACGTTCCGCAGTCCCGCCGCTGCACCTGTGTAACCGCTGCCGGCCGGCAGCCGGGCGCCGGGTTCGGCTGGCTCAGGAAGCTGTTCGGCCGTTAGGCCGCAGGCGCATGTTAAGGTGACGCGCATGGAAACACCTGATTTGATCCTGCACCTCGCCGGTCCGGGGGCGCAGCCCTTTCCCGACCTTGCCGCAGCCCTGCGCGTCGCGGGCAACGCCCGGGCGGAACTGCCGGGCGTGCGCCTTGAAGTCGTCGTCCAGGGTCCGGTTGTCGCGCAGCTTGCCGGCGACGCGCACAATGCCGCGGAAGCTTCCGCCCTCGCGGCCGAAGACGGCGTGACAATAACCGCTTGCCGCAACAGCCTGCGCTCGGCAGGAATCGACGAAGCCTCCCTGGCGGCCGGAGTTGCCGTCGTTCCCGCAGCCGTCGCCCACCTGGCCCGGCGTCAGTTCAACGGTGCCGCCTACATCCGCATCTAGGCGGGAATTGCGCCGGCCCCTGTCCGACCGGCGGCACGGGGGCCGGTACGTGAAAAGCCCGGCAGGCCGGTTCCGTCCGGCCAGGGCAGCGGCGGCATTGGCGGCGCCGGTTCGGGGCGGAGCTTGTCCGTTAGCGCGGCGTCCGGGTGCCGAACGTTGTGCTGACGGTGTAGTTCTCGGCCAGTACATAGCTGCGCCGGAACTCCACCGGCACGCCGTTGGAGCAGCCCAGGCGTTCTATGAACAGCAGCGCCGCTCCGGGCGTGCAGTTCAACGATGCTGAGAGCTCCGGGGTGGCTGCGACGGCAGTGAGTTTTTCTTCGCCGCCGTCGAGCCTGATCCCGCACCTGGTCTCGAGCTCCTCATACAAGGCGCTGTTGGAAAAATCCGCCGCCAGCAGGGGCCGGCACCGGCTCTCCTGCAGCCATACCTCGTCCACGGCCAGCGGAACGCCCTGGGCGTAGCGCCTGCGGGCCAGGCGGAACAGCGGCTCCCCGGCCGGCAGGCCCAGGCGGGCGGCGGCGGCCGGGTTCTGTTCAATCTCCTGGGCCAGGATGTCGCTGGAATGTTCCAGCCCGGCCTCCTGCAGGGTGGCGAAAAGGCTGTAGACCGGCCCGTAGGCCTGGCTCGTTCCGGCGATCACCGGCGGCAGGGCCACCGGTTTGCGCCCGCGCTCGGCACTGACCAGTCCGGCTTCACGCAGCGGGCGCAATGCGGCGCGGATACTGCCGCGGCTGGCGTTGTACTCCCTGGCCAGGGAGAGCTCGCCGGGAAATCCGGCGGTGAATTCACCCTCCTGCAGCCGGCGGCGCAGATCCCGGCTGATCGATTCCCACAGCGGGACCCCGGCCCCGGCGGCACCGGATTCTCCCGCAGACGGTTTTACATGGTCCTGCCCGCTCACGTAGCCTCAATCATAATGTCTAGACATTTCGCGGCCCTGGGGGCCGCAGCGAGGAGTACGCATGCCATCCCAGCGATCCGATCCGGCCGGCACTTCCCGCCGCCGTAACCTTACCGTGGCTGCCAACGTGTTGGGAGTAGCGGTCCTGGTGCTGTTTGTGGGCATCTTCGCCTTTCAAGGCGGCAAATCGCAGCAGGCCGCGCAGGCAGGCCAGGACACGGCACAGAGCGGAGCCGTGCTGGATATGTCCCGCCGGATCGCTGATGATCCCGCCGCGCTCGGGGCCGTGGACGCGCCGGTGGTCATGGTCGAATATGCCGATTACCGCTGTCCCTTCTGCGGCCTCTTCGCCCGGGATGTCCTGCCCCCGCTGGTGGAGAAGTATGTCGACAGCGGCCGGCTGCGCATTGAATGGCGCGATCTTCCGGTCTTCGGCGAGCAGTCCATGGAAGCGGCCGTGGCCGGCCGGGCGGCCGGCGAGCAGGGCAGGTTCTGGGAGTTCAACAAGGCGGTCTTCGCGGTTGCCCCGGAGCGGGGCCACGCCGAGCTGGACCGGGAGAGGCTGATGGATATCGCCAAGGAAGCCGGCGTCCCCGACCTGAAGAAATTCGAACAGGACCTGGACTCGCCGGACCTGCGCGAAGCCGTGGGGAAGGACGTGCGCGAAGCGGCGTCGCTCGGTGCCTCCGGAACACCCACGTTCCTGGTCAACGAGACCCCGTTCGTCGGGGCCCAGCCCTTGGAAGCCTTCGAAAAGGCCATCGATGAGGCCCTAACCGAGGCGTCCCGCTGATGGAAATAGGGTATGCCGGGGCGTTTCTGGGCGGGGTGCTGACGCTGCTCAGCCCCTGCTCGGCACTGCTGCTGCCGGCGTTCTTCGCCTATGCTTTCTCCACCAGGACCAGCCTCGTGGCCCGCACGGCGCTGTTCTATGCCGGGCTGGGCTCCACGCTGCTGCCGCTGGGTATCTTCGCCGGCGCCCTGGGATCGCTGGTAACCGTGCACCGGAACCTTCTCGTCACGGGCGCGGCGGCGCTGGTCATCCTGCTCGGCGTGCTGCAGATCCTGGGCATCCGGATGCCGGCCCTGCTCCGGAACACAACACAGGCCGGTTCCTCCCGCCTGTCGGTGTTCGTCCTCGGCGCGGTGTACGGCGTCGCGGGCGTCTGCACCGGCCCGATCCTGGGATCGGTCCTGACCGTAGCCGCCGTCGGCTCCAGCGCCGTGTACGGTGCGGTCCTGCTGGCCATCTACGCGCTCGGCATGGCCCTGCCGCTCTTCGTGCTCGCCCTGTTCTGGGACCGGATGGGAATCACCCGCCGCCGCTGGCTGCGGCCGCGCCCGGTGAGCATCGGCCGCTGGTCCAACTCCTGGATCATGGTGATCTCCGGAATCCTCTCGGTCGCCATAGGTATCCTGCTGCTGCTCACGGACGGAACCGCCGGCCTGGGCGGCGTACTCAGCGTAGGCGACCAGTTCCGGCTCGAAAGCTCCGTCAGCGCCGGGGCCGCCGGCATGTCCAACACGGTCTTCGCGCTGATCGCTCTGGCCGTGCTCGCCGCTGCCGCCGTGCTTTTCCTGAAGAACCAACGCAACACCAACCCAAGCCGCACTCCGGTCCCGGACCCGGTGCAGCCGAGCGACAAGGATTCCTGATGAGCGCAGACCGCGCCGCCGGACACCAACGGTTCCTCTCCGCCCTGGCGGCCTGGCCGCGACGGCGCTGGCTCGCGGCCGCCGCCGCGGCAGCCGGGGCCTGCCTGCTGATAGCGGTTCCGACCGATCTGATCGATACACCCTTGTTCAGCCGCGAGGTGCCGCCCACCTGGTGGTCCTTCCCCGTCCTGGCCGTCACCGCCCTCCTGGCCGGCCTCGTCACGGCAACCTACGTCTCCCGGACACCCTCACCCGCCGAAAAGAAAACACGCCTCGGCGCGGCCGGAACCATCATGGCCTTCTTCGCCGTCGGCTGCCCCGTCTGCAACAAACTGGTCCTGCTGGCGTTGGGAACCTCGGGAGCGATGCAGTACTTCGAACCCCTCCAGCCGCTGCTCGCCGCAGTATCGATCGGCCTGCTCGGCTGGGCTCTCTATAAGCGCACGACGTCCGAAGACCGCTGCGCAGTACGGGCTAAACCGTCCCAACCTGCCGTACCGGTCGAGCCGGGCGGGTCGCCGGTCCAGAACCCGCCCGTCAAGAGCACAGACCGCTTCCCGACAGCCGGCCCGTAACCGCACGCCCTCCTGCCGCCTGCCCCCGGGGTCCGGCTCGACCCCGCTAAGCCGCCTGCCCTGATACCGGCGGTCGTTGCGTCGTCAGCCGTTGCCCGCCGGCCCGTCGGGCACGGCCAGGGCAAACATGCTCTGCTCCCGGGTGGGAAACAGGGCCGTGCCGTTCGGGAGGACGGACACCGGAAGCCTGGCATCACCGGTGTCAAGGATGGCCCCGGACTCAACATCGATTCGGGCCGCCACGCCGTTGAGCAGGGCAAAAACCGCGCCGCCGCCGATCGAGGAGACGCGGGCCTCGTCAAAGGATTTCCGCCACAGCAGGCCGGTGCCGGGCCTGAAGGCCCGGAGGACGCGGGACCCGTTCCCGGCATCCGAAGTCAGCAGCACAATTCCCGTAGCCTCATCCGCGGCGGCCGCCGCGGCAGGCTCGCCCGGAACCTGCCCCAGTTCTTCTCCGGAGCGCAGACTGTAAGCCACCAGCACCGGTTCCGCGACCCCTGCGTCCCATTCCAGGACGACGATTCCCCCTGTCGAGGGGCCGTACGCGCCGGTAAAGCGGACTACGGCCTCCGGATCTGCCCCTGCCGGCCGGCGCAGATCGGCGGACGACCACAGGGTGTTGCCGGAACCGGTATCGAGGGCCGAAAATGATGTTTCGCTGCCGGCCAGGGCAGTGCCATGATGCTCATAGAGCGCAGTTCCGGTGCCGACCTCAACGACGGCACCGGTATCGGCATCAAGCAGGACACCCGGGGGCGGGTCGGCCGTGAGCGCCTTGGGGGTATCGGCGAAAATCAGCCCGGATCCAGCAGACGGACCGGGCACCCGGGTCGGCCCCCACAGCACCTCCGCATCATCCGCGGCGAACGCCGTCGCCACGACGACGCTTACCGGCCCCTGTCCGTCCGTCCTGGCATCGGAATCCAAAATGACGACGGCCGGCTCGCCGTTAACCTCGGTCACCACCGTGCCCACGCAGGACGGGTTCGTGTCCACCCGCCAAGCGGTCTTCGCGGCATTGAACCCGTAGAAGCTCAGGTCCGTCCTGCCGTTGCCGGGGAAAACAGAGCCAAGGAAAACCGTTCCGGCCTCCGCCGGGGCGCTGTCGACCGGTACACCGGACACGGGACGGAACCCCGGAAAATACTGTGTGTCACCGGCGGGTGCCGAAGGCCCCGCCAGCGGTCCGCCTGTTTCAACGCGTTCGGCACCCGGAGAGTCCGGGACCAGGGTACAGGCGCTCACACCCAACAGCACTGTCAGGGAAAAGCCCAGAAATTTCAGCCGGTAATGTTTAGACATTTCGTGTGCCACGTTACCACGCAGACCCAGCCCGTTCCGCGGATAACCCGTCCGGCCACCAATAAGAGAGGAATCCCAAGAGGTGCATGGGCACGGCAACTTCATCCCGACGAGATTTCATATGCGCCGTTATCGGCGTGAAGCGGGGTGTCAGCGGAATGAGCCTGAAGCCAACCGCTTGATTCTAGAGGCGCTTCCATCGTCTCGTTTGCTGTCTTTGTTGAGGAAGATCTAAACCGTTGGAACAACTCTTATCAAGTGGAACGCCGATACGCGGCATCAGCTGTCACCGTGAACATGGGATCGGTTTCGCGTCCCTGGGCCCATGGTCCTGGCGTTCGAGGCGTGTTCACGGGCGCTGACTGCTTAGGGACTTCGGGAAGTCCCTTTCGTGCCGTCCGTTAATATTGGGGAACAGGCAAAACAATATTGGGGAACAGGCAAAACAAAAAGCGGGAATTCCGAGGCCGGATCTGAAACCGCTCGGGAAGTAGGGGCAATGAGTCGTCGTCGGGTAAAGCAGGCCGCTGGGAGGGCTCAAGACCGGCATCACCTTCGGTCCTTTGAAGCGCTGCCAGCCAAGGATCCAGCCAAGGCGGGCGGCGGGACATGCAACACCAAGAAGCGTCCGAGAGACTGAGGTTTCGATGCCACTGTCAGATGAAGAGCGCGTGCGCCTGGAGAAGCTGGAACGGGAGCTCAGCGCAGATGATCCGCAGTTGGCACGGAAACTACGGTTCGGACTGGTGCAGGGCATCCCTGTGTCCGGATCCGTAATGCATGGTCTGGCCGTGATGGCAGCGATTGGGCTGCTAATCCTTGGTTTGGTGCATCTGGTTACCGGGAACGGTCTCTTGGGCGCTTTTGTGATCACTTTGGGCAGTTATTGGCTCTTCCGCCTCCGCGGCACTCCTGCGAACAGCGGGCAATAGCTGGCACTACACGGCGGATACCGGGTTACCTTTCCGTTCCTGAATCGTGGCGGACCGGCAGGACTAGGGCTTGGATGTGGGCACATTCTTCTTTTCAAACCCCGGCTAGGCTGCACAATTCGCTCAGGCTCACACTGCAAGCCGGCGGAATCCACTGGGGCGGTCAATAGAATTGACCGTCACCGACAAGAATCCTGCTTTGTCGATCAGCAGACCAAACGACCATCCGCTTTCCAAGTTCCTCGTGAGCTATCTTCAGTGGTGCGAGAACACAGTTGCGCCAAGTAATGCAGCAGTAAAAGTGTTATGCCGCGTACTCCTTTTCTCCATCAAAGCAACTGAGTAAGACGACCCAGGTCCAGCGGCGAGGCGGTTACGGGCCGAGACGAGAGCGGAATACGCTGCAAAATGTAGCCGTGGTGTGCTCTTTGAAGGCAAGGCATTGTTTCCTTGCCAGTTCTGCGACTGCCTCCCTACCCCCCCGCTTGTCTCCGGAGTTGCCGACCATAACTCCCGTCCCGTCCGCTCAGGTCCCGGCGAGTCCTCGCAGTTGGGGCCAGGAGCCGTTGGCATGCGTGAGGTCCGACTCCGAGATGAGGAGGTACTTCCAGTGCTGGCCGTTGAACTCAGGTGAGGTGTTTACATAGTTCGCCCAGCGTTTGGCGGCTTCACGTTTTGCCAACACGGTCGAGTTTGTGAGGTCACGGTCTGCTTTGACTTCAATCAACCAGTGGTGGTTGTCCGTTCCGATGACGATGAAGTCGGGATTGTATTTTTCACCTGCTGAAGTCCACGTAAGTGGGAGTTCGTCACGTTGAAGCCGGATCCACCACCGCACGGATTCGTCGTCGTCGACAACATTTGCGAACTCACGTTCGGGAGCTGAATCAAACCAATCAAGAGGCATAATTGAGCGGTTCCAGCCCTTATATGCGGTGTTTCTGTCGAAAGGTCCAAGCCGGTCCTCGGACTCGTTCGACCTCGTATTCCTCCGTGACGGGTTGAAGCGACGGCCTGTTGCGACTTCTTGCACGACGGCTTGTGAGGACCGTTGGCGTTGTTCGTCGTTGACCAACTGCAACAGTAGAGCGGCGGCGCGGTCGAGATAGGCAGATAGAAGCGTCTCCGCGTTGCCATTCACTCCCTCAAAGAAGGCATCAAGTAGCGGATCCGCTGCTTGAGATTCAACTGACCGTTCCGACCTTCTGGCGCTTACAGCAGGGGCACTGAGAATGGCGGTTCGAAGCTGCTCCCGGATGTCTTCTAACGAGTAACTTGTGGCGGACTCGGCACGAACTCGATCCTGCGCGGTCGTCCTGACGAGAACCATTCGCTCAATTCCGTCCGAGCCGGTTTGCCTCCGTGCAGAAATCGCAGTTCGTTGTAGTTCCCCTTGGGGGTCAACGCGAAGCCGGCGTCCGAGATCCCTGAAGGGCGAGACATCGGTGATGTCTCGCAGAGAGAAGGAGGCTTGAACTTGAGTCGGGCGGAGCACCGGAAAGGTGAGTGCCGGCGCGTTGGGGATGGGCTGTACGAGCGCAGATCCCAGGAGGGCGGATGTTGCTTCCCCCATCTGGGCTCGTCCCTCTACAGATGCGACCTGTATTGTGCCAGGGGTACCAGGACTCTCGATTACGTCAGAGTCCTGGGTAGGTGAATCTGGTTCTACCGGCTCGATGGTGACTGGATGTGTCCCTACTTCCTCTTGTTCACGAACAGAGACCAAATCGCCAGAGGAGTTTTCCTGTAAGACCGCTCTTGTGCGGAAAGAAATGAACTCCTCGCTTAGTACGTTGGCTCGTTCCAACAGCTGCCTGAACCTGTCGTGTGCGAGCACTTCCAGCGTGTCCAGCATTTGTATGCCTGTGTACTCGCCGAAGGGGAGGCGCAGACCCCGGCCGAGAACCTGCTCAGTCAGTACGTCCGAAAGAGACGGTTGAGTTGAGTGGAGGACGTAGACGTTCTTTACATCCCATCCTTCTTTCAGCATGCGTACCGATACCACAATGCGGATTGGGGACGACGGCTCCTCAACATTCGATAGACGCTCCCACATGGCAGGTTCTTCTCGATCTGTCACCGAGGAATCCACCTGGATGACGGCCTCTGCGTAGGCGCCTTCTTTGAAGTCAGGGCTTCTCAGAACGCTAGCGATCTCGTCAGCCTCTGACGTGTCTCGGGCGAGTACGAGCATGACGGGATTTACATCGGGTGCTTTGGGGTGATCCTGCCGGTATTGAGCGACGGCTTTTCGTTTGTATTCAAGCAGAGTAGTGCCATCGATGAGCTGCGTGAGTAGATCATGACGATCATCTCGCCTGCCGACAATGACCGGCGTCTTGACGAACTTTTCGCCTATGGCTGCGGCGAGGGGGTATTTGAAAATGATCTGGTCTTCGGGAGTGTTACGGTGTGGTGTGGCAGTCAGCCCGATGAGAACCAGTGGGTTCAATCCGCGAACCGCTGCGGAAAACTTCGGTCCGTAGTAGAGGTGGTGCTCGTCAGCCAGCACGACAAGATCGTCCTGTTGCTGTAGGAATGAATAGAGTTCCCCACCCAGTCCTTCCATGAACCGGTGAGCGCGTCGTGATCCGGCAGTTTCCGGACGTAGGAGTACTTGAACTGTCAGGACATAGATTTTCACAACCTCGGGGTCCGCGATGATAGCGGCCATATGCGGGGTATCGAAATTCTCAGCAGTGATGAGTTCAGTCCTCACACCCAGAGCGGCCGTCAACGATTTCGCTGCACCTGGCGTGAAGTTGTCTAGCGTTTTTTCTCGAATCGTGGATCCTGGGACGACTACGACGAAGTGCGTCCAGCCTTTGTGCTGTGCAAAGTAGTCAATGGTGGATGCCATTACGTAAGTTTTGCCGACGCCTGTAGCAGAGCTGACTACTCCTTCGAACGGCGGAGCTAGCTGTCGATCGTCGAAGTGTTCAGAGACGCTTGCGACGATGGTTTCAAGCGCTTGTGCGTTCGGCGGTCGCAGCTTTAGCTGCGCGCTTATTTCCGCGAGGAGTTGCTGGTTCACGTCTAGGCCGTTAGCCACTTAATGCCCCCAGGTTCCGCTCGGCCGGTGCGACCCAGCTAAGTCCTTCTTGTTGTTTGCGGCTCGACCTTCGGTAGGAAGAGACAATTGATTCTGGAATTTTCCGGAGGGAGGACCCTCTGCTGATCGCCCCGAGACGTTCAGCCGCAGCGGGATCGATGCTGGTTCCAAAAGCCATCAGTAGCTCTCCGTCATCCAGCCAGTCGAGAAGGAAATCGACCACGGCGTCATTGACCAGTCCATCGATCACTGCAAGGCGTTGCCGTCCTCGCCTACCACTGAAGGGGGAGCTGACCTCGAAGGTGAATCCATATTGACCGGCTACAGCCTCGGCCAACGCGTCACCTTCGGCCCAGTGAGCAAGGAGTACTTGGCTGTTTTCAACCTCGAACATTGAAGGACCTATGTCGAGGACACGGAAACCACCGCCGCCCGACCATCTCGCCGTGCGGATTGTTCTCGTCTTTCCCATTGCAGCTAACTTGGAGAGAAGCAATCGCCATAGTTCCGACTCGGCATGTGCGACCTTCTCAGCTATTTTTTCATCGCTGAGGTTGCGCCCCTTTGGCACGAATGATCCCAGCTTTCCGAGCTGCTCAAGAATGCCGCCGTCTGCGAGACTTCCGTGCTGGATCAATTCACTGAAAACTGTTTGTGCTGCCCGTGCGGCTGCCGGGGTTACCGACGGCGGCAAATCGGAAACGGCTTCGACTGACTCCGTGTAGGTAACACCTCCCGGGTCTTCGCCGGCCACTACCCGCTCCAGCCGAGGCAGGGTGAAATCTTCGATGGTCTTGTGTTCCCATTCGATGGTCACCCACCGCCGGCCCATCTTGTGTGCAACAGCCGCGGTGGTGCCTGAACCCGCAAAGCAGTCGAGAACGATATCGCCAGGATTGGTCCCAATTTGGATTATGCGTTCCAGGAGACGTTCTGGCTTAGGTGTTGCAAAGGATTTGCCGAAAAGGTCTTTGAGATGTTCGGCTGCTTCGTGGTTGTGGCCAACTGCACGTGCAGGCCAAATAGTTTCTGGTGGTCGAGCGGTAGAAGTGTCTGCATACTGCTTGACATAGGGCATTAGGCCCTGCGGTGTGGGAAGCCACTCCAATTCGTCTTTCTTGAGCTCGTATGTTTCTCGACCCCATCTCCATCGACCCTCCGATCCATCTGAACGTATCGGCCAGGCGGTGGTACCGTCAGGGGCTTCTACTCCGAACCACATGTTCGGTCGATCCTGTCGGGACGAACCTTTGCCGTCTTTTCGGAGTTGCCGACTCCTATAGGGTCTGCCCGTAGCGTCTAGTTTTTTGAACTGCTTACGGTCGGCGGTTACTTCGAGACCGTTGGGAGCCCAACCGGTGTTTTTTGAGTAGACGAGAATGCTGTCATGGCTAGAGGAGAATTGCTTTGAATCCATCCTTGGGCTGTAAACCTTTTCCCATATAACGGTCGCAACGAAATTGTTCGGCCCAAAAATCTCATCCAAGACGGATCGGGCGCGGTGAACTTCGACGTCGTCAAGGTGAAGCCAGACCGACCCATTAGGGGCCAAAAGGGTCCTGATCTGCTGTAACCGGTCCCTCATCATCGTTAGCCAGACCGAGTGCTCCAGTGCATCGTCATAGTGGTCGAAGGCTTGCCCGGTGTTGAACGGGGGATCGATGTAGACCTGCTTTACCTTCCCAACGTACTCCTGCGCGAATTCAGGAAGCTGCGTGAGGGAGGTCAGGGCGTGAAGTGCATCGCCGCGAATCAAGAGGTTGTCCTGTGATCGTTGCTGCGAGGTTGTTCCTACTTGGGTGACGTCATGAAGCAAACGCACTTCGCTGGTTCGGTAGTCTCCAGGAATGGTCCATTCATAGGAGCCATCCTCATGAGCAAGCAAGCGTTGCTTCTTATTGGTCCACGTCAGCTCAAGGCGTCCTTCTGGAGCAACCTCCGGCACGTTCATCATTGATTTTTTATTCTCCGTAACAGTGCGATCACCGAAGATGAGCCTACAGGGTTAGCGCGTCTGGGCTCAGCCGGGCGCAGAGCTCGCCCTTTTCACGTGAGGAAGCCAGCGCTAGCTCAGGAGAGTTGCTTCGATATTCCGGACAACTTTGTAGGTCTTGACGTCCGCGGGATGCAGGGTGAGTACTGGGTCGGTACGGTAAAAGGAGAGATCATCAAACGTTGAAACTGGTCGTCTATCGCTTGCACCCGTATCGTCAATATTTTTTGCTAGGAGGGTTGCGGAGGGTTGGTCTTTTTCCTGTAACTCGTCGGCTACTTCGGACCGGTCTACGAAAAGCACGTATGTGGGCGTGCCGTCCTGCGCGCTGAAGAGCTTAATCCCATCGATTTTGGTGCGCGGTACCCATCTGAAGAACTCCGTTACAACCTGAGTGGGTAGGTACTGCATGTGGGGGCGTCCATCAGGATGCAATGGTGCGGCGACGTTTTTTCGGAAGTTCGCAAAGAACTGGTAGACCCCGTACTTGGGTCTGGACTGCTTATCAAAAATGCTGGGCAGCGCTGGTATACGGGTGAGATCGAGTATGACCAGTTCACGCTTGTTCTTGAAGGCACCGATTCTGGCATACTTTCGGGTTCCGTGGGCGGCGATCTCCCGTATGGCAGTGATCGCACTTTCGGAGCCGTAGAACATGGAGATGCCTTCAGGGCTCATTCGATTGGCGGCGGCAAGATGCGCGGGGGCCGGGCCTAAATCATCCGCGGAGGATGTCTGGTCAAACTGATCTTGAACGAGTCTCCCCCTATAGAACGGGGTTCCGGTAGGGATGGTTGCCAGCAGACCTAGTTCTTTTTCTTCGGCATACGGCAGCAAGGACTGAAGGAAAGCGGCGCTTCGTTGGCCGGGGCTGGCGACGTGCTCGGGCTCAGCGGGGGACATGTAGATGAAACGCGATTCTGAACTGACGTCTGAAACAAAGGTTTCCCATCCCCATTGGGCGGCTTCCAAGGAATGTCCGTGCCGACTGGCTACCCATTCGAGCGTATGTATCGCTTTATCGAATCGGTCTATAAGTGAGTCCTCAATGTCACTGGAGAAGTAGCCGGAACAAACCGTTTGTAAGACATCGATTGTGTCGTCAACGCGGGTGGCCAGGTAAGCAATCCCTTCGGCCGGTTCGTACAAGAAAACGACGGCGTCCATGACTTCGGCTAGTAGGACCTGGAGTGGGATGACTGGCTGCGCGTCGCTTCCAGGTGCACCGGCGTCACAGAGACTGCAGGTTCCTTCAAGCACCACCGCGCTCAAAGCGGCTTCCAAGTCCGAGTCCTCGACGTGCGCGAGACACAGGTAGCCCTCAATATCGCTGTATCCCTGCTCTTCCACCCGAGCTGCTACTTCCTTCCAATAACCCATGGACTCAGCTTGCCATGGTGGGGCGAAGCGAGAGAACGCAGACACTGCTACTTGGATCGGATTATTGGGACTAGTTCTGGAGCCTTCAGCTGATCCTGTCACTACTCGATACGCAGGGTGGCAGCAGAGTACTTGGGATAGGCCGGGGGTGGGCGGAGGACCACATCTACATAGGCAAACGGTCCTTTGAGCAGGTCGCGATAAGGGACACCTGAGAGCGTTGTTCAGGGTTTCGGGTGAGCTCAGAAACCGATGGCGAAACCAACAGCCTTGATGACCGCAACAGGGATGAGTTTTGATGCTGGACCGACTCGCTGCCGCCACCATTCATGCAAAGGGAACTACGCCCACGGGGAAACTCCTTGACCTGAGACAGGGGTATGGGTGAACTTCCCACTACCAGTCCATATTAACTTGGCGCTCCCAGTTGTACTCGTGCGAGTTCACAAATGATTGGAAGTCGTCCCTCGCGCTCTCTGCCTGTGTGCGGAACTCCTCATCGAAGCGCAGATCAAGGCCGTTCGTCACCCACGTCCATCCATTTGCACAGTCACCTTCGGCAATCCATTTCTCCAGCTCATCGAATGTATCCGTAATGCTGCGGAAATCTTTCTCCTGGGTGGGCACAAAATTGAAATGGGGAGAGTCTCGAATGTCGCTCAAAGTCGCAGGGACGACGCCGATACCAGGTATGTGTATACCAAGTGCTGAACCCGGCTTGTCGAAGCCTCCATGGCTGTAGGGATTCCGGTACTGGTCGGAAATAATCTTCAGAGCAAGATAATGACGCTGCGCGGCCCGGTCCGAGCCAGGGTTGAACACGCGCTTGAATTTATCTCCCCATTTGCTCCCCATGAATCTTTTGACGGAATCCTTCGACGGATCGAACTGGCTGAATGGCAAAAGGCCAACCATGACATGCTCTAGAACGCTGAAGTAGGCCGTCACCATGGCGAATGTGTTCCACCAGCCTTCGGTTTCCCGGGAACGCACCTCCTCTCCTTCCCAGATCTCACGGATAATCTCCTGTATTTCCGGAGGTAGTAATTGGGCAGGACCAGCTGCATGCAGCCGCCCATGCCCTGCATATGCGATTTCTGCACCCTTCCGGAAGTAGTCGTAGGTTCTGCGCAATGCCGCGTACTGATTGCGGACCGTGAGATTGCCGGCGGTGACCTGTTCCTCGCCTAGGGGGCCGAGAAGATCGCGCTCAACAACTTTCTGACCTGCAATCAAAGCAGCCACGATCCGATCGGCCAAGATCGCTGCGACGCTTATCTCAGGTACGTCTTGCAGGCTCACATAGAGGCGAAGCCCGAACTTTTGACTGGCCATCGAGCAGCGCGTCCCGTCTACCTTGAAGGTGTGCTCCCAGTCCAACTTGTCTGCCCGCCCGAGATCTGGTGCGCCGACGCCCATGAAAACAAGCCGTACTATCTCAGGCACCGGCAATCTGGCGGGTGGAACTCGAAAGCGGTGAGATGCAAGTCCGGACATGGCGAACCCAGAGTGGTTATTGGGATCAGGCGCGACTCCCCGCATTACTCGCCGAAGTTCAGGCCCCAGCATGTCAGACAAGTTCAGCCTCATGCGTCTAGCCTCGTCGATTCCGGTCCCGGGGTCGACTTCGAACGCATAGCCGCTGCCGGGAATTTCATGCCACGCTCCCTCTTGACGAGCCTCTTGGCGAGTAAGAATTTGAACTCCGAAGAATCGGAGATCGTGTCCGCGTGAAGTCTCCATAGCTTGCTGTTCTCGGTCTGGGGCAGTGCGGGCATTCTGGAGAGCCGTCGGGCGGAAGAATTACTATCAGTGACCGCAGTACGCTCTTCCTCATGTCATCCCGATTTTCGTCCAAGAATCATTCAAAGCGTGGTCCAGCCTTTGACGAGGCCGATATTGGGGCCTTCTTGTCCTTGCCACCGGCGCAACAGTTCCGTGTACTTCACGACTTACGGCATGAGGCAGCGCTACTCTCCGGCGGAGGCTTGGGCCCTATGGCGGCAGCCTATATCAGTGTCATCGCTGCGGCCCTACCTCTCGTAGCGCTGGTATCTCTGCAGAATGACCGGACACTCGCGGTAGTGACATCACTTGTAGTCGGTGGGCTGATTCTTCTCCTAGGGCTGTACCTCACGATTGACCTTGCTAGGAATCAGGGCAGACTTGCGCGCTCAGCGACTCGCCTCGCCTTTTATGAGGACGCGCTAAAGAAAGAAGCGGAATTCGCCGCTCGAGTATCCGACTCCCGCCGGCGGTGGCTCAGGCGCTAACGGCTAACCAACAGCCGCGGGCGCGCATTCTCGACGAGTTTCGACAGGATCTTGGCCGGAATGAGGGACCTCACCGGCAACGCCGCCTCCGTCTCACAAAAGGATCGTTTATCACGACGAGGCGGTCCACCTGACGGCTGGCCAGACTGACGATCAAATCCGAGGATCGTTATGTCTCGCCAACCTGTCTCATATTTATTTTTCTAGAATACGGAACCGTAACCCTTTGATAGGGCGGCGGTGAGCACTTTATGACCGAGACCGTTGCCCTAAGATCTTCACGCCGAAGCTTGCAGCATTGGCCAGAGTTGCTAGGTGATCGACCAGGGATCCAGTTGTAGACAAAGCTCCGGGAACTGCAACATGGCCCAGCATCGTTTGCCAGGCATTTGCATGAGCGACACCACTGTAGCCATGCCACATGAAAAGAAGGCGTTCGCGCAGCAGGGGCGCGTCGGTTTGATCTGGAAGGCGCCACAATACGGCTTCGATCATGCGGTTGATCAGGCCTGCCTCGCCCGGTCGATCGCCGTAAGGAAGTCCATCAGCGATTTCCTGCACTCGCGTCCGTGCATGGCTTGCATGTTGAATTGTCAGTTCAAAATCGCCAAGGACACGCCAGGCTTGGGATGCGCTATGTGCGTCAACTCGGGCGAGGATTAGTGCGTTCTCCCATCTTTCCTCTGCAATATCAGGGGAAAGTAGGAACGCTGTCCGGCAGGAGCCGATGAGCGCCGTACGAAGCAGGACTTCAACGGGTGATACGCCCGAGGCGTTATCGGGATGGCACAAGTGAAAGGCGCCAACGAGGCATTCTGCCGCTTTTCTGATCATCAGGTGTGCCATGGCGCCCGGATGGACTGTCGGCGGAGTGTTGTCCTCGTCCTCGGCGAGGTCGCTGCCGGCCTGGGGCGGCCACGGTATCTCGGCCAGTTCCTCGTGCAGACGGTCGATGAGGAGCTTGGCTTCACCAAGCGCCTCCAAGTCCTCGCGTTCGGTGTGGATGGGCATACTTCCATTTTGTCTGCTGGGTGCTAAGAGCCGACACGTTTCTGGCATCCCCCATTGCCCGTCGTAGTAGCTGATGCTTAAAAGCAGCGTCACGGACGTTCCGTGTCGTGTACGAAAGGTAGAGGTAGATGCTGGATATGACCATGGGTGAATGGTTCACGGAGGCGATCTTCGGCTGTTTCCATAGTCCGGGGCTCTTTCCTGACGATCGACAACGTCCTGTTCGGATTGCTGAAAAATTACGTGATCGGACAGGGATCAGCGTCTCGTACGTGACGAAGGAAGCTCTGCGCAATGATCTCCTAGCGATGGGCTACGAGGAGACGGCCCAGCTATATGAGGAACTAAGCGATTGCGTCGCTGAAGAAGGCTTCAAGGAACTCCACCGTTATCAAGTCGAGAACCCGCCATACCGGGTGATTCAAGCGTAGTCCGTCTGCGATGTCAGGATTAGCTTCCAAGCTAATCCGTAACTCCACTTATCGGGCTTTGCTGTCTGTATCCGGTCAGTTGTTCGCTGGTGCCTCGATGCCTGGGGGTGATGAATGAGTTTTTGTAGGAGACCACTTGGGGTTTGAGCGAGCATTCGAGTCTTATGAACACATCGCGTTTTCCCTCGCCAAGGCGGATCTGACTTATGTTGCTTCCGCGATCTTAGGAAGCGAGGGGAACGCCCAAGTGTGGCCGTTCCTGCAATACGGATCCATGGTTGCCTACGAAACTAAGAAGTATTCTGCGCAGGCCGCTCAATGGGATCTCCACGTGGAATGGGATGAGGAGATTGCGGTCGCTGCACGGATGAGCGGAAAATTTTTCGAGGATAACCGGCGGCTCGTACACGGTGTAGTTGGGCACTTCCAAGCTCAGATCGACGCAAATCACGGGGCTTTCTTTCCCCCGGATCGGCGCGGCCGAATATTCGACTTTCTGCGGAACGATCTGGCTGTTGCTTTTTCGGACAACGTCCCCATTGTCACAAACGTCGGCGGACCCTTCCTCGCCGGACTGAGTCCCGACCATGTCGTCTCTCTCGATGGCATAGGGCCGCGAATCCATCGGCTGGCGAGAGGCATCGGCAATGTGACGGCCCAATTGGTCGGTACGACGGAACTGGATCAGCATCATCGAGGCTTTACCGAGAATTCGGATGTGACATGGTGGGACGGAAAGTCTCGTCAATGCTTCCCTCGAATGTTCGCGGGAGAACTTGAGCCTTCGTTGGCAGCGGCCCTTATGACTATCCAAGGAACTTGCGTGGTAACAGAACGGTTCGCTCGTTCCCAGTGTTGCACCGCATGCGAGTTCGCCGCGCTAAAGCACCGGTTTATCGTGCTCTACCAATCCGCTAAGTCTCTTGATTCCCTAATAAATTCGCAATATGTCCTCGGAGAAATCGCCCGACACAACATAGCTCAGGCGCTCGAAGTCGCAGAGCATCCCCTCGAGATCCTTGCGCCGCACTATCGGCGGCTGAGGAATGGGCTCGTCCATTTAGGATTTGGCGACGTTAGTGATCAACTTATGGAAAATGACCTCGGATCAGTGATCTACGCGTATACCGGGCACGATCAGGCCACATTGGCGGCAGTAGTCGACACGAGCCTAAAACATGTTGCAGATACCCTTACGAAATGGGTTTTGACCCCTGTTCCTGGAGGCCGGAACTTTCTCCACTATCTGCGCAAGCCCGACTAACCCGAAGTTACGTGGGCTGATCGCTCTGGTTCCTTGTGGTTCCGGGCGATCAGCCCTCTTTTGTATCACAATTTGTAGCCACTAAATTATGGTGTGTCGTATCGTCGTTGCGTCAGGTCCGGGAGTAGGATCATGGCATGGCGAAGACGCAGCAGGCAGTGCACGTAGCCCGGACGAAGTCGCGGCGGGTGAACAAGGCCGGGGAAACCGTCGAGTACGAATCGGTGCTGCTGCGCCGCTCATACCGCGACGGCGGCAAGGTCAAACACGAGACGCTGGCGAACCTCGCGGCGCTGCCGGAGCAGGCGGTCGAGGACCTGCGTGCCTCGCTGGCCGGCAAGACTCTGGTCGAGGCCACCGCCGGCCTGGAAGTAACCCGGTCGCTGCCGGCCGGGCACGTCGACGCCGTGGCGCGGATGGCCCGCGGGCTGGGGTTCGAGAAGCTGCTCGGTCCGGCCTGCCGGGAACGCGACATCGCGATGGCCCTGATCACCGCCCGGGTCTGCGCGCCTGCCTCGAAATTGGCGTCGCTGCGCTGGTTCGAAGACACCACCCTGGCCGCGGACCTGGGCCCGGTATCCACGGACGAGGCGTATACGGCGATGGACTGGCTGCTCGCCCGCCAGCCGCGGATCGAGAAACAGCTCGCCGGCCGGTACCTCGGCCCGGAATCGAACCCGGAGAAGCTGGCGTTGTTCGATCTGTCCTCGTCCTGGGTGACCGGGCACCACAACCCGCTGGCCGCGCGCGGCTACTCCCGGGACCGGAAGAAAGGCGTCGAGCAGATCGAGTACGGCATGCTCGCCAACCGCCACGGCGTCCCGGTCGCCGTGCGCGTGTTCCCCGGCAACACCGCGGATCCGGCCGCGTTCACAGCCATCGCCGGCGAGATCAAGGACCTCGCCGGCGTGGAGGAGATGGTCATGGTCGGGGACCGCGGCATGATCACCGCCGCCCGCATCCGGCAGCTGAAGGAAACCGGCGGGCTGGACTGGGTGACCTGCCTGCGCGCCCCGGCCATCGCCGCGCTGGCCGCCGACGACGGGCCCCTGCAGATGAGCCTGTTCGATCAGCAGGACCTGGCCGAAATCAGCCACCCCGACTACCCCAATGAGCGCCTGATCGCCTGCCGCAACCCCGCTCTGGCCGCCGAACGCGCCCGCAAACGCGGCGAACTGCTCACCGCCACCGAGGCCGAACTCGACACCGTCGCCGCGGCGGTGACCGCCGGGCGGCTGGCCGGAGCCGCGAAGATCGGCATCCGGACCGGCAAAATCATCGACAAGTACAAGATGGCCAAACACTTCGATGTCACCATCAACGACACCAAACTGACCTACAAGCGCCGGACCGAACAGATTGATGCCGAAGCGGCACTGGACGGCATCTACGTCATCCGCACCTCGGTGCCCGCCGCCACGATGGACGCGGCCGAAACAGTGCGTACCTACAAATCCCTGGCCAACGTGGAGAAGATCTTCAAATCGCTGAAATCCGTGGACCTGCTCATCCGCCCGATCCACCACCGCACCGAGGACCGCACCCGCGCCCACGTCTTCCTCTGCATGCTCGCCGGACACCTGACCTGGCACCTGCGCCAGGCCTGGGCGGCGCTGACCTACACCGACGACAACAAGCCCACCCCGGAGAACCCGGTCACCGCCGCCGTCCGCTCACCCGAAGCCGGGCAGAAGGCCTCCACCCGCACCCTCGCCGACGGCACCCCGGCCTACAGCTTCCGCGCCCTGCTGACACACCTGGCCACCCGGACCCGCAACACGCTGCGCGCGGCCGGCACCGCCGCCACGTTCGAGCTGACCGCGCTGCCGACCCCCGTCCAACGCCAAGCCCAAGAACTGATCGACCAGCACCTCAACACCTGGACCAAGTAGCCAGAAAACCACCCATCAAAAACGCCGGGACCCCCGCAAACACAGGGATTCCGGCGTCTCAGAAAAACGTAACTTCGGACTAACTGCCGTCCGCGATGAAGCGGTGCCTGCGAAACTTAACCTTCTACCGTCCGTTGTACGACACGGTAAACGGTACTGCGGGCGACCTTGAACAGTTCGGCGATCTCGGTGGTGGTGTGGTTTCCTCCCTTGTATAGGGAGACGAGGTGGGCTTCCTGGCTCTTGGAGAGTTTGGGTTGTTTGCCGCGGAGCCGGCCTTTGGCTTTGGCGACCTGCATGCCTTCGCGGGTTCGGGCGCGGATGAGGTCGGATTCGAATTCGGCGACCATGGCCAGGACGTTGAAGAGCAGCCGTCCGACGGGGTCGGTGGGGTCGTGTACGGATCCGCCGATGCTTAGCTTCACTTTTTTCTTGGTCAGTTCTTCGACGATGTCGCGGGCATCGGGCAGGGAACGGGCGAGCCGGTCGAGTTTGGTGATGACCAGGGTGTCGCCGTCGCGGACGGCGGCGAGGGCTTCGCGCAGGCCGGGCCGGTCCCTGTTCCTGCCTGTCAATCCGTGATCGACGTAGATCTTGTCTTCGGGGACTCCGAGAGCGGCGAGTCCGTTCCGTTGCGCGGTCAGGTCCTGTTCGTTTGTTGAAACTCGGCGTAACCGACGACGTGTGCTGGCATGGACTCAACTGTAGCGGTTGAGCGGCCAATGAGGGACAGCTTTGCGGGCGGGGTATACGCGAATCGAAGAAGTCAGCAACTGTATAGGATTTTTGGCGGCGGGGGAGTGGCCATCGAGTGTCGCGGTGGAGGACCCTCTTGCGAGATCCGTCCCGGGACCCTGCGCGGCTGCGGCACCGCTCGCGGCGCGTGCCATCCTTGAAGGTATGGCACGAACCTGGTTGTCTCTGACGGTGGAACTGCTCGGCGGTCGTGGCGAGGAGCTGTGGCCGTGGCCGGGGCGTATCTTCGCGGTTGGACCGTCGCACACATTCATGGATCTTGCGAACGCCATCAACGATGCCTTCGCCCGCTGGGACCGCTCGCATCTCTCAGTGTTCACCCTGGCTGACGGCCGGGTAATCACCGACGAAGAGACGGGAGCCGAGATGGCCGGATCGATCGGCGGGCCGATCATCGTACCGATCGACCTCGCCGTTGCCAAGGTTGCCCGGACGCTGGAGCCGGGGGCTGAGTTTCAGTTCACGTTCGATCTCGGTGACTCCTGGATGCACCGGTGCGTAGTCGGAGAGATGAAGGTCGACCCGTTGGAGGTTTTGGGTATCCGTCCTGATGGCCCGCTGCCGTACTGGGGCTGGGGCAGCATCCCGGACCAGTACGGGCGCGGATGGGCTGCCGACGACGGTGAGAGCCGGGCGCCGAGGAAACCGAGCAGGCCGCACCCGATGCAATTTCACTCATGGCCCGGACGGGTACAGGTGCCGGGGCCCGACTTGTCCGAACTGCGTGCAGCCATCGCGGCAGCAGATGCCGCCCGCTTCCTCGCGGCCGTGACGGGACGCGACATCGATGACGCTCTGCAGCAGGTGGGGGCCGGCATGCCGATGGCGCTGGAGCACCGACGACGGGAGGCCGAACCGGTGGCACTGTCGGTCATCAACCGGCTGACTTGGCGCGGCGGGCCTGGGGACCGGCTGCTGGCCGAGGACCTGCTCGCCGGTCTGCGCGGCGAGCCGCTGACCGGCCGGGTGGTGCGGGTAGACCTGGACATGCTCAGCACCGTGCTGGAAGGGGATCCCGACCTGTCGGCCGGCGGCTACCTCGATCTGCGCACCGGGCAGGTGTACGACGCCAGCGCTACTGACCCGATGATGGTCGGAGATGACGCCGCCATCGACGTGGAGCAGGAGCCGGAGCGCTGGCTCCGGCTCCATCACACCGGTTCACGGGACGGCTGGCGGGACATGGCGGCCTTCGCCGAGCGGCAGCACGATGCGGCCCTCCGGGAGCGGTTGGAGCGGGCGATCGAGGGCAACGGTGCCTTCAGCCGGTTCCGCGACCTCGTCCACAACGGGAACCTTGGCGAACAGTGGTACGCCTTCTCCACCGACCGCCGGATAGGCCGCTCCCGCGAGTTCCTCGCCGACAACGGCATACGCGTGGGCTGATGCCCCGGGCATCAATGTGGAGCAGATCAGCAGGGTGATCATGAGGTCGAGCGCGGTCACAGGGGCCGCCCGGTTCAGGTTCAGCTTACGGGACGGTCATCGTCCCTCGCTCAGCTCTGAAATCGGTTCGAAAGCTGTTTCCGAACGGACTATGAACCAGAAGTTTTGCAAACAATTGACGAGACGCGGAGACTGGCCAGATCTGGTCCGGTTCCCAAATCGGAGAGCAGCGGGGCGTGGGCGTTTCATTTCCAAGGAACTGGAGCAGCGGCACTGCACCGCAGTCATTATCCGGCTGCCCGGTCAAGGGCGTTCTTTGCCTTTTGGATAGCCTCGCGCGTATCCCGTGAGGCCTGGGCCTGCTCCCTCGTCGGGCCGGTTCCTTCCCTCCAGTCCGAGCGCAACCAGTCTTCGGCGTCACCAAGCAGTGCGAAGGCGTGGCGTCTCATGTCTTCCAAGGTTGGTAGCTGGCTCATCGATTTTCCTTCAGTCGGCAATGTCGTTACTTGACGGCTGATTTCCAGATTGGCGGGCACGACCAAGAAGGTCCGCAAATACCCACAACGTGCTCTGGTCCATCGCCCGCGCAGCCCAGTCCACAATTCGCTGGTCGTATTCGCCGAGGGGTAGGCCGTCAAGGGCTTCACGCCAGCGGGCATTCGCGGCGGCGACGCTGTCCCCGCCGTGCCGAGCCGCTGCAGCCCTTATTTCCTGGGTTGGTTCTGAATCATACGGTCCCGCAACCAGTTCATTCATGCCCGAATCCTCCCATCCCGCAGTGACAATTCGGAAGGCTGCGTGCAGTCGGCTCCAGACTTTATCGCTGCTGCCTTTTGGCCAGGGAAGCGGATCGTCCGCTGGCGCGGCCGGCTGTGAAGGACCAAGCCCGTTGTCACAGTGCTCCGCCGTGCCCGGCCCTGGTTTTGTCTGCGACGTTTTTTTGCTGCTGTCCTTCGGATTCTACGTGCCCGCTCCGCACCGTCAACCGGACTCCGTCCGGCTGCGGACCCGGGGATTTTCGTCCGGCGCTTCGCTTTTTTCCTCCCGAAATTCCCCGTTCCCTTGCCCCTGGCGGGGTTGAGCAGTGACTCCGACGGGCACAGCTCCGCAAGCTCCGCCAGCAGCCAAAAAACAACGGGGGAGAAGGGGAAGCTGGCCGGTCACCATCAGCCGCCCCGCCCGCCAATACTTCTGCAAAGGACGAAGATCATGAATGATGACCGCACAGCACGCGCCGCATTGACCCGCCTGTTCGAACCCGGCGACACCGTGGGCCTTGCCCTGGTCGCCAAGCACGGCGCCCCTGCTGCGTTGGGAATTGCGATCGGCGCGCGCCCGGCCTACCCGTTCGGGGACGTGACCGCGGAGGAGCTGGCCGCCGCCCTAGACCGGTGGGCGCCGCGCATCCGGGAGCTGGACGCTAACGCGGACCTTGCCGCCATCGAACGTCTCGGCGGCGGATTCCTGACCCCGGACGACCCACAGTGGCCCGCCGGCTTGAACGACCTCACGGCCCCGCCGCTCGGGCTTTGGTACCGGGGAAACATCACCGACGGGGTCCCCGTCCCGGCGCAGTGCGCCGCCGTGATCGGTTCCCGCGACAGCACCGCCTATGGGGCAGCCGTGGCAGGGGAAATGGCCCACGGGCTGGCCCAGCGGGGGATCTGTGTCATCGCCGGCCTCGGCTACGGAATCGACGCGCAAGGGCACCGCTCGGCACTGGCCGGACACCAAGGCACAGGCCCGTCTACCATCGCCGTTCTGGCCGGTGGGCTGGACCGCGACTATCCGGCGGGGAACGCCGACCTTGCCGCAGCCATCCGCGAGACGGGATTGACGCTCTCGGAACTGCCGCCGGGATCCGCGCCGACCCGGTACCGGTTCCTGATGCGTAACCGCCTCATCGCCGCACTCGCGGGCGTGACCGTCGTGGTGGAGGCGCGCTGGCGCTCCGGCGCCCTGAACACCGCACACCACGCAGAAAACCTGGGCCGCCGTGTTGGGGCTGTGCCGGGCAGCGTTCACAGTTCCAATTCGGCAGGCTGCCACCGGCTGCTGAAAGAGGGCAGCGCCGTGCTCGTCACCGGCGCGGCCGACGTCGCCGAACTGCTCGCCTAGCTGGAACCAGCGGTGGCCGGCTCGTTTCGGGCCGGTCACCGCGGGCGGCCCGCCGCAACAGGCCGCTTGTCCTGTTGGTTGCCGGCGGCGGACCGCCATCCCGCCCAGGTCAGCGACGCGGGAGCCGTGGGGTACGCGGCCCGCCTAGCCATCGCGGGAACCTGAGGTGAAAGCCGGGGTACTGGAGATGGGGCTCGCAAGCCTCGCCCGGGAATCGGATCGTCCGCTGGCGCGGCCGGCTGTTGAGGTCCGGGCCCGTTGTCGCAGCGCTCCACCGGACACGGACCAGTTGTGTCTACGACGTTTTTTTGCTGCTGTCCTTCGGATCGTACGTGCCCGCTCCGCACCGTCAACCGGACTCCGTCCGGCTGCGGACCCGGGGATTTTCGTCCGGCGCTTCGCTTTTTTCCTCCCGAAATTCCCCGTGCCCTTGCCCCTGGCGGGGTTGAGCAGTGACTCCGACGGGCACAGCTCCGCAAGCTTCGCCAGCAGGCAAAAAACAACGGGGGGAGAGGGGAAGCTGGCCGGTCACGCGACTGCCCCCGCCACCCGGAATCCTCAGCAAAGGACACGAAAACCCATGAACAACAAGATCAAAGCTGTTAGCGCCGCCGATATCCTCAGCTACGTTCCCCACACGCTCGGTTTCCAGCCGAAAGACTCGATTGTGCTGGTCACCCTGACCGGGCCGCTGCTCGGCGCGACGCTGCGGATGGACGCACCGACACCGGGCAGCGATGTGCGTTCGTTCGCGCAGACGTTGACCTCGTTTGTGTGCAAGGACGAGACGGCGGACGCCACCTTGTTCATCGTCTACAGTGACGAGAACACCCTGTCAGGCGCACGCCCCCACGCCGACCTGATCGACGCCCTGCGCGAAGAACTCGAGACGGCGGGCATGCCGATCCGTGACGGCTGGATCGTCACCACGGGCGGGTGGGCGAATTACCGGTGCGAGCCCGGCTGTGAGGTCCCGGACTGCACCGGCTGGCAGGACACGTCCCTGATTGAGAACAGTATCGTGAGCGCGGAAATGATCTACCGCGGATCCAACCCCGGCACCACCGAGCACGCCCCGGCACCGGAGTTCAGCAGCTCCACCAGCAACGCGGACACCATCGACCTCCTCACCGGGAATTACATGGTGGCCGATCCGGTCGACTTCACGACCGAGCCCATGCTCGCCGCCCGCCACGCCTTCGATGCCGCGATCGGCAACGGCGGCGAACCCGACGAGCCGGAAGCGCTCGAGCTTTGCGCAGCGTTCCAAATCAAGCCGGTGCGGGACCGGCTGATGGCCGACATCATCGACACCAGCGATGACGAAACCGTGTTCGGGAAAGTCGTGATCGGCCTCGCCGAGACGGCGCCGGACTGGGGGAGGGTCGATACAGCGGAGCGGTTGCTGGTGCACCTGCTGCGGTTCGCCCCCGGCGTGTACCGGGCGCCGCTGTTGACCGGGTTGGGTTGGATCAACTGGTACAAGGGCAAAGGCACCCCGGCAGGCCTGTACACGGACAAGGCCCTCGCCGCGGATCCCGGTTACCGTTTGGCGGAACTGCTGCGCAAGTTCTACAACATGGGCATCCTGCCCCGCCCGGCCCTGAACAAGGAAACCGCCTACAAGCACTAACCACATCAGGGAGGCCCGCCCGCACGGGCGGGCCTCACCCGGTTTCGGAAATGGTCGGCCGGCTGCCTCCGCCGCTGCGCTCCCCCGGCAGCCGGCCGACACGCTGGCGCGGGCGCAGCCCCTAACAACCGACAGGGAAACCAGAGTGCCAGACTGGAGGGAAAACCACTCCGAAAGGCCTCATCCATGGGATCCGATTACCGGCGGCCCGTCGCCGACGTCTACTACTGCCAGGACAGCAGGGCGGACAGTATCGCAGAAGAGCAGCTGGAAGCATTTACCCTTCACGGTTCCGGAATTCCCGGCCCGGTCGATGCCGTGTGGGTCGACCGGCAGGACCTTCCCTGACCCGTACCCCAGAAGAACACGGTGCCACCCAAGGAGAGCCTGCGTAGTGCCAGGGTGGCTGGGTAGAGTTCTGCAGGGAAGACCACCGGCCCGGGCAGCCGTGGCACCGATGCAGCACCACAATTTTCCTTTTGCTGAGGGAAACGAAGGGAAGGGCCGGCACCAGGTGCAGGCCCTTCCCTTCCTCTTTAACCGCCATCAAGACCAGACATTCGCAGGCGCACATGGATACAAGATGCAGCTGAATCAGGCAACCAGGGCGAGCCGCCCCGGGACCTCGACCAGGAAGTAACGGCCGAACCGAATACTAGGAGCGCATGATGTTCATCCTGATCTTCCTCGCCGTCTTCGCAGCTGTCGCCCTGGGCGGGTGGGTGATCTTCGCGCTGACGCACCCGATAACCGCCGGCCGGGGACTCTTGATCTTCCTGTGCAAGGCCGCCGGCGTTATCGCCCTCATCTCAGCTGTAGGGACCTGGCTCGGCCAAGGCCTACTCCACGCGCTGCCCGGACTGCTGTTTACCGCGGGCTTCTTCTTCGCGGCCAACAGGCTGGAACGCCGCTGGCCCAGATGGTGAACCCATCATGAGCGTGTCACCGGATGAGGCCCGGTTCTGGCCCAAGATCATCAAAGGACGCCGGGAGAATGACTGCTGGCTCTGGACCGGAGCCGTCGGCGATGACGGCTACGGCCGCTACTGGATCAAGACAGCCAGCGCGCAGCAGGCCCTCCGCCCGCAACGCTTCGCCTACCTGCTGCTCACCGGCGAGCATCTGCCGGCCGACATCAAGCTCCTGCACACCTGCGACATCCCCCTGTGCGTCCGCGCCACCGGCGGGAAGGACAGCCACCTGTACCCGGGAACCCAGGCAGATAACCTTCGTGACCGCTCACAAAAAAGACGCCACGCCAACGCCCATACCTGGCGGTGGCGCGGCACCGGCCGTACCAACTTCGCCGCACAGTCGCGGCAGCTCCGCGACGCTCTCAAAGAGCACGGCTGGGACGAATCAGTGATCCGACCCCTCATGTCCGGCCACGACCCCAACGCTCCTACGCTCTTCTAAACCATCGGCCCCGGTGTCCCCGCTACCGGTGTCGGGTTTGGCCTTCTTTGACGCGGCCACGTCGATGCTGCGCACGTAGGACACGCTGACGTCCAGGAGTTCGGCGATCCCTTTGCGGGTTTCCCCGGTAGCGAGCATCTTGAGCACCGTTTCCTTCGCATCCTCGACGGCCGCCTCGGCGTTCTGCTTCGCGGCGGCGATCAGCTCCGCGGCCTGACGCTCGGCTTCCTCCACCGTGGCCGCGGCCATCATCGTCGCCGCATGGTAATCGGTGGCCAGCGACTGAAGCTCCGCCTCACGCTCGCGCCGCTTCGCGGCCAACTCTTCGGTCTTACGGCGTGCCTGAACCATCATCGAATTACGTGCCTTGCCAGCCATCACGGCCCCCTACTGTGTGCTCGGGTTATACGTTCCTCCGCCCTATTCTGACAGAACCCCCGCAGGACACCCGGCCTAACGGTTACAACTCGGCCGCGTGTTGTCCCGGGCAGCCGCGCGGTGCCGGCGTTGACGCCCGCTCAGCGTCACCGCCGGGCAATAGCCGCTGGCGTACCGGCCGGCGGCGTCAGGCCCGGTGCGGGGCGCTGGCTGGGGTTACACACACTGTGCTCTGGACGGACCAGGAACCCCCTCTTTGTGGTCGAGCTGTGCATAGCCCTTGGATGCGGGTATCAACAATCGAAGCTGGCGCTTCTCATATGGATACCCGCATCCAACCGATGGACAGAATCCGATGTTTTTCGAACCGATACTCGCACGCTCGCATCACACTCAAAACGCTGAATCCAGTCACACCTCTTGCATTTCGAATAAACGAGGCCGATTCCGTTAGAGTCGGGTCATGATGTCGCTGCACGTTCTCAGTGCTGGCACCGGCTACCTGTACTACACGCAGGAGACCGCCAGCGGTGATGAACTGCGCGCCGGGGACCGGGAACTGGGCGACTACTACACCATGGCCGGGCTCCCGCCCGGGCAGTGGCTCGGCCAAGGCGCGGCCGCACTCGGCGTCTCCGGCAACGTCACGGAAGCGCAGATGGCGAACCTGTTCGGCAAGGGCCGGCACCCGGAATTCGAAGCCATCCTCCAGGCCAAGTCCGCTTCCGGCATGAGCGCGAAAGCCGCCCAGCGGGCCGCGGAGAAGGAAGCCAAACTCGGCCGCAGATACTACGAATACGCGCCCAAGGACAACACCCTCGCCCAAGCCATCAGCGTCCGCGAAAGCGACTTCGAACGCATGCAAGGGCGCAAGCCGAACGCCGCGGAACGCCACCGCATCCGGGCCACCGCCGGCGCGGTCATGTTCCGCGAAGACCACAGACGGCCACCGGCGACCAAGGAAGAACTGGGAAGGTTCATCACCGCCCAACTGCGGCCACAGCAGAACGCCGTCGCCGGATACGACCTGACCTTCACCCCGGTCAAAAGCATCTCCGTGCTCTGGGCGCTCGGCGATGCCGACACCCGCAAACTCGTGGAGGACGCCCAGCAGGCCGCGCTGAACGACTCGATCGAGTACCTGGAAACCCACGCCCTGGCCACCCGCCTGGGCACCAACGGCATCGCCCAAACCGCCGTCAAGGGCGGCCTCACGGCGACCGCGTTCCGGCACCATGACTCCCGCCTGGGCGACCCCAACCTGCACACCCACGTCGTCGTCTCGAACAAGGTCCAGGACCTCCAGGGCAACTGGAAGAGCATCGACGGCAAGCTCCTGCACCGCTCCGCCGTGGCCGTCTCGGAGCACTACAACGCCCGGATCCAGGCCTACCTGGAAGAACACGGCGTCCGGTTCGAAGCCCGCACCGTGAACGGGTCCAAACAGCCCGTAATGGAAGTCGCCTCAGTCCCCAGGGAACTTGTCTCTTTGTTCTCCAAGCGCAGCGAGGGCATCCGCACCAGCCTGACCGAACTGCGCCGCGCCTACGAGGAACAGCACGGGCACAGCCCCGACCGTACGGCCCTGATCAAACTCGCCCAGGCCGCGACACTGGACACCCGCCCGGATAAGGAAGCACCCAAAACCCTCGCCGAACAGGCGGTGATGTGGCGGCACGAAGCCGGCACCCTCTACACCGAGGACGACCTCGCCCGCATCACCGGCACCCGCGCCAACACCATCCGGCCCATAGCCACCGGGATCGACCTTGACGCCGCAGCCCGCCGGATCATCGACGCCGTCTCGGACAAACGCTCCACCTGGACTGTCCAGAACGTCATGGCCGAAGCCAACCGCTGGGCCAAGGAATACGCCGCCGACCACGGCCCGGTCCCGGCCGGAACCGTCGCCGCCGTTGTCTCCTACAGCCTGGGTTCCGCGTCGGTGCGCATCACTCCGGACCAGGTCCACGGACGCTTCGAAGCGCTCACCCGCAACGCCGGCACCGCCGACTTCAACCACCGCACCGACGCCCGCTACACCTCCACGAAAATCCTCGAAGACGAGAACCTGCTGCTGCGCGCCGGACACACAAACGTCATCCCCGCCGCGTCGATGCAGGACTTCGACACCGCCGTGGCCGCCTACAACCAGGCCGTCGCCACGGGGGAAAAATCCCACCCGCTGGACACCGGGCAGATCGACCTCGCCCGCGAATTCGCGACCTCATCAAAACTGCTCAGCGTCGGCATCGGCGCGGCCGGCACCGGCAAATCCACTTCCATGGGGTTGGTCCGCGCCGCGATCACCCACGCCGGCGGCCGGGTCATCGGACTCGCCCCCTCAGCCGTCGCCGCCGCCAACCTCGGCGGGCAGCTCGGCGTGGCGGCAGCGACCACGGACAAATTCCTCCACGCCAACCGCCACCCGGACCAGGACCCCAACCAGGACCCGGACCGAGCAGCGGCGGCAGGTCCGTTCACGGTCACTCCAGGCACGGTCGTGATCGTCGATGAAGCCGGGATGCAGGGCACCGGCAAACTCGCCGACGTCGCCCGGGTAGTCGAGGCCGGAGGCGGGCTCGTCCGCCTCATCGGCGATGACCGGCAGCTCTCAGCCGTCCAGGCAGGAGGCGCCCTGCGCCTGCTGATCAACGAAATCGGCGCCACCGAACTGGAAACCATCCACCGGTTCAACAGCCCATACGAGGCAGCAGCGTCCCTGCTGCTGCGCACCCCCACGGCCCACGAAGCGGACCCGTTCGCCTGGTACAAGAACAACGGCCGCATCCAGGCCGGGACCATCGACATTGTTGAAGGACTGGCCTTCGGACGGTGGCAGGCCCGCCTGAACCAGGGCGACGCCGCGGTGATGATGGCCCCGACCAATGAAAGCTCCCAGCGCCTGTCCGAACGCGCGCAGGCCTACCGCATCCAGACCGGCGAAGTCGCCGGGGCAGGGACCTGCGTGCAGCTGCGCGACGGTTCCCGGGCCTGGGTCGGGGACCACATTGTGACCCGCTCAAACGACAACGGGCTGAAGGTTAAGCGCGGCCGGGATGTCGTGAAGAACGGCGACCTGTGGACCGTCCAGCAGGCCCACGAAGACGGTTCCCTGTCCGTGAGCCACCTGGACCACGGAGGGAGAGTTCGTCTCCCTCCGAAGTACGTTTCCGGCCACGTTCACCTTGGCTACGCCCTGACCACCCACCGGGCGCAGGGCATGACCCGTGACGCCGGCATCCCGATCCTCGACGCGGCAACGTCACGGGAAAACGCCTACGTTGCCGCAACGCGCGGGCGGGACGAGAACGTTCTGTTCGTCGCCGTTGAGGAAGGCCAGGACCGCGACACTGTTCTTGCCGTCATCGCCGGGAACCACAGCCAGGATTCCTCCGCGCACGAAACCCTGGCCACCGAATACGACCGGATCAACTCCCCGCTGACCCTGGCCGACCAGTACCGCTACGTCAACGACGAAGCGAACACTATCCGCATGGCGGCCATGGCACGGGACGTCCTGGGACCGGACGCGGAAACGTTCATCACCGCCGAATCATGGGGAGCAGTGGCGACCCACCTGGCCGGCGCCGAGCACGGCGGCTGGGACCCGGCCGGGCTGCTGCGCACCGCGGCAGGACAACGGGACTTCGACAGCGCCGAGGACCAGTCCGCCGTGCTCGCGTGGCGGCTGGAAAAGATCATGGAGAAAGCACCCGAACTCCTCGCCCAGGCAGGAGAACGCCCGCTCCAGCAACTCACCGACGACCAGCTGGCCAAGCTCCGCACCGATGCGGAAGCCGCCGCCCGCACCGCACGGGAAGCCGCCGCAGCCGACGGCCCCAAACCGGCAGACCACTGGGCGAACCGCCGCCACGGCAACCTCACCGACGCCGAGCTGGAACGCAGGATCTTCACCACCCGGTTCAGCGCGCGGGAACAATCCTCCATCAACGACGCCGCCGCCGCCCGGCAGGCACATCAACAGCTCCGCGCCCTCCAGGACGAGCACCGGATCCGCACCCAGCAGCTCAAAGACGGACAGCGGACGGCCGAAGCAGCAGAGCGCGGCAGCCGCACCCAGCACGGTGCCGGTGATCCCGTGGCCGCCGCCGTCAACCAGCGGGCGCTCGGGCAGGAAGCCATCGCCGCACGCGCCCGTGCCGAAGAACGCCTCCGCGCCCTCACCCCGCGCCCTGACACCGCCACTGATGTGCCGGACCGGCTGCCGGAATGGCTGGCCCCCTCACGGGCAGCAGCAAGCACGTACCTGCCCGGGCCGTGGCGGGAAGAACTCGCCGCACGGCGTCAGGTCCTCGCGGCACGGTTCGAGGAACGTGGGCACCTGCTGGCCGCCGAACCACCGGAATGGGCACAGAAACTCGGGCCGGTGCCGGCACGCCCCGACGCCGCCAGGCAGTGGCGCGACACCGCAGCAACCCTGGAGATGTTCCGCGCCCGCTACAACATCCCCGAAACCCAGGCCACACCCGTGCCCGAGCGGTTCAGAAACGACGACATCGGCCGCCAGCTCCACGAGCAGGCCGTGACCGTCAGCAAACGCTCCCGCGCCCTCACCGACCACGCCACCGACCAGGACCGGACGCTGGACGCCATCAACGCCGTGGAACGCACCAAGAACACCCACGCCCCGCAGGCCCCCGCGCAACAGGCATCCGACACCGACCGCAAGACTCACGGCCAAGAGCCAACAGCCATCACCCCGGCGCAAACGGAAAAGCCGCGCCTGATGACCAGGATGGAGAAAATGGTCGCCGAACAGCAGGCTAAGAAAACCGCGGAGCAGAAACCGGCAGAGCAGAAGGCCCCGGAAACCGACGCCCAACGGCAGGCCAGGCTTGCCGCAGAACGCGCCGTGCGCGAACAACAGCGGGCAACAGACGAGCTACGCGGTCCGGGACTCGGCCTGTAGCACTATCGAAATCCCTATGAAGAGCCCACAGGTTACGTCCCGTGGAATGGTGTAATTCTCCGCAGTTGCGCGTTGCTCCGGCAACGTAGTGAGCCATCGTGCGATGGTCAGTGAGTACAGATCAA
>NZ_JAODLR010000009.1 GCF_025960875.1 Crystallibacter permensis | reverse complement strand
AAAATCGCCTGCGACGCCGACCTCATCCCCCTGGTCCTCGGCGGCAAAGGCGAAATCCTCGACATCGGACGCGCCCAGCGGCTGTTCACCCCCGCCCAGCGCCGCGCCCTCGTCGCCCGCGACAAAGGCTGCGCCTTCCCCGACTGCACCATGCCCGCCCCCTGGACCGAAGCACACCACATTCAGTTCTGGGAAAAACACAACGGCCCAACGTCAGTTCACAACGGCTGTCTTTTGTGTTCCTACCACCACCATTTGCTGCACGATGAAAACCGGAGAATCGAAGTCCGGGACGGCATCCCGTGGTTCATCCCGCCCCGCTACATAGACCCCGATCAAAAACCCCGCCGCAACCGCTACCGACTCGCCGGCACACCCCTGCCCCGCGCCCAAGCCCAGACCCCGATTGTCGAAAACGGGACCAACGCGCAACCCCCACCTCAACCGACAGAACTCTCACTGATACCAGCGTCCGGTCCCCCCGCCCCAACAGGCAGAGACACTGCTGCCGCTGCTGGAGCCTGATACCGCCACGACACCGGAACAATCCAAGCCGCTCAAGGTTCCTTCGCCGCCCGAATCGCCCCAGGTTCCTGCCGTGTCCGAAGCGGCTAGAAAGTCCAGACTGTCGGACGGGCCGCAGCATGGCCCAACGGAAGACTGGAACCGGCCATTCGACGATTGGCCGCTGCAGCCAAACAAGCCGCCTTGGTGACCTACATGGCCAAGCTACATAGCCTCGAGTTCCTTGCCCTTGGTCTCGGGCAAAAATTTCCAGACGAACACTAACACGTCTCTCCTTGGCGGCTACCAGTAACGGGCCTGCCCGGCCTACCAGGCCTACCTATTGACGCGGCCTGCCTCGGGCCTACGATAGAAGTAGGCGGGAGCATGCGGCTCCCAGGAGCGAAGGGAGGTGTCTGTGTCTGTATTTGACGAGCTCAAAGGCAAGGCCGGACAGCTTAAGGACAAGGCCGCTCATCTGGTCGGCGACAATGCCGACAAGCTCAAGGACGGCGTCGGCAAGGCTGGAGATTTCATCGACAGCAAGACCGACGGCAAGTACTCCGGGCAGGTAGATGGTCTGCAGGCCAAAGCCGCGAACCTCATCGACAGGGCAGATGGTGGAAATACCCCCGGTGCCGCAACCGATGAGAGCAGCCCTTCGGCATAACTTCGCTGAGAGCACGCCAAAAAGGCGCTGGTCCTACCGGGAGGTAGCACCAGCGCCTTTGTGCTGTTTTGGCAGGGCCGTTGGGGCCTCAGGACTCCTCGCCAGTCAACCCTTCACGTGCCAGGGCTGTCAGCCTGGAAACAGCCCGGTAGTACTTCTTCATGTAGCCGCCGGACATCATCTCAGGGGTGAAAAGCTCGTCGAAGGGCATGCCGCTGGCAATAATCGGCACGTCCTTGTCATAGAGCCGGTCCGCAAGCACGACAAAGCGCAGGGCTACCGATTGTTCGGTAATCGTAGCCACGTTGTGCCACGCCACCGCGTCGATGCCGTCGATAAACTGCCGGTACCGGCTCGGATGCACGCCTTCGAGATGACTGACTAGATCCGAGAACTCATCGGCCGCAACCACCTGGCCCTTGAAATCGCTGTAGACCCGCCGTTTGAGTTCAAGATCAGTCAAAGGATCCGGAGCAGCCGGCAGTCCCCGGTGGCGGTAGTCTTCGCCGTCGATACGGGTTACGTTGAACTGGTCTGCCAGGACCTGGATTTCGCGTTGGAAATCGACGGCGGCGAAGCGTCCCTCGCCGAGGGAGCCGGGCAGCGTGTTGGAGGTAGCTGCGAGCTTCACGCCGGCGTCGGCCAGCTCGCGCATCAGCCGGGACATCAGCACGGTGTCCCCCGGGTCGTCGAGTTCGAATTCATCGATACAAACCAACCGGTAGCTGCTTAGCGCATCCACTGTCTTGCGGAAGGATAGCGCCCCCACCAGATTTGTATATTCGACGAAGGTGCCGAAGGCCTTGGGGCCCTCCACCGCGTGCCAGAGGGAAGCCAACAGGTGGGTTTTTCCCACACCGAAGCCGCCGTCGAGGTAGATGCCGGCCTTGCCTGCCTGCTTCTTGGCGGCGAAAAGTTTCTTCAGTCCTTTGGGTCCCCGGTGGTCTACCTCTGCGGCAAAATCCCGTAACGCTTTGACCGCGGCGGACTGCGAGGGCTGGGACGGGTCGGGACGGTAACTGTCGAAGGAGACTTCGCCGAAGCGCGGCGAAGGATGGAATCCCTCCAACAAGTCGTCGACCGACACCTTGGGGGTCCGGCGCGAAAGCTGTTCAATCTGGGGCACGTTTAACTGACCGTAGCCTTCCTGAAAATCTGCGTGGCGGTGAATTGCCGCCAGAAAAACGATACGCTACCGACGACGGCGCGGCAGATTCGTGACCGAGGCCACTGCCAGGAAGCAGGCGGATGTCGTCCCGCTGCAACGGACTCCCCTCATTGTGGCGGATGATGACCGGCGCGAAGGTTGTTTCTTCGTGCTTATGGTTAGGCTGGGCAGAGACCACCCCTGACGAATGGAAAGGTTTTGCTATGCCTGTTGTTGCCGCAGAACAGAACGAGAAGTTTGCCGCCTATGCCCACCCGGAACGGCTCGTTTCCACCGATTGGCTGGCGGCCAACCTGGACGCGGATTCCCTGGTTGTCGTCGAATCGAATGAGGACATCCTCCTCTACGAGACCGGCCATATTCCGGGTGCAGTAAAAATCGATTGGCATACGGATCTGAATGACGCGTTGACCCGCGACTACATTGACGGCGAAGCATTCGCTGCGCTGCTCGGTTCCAAGGGCATCACCCGCGAGACTACCGTGGTGATTTACGGAGATAAGAGCAACTGGTGGGCTGCCTATGCACTCTGGGTGTTCACGCTTTTCGGCCACGAGGATGTGCGGCTGCTTGACGGCGGGCGCGACAAGTGGATCGCGGAGGGGCGCGAGCTCACTACCGAGACGCCGAAGCCTGCAGCGGTCGAGTACCCTGTCGTCGAACGTCGGGATGAGGCCATCCGCGCATTCCTGCCGGATGTCTTCGAGCACTTCGGGAAGCCGTTGATCGATGTCCGCTCGCCCGAAGAATACTCCGGCGAACGCACCACCATGCCCGCTTATCCCGAGGAGGGAACGCTGCGCGGGGGCCACATTCCCAGCGCCGCCTCCGTCCCCTGGGCCCGCGCCGCCGCTGCTGACGGAACGTTCCGGAACCGCGAAGAGCTGGAAGCGATTTACAAGGGCGAGGCCGGGTTGAACGAGGGCGATGAAGTGATTGCCTACTGCCGCATCGGTGAGCGTTCGAGCCACACCTGGTTCGTCCTCAAGCACCTGCTCGGATTCGAAAACGTCCGCAACTATGACGGTTCATGGACCGAATGGGGCAACGCGGTCCGCGTTCCGATCGTCAAGGGCGCCGAACCCGGCGAGGTGCCCGCCGCCAGGCGTTGAGAGCCGCGTGCACGAGTAGAATAGGTGACTGTGAGCGCACAAAACATCCCCGCACAGCTGGCAGAAATCATCGATGACTTCCAAGCGATGGAGGAGCCTGAGCGGCTGCAGTTACTGCTGGAATTCTCCCGATCGCTTCCGGACCTTCCGGAGCATCTTGCCGGCCAGCCGGAGCTGCTTGAACAGGTCGTTGAGTGCCAGTCCCCGCTGTTCCTGACCTTGGAGATCGGCGACGGCCCGGAGGAACCGGTGGAGATCTACTTCTCGGCGCCCCCGGAAGCCCCGACCACCCGCGGTTTCGCCGGCGTCCTGCATGAAGGGCTCAACGGCTTGCCGGCTGCGGAGATTCTCGCTGTACCGGACGATGTCCCGGAGCAGCTCGGGTTGACCCGTGCCATTACGCCGCTGCGGCTGCGTGGCATGTCCGCCATGCTCGCCCGGATCAAGCGCCAGATTACGGACGCTCGCGCAGCCGTCTGACCGCGCCGAATCCGCCATTGGCAAAGCGCACCGCTTCGACCGGGACCCCCGCCACATTGCTGTTGCAGCAGGCGGGGGTTCCGCACACGCTGCACAAGTATGCCCATGATCCTGCTGTGACCGATTTTGGGCTTGAGGCAGCACGCAAGCTCAGTCTGGCTCCGGAACGGATTTTCAAGACCCTCATGGTGACAGCAGACGGCAACCTCGCTGTGGCGGTGGTGCCAGTCTCCGGAAACCTCAATCTGAAATCCTTCGCAGCTTCCTTAGGGGCGAAGAAGTCCGTGCTGGCCGATCCGCTCGATGCCCAGCGCCGCACCGGCTACGTGCTCGGCGGCATCTCCCCGCTGGGCCAGCGATACTGCAGTCCGACAATCCTTGATTCCAGCGCGATGGATTATCCCACTATCCTGGTTTCCGGCGGCCGCCGCGGACTGGACATTGAGTTGGCAGCGCAGGACCTGATGCGCCTGACCGGCGCGCGGCTGGCAGCTATCGGTACGGGTTGATCAGTCCGGCTGCACCCCGTTCATACCCGGCCCTTTGACCCCGGGAACAGGGGCGCTCAATACATGGGTCAGCCAGCCGGTGACCACCCGCTCCCAGCGCTCGGGATCAACGTTCCATTCCTTGGTGTGGCTGGCACCGGAGAACGGTTCGAAAGTCACCAGCCGAGGATTCTTGTCCGCCAGTTCCGCGGACGGCCCATAGGGCACGAACTCGTCGTCCTGGCTGTGCAGGATCAGTGTCGGCACGGAGAGCTGGTCGTACCGGGCTACCCAGTTCATCTTCTTCAGATCCAGTGGAGCAGCCAACCCGGTCAGCAACCTGCCGGCGCGGTTCGAGATGAGCCATTGCGAAAAACGGCCCACGGCCTCGGGGATCCGGTTCAGCCTGGCCTGGTAGGCCAGCACGTCGATCCAGTTGATCACCGGACCGTCCAGCACGAGAGCCTTGATCCGGATGCGGTGCACGGATTGGTCCGCCGCCTGCAGACTAATGGCGCCGCCCATCGACCAGCCGAACAGCACAATCTCTTCGGCTCCGTGTTCCAGGGCATAGGTGATAGCGGCTTCAACGTCCCGCCACTCCGTCAGCCCGAGTCCGTAACGCCCGTCCGGCGCGGCGGGGGCTTCGCCGTCGTTCCGATAGGAAATGAGCAGGGAGGTCATACCTAGTCCGCGGGCGGTGCGGGCGGCACGAAGCCCTTCCTGCCGGGTGGCGCCCCGGCCGTGCACCATGATGGCCCAGGTCCGGGCGTTCTCCTCTCCCCTGATCAGCCACGCTGGTGCCTGGCCGCCCTCGACGGCGATGCGGACTTCCTCGTTCGCCAGACCCGCGGCCGCAGGGTCAGGGTAGACCGCGCCTCCCCACCAGCCGCGGCGGGCCGCCGCCAGATCGCCGCTGTACACACGCTCCACGGTGCGCTGGACTGTTCCGTCTTTCGGCGAGTAGGAAGTGATGGCGCCGATCCGCGCCTGGCCGCGTCCGCCGTCGAAATAAATGCTGTAGAGGCCCGGCGCCGTGGTGTCCGGTGTGGCCGGCAGAATGACCTCCTGGTGCTGGCTGCTGCCGACCACGGCGTAGATCTCGAGATTCTGGTCATGCTCGCGCACCGGAGTGAGAACCTGGCGGGCGAAATACGAGGCGAGCCCGGAGGTGGCTCCGGCCAGCAGTGAACCAAGACCTGCCCCGGCGATCGCGCCGACGCCCATCCAGCGCACCCACGGCAACTGCCGCCGAATTTCCTCGGCTGGTGGCGCGGCGACGGAGATCAGAGTTTTCCGACGGTCGAACAAAGCCATGGCACCATTCTTACTCACGCGGCGGCGCGCGGCGTAACGCCCTGCCGTGCACGAGCCGGAGGGAGTTGACGGCGCGGGAAGCCCCCGGGAGGGCCCGTTATTGTTTGCCGCGCGCCCGCTGGTTACGCTGGGGCCATGAGCGAAACGATTGTAGTACTCACCGAAGAGCCGCTCAATGATGCGGATCTTCAAAATCTGGAATTGCTGGCAACCGAGGGCACCGAATTCAGCGTGCTGATTCCCGAGGACACCAAACGGAATCTGGTGCTGGATTTTCTGGACAATCTGAGTCTGCTCGACGTCGCCCAGGCCTTCCGCGAGCTGCTGCATGGACAGCCCTCGCCCGACGAGGCCAAAACCGAAGCAGAGGAAGCCAAACGCCTCTCCGTCCTGGCGCTCCGGGGCAGGGGGTTGCTGGGGACGGTGGAAATAGTCGACGACGACGGCGTTTCCGCGCTGGTGGAATACGTCCAGCGCCATCCGGCCGACCGCGCTGTGGTGATCACTACCCCGCACGCCGTTGCCGATACGTTCCATACCGACTGGGCCAACCGCGCCCAGGACAAACTCGGTATTCCTGTGCTCCATCTGTATTCCGGTTCGGGATACATTGGGGACTCGTGAGCGTTGAAAAGGATATGAGTGAAGTGAACAGCACGCCAGAAACGTTTCCCGTCGCAAAGTCCGAGGACGAATGGCGCCGCGAACTGACGCCCGAGGAGTACCAGGTGCTGCGGCAGGCGGGCACCGAACGCCCTTATACCGGTGAGTACTGGGACTCGCACACCGCCGGTGTCTACCGCTGCCGCGCTTGTGGGGAGGAGTTGTTTACCAGCCAGGAGAAGTTTGATTCCCATTGCGGTTGGCCCTCGTTCTGGGCCCCGCTGGCGGAAGGCAAGGTCCGCTACCTGCGGGACTCGGCGTTGGGGATGGAACGGATCGAAGTGCGTTGCGCAAACTGCAACTCCCACCTGGGCCACGTTTTTGAGGGCGAGGGTTACAGCACGCCGACCGACCAGCGCTACTGCATCAATTCCGTCTCCCTGAAGCTGGAGCCCAAGCAGGACGAGGCTCCCTGAGATCTGCTGATCCCGCGGAGTTCCTTGAGCTCTTCCCACACCCGAAGCCCGGCCAGCATGAGCCGGGCTTCGTCATGTCCGCCGCCGCCCTATCGCGAGCCCCAGAGTTTCTAATCTGTCGGGGGATTCCGCATAAGTGACACTGTTTGGTTGTTACGCTCATGGAAACAGCAAGAAGTCCCCCTCAGCGGTTTCGCTAGGGAACCGTTGCCGGAAGGAAGGCATCCATGAGCATCACCATCAGCGCTACCGAGACCATGCACTCCAACGATATGCGGCCCGAACTGCATCCGGCCTGGCTGCGGCTGAAGGCAGCCGCCAGCAGGCTCCGTCCGCTGCAGGTCCATGACGGTTCCATTCCGGATGCCGCGCACCACGCCGAGGCAACCGCGCACACCGAGACGATCGTGTCGGCCATCGCCGAGCTGGCGCCGAAGTTCGACCACGACGGCGAATACCTGCGTCTGCTCCAACAGGACTTCCGCCGCTGGTCGGCAACCGGGTTCGGCGTGCCGGACTTCCTGGATTCGCTACTGGCGTTCCAGCCGCAGCAGCAGCGCAGCAACGGGCTGGTCCATCTGGTGGTCTTCCCCATGTACACCCAGAACGGCAGCACCGACCGGCTGATGGAGGCCGTGCTCCTGGAGGTCCTCTGGCCGGACTTCATCGCCGACCTCGAGGCGGGCGACTACTCCAACAAGCTCTTCGTGCCCATCCGTTTCCTGGATTTCACGGCCGGATACGACACCAATTCGGCCGTCCTGTTTCCGGAAACGGTGGCAGTGCGGGAAACTCCTGCCTTCACCTGGGGGGCCATCTTCGCCGACCGTGAGGCAGCCCGCTTCCGCAAGGTTGTCGGCGCCGCAGCGGACATCACGTCGCTCCAGCTGCCCGAGGAGGCTGCCGATCTACTCGCGGACCAGCGGTTGGCCGAAGAAACCTTTGTGATGTGGGACCTGATCCATGACAGGACGCATATGCGCGGTGATCTGCCGTTCGATCCGTTCATGATCAAACAGCGCATGCCCTACTTCCTTTACTCGCTGGAGGAACTGCGCTGCGATCTGACCGCTTTCCGGGAATGCGTGCGGCTCCAGAATGACCTGCATGCGTCCGAGGAAATCCGCCGGCACGCCCGTCTGGTCCAGTACGCCGTCATCTTCGACCGGATCTTCCGCTTCGCCATCACCGGCAACCGGGTGCGCAACTATGACGGTCTCGGCGGCCAACTGCTCTTTGCCTGGCTGCACCAGCACCATGTGCTGCACTGGACCGACGGCAAGCTGAGCATCGACTGGGACAACGTGGCGGACGTCGTCGTCGCTCTGGGACAGCAGATCGAGGAGTTGTACTGGCGTTCGATCGACCGCCCGAAGACCGCGCACTGGCTGGCCGCGTACGAGATGCTGACCAAGACGCTGACGCCGCACCCGGCGTCGGTCTGGGCCAAGGGACCGGACGCCCTGCCGCTGTCCGGGCTGCCCCGCGAGCTGACGGACCAGGTGCTGGATGATGAATTCCCGCTCTCCATGTTCTACGAGGCGCTGAACCGTAAGATGAAAACCGTGATCGAATCGACCTCCGGTATTACGGGCGTTGCCGCATGACAGAACTTCCCAGCACAGGCGCCGGTATTCCGTCCGGGCTGCGCATCCTGGTGGCGGGCGCGTCCGGCTCCTCGGGACAGGCCGTCACCGCGGCCCTGCAGGCAGCCGGCGCGCAGGTGATCGCCGTCGGTAGCAACCCCGAACACCTACAAAACGCCTATGCGAACGACGACGGCGTGCTCACCTTCGCCTGCGACCTCGCCGATCCGGGGGCTGTCCGGGAACTGGCGGCGCGGATAGACGCCGAAGCCGGCAGCATCGACGGGTTGGTCCATCTGGTGGGCGGCTGGCGCGGCGGCAAGGGTATCGCCGGGCAGACCGACGAGGACTGGGACTTCCTGCACCGGAACCTGATCACCACCCTGCGGAACACCACCCGCACGTTCTACGACGACCTGGCCGCGTCGCCGCACGGCAGGGCGGTCATCGTCTCGGCCACCGCGGTGGGCTCCCCCACCGCCGGCGGCGCCAATTACGCCGCGGCCAAGGCCGCTGCCGAAAGCTGGATGTTCTCGGTGGCCGACGGGTTCCGCCGCGACCAGGCAGCCGGCCCCGGCGCCAAGGAGACATCCGAAGCTGAGCATTCGGCCGCCGTCGTACTTGTCATTAAGGCGTTGGTGGATGACCGGATGCGCGCCGGGAACCCGGAGAAGCCGTTCACCGGGTTCACCGACGTTGCGGACCTGGCCGCGGCAGTGAAGAATTTGTTCGGCAGGCCCGCGGCCGAAATCAATGGCCGCCGGATCCCGCTCGTCTAAACGCCGCCGACTCCATCTTCCTCCCACCGGAAAAGGAATATATCTACTGTGAATGACTCCTCGCTGCTGTCCGCTTCCCTGCACGACCAGTCCGTGCGCGGCTTCGCGTCGGATAACTACTCGGGCGTCCACCCGGAAGTACTCACTGCGCTCGCGCATGCCAACGGCGGACACCAGGTCGCGTATGGCGATGACGGCTACACTGCCAGGCTGCAGGAAGTCATCGCCTCGCACTTCGGCGAGCAGGCCCAGGCCTTTCCCGTTTTCAACGGCACCGGCGCGAATGTCCTCAGCCTGCAGTCGCTGCTGCCGCGCTGGGGAGCCGTGGTCTGCGCCTCGACCGCGCACATCAACGTGGACGAAAACGGTGCGCCGGAACGCGTGGGCGGCATCAAACTGCTCCCCGTGCCCACCGACGACGGCAAGCTCACTCCGGAGCTGATCGACAGGGAGGCTTGGGGCTGGGGCGACGAGCACCGGGCGCAGCCGCTGGCCGTCTCGATCACCCAAAGCACTGAACTCGGCACGCTGTATTCCGTTGACGAAATCCGTGCGATTGCCGAGCATGCCCACGGTCATGGCATGAAGGTGCACATGGACGGGGCGCGGCTGGCGAATGCCGCCGCCGCGCTGGGGACGGATCTGCGCACCTTTACCACCGACGCCGGCGTCGACATCCTCTCCTTTGGCGGCACCAAGAACGGGCTGCTCTTCGGTGAATGCGTGGTGGTCCTGAACCCCGAGGCATCCCAGGGCCTGACCTACCTGCGGAAGATGAACATGCAGCTCGCCTCCAAGATGCGCTTCATCTCCGCCCAGTTCCTGGCCCTGCTCGACGGCGATCTGTGGCTGCGCTCGGCGGCCCATGCCAACGCCATGGCCGCGCGGCTCCGTTCCGCCGTGGAAGGTATTGACGGCGTGACGCCGACCCAGCCGACCCAGGCCAACGCCGTTTTCGCCACCCTGCCCGCCGGAGCGGCAGACCGGCTGCGGCAGCAATTCCGGTTCTACGACTGGGATGAATCCCGCGGCGAGGTCCGCTGGATGTGCTCCTTCGACACCACGGAGGAAGATATCGATGCTTTCGCCGCGGCCATCCGGAACGAGCTGGGCGCATAACGATCCGGCACCAACGGCGCGCCTCGCGTTCCGGGCAGCCCGCACGGTTTTAATCTGGAAGAGTGAGTGCGATTGGCGATCTCTCCGCGGCACCCGTGGACTTCCTGACTGCCCTGGCCGCGTTGCGCCGGGCCAACTGCCGCAATGAACTCAAACTGGCGGAACTGCCTGCTCCGTCCAGATTGGCTCCGTATGCAGTGGCACTTGGCGCGGAGGTCATCCAGCCGGCGGCAGTAGGCCGGCGTCCCGCGCACGGTCCCGTCATCGCCGCCCTCCGGGAAACCGCAGATGTGGAACTCGCAACCGGCCGTTTCATTCTCCTGCATGATCCGGATGGCTCCGCGGTTTGGGACGGGACCTTCCGCATCGTGACGTATATCCGCGCCGAGCTCGACGCCGACATGGGCAACGATGCGTTGCTCGGCTCCGTGGCGTGGACCTGGCTCGTGGACGCCTTGCACGACCACGGGGCCCGTTACCGGAACGCCGGCGGCACGGCCACCAGGATCCTGTCCGAAAGCTTTGGTTCGCTGTCGGATAACCAGGACGCGATCGACATCGAGCTCAGAGCCTCGTGGACTCCGGACTCGGCGGATATCCAGTCCCACCTGGAGGCGTGGTCCGACATGGTCTGCACCTTCGCCGGCTTGCCGCCCCTGCCCGAGGGTGTCGCGTCGCTGCCTAACCGGCGCCGGAACTGACCTGCCCTTAGACTGGTATAACCATGACGTTTTTGACTTCGGATTCGTCTGCCGCGGCTTCCCGCCGTGCAGACAGCACAGCAACCGCCTCAGACGAACCGGAGCAGGACGCTCCCGAGCTGATCGAACTGACCGCTCCCCGCGAAGGGGTCCCGCTGGTCATTTCCACCGCGTCAGGACTTCAGCGTGCGGCCGCGGCTCTCGCCGCCGGTTCCGGACCGGTGGCGGTCGACGCCGAACGTGCATCGGGCTTCCGGTACGGCCAGCGCGCCTTCCTGGTGCAGCTGCGCCGCGAAGGTGCCGGCACCTGGCTGATCGACCCGGAACCCCTCGATAATCTGGAGGTCATCAACGAGGCGCTGCGCGGTGTGGAGTGGATCCTGCACGCCGCCACCCAGGACCTGCCGTGCCTGGCGGCTCTGGGCATGTGGCCGGACAAGCTCTTCGACACCGAACTCGCGGCCCGGCTCGCCGGCCTGCCCCGCGTCGGGCTTGCCGCTGTGATCGAGAACTTGCTGGGGTTCACCCTGGCTAAAGAACACTCAGCAGCGGACTGGTCCACCAGGCCGTTGCCGGAGCCGTGGCTGCGTTACGCCGCCTTGGATGTTGAAGTCCTCATCGAGCTCCGCAAAGCGCTCGTCGAGCTCCTGGAAGAGTCGGGGAAACTGCCCTTTGCCGAAGAGGAATTCGAAGCGCTGCTGGCAACCCCTCCCGCTCAGCCGAGAATCGACCCGTGGCGACGCACCTCCGGACTGCACCAGATCCGCGATCGACGCCAGTTGGCCGCGGTGCGCGAACTCTGGACGGAACGCGAGCAGCTGGCAGAAAAACGCGACGTTGCCCCCGGGCGGCTGATTCCGGATTCGGCGGTGGTCGCCGCGGCCAAGGCCATGCCGGCAACGGTGCCCCAGCTGCTCGCCGTCAACGGCTTCCATGGCCGCGCGGCCCAGCGGGAAGCTCCCCGCTGGCTCCGCTGCATCGATGCCGCCCGGCGCTTCGAGAAGCTGCCGGAACTGCACATGCCTACCAACGCTCCACCGCCACCCCGTGTATGGGCGGACAAGGACCCGGCCGCCGCAGCACGGCTGCAGACGGCCAAGCCCCGGCTGGCCGCCTTGGCGGAGGAACTCCAGATGCCGGTGGAAAACCTGCTGACGCCGGACTATTTGCGCCGGATAGCCTGGCGTCCACCCGCTCCGGTGACCGTCGGCTCCATTGCCGAAGCCCTGCGGGACCTGGGCGCACGAAACTGGCAACGCGAGCTGGTCGTGCCGGTCATCACCGACGCGTTCCTGCACCCGGAGCCCTTGGCCGAACGCAGGCCTAAGGCCGACGAAACGGACCCGAAGACGAGCCCCCGGAAACGCTGAGAGCCCGGCGCCGCACCTCCTGCGAGAACCAAGGGTATTCCCGGCTTGCCGCTTATGTTACCCGCGGGTAACATGATGCTGGCAGCTGTTTGTGTCCCACATCTCAAAGAGGAGTTCCTTGGTGAGCGCTACGAATCCCGCCCGACACTTGAGGGAAGTCGTCTTCGTCGACGGCGTCCGAACACCCTTCGGCAAGGCAGGCGAGAAGGGAATCTACTCAGACACCCGCGCCGATGACCTGGTAGTCAAATGCATCCGGGAACTGCTGCGCCGCAATCCCTCCCTGCCTGCAGCCCGGATCGACGACGTGGCCATCGCCGCCACAACCCAGACCGGAGACCAAGGCCTGACCATTGGCCGCACAGCGGCGCTGCTCGCGGGCCTGCCCAAGAGCGTCCCCGGCTTCGCCATCGACCGGATGTGTGCCGGGGCCATGACCGCCGTGACGACGACGGCCAGCGGTATCGCCTTCGGCGCTTACGACGTCGTTATCGCCGGCGGTGTGGAGCACATGGGCAACCACCCGATGGGACAGGGCGCCGATCCCAACCCGCGTTTCCTGTCCGAACGGCTGGTGGATCCCGCCGCCCTGAACATGGGAAACACGGCGGAAAACCTGCATGACCGCTTCCCTGCGATCACCAAGGAACGGTCCGACAGCTACGCGGCGGCCAGCCAGCGGAAGCTTGCGGACGCCTATGCCGGCAACCGGATCCAGCCGGATCTGGTGCCGGTGGCTGCCAAAAAGCCGGGACAGGGCTGGGGCCTGCACACCGCGGACCAGCCGCCGCGCCCCGAAACAACGGTTGAGGAACTGGCCGGACTCCGCACGCCGTTCCGCGCCCATGGCCGCGTGACCGCAGGGAATGCGGCGGGGTTGAACGACGGCGCCACGGCAGCGCTGCTGGCATCGGCCGAAACGGCCGCCGAACTCGAGCTGCCGGTCAGGATGCGGCTGGTCTCCTTCGCCTTCGCCGGCGTCGAGCCCGAAGTGATGGGCATTGGTCCGGTTCCCGCCACCGAAAAGGCGCTCAAGCAAGCGGGGCTGGATATTGCCGACATCGGTCTGTTCGAGATCAACGAAGCCTTCGCCGTGCAGGTGCTCTCCTTTCTGGACCACTTCGGCATTGTCGAGGACGATGAGCGCGTCAACCGGTACGGCGGCGCCATCGCCGTCGGCCACCCGCTGGCTTCCTCCGGCGTGCGGCTCATGACGCAGTTGGCGCGGCAGTTCGAAGAAGATCCCACCGTGCGCTACGGACTGACCACCATGTGCATCGGCCTGGGTATGGGCGCCGCGGTCATCTGGGAGAACCCCCACCATCAGGACTACAGCTTGCGCAGCAGCACTGCAGCCGCTGTCGCCGGCACCGCAGGAAAGGACCTCGCATGAGCACCGCCGATTTCCAGTCCCTGGCCCGACGCTTTCCGGACGAGACGATCACCCACTCCTACGTCCGCGACGTGCACCTGCCCGGCGGAGCTACCCTGGCCCTGCTCACGCTGGACAATGACCTTGACCATTCAAAACCCACCACCCTCGGCCCCAACACCCTGATGGAACTCGGCCTCGCGCTGGAAGGGCTGCGGGAACGCGCCGGCCGAGGCGAGATCGACGCCGTCGCCGTCACCGGCAAACCGTATTATCTGGTGGCCGGCGCGGATCTGTCCGCCGTCGGCTCGCTGCAGGATGCAGAGTCCGGACGCCTTATGGCACAGCTGGGCCATGAGGTCTACGGCCTCCTGAACGGCCTGGACGTCCCCACTTTCGCGTTCATCAACGGTGCGGCAATGGGCGGCGGTCTCGAAATTGCCCTCGCGGCCCACTACCGGACGGTGTCCACCGGTGCCAACGGGATCAGCCTGCCGGAGGCGTTCCTGGGCCTGGTACCGGGGTGGGGCGGTGTGTACAGGTTGCCGCGGCTGATCGGGCCTGCGAACGCGGTGAAGGTCATGATCGAAAATGCGCTGAGCAACAACAAGATGCTCAACGGCTCGGCCGCATTTGAACTGGGCATCGCGGACGCCCTGTTCGAACCGGCGGATTTCCTCGAGCAGTCGCTGGCCTGGGCCGCGAAGATCATTTCCGGCGACGCCCAGGCTCTCCAGACCGTGAAGGAACGTCGCGCCGACAAAGCCAATTACGACGACGCCGACTGGGACACCGCCGTCGCCAGGGGCCGCATCTTTGTGGAGGCCAAGACGTCCAACGCAGCCCCCGCGCCCGGGAAACTGCTGGACCTGCTGGAACAAGGCAGGGACTGGACCCAGCAGGAATCGGCCGCGGCCGAGGTGGAAGCGCTGACCGAACTGATGCAGACTCCGCATTTCCGCAATACCGTCTACGCTTTCCTCGATCTCATCCAGCGGCGGTCAAAGCGGCCCGCCGGTGCCCCGGACAAGAAGCTCGCACGGCCGGTGACCAAGGTCGGCATCGTGGGTGCCGGGCTGATGGCAGGCCAGCTCGCGCTGCTCTTCGCCCGCCAGCTCAAGGTGCCGGTGGTGCTGACCGACATCGACCAGGCCAGGGTGGACAAGGGGGTGGCGTATGTCCACGCCGAGGTGGACAAGCTGCAAGCCAGGAGGCGCCTGTCTGCCGATGCGGCCAACCGAACCAAGGCCCTGGTCACGGGCTCCGTCAGCAAGGACGCCTTCGCCGATGCCGACTTCGTCATTGAAGCAGTATTCGAAGAACTCACGGTGAAAAAGCAGGTGTTTGCGGAAGTAGAAGCAGTCGTTTCCCCCGACTGCATCCTGGCAACCAACACCTCGTCCCTGTCCGTAACGGAGATGGCAGCGGACCTGCAGCATCCGGAGCGGCTGGTCGGATTCCATTTCTTCAATCCCGTCGCGCTCATGCCGCTCCTGGAGATTGTCCGCGCCCCGAAAACTGACGAAGCGGTCCTGGCAACCGCGTTCGCGCTGGCCAAAGATCTGAAGAAGACGGCGGTCCTGGTCCAGGATGCCGCAGCCTTCGTGGTCAACCGCGTGCTGCTGCGGCTCATGGGTGAAGTCAGCCGCGCTTTCGACAACGGGACGGACGCCAGGACCGCCGACGAGGCGCTGCGGCCGATGGGTCTGCCGATGACCCCGTTCACGCTGCTGGCGATGGTCGGTGTTCCGGTGGCCCAGCATGTCCAGGAATCACTGCACGCAGCTTTCGGTGAGCGGTTCCACGTCTCGGCCAACCAGCAGCGCCTGATCGATGCCGGCAAAACGTCCCTGTGGGAGACCGCGGAGGACGGCGGCAAGCACATCCCGCAGGAGACCCTGGACCTGCTGCAGTTCGGCAATAGCCCGGTCACCGGAGAGGAACTGCTGCGCGCCACCCAGGATGCCTTGGCCGAGGAGATCGGGCTGATGCTCGAAGAAGGCGTGGTGGCCGGCCCCGAGGACATCGACCTGTGCATGATCACCGGTGCAGGCTGGCCGATGCATCTGGGCGGCATCACGCCCTACCTCGACCAGGTGGGCGCAGCGGAGCGGGTCAACGGAAGGAAGTTCCATCCGGGGCGCTGATGCCCTCCGGGGCGGCAGCTTCGTGCGGAAGCGCGTACTGTCGCCCCAGCTCCACTACCCGCCGGCAATGCGCGCCTGCGAACTCCTTGTCATGGGTGGATAGCAGGACAGCTGCTCCGCCGGCCGTCGCCGCGGTGAGGATCCTGCCCAGCAGCTTCCTGCCGTGCCCGTCCAGGGAAACCGTCGGCTCGTCCAGCACCAGCAGGGCGGGCCGGCGCGCCAGCACCGTCGCCAGCGCTACCAGCCGCCGCCGGGAGACGGGCAGTTCGTACGGGTGCTCGTCCTCGAGCCCGGCCAGGCCGCACGCGTCCAGCGCCTGCCGGACGGCTGCCGGATCCGGCCGCGAACCCGGCGGGCCAAAAGCGACTTCATGATGGACGGACCGCTCGAACAACTGGTCCGCCGGATTCTGGAACAGCAGCCCAGCTGTCTTCGCGAGCTGCCCCACCGAGGCTTCCGCCGTGTCCCGGCCGGCCACCGCAACGCTTCCGGCATCAGGGGCGATCAGGCCCAGGGCCATCTTCAGGAGCGTCGTCTTGCCGGTCCCGTTCGGTCCCGTCAAGGCAACGCACTCCCCCGCGTGCACCGCAAAGTTAATCGTGTCCAGCAATGGCGCGATCGCGGTTCGCTCCGCTCCGCCGGAAACATCGCGGCGCCGCCCGCGGGCCAGCCGTGCCCGCCGTACGTTGCGTTCCGGCTGGGGATAGCTGAATCCGACGTTCCGGTAGCACAGGACGGCGGCGCTGCCTCTGCTTTCCGGCTCCGTCGGACTGCCGCCCGCCGGGACCACCGTGGCTCCCCGTGCCGCACGTTCCGGCGACAGGCTGCTGGTGCCGCCCCTTGCCGGCGCCGGTCCGCCGGGAACCACGACTCCGGCCGCTTCGGCGCCCTGCCGCACCGCAGGCATGCCTTCGGCCGCACTCTGCCCGTTCTCCAGCAGCAGTGTGTGCCCGGCATCGGAGAACCGCGTGTCCAGGACAGAAGTCAGGATAACGACGGCGGTGCCCGTGTCGCGCAGTCCCCTCACCGTGGCGGCCACCCGGGCCGCGGCAAGCTCGTCGAGTCCGGCGAGCGGTTCGTCCAGCACCAGCACGCCGGCATCGGTGACGGCGGCTGCGGCAATGGCCACCAGCCGCTCCTGCCCGCCGGACAGCCGTGCGGGATCACGTTGCAGTAAGCGGCCGAGGTCGAACCGCCCGGCAATCGTCTGGATCCGTGCTGCCATCTCGGCCCGGGGCATGCCCGCATTCTCCAGGCCGAAGGCCAACTCCTCCTCCACGGTGGAACGCACCATGGACAAGTAGGACCGCGCATTCTGAGGTACGTACGCAACATGCCGCACCCATTGCCGCAGGTCGACGACGTGTGGTTGCGCCCCGCCGTCGTACTTAAGGGTTTGGCCTGCAAGGCTGATGGATCCGGCCAGCTGCCCGCCGGTCCGGCCGGGCAGGTACCCGGCCATAATCCCTGCCAGCGTACTCTTGCCGCTGCCGGAACCACCGGCCACCAGGGTCAGCGAGGCGGGTGGCACCGTCAGCCGCACCCCGGAGAGCGCCGGTGCCTCGTGGCCCGGGTACCGGTAGTCCAGGATCTCGAGCTCCATCAGCGGCCGCCCTGGCTGGCCAGGAGCACTGCCGCTGCCGCGGCCAGGCACAGCACCAGGAGCCCGAAAGGTTTCTCCCAGCTCCTCGCCGGAACCGGGTGGAGCTGTGTCCGGCCGGGGCCGCCGGCAAAACCCCTCAGCTGCAGTTGCACGGAGCGCTCGGTGGCTTCCTGAATGCTGGACAGCACCAGGGGAACCGCGAGCAGCCGCTTCCTGCGCAGCCAGCCGGCCGGGCCGCTGCCCTCGCCGGCGCCGCGCACGGCCTGCGCCTGCTCGATCGCTTTGGCTCTGTTGACCGTGGCCGGGACCAGAGCAAGCGTCGCCGCGACAATGTAGCCCAGCTGCGCAGGGACGCGGGCCGCGTCGATCGCGCGGACCAGCTCGATGCGGTCAACGGTCAGCGAATACAGCAGGAACACCGAAACGAAGGCCGCCGCCCGCAAACCCAGGCCACCCGCCGTCGTTAGTCCTTCGAGCGTCAGCCGGACCGGCCCGCCGGCGACGAGCACCTCGCTGCCGGCGGTATCGAACAATGCGTGGACCATCAGCTGCGAAAGCCACAGCGGGGCCAGCACCGCCCCTGCCGTAAGCATCAGCCGGGCGGCCGTCCCCGCGAGGACCGCCAGGCCCACGGCCGCCGTCGTGACAGCCAGGCTCAGCCACCAACGGTCGGCGGCCAGCGTGAGCAGCGCCGCTGCGACGGCCAGGGCGAGCCCGGTGAAGGGATGAAGCCGGATCATGCCGCAGCGCTATTCGCCGGGCCGGGACGCCTGACGCTGCACCTGCGGGAACTGCAGGCGGATCCGGCGCGGCAGAGCCGCCACCAGCAGCGCCGCCACGAGGAATGCCAGGGCCTTGTCCGCCGGATCGGAAATCAGGGCCTGCTTCGTGATGGAAGCCAGAAGCCCGTCGCCCATGGCCCGGAACATGGCCACCAGGGCGCCGGTTGCGGCGCCGGAGGTGCCGCCGTACACGAAGGCGGCCACGGGCGCGGACAGCACCGCTGCGACGACCCCGGTCAGGAAGCCGGCCACCGGTGCCCAGTAGACGCGCCGCAGTACACCGAGACGGCCGGCAGTCCCCGCGAGATAGCCGATGGCGGCGGCTCCCGCGGCGAAGGGCAGCACCGTGGGGTTGAACAGGGACCACACCAGCGAACCCAGCACGCCGGTAGCGGCCCCGGCGGAGCGGCCGGCCAACAGCCCCACCAGGACAGTTCCGATGGAATCCAGATAGAGCGGCACCAGTGTACTGCCCACGAACTGGCCCAGGACAATGTTCAGGGCCAGGCCCACCGGAATGATGGCCACGGCCGAGGGCGGGAGCTGCGGCAGGACGCCGACCAGCAGCAGGATGGCACCGGCAAGATAGCCGGCGAAGGCGGTGACGGCGGGCCAGCTGGACAGGCCGGCGGCCGCTTCCACCGGCTGGAGCAGAACCAGCATCAGGTACGTAGCGGCAATAACGGCCGCGCCAAGCAGCGGCAGGATTCGGGAGCGCAGCGATGTGCTGCCGGCGTTCGAGGGCAGCGTCAGGGATGTGGACATAGAGATTCCTCAGTGCTGGAAAAAACTGATGGGATTGGGCCTATGTCACCTCGACCCGGTCATCCAGTCTAGCGAATCCAGCCGGGAACTACCCGCCGGCGGAATCCAGCCGCCGGGCCAGCGCCCCGATGGAGCCGAGCACCTCGGTGAACGTGGCCTCCGGATCGTTCCACGACACAATCCGGGCGTTCGGCTTCCTGCCCCAGAGTCCGCGGTAGTCGGCGACAGTCGTTCCGGCCAGCAAACCGGGGCCCGTTTCCACGTGCACGGTGGCCGGGCGTGTGCGGTATTCCACGGTCCCGGCCGCGATAGCCGCGGCAAAGACATCGTGCACGTGCGCCAGATAGCCCTGGTCATAGTGGCGGTGGAACTCGAAGTAGAACCGCAGCGCGTCGGAGAGGCAGCGCAGCAACGGGTTGGCGGCCGTGCTGCGTTGACCTTCCGGATCTCCCGGCAGCACCAGTTCGTCCTCCGCGCTGCCGGCTTTCCGGCCCAGTTCCGCCACATGTTCAGGGCGCAGCTCGATGCGTTCGGTCATCTCCAGCGCGCACACAATCGGCAGCCGGTCTTCGGGCTCGCCCTCGAACGCCGCGAAGACTTCGGCGGCGGCGTGCGGGTCCACATGGGTGTTCCACTCCGCCGTCGGCGTCGTGTTGCCCTGGTAGTAGTAGCTGCCGCCCATGATGACCACGCGTTTGAGCAGCTTCGGCAGCCGGGGTTCTTTCCGCAGGGCCAGCGCGAAGTTCGTCAGCGGGGCAGTCAGCAGGGCGGTCAGCTCCCCCGGATGGCGGTGGGCGGCCTCGATCCACAGGTCAACGGCATGATGCGGCGAAACCGCGCCTCCCGGTGCCGGCAGTTCGGCGTAACCGATGCCTTGCGGCCCGTGCGTTTCCGGCGTCGTCGTCAGGGGGATCTCCAGCGGTGCGGTCGCCCCGACGGCGACCTCCACGCCGGTCCGCCCGCAGAGTTCCAGCAAGGCCAGATTGTTCCGTACCACCTGCTCCACCGCCACGTTGCCCGGCGTGCTGGTCAGCACCTCGATCTCAACGTGGGACAGGCTGAGCAGGTAGACCAAGGCCAGGGCGTCATCGATGCCGGTGTCGTTGTCCACCAGCAGCCGTACCGCTGCTTCGGATTCAGTCATGGCGGGCTAGAACAGGGCGACTTTGGGCGCCGCAGGGAAGATCCCGTCCAGTTCGGCCAGGTCTTCAGCCGTGGGCTGCCAGGAAGCGGACTCGGCGTTCTGCCGGATCTGTTCGGGCTTGGTGGCGCCGGCGATGACCGATGCGACGGCCGGCTGCGCTGCCAGCCAGGAGAAGGCCACCTGGATTTCCGACAGGCCGCGCTCGGCGGCGAAACGGGAAAACGCGCCGAGCTGTTCCCAGTCTGCGTCCTTGAGCAGGTAGGTGCGCGAGTGCGTCAGGCGGCTGCCTTCCGGCGCCTTGCCGTCCTTGTATTTGCCGGTCAGCAACCCGTTGGCCAGCGGGAAGTACGGCAGTACGCCCAGCCCGTAGGCCTGTGCCGCGGGAATGACTTCCAGTTCGGCGCGGCGGTCCAGCAGGTTGTAATGGTTCTGCGAGGAGATGAACCGGGTGCAGCCGCGCATCCGTGCGGTGAACTCCGCCTCCGCGATTTGCCAGCCGGTACGGTTGGAATGCCCGATGTACCGGACCTTGCCGCTGCTGACCAAATCATCCAGCGCGGCGAGGGTCTCCTCGATCGGGGTCAGCGGGTCCGGCGTGTGGAACTGGTAGAGATCGATCCACTCGGTGCCCAGCCTGCGCAGCGACGCCTCGGCGGCCTTGACGATGTACCGCCGTGAGCCGCGGGCGTCGAAATCGTTTCCGTTGGCTCCGTGGGTGTCCATGCCGAACTTCGTGGCCACAATGACGTCCTCGCGGTTCCGTCCCAGCGCCTTCCCCAGGAACTCCTCGCTCAGTCCGGCGGTCTTTCCATAGGTGTCTGCGACGTCGAAAAGCGTGACGCCGGCGTCGACCGCGGCATTGACGACGGCGGTGGATCCGTTCTGCGTCTGGGTGGGGGTTCCGCTGCGGCCCAGATTGTTGCAGCCTAGTCCTACTGCCGAGACGGTCAGTCCTGAAGCGCCCAGTCGGCGGTATTCCATCACTACATCCTTATCGCTTGGCTTGTGTGGCCTGTCTCGAATCCTACCCGGGAAGGCTTTGCGGCCGCGGTGGGCCGGTGATTTCCGGCACGTCACGTAGACGTCAGCGGCGCGGTCGCTTCTGTCTTTGGGGGTCACTGCACATACCATCGAAGTCATGGCTAAAGTTTTGACTTCCCTTCCCGTCGGCGAACGTGTCGGCATCGCTTTTTCAGGCGGACTAGATACCTCCGTTGCCGTTGCCTGGATGCGCGACGGCGGCGCGGTTCCCTACACCTACACTGCCGATCTCGGCCAGTACGATGAACCGGACATTGACGCGGTCCCCGGACGCGCCACCGAATACGGTGCCGAGCTCTCCCGGCTGATCGATTGCAAGCCCGCCCTGGTGGAGGAAGGCCTGGCCGCGTTGGCGTGCGGCGCTTTCCATATCCGCAGCGCCGGCCGGGCGTACTTCAACACCACGCCGCTCGGCCGCGCCGTCACCGGCACCCTGCTGGTACGCGCCATGCGCGAGGACGGCGTGGACATCTGGGGCGACGGCTCCACCTACAAGGGCAACGACATTGAGCGCTTCTACCGCTACGGCCTGCTGGCCCACCCGCGGCTGCGCATTTACAAGCCGTGGCTGGACCCGCATTTCGTGTCCGAACTGGGCGGGCGCCAGGAAATGTCCGAGTGGCTGACCGCGCACAACTTCCCCTACCGCGACTCGGCCGAGAAGGCCTACAGCACGGACGCCAACATCTGGGGCGCCACCCATGAAGCCAAGACGCTGGAGCACCTGGACACCAGCCTGGAAGCGGTGCAGCCGATCATGGGCGTGGCGTTCTGGCGCGACGACGTGGAGATTGCCACCGAGGATGTCACCATCCGGTTCGAGGCAGGCCGTCCGGTCGCCATCAACGGCACCGAGTACACCGACGCCGTGGCCCTGGTCAACGAAGCGAACGCGATCGGCGGCCGGCACGGGCTGGGTATGTCCGACCAGATCGAGAACCGCATCATCGAGGCCAAGTCCCGCGGCATCTACGAAGCACCGGCCATGGCGCTGCTGCACATCGCCTACGAGCGGTTGCTCAACGCGATCCACAATGAGGACACGGTGGCCAGCTACCACGCGCAGGGCCGCCGCCTGGGCCGCCTGATGTACGAAGGCCGCTGGCTGGACCCGCAGGCGCTGATGCTGCGCGAGTCGCTGCAGAAGTGGGTCGGCTCGGCGGTCACCGGCGAGGTCACCCTCCGGCTGCGGCGCGGCGAGGACTACACCATCCTCGACACCAGCGGCCCGTCCCTGAGCTACCACCCGGACAAGCTCTCAATGGAGCGCGTTGGCGACGCCGCATTCGGACCGCTGGACCGGATCGGCCAGCTGACCATGCGCAATCTGGACATCGCGGATTCCCGTTCCCGGCTGGAGCAGTACGCCGCCCAGGGCCTGGTGGGCGGCCCCACCGCGGAACTGGTTGGCGCGCTGGAGGCCGGCGGCGCCGACGAGATTGCCGATACCGCCGAACTCGATGAAGCCGGCCGCGCCGCCGACGAGGCGCTGGACCGCGCAGCGTTCGACGCCGGTACCGACTGACAAGTCCATCCCGCCCCAGCGGGCGGCCCGGAGGCCGGTGCACCGTCTATTCGATGGAGCGCCGGGCCTCTGGCTTTGCCGCGCCGGCTGGCCGTGGAAGAGTTGAGCCGTGGCCTTCACACGTACTGAACTGCTCGGCTACCAAAATGCCGAGGTTCCCGACCTCCTGGGTCCGGGGCTGCGCCTGCTTTTCGTCGGTATCAATCCCGGCCTGTGGTCAGCCGCTACCGGAACGCACTTTGCCCGCCCCGGAAACCGTTTCTATCCGGCGCTGGCAGCCGCCGGCATCACGGACCGGCTCATCCGTGCCGGCGAAGGAATGACGGAGGAAGACCGCAGCCACCTTGTAGCGCGCGGTATCGGCATCACGAACGTTGTCCCCCGCGCCTCGGCCAGAGCCGACGAATTGGACAAGGCAGAGCTTAAAGAGGGAGCACTGCGCCTCGCAGACAAGGTCGCCGCACTTGCCCCGCGTGTAGTGGCGGTGGCCGGGATTACTGCCTACCGAATCGGCTTCGGGCGTCCCAAGGCACAACTCGGACGCCAGCCGGAGACGATTGGCGGCGCCGAGCTTTGGGCCGTGCCCAACCCCAGCGGGCTGAATGCACACCAGACCGTGGCCACGCTCGCCGCCGCGTATCGCCAGCCGGCCCTGGCTTCCGGCCTGATTCTGCCGGAGGACATCCAGCGGTGACCGTCCACGCCGGGCTTCTAGCCCAGGCTGAAGGGTGCCTTTGCCGGCAGCGGATGCTTTTGCTTCACCGCGCGGGGTTCAGCGTAGGGCGCCACTCCGATAGTGAGCTTGGTGAAGTCCAGCTTCGCTTCGCGCAGGCACGTTTTCAGGCCCGCAACCGCTTTAGCCGCGTCAGGCGCCAACATAAAGATATTCAATTTCCCCGGCGCGAACTCGGACCGGTCCACCAGACCGAGCCCCCGCCACGCAAAGAATTCGGTGATAGTCCGGGTCGCTTTGTCTTCCAGGTACTGGTCACGTTCGGTGCCGGTGCTGCTCTTCAGCGCATACTGCGCGATCACCCAGAACTGGTCCTCCCTGGCGATCTCCGCAAAACCGTCCTCGGCGCACTGGACCGCGAACGCCTCCAACAAGGCCCCGGCAGCATCCTCGGCCACGTTGTTTGTTTCCCGGGTAGTGCTCTGGTGCCCCACCGTACCGCGGTTGACCACGAACTGGCCGTAGTCTTCGTCGTACCAAGCCTCGCGGAACTGCAGTACTCCTTTATCGTCGTGCTTGTACAGCCGGAGAAAGCTCATGGGCGGGCCTTTCTAAACCAGTCGGCGGCAGTGCCGTCAAAGGGCGGTACGCGGTCTTTAACCGCCGAATAAATTCTGTTGCATTCCGTCTGGGTCGCCGAGACGGCCCAGACGGGGTAATTCATGAGGACCTGGTGTTCCGCGAACTCGTCTTCGTCGTCGATCCAGGTCCCGCGCTCGTCGAAGGTACGGATAACGTCCAGGTCCATGTCGATCAGCGTGACCTCGTACCCGATTCCGGCAGCGAGCTGCCGCCACCGGATGTCCGTGACGATGTCGACGTAGATCTCCACCTTTTTCGGGTGGAGATCGTCGAAGAATGTCACCACATGCTGCCCGTCGTGCGGGACCATCACCAATGCGTCGGAGGCAGCGTAAAAGGCAACGGCCGGCTTCGCCACGAAGGAGCCGGCGGGCTGGGAGATCCAGTGCCCAAAGCGGTCCTCGCCCAGATAGTCTCCCGGCACCACCCAGTGGGGCTCGCCGTTCCATTTCCTGTTCCGCATCACGACCAGTTCGCCTGGTTCGATACGTTTCGGGGCACGGGATGAAGGCGCCGCGCCGGGAGCAGTGAAGTCCGGCGCGCTCACTGGATCTTGGGAATCTGGCCCGTTGGCATTTCCTGGCCGGGCAGCGGCCGGGCGAAAGGCACTTTGGTTCCGAGGACCTGGGCAACGACGTCGTGGGTTACCTGGCGCGCGGTCAGGCCGACTCGCTCCATCACCTGGGACCGTGTTCCGTGGGACAGGAACTCCACCGGCAGACCTACCTCGTTCAGTGCGGTATCCACGCCCTCGGCGCGCATTTCCTGACGGATCCGGGAACCCACACCGCCGGCACGGACGCCGTCTTCGATCACAATCACGATCCGGTGCTGCGCTGCCATCGCGATGATGGACCGCGCCACGGGCAGCACCCAGCGCGGATCCACCACGGTGGAGCTGATGCCTTGGGCGCCGAGCCGGTTGGAGACTTCCAGCGCAAGTTCGCTCATGGCGCCGATGCTGACGATGAGCACGTCGTTTTCGGTGGAGCCGGACGGGCGTCGGGCGAGGACGTCGACGCCGTCCTTGAGCCGCTCGATGGCTTCGACCTCCGAACCGACCGAGCCCTTGGAAAAGCGGATGACGGTGGGCGCGTCATTGACGGCGACCGCTTCCCGCAGCTCTTCCCTCAACCGGGAGGCATCGCGCGGCGCCGCCAGATGCAACCCGGGCACAATCTGCAGCATGGCCATGTCCCACATGCCGTGATGGCTCGGCCCGTCAGGCCCGGTCACGCCGGCCCGGTCCAGGACCACGGTGACGCCGGCCTTGTGCAGGGCAACGTCCATCAGCAACTGGTCGAACGCCCGGTTCAGGAAGGTGGCATAGAGCGCAACCACCGGATGCAGCCCGCCGTAGGCCATGCCCGCGGCACTCGTGAGTGCGTGCTGCTCGGCGATGCCGACGTCGATCACCCGGTCCGGATGGTTCGCGGCAAACTTGTGCAGGCCGACCGGGATCAGCATGGCACCGGTTATGCCGACAATGTCCTTGCGCTCATCGGCGATGTCGGCGATTTCGCTGGCGAAGACCGAGGTCCAGGACTGCACTCCCCCCGCGTCAACGGGCTCACCGGTCTCCGGATCGATAACGCCGACGGCATGGAACTGGTCTGCTTCATGGGCCCGCGCCGGAGCATAGCCGCGGCCCTTCTCGGTCATCGCGTGGACAATGACCGGGCCAGCGTACTTGCGGGCCTGCGTCAGCGCCTCTTCGACCGCAGCCATGTCATGGCCGTCGATGGGCCCGATGTATTTCATGCCCAGGTCTTCGAAAAGCCCTTGTGGCGCCCACCAGTCCTTGATGCCCTTCTTCGCGGCGTGCAGGCTCTTATAGGCCAGCTGCGAGAACACGCCGCCGTTCTCCAGCCTGTCCTTCCACCAGTCCAGGGTTCCTTCGTAGGCCTTGTGCGTGCGGACCTTGTCGATGGTGGAGCGCAGGGCGGCCAGCTGGTCTGCCAGGCCGCCGATCGTGGGCGCATACGAGCGGCCGTTGTCGTTGACAACGATGACGACGCGTCGGTCCTTGTCGGCCGCGATATTGTTCACGGCCTCCCAGGCCATGCCGCCGGTCAGGGCGCCGTCGCCGACCATGGCGACGACATAGCGCTCACCTTCGCCGTTCAGCTTCCGGGCACGGGAGATTCCGTCGGCCCAGGACAACGACGACGACGCGTGGGAAGACTCCACGATGTCGTGCACGGATTCGGAACGCTCCGGGTAGCCGGACAGTCCGCCCTCCTGGCGCAGCGTGGAAAAGTCCTGCCGGCCGGTGACCAGTTTGTGCACGTAGGACTGGTGGCCGGTATCGAAGACGATGCTGTCCCGCGGCGAATCGAACACCCGGTGGATTCCCAAGGTTAGTTCGACAACCCCAAGGTTGGGCCCGAGATGCCCGCCGGTCTGGGCCACGTTCGTGATGAGGAACTGGCGGATTTCCCCAGCGAGGCTCTCCAACTGCCTGGTGCTGAGTTTGCTGAGGTCCTGCGGATTACGGATTGTCTCCAGTAGACCCATGGAAGCCTCCCTTACTGATGAATAGCATTGCCCGCCAGACGCCTCTGCTTCGGGCCGCGGTCGACACTTAACCATAACGCGCAGAAGGCCCCCGGCCCGCCCTGGGGGCGGAGTCCGGGAGCCCTCCGTTCAAGTCGGTTCGTACCTGAACCCTTATGCTGCGGTCAGCTGGCGCAGGACATACTGCAGGATTCCGCCGTTACGGTAGTAGTCCGCTTCGCCCGGTGTGTCGATGCGCACAACGGCGTCGAAGCTGATGCTCTTGCCGTCCTCGTCCGTGGCGGTCACCTTCACCGTCTTCGGTGTGGAACCGTCATTGAGCTCGGTCACGCCTTCGAAGGCAAAAGTCTCCGTGCCGGAGAGTCCCAGCGACGCAGCATTCTCGCCCGCGGCGTACTGCAGCGGCAGCACGCCCATGCCAATGAGGTTGGAGCGGTGGATGCGCTCGAAGCTCTCAGCGATGACGGCTTTGACGCCCAGCAGCGCGGTGCCCTTGGCGGCCCAGTCGCGGGACGAGCCCGAACCGTATTCCTTGCCGGCCAGCACCACCAGCGGGGTGCCGGCGACCTGGTAGTTCATCGCTGCGTCGTAGATGTAGGCCTGCGGGCCGCCGGTCTGCGTGAAGTCGCGGGTGAAGCCGCCCTCCACGCCGTCCAGCAGCAGATTACGCAGCCGGATGTTGGCGAAGGTACCGCGGATCATGACTTCGTGGTTGCCACGGCGCGAGCCGTAGGAGTTGAAGTCCTTGCGCTCCACGCCGTGCTCGAGCAGGTAGCGTCCCGCCGGGCTATCCGATTTGAAGGAGCCGGCCGGGGAGATGTGGTCCGTGGTCACCGAATCGCCAAGCTTGGCCAGGACACGCGCACCGATGATGTCCTGCACCGGTGCGGGAGTGGCCTGCATGCCCTCAAAGTACGGTGGCTTCCGCACGTAGGTGGAGTCCTGGTCCCAGGCGAAGGTGTCGCCTGCGGGAGTGTCCAGCGCCTTCCAGCGGTCGTCGCCCTCGAAGACACCCGCGTAGCCCTTGACGAACATTTCCTCGTCGATGGAGCTGTCCATGATGGACTGCACTTCGGTCGGGCTCGGCCAGATGTCCTTCAGGAAAACATCGTTACCGGCATCGTCCTGGCCCAGCGGGTCATTCTCGAAGTCGAAGTCCATGGATCCGGCCAGGGCGTAAGCGATGACCAGCGGCGGCGACGCCAGGTAGTTCATCTTCACGTCCGGGTTGATCCGGCCTTCGAAGTTGCGGTTACCGGACAGGACTGCCGTTACCGAGAGGTCGTGGCCCTGGATGGCGTCGGAGATCTCGGTTTCGAGCGGACCGGAGTTGCCGATGCAGGTGGCGCAGCCGTAGCCCACCGTGAAGAAGCCCAGCTTCTCCAGGTACGGGACCAGCCCGGACTTCTCGTAGTAGTCGGTGACAACCTTCGAACCCGGAGCCACGGAGGTCTTCACCCACGGCTTGGAGGTCAGACCCTTGTCGACGGCGTTGCGGGCAAGCACGGCGGCGGCCAGCATGACCGAGGGGTTGGACGTGTTGGTGCAGGAGGTGATGGACGCAATGGTCACCGCTCCGTGGTCCACCACGAACTCACGGCCGTCTTCCATCTTGACGGTGACCGGCTTGGTCGGGCGCCCGTTCGAGTTGGCGGCCGCCGAGTGGCGCACGGTGGAGGTCATCGCGGGCGAGTCCGAGGCGGGGAAAGACTCCTCGAGGGCCTCGTCCAGGGCGTCCTCGTTGGCTGCTGCCACGTAGTTATGCAGGTCCTTGCGGAACTGTTCCTTCGACGAGGAGAGCTCAATGCGGTCCTGCGGACGCTTCGGTCCGGCGATGGACGGCACCACGGTGGACAGATCCAGTTCCAGGTATTCCGAGAACTTCAGCTCGCGGGACGGGTCATGCCACAGTCCCTGTTCCTTGGCGTAGGCCTCAACCAGGGCAACGTTCTCGTCGGAACGTCCGGTCAGGCGCAGGTAGTCCATCGTGACGTTGTCGATCGGGAACATGGCTGCGGTCGAGCCGAATTCCGGGCTCATGTTGCCGATGGTGGCGCGGTTGGCCAGCGGAACCGCGGCGACGCCTTCGCCGTAGAATTCGACGAACTTGCCGACAACACCGTGCTTGCGCAGCATTTCGGTGATGGTCAGGACGACGTCGGTAGCCGTTGCGCCCGCGGGGATGGAGCCGCTGAGCTTGAAGCCGACTACGCGCGGGATCAGCATCGAGACGGGCTGGCCGAGCATGGCAGCCTCTGCCTCAATGCCGCCAACGCCCCAGCCCAGTACGCCCAGGCCGTTGACCATGGTGGTGTGGGAGTCGGTGCCGACGCAGGTGTCGGGGTAAGCGCGCAGCTTGCCGTCGACTTCGCGGGTCATGACGGTGCGCGCCAGGTATTCGATGTTGACCTGGTGGACAATGCCGGTTCCCGGGGGGACAACCTTGAAGTCGTCGAACGCAGTCTGGCCCCAGCGCAGGAACTGGTAACGCTCACCGTTGCGCTGGTACTCGATCTCCATGTTGCGTTCGAGCGCGCCGGCGTTGCCGAAGGCGTCAATCTGGACGGAGTGGTCGATGACCAATTCCGCCGGGGCCAGCGGGTTGACCCGGGAGGCGTCGCCGCCGAGTTCCTTGACGGCCTCGCGCATTGTCGCCAAGTCAACCACACAGGGAACACCGGTGAAGTCCTGCATGATGACGCGGGCAGGGGTGAACTGGATTTCCGTATCCGGCTGGGCGTTCGGGTCCCAGTTGGCCAGTGCACGGACGTGGTCCGCGGTGATGTTTGCGCCGTCCTCGGTGCGGAGCAGATTCTCCAACAGGACCTTGAGGCTGAACGGAAGGCTCTCGGCGCCTTCGACGGAATTCAGCCGGAAAATTTCATACTCGGACCCGGCAACGTCTAGTACGCCTTTGGATCCGAAGCTGTCCACATTACTCATAACAGGACTCCTCTCGCCACACTTTATCTTTGTCCGGGCAGCAGTCCCCCGCTAGTTAGGCTTCCCTAATTCACGCACACCGCTGATCGTGACAGACGCTCATAGAACCAGCAGTCTGCATTTGCCGGAATTGGCTTCCACGGCTCCGGCCGCATCGGCAGCAGTGCCGTGCGCGGCCCCGGACATCCTTTTCCCATCCTAGCCCTCCGCCGGGAATGCGACGCAGTGATGACAGGCACTTCCCAATGCGGCTCAGGCCCGCGGCGGCACCAGCTCCGCGAAAGACTCCACATGGTGTGTGTTCGGATACAGGTCCAGCACCCTCAGTGTCTTGAGCTCCCAGCCAAGGGCCTGGAAGTAGCCCAGATCGCGGGCAAAGGACGCCGGGTCACAGGAAACGTAGCCCACCACCCGCGGCCGCTGGTCGTGCACCAGGTGCACCACGGTCTTGCCGGCACCGGCGCGCGGCGGATCGAGTACCACGACGTCAAGTCCGTCCTGCGACCGGAGCGCCTTCTCCACCTTGCCCTGGACAATGGTCACCTGCGGCGCGTCGTGCAGGTTCTTGCGTGCGTCGCGGCTGGTGCCCGGGGACCCTTCGACCGAGAGCACCGTGCCGGTCACGCCTACCGCCTCCGCCAGTGGAGCCGTGAACAAGCCGGCGCCGGCGTACAGATCCGCCACCCGTTCCCCCGGCTGCGGGAGCACACCTGCCATGACCGCTTCGGTCAGCACCTGGGGTGCGGAGCGGTGGATCTGCCAGAAGCCGTCTCCGGTTACGCGGTATTGATGGTTCCCGCAGGTCTCGGCCACCCACGTCCGGCCCCTCAGCCGGGTCAGTTTGCGTTGCTCGGGCTCCCAGACGGCAACCGAGGCGGACGGGTCGATGGCACCGGCCACGGCGGCCATCCGCCGCAGCGACGCCCCGGGCTCTGGTGTCAGCAGCACCAGCGGCGCGGAACCGTTCGCCGGCGCCGCCACCTCCACGCGGGACACCTGGTTCAGGTCCGCCTCCCACAGCCGCAGATCGTTAATGGCAGCCACTGCCAGCGGCATCCCGGTGACAGGCACCAGTTCATCGGAACGGTGGGCGTGCATGGCCAGATGCCCGCTCTTGTCCACGGCAAAGGCCGCCCTGGTCCGCCAGCCCAGCCCGCCGTCGTCGTTCTTATCCGCAGGTTCCACAACGATTTGCCGTTCGACGCCGGCCTGCCGCTGCAGCTGCTCTTCGAACACCGCGGCTTTGAGCCGCCGCTGCTCGGCGACCTCGATGTGGCCGAACTCGGCGCCGCCGACCGCCGGACGGCGGCGCTTAGCCGCCAGCAAGGCGTCCGCGCGGTCCCAGGGGTGCGCCACGCGGTGGGGCGAAGCCTCAAGTACCTCGACCGTGTCGGCGCGCCAGAAACCGGAGTCGGCGCCGCCGTCGGTAACCCGCACGCGCACGAGTTCACCGGGCAGCGCGTGCCGCACGAAGACCACGCGGCCCTCGTACCGGGCGACAAAGTGCCCGCCGTGCGCCGGGGCGCCGATTCTCAATTCAAGCTCAGCGGGGTCAGTGCGGTCAGCGGCCTGCGCCATTAGGGAAACTCCTGGTATTTGCGGACGGCATCGGAAGAAGCCAGCTGCCAGGGAACGCTGGCAACCATGACTCCGGGTTCGAAATGCAGTCGGGTTTTGATCCGCAGGGCGGTCTGATTGTGCACTAACTGCTCCCACCACCGGCCCACGACGTACTCCGGAATGTACACGACCACCAGATCGCGCGGTGAATCGCGGCGGATGTTCTTGATGTACTCGATCACCGGGACGGTGGTGTCGCGGTACGGGGACGCCAGGACCGTGATGGGCACGGGAATTTTGAAGCGTTCCCAGTCCGCCAGCGTCGCCTTTGTCTCTTCCTCGTCGATGTCCACGATGACGGCATCGAGTTTCGACGGGCGGGAGGCGCGTGCAAAAGCCAGCGCACGCAGCACAGGCTTGCGCACGTGCGAGACCAGGATCACGGCGTGGACCCGGGACGGCAGCGCGGTGGCCGGCTGGTTCTCGTCCACGGCCAGCTCCTGCGCCACCTGCTCGTAGTGCCGGTGGATGCTGAACATGATCAGCGCCAGGATGAGGATTCCGGCCACCGCAATCCACGCGCCGAACACAAACTTGCTCACCAGCACCACCACCAGCACCGTTGCGGTCATGATGAACCCGATGAGGTTGATGACGCGCGAGCGCGCCATTCGCCGTCGTACTTGTTTGTGCGGTGTGGAGCGGATCAGCCGGGAAAAATGCTTGATCATGCCGAGCTGGCTGAAGGTGAACGAGACGAACACGCCCACCACGTACAGCTGGATGAGTTCGGTGACATCGGCCTCGAAAATCAGGATCAGCACCAGGGCGGCGCCGGCCAGCGCCATGACGCCGTTGCTGTAGCTCAGCCGGTCGCCGCGGGTTCGCAGCTGCCGGGGCAGAAATCCGTCGGTGGCCAGGATGGAGGCCAGCGACGGGAAGGCGTTGAAGGCAGAGTGGCTGGCCAGGACCAGGATCAGTCCCGTAGCCGCCAGGACCAGGTAGAACAGGACGTTGCCGCGGTCGAAGACGGTTGCCGCGAGCTGGCTGATGACGGGCGTCTGCAGATAGTCCGCCGGCAAGGGGCCGCCGTTGAGCCTAAGCTGCTCGGCGGGGACCTGGACCACATGGACCCGGGTGGCGCGCGCCAGATACAGCACCGCCATCGTCATCACGGTGGCGGCAACCCCAAGAACCAGCAGCGCCGTCGCGGCGTTCCTGGCGCGCGGCGGCTGGAACGCCTGGACGTTGCCGGCCGGCGTTTCCACACCGGTCAGCGCTGCGGCCCCGGTAGAGAACGCGCGCAGCACCAGCAGGGCTCCGGCCAGACCGGTCAGCCCGGCCTGGAACTCCGCAGCCGGCACAATGTCCAGTCCGGCGCTGGGCGCCAGCCGGAGTTCGCCGGTCACGTCCTGGATGAAGCCCACCAGGCACATCAGCAGAATCAGCCCTACGAAGGCGTACGTAGGAATGGCCACCGACCGGCCGCCGCGCCGCAGTCCGCGCAGGTGCAGCAAAGCAAGAATTACGACGCCGGCAACGGCCGCCGTCGTTTGCCATCCCCTGAGCGCGGGGAACGCCGCAATGACGTAATGCGCAGCGGAGGACATGGAGACCGCAACGGTGAGCACGTAGTCGAACATCAGGGCCGAACCGACGGTGATGCCGGCATTCTTGCCCAGGTTTTCGCTGGCGATCTGGTAGTCGCCGCCGGAGGGGTACGCGTGCACGCTTTGGCGGTAGGAAGCGACGATGACCAGCAGCACCACCATGACCGCGAGGCCGACCAGCGGCGACAGCGCGACGGCGGCCACTCCCGCCAGCGCCAGGGTCAGCAGGATCTCGTCCGGCGAGTACGCCACGGAGGAGAGCGCGTTGGCCGAAAACACCGGCAGCGCCAGCCGTTGCGGCAGCGGTTGGGCTTTGGCACGTTCGGTCCGGAACGGCCTGCCCACCAGGATGCGCTTGAGCGCGTTGAGGGTGGTCAGCATGTTCCGCCGTTCCACGCACGCACAAATACGGACACAGTCATCACGCATGAAAGCTTACTGCCGCGGGCGCCACCGCGCTGTTGCGGCGCTCTTGCCGATAAGCTTGCTGCTGGACAGCATGCTTCAAGGGAAGGGAATCCGGTGGCGCATTTCGTGATCATGGGGTGCGGGCGCGTGGGTGTGACACTGGCGCATACGCTGGACGAATCGGGGCACAGTGTGGCGGTGATCGACCAGGACGACAGCGCCTTCCGACGGCTGCGAAGCGACTTTTCCGGGCGCAAGATCACCGGGGTGGGTTTCGACCGCGACACCCTGCGTCACGCGGACATTGAAAATGCCTACGCCTTCGCCGCCGTCTCCAGCGGCGACAACTCGAACATCCTGGCCACCCGGGTAGCGCGTGAGACCTTCCATGTCCCCCACGTCGTCGCCCGGATTTACGACCCGGGGCGGGCCGAAATCTACCAGCGGCTGGGCATACCCACCGTGGCTGCGGTCCGCTGGAGCGCGGACCAGGTGCTGCGGCGCATCCTGCCCGAACAAAGCATCAAGGGCGACTTCCGGGAAGCGTCCGGGCGCCTGATTCTTGGCGAAGTGTCCTTGCACGACGGGTGGGTGGGGCATGGCTTCGCGGAGATCGAGGCCGCCTCCGGTGCCCGGGTGGCGTACCTGACGCGGTTCGGCGAGGGCATGCTGCCCGGCCCCCAATCGCGCTACCAGCAAGGCGACATCGTCCATGCCATGATGAACGTGGCCGCCACCCATGAGATTGCCGGCATCCTGTCAAAACCGCCGGTTAAGGAGTCCGAATGAAGGTAGTTATCGCCGGGGCAGGCAGCGTCGGCTCTTCCATTGCGCGGGAGCTCCTCTCCAACAACCACGACATCCTGCTCATCGACCAGAAGCCGGAGGCGATCGGCCGCAGTGGCCTCAAGGGCGCCCGCTGGCTGATCGGGGACGCGTGCGAAATCACCACGCTGCGCGATGCCAACCTTGATGAAGCCGACGTGGTGGTTTCCGCCACGGGCGATGACAAGGTGAACCTGGTGGTCTCGCTCCTGGCAAAGAGCGAATTCGGCGTCTCCAGGACTGTTGGGCGGGTGAACAATCCGAAAAACGACTGGATGTTTGACGACTCGTGGGGCGTGGATGTAGCCGTCAACACGCCGCGGCTGATGACCGCGCTGGTGGAAGAGGCGGTGGAGATCGGCGATCTGGTCCGTCTGCTGACGCTGCAGACAGGGGTGGCCTCCATGGTCGAGTTCACCGTCCCGCACGATTCGCCCCTGGTCGGCAGGACGCTGGGCTCCATCGACTGGCCGCAGGACGCCACGGTCGTCGCCATTCTGCGCGACGACGCGCCGATCACGCCAAGTATGGACGACGTGATCGAGGACAGCGACGAGCTCTTCTTCGTGACGACGATCGCCGCCGAAGACCAGTTGCGGTCAGTGCTGACCGCCCGGAGCGGCGGCACCGCCGACGACGGCCCCGCCGACGGGGCGTGAGACCATCCATGCCAGCCACAGGCCGAGTGCGTAAAGCGGCACACCCATGACCAGCCGCGCGGTACCCAGCGCCACCAGGGCATCCGGGCCCATGAAGTACAGCGGCACCTGGACCGCAAGGCGCAGAGCCAGCACGGTGATGACAATCCAGGTAGCCAGCGCGTAGGCCCGCAAGCGGCGCGGTTCCTTCCGCCAGTCGGTCCCTTCGCCACGGATGAAGCCGAACAGCAGTCCGGCCAGCGGCCATTTGACCGCTATCGAAATGACCATGCCCACGATGTAGGCGGCGTTGGTGAAGAAACCCGGGATGTAGAAGGTCTCGGCCCGGCCCGTCGTGTTGGCCACAAACGCACAGATGGCAACGCCGATCAGTCCGGAAAACGCCTGGACCACGGTGCCGCGCTGGATCAGCCGCAGGATGGTGAAGACTGCCGCGATGCCCAGCGCCCCGATCAGGGCCGGCGCCAGATCGCGGACAACGGTGAAGACCACGAGGAAAACCAGACCGGGCAGAATGCTTTCGGTCAGGCCCCGGACGCCGCCCACGGATTTGAGCACGTCGATCTGGCCGTCTTCGCGGCGCTCCACTCCCGCGCGCGCTGCGTAGGCGCCGGCGAGCTCGCTGACGGATTTCTCCTGCTCATCGCGAGGTTCGGGTTTTTCAGTCATGGCTCAATTCTCCAACAGGCTTTGGATTTCATAGCGCGGGTTGTACATCGTCGGCAATCCGTCGACTTCGAACACGGTTCCTTCGAATCCCAGCCGGATGCCGGCGTCGATCCCCGGCACCCGCCGCTGGCCCAGCCAGATGAGGCGGATCCTCGCCGGCCGCTGCTGCACGCCGGCCTCCGTGGCCCGGTCTCCGGGCCCACTAGAGGTCAGCACTGCGGAGAAACTTGGCGCCTGGCCTACGGGCAGAATCGTGATGGCCTCCACATAGCCCACGGACCGCACCCGTCCGCGCTTCGGCAGCCCTTCCAACGGAATAACGACGGCGGACCCGGCATCGGGGCGCCGGTCCTTAGCCAATGTGGGTGATTTCGGGTCCGCGCTCGGGCGCGCTCAAGCCGGGAGCGGCCTGGCCATCCTGGGTGCGCAGGCTCGCGTCCTTGGGCAACCGCAGTGTTAGCAGATCCCGTGGCGGCAGCGGCTGGTCGCCACGGACCACAACGGTCTGGCGGAAGAGCTCTTCCAGCTCCGCTGCCTTGGCCCGGTCCAGTGCCGCCCCGCCACCGATGACTCCGCGCAGGAACCAACGCGGACCGTCGACGCCAATGAAGCGCGCTACCCGGAAGCCGGCTTTTCCGTCCGGCGTCTGGGCCGGAAGCTTGGCCACAACTTCGGTGCCCAGCGGCCCGCTGACCTCCTCAACGGTCCCGCCCTGGGAACCGATGGACGAGGCCAGCTGCTCGCGGATTTCGTCCCACAGGCCCTCGGATTTAGGCGCAGCGAACGCCTGCAGCTGCAAACTGGAACCGGACAGATCCAGCGTTACGGCAATGACCCGCTGTGTTTTTTCCTCTACTTCCAGCCGTAGCTGAAGTCCGTCACGGGGCTGGATTTTCAGCGCGCCGAGATCGAGGTATCCCTCATCGGTCTCTTTTTCGGCGCTATCGAAGGGTCCGCTGCTGCGCAGTTCCGCATCGGTTTTGGCAGCCTTCGGCAATGCCTCGGCTGCTTCCGGCTGATCCGGGACCGCTGTTGCATCGGATGCTTCGCCCGGAGTCCGCTCTACGGCGCTCTCCGCTGCGGTCTCCGGCAGGTCGCTCGTGTTGTTCTTGTTCTTGCGGCGCCCAAAAATCATCGTCGGGTCCTCTCTGAAGCCGCTGGCTGGCCAGCGGCACTTGTGCTCGGTCGGCGCTTCATCGGGCTGCGCTAAAGCCGCCGGTCGACCCGAACCCGCCGGCTCCCCGAATGGAGCCGGGCAGCTCGTCGACATGTTCGAAGGCGGCGTGCTCTACGCGCTGGATGACCATCTGCGCAATGCGGTCCCCGCGCTTGAAAGTCAGGGTCTCGGTAGCATCCGTGTTCAGCAAGGTGACGGCGATTTCGCCGCGGTAGCCGGCATCGACGGTGCCGGGTGCGTTAACAATGGTCAAACCGTGTTTGGCCGCCAGGCCCGAGCGCGGATGAATCAACGCCACATACCCTTGCGGCAGCGCGATAGCCACGCCAGTGGGGACAAGAATCCGCTCCCCCGGCCCGATCCTGAAGTCAATGCGGCTGCGCAGATCAGCCCCGGCGTCGCCAGGGTGGGCGTAGCCCGGTGCCTCCAGACCGTCGTCGAGCATTTTCAGCTGAACGTTCAGCGTGGGTTGAATATCCTGCACTCGCTACCATTTCCTTGCCGATGGCGGCACTGCCGCCGCGAGAGTTTCCGCACATCACTCTAACGCTTTTTGGCGCGGAACAGCTACGTCATGCACTGCCGGCCCCGTGGCTCCGCCGGCCGCCGAGGTGAAAAGCCACAGGAAAGGTGAAAAGCTGGATTTATGAGCACAAACGCCACTCCCGCCGGTAACACCGGCCCCGCTTCCGGGACACCCGGATCCGTCATTTACCAGGAACGTCTGTGGCCGAACTTCTGGATCTGGCTGATCGCGGCCGGCACGGCCGGAGCGGTGATTTTCGTGTTGGCACCGATCAGCCTGACGACCGGCTACATTGCCGCGGCGATCGCTGCGATTATTCTGGTGGTCCTGCTGATCGTTTCGGCGCCGCGCATTACCGTAACGGAGAAAACACTGCAGGTGGGCCGCGCACAGATCGAGCGGAAATTCGTTGGCCGGGTCGACGCCTTCACGGGCGACGACGCCACCGCCCAGCGCGGAACGGAGCTGAACGGCACCGCCTACATGTGTTTCCGCGGCTGGATCCAGCCGGTGGTCAAGATCGAGATCACCGACGAGGCGGACCGGACACCCTACTGGATCACCTCCACGCGACGGCCGAACCAGCTCGTGGCCGCACTGTCCAAGCAGGACAGCCAGTAACGAGCGGACCGCCGGCGGCCATCACCTGGCCGCCCGCGGGTTCACCGCGTTCGGCAGCGGCTGCTCTCCGGCAACCGCTGCCGCCGGCAAGTAGGGCCGCTTAGCCTTCACAATCCTTGCAGTACAGGAGCCCGTCCTTTTCCCGGGCCACCTGGGACCGGTGACGGACCAGGAAACATGACGCACAGGTGAATTCGTCTGCCTGTGCAGGCATGATGCGCACCGTCAGCTCTTCGCTGGACAGGTCCGCCCCCGGCAGTTCAAATCCTTCGGCCGCTTCTGCTTCGTCCTCGTCAACGACGGCGGACTGCTTGCTCGTGCGGTGGGTCTTCAGTTCCGCGATGGATTCCTCGCTGGTCTCCTCATCGGTCTTGCGAGGCGCATCATAATCAGTCGCCATAATTGTGTATTCACGCTCCGGTGTTGCAGTTGTAAGCCGGTCTTCCGGGCCGGCAAGCCCATCACGCCCGATGATGTGTCTGGTCACAACGCCCGCGGCGGGGATTTTGTGCCCATAACGCGAAGATTGTGGCCTATTCGAAGCCCGAATACCAAACCGTTTCTCCGCCGGCAGCCGGATAGACGCCCAAACGGCGGAACTTCGGGCATGAACTACACGCCACACCCGCCTAAACAGTAGGTATTAGGCAGTATCGGTGGCAGAGTTTCAGTGAGGAATTGTCGTCTGGTGGAGGGTTTTCATGCAGGATCTACGGCTGGTGGGTGTCCATGAGGATGGCGAACATCTGCTGTTGAGCGGGGGCGGCGGGGAAAGTTACCGCCTGGCGATTGATGAAGCGCTCCGTTCCGCAGCAGCGCGCCCGTCAGTGCGGGTTCCCGCTGCTGATTCGGAGAACGGAGGCGCCGCGATGTCCCCCCGTGAGATTCAGGCACGGATCCGTGCCGGAGCGTCCGCGGAACAGGTCGCCGCCGAATCGGGCCTCGACATGGCACGCATCCTGCGGTACGAGGGACCGGTCCGGGCCGAGCGGGAATACATGGTCCAGCAGGCGCAGCGGGTTGAGGTCGCTTCGGCACTGCCGTCACACGACAGCTACCGCTCTGCCTTCGGAGACGCTCCCGCCACCCTTGGCGAGATGGTCGCCCACCGCGTGAACGCGTTCGGCATCGACGCGGCCTCACTGGAGTGGGACTCCTGGCGGCGCCAGGATGGCGCGTGGGAGATCATTGCACGTTTCGATCCGCCCGCTGTTGCCAGTGGTTCAATCGGCGAGGAACCTCCCGCCAAGTGGCTTTACAGCCCCACCAGCAAAGCCGTACAGAACAGCAACCGCTGGGCACAGCAACTCAGCGAACTTGAGCCCTTGGACGGCCCCGTCCCGGCGCGCCGCCTCACGGCCGTGGCTGACCGGGTCTTCGACTTCGAGGCAGACAGCAACGCTGATCCTGAAACTGACCCCGCCGTGGAGGACCAAGACACCACGGACTCGGACAATCTGTTGGAAGTGCTTCGTTCCCGCCGCGGCCAGCGGCTCGGCGTTGACGAAGAAGCCGACGACGCCCTTGCACTCCTGCTGACCCAAGGCGGCATCCCCGCTGCCCATCCGCGTGAGGGGATCCTCGCCGGGGATGATACGGATGCAGACGGCAACGGTGGGCGGCCGAGCAGTCCGTTCACACTCAGTCTCGCCTCAACTGACCACGGGGCCGATCGTTCGCTCGATCTTCATCCGGGTGTCAGCATGGAGACCAGGGAAATAACGGTCTCCGGTGCCCCCTTGCCGGAGGACCGTACGGATGCGGCAGCGGACGCTGCCTCCGAACCGGTCTCGGCAGACCAAGACCAAAGCGCGGATCGGACAGAACCTGCGGAAGCGGTAGCGACGGCAGACGCGGCGGCGGCGGAAGAACAGCAGCGCAAGCGGTCGATGAAACCGAAGCGCTCCAGCGTTCCGAGCTGGGACGAGATCGTTTTCGGCACCAAGCACGAGTAAGCCGAACGGCTGCGTCCCGCAGCCCTCGGAGCAGCAGGGCGGCCCGAACCGTTCAGGTCCGCCGGCTCTTACTTTCCTTTAGCTGTGGTCTTTTTGCCGGATGAACGGACCGTTGAGCCCAGCGTCAGTAACGGCACTTCGCGTTCGGCCCGGGTCAATGAACCGTGCTGGCCCACTACGTCCATGGCACGCTCCGATACTCTGCGCGTGTCGTACAGGGCGATCGGCTCCCGCGCCGCGATCATCAAATCCCCGATCCTGGGTAGAACAGAGGCATCCACGCGGCCGAAAAGTCCGTGAGCGACGGCTTCGTCCCGATCGAGAATCCAGGCATGCTTGCCGTAAGACTCACGCCATGCTGTGGTGAGCTTGTCACGTTGCCGCTCACCGACGTCGGGCTCTAGATACAAATGCACCAGGCGCGGTTCTCCGCCCGTGTGGCGGACCCCCTCGACGAGTTCCGGCTGGAGGGAATAGTCGTACCGGTGTTCACGGGAGACATCCAGCATGCCGTGGTCTGCAGTCAGCAGGAGCAGCGTGTCGGCGGGCAGCTGGCCGGCCAGGCGGCGCATGTCCGAATCCAGCTCCTCCAGGGCATTGCCCCACTCCACCGACGCGCTGCCATAGCGGTGTCCGGCCTTGTCCAGCTCGTTGAAATACAGATACACCAGCGCCCGGTCCTGCCCGGCCAGGGCCTCGACTGTGGCTTGGGTCCGGGCATGACCCGTCGTCGCCGGGATGAAGGATCCGCCGCGCAGGGCGGCCTGCGTCATTCCGGAGTTGGCAAACTTGGGCAGGCTGACAGTCACCACGGACACATGCTCAGCAGCGCGTTCGAAGACGGTGGCATGCGGCTGCCACTTGCGCGGATCCACTTCCGCGTCCCAGCCGCCCAGCTGGTTGACTACCTTGTCCTGCGCGGGGTCCAGCACGTCGTAGCCAACCATGCCGTGCAGACCGGGCTCGAGTCCCGTCCCTAAACTGGCGAGCGACGACGCCGTCGTCGATGGGAAGGCGCTGCGCAGCGTGCGCGAGTTTTCGAGGCATTTGCGCAGGAACGGTGCATGCCCGCCGCGCTGTTTGAGCAGGACCTTGCCCAGCCCGTCCACCATAACTACGCAGATACGTCTGGCGCCGGGCAGACCCAGGACATTCTCGAAACCCGGCACGTCAAGGGCTGCTGCCGCACTGCTGAAGACGTCGGCGATGGTGTCGCGGCCGAAGCCGGGTGCCGGGGGCAGCGGTTCGTGGTGCTGCGGCATGCTAGCGCTGGTGATGTCCGCGGGCCAGCCTGGACCCCAACCGTTGTCGCGGCTGCACCGTTTCCGCGGCCCGGACCGGGACCGGGGTAGAAGTATTGATCTTCCGCAGTGCGCGGGCGAAACTCTTGGCGTTCCGGACGGCCTGCGCCCCGTCCGCTTCGGCGCTGACCCGCAGGACGATGTCCTCCTGCACAATGTTGCCGGTGTAGCCGTGGTCCGCATCGCACTCCGGATCCGCGCACCCTGCCGGGCCCATATCCAGGCGCTGCCCGCCTGACCAGGCGATAGCTAGCGTGAGCTCCCGGGCCTGATCCGTTGGCTTGTAGTCCTGGGGCTGGGCGTAGATGTAGCTGAGCACGACGGAACGGATCTGGCTGACCGGGACCGATTCCGTGGAAATCTGCGCAACCATCTGATGTCCGGCCTCGTCCAGCTGCTGGTCGTCGACATGCGTGATCACCAGCATGTCCTCGGTCAGGACCAAGACGGTGATGTGGCGGTGCACTTCGTTCCGGTCAAAATGGGTTTCCAAGTGCACCACGTGGGACAGCGGTTCGCGCTCGTCGAGGGCGTCATGAACCACATCGGCCACCATAACGGGGTAGAAACCTGCCCTGTTCAGGTCCTCGTCGAGGCTGCGCTGTTCGGTGGTTGAAGAATGGCTCATGAGTCCATTTTTGCGCAGCCGGTCAGCTAAAGCGAACTGTGCACCGTCTCAGTCCCGCATCGCGCGGCGCGCACTGTCCGTGCGCTGGGCGTGGTTGGCCAACCGCAGGTCCGCGCTAAGCACCGTCAGGCCCTGCGGCGACACCAGCACGGGGTTGAATTCGAGCAAGGCGATTTCGGGATGATCGTCCTTCATCAGGGCCACGCGGTTAACGAGATCTTCGAGCGAGGCGACGTCCACCGCCGGCAGGCCCTGGTATCCGAACAGCTTTGTTGCCGCCCGCGGACTGCGCACCAGGTCGGCCACGTCCACCGAGGTCAGCGGCGGGATCCGATGGGACCAGTCCCCCAGCAGGTTCACTGCGTCGCCTGCCAGCCCGAAGGACACGACCGGTCCCAGCAACGGATCCTCGATCGCCCGCACCGTGCAGGACTGGCCCGAAGGCGCCATTGCCTGGATCTCCAAGCCGATGTCGCCAAACGGCTTAAGGGTCTGGCGCATGTGTTCGATGTTGTGGCGGAGCGACTCGGCATTCACGATATTGAGCCGCACTCCACCCAGATCCAGTCGCTGGCGCAGTCGCTCGTCAGTAGCTTTCAGCGCCACCGGCCAGCCCAGAGAATCGGCAGCAGCTACCGCTTCGTCCGCCGTAGTGAAACCCGCAGATGGCAGCACCGATATCCCGTAGCACGCGAGCAGCGCGCCGGCTTGCTCCGTCGTCGTGGTGACAAGCCGCGCCCCGGAGACACCTTCGATGAGGCCGTCGATCAGTGCAGCAGCCTCCTCACGGCCCAGTCCGGTCGGCTCGACAACCTCGCCTTGGTCCCTGGCCAGCCACTCGGTGTAGCGGACTACCGCCGACAGCGCAGCGATCGCGGCACCGGGACTTGAGTAGCTGGGGACGGCAGGCTGACGCGCACCCACTTGCCCCGCGGTATCGGCGGCGAGCAGTCCTTCAACCCGCACCGCCGGATCAAGAATCCCGGCAAAGGCAGCTACTACAGGTTTGCCCGCTTCCGCCGAGCACTCCTGCAGAACCCTTGCTACCTCATCCGTACCCAGTCCGACGGCGGGCAAGAGGGTGACGACGGCGGAATGCACGTCGGGTGAGCCCAGGGCCTCCATCAGCCTCCGGCGCAGCAGATCCAAGGCAACGGACTGGCCGCTGTTCAGGTCCAAGCCCGTTTCCAGGTGGGCGACCTTCAGTTCGTGGGTGGCGGCCGCATCCGCTACTACCTTGCCCAACGCCAACGAATTGCTGAAAACTGCCAGTCCGGGCCCCTGCGGTTGCGCCTGGCTCACGAGGATCTGGGCAATGTCCATCAGTTCTTCATTAGTTCCAACCCGGATGACTCCGGACTGGCGCAGCATCGCATCCAAAGCGCCCTGTGGCGCCTGCGTGGTCCGCACATGGTGTCCGGGCGGCAGTTGCAGTCCCATGAGGTCCGATTTCGCCACAATGACCGGTTTGCTGCGGGAGAGCCTGCGGGCGATGCGCGAGAACTTTCTGGGGTTGCCGAAGGACTCGAGATATAGACCAACGGCGCAGGTAGCCGGATCATCTTCCCAGTACTGCATTACGTCGTTCCCGGAGACGTCTGCCCGGTTTCCGGCCGACAGCGTGGAAGAAAGTCCGAGCCCGCGCCTTGCAGCGGCGGCATAGAGCATCACGCCGATGGCTGCAGACTGGCTGAAAAGTCCCAACGGCCCGAGCTTCGGCAATTTCGGCGCCATCGAGGCGTTGAGCGACACTTTGGGATCGGTGTTGATGATGCCCAGCGATGCCGGCCCGATCACCCGCATGCCGTTGGCACGGGCGTTGCGGACCACCTCCCGCTGGCGCGACAGTCCTTCAACCCGGTCATCAGCAAATCCGCCGGTGGCAACGATGAGTCCCTTCACCCCGGCATCAGCGCATTCCTGCACAACTTTGAGAACTTGCTCATAGGGAACGGCGATGATGGCCAACTGCACCTCGTGCGGCACCTCGGCGATCGTGGCGTATGAAACCAGACCTCCGAGCTCAAAAGCCTGGGGATTGATGGCATAAACGGTCCCTTGGAAACCACCCTCCACGATGTGCTCCAGCAGCGAATAACCCACACTGCCCCACTCGCGGCTGGCGCCGATCACTGCTATTGACGACGGCGCCAACAGCGCGGCGACGCTGCGCGCCTCTGCACGGTGCTCGCGCGATTCCATCACCGCCCTGGAGCGCTCCGTGGGGTCGATGTCGAATTCAAGCATCACCACGCCGTCGTCAAAACGACGCTGGACTTCATAGCCGGCGTCGTTGAAAACGGTAATCATCTTGCGGTTCTCGGGCAGTACTTCGGCCGAGAACTTGCGGATGCCGTTCTCCCGGGCGGCGGCGGCCAGATGCTCCAGCAGGATAGAGCCGAGACCACGGCTCTGGTGCGTATCGGCTATGTTGAACGCGACCTCGGCTTCCGCCGGGTCATCCAGCCGGTCATAGCGGCCGATTCCGATTATTTCGCTCGCAATGGTGACGACAAAGGCGACACGGTTGCTATAGTCCACGTTGGTGAAACGCGCCAGCTCACGTGAACTGAGCTTGGACTTGTAAGTGAAGAAACGCAGATAGATTGAGCTCTCCGACTGACCTACGTGGAAGGCCTGGAGCGCTTCTGCATCCTCCGGGACGATAGGGCGTAAATGCGCTGTACCGCCGTCTCGTAGGACGACATCAGCTTCCCAGTATTCTGGATAATCAGGGGTTTGCGCCTCTTCCGCCATAGACTCACTGTAACCGTTAATAAGCAGTAAGGACCCGAGCTTTTCACATGGCCCGCCGACAGAAGACCGTTCAGGACGAACCGGACTACACCGAGAACATCGTTGACATTGACGTCACGGCCGAAATGGAAGGCTCGTTCCTGGAGTACGCGTATTCGGTGATTTATTCACGGGCGCTGCCTGACGCCCGTGACGGACTGAAACCCGTGCAGCGGCGCATTCTGTACATGATGAGCGAGATGGGCCTGCGCCCGGACCGTGGTCACGTTAAGAGCGCACGTGTTGTCGGTGAAGTCATGGGTAAGCTGCACCCGCACGGTGACACCGCCATCTACGATGCAATGGTGCGCATGGCCCAGTCGTTCGCGCTGCGCATGCCCCTGATTGACGGACATGGCAACTTCGGTTCGCTCGATGACGGACCTGCAGCACCCCGGTATACCGAGGCCAGACTCGCCGCGTCGGCGCTCTCGCTGACGGACCACCTGGACGAAGACGTCGTCGACTTCGTGCCCAACTATGACAACCAGATCATGCAGCCGGAAGTCCTCCCGGCAGCATTTCCCAATCTATTGGTTAATGGCTCCTCAGGTATCGCCGTCGGTATGGCCACCAACATGGCCCCGCACAACCTTGGCGAGGTTATCGGCGCAGCCCAGCACCTGATCCAGAATCCGGACGCGCAACTCGATGACATCATGCGCTTCGTGCCGGGGCCTGACCTCCCCACGGGCGGCAAGATTGTCGGCCTTAGTGGTATCCGGGATGCCTACGCCACCGGCCGGGGTTCCTTTAAGACCCGCGCCACCGTCCAGGTCGAACAACTGACCGCCCGACGGACCGGGCTCGTCGTGACTGAACTGCCCTACATGGTTGGTCCCGAGAAGGTCATCGAAAAGATCAAAGACGCGGTGACGTCCAAGAAGCTTCAGGGCATCAGCGACATTGTTGACCTCACCGACCGCAGCCACGGACTGCGCCTGGTCATCGAGCTTAAGAACGGTTTCAATCCCAACGCCGTACTGCAGCAGCTGTACCGCTATTCGCCGATGGAAGATTCCTTTGGCATCAACAACGTCACGCTGGTAGACGGCCAGCCCCGGACACTGGGACTCCTGGAGTTGCTCCAGGTCTACGTAGATCACCGCATCGACGTAGTCCGACGACGCACGGCCTTCCGGCTAGCCAAAAAGAAAGACCGACTCCATCTGGTTGAAGGTCTTCTCATCGCGATCGTCGATATCGATGAGGTCATCCAGATCATCCGCGCTTCGGAAGAAACTGCCGAAGCCCGGCAGCGCCTCATCGCGGTCTTCGACCTCACCGAGATCCAAGCCAACCACATCCTCGAGCTGAGGCTGCGGCAGCTGACCAAGTTCTCCCGGATTGAGCTGGAGAAGGAACAGGAGCAGCTGCGCCAGGACATTGCGGCGCTGGAAGAAATCCTGAACTCCGAGCCGAAACTGCGCCAGCTGGTTTCGGATGAACTCGGCGAAGTCGCAGCTAAATACGCCACTCCCCGGCGGACGATCTTGCTCGAATCGGAAGCCACAGGAGCGCTTACCGGTGCCACCGCGGCACCTGCGAGCAAGAATGGAGCCAAAGCGCCCGTCCAGCTGGAGATCGCCGACGATCCCTGCTGGGTGATCCTCTCGGCCTCAGGGCAATTGGCGCGGACAGCCAATCAGGATGAATTGCTCGACGGCGGCCAACGCGTCAAGCACGATGTGTTCACCTCAGTGGTCAAAACCTCGGCGCGGGCCGAGATCGCAGCCGTCACGTCCCTGGGACGCATGCTCCGGCTACAGGTGGTGGACATGCCGGCCCTCGCTCCGTCTGCGGGAGTTCCGAATTTGACCGGCGGTGTCCCTGCTCGGGAATTCATCACGCTGGCCAAGGGTGAAACCTTGGTGGCCTTGGCGCCGCTGAACGCTGTTCTCGCCATTGGCACGGCCCGGGGAATCGTCAAACGAGTCAGCCCGGACTATCCGCTCAATCGTGAGGACTGGGACATCATTTCGCTCAAGCCCAAGGACTACATCGTGGGTGTAACGGCAGCTGCCGAGGGCGATGATCTGGTCTTCATGACCAGGCAGGCCAGATTCTTGCGCTTCCCGGCAGCCACAGTCCGACCTCAAGGCCGGACGGCCGGCGGCATGGCAGGCATCAAGCTGACTGAAGACGACGATGTGGTGTTCTTCGGCGCTGTGGATCCTGACGACGCCGCCGCCGTCGTCGTCACTATTGCTACAACGGCCCAAGCATTGCCCGGCACGTCTCCGGGATCCGTGAAGGTCACCGCACTCGAGGAGTTCCCGGCTAAGGGCAGGGCCACGGCCGGGGTGAGAGCGCATCGCTTCCTTAAGGGCGAAGACCAGCTCAGCCTGGGCTGGGCCGGGCATGGTCCAGCTAAAGCCTCCGCGACAAGCGGCGTAACTCGTTCACTGCCCACTGAACATGGGCGCCGGGACGGCTCCGGCATTCCGTTGTCGCAGACGGTGGACGCAGTCGGTCCGAGCCTGTCCTGACGCGCCCTTCGGCCCTTTGCCGGTCACGCCGCGCGGTAATAGATGAAATCAATCCGTCCGGTGATAGCGGGATATCGTACGGGCGTTGGGCGCGGTTCCTCGGCGGCTAGCTCTTCCACTGCCTCCAGAAGTGGGGCTTCCTGGGGAACAGGCATCGATTCCACTTCAGGCGGCAGCCCTTCCAACTGTGGATTCAGCGTCGGCCTCCGCTTCTCGCCGGCATTGATCTCCGATGGTGTGCCGGGCAGTGGTGGTGCGGTGGATTGGTAGGTGTGTCCGGTCGGGGTGGTCGTTTCGACGGTGTGCCGCGGTCCGGGGATCCTTTGGGCGTGCCAGCCTTCAGATTCCTTCGCCAGGTTACACGCTTCACAAAGCCCTTGCCCATTGACCTCGCTGGTCGCCCCGGCGTCACGCCAGGGCACGACGTGGTCGTGGTGGCGGATCGGCGCGTCGCACCACGGAGTGCGGCAAAGCTGGTCCCGTGCCTGGAGCATGCGCTGCATCCCGGCCGGCATCAACCGCGCCCGCGAATCCATTCCCAGCAACTGCCCGGTGCCCGGCGCGGTGTAAAGCCGGCGCACCCACACTTCCACATCTTCCGAATCGCCGGAAGCTCTTCGCTCCGAACCCGGCGGCCCGGTTGCCGTACCGGTTTCAGTGTTTCCGGTGTCGGAACCTGCATCGGTGACCGGTACCGGTTCGACTGTGCCCGGCGGACCGGAACCCGTAGCGCCGTCCCCGTTGCCGGCATCCGCTGCGCCGGCGACGACTTCATCTTCCCCGACCGCACCATGTATCGGATTACCGACGACGGAGGCGTCGTTGTCACCGCTCCCGTCCCCGTTGTTGGTGTTGTCGGTGCGGAGGAGGTCGCGGGCCCATTGCGCGGGGACGATGCCGTACCCGGCCAGATGAGCCGGCTCGGAATCGCCCTGGAACAGAGTGCGGTCGGTCATAACCAGCTGGACTTCAATTTTTGCGGGATTCTCCGCCGGCTGGCCGGTGACGCGTTCGACGAGGATATCGGCCATCAGCTGGCCCCGGCCACGTTCATCGCCCTGCGCCTTCAACCGGTCGGCCTCCTTCACCAGGGCCGCGAGGACGGCCACACCCTGCACGACCGGCACAAGGCAGCTCACCTGGGCCATAGTGTCCGGCGCCGGACGGCAGGACACATGGCGTTCGGTTTCGGCTTTCGCGGCCCGCCGGACCACCGAGTGCGGATCCAGCCGCAGCGCGGCCTGCTTCGCCATCGCCCCGATCCGTTTGTCCCCGCAGCCGCGCAACGTCTTCGGATCCGCACACAATTCCTTATCGATGCGGGCGCGGTCTTCCACGCTCAGGCACGCGGTTTCGCGGACCAGGATGGTCGCCCGCCACTCGTTCAACCGGCCCTCCGCCAACGCCGCATACGTGTGCGGCATTTCCCTGATCAGCGTCGTAGCCAAACCCAGGTGCTTGCCGCCCCGGTTGGGCGAGTCCTGGCGTGCCAGGCCGATCTCCTTCGCCAGGCCCCGGCCCCGCTTCTCCGCCGCGACCCCGGCCGCAGCGCGGGTTTCCCGGCGGGAGGCAACAAACGCCTCCGTCTCGCGTGCCTGCGCGGCAGCCGCGGCGGCCTTAAGTTCCTCCAGTGCGGTGATCCGGTCAATCCGCACGCCTTCGGAGACGTCCTGGTCCATGTCCGCCAGTTCCAGAATCACGGCGCGGACCAGCCCAGCACCCGGATCACCGGGAACCGGGTTCACCGGTCCCATCTCTGCTGGAACGATTGACTCGAACATACATTCGATCCTATCGTGAGGTGATGGAGCACACAATGCTTATTCAGGACCTGTTCATAGGATGTTGGCACCCGCGTAGCCCGCCATGTCAGCAGCGTCCAGCAGGCCGATCCCGTCCGGCTCTCTTGGCCAACTCGACTTCAGTGGGATGCAGAAGTAGGGCTTGGTACAGGTCATCGCCACCTTGTCCCTACCAGACGGCGCCGCACCAGGGCCAGCTGGATAGACTGGCCGCATGGCGATCATTCCTGACACAAAAGACTGGACCTGGGTTACCGAGCGGCCATGCCCGGACTGTGGCTTTGACCCCACGGGCTTCACGCCGGATCAAGTAGGTCCTGCTGTCCGGGAAAGCATCCCGCGTTGGCAATCTGTGCTTGCCCGTCCGCAGGTTGCTGAGCGCGGCAACGAGTCGGTGTGGTCGGGTCTCGAGTACGGAGCCCATGTCCGCGATGTCTGCAGAGTCTTCGAAGATCGCTTAGCCCTAATGCTGTCGCTCGACAATCCAAGCTTCGCTGATTGGGACCAGGATGCTGCCGCGATTGAGAACGACTATGCCCGGCAGGATCCGCGTGAGGTCTCACAAGAGCTTGAAGGCGCTGCGCGGTCCGTTGCAGCAGCCTTCGACGCCGTCGCAGTCGATCAGTGGGAGCGCCAGGGCCTGCGCAGTAACGGCTCCGTATTCACGGTAACCAGCCTGGGAGCATACTTCCTCCATGATGTACTCCACCACTTGAACGACGTCAACGGCTGACTCAGGAACCGACGCTTCCATCAGGCAACTTATACGAAGGCAAATCACATCAATCCAGTTCAACCATGTCAGGTGAGCTGCTTCTCGTACGCCAGATCTCTCTTGGTTGGCGAGTAGCCCATCCGGCTGTAAAGGCCCAGGGCGCCGCTCGGATTTTCGGTGTCTACGCCCAGCCCGGCGTTCTCCATGCCCCCGGCCTTGAATCGACGCATGGCTTCGGCTAAGAGGGCAGGCGCAAATTTCCGGCCGCGCCAGGCCCGCCGAACACCGAGCAGGTCAGTGAACCCTTCGTCATGCCCGGCTTGGAGGCTGTAGTCAGGATCAAAACTGGCTAACTGGTACGCCACAGTTTCCCCGGTAGCAGTCTCGATGATGGACATGCTCCATTCAGGCTTGAGCTGCGGGTGGCTCACCACAAACTTCCATTTCTGCTCGTCCTTTGGCTCGCTGCCCCAATGGTCGGCAAAGGCCTCATTGTGGGCGAGCCGTACCGCTTCGCTCTGGTCAGGATTGAGCGTGGCGAACACAAATCCATCCGGCAGCGCCAGCTCCGGTATCGGATCAGCAAGCGAACGGGTCATCTCCGTGAAATAGCGGACAACCTTCGCGCCAACGGTCCCCATCAGCGCGTTGTGCGCCAAATCCCGCTCCTCCGTATACGTGCGCAGGACTCCGCCGCTTATGCCGGCATCCAGGAACCGACGGCGCTGGCATTCTTCCTGCCATCGGTAGACCGCCCGCCCGATCCCGCGCTGTCGCCACTGCGGGTCCACACCGCCCCACGTGTGCCCGGTGGCCGAACCGGCGTTGGCCTTGACCGTGCCCACGGCGCGGGCAGTCCCGTCGGCATCGGTCCCTATCAGGGTGGTCACGGCCGGATCGTTCGCCGGCGATTCAAAGGCCTCTGCAAGGTCCACGCGCGTTTCCACCCATACGGGTTTGTCCACTTCGGCCATACGCCGGATCAAAGCGTGCCAGTTGTCGATGTCGGCGGGTGTCATGGGTCGCCAGTCCAGGCGTGCGTCGAGGTAGTCAGGAAGCGCCGAGCTGCTCATGCCATTAGGCTAAAGCAGGCAGCGGCGCCGGGGAACCCAGTTCCAGCCGCAGCTCGCATAACTCCGCCTCAGAAGGCCGGTGGGTGACCATGACTACCGCCTTGCCCGCAAGCGCCGTGCGGAGGTCGGCCAGCAGCGCTACCGCAGATTCACGGTCCAGATGCGCCGTCGGCTCGTCCAGCAGCAGCACCTCCGCGTGGGTCAGCACCGCACGGGCCACCGCGACGCGTTGGCGCTGACCACCGGAGAGGAAATGCCCGTTCGGCCCAATACGGGTATCAAGTCCGTCCGGCAGGTCTGCCACGAAGCTACCAAGGCCGACGTCGTCAATCGCCTTGAGCAGCTCGGCTTCCGATGGAGGATCGGCTTTGCTGCGCGCCAGCATCAGGTTCGCGCGCAAGGTCGAGTTGAACAAATGGGCCTCCTGCGGCGTCCAGGCAATGCCTCTGCCGGCGCCCGGTGTAGCGGACTCCACCGGCTGGCCGTTCACCAGATACCGGCCCTGCTCCGGCTGAAGGAACCCGAGCAGAACGCCCAGCAGGGTCGACTTCCCGCTGCCGGATGGGCCGGTCACCGCCAGCCACTGCCCCGGCCGCAGCTCGAGGTCCAGTCCGCTGAAAACGGGACGGGACTGCCCGGGATAGGCGTACGCAATCTGCTCAAGGCTTAGCGAGGCGAACTCCCCGCGCACCTGGGAATCCTCGGTGCTGCCGGCCGGTAGGTCCTCGGTGCCCAGTTCCGGCAGCACCCGCTCCCCCAGCCCGCGCCAGGCGCCCCATTGCTGGACGGCGGTATTGACTGCCGTGTAGGGCTCGACCAGCGCCAACTGCATCAAGATCACGACGGCGGCAGCTCCGGGCACTGCTCCAGCAGACTGGGTGATCATCATCAGGGCGGTGAGCGAACAAGCCAGGACCGTCAGGCACTGGCCGAGTCCCTGCGCCCACGCGCTATGCTGCAGCGCCGCCGTCGTTCTGGAATCCAGGTCCTGGGTCCGCTTCAGCAACGATGCCTCCGCGGCGTTGGCCCGCAGATCCGCGGCCGCACCAAGCAGGCGTGCAAAAGCGTTCAGCGACTCCCCCTTGAGGCCTACCGTCGCGGCCTGCGCAGAACGGTCGGCCAGTCGGGTCAGGGTTGGCGCCACAAGAATCCCGACTACGGCGAGCAGTATCTGCCACACCAGGCCGGACGGCAGCAGCAGCGCGGTAGCCACGCACGACGCCACGGCGGTCAAGACTCCCACCAGCGGCGCGAACACTGCGCGCGGGGCGATGTCGCGCAATTCATCGACGTCGCCGATCAGCCGCTCCAGAGCTCCCCCGCCCCGGGCAAGTTTCCGCCAGCCGGCCGGACGCTGCAGCAGCCCGTTCCACAGGCGGGTCCGTAGCCGGTCCGTACTTTGGAAGACGGCATCATGCAGGCGCAGGCGTTCGTGATAGCGCAGCACGGAACGGCCCAGGCCGAAGAACCGCACCCCGACTATGGAGGTCATCAGATACAGGATCGGCGGCTGCTCGCTGGCGTAGACGATGAGCCAGCCGGACAGGCCGCTCAGCGAGACCGCGAACAGCGTAGCGCCCAGCCCGAAGAGCAGCGCGGCAACAAAGGGCCTACTCCAGGGGCGCAGCATTGCCAGGTTCCGCCACAGGGACGGCCGCTGTGCAGGCTCGCCCTCATCGACGGCGCCCCGGACGGCGACAGTTGCTTCGGCTTCCGCTCCGGCTGCCGAAGCCGGAGCCGGATGTGTGGCTCCCCAGGCATGACTGGCGCCGGCACCGATCTCGATCAACTGATCCGCAAGTCTTGCGGTGGCGGGATCGTGTGCCACCAGCACGATGGTGATGCGTCCGCGCAGCCGCTTCAGGGCGTCTTCGATGGCACGGGCACTGGTCGCGTCGACGTGGGCGGTCGGTTCGTCTGCCAGCAGCAACCGCACTCCGGGCACGTTGTCTACCCGGGCCAGGGCGCGGGCCACGGCGACCCGCCGCAGTTCGCCCGGGCTGAGGTCACCGGTGGCCGCGTCGATCAGAGCGGTCCCGTTGACCTGTGACAGCGCACGCTCGGCAGCCTGTCGCCCCGCGGGAGAGGCAGGCAGGCCGGCATACAGTGCGATCTCGTCCGCCACAGTCAGCTCCGCCGGCACCGGGTGCTGCGGAATCCAGGCAATCTGGTCCCCGCCGACTCCTGCCACGGAGCCGGCAACCGCCGCACCCGCCCCGTCCCGCCGCACACCGGCCAGCACCTCCAGGACAGAGGTTTTGCCGCAGCCGCTGGGGCCGGCCAGGGCCGCGATTCCGCCGGCAGGAACGGCGAAGTCCAGCCCATCGACCACCGCCTCCGCACGCCCCGGGTAGCGGACGCTCAAGTTCGACACGGAAATGTCCCCCGAACCCGCTTGCGCATCGGCGGACACCAGCGGCCGGCCCGCAGGCGAGCCGAGCACCGCATTGCTGCGTTTGAGCGCTTCGAGTCCGTCCTCGCTGGAATGGTGCGCACTGCCCAGATCGCGCAGCGGCTGGTAGCACTCGGGAGCCAGAATCAGGGCGAGCAGGCCGGCTTCGAGCGGCATCTCGCCGTGTACCAACCGCACGCCGATGAACACCGCGACGACGGCCACCGAAATGGTGGCAATCAGTTCCAGCGCCAGCGAAGACAGGAACGCGACGCGCAGGGTGGCCAGGGTGCGGCTGCGGTACTCGGCGGCAACGTCGCTCAGCGCGCGCGTCTGGGCAGCGGCACGGCCGAGCCCAACGAGTACCGGCAGCCCGCGGGCCAGTTCCAGCAGGTGGTCCGAGAGCCGGTCCAACGCCGCGGCGGCTTCCTGGGCCTTGTCCTCGGTGTGCTGGCCGATCAGAATCATGAAAATCGGCACCAGCGGGATGGTCAGCACTACAACCAGCGCACTGACCCAGTCCGCACCAAGAATGCGCAGAGCAACCAGCAAAGGCACGACGGCGCAGGTCACCAAAGCGGGAAGGTACTTGCTGTAGTAGTTATCCAGCGAATCCAGGCCGCGCGTCACCAGGACGGTCAGGGCGCCGCTCCCGGCGCCAACGCCCGCGCTACTGTCTGCGGCGCCGGCTTCAGTACTGTTCCCAGCGCCGGCCGCAGCGCTTGCCCCGCCGTCGTCGATAATCCGCCGGGTCAGGTCCGCGCGCAGCTCCTGCTTGACGCCGGCAGCGGCGCGTTGGGCCACCGTTTCCTGAGCCCAGACGGCCAGCGAACGCAGCACAGCGCCGGCCGCTCCCAGCACCATAATGTGCTGCCAGTCGAGGCTGCCGGCGGCCAATCCGGCAATTCCGCTGGCAACGGCGTCGGCCAGCAAAATGAGACCGAGCGCCTTGCACGCGGCCAGCAGGCCCAGCAGATAGAGCGCCCGCCTGCTCGTGGCGCTGACTGGAAGCAGAGGCTTCACTGCGGGACGACGGCGTGGGCAGCCGGGATCGACGAGGCACTGACGCGCTTGCGGAACACCCAGTAGGTGTAGCCCTGGTACACCAGTACTGCCGGAATCCCGAAGGCGGCAATAACGCTCATCACTCCCAACGTGTAATCCGACGAGGATGCAGAGGTGACGGTCAGGTTGTAGGCGGAGTCGATGGTGGACGGCAGCACGTTCGGGAACACCGCGGTGAAAATGGTCGCGGTGCCCGCCAGCAGGAAGACACCCAGGCCCCCGAAACTCCAGCCGTCCCGTTCCCGCCGGGCCATCATCCACGCGAAGGCGGCGCCGAGGACGGCCAGCAGCAGGGTCACATAGGTGACGGATTTGCCGCCGGCCACCACTACCGCGACGGCCCACAGCGCCAGCGGCAGCAGGGCGACAGGCAGCCAGCGAAGCAACAGCTTGCGGGCACGGGTCCGGATGTCGCCGTCGGTCTTCAGCGCCAGGAACGCTGCCGCGTGCACAATGCAGAAGAAGACAACTGCCAGACCGCCGAGGACCGCATAGCCGTTGAACCAGGCAAAGGGGCCGCCCACCCGGTCCCCGTTTTCGTTCAGGGGCAGCCCTGTGGTGGTCAGCGCCAGCATGGCTCCGACGCCGAAGGCGGCCACGAGGGAGCCAAGGACAATCGCCCAGTCCCAGGCGTTGCGCCAGCGGTCGGAGTCCATCTTGCCGCGGTACTCGAAGGCAACCGCACGGAAGATCAAGGCGAGCAACACGAAGACCAGCGGCAGATACAGGGCCGAGAACAGGGAAGCGTACCAGTGCGGGAAAGCGGCGAAGGTGGCGGCACCTGCCGTGACCAGCCAGACCTCGTTACCGTCCCAGACCGGTCCCACGGTATTCAGCAGCACCCGGCGCTCGGTGTTGTTGCGGGCAAAACCGCGCATGAGCATGCCGACGCCCAGATCAAAGCCCTCCAGGAACAGGTAGCCGGTCCAGAAGAAGGCAATGATGATGAACCAGAGAGTAGGCAGGGTTTCCATTTCAGTTCTCCAGACTGTCCGGATCGGATACGGCCGGGCTGTTGTCCTCAGTAAGCAAAGGCGAGCACATCGTCGTCGTCCTTCCGCCTGCCGGGGCCCTCGTCGCCGTCGTCATCTTTGTCCTCGTGCAGCAGTTCGGGCATGGCAGATGGCACCCCGCCGCGGCAGTAGGCGAAGAGCAATTTCACTTCCACCACGAGCAGCACGCCGTACACCAAGGCGAAAGCCGCCAGCGAAAAGATCAGCTCGGCCAGTGAGACGCCCGGCGAGACAGCGGCAGCCGTGAACATGAAGACGTTGTCGATCCCGTTCGGATCAGGGTTGGGTGCAACGACGAAGGGCTGGCGGCCCATTTCGGTGAAGATCCAGCCGGCCGAGTTGGCGCCGAACGGGGCCAGGATCCCGAACACAGCCAGGCGCATCAGCCACTTGGACTGCGGCACGGTCCCCTTGCGGACAATCCACAGCGCAATCAGGGCGGCGCCAGCGGCCAGCATGCCGAAGGTAATCATCATCCGGAAACCCCAGTAGGTAACCTCCATGACAGGGACATAATCGATTTCAGTTCCGGCGCGCTCGCCGTAGATCGGGTTGTCCGGCAGGTGTGTGCCGAATTTCTCCTGGTACTCGGGCAGGAGCGAATTGATCCCGCGGATTTCGGTGGTGAAATCGCCGTTGGCCAGGAAGGACAGCAACCCCGGCAGTTCGACAACCGCAACCAGATCATCACAGTCATTGGAACCAAGATCACCGACGGAGAGGATCGAAAATCCCGTCCCGTCATGGCACGCCGCCTCGGCCGCAGCCATCTTCATTGGCTGCTGTTCGAACATGAGCTTGGACTGCAGATCACCGGTCAGGGCGACCCCGCCAAACGAAACCATAGCGACGACGGCGCCGATCCGCAGGGAGCGCAGCCATACTTTATGGTCCGCGGCGTCGCGGCCGATGGCAGGCTTGGAGCCAACAATAACCTTGCCGTCGGGGCCCACGGTATCGATCTCGTCACGGCGGCGCTTCCACAGGTGGTACCAGCTGATGCCGAGCAGGAAGCCGCCGGCCACGGAGAACGCTCCGAAAAGGGTGTGCGGGTAAGCCACCAGCAGCGTGTTGTTAGTGAGTACGGCCCAGATATCGACCATGACCGGGCGGCCATCGATCATTTCGACGCCGACCGGGTGCTGCATCCAGGAGTTGGCCGCGAGGATGAAGTAGGCCGAGCCCATGGTAGCCAGCGATGCAGCCCAGATGCTCAGCAGGTGAATGGCCTTAGGGAGCCGGCCCCAGCCGAAGATCCACAGGCCCAGGAAGATCGACTCGACGAAGAAGGCCAGCAGCGATTCCAGCGCCAGCGGCGCACCGAAGACATCTCCGACAAAGCGGCTGTATTCACTCCACGCCATGCCGAACTGGAATTCCTGCACCAGGCCGGTGGCCACGCCCATAATAAAGTTGATCAGGAAAAGTTTGCCCCAGAACTTGGTCATCCGCAGGTACTGGTCCTTGCCGGTCCGGTACCAGGCCGTCTGCATTACGGCCACCGTCAGGCCGAGACCGATGGTCAACGGCACCATCAGGAAGTGGTAGACGGTGGTGACGCCGAATTGCCAGCGGGCGATTTCCAGGGCTTCCACGATAAATACCCCTTCGGGACGAGCCGGCACAGGCTAAAGCGTCGGCGGGACACATTTCTACAAGCCGTAGAAGTACAAGTTTCTACGTAGTGTAGAACAATTTCTACAAACGCGGTAAATTAGAGAGTGAGACCACATCCCGGCAGCGTGCGCCGCCGGGTCGAGCAGCTAGTTTGGTAGGACGAAGGAAATACATGGCAACTCTTGGGGAGCTGGAACGCGCGGTTATGGACCTGCTGTGGCAGTCCGACTCGGAAGATCCAGCGGAGATCGCTCTTACCGCAAACGCCCTGCGCGACCGTCTGGCACGGAAAACGGCCTCAAGCCCGGATGGCAAGGAACTGGCAGTAACGACTGTGCTCACAGTGTTGTCCCGGTTGGAAAAGAAGGGCCTGGTACAGCGCGAACGGGACATCCGTCCGCACCGCTACCGGGCAGTGACCAGCCGTGAGGAACACACGGTGGAGTTGATGAACGAGGTGCTTGGATCGGCGCCGGACCGCGAGGCCGTTCTCGCTAAATTCATCGGCAGCGTTTCCGAACAGGAAGCCGAAACCCTGCGTAAGCTGCTGACTGCGTAGCCCTTAGTGTTCTGGGCCTCGTACCTCCTGGCCGCCATGGCGGTCATTTTGGCGTGGCCGGTGCCGGTTTTGCTCGCCCGGGCAAAGTGGACCGCACGAGCACCCGTCACGGCCTTGGTGCTGTGGCAAGCCATCGCGCTGGCCGGCGGGCTCTCCATGATCGGCGCCATGCTGACGTGGGGGCTGGAACCGCTGGGCGAGAACCTCCTGGCGGGGCTTCAAGGGCTGGCAGGGCTGCTGGTCAGTTACGCGCCGGCACCGGGCCTGGACCTGATCCATGTCTTCGCGCTCAGCGCTGCCCTGCTGCTGGGCGTACATCTGGTCTTTACGCTGCTGCTGACGTATTACCGGATCCGCAAGCAACGCAACAAGCACCGTGACCTGCTGAACCTGCTCAGTTCGCCGGTCAAAAACTCTCCCAAGACCCTGGTGATCAGCCATCCCGCACCGGTGGCGTATTGCCTCCCCGGTGGAGCTGGCTCCGTTACAGTGCTCTCGGAAGGTCTGCTGGAGCTGCTTCGGCCCGAAGAACTCGAGGCGGTTCTAAACCATGAGCGCGCCCATCTGAACCAGCGCCACGACCTACTGCTGTGGGCCTTTGCTGCCTGGCGCTCCGCGCTTCCCTGGCTGCCGACATCGCAGCTCGCGCAGCGGGCCGTCAACGAACTGATCGAGATGCTTGCGGATGACGGGGCACTGAGAACCGCGAACAGGGAAACCTTGATCCGCGCCGTGGCCGTGGTGGCTAGCGGCGAACGGCCATCCGGCGTCGGCGCTCCGGCCAAAGAGTTGCTGACCCCGGAAGAGTCTGAGGCCCTGAGTACTGCCCACCGGCTGCACCGGCTGCTGTCGCCGTCGCCGCCCCTGGGCAAGCCAGCGCAAGCACTGGTGCTGGGCTGCTCGGCCTTGCTGCTGGCCGTGCCGACCGTCCTGCTCCTGGCCCCGGGGCTGGCCGCGGGATAGCAGCAGAACGCTGGCTCCGCTCCAGGTTGCCCGCAGGAGGCTTCCCCGCTGCAGGCCTTACCTTCGTTAGGCGTCGATCCGCTCGCGATCCAGCATGGCCGCACCGGCAACAATGAACTCCTTGCGCGGCGCCACGTCCGAACCCATCAGCAGGTCAAAAGCACGCTCGGCAGCCTCGGCATGCTCGATGCCGACACGCCGCAGGGTCCGGTGCCGCGGGTCCATGGTCGTTTCGGCCAACTGGTCGGCGTCCATTTCGCCAAGGCCCTTGTACCGCTGGATTGGCTCCTTGTAGTTCCGGCCGCTCTTCTCCAATTCGGCCAGCAGGCGCACTAGTTCGTTCTCCGAGTAGGTATAGACGAGCTCGTTGGCCTTTGACCCGTGATTGATTACTTCCACCCGGTGCAACGGTGGTACCGCGGCGTACACCCGGCCGGCTTCAACCAGCGGACGCATGTAGCGGAAGAAAAGCGTCAGCAGCAGCGTACGGATATGCGCGCCGTCGACATCGGCGTCGGTCATCAGAATGACCTTGCCGTAGCGGGCGGCGTCAAGCTGGAAACTGCGGCCCGAACCGGCGCCCACCACCTGGATCAACGCGGCGCACTCGGCGTTGGCAAGCATGTCACCCACCGAGGCTTTCTGGACGTTAAGGATCTTGCCGCGGATCGGCAACAGCGCCTGATGGTCCGAGGAACGGGCCAGCCGCGCGGTCCCCAGGGCGCTATCTCCTTCGACAATGAACAGCTCGGAGCGTGCCACATCATCCGTACGGCAATCCAACAGTTTCGCCGGCATCGAGGACGTTTCCAAGGCGTTCTTGCGCCGCTGCGTTTCCTTGTGCACGCGCGCGGAGATGCGTGACTTCATCTCGCTGACAACCTTTTCCAGCAGCAGCGCAGACTGGGCCTTGTCTCCCCTCGCCGTGGAGGTGAGCTTCGCCTGGATTTCCTTTTCCACCACACGCGAGACGATATTGCGGACAGCTGAGGTACCGAGGATTTCCTTGGTCTGCCCTTCGAACTGCGGTTCGGCCAGCCGAACGGTCAGCACGGCAGTCAGGCCTGCGAAGACGTCATCCTTTTCGATCTTGTCATTGCCGGCCTTAAGCTTGCGCGAATTGGCTTCAATGACCTTGCGGAAGGTTTTCAGCAGGGCCTGTTCGAAACCGGCCTGGTGCGTGCCGCCCTTCGGCGTGGCAATGATGTTGACGAAGCTGCGGACGCTTGTGTCATAGCCAATGCCCCAGCGAAGGGCGATGTCCACCTCGCAGTCCCGTTCAACCTCCGCCATCCGGCTGTGGCCCTTTTCGTCCAGCACCGGCACGTTTTCCTTGAATTTGCCGGAGCCGTGGACCCGCCAAATATCGGTGACCGCGCTGTCGTTGGAGAGATAATCGACGAACTCGGCGATCCCGCCGTCGTGCTGGAAGACCTCTTCGATCGGCCCGTTTTCTCCCGGCGTACCGGGCAACTGGCGTTCGTCGCGCAGAGTGACTCGAAGTCCGGGAACCAGGAAGGACGTCTGCCGCACACGGGCCTGCAGTTCCTCATAGGAGAACTTGGCATCAGCTGTGAATATTTGGCGGTCCGCCCAGTAACGGATCCGTGTACCTGTGACGCCCCGCTTGGCTTTGCCCACCACTTCGAGCGTGGAGCTCTGCAGGAAAGGCTCGAACTTCGAATCGGGGCTGAGGTGCTTGCCCGTGTCGGCGAAATGCCCGGGCTCACCCCGGCGGAAGGACATCTGGTACGTCTTGCCGCCGCGGTCCACCTGGACATCCAAGCGCGCTGAGAGGGCGTTGACTACACTGGCGCCGACCCCATGCAGACCGCCGGATGCTGTGTAAGAACCTCCGCCGAACTTTCCGCCGGCGTGCAGTTTGGTGAAAACTACTTCGACGCCCGTCAGGCCGGTCCGCGGTTCAACGTCAACAGGAACGCCGCGGCCGTCATCGTGGATTTCCACTGACCCGTCCGGATGCAAGATGACAGTGATGCTCTGGCCGAACCCGGCCAAGGCCTCATCCACTGAGTTGTCGATGATTTCCCAGAGGCAGTGCATGAGCCCACGCGAATCCGTGGACCCGATGTACATGCCTGGGCGCTTGCGGACAGCTTCCAGTCCCTCGAGGACGGAAAGATGGCGGGCTGTGTAATCGGAACTCGGTGGCGCCACTGAACTAGGAACTCCTTGGCCATACGAAAAGTGAACTCAAACATCCCGGGGTTCCCCGGCGGCCGCTTGCAAAATGAAGGACCGTTACTAGGCTAGTCCCCTTTAGCAGCACGGATGTGCACCTCGTCGACCAGCGCGTCGGGGATCACAGCAGATCCTGCCCGTTACGTACATGTGATACGCGGTCAGCGAAAGTGATCGAAAGGTGCGAAGAAAACACCCAATGCAGTGGTTGTATGGACATACACATTTGTAAGGAGGTCGTCATGACAACAGCAGTAGCTACCCGAGAACTGACCGCAATGGATCGTTGTGATCGCTGCGGGGCCCAGGCCTACGTCCGAGTTGTGTTGGAGTCCTCCGGGGGAGAATTGCTTTTCTGCGGACACCACGCCCGCCAGCACGAACCGCAGTTGCGTTCGAAGGCTGCCGAATGGCAGGACGAAACCGGCCGGCTTCGCGAGACGCCTGCCATGGCAGCGGAATAGGCTTCAGCAGTTCGTCTGTCGCACAGCCGATAACTGCATAAATAACAATGGCGCCGTCCTCCTTTCGGGGGACCGGCGCCATTGTTATTGGCCGTGGAGATTAGTCCAGGTAGTCGCGCAGCACCTGGGAACGCGACGGGTGGCGCAGCTTGGACATCGTCTTGGATTCGATCTGGCGGATCCGTTCCCGTGTCACGCCGTAGACCTTGCCGATTTCGTCTAAAGTCTTAGGCTGGCCATCGGTCAGGCCGAAACGCATGGCAACGACACCGGCCTCACGCTCGGACAGAGTGTCCAGGACGGAGTGCAGCTGCTCCTGCAGCAGAGTGAAGCTGACCGCGTCCGCCGGGACAACGGCCTCGGAGTCCTCGATCAGGTCACCGAACTCGGAGTCGCCGTCCTCGCCAAGGGGCGTGTGAAGGGAAATCGGCTCGCGGCCGTACTTCTGGACCTCGACAACCTTTTCAGGCGTCATGTCCAGTTCCAGTGCCAGTTCTTCCGGCGTAGGCTCGCGGCCCAAGTCCTGCAACATCTGCCGCTGTACGCGGGCAAGCTTGTTGATGACCTCGACCATGTGAACGGGGATACGGATGGTACGGGCCTGGTCGGCCATGGCTCGGGTAATAGCCTGACGGATCCACCAGGTGGCGTAGGTCGAGAACTTGAAGCCCTTGGTGTAGTCGAACTTCTCCACAGCACGGATCAGGCCCAGGTTGCCTTCCTGGATCAGGTCCAGGAAAAGCATGCCGCGGCCCGTATAACGCTTGGCCAGCGAAACGACCAGACGAAGGTTGGCCTCGAGCAGGTGGTTCTTCGCACGCTTGCCGTCGTGGACAACCTGCTCCAGGTCACGGCGCAGGCGGGTTTCCATGCTGCCGTCGTCCTTGGCCAGCTTCTCTTCGGCGAAAAGACCGGCCTCAATGCGCAGCGCGAGATCGACTTCCTGCTCTGCGTTCAGCAGCGCGACTTTACCGATCTGCTTCAGATAGTCCTTAACCGGATCCGCAGTGGCTCCGGCCGAAACTACCTGCTGGGCGGGGGCATCATCATCGTCCGCGTCGGAGTAGACGAAGCCGCCTTCTTTACCGGCAGGCTTTGCGGTTTCGTCAGCTTCGTCGGCTTCGTCAATAGCGTCCGGCTCGGCGTCCTCATCCTCGACGTCTGCGTCAGTCTGGTCCTCGGCGGCTTTTGTGGTCTTCTTGGCTGCGGGGCCCTTCTTGGCTGCGGCTGCACCTGGCTTGCGACCGCGGCGCTTGGGCGCGGCGGGAGAGGCAGAAGTCGTCGTGGCGGTAGCAGTCTCCTCCACGGGAACTGCAGCAGTCTTCTTCTCAGGTGACACAGAGAACCTTTCATACGGGCGGTCTGTGATGATACCTGTGGGTAACACCACTATGACCCTGTCAAGTCCGTGTTTGATTTCAAGCAAAAGCCACAGATGCAGGGTCTGCGATACATAACCTGCTCTGCGCCGCAGGTATTCCCATACTGGGCATACCCACTTGCAACACGAACCCGACCGGGTCTCGGTTCCCATTGTCTCACGTTTTCACCCCGCTCGTGAACGAACATTTGCCTTCCTCGCCCTATGTTGCTGCGACCATAAGGAGATGGCGGGAGGCCGTGCTGTGCTGGCTTTCACCGTGCCCGCGACCCTCGGTCAGGCCGCTCGTTCCCCTGACCCGGACCACGATGAATCGCGGTCCATAGCCCAAACAGGCAAGATGCCGGTCTCGACGAAGTCATTGAGCAGCCGGGCCAGGCTGTAGTCCGGAAACTCCTGCAGAACCATTTCCAATGCCTCGTGCGCCATAGATCCGCGGCCGCGAGCCCATTCAATCCAGGCCAGCAGAGTTCCGGCTGCGGCCTTGGACGGTCCCTCCGACCCGCAATAAAGACGTACCAGGAGATCCGCTGCCCGGTCCACTCTGGTCCATTGCGGCGCCTGGGAGGAATTCCCGAGCAGCACAGCATCGAAGATGCGCCTGTAGGCATCCAGAGTCTTGCCCGGTTTCCACGTCGCACAAGGAAACGGGCCCGTCAGAGGTACATCCATGCCGGGCGGTTCGGTACCGGTCAGCACGCCGCTGCTCACTGCGCCTCCGTAAGCAGCGTCCAGCCCGCGGCAGATCAGCACGATCACCGCATCGCGGACATGAAACGAAGTCAGGCTCGCCAGCAGGAAGGGAATCCGCTCCGGTCCGGGCCCGGAGCGGATGGCCGCGTCCCAGCAGAGCAGGGTCCGCCGGAACACTTCAGGTGCATGCCAGCTTCCCTCAAGCATCCGGAGGATTTCGCTGCTCTCGTTGCACATTGCAGTTGCAGACTCCGCGACGACCGCTCCCGAACGCCGGAGAGCGACGGCCTGGCTCACGGACGGGGCGACGCTGCTCCCCCGGAAAATCATCTCCGCGTTGATGGTGCTTTCAGCGATGCGCTCCACCGGGTGGCCGCCGGCCGGGCAGCAGCCAGGCCCCTTGCAGTGGAGGCAGCGGAAATGTTCCGGACCCACAACCCACCCGTCCCGGACGGGCAGGCCGGCACCATCGAGTGAGGTCAGGAGCAAGTCCAAGAGGGTTTCATATGGGGGAAACTGCACCGACCTTTCCAAGGCATCGGTGTACAACACCAGCAGCGAGCTGTCCGCCCGGCTGTCCTTGCGCAGGTAAGCGCTGGCAGCGTCGGCAAAACGCGCCAGTTCCTCCTCGCCGCTGTCCGTCGGGAGATCCAGGCGAAGGGTAGCCCCTAGCCGTTTGCCGTTCAGGGACAGCAGCACCAGACTTTGCCGTGGCTGGAACTCCAGTGCGTGGGGTATGTAGCCAAGGATGTCTTCTGGCCGGGACACATGAATTGTTTGTTTGTTCATTCCCCCAATCTGGCCGGGCCCGATGCCGTCAGCCAGAGATCCACGGCGCGATGTGGAGCAGCCGGCATCGTGCTCCGCTTGTGGAGGAAGGGCCATGCGGACCGTACGCATGCCGTACAGGAGCCGTCGGATCACATCCGGCGGTGCGTTTGTGCTTTAGCGCCGGCCGGTGCCGGCATCGCGGCGGCGGTCCCGGCGTCGTTTGCGCAACTGGCGTTGTCGGGCCAGTGCCACCCGCAGCGGCGGCACATCCTGGCCCTCGGCAGCCATTTTGGCTCTGACCCTCCTGCGGATGAACAGGATGGCCGCCGTGCCGCCCGCCAGGAACAGGAACTGAACGCTCAAGGCAATACGGAACGAGTCCAGGGCGTAGAGCTCCCCCTGCGAGTAACCGCTGGCATACAGCGCATCCAGCACCACTCCAACACAGAACATCACGAGCAGCGCGGAGACAAAACCGCCGACGTTGACAATTCCGGTTGCGGTACCGGCCCGGCTGACCGGATTGAACGTCCGGGCGAAGTCGAAGGCGATCATCGACCCCGGGCCGCCTACCGCCAGAATAAGAACCAGCGCGACCAGCAGCCAGAAAGGCGCTCTCCCGGGATACAGCAACACGGCTAGCCAGACGGCTGCCGTCGCGGCAATGATCAGCAATACGAGCGAGGAACGGCGGAGCGGATGGCGGGCAACCCACCGTCCAAAAAACGGGCCGCTGCACAGTGCCACCGCCACAAAAACAGTCATCAGTGCCGAAGCTGCAGCCGGTTCCAACCCCTGACCGGAAACCAGGAAGGGAAATCCCCAGGTCAAAATAAAGACGTTCCCGGCAAACTGCACCGTGAAATGCGACCAAAGCCCCAGCTGCGTTCCCGGTTGTTTCCACGCCTGCGCCAGAGAGACACCGGTCTGCCGAAGCGTGGGCGGCAGGTCCTGCTCCACCCCGGAGGGGAAATTGCGGATGACAGTAGCCGCCAGGACGACGGACAAAACCGACAGAGCGGCCACGGAGAGGAACGCTGTCTGCCAGCCTTGCAGATTCAGCAGGGCCACGAATGGAATAACGCTGAGCAGCTGGCCCAGCTGCCCCAGCTGCCCGGTGAGCTGGGTCAGCAAAGGGATACGTTTTCCGCTGAACCAGATCGGCAGCAGCCGCAGCACCGAGACAAAGGTCATCGCGTCACCGGCGCCCACCAGCAGCCGGCCCGCCAGCCCTTCCGGAACGGAGGAAGCAAATGCGAGCTGAACCTGGCCAGCGCACATCAGAACAGCACCCCCGGTAATCATGAACCGAGGTCCGAACCTGTCTACCATAAGACCCACGGGGATCTGCAGGCTTGCGTAGACCAGGAGCTGCACCACGGTGAACGTGGACAGCGCCGCGGCGGTGGCATCAAAACGTTCAGTGGCGTGCAAGCCGGCGACCCCGAAGGAGGTGCGCTGGGTGATGGCGACGAGGTAGGCGAAGACGCCTGTTCCCCATATCCACCAGGCGCGCCGCGTATCCATGCCTCTTATTATTGATGCGCTCCGGGCAGAAGACTAATTACCGAACGAGCCTCAGTCGGCGGAGTCAGCGCCCGGTTCAGGGCCGCGGTAGGTATCGGAAAGGCCGGCGAGGAAGGCTTCTACTTCGGCACCGAGCTCTTCGGCATCCGGAAGCTCGTCATTATCCTTGGTCAGCAGTGACCGACGCGTCTCGTGTTCGGCGTACTTGTCGTAGCGCTTTTCCAGTTTGCTAACCACGTGCTGGACTTCGACAGATTCATCAACCTGCCGCGCTATTTGCGCCTCCACCTCGCGGCCGGTCTCGCGCAACCGGTCGGTGGGCAGGACCAGCGAAGCAGCTGCGCCCAGATACTCCATCGCCGTCACGGCAGCCTGCGGATACTCCGCCTCGGCCAGGTAGTGCGGGACGTGGACGGAATAACCCGTGACATCATGCCCGGCTTCAATCAAGCGCACCTCCAGCAGGGGGCCGATGGCTGCCTGCAGCTGGGCGGTTGGCTTCCAAGCCGTAATACCGTCTATGAGCTCCGGCCGGTTTCCGTGGACCGTCACACCGAGCGGACGGGTGTGGGGCACGGGCATGGGGAGCGCCTGAACCCATGTCACCAGCCGGACTTCAAGCCTTTCGACCAGGGCGATCACGGCGCGCGTGAAGCGTTCCCACTGCAAATCCGGCTCGGCACCAGTCAGGAGGAGAAACGGCTGGCCCATCCCGTCGTGCAACCGGTACAGCTCGATCTTCGGCCGCTCGTAGTCTGTGAAATGGTCGCCCACAAAGGAAATCTGCGGCCGCTGGCTCCGGTAGTCGATGAGCTGGTCCGCATCGAAGGACGCGATGAGTTCGGAATCCAACTGCTCCAGCAGTTCTTCCGCGAGTTGGGACACGACATGGCCGGCTTCGGCAATTCCGGTAAACCCCATGACCAGGTTGAGACCACGCAATTCCGGCGAACCAATCAGTTCGGCATTTGTGCTGAACAATGAATTAGCATCGAGCATCCTGTCCTCCGTTCTGATTGGTCGGATTGGGCGCGCAGTGGCGCAACTATCTTTTGTATCAGCGCAGCCGCTGGCGAAATAATTCCGTGGCTCTGCCGAAGCGGCCGGAACCGGAGCTGCCCGCATCGGAATCAGCGCCGTTCCGTCAAGTTCCGGCGCATCAAAGCCTCTACGGACTACTGTAGACACAACGCTACGAATGGACGCATCGGCCGGGGTTGGCCCGCCGGACTCCTACTCAAGACAAGTGAGGTCAGCACTTCGTGATCAGAACCACCGAGCCCAGGATCAATGCCACGGCCAAGGACGTCCGAAAGATCCAGTGCGATGCACTGGTGGTGGGGGTGGCCCAAGATTCATCCGGGCCGGTCCTGGTGGGCAGTCCGCTCCATGGCAAAGCAGCCCAGGCACTGAACGACTCCTTGGCGGTACTGGGCATCACGGGCGCCACCGATGAAGTCCGCAGGCTGCCTGGCCTGCCGGAGCTCAATGCCGAAATCCTGGTCTTGACCGGTCTGGGGAAGATGGAAGATGGTCTCCCCCTGTCCGAGGAGACTCTTCGCCGGGCCGCCGGATCGGCGGTGCGCCAGCTCGGCGGGATCTCCAGTGTGGCCCTGGCCCTGCCTGCCGAGACACCGGCCGCCGCGGCTGCCGTGGCAGAAGGCGCGGCGCTGGGCGCCTACTCATACAACGAACACCGCAGCGGCTCCGCGTCCGGGAAACGGCCCGAACATGTCGAAACGGTCACCGTGCTGAGCCCTGCGGCCGGCGAAAAGAGCGTGACTGCAGCCGTCAAACGTGCGCAGATCATCGGCCGTGCAGTCAATGCCACCCGCACCCTGGTCAACCAGCCGCCGAGCCACCTCTACCCGGAAACGTTCGCCGATGCCGCCACGGCGCTGGCGAAGGATCTGCCGGTAAAGGTGACCGTGATGGATGAGAAAAAGCTGGAAAGCGAGGGCTTCGGCGGACTCGTGGGCGTCGGCAAGGGCTCTGCCCGTCCGCCACGCATGGTCAAGGTGGAGTACTCCCCTGCCCGGGCGAAGATCAAACTCGCCTTTGTCGGCAAAGGCATCACCTTCGACTCCGGCGGTCTGTCGCTCAAGCCAGCCAACGGCATGGTGACGATGAAGTGCGATATGGCGGGTGCCGCCGTCGTACTTAACGCATTGCTGGCCATTGCCGAACTGGGCCTGCCGGTCAAGGTTACCGCCTGGCTGTGCCTGGCCGAGAATATGCCGTCCGGGCATGCCCAGCGGCCTTCGGACGTCATGACTGTGTACGGCGGCAAGACGGTCGAAATCCTCAATACCGACGCCGAAGGGCGGCTCGTGATGGCCGACGGACTCGCTGCGGCGAGCGAGGAGGCGCCGGATGCGCTGATCGACGTTGCCACGCTGACCGGTGCACAGATGGTTGCGCTCGGCAGCCGGGTTTCCGCCGTGATGGGCGAGGACGGTGTGCGGGACGCAGTCAAGGCTGCGGCGGACCGGGCGGGCGAGCTGTTTTGGCCGATGCCCCTGCCCGAGGAATTGCGCTCCAGCCTGGATTCGCCGGTGGCCGATCTGGCCAATATGGGCGAAAAATTCGGCGGCATGCTCACGGCGGCCATCTTCCTGCGCGAATTCGTCGGCGAAGTCAACGGGGAAAAGATTCCGTGGGCGCACCTGGACATCGCCGGCCCCGCATTCAACGAGGGCGCGGCGTACGGCTACACGCCGAAGGAAGGTACCGGCGTCGCAGTCCGGACGCTGGTAGCTTATGCGGAAGACGTGGTGGCAAGAGCCCGCTAAACGGGTCACCTTTTTGACAGGCGTCACCCTGCCGCTATTCGTCAATCACACAGTGGAGTGAATCCGCGCACATTGCGGTCCGGATTCACCTTCACCGAGTAGATGATGGTAGCTGAGTGACGCTAAGGTGATCAGAAAACACCTAGAAATTCACTTCACCCAATCAAAGTCGACGTGCGGACGCACGTCCTGACACCCCGAGGGAGCGTTCACGTGGCCGATTCGGCAACTGCGCAAGAATTCGACATCCTGGTACTCGGCGGCGGCAGCGGTGGATATGCCGCCGCTTTGCGTGCCGTACAACTGGGTTTCACGGTAGGCCTGGTTGAAAAGGGCAAGCTGGGTGGTACCTGTCTGCACTGGGGTTGCATCCCGACGAAGGCGATGCTGCACGCGGCTGAACTGGCCGACCATGCCCGCGATTCCGCCAAGTACGGCGTGAACGTGACCTTGGATTCGATTGATTTGGGTGCGGTTAAGGCCTACAAGGACGGCGTCGTTGCCGGCAAATACAAGGGCCTGAGCGGACTCATCAAGATGAAGGGCATCACCGTCATCGAGGGTGAGGGAAAGCTCACCGGCAAGGACACCGTTGAGGTCAACGGCACCACCTACACCGGCAAGAACATCATCCTCGCCACCGGCTCCTACTCGAAGACCCTGCCCGGCCTGGAAATTGGTGGCAAGGTCATCACCTCGGAGCAGGCCCTGGACATGACGGAACTGCCGAAGAAGGCAGTCATCCTCGGCGGCGGCGTCATCGGCGTCGAGTTCGCATCGGTCTGGAAGTCGTTCGGTGTGGATGTCACCATCGTCGAAGGCCTGCCTTCCCTCGTTCCGAACGAGGACCCGTCGATCATCAAGGTCCTGGAGCGTTCCTTCAAGAAGCGCGGCATCAAGTCCAACACCGGCGTCTTCTTCGAAAAGGTAGAGCAGAACGACGACGGCGTTGTCGTCACCCTCGCCGACGGCAAGACTTTCGACGGCGACCTGCTGCTCGTGGCCGTTGGCCGCGGGGCGAGCACGTCCGGCCTGGGCTTCGAGGAAGCCGGTCTGACCGTGGACCGCGGATTCGTCATCACCGATGAGCGCTGCCACACCGGCGTCGGCAATATCTACGCCGTCGGCGACATCGTTCCCGGTGTCCAGCTGGCCCACCGCGGGTTCCAGCAGGGCATCTTCGTGGCCGAGGAAATCGCCGGCAACAACCCGGCCATCGTTGAAGACATCAATATCCCGAAGGTCACTTTCTGCGAACCCGAGATCGCCTCCGTTGGGCTCAACCAGCCGCAGGCTGAAGAGAAGTTCGGCAAGGAGAACGTCGAAACTGCCGAGTACAACCTGGCCGGCAACGGCAAGAGTTCCATCCTCGGCACCAGCGGCATCATCAAGATGGTCCGCCAGAAGGATGGCCCCATCGTCGGCATGCACATGATCGGCGGCCGCATCGGCGAGCAGATCGGTGAAGCGCAGCTGATCGTGAGCTGGGAAGCCTACCCCGAGGACGTCGCGGCCCTGATCCACGCACACCCGACCCAGAACGAGGCCCTCGGCGAGGCCGCCATGGCCCTCGCCGGCCGGCCGCTTCACGGTTAGCCAGTCCCCTGCTTAGTGCGCTCCGTCCTGAGGCGGGGTGCACTAAGCTCAAAACAAGATTCCCCAGCCCGACCAGAGCTGGACCGGAGAAAACAGATTTAAGGAGAACGGGGACGAAATGTCTGAAACCGTGAACTTGCCCGCCCTCGGTGAAAGTGTCACCGAAGGTACCGTTACCCGCTGGCTGAAGCAGGTCGGTGACCGGGTAGAAGTAGACGAGCCCCTGCTCGAAGTTTCCACCGACAAGGTCGATACCGAGATCCCGTCCCCGGTTGCGGGTGTCATCGAGGAAATCCTCGTCGCCGAAGACGAAACTGCCGACGTCGGCGCCGCACTGGTCCGCATCGGCGACGGTTCAGGTTCCGGCGCTGCCCCGGCCGAGTCCGCTCCGGCTCAGGAAGCTCCGGCTCAGGAGGCACCGGCCCAGGAAGCTCCCGCCGAAGAGGCTCCGAAGCAGGAGGCTGCTCCGGCCGCCGAGTCCGGCGCCAAGGGCACGTCCGGTTCGGGCGAGGGCACCGAGGTCACGCTCCCCGCGCTGGGGGAAAGCGTCACTGAAGGCACCGTCACCCGTTGGCTGAAGCAGGTCGGCGATGAGGTAGCCGTCGACGAGCCGCTGCTTGAGGTCTCCACGGACAAGGTTGATACCGAAATTCCCTCCCCGGTAGCCGGTACGCTGCAGGAGATCCGGGTGAACGAGGACGAGACCGCCGAGGTCGGCTCCGTCCTCGCCGTCATCGGCTCCGGCGCAGGCGCCCCCGCCCAGGCCGCTCCGGCAGAGGCCGAGCCCGTTGCCGCCGCACCTGCGCAGCAGCGCGAAGAGCCGGTCGAGCAGCCCGCTCCGGCCAAGGAAGAAGCTCCCGCCAAGCAGGCAGCGCCCCCCGCTCCTGAGAAGGCACCGGCAGCCCCCGCCCAGGCCGAGCCTGCCGAAGCTGCCGGCGGATCCGACGCCGGGTATGTGACTCCGCTGGTGCGCAAGCTGGCCAACCAGCACAGCATCGACCTGTCCTCCGTGAAGGGCACCGGTGTCGGCGGGCGTATCCGCAAGCAGGACGTGCTCTCCGCTGCCGAGTCGTCCAAGGCACCTGCAGCCCAGGCCGCCCCGTCGGCAGGCAAGGCCGCGGCGTCCGCTCCGGCTGCTGCCGGTGCCGGCAAGCGCGGCACGGTGGAGAAGGCCCCGCGCATCCGCCAGGTCATTGCCCGCCGCATGCGCGAGTCGCTGGACGTTTCCACGCAGCTCACGCAGGTCCACGAAGTGGACATGACCAAGGTTGCCAAGCTTCGTGCCAAGGCCAAGAACTCCTTCCAGGAGCAGAACGGCGCCAAGCTGACCTTCCTGCCGTTCATCGCCAAGGCAGTCGCGGAAGCGCTCAAGCAGCACCCCAAGCTGAACGCTTCGTACGACGAAGAGAAGCAGGAAATCACCTACCACAACGCCGAGCATCTGGCGATTGCAGTGGACACGGACAAGGGCCTGCTCGTGCCGGTCATCAGCGACGCCGGAAACCTGAACCTGGCAGGTCTTGCCGGCAAGATCGCCGATGTTGCGGACCGCACGCGGACCAACAAGATCGGCCCGGACGAGCTGTCCGGCGGTACGTTCAGCATCACCAACATCGGTAGCGTGGGTGCCCTGTTCGACACCCCGATCATCAACCAGCCGCAGGTAGGTATCCTCGGCACCGGTGCGATCGTCAAGCGCCCGGTGGTGGTCTCCGACGCGAACGGCGACGACTCGATCGCCATCCGCTCCATGATGTACCTGTCGCTGACCTACGATCACCGCCTGGTCGACGGCGCCGACGCAGGACGCTTCCTGCAGACGCTGCGCACCCGTCTGGAAGAGGGAGCCTTCGAGGCTGACCTGGGTCTCTAGCAAGGTCCGGACAACGACGGCGGCGGGTGGCGTTCCAACGAACGTCACCCGCCGCCGTAGTCGGCTTAACGGCCGTGGTTCTGATGGGTTCTTACTACAGTTCGTAGAAAATTTGACTGCTGCTGCTCCGTGGCGCGACGTAATCCCTGCTCAGAGCCGATAGGCTAAATGCCATGGAGATCCTTTACAGCATTTTTGTCTTTCTGCACATCGTAGGTGCGGCCATGATCGTGGGCATTTGGATCGGCAACATGAAGAAGCCGACCGTCCACCCGCGCCAGTTCGACGGCGCCATGCTCCAACTGATCACCGGCGTCATCATGATGGGACTTATCCCGGCTCTGGACATGGATGCCAACTACGTCAAGCTCGGCATCAAGCTCGTCATCGCCCTCGTTGTCGGTGTGCTGGCCTTCATTGGCCGCCGCAAGTACAAGGCCAATGAACCCATCTCAACCGGCCTGGCACATGCAGTAGGCGGTCTGGCCCTGCTCAACATAGCCCTCGCCACCCTCTGGAACTGATCCAAGGGCTTTATCCAACGGCCGGCCTCCCTCTGGGGATGCCGGCCGTTGGCATGCCGGCCGTAACTTTTCCGTTGTCCGTCGCTGCGTTCCACGCCGGGACGCAACGTGGTGGCAAACGATTCTGCCGCACCCTAGGATGAAGACGAAGGCACCGGCCAGTGGCCGCTGCCCGCACAGTAGGATCATCCGAATCAGTTCCGACCCAAGGAGTGCACATGGCTACAACCCGCTCGGCCCACACCGTATGGAAGGGCGACCTTTTCACCGGATCCGGCCAGACGTCCCTGGACACCTCCGGCCTCGGCACTTACGACGTGACCTGGGACGCCCGCGCGGAAAAGGCGGAAGGCAAGACCAGCCCTGAGGAACTCCTGGCCGCTGCCCACGCCACCTGCTACTCGATGCAGTTCAGCAACATGCTCAAGGAAAACGGCACCACCGCCGAGAGCATCAAGACCTCGGCTGCCGTGGATTTCCTGCCGGGCACCGGGATTACCGAAATCCGCCTGACCGTGGACGCAACCGTCCCGGGCATCAGCAACGACGATTTCCAGCGCCTGGCCACCGGCGCCAAGGACACCTGCCCGGTATCGGGTGCGCTGGCTTCGGTTCCGAGCATCACCGTCGAAGCAACGCTGGCCAGCTAGCTTGCTGCTTTAGCGCATTAACTGAAGGACCCCGGTGCGCAATCTGCACCGGGGTCCTTCACTGTTCAGAGCGGCTTTCAGCCGACGTCCTGCGGGCGCCGCGGCAGCTTGCCGGGCCGGAGCGAACGGTACCCGGACAGCGCCGGCGGCCGGTCGGTCGGCAGTTCTTTCAGCATCTCCTTGAGGATACCCACGCCGTGCTCCAGCTGCGGGTCCTCCCCCGCGGCGTAGGCGTGCGGCGGATACGGCACCTCGATGTCCGGTTCCACTCCGTAATTCTCCACGCTCCAGCCCACATCCTGCGTGAACCAGAAGGCATACCGCGGCTGGGTGACGCCGGTGCCGTCGGCTAGCGAGAACCGGCCGTCGATTCCCACTACGCCGCCCCACGTCCGTGTGCCGACCACCGGGCCGATGCCACGCAGCTTGGCGACCTGCGTAATGATGTCCCCGTCCGAACCGGCATATTCATCCGTAAGTACGACGACGGGGCCTCGCGGGGCGTGGGCCGGATACGTTCCCGGCTGCTCACCCCGGGCAAGGTTCCAGGCGGTGACCTTGCGTCCGATCAGCTCCGCCACGAGCTGGGAAGTATGTCCGCCCCGGTTGCTGCGTACATCGATGATCAGCGCGTCCCTGGTGGTCTCCACATCCAGGTCCCGGTGCAGCTGCGACCAGCCGCGGGCCACCATGTCGGGGATGTGCAGGTAGCCGAAGCCCCCGCTGGAAGCCTCACGCACGGTCCGCCGGTTTCCGGCCACCCAGTTCTGGTACCGCAACCGTTCTTCATCCGCTACGGGCACCACGGCGATCCGGCGTTGTTTGCCACGTTCCTGCGTCTCGGGTCCGTTGATGATGGTCAGCTCCACCGTCTTGCCCGCGGCTCCCACCAGCAGCGGCCCCGGACCGCTGCGCCGGTCCACCGCAATGCCGTCCACGGCGGCGATAATGTCGCCGTTCCTGACCCCGGCACCGGGTGCATTCAGCGGGGAACGTGCCAGCGGGTCCGATGACTCACCTGCCAGGATGTTCTGCACGCTCCACCCGGCGTCCGTGCTGACGATATCTGCGCCGAGGAGCCCCTGCTTGCCGGCCCCGGGCTCGGTCACGGGTGCGGGAGTGACGTAGGCGTGCGACGTACCCAGCTCGCCGTGGAGCTCCCACAGCAGGTCCACCAGGTCATCGTGCGAGCCGAGGCGTTCCACCAGCGGACGGTACTGCTGGTGGATCCCGTCCCAGTCGAGGCCCGCCATGTCCTCGGCCCAGAAAAAGTCCCGCTGCAGCCGCCAGGCCTCGTCGAAGGCCTGGCCCCACACCTTCAGCGGATCCAGCAGCAGTCGGATGCGGCTCAGGTCCACCTGGACGCTGTCCGGCGCGTCGTCCTCGACCTTGGCGGCTACCGGCACGGCCCGGACCTGCTGTTTGTTCAGATACACCAGGTGCTTGCGGTCCCCGGACACGGCGTAGGATTCCAGCGCCGGTACTAAAACGCTTACCTCCCGGCGTGAGATGTCGAACCGCTCCAGCCTGTTCGGCTGGTCGGGATCTTCCGCGGATGCCCGGCCTTCACCGGTGACCCCCGCCGCGTCCGTGGCCAGCCAGAGCAGTGCACCGTCAACCGCGCTCAGGCTGCTGTAGCGGCCTTGCGGCACCGGGATGGGAACGATCCTCGCCGGCAGCTGCAGCGGGTCGACAACAACCGGCGGAATGCCGGCCGGCCCGTCAGGCTCTGCGCCGACCTCCGGCGCCGGCTCGGGTACGGTGCCGTGGACCGCCGGGCCGAACGGCGACGGGGTCGCGGAGTCCAGCGCCACCAGGAAAGGTTTGGTGGACTGCGGAAAGCTCAAGTCGAAGCTGTGCGTGTCGTAAACCGGGTCGAAGCTGCGCTCCGAGAGGAACGCCGCAAACTTGCCGTCCGGGCTGAAGGCCGGTCCGTGGTCCCGGAAGCGGCCGTCGGTGATGTCCAGGACGCCGTCGCCACCGGACGTGGTGACCTCCGCCAGCCTGAGTTTGGTCCGGCTGCCCTCGGACGACACCGGTTCGGTCCACATGAGCCACCGCGAATCGGGTGAAAAAACCACCTCGTTGATCGCGCCATGGCCCGTCGAAGCTACTTCGCGCAGCTCGCCGGATTCTGCCTCAAGCACCAGGAGCTGGCCGAATTCGGTCGCCACGGCCGCCAGCTTGCCATCGGGGCTGGCGGAAATGGTGCTCACGCGTGTGGGGGCGGCAAAGTCGATGCGCCGAGTTCCGCTGAGGCGGCTGGCTGCCTGCTTAGCCGGCGTTCCGCCGTCGTTCGCTGTTTCATCCGTAGAAATGGACGACGACGGCGATGCCGTCTGGGGGTCCGCCACCACGGCTGAGGCGGAGACCGGCCGGGGCAGGGCTGCGTCCGCTTCCGGTTCGGGCGCTTTGGGCTTCGCGGACTCCCCCGGAGTGGCGACAGGGAGATCCTCGAATACGCGGCGGAGGTAGAGCGCCTCGACGCCGTCGTGGTCTGCGGCGTAAATCACCGTGTCCGCACCGAGCGGGCGAGCCAGCCTGGCGCGGACGCCGGGGGTAGCTTCGACTACGCGCGAGGGTCCGTCGCGGTGGGTGAGCCAGTGGATGGTTCCATGGCTTTCCACAACCGAGGCCGTACCGTCCTGGTTGGGAACGGCGGCGGCAAGGTGCCGAGCAACGTCCAGCGGCCGCGGACGGCGCGAGGTCGATGCCGAACCGAGGCTGATGTCCAGCTTCTTGGGTTCATCACCGAGCGACTCCACCAGCCAGAGTTCGCCGGCGGATTCATACACAATCCGTTGTCCGTCGGTGGAAGCGTGCCGGACGTAGAACTCCTCGTGATCGGTATGCCGGCGCAGACCGGAACCATCCGGCGCGACGGAGTAGAGGTTGCCGTAGCCTTCATGGTCGCTGAGGAAAGCAATGCGGCCGCCGATCCACAGGGGGTCCGTCAGGCTGCCGTCCAATTCCGCCGCCAGACGCTGGAATTCGTCCGATCCGTCCCGGTCGATCCAGAGTTTGCCGGCGGTGCCGCCGCGGTAGCGCTTCCACCACGCAGGCTCGCGGGAGAGCACGCTGCCGATCACCACGGGACGCTCGTCACCGACGACGGGCCCAAAGGCAATCGAATCGACCGGACCAAACTTCAGCACCTCGGCGACGGAGCCGTCCAACGGCACCGCGTGCGCCCAGGTATGGCGGGATTCTTCACGCTGGTGGGCACTGGTGACAATGACGTCGCCGGTTGCGGTAAAGCCCTTGACCCGGGTGGAGGCGTGGCCCCAGTACGTCAACTGCTGGAAGCCGCCGCCGTCCACGGCCGCTACGACAGCCTCGGGCGCGCTGCCCTGCACCACGCTCCACGCAATATGCCCGCCATTGGGTGAGAAACGCGGGTTCCGGGCAGGAAGCCCCAGCGACGAGATCCGCCAGGCCCGGCCGCCCTGAAGCGGTGCCACCCACACATCGTCCTCGGCCACGAAGGTGACCAGCTCGGCGTGGACGTGCGGATAGCGGAAGTAACTCGATGAAGTCATGCTTCGATCTTAACCATCCCGCTGCGGCAGTCCGGTCGGTGACTTGCCGCAGGCCGTTCCCCAACTGGTTATTCGATGATGTGATGGGCAGATGAAGATCCTCATTTCCGGCGCGTCCGGACTGATCGGCAAGGCGCTTGCCAGGCACCTGGTTTCCTCCGGACACCGAGTTGGCCGGCTGGTCCGTCGCCCGCCGCGCGGTGAGGGCGAGTTCGAATGGAATCCGGCGGGCGGCCGTCTTGATCCGAGGGTCGTCGCCGGCCACGACGCCGTGGTCAACTTGTCCGGTTCACCGTTGCGGGCACGACCCTGGACCAGGTCATCGCGAGAGCAGCTGTATTCCTCCCGTATTGCCAGCACTCGCACCCTCGCCGGAGCCATTAACCAACTGGAGAACCCACCAAAGGTCTTTATCAGCCAATCCGGTTCCGGAATCTATGGGGAACGCGGCGATGAGGTCCTCACGGAAGAATCCGCTGCCGGCAGTTCGCCCGTGATGGCGGATGTTTGCCGGCGCTGGGAAGAGGCCGCACTGCAGGCCTCGTGTCGCACCATCGTGACCCGTACCGGCGTGGTGCTGACACCCCACGGTGGAGCCCTCCCGCGGTTGCTGCTGCCGCTCAGATTGGGCCTGGGCGGCCCGCTCGGTTCCGGACGGCAATGGTGGCCGTGGATCACGCTTGCCGATGAAGTACGCGCCTTGGCTTTCCTGCTCGAATCGGGGCTGACCGGCCCCGTCAATGTGTGCGCGCCGGCTCCGGCCCAGGTGGACCAGCTGGTGTCCGTCCTGGCGGCCGAACTGCACCGTCCCTCGATGATCCGCGTCCCGCAGCAGGTGTTGACCACGGTTCTGCCCGGCCTGGCTGAGAACATTATCCTGGCGAGCCAACGCATGCTCCCGGAACGTCTTGATGCAGCAGGGTTCGAGTTCGGCCAGGCAAACCTGCAGGACGCCGTCCGCTGGATCCACGACGAGTTGGGCCGCCGCGGCTGAGTCGGCTGGACCCCGCCGTGTCAGTCGCCGTCGCGGACTTCATTAATCAGCCACCTGCCGTCCTGGCGTTCCAGCACCAGCACCAGCGGCTGCCTCTTCGCCTCCGTCACGGACCGGACGTGACCACCGCCGGCATCGCGCTGCTCAAAGGGAGAGGTGCTGATCGTGGCTTCGACCATCGCTGAAGTTCCCGTATGGGACACCGTCCGGACGTCCTCCGCTTTGGTTGCGAGCCCGCTGAACCAATGCTCCAGCGAGGCCAGCGTGGAAATGATCTCCGTGTCCGCCGCCATAGGAGCGGACCCGGCGACGTTGACGTCGTCCAGCAGGGACACATCCCTGCTCCGCAGTGCTTCCGTCCGCAACCAGGCCAAGGCAGCAACGGCAACGGCTGGATCTTCCGCTGTAGCTGCCTGCACCAGCTCTTCGGGCAGCGGCCGAGCGGCCGGCGGCTCCGTTGCGTTGGCTGTGGCCCCGCCCGGGGCCGCCGCTGCTGCGGCCTGCGCAGCCGGATCTCCGGGAATGTCAGTTGCCCCGGGCCCGACGAGCAGGTTTCCCGCAAAAACGGCCAGCGCCAGGGCGATCGCCAAGGAAGCAACAGCTACAAGGACGCGGCCAAGGGGAGCTTTGCCCCCGCGGGCCGACACGGCAGCGGCACCGACTACCTGCGGCTTCCGGAGGCTGCCCGGCTTTATTACCGCCAGCGGCTTGCGCAGCTTGGCTCCGAAAGCCTTCCGTTTCTTGCTGTCCCGGGCAATCCGCCGGGTCAGCAACTGCGGGGCCACCGACGGGTGTACCGCGGCAGACAGGTCCACCGGTGCCGGGTCCGCGGTCCGGTAAACCCGGCGGGCAAACTCTTCCGCCTCCGGCCGCTGTGCGGCAGCATCCGCCAGTGCCGCTTCGAGCAACTCCACCAACGGCAGCGGCACTTCCGGCACCATGACATTCAGCGGCGGGCGCTGGGCAGTGGCGGCCGGAACCCGTCCGGTGAGCATAAACCAGCCCAACGCGGCCAGGGCGTAGATGTCCGCTTCCGGCTCCAGCCGTTGCCCGGCATCGCCCCGCCTCGGCGACGATGGACGGAATCCCGGCGTCCCGCCGTCGTCGGCCCGATGGCTGCCCAGGGCACGGCCAATGCCGAAGTCCGCCAGCAGCGGTTTGCCCATGGAGGTGAAGAGGACATTGCCGGGCGAAACATCGCCATGGGTCCGGCCGCCCGCATGTAGAAACGCCAGGGCCTGCGCGATCGGCGTCAGCACCGTAACTGTTTCGGCCACGGACAAGGGGCCCCGGGCGGCAATGACCGACGACACCGATCCACCCGCGGCGTATTCGAGCAGCAATCCCGGTCCGGCGTCCGTCTCCACGTTTCGGAAGACCTGCAGCAGATGGTCATGCCGCAGTCCGTCGGTCAGCAGGCGCTCCCGATCCGCTTCCGGACGGGCATCGGCGTCGGGATTAAAGACCTTCAGCGCGTATTCGTGGCCGCCGGATTCTTCCGCCACCAACCACACGGCGGCCGAAGAACCCCTGCCGAGCCAGCGTTGCACCCGGAATCCGGGTACCTGCGGCCGGGCCGGCTCATCTGCAGGGCTGCTGTCGCCGACATGTGACGGGTGCTGAAGCATCATGGTCCAGATTTACTACAGCCGCCGTTCCGCTGCAGAAGTTATCCACAGCCAGGGGCCCTTCACACAAATGGAGCCACCACGGGCACAAGGCGTAGGCTGTCGCCATGAGCCTTGAGTTTTCCCGAATAGGGTTTGCCCCCGACTTCGTCGACTACCAGGAAGGGTGGGACCTGCAGCGTCGAATCCACAGTGATGTGGTTGCCGGCACCGCTGAGGGCAAAGTCCTCCTGCTGGAACACAGCCCTGTTTACACGGCTGGCAAGCGGACCGAAGAACATGAGAAGCCGTTCGATGGCACGCCCATCATCAATGTGGACCGCGGCGGCAAGCTGACCTGGCACGGCCCCGGGCAGCTGGTCGGTTATCCGATCCTCGCCCTGCCGGACCCCACCAAGGTTGCCGACTACGTGGATATTCTGGAGCAGGTCCTGATCAACGTGCTCGCCGGTTTCGGCATCGACGGGTCCCGGATCGAAGGCCGTTCCGGTGTCTGGATCAAGGGCGACGGCGACCGGCAGGACCGCAAGATTGCCGCCATCGGCATCCGGGTCAACCACCGCGTGACCATGCACGGCTTCGCCTTGAACTGCAATAATGACTTGGCCCCCTATGCGCAGATCATCGCCTGCGGCATCACCGACGCCGGAACCACCAGCATGAGTGTGGAAGCGGGACGCAACATCTCCCCCGCCGATGTTGCCGGCCGGGTCGAAGAGGAACTGAACAAGTACGAGGCATCGCTGGTCAAACCGGCCGGGCTGCCCGAGAACACCGCCAACACAGCTGGCATCAGCCAGCCCGAAGGAGCCCTGAAGTGACTCTCGCCCCCGAAGGACGGCGTCTGCTGCGCGTCGAAGCCCGGAACGCGGCTACCCCGGTCGAGCGCAAGCCGGACTGGATCAAGGCCAAGGTCAACATCGGCCCCGAATACGTGAGCATGAAGAACCTGGTCAAGAAGGAAGGGCTGCACACGGTCTGCGAGGAAGCCGGCTGCCCCAACATCTTCGAGTGCTGGGAAGACCGCGAAGCCACCTTCCTCATCGGCGGCTCCGAATGCACCCGCCGCTGCGACTTCTGCCAGATCGACACCGGCAAACCCTCCCCCATCGACATCCTGGAGCCCACCAAGGTGGCCCAGTCGGTCCAGCAGATGAACCTGCGCTACGCCACCGTCACCGGCGTGGCCCGCGACGACCTGGCCGACGAAGGCGTCTGGCTCTACGCGGAAACCATCCGCAAGATCCACGAGCTGAACCCAGGCACCGGCGTCGAAATCCTGATCCCGGACTTCTCCGGCAAGCCCGAGCACATCAGCGCCATCTGCGAGACCAAACCCGAGGTGTTCGCCCACAACGTGGAGACGGTGCCGCGCATCTTCAAGCGCATCCGCCCAGCCTTCCGCTACGAACGCTCCCTGGACGTCATCACGCAGGGCCAGCAGCACGGCATGGTCACCAAGTCCAACCTGATCCTGGGCATGGGCGAAACCCGCGAAGAAATCTCCGAAGCGCTGCGCGACCTGCACCAGGCCGGCTGCGACCTGATCACCATCACCCAGTACCTGCGGCCCACCGAACGCCACCACCCGGTGGAACGCTGGGTCAAGCCCCAGGAGTTCGTGGAACTGCAGGAAGAAGCCCTCGAACTCGGCTTCCTCGGTGTCATGAGCGGCCCGCTTGTGCGTTCGTCCTACCGGGCCGGCCGGCTCTGGGCCACCGCGATGCGCAAGAAGGGACGGGAGCTGCCCCCGGAACTCGCCCACATCGCCGAAGGCATCGAAGATTCCGGCGCCACCCGGCAGGAAGCCGCCAGCCTTATTTCCCGGTAGCGCCGCCCGGCTGCAACTTTTCACCCGAGGGGGTCCGGACGCCGCAGCGCCGGGCCCTCTCGCTGTGCCCGCGCCACGGCCAAAATTCCGGCCGGCTTCACGATAGAATTGAGTCATTATGGCCAATAGCACCGATTCCGACGCAAATACCAAGCGTGGTCTCTTCTCACGCAAGCCCAAAGCCGAGAAGCCTGCCAAGGCGAAAAAAGGCCCCGGGCGCCTGAAGCAGATCGGCCAGGTCTTCCAGATGACCCGGCGCAACGATCCCAACGTAGTCTGGCTCATGCTGCTGGCCTTCCTGGGCATCGTAGCCATTGGCCTGCTCATCGGGTTCCTGATCAACAACTGGGTCACCCTGTTGATCATCTCCGTCCCGCTGGGCCTGCTGGCGGCGACCTTCATCCTCTCCCGCCGTGCCGAACGCGCCGCCTTTGCCCAGATCGAGGGCCAGCCGGGTGCTTCCGGAGCGGCCCTGAGCGTGCTTCGCCGCGGCTGGATCCTGCAGGAACAGCCTGTAGCAGTCAACCCGCGGACCCAGGATGCCGTCTTCCGTGCGATCGGCCGCCCCGGCGTCATCCTCGTGACCGAAGGCCCTTCAAACCGGGTCAAGACCCTGGTGGACTCCGAGCGCCGGAAGCTGAACCGCATCCTGCCCAACGTGAAGGTCCACGTCATCGAAACCGGCCGCGGCGAGGGCCAGGTTGAACTGAGCAAGGTAGCCAAGAAGGTCCAGAAGCTCAAGAAGGAACTGACCAAGCAGGAAGTGCATGCGGTGGACAAGCGACTGCAGGCCCTCGGCAGTAACAAACTTCCCATCCCGAAGGGCGTCGACCCGTTCAAGGCCCGCCCGGACCGCAAGGCAATGCGCGGCCGCTGACCCTTTCAAGCCAATAACGACGCCGGCGCCTCACCTTTCCAAGGTGGGGCGCCGGCGTCGTTTGTCAAGGTTTTCGGACTACATGCGGATCAGGACGGTGCCCATCGCGCGGTCGTGCAGGCCGCGCTGATCGGCGTCGAAGACTACGGCGGGAACAACCAGACAGAGCAGCACGGTACGGACAACGGCCACGAGCGGTCCGGCGGCAGACCCGTCCAGCTTGCGCACCTGGATGCCAACTGCGCGGTGGCCAATGCTGTAGCCGAGCGTACTGACCAGCAGCAGTTGTTCAATGGCGAAGATCAGCAGAATGCTCAGCTCGTTGCCGTCGAACAGCCAGGCGGCGATGAGATAGCACAGGATCCAGTCGATCATCAGGGCAATGACACGCCGGCCGAGGCGGGCGATCGAGCCAGGGCCGCGCTGGGGCAGCCCCAACCGCTGGCCGGGCCACTGCTGCTCTTTGGAGGGAGGCGGCCCCTCGAGCCAGGAACCAAGGTCTTTTCTGCTTACCACTCCTCTAGCCTACCGACCTCCGCGCGGGACCTGGTCGTGACGGCCGCCGGAAGTGACCTGTGTAACGTCGTCTGGGTGCGCACGCTATCACCGCGCTAGGCTTAGGGGCACATCGATTAAGTAACCTGCCGGAAACAATCGCGACACCAAAGGGAAATTCCCTGCTTCTACATTAGTAACTGTTGCTGGCGCCTGTGTTGCGGCCGGCAGGTACCCCCATGAATGCGTAAGGAGCATGACCCGATGTTCAAGAATGCGGACGAGGTCCTCAAGTACATCGCCGACGAAGAAGTAAAGTTCGTCGACATCCGATTCACAGACCTGCCAGGCGTCCAGCAGCACTTCAACGTGCCGGCCAAGACCGTTGACGCGGAATTCTTTGTCAACGGCCAGCTGTTCGACGGTTCCTCCATCCGGGGGTTCCAGGGCATCGCCGAGTCCGACATGCAGCTCATTCCCGACGTCACCACCGCGTTCATCGATCCTTTCCGCGTGGAGAAGACCCTTGCGCTGAACTTCTCGATCGTGAACCCGCGTACCGGGGATCCGTACCACCGCGACCCCCGCGGCGTTGCCGAGCGCGCCGAAGCATACCTGGCATCGACCGGTATCGCGGACACCGCTTACTTTGCGTCCGAAGCCGAATTCTTCATTTTCGACGACGTACGCTACCAGTCCAGCCCGGAGCACTCCTTCTACAAGGTGGACTCCGTCGAGGCCTACTGGAACAGCGGCCGCAAGGAAGATGGCGGCAACCAGGGCTACAAGACCCCCGTCAAGGGCGGCTACTTCCCCGTTGCCCCGACCGATAAGCAGGCCGACCTGCGCGACGCCATCTGTGTCGAGCTGGACGAGGTAGGCATCGAAGTTGAGCGCTCCCACCACGAGGTCGGCGCCGCCGGCCAGGCGGAAATCAACTACAAGTTCACCACGCTGACCCATGCCGCCGATGATCTGCTGAAGTTCAAGTACATCGTCAAGAACGTGGCGGATGCCTGGGGCAAGTCCGCGACCTTCATGCCCAAGCCCGTCTTTGGCGACAACGGCTCGGGCATGCACTGCCACCAGTCGCTCTGGAACGGCTCCGAGCCGCTCTTCTACGACGAAAAGGGCTACGCCGGACTGTCCGACACCGCCCGCTGGTACATCGGCGGCCTGCTCAAGCACGCTTCGGCCGTGCTGGCCTTCACCAACCCGACGGTGAACTCCTACCGCCGCCTGGTCAAGGGCTTCGAAGCGCCGGTAAACATGGTCTACTCGCAGGGCAACCGCTCCGCCGGAATCCGCATCCCGATCACCGGTTCCAACCCGAAAGCCAAGCGCCTCGAATTCCGCGCCCCGGACCCCAGCTCTAACCCCTACCTGGCCTTCGCCGCCCAGCTGATGGCAGGCCTTGACGGCATCCGGAACCGGATTGAGCCGGCCGACCCGATCGACAAGGACCTCTACGAGCTGCCTGCCGAAGAGGCCAAGGACATCCAGAAGGCTCCGGGTTCCCTGGAGGAAGCGCTGGAGGCACTGGAGGCCGACAACGAGTTCCTGCAGGCCGGCGGTGTGTTCACCCAGGACCTGATCGACACCTGGATCGCTTACAAGCGCGAATACGAAATTGCGCCGCTGGCCTTGCGCCCGAACCCCTACGAGTTCGAGCTCTACTACGGCTGCTAGCCAGATCCCGCGGCAGAACTGCGGTTAGTCTGCAGAGAGTCCGCACGAGCGGCCAACACTTCGGTGGCGGCAGCGCGTGCGGACTCTGCTTTGTTCACCGAACATTCATCCCAAGCCCACCCCAAGCACAGAGGGGCACACTGGAGATACACGCCAGTTGCATCACTGCCAGGAGGGCGAAATGTTGTGTGATCGATGCGGGGCCCCCGCCTACGTCCAGGTCATGCTCGACACCGGCGGCATGCTCTCCTGGTGTGCCCACCACTACCGCGAACACCAAGAAGCGCTCTTTGCCTACGCCATCAGCGTTCAAGACGAACGGCACCTACTTGAGGCGAAGTAGTTATCCTTTACCGGCGCCGGAGTCCACGTGGGTTTCGGTAACAGCGGTGAGCAGGAAAACGGAGTCCTCGTTGGCTTCGACCGAGTGGCGTTCCTGCGGGATGATTTCGAGCTGGTTCTCATTAACGACGAGCCGCCCGCCGGCCGAGACTACGGTGACCGAGCCCTCCAGGACATAGATGCTGGCGGCCAGCGGCGCATTGTGCTCGCCCAGGGCCGCTCCCGCCCGCAGGGCCAGCACCGTTTGGCGCAGCGGACCGTCCTGGGCCACCATCGCGGCGCTGCGGCCGTGCGTAGCTTCCATCGCTGCGGCAAGGTGTTCCTTGGCAAGGACGTCAATTTCGGTCATCGAATACTCCTGTTGTCGCAGTTGTGCACCAGCCTAGTCCCTCGAACCGGAAACTCTGCAAGTTAGGTCCCGTAGCCGTAGAAGTAGCGTTCGAAGATGCCGCGGGTGCGCCGGGTAATCCGCAGATAGTCTTCCTCGATGGCACCGGCGTGTCCCGGACTGTAGCCGCACCAGCGGGCAACGGCTTCCAGATCGCGCCGCGAAAATGGCAGCAGGTCCGCGTTCTTTCCACTCCAGATCATGTTTGCCGAACGGATCCGGCTCGCCAGGGACCAGCTCTGGCGCAGCGTGAGCACATCGGCATCCGGGAGCAGGTCTGCCTCGCTGATCGCTTCCAGCGCCTCCAAGGTGCCGGTTGTCCGTAGCTCAGGTATCCGGTGCGCGTGTTCCAGCTGGAGCAGTTGCACCAGCCACTCCACATCGCTCAGCGCGCCGCGGCCCAGCTTGAGGTGCCGGGATGGATCCGCGCCGCGGGGCAGGCGCTCCGATTCCACTCTGGCTTTGATCCGGCGGATCTCGCGGACGTCGTCCGGGCCGGCGTTTGCCGGGTAACGGATGGGATCGATCAGTGCGATGTACTCGGCCGCGAGGTCGTCGTCGCCGGCGATGGGCCGGGCACGCAACAGGGCCTGCGCCTCCCAGATCAGCGACCACCGCTGGTAGTACTCCCGGTACGAGTCCAGCGAACGCACGATCGGGCCGTTCTTCCCCTCCGGACGCAGCGACACATCAAGCTCGAGGGTGCGCTCGGCGAGCACGGGCGGACTGCACGGCTGCTGGAGCAGGGCCGAAATCTGCGAAACAATCTTCATAGCTTGCTGCTGGGCCGCATCGTTGTCGCCGCCGGGCAGCGGCTTGTGCACGTACATGACATCGGCGTCCGAGCCGTAACCGATCTCCCTGCCGCCTTGTCGTCCCATGGCGACGACGAGGAGGTTGGTCAATTGGTCCTCCTCGGCGAAGACAGCTGCCTCGGCAACGTGCAGGGCACCGAGAACGGCCGCCCGGTCCGTGTCGGAGAGCGCAATGCCGACCTGCCGCTGATCCAGCAGGCCTGAGCTGTCCGCGATGGCTATCCGCAGCGTTTCGCGACGGCGGATCAGCCGGATCAGGCGCATGGCCGCCTTGGGGTCCTGATGGCGGGCCAGTTTGTGCCGGATCTCGTACCACTGCGCGTCGAACGACCACGGAACGAGGTCCTTGTCGGAGCCCAGCCAGGCCGCAGACTCGGGCGAGACTTCCAGCAGGTCAGTAATGAAGCGGCTGCTGGAAAGGACGTGGCAAAGCCGTTCCGCTGCCGAACTGGAGTCACGGAGCATGCCCAGATACCAGTGCGACTCCCCCAGCGCCTCGCTCAGCCGCCGGAATCCGAGCAGGCCGGAGTCCGGGTCGACACCGTCGGCGATCCATTCCAGCAGGACGGGGAGCAACTGGCGCTGCAGCTGGGACCGCCGGCTGATTCCGCCGGTCAATGCCTCGATATGGCGCATCGCTCCGCGGGGATCTACGTATCCCAATGCGGCGAGCCGGGCCTGGGCGGCTTCGGGCGTCAGCCGGACTTCGTCCGCGCTCAGGTTGGCGGCGGAGACCAGCAGCGGACGGTAGAAAATCCGTTCGTGAAGTTCGCGTACCCGGCGCTTGGTCCGCTGCCACCTCTGGAGCAGGGCTTCGGGGCCGGGCCGCTGCGTTTCCAGCGAGCCGAGCGAGGATTTGGCCAGCGCACGCAAGGCATTGTCGGCCTGGGGCATCAAATGCGTCCGGCGCAGCTGGACCAGCTGGATGCGGTGTTCCAGCACCCGCAAATAGCGGTACGCTTCGTCGAACTCCCGGGCATCGGAGCGGCCAATGTAGCCAGCCGCGCTCAAGGCCGCGATGGCCGTAGTGGTATCCCGGACCCGGAGGGTTTCGTCCACCCGGGCATGAACGAGCTGGAGCAACTGAACGGTAAATTCCACGTCACGCAGCCCACCGCGGCCGAGTTTGAGCTGGCGGCCGCGCTCATGCACCGGAATGTTCTCCGTCACCCGTCCGCGCATTGCCTGCACGGACTCGACGAAGCCATCCCGTTCCGATGAGTTCCAGATCAACGGTGCTACGGCCTCCTCGTACCGGCGGCCCAAGTCTGAATCCCCGGCGATGGCGCGCGCCTTCAGCAGCGCCTGGAACTCCCAGCTCTGGGCCCACCGCTTGTAGTAAGTCAGGTGGGATTCGAGCGTGCGGACAAGCCGGCCTTCCTTGCCCTCAGGACGGAGATTGGCGTCCACTTCCCACAGGCCGGGCTCCGGTCCGGCGGAAAAGACGGCCCTGCTCATCCCGGCGGCCAAGGCCGTGCCGATGGTGGAGGCGTGGGCCTCGTCCATCCCGTCGGCTTCGATCACGTAGACCACGTCGACGTCGGAAATGTAGTTGAGTTCGCGGGCGCCACATTTGCCCATGCCGATCACGGCCAGGCGCACGGCCGCGATCTCCTCAGGGTCGAACCGCGCGGCCAGTTCAGCGCGGGAGACAGCCAACCCGGCTTCAATCGCCGCAGCGGCCAGGTCCGCCAGTTCGCGTCCCACGGAGGGCATATAGTCCACCGGAGAGGCCGCGCCGAGATCCCGGATGGCCAGTTCGGCCAAGTGCCGCCGGTAGGTGGACCGCAGCAGGCTGTAGGCCTCCTTGCCGCTCAGGGCGGCCAGCGGCTGTTCGGCGGACGGATCGGCTCCGACGGACTTCAGCAGTGAGGCGCGCAGCTTGTCTGCCGGCACCGCTCCCGGTTCAGGGCTGACCTTGGCCGAAAGAACGTCCAGATGCTCCGGCCGGCGCAGCAGAAATTCGGCCAATGCCTCCGAGGAACCGAGCAGCCGGAACAGCGCCTCGCTCTCGTCCTCCCCGGCGTTGACCAGTTCGGCCAGCTGAGGATGTCGCTCCAGCAGCCGGACCAAGGATACGAGGGCCAGGTCCGGATCGGCGGCGTAAGCAAACCCGGCAAAAAGCCGGTGCTGGTCCACCCCATCGAGTTCGGACGATTCGAGAAAGCGTGTGCTCTTCTCCAAATCGTTGAAGCCGTTGGAGATCAGCCGCCGGTTCAGACTCATGGCCTCACCTTAGAGGATGTCGATGTTCCGCTTGAGCTCGTGCGGCGTCACCTGGATGCGGTAGTCGTGCCATTCGGCACGCTTGTTGCGCAGGAAGATCTCATAGACCTGCTCACCGAGGATTTCGGCGACCAGCTCCGACTCTTCCATCGCGCGGATGGCGTCGTGCAGGCTCGAGGGAAGCGGGTCGTGGCCCAGCGCCCGGCGCTCGGCGGAGCTGAGGCTCCAGATGTCTTCCTCCGCGGCAGGCGGCAGCTCGTAGCCTTCCTCAATGCCCTTCAAGCCGGCGCCCAGCAAGACCGCATAGGCCAGGTAGGGGTTCGCCGCCGAATCGATCCCGCGGTATTCCATCCGGGCGGACTGGCCCTTGTTCGGCTTGTACAGCGGGATGCGGACCAGTGCGGAGCGGTTGTTGTGCCCCCAGGAGATGTAACTGGGAGCTTCGCCGCCGCCCCAGAGGCGCTTGTAGGAATTCACGAACTGGTTCGTCACCGCGGTGAATTCGGGTGCATGCTTCAGGATGCCCGCCATGAACTGGCGTCCGGTCTTGGAGAGCTGGTATTCGGCGCCGGCCTCAAAGAAGGCGTTGGAATCACCTTCGAAGAGGGAAAAGTGCGTATGCATCCCCGAACCGGGGTGGTCGGAGAAGGGCTTGGGCATGAATGTTGCGTAGATGCCCTCCATCAGCGCTACTTCTTTGACCACGGTTCGGAACGTCATGATGTTGTCGGCGGTCTGCAGGGCATCCGCGTACCTAAGATCGATCTCATTCTGCCCGGGACCGTCTTCATGATGGCTGAACTCCACAGAGATGCCGACGTTCTCCAGCATGGTCACCGCGGTGCGGCGGAAATCCTGCGCCACGCCGCCGGGCACATGGTCGAAATATCCTGCGCGGTCTACCGGAACCGGCACACCGTCAGGCCCGAGTTCCTGCGACTTGAGCAGATAAAACTCGATTTCCGGATGGGTGTAGCAGGTGAAGCCCATGTCGCCGGCCTTGCGCAGGGCCCGCTTGAGCACGTTACGAGGATCCGCGACGGACGGTTCGCCGTCGGGCGTGAGAACGTCGCAGAACATTCGCGATGTCTGTTCCTCCTCCCCGCGCCAGGGCAGGATCTGGAAAGTCGAAGGGTCCGGCTGGACCAGCATGTCGGACTCGAAGACCCGGGCCAGCCCCTCGATGGACGAGCCGTCGAAGCCAAGTCCCTCCTCGAAGGCGCCCTCGACTTCCGCGGGAGCCAGCGCCACGGATTTGAGCGAACCGACGACGTCGGTGAACCAGAGACGGACGAAGCGCACGTCCCGCTCTTCGATGGTTCTCAGGACAAATTCCTGCTGACGGTCCATGGATATCCTTCCGCGCCCTGGCCACGGCAAAGCCTCCGGCCTGCCTGCTTACTACTGTACTTAGCCTAATGCGCCCGGGCTCTTGTGAAGTGCAACAGTGACGGGTGCGGCTGGAGTGAACAAAGGCTACGGCATTAGGCTCTACCCATGACCTCACAGACTTCTGGTGCCGAACAGCCTGCCCCGTACGGAGCTGGTGCCGGCGCTAATCGGCAGTCCGGCTCCAAACCGGTGTCCCGTGTCCGCACCCATCACCTGCAGCAGGCCAAGGACAACGGCCAGCGCTTTGCCATGCTCACCGCGTACGAACAGTACACCGCCGAAATCTTCGATGAAGCAGGTATCGAAGTCCTGCTTGTCGGCGACTCCGCCTCAAATAACGTGTACGGCAACGAGACGTCCTTGCCGGTGACCGTCGATGAGCTGATTCCGCTCTGCCGCGCAGTCAGCCGTTCTGCCAAACGTGCCCTCGTTGTGGTGGACCTGCCGTTCGGCAGCTACGAAGTCTCCCCTGCCCAGGCGATCGAGACTTCCGTACGGTTCATGAAGGAAGCCGGCGCCCACGCCGTCAAGATGGAAGGCGGCGCCTTCTACGCGGACTACGTCCGCGCCATGGTCCAGGCCGGCATCCCCGTCATGGCTCACGTCGGCTTCACCCCGCAAAGCGAACATTCGCTGGGCGGCTACCGGGTTCAGGGCCGGGGCGAGGACGCGCAGCGGGTCGTTGACGACGCGTTGGCACTCGAAGCCGCCGGCGCGTTTGCGGTACTGATGGAAATGGTCCCGGCCCCGGCGGCCGCGGAGGTGGACAAGGCGCTACGCGTTCCCACCATCGGCATCGGCGCCGGCGCTTCCACGACGGGCCAGGTGCTGGTGTGGCAGGACATGGCCGGGCTGCGGGGCGGCAAACTCGCGAAGTTCGTCAAGCAGTACGCCGACATACGGGCAACGCTTTCGGATGCCGCCAAGGCCTACGCGGACGACGTCCGCAGCGGTTCCTTTCCCGGCCCGGAGCACTCCTTCTAGACGCACACCAGCGGTTCCACGCGCTGGCAGGCGCTATTCGTCGTCGTCCGCGTCCCAGGCCTCGTTGCGCCGCTGCACTTTTTCGAGCGCCTTTTCCGCTTCCTCGCGGGTTTCATAGGGGCCGATGAGCTGCGTCCAGTCGGACTGTGCCCCCACTTCGACTTCATGGGTGACGACGTTGTACCAGAACTCCGGCATTTGGCTACTCCCTTACGTTGCGGTTGCTCGGCCCGTTCGGATTAGCGCCCGATAGCGGACCGGGTTATAAGATCGATGGTATGCCCCACAACGTAGCAACAGCACCCCTGGGCACCCTTGTCCAGGGAACCGTCAGTCCAGTCCGGCCCGTTCCGACGTCGATTCCCCGGCCCGAGTACGTTTGGAAACCCGCCCCGGCCAAGTTCACCGGCTCGGAAATCAAGGACGCCGAGACGATCGAGCGAATCCGGGTGGCGAGCAAGATTGCCGCGCAGGCGATTGTCGAAGTGGGCAAGCATATTCGTCCCGGCGTCACCACCGACGAACTGGACAAAGTGGGTCACGAATTCCTGCTTGACCACAAGGCCTACCCATCTTGCCTTGGCTACCGCGGGTTCCCTAAGTCCCTATGTTCTTCCCTGAATGAAGTCATCTGCCACGGCATACCGGATACCACGGTGCTGCAGGACGGGGACATCATTAATATCGACATCACCGCTTACATCAACGGCGTCCACGGGGATACCAACTACACCTTCCTCGTCGGTGACGTTGACGAGGAGTCCCGGCTCCTGGTTGAACGCACCCAGGAATCGCTGAACCGAGCCATCAAAGCAGTGGCCCCGGGCCGGCAGATCAACGTCATCGGCCGGACCATCCAGTCCTATGCCAAGCGCTTCGGCTACGGCGTGGTCCGGGACTTTACCGGCCACGGCGTCGGCGAAGCCTTCCACTCCGGCCTGATTATCCCGCACTATGACGCCGCCCCCGCCTACAGCACGGCCATGGAGCCTGGCATGGTGTTCACCATCGAGCCCATGCTGACGCTGGGAACCGTCGAGTGGGACATGTGGAACGACGACTGGACCGTCGTGACCAAGGACCGTAAGCGGACCGCGCAGTTCGAACACACACTCGTGGTCACCGACTCCGGAGCGGAAGTCCTGACTTTGCCCTAAGACGCCAGTAGGCTGTTGGACAGATGTATTCGAACGACAGTGCGGAGATCCCATGCCCAGCAGCGCCGACGAGAAGGTCGCCAAAAAGGCTGCCCGGTCCGTCATCGGCATTGACATCGGCGGAACCGGCATCAAAGGCGGCATCGTCGACCTGAAAAAGGGCAAATTGCTGGGCGAACGTTTCCGCATTGACACACCCCGTCCCTCCACCCCTGAAGCAGTGGCCGACGTCGTGGCGAAGATCGTGGAAGAACTCTCCTCCCGCGAGGAAGCTCCGGCGGCGGGCAGCCCGGTGGGTGTCACGTTCCCCGCCATCATCCGCCATGGGGTTGCCAAATCCGCCGCGAACGTGGATCCCAGCTGGGTGGACACAGACGTCGATGCGCTGCTCACGCGAAAGCTGGGACGGGAAGTCCAGGTCATTAACGATGCCGACGCCGCCGGGCTGGCGGAAGCACGTTACGGAGCTGGTGAAGGGGTTGACGGGACCGTACTGGTCATTACCCTGGGGACCGGCATCGGTTCGGCGTTCATCCACGATGGCAAACTCGTGCCCAATGCAGAACTCGGGCATCTGGAGATCGACGGTTTCGATGCCGAGTCCAAGGCATCAGCTACCGCGCGCGAACGCGATGGATTGGACTGGGACGCCTATGCGGTGCGTCTGCAACGCTATTTCTCCCATGTTGAGTTCCTGTTCTCGCCCGAACTGTTCATTGTCGGCGGCGGCATTTCCAAGCGCAGCCAGGACTTCCTGCCCAAACTCGACCTCAAGACCAAGATCATTCCCGCCGAGTTGAAGAACAACGCCGGCATTGTGGGCGGAGCCCTGCAGGCAGCGCTCAGTTTCAAGTACTTCAAGTAAAGAGCCGGTGGCAGCCTCGGCTTCCCCTCCGTGGCCACCACCGGAAACTGTGGTGTTGTTACTGTGCGGTCAACGGCCGCTGGGTACCTGACGGGCCCTGTTTCTTGGCGGCCTCCCCTTCAAGCCGCAGCCGGTCTATCTCTGCCTCGAAATCCTCAAGGGTGTCGAAGGCCCGGTAGACACTGGCGAATCTCAGGTACGCCACCACATCCAGATTCTTCAGCGGCCGCAGAATGGCAAGACCGACCTCGTGGGCATCAATTTCCGCTGCCCCGCTGGACCGGATGGATTCCTCCACCTCCTGCGCCAGCATGGCCAGGTCGTCCTCCGTCACGGGCCGGCCTTGACAGGCTTTGCGGACGCCGTTGATGACCTTGGCCCGGGAGAACGGCTCCGCCACCCCCGAACGCTTCAGGACGCTCAGGCTGGTGGTTTCGAGGGTGGTGAAGCGACGGCCGCATTCAGGACACAGCCGCCGCCTGCGGATCGCTGAGCCGTCATCGGTCAGGCGGCTGTCCACGACTCTGGAATCAGGATTACGGCAGAACGGACAGTACATACCGGATCCCTTCGTTGTCCAGACATCAACTGGTCAATCATAAAACTACATCTTGCGAATTACAAGCATGTGATTACTACATCTTGTGTCTGTACCGCGGCTGCAGCGGCGGGAAGGTTACGACGGGAACCGGACCGTGACGGCATCTCCATGAGCGGGCAGGTCTTCCGCCGTTGCGAGCGAAACGATGTGCCCGCCTACTTCGCGCAGCGCGCGCTCGTCGTAGTCGATAATCTGGACTGCTTTCAGGAACGTGGTGACATTGAGGCCGGATGCGAATGTGGCGGTTCCACTGGTCGGCAGGACATGGTTGGAGCCGGCACAGTAATCCCCCAGGCTCACCGGTGAATAGTTGCCGACGAACACTGCGCCGGCGTTACGGATGCGCGCGGCAATAGCGGAGGCATTCTCGGTGTGGATCTCGAGGTGCTCCGCCGCATAGGCGTCACAAACCGCAATGCCGTGTTCGACGTCGTCGACCATAATCACCCCGGACTGCGGTCCGGAAAGAGCCTCGCGAACCCTCTCCGCGTGCTTGGTGCTGCCAATTTGGACAGCAAGTTCCCGACGGACGGCCTCCGCCAGTTCGGCCGAGGGCGTCACCAGCACGGACGCGGCGTGGGGATCGTGCTCCGCCTGGCTGATCAGATCCGCCGCGACGAAAGCCGGCTCTGCGCTGTTGTCCGCAAGGATCGCGATTTCGGTGGTGCCTGCCTCCGCGTCAATACCCACCACACTCTTGACCAGGCGCTTGGCCGTGGCAACAAAAACATTACCGGGACCGGTGACTACATCGACCGGGGCAAGCGCGGGGCCGAAGTCGTTGGCGGGAACACCATAGGCAAATGCCGCCACTGCCTGCGCGCCGCCGATGGCATAGACCTCGTCGATACCGAGCAGACGGGCCGCGGCCAGAATGGTGGGGTGCGGCAGGCCTCCGAAATCTTTCTGCGGCGGCGAGGCCAAGGCTATCGATCCAACGCCGGCGGCCATCGCCGGAACGACGTTCATCACCACAGACGAAGGATAGACCGCCAGCCCGCCGGGAACATACAGGCCCACCCGCGAAACCGGTACCCACTTGTGGGTGACCGTGGCGCCTGCGGCAATCTGCACCGTGGCATCGGCCGGCTTCTGCGCGTCGGTAAAGACCCGCGCCCTTGCGATGGATTCTTCCAGAGCGGCACGGACCGCCGGATCGAGTGCCTCCAGCGCGCGTACCAGTTCTTCCTGCGGCACGAGGGGGTGCTGCTGCTGTACGCCGTCAAACCGCGAAGCCAGTTCTGCCAGAGCGGTGAACCCGTCGCTTCGCACCTTGCTGATAATTTCCTCCACCGCATGCGAGGCAACGTCAAAAGTCGTCTCTGCCCTGGGCATGGCGGCCTTCAGTTCGGCAGTATCCAAATGGCGCCCGCGCAGGTCCAGGAGGGGAAACTGGGAAAAGGATTCGAGGTTCGAAGCAGGATTCACGTTTCCATTCTACTGAGCCCGGCCCCGTCGTTTCCCGTTGACGACGGCGATGGCTGGGCAGGCGGGAAATTTAGCACAACTTAACACAATGCCCCGCGCCGCCAGGTGCCGGAATACGCTGAACATGAATGGGTCAGACTGTCTTCTGCCACACCGAGTAGTTCTGGAGAAACATTGTTGTGAGTGCCGAATCCGTAGCAGCACAATCTGTCACGCCTGCCGAGCAGCTGCTGGGAACCACCTTCCGGGAGGTCTTCCGGCGGCACGCTGCCGGAGTGGCGATTCTCACCGTTGAACACGAGGGCAAGCCTTTTGGCTTCACGGCTACCTCGGTGGCGTCCCTGTCGGCGGAGCCACCGCGCTTCACCTTCAACATGGCCCGCTCCAGCTCTTCCTGGCCCGCCGTCGCAAACTCGAACTACATTGGCGTCCACATCCTCGGCCAGGACAACCGGGGGCTCGCCGACCGTTTCGCCCGCACGAAGGACCGCTTCAGCGGAGACCATTGGGAAGCAGGTCCCTACGGGGTGCCTCTTCTGAAGGACGTACATGCCTATCTGGTCGGCAAGATCCAGATGCGCGTGTCCTTCGAAAACAACGCTGTGGTGATCGTCGAGGTAGTGGAAGGCTCGCTCGGTGACGAAGCGACGCAGCTGCTGTACCACAGCGGATCCTACGTCCGCCCGAGCCCGCTCGAATACCAGATCTAATCCCCGGAGGCGTTAGACGTCGAGGCAGGCCGGGCCCAGCAGCACCTTAAGATCACCAAAGAGCGACGGCGTGGGGTTGACCCGGAGATCGACGCCAAGCTTCATCACTTCAATTTTCCGTGAGCTGTTCAGCCGCACCTGGACTTCGGTGGTTCCCGGGTGTGTCCGCAACACGTCTCCAAGGGACGACACCACGGTCTCGGTCGCCTTGAAACTGGCCATGGAAATCACCACCGGCCCGGAATGGCCATCGCTGAGGTCGGGAACCGTCAGCTCCTGGGCATTCAGCGTTACCGCGCCGTCATCACGGCGCTGCAGCCGGCCGCGAACCACGACGATCAGGTCTTCGGCCAGGATTGTCGAGATCGGTCCGTAAACCTGGCCGAAGAACATCACTTCCATGGAGCCGCCCAGGTCTTCCACTTCGGCACGGGCATACGCGTTTCCGCTGTTCTTGGCGATCCGGCGCTGCAAGGAGGTGATCATTCCGGCAATGGTGACGATGGCACCGTCCGCCGGACCGTCTTCGCCGATGACGGAGGTAATGGTCAGGTCAGCATGCTGGCTCAGCAGGCCTTCCAAGCCCTGAAGCGGATGGTCCGAGACATACAGGCCGAGCATGTCTCGCTCGAACGCCAGTTTGTCCTTCTTGTCCCATTCCGGCAGATCCGGAACTTCCACCGCCAGTCCGCCGGAGGTTTCACCGCCGTCGTCAAAGGCACTGAAGAGGTCGAACTGATTGGCTGCCTCGTTGCGCTTGAGCACAATGACGGAGTCGACCGCTTCTTCATGGATCATGGCCAAGGCACGGCGCGGATCGCCGAGCGAGTCGAACGCGCCGGCCTTGATCAATGATTCGATGGTCCGCTTGTTGCAGACGACCGCGGGAACTTTCTGCAGGAAATCGCTGAACGAGCTGAAGTGCGCCTTCTCCTCGCGGGCGGCGACCATGGCGTGGACCACGTTGGCGCCGACATTGCGGATGGCACCCATGCCGAACCGGATGTCCTTGCCCACGGGTGTGAAGTTCAGGCTGGATTCGTTGACGTCCGGCGGAAGCACCGTAATGCCCATGTGGCGGCACTCGTTCAGATACATCGCCAGCTTGTCCTTGTCGTCACCGACGGAGGTCAGCAGCGCAGCCATGTATTCGCCCGGATAATGCGCCTTGAGGTACGCCGTCCAATAGGACACGACGCCGTACGCGGCCGAGTGGGCCTTGTTGAACGCGTAGTCAGAGAACGGCAGCAGGATGTCCCACAGCGTCTTGATGGCTGCGGCAGAATAGCCGTTGTCCTGCATGCCCTTTTCGAAGCCGGCGTACTGCTTGTCCAGCTCCGACTTCTTCTTCTTGCCCATGGCACGACGAAGAATGTCTGCCTGGCCGAGCGAATACCCGGCCAGTTTCTGCGCGATCGCCATAACCTGCTCCTGGTAGACGATCAGGCCGTAGGTGCCGCCGAGGATTTCGGCCAGCGGCTCTTCAAGCTCCGGGTGGATCGGGGTGATCTCCTGCAGCCCGTTCTTGCGCAGCGCGTAGTTATTGTGCGCGTTAGCGCCCATCGGCCCGGGACGGTACAGCGCAAGGACCGCGGAAATATCTTCGAAGTTATCCGGCCGCATCAGCTTCAGCAGGGACCGCATCGGACCGCCGTCGAGCTGGAAAACACCCAGAGTGTCGCCGCGGGCCAGCAGGGCGTACGAGTCCGGATCATCCAGAGTCAGATCCTCGAGCACCAACTCGAAGTCCCGGTTCATCTGGATGTTTTCCAGGGCATCCGTGATGATCGTCAGGTTCCGCAGACCGAGGAAGTCCATCTTGATCAGGCCGAGGCCCTCACAAGTCGGATAGTCGAACTGCGTGATGACCTGGCCGTCCTGTTCACGGCGCATGATCGGAATGATGTCGATCAGCGGATCCGAGGACATGATCACACCGGCTGCGTGGACACCCCACTGCCGCTTCAGGCCCTCGAGTCCGAGCGCCGTTTCGAAGACCTTGGCTGAATCCGGATCCGACTTGAGCAGTTCCCGCAGCTCTTCGGCCTCGCTATAGCGTTTGGCCTCCGGATTGTGCACGTCCTGCAGCGAAATGCCCTTGCCCATGACGTCCGGCGGCATCGCCTTGGTCAGCCGCTCTCCCGTCGAGAAGGGATAACCCATGACCCGCGAGGAGTCCTTCAGCGCCTGCTTGCCCTTGATGGTGCCGTAGGTGACAATCATGGCCACCCGCTCGTCGCCGTACTTCTCCGTGACGTACTTGATGACTTCCGATCGGCGCCGATCATCGAAATCGACGTCGAAGTCAGGCATGGACACGCGGTCCGGGTTGAGGAACCGTTCGAAGATCAGACCGTGCTTGAGCGGATCCAGGTCCGTAATGCGCATGGCATAAGCCGCCATCGAACCGGCGCCCGAGCCACGGCCGGGCCCGACCCGGATCCCGTTGTTCTTAGCCCAGTTGATGAAGTCGGCCACGACCAGGAAGTATCCGGGGAAGCCCATCTGGAGGATGACACCGACTTCGTAATCCGCCTGCTTGCGGACGTCGTCGGGAATACCCGCCGGGTAGCGGTAATGAAGGCCCTTCTCGACCTCCTTGATGAACCAGGACTCCTCGTTCTCGCCTTCCGGAACGGGGTACCGCGGCATGTAGTTGGCCTGGGTGTTGAACTCGACGTTGCACCGTTCGGCGATCAGCAGTGTGTTGTCGCAGGCCTCCGGGTAGTCGCGGAAAATGGCCCGCATCTCGGCCGGAGATTTCAGGTAGAACTCATCGGCGTCGAACTTGAAGCGCTTAGGATCGGCCATCGTCGAGCCGGACTGGACGCACAGCAGGGCCGCGTGGGCCTTCGCGTCCTCGGCATGTGTGTAGTGCAGATCGTTGGTTGCCACCAACGGCAGCTGCAGCTCGCGGGCCAGCTTGAGCAGATCCGCCTGGACATTGCGCTCGATGTCCAGGCCGTGGTCCATCAATTCGCAGTAAAAGTTCTCCGGCCCAAGGATGTCCCGGAAATCCGAGGCGGCCTGCATTGCCTCCTTGTAGAGGCCCAGCCGCAGCTTCGTCTGCACCTCGCCCGATGGGCAGCCCGTGGTGGTGATCAGGCCCTTGCCGTATGTCTGCAGCAGGTCCCGGTCCATGCGGGGCTTGTACAGGTACCCCTCCAGTGACGCCAGGGACGACATGCGGAACAGATTGTGCATGCCCTCGGTCGTCTCGGCCCACATGGTCATATGCGTGTATGCGCCGGCGCCCGAGACGTCGCCGCGGCCGCCGTCGCCCCAGCGGACACGGGTCTTGTCCGACCTCGCCGTGCCGGGCGTCAAATAGGCTTCCACCCCGACGATCGGCTTAATGCCGGCGTTATTGGCCTTGTTCCAGAAATCGAAGGCGCCAAAGACAAAACCGTGGTCCGTGGTGGCCACGGAGTCCATGCCGAGTTCATGGGCATGTTCGAAGAGGTCCGTCAGGCGTGCTGCGCCGTCGAGCATGGAGTATTCGGTGTGGTTGTGGAGATGTACAAACGAATCGGTACCGGAAATCGAGCTAGTCACAGTTGCCACCACTTCATTCTAGGCGGGCAGCGTCTTATGCCGCGGTCCCGCCGTCGTACAGATCAGACCCGGTGTTCGGCCAGCGCTTCCAGTGCGTAGGCCAGATCCTGGGGATATTCGCTTTCGTACTCCACCCATTTGCCGGTGACCGGATGGTCGAAACCGAGTTTTTTGGCGTGGAGCCATTGTCTGGTCAGGCCCAGTTCGGCCGCGAGCTTCGGGTCTGCCCCGTAAGTCAGGTCGCCTGCGCACGGGTGCCGAAGTGCGGCGAAATGAACGCGGATTTGGTGCGTCCGGCCCGTTTCCAGGTGAACTTCGACCAACGAGGCCTTTCCGAACGCTTCAATCACCTTGTAGTGGGTGACCGAGTTCCGTCCGTCCTCCACGACGGCGAAGCGCCAGTCGTAGCCCGGGTGCCTGCCGATGGGAGCGTCGATGGTTCCTTCGAGCGGATCCGGCAGGCCCTGCACCAGTGCGTGGTAGACCTTCTCGACCGTACGTTCCTTGAAGGCCCGTTTGAGCAGCGTGTACGCGTGCTCCGTCTTCGCCACCACCATGACGCCCGACGTACCGACATCGAGCCGATGCACAATGCCCGCACGCTCCGCCGACCCGGACGTGGAAATCCTGTATCCCAGTGCGGCCAATGCACCCACCACGGTGGGGCCGACCCAGCCGGGCGAGGGGTGGGCAGCCACTCCCACAGGCTTATCAATCACGACGAAGTCATCATCGTCACCGAGAACCTTCAAATCTTCCACCTCTTCGACGACGATCTCCAACGGATCCCGCTCTTCGGATCTGCGGATTTCAAGTTCTCCAGCGTCCGGCAGCCGGTCTGATTTGCCCACAACCTTGCCGTTAAGCGTGACATGGCCCGCGGTGCACAACGCCGCAGCCGCCGAGCGCGAAATATCCAGCAGGCCCGCTATGGCAGCGTCGGCACGTTTGCCCGCCGTCTCCGGGTCCAGCCAGAGCTGGTGGAGCTGATCAGGCACCGCGCTGCTCCGGGCTGCCGTCTTTCGGCGGTTGTTTACCGGACGGTATGCGTTCTCCGTCAATACCAATGCCCCTGAAGGTCAAAACGCACCAGAGAATCACACCGCCGACCACAGCAGAGTCCGCAATATTGAAGATGGCGAAATTGGGGAACGCGATGAAATCCACCACATGGCCGACACCGAAAGACGGCTCACGGAAGAGCCTGTCCGTCAGGTTCCCCAATGCACCGCCAAGCAGCAGGCCGAGGGCGACGGACCACCAGGCTGAACGGACCTTGCGCGCGTAGAAGATAATGGCACCGGACACCAGGACCATCACTATCGTAAAGACCCACGTGTAGTCCTGGCCGATCGAAAACGCCGCGCCGGAATTTCGGATGAAATGCCAGTGCAGCAGCGGGGGCAGCACGGGAATGATATCGCCCTCCGTCATGGTGCTGACGACCCACCATTTGGTCAGCTGATCGAAGAGATAGGCAAATACGGCGCAGCCCGCCAGGATCAGGACAAAACCAGAGGCGCGCCGGCCGCGGACACCGGTGTGCTGGCTTTCAATGCTGCTGTCCGCGGGCTGGTCCGCGGAAGATGGTTCAGACATGATTCTTTTCTAACGGCAATAGCGGATGGCGGCACGGAAGCCGGCTAGAGAAATGGCCGGTGTCAGGGAATTCCCGGCACCGGCCATCCTTACCCTTGAACAAGGGCTCAAAACTGGGTCAAGCTGAGGACTCTAGCTCTCCTTGACGTCCGGAGTCGCGAAGGATCCACGGGCTTCCAGATCGCGCAGCTGGCCTTCGATGTAGGCCTTGAGGCGTGAACGGTAGTCCCGTTCGAAGCCGCGCAGCTGCTCGAGCTTCCGCTCCAGCACAGCCTTCTGCTGCTCCAGGGAGCCCAGCGTCTTGCGGCTCTTCTCCTGCGCATCGTTGACGAGAGTGCTTGCTTCCATCTGAGCTTCGGCGATGATCTTGTCGCGCTGCTCGACACCGGCGTTGACATATTCGTCGTGAAGCTTCTGCGCCATGGCCAGAACGCCCGCAGCGGACTCGGCAGTGGCCGTGTGGCCGCCACCTGCTGCTGGAGCGGCGGGAGCCGGAGCACTGACCACCGGAGCGGCGGCGGTAGCGGGAACAGCCGCTGCAGGCTTCTCGCGCTTAGGCTCTTCCTTGACCTCCTGCTGCGGGGCCTCTTCCTTGGCCGGCTCGGCCTTCGGAGCGGCTGCAACAGGGGCCGGGACGTTGCCAGCGGATGACTGGCCCGAGGTGGCTTCGCCGAGCTTCTTACGGAGCTCGTCGTTTTCCTGGTTCAGCCTGCGCAGTTCTACGACGATTTCATCAAGGAAGTCATCGACCTCATCCTGGTCGTATCCTTCACGGAACTTCGTCGGTTGGAACCGCTTGTTGACAACGTCTTCGGGCGTCAGAGCCATGTGGTCACCTCATACTGGTTCTTGTGGATCATGAATTCGTGCCAATGCACTCATGACAACGGTAGCGAATAATCGCCATGACGATTTACATTCACTAGGGATATCTGAATCAGAGTATATCTTTTCGATCTTGAAAACTAACCGCGTCTGGAGCAGGTCAGTCCCTAGGCAAGGCCTGCAACGATAAACAACGCAATGCTGGTCAGAATGAAGAGGACCAGGAACGCCAGGTCCAAGGCGAAGCCGCCGATGCGCAGCGGCGGAATCATCCGACGCAGTGCCCTTAACGGCGGATCAGTGACAGCATAGATCGCCGATGCAGCCACCAAAGCGACGCCGCGCGGGCGCCACTGCCGGGCAAAAGTCTGGACAACATCAAAAACAATGCGGATAATCAGCGCCAGCTGGAACAGCATGAGCACTAAATACAGCAGAGCGAAAATAATGGACACGCGGGTTCCACGATTCCTAGCGGTAGACGAGCAGTTAAATGAGCATACTGCCGTATGGGCAGGATGCTCCGCTAGCTCTGGTTGAAGAATGTCGCTTGGTGGTCGCTGGCCTGCTTATCCTCGCCGAGCACTTCCATCGTCGACGGCGAGAGCAGGAACACCTTGTTGGTGACCCGTTCAATGCTGCCATGCAGTCCAAAAACCAGCCCGGCGGAGAAGTCAACCAGACGTTTGGCGTCCGCCTCACCCATGTCGGTTACGTTCATGATCACGGGAATCCCGTCGCGAAAGCTTTCACCAATGATTTTAGCGTCATTATAGGAACGGGGATGGACTGTGGTGATCTGACGCAGCACGGATGACTCCTCACGGGACGACGGGGCACGCTTGATCGGCGTGACGGGAGCACGGTATTCCTCCGCCACGGGCTTCACGGGCGTCGGCGTGCTCTCCACCCGGCGCTCCTCACGGCTCTGTTCCACACGCTGGTCCTCGTCCCGGTTCTGGGGTTCCCTGTTCAGCGTCTCGTTTTCTTCGGACTCGTAGTGCTCGTCACCGTCGGCGAGCCCAAGATAGATCATTGTCTTGCGCAAAGCGCCGGCCATGGTTAGCTCCTATCGTGTCTTCAACACTGCTCTCGCCAAAAACGCTACCTCAAAGGGGGTCTCGGTCCGAGGACATCTGAGCCGACACGCAGGTGTGTCGCACCGGCCGCTATGGCCGCTTCCAGATCCTGGCTCATGCCAGCGGAGACCATCGACGCGTCCGGAAAAATTCCGCGCAGCTTGGCCGAATAATCCATTAACCGATCAAAGGCCGGAACCGGATCCGTTCCGAGCGGTGCGACGGCCATCAAACCGCCCAGCCGCAACCCACTTGCTGCATCAATGGCTCGTGCAAGTTCCTCGATCTGCTCGGGTTTCGCGCCTCCGCGTGGGCCGGCCACCTCGCCCGCTTCGGGCACCTCGGTGCGCTCATCCAGGTCGACCTGGATCAAGCACAGCAGTTCCGGCCGCGGAGCCTGATTGGCACCCTTGCGGCGTTCCTGCTCAGCAGCCATCGCTTTAGCCAGCGCGCCGATCAGGGAGGAACGGTCCACCGAATGTACGGCGTGCGCGTACCGCACCACGGACTTGGCCTTGTTTTTCTGCAGCTGCCCGATAAAGTGCCAGCGAAGGGACTCGCCCGCGGCCGTGTCCGCCAGTTCCGCAGCCTTTTGCGAAGCTTCCTGGTCACGGTTCTCCCCCACGTCCGTAACACCGAGTGCCGCTAGCGCGGCCACATCGGCGGCGGGAAAGAATTTCGTCACCACAATCAATTCGGGAGCAGGACCGGGGTGTTGGGCAGCAGCGTCCCCAATCCTCGTCCGCACCTTCGCCAGGTTCCGGCGAAGCTCCTCAGTCCTGTCCGTATCAGTCATTGTTCCCTCCATACGAGGCCGGCGAAGCGGCCTGTCTGCGGATTCCGCCGGTACGAGAACAGCCGGGAATCCTCAAGGGTGCATCCGCCCAGCCGCCGCGTTTCCACTCCCAGCGTTTCCAGTTGGGCTTCCGCACCGGCCGGCAGGTCCAAAGCCGGCGTTCCCCAAGAGGTTTCAGAGTATAACCGCGGCAGTTGCTCACAGGATGCTGTCCTCATTTTCTCGGGGACCTCGTAGCAGCGTCCGCAGATCGAGGGCCCTGCCCACGCCCGGATGCCCGAAGCTCCTGCGGCCCACAGTGCCGACACGGTGTTCACCAGAACCCCATCCAGCAACCCCCGCCTGCCTGCATGCGCAACAGCGGACACCCGCCCTCCGCCAGCGGCGGAACCGGCGAAGACGACCGGCAGGCAGTCGGCCACCATCACCGCAAGCGGCACGTCCGCCTGAGGTGATACGAGGGCATCAATTTCCGTCTCAGGCGGAGGCGCCGGCTGTGCTGTCGATACCACGCCCACGTTGGCGGAATGGACCTGGTTCATGAAGCGCAGCGAGCCAGGTGCCACACCCAGTTCAGTCTCCATCGAGCTGCGTCTGGACTGGACAGCCGCAGGTGAATCGCCCACGTGCAAAGCAAGATTGCCGGCAGCGTTGTCAGTGAACGCTACCCACAGGCCGTCGCCGACCTGTTCACGCCACCAAAACACTGCCGGCAATCCTGTCTGTTGTCGCGTTGTCGGTTCTATTTGAGGAAATCCGGAACGTCCAGGTCATCCGTGCGGCCGGCAGTCAGGTCCGGCTCGACGACGGCTGGGAGGTCTACGTCGAAGCCTGCATCCGCCGGGACGTCGTAACGCTGCGGCATCTGCCCCCAGGTGCCGCTGGAAGCCGCAGGTGCGGCTGCCGGGACCTGCGCGTGTTCTGCTGGCTGCGACGGCGGGACTGCCGGCGCTGCCGGGGCGTTCGCGGGCTTCTGCGCAGGCTGCGCTGCGGACGTGACATCCACCTGGTCAAAACCGGCGGCGATCACAGTCACGCGGGCCTCGTCGCCGAGGGCGTCGTCGATGACCGCACCGAAGATGATGTTCGCCTCCGGGTGGGCCACTTCCTGTACGAGGCGGGCGGCCTCGTTGATTTCGAACAGGCCAAGATCCGAGCCGCCCTGGATGGACAGCAGCACGCCGTGCGCGCCGTCGATGGATGCTTCCAGCAGCGGCGACGCGATCGCCAGTTCGGCGGCTTTGACCGCACGGTCCTCACCGCGGGCCGAACCGATACCCATCAGGGCCGACCCGGCACCCTGCATGACGGACTTCACGTCTGCGAAGTCCAGGTTGATCAGGCCCGGTGTCGTGATCAGATCGGTGATGCCCTGGACGCCGGAAAGCAGGACCTGGTCGGCCGAGCGGAACGCGTCGAGCATCGACACGTTGCGGTCACTGATGGAGAGCAGCCGGTCGTTAGGAATCACGATCAGCGTGTCCACTTCATCACGCAACGTCTCGATACCGCTCTCGGCCTGGTTCGACCGCCGGCGGCCCTCGAATGTGAACGGACGGGTAACGACACCGATGGTCAGCGCGCCCAAAGAACGCGCGATACGTGCCACCACCGGAGCGCCACCGGTACCGGTGCCACCGCCCTCACCGGCAGTTACGAAAACCATGTCGGCGCCGCGAAGCACTTCTTCGATTTCCTCAGCGTGGTCTTCGGCGGCCTTACGCCCAACTTCCGGATCAGCGCCTGCGCCCAGTCCACGCGTAAGTTCACGCCCCACGTCAAGCTTGACGTCCGCATCGCTCATGAGCAGAGCCTGCGCATCAGTATTAATGGCAATGAACTCCACGCCGCGGAGCCCTACCTCGATCATTCGGTTGACGGCGTTAACTCCACCGCCGCCGATGCCGACGACTTTAATGACGGCCAAGTAATTTTGCGGTGCTGCCACGTCCTGTGTCCCTTGTTCGAATCTGTGCACTGATCAATTCCGCCAGGCCGGATCGGACACCGGCCCAATGGTTCACTTGGTAACCTTAACCCTCAACTTGAGGGTTAGAGTTATGTCAAGTAACTTCTATTCCGAGACGCTAGGCGCATCCCCGGTCTCATGCAACGACCGTTGCCGCGTGTCGCTTATCTGTCTCGATCGTTGTCTCAATGCGTGACCGGCATGGTAGGTGTGGAAACGTCATAAACCTCTACCTCGACCTCTGGTTCGGGCGCGTTGAGTAGCGCTTCGAAAACCTTGGCCTTCAACTCAAGCTGGCTGTCATTGCCCCACAGCACCTTTTGTCCGTTGGTCAGCTGCAGTTCAACTGAGTCGATTGATTTGGCCGAAGCATGTTCCAACTGGGCCAAAACATCCGCCGGAAGCGCACTGAGAACAGCCGTGATGGTCCTGAATATGTCCTGGTCCTTGCTGGCAGCGCTTTCGTCAATCAAGGGCAGTTCGGCGGACTTGCGCTCTTTCACCGAGCCGATCCGCTTGCCTTCTGCATCGATCAAAGCGAAAGTCTTGCCCGTTTCCAGGACGGCTACAGGAATTCGTTCCGTGATTTCCACGGCAAGTTCCGACGGCGGCCGAGCTTCGACAGTAACGTCCAAAACGGCAGGCAGCCCCTCGAGCAGCGGCCGCACGTCGTCGTCGCCAACCTGCGGCAACGGTTGCTCTTTCAGCGGCGCAAGTGCCTCGTCAACCGTTTTCTTCGACGTCAAATCTGTGCCGGTGACCGTAATGGTTTTGATCGCCAGGACCGGCGAGAACACCAGTACCAGGATCAGGGCCACCACCATTACCGCTGCTGCTGCAGCACCGATCCAGATCCGGCGGCGCAGTTTCCTGCCAGGAGGTTCCGGAAATGCTACGACTGTTGTACTGCGAGCAGGCCCATCCTTCGGTTCCGGAACGGACCCGGATCCAGCCGCGCCGGACGTGGCACGGCTCTTCTTGCGCCCCTTCGGTAGTGCCGCTTTTGCCGCTGGGGCTGCCTTCGTGCCCGTTTCCGCCGGCAGAACACCGACTTTGCCCGAATTGACCCGCACGTTTCCGCGCGCTATTTGGGTAGCCGCGTGCCGTTCGGCAGCACCGGAAACCGGGCGTTGAAGCGCCTCGTCCTCCCGTCTGACGGACTCGACCGGATGGGACAGCGGAGCCTCTTTCCGGGAGCCAGCAGGAGTCACGGGTCTGCGCGGCTTCCTGCTAACCATCAAGCCGCGCCGTCCGCAGTCCGCTGGGTGAGGCGGTCGACCAACTGTGGGCCGAATTGAGTGATGTCCCCGGCACCCACGGTCATGATGATGTCGCCCTTCCGAGCCCGGTCGACCACGGATCTCAGCGCCCGGTCCGGGTCTTGCTCATACCCGCCGGGCCGCTGGAGCCGGGACGTAATCAGCTCACTGGTCACGCCGGGAATGGGATCCTCACGTGCCGGATAAATATCGAGCACAGTCACCGAGTCCGCCAGCGACAAGGCCTCCGCGAACTCGGCGGCAAATTCCCGCGTCCGGGAGAAAAGGTGCGGTTGGAAAAGCACATGGACTCCATGGCCGCCGGCAACCTTTTTCGCCGCCGATAACGCCGCATGCACTTCCGTCGGATGGTGGGCATAGTCGTCAAATACCCGGACACCGTCCGCCTCGCCCTTCGCCTCGAAACGGCGTGCGGCTCCGGTGAAGCCCGCCAGTCCGTCCGCCGCAGCGACCGGTTCAACCCCGGTGCAAAGCCCGACGGCGAAGGCGGCCGTCGCATTGCGGATATTGTGTGCGCCGGGCACCTGGAGCCGGAGTTCGTGCCGCTGCCCGTCGATGACAATCCAACTACTGCTGGTCCCGGCGGAAAAACCGCTTTCTTCAATCCGCACGTCGGCGTCAGGCGAATACCCGTAGCCGAGGATCCGGTGCCGGGCACCGGATTCCCGGACCCTGTCCGCCAAATTGCGCGCCCCCTGGTCGTCTACGCAGACAATAAGTGTTCCATCCTCCGATAGGAGGGCAGCGAACGTGTCGAAGGATTCGTAAACGGATTCCGCAGAACCGTAGTGGTCCAAGTGGTCGGCCTCCACATTCGTGACCACAATGAATTTCGGACGGTAGTTCAGGAAAGAGCCATCCGATTCATCAGCTTCGGCCACGAACAGTTCACCGGCACCGTAGGCGGCATTGACCCCGAGCGCGGCCACGTCCCCGCCGATGGCGAACGACGGATCTTTGCCCGCGGCCCGCAGCATGACGGTGACCATCGCCGTCGTCGTTGTTTTGCCGTGTGTGCCGGCAATGGCGATCAGCTCCTGCGACCCAATCGAAGCGGCCAGCGCGACTGAACGATGGATGATGTTCAGCCCCGCGGAGACCGCCGCCTGCAGCTCGGGGTTATCGGGACGGATGGCCGTTGAGACGACCAGGGTGTCCGCGTCCGCTACATTGGCTGCGTCGTGTCCGATGTAGACCTTCGCCCCCAGCTGCTTCAACTGGCCCAGAACCTTGGAGTCGCGGCTGTCGGAACCGGAGACATTAACGCCCCGGGCCAACAGGATACGGGCGATCGCGGACATGCCCGCACCGCCCAGTCCGACAAAGTGGACGCTGCCCAGGTCCTCAAAGGCAAGCTCCCGGGTTGTATGGAAATCAACCGCTTTCACTGCTGCCTCCCTGTGGCTCGGAAAACCATTTCCGCCATCCGTGTATCTGCGTCCCTGATGCCCAGCCCGGCAGCCGCCGTTGCCATGGCCTGCAGCTTGTTGTGGTCCTGCAGCAGCGCAGGCAGCTCTGCCGTTGCCCAGTCAGGCGTGAAGTCGGCGTCCTTGGCCATCACCGCTCCCCCGGCCCCGACGAGGTCCGCGGCGTTCAGTGCCTGCTCGCCGTTGCCATGCGGCAGCGGGACAAGAACGGCCGGCAGGCCGACGGCGGCGATCTCGCAGACAGTCGCTGCGCCGGCCCGGGCCAGCAGCAGGTCCGCTGCGGCGTAGACGTTTTCCATGCCGTCCACGAATTCGACTTGGTGATAACCGGGAACGCTGACCAAGCTGCCGTCGGGCTCGCGAAGCTCTTTCCCTTTGCCCGTTATATGCAGGGTCTGGATACCCGCCGCCGCAAACTTCTCCAACGACGCCCGGATAGTGCGGTTGATGCTGGCGGCGCCGGAGGAACCGCCCGTGACGATCAGCGTCGGCTTATCCTGTTCCAGGCCCAGCCGGTCCCTCGCCGCGGCACGCGTGGCCGCCCGGTCCAGGCTTGAAATCTCCCGGCGCATGGGCATCCCAACCCAAGTGGCGTCAGGCAGCTTGGTACTCCGGAACGCCACCGCCACGTCATCGGTTAGCCGGGCCCCGACCCGGTTGGCCAGCCCCGGGCGGGCGTTCGCCTCATGGATGACCAGCGGCACCTTGGCCAGCTTGGCTGCGATGTACATGGGCGTACTGACGTACCCGCCAACACCGACGACGACATCGGCTCCCGCGCGTTCGATGATGCGGCGGGCCTGCTTCACCGCGGTGCCGAACCGGAACGGCAGCTTCAGCAGGTCCAGCGAGGGGCGCCGGGGGAATGGAACCCGCTCGATCGTGGCCAGCTCGTAGCCGGCTGCGGGAACCAGCCTGGTTTCCATGCCTGCAGCCGTGCCGACGGCCAGAATTCCGGCGTCCGGTGCGAGCTCCCGGATGGCTCCCGCGATGGCCAGCAGAGGGCTGATGTGTCCGGCGGTGCCGCCGCCGGCGAGAACCACGGACGGTTCATGGGTCTTCATAAAAGTACTGGTACCTTCTGCCTCGGTCATTACTTGCTGATGTTTCCGGCTGGCTCCGGGGCCTTCCGCTGTGCCAGGTTTCTGGCTCGTTTCCTGGCTCGGTTCCTGCCCGCCCGGGCATCAGGCCGGGCAAAAGATAACAGTACCCCGACCGCGGCAAGTGTGATGGTCAGTGCCGAGCCACCGTAGGAAATGAACGGCAGCGGAACACCGACGACGGGCAGCAGCCCTGTCACCACACCCATGTTCAGGAACGCCTGGCCGATGATCCAGACCATGATGGAGCCGCCGAAGATGCGGACGAAGGGATCGTCATGGCGCATGACGGTGCGCACGATCGCTACCGACAGAATGCCGAAGAGGGCCACCACAACGAGGGTGCCCAGCAAGCCCAGTTCCTCACCGATGATGGCGAAAATGTAGTCGTTGTGCGCCTCGGGAATCCAGCTGTACTTCTGCCGGCTCTGTCCGAGGCCCACGCCCCACCAGCCGCCCGACGCCAGCGCGAACAGCCCGTTGCATGACTGCATATTAAGTCCTGTGGTGACCTCGCAGCTCTGGTCCAGCCACATGGTAATGCGCGCGACGCGGTTGGGACTCGTGATTGCCAGCAGCAGCACGCCCACCACGGCAGCGCCGCCGGCCACGAGGAAGAGTTTCATCCGGGCGCCGGCGAAGTAAAGCGCGCCGGCAATAATCAGCATGATGATCATGGCCGTGCCCAGGTCGTTGCCAAGAAGCACCAGCAGAATCACCAGGCCGCCAACCGGCAGTACGGGCACCACCGCATGCTTCCATTCGCCGAGCAACGGGCCCTTGCGGACCAGTACGCAGGCCATCCAAAGACCCAGTGCGAGTTTGGCCGCCTCCGATGGCTGTGCCGTGACGCCGGGTCCGAGCTGAATCCAGTTCCGGTTACCATTGACGTCGATACCCAGGGGCGTGAACACCAGTACCAGCAGCGCCAGCGCCAGTGCCAGCGCAGGCCAGCCGAGTTTCTTGAATGTGGGCACGTTCAACCTGGACAGCAGCAGCATCAGCACCAGGCCGATCACGGCGAAAATTCCCTGCTTGACGAACAATTCGAACGGGGATTCGCCGTCGGCAATTGACTCCACCGCGGAGGATGAAAGCACCATCAGCAGGCCGATGGCGGTCAAGGCAAAAGCCGAACCCAGGATGAGGTAGTAGCTGAAACCCGTCGGTTCCTGACCGGTTCCTTCAATCCTGTCGAGCAGTGCCTTGGTTTTGACCCGCAGCCCGGTTTTGCTGCCCTCGGGGTCTTCCTCCGGATTTCGGAGCTTCCCGGCAGCGGCACCGGCCGGCCGGGCAGACGCCTTCGACGCCGGTTTCCGGGATGTTTCCCGGTTGGGCGTGTTGACCATTACTGCTCCTTACGGGCTCTACGCCTGACCTTCCTGGATGCCATGGACCGCTTCGATGAAGGCATCGCCGCGATGGGCGTAGGACGTGAACTGGTCCATGGAGGCAGCCGCCGGAGCCATCAGCACGGTATCCCCGTCTACGGCAATCCGTGCTGCCGCGGCCACAGCTGAAGCCATGATCTTCCCGCCGGTGACAGGTTCGCCTCCGCCCACGGGCTGTCCGTTATCAGTGTCTCGCGCCGGGACCGTGATCACCGGAACATCCGGTGCGTGTCGCTCCAACGCGGCCAGTAGTTCCGTGCTGTCCTGGCCAATAACGACGACGGCCTTCAGCCGTTTGCTGTGTGCAGCGACGAGTTCGCTGTAGTCCACGCCCTTGGACAATCCGCCAGCGATCCATACCACCGAGGAGAATGCCGCCAGCGAAGCCGCCGCCGCGTGTGGGTTGGTTGCTTTGGAGTCGTTGACCCAGAGCACTCCATCGATGTCGGCGATTTTCTGGATTCGGTGCGCGCCGGGGTTGTAGTTGCGGATGCCGTCGCGGACCGCGGCCGGTTCCACCCCGTAGGCACGGACCAGTGCTGCGGCCGCCAGCGCGTTGGCAACCAGATGCCGTGGGGCCAGCTCGCCCAGGTCCGTCAACGCCGCCAGTTCGGCGGCCGAGTCCTTACGTGCTTCGATAAACGCGCGGTCAACGAGCAGATTCTCCACCACGCCGACCATGCTCACGGCCGGCATGCCGGTGGTGAAGCCGATGGCACGGCAGCCCTCCACGACGTCGGCCTCTTCCACCATCGCCTCGGTCTCACGCTGTTCAGCGTTGTAGACGCAGGCAATCTTGGTATTCGCATAGATTTTGGCTTTGTCCGCGAGGTAGTTCTCGTACGAGCCGTGCCAGTCCACATGGTCCTGGGCAACGTTGAGGCAGACGCTGGCCAACGGCGAGAGCGAATAGGACCAGTGCAACTGGAAGCTGGAGAGTTCGACGGCGAGCACGTCGTAGCCCAGCGGGTCCCGGATGGCGTCCAGCACAGGGGTGCCCACGTTGCCGGCAGCGATGGCCCGCAGCCCGGCTGCCTGCAGCATCGACGCTGCCAGGCCCACCGTCGTGGTCTTTCCGTTGGTCCCGGTAATGACAACCCATTCGGCGGTCCGCCGCCCGGCTCGCTCGCGTACCCGCCAGGCAAGCTCCACATCGCCCCAGATGGCGATCCCTGCTGCTGCGGCAGCGGCCAACAGGGGCTGCTGCGGACTCCAGCCGGGCGAGGTAACCACGAGCTCGGCCGCTTCGCCGTCAACCAGCGGAAGCGATTGGGTGTGCCCGGGCCCCAGCAGTACCTGATGCGCACCGACAATGTTCAGCGTGTCCGCCTTGGCGCGGTTTTCCTCGGTGTCCTGGGCATCGACCAGCACCACCTTGGCACCGAGTTCAATCAGCGTGTCTGCCGCGGAGAAGCCGGACAGGCCGATGCCGGTGACTACCACCCGCAGTCCGGACCAGTCGGCGTCCCAGGACGTCAGCGAATCCAGCCGTTCGTTCATGGTCACAGCCCAACAACCCATTCAGCGTAGAAGATTCCCAGTCCTGCAGCCACGCACAGGCCGGCGATGATCCAGAACCGGACCACCACTGTCACCTCGGCCCAGCCTTTGAGTTCGAAATGGTGCTGCAGCGGTGCCATCTTGAAGACGCGTTTGCCGCCGCTGAGTTTGAAGAACGCAACCTGGATGATGACCGAGAGGGCAATCAGGACAAACAGGCCTGCCAGTACAACCAGCAGCAACTGAGTGCGCGAGAGGATGGCGAAACCGGCGATGGCGCCGCCAAGGGCCAGCGATCCGGTGTCGCCCATGAAGATCTTGGCAGGCGAGGTGTTCCACCACAGGAATCCGATCAGGGCGCCGCAGAGGGACCCGGCCAGCAGGGCAAGATCCATCGGGTCCCGGACCTCGTAGCAAACCTCCCCCGCCACCTTGATCGAACCGCAGGCCTGATTGAACTGCCAGATACCCATGAGCATGTAGGCGCTGAACACCATGACGGAGGCGCCGGCCGCCAGTCCGTCGAGCCCATCGGTCAGGTTCACGCCGTTGGTGGCTCCGGTCACGATCAGGTTGGACCAGATTATGAACAGAATGGTGCCGAGCACGGTGCCGCCTGCGGCCAGGTCCAGCCACGGTATGTCCCGGACCACGGAGATGTTCATCGACGCCGGAGTGCGCCCGGCCTCATCCGGAAAGTTCAGTGCCAGGATGGCGAACAGCACGCCGACGATGCCCTGGAGCACAATCTTGGACCAGGCCCGGAGCCCCAGGCTGCGCTGTTTCGAGATCTTCAGGAAGTCATCCAGGAAACCGATCAGGCCCATACCGGCCATCAGCAGCAGCAGTACGCCGCCGGAAACGGTCGGACCGGGGTGGTTCTGGTTCATCATCCATTCGAGCAAGTGCGTGCCGAAATAGGCGATGGCGACGGAGCCGACAATGACTGTACCGCCCATAGTCGGCGTGCCGCGCTTGGTGTGGTGGGAGGTCGGACCATCATCGCGGATGAACTGGCCGTAGCCCCTTTTGACAAGCAGCCTGATGAACAGCGGCGTGCCAACGAGGGCAAGCACCAGAGCCATTGCCGAGCCGATAAGCAGGGAAATCACGACTGGATACCTCCCTCTGCAGGAATCGGTGTTTCTGCCACGCCGGATGGCGGGGCAGTTGGGGATGGCTCACGCAAGGCTACCCGGTCTCCCAGGTGCCGTAACCCGGCCCCGTTGGAAGACTTGAACAACACCAGGTCGCCCGGTTGCAGGTCCCGTTGGAGCACCTTGTAGGCGTCTTCCGGCGTCTCGACGAACATGGACTCATCGCCCCAGGAGCCCTCCATGACGGCTCCGGTGTGCATGGCTCGAGCCCCGGTGCCCACCACGATCAGCTTGGCGATGTTCAAACGGACCAGAGTCCGCCCGATCGCATCGTGCTCGTGGATGGAATCCTCGCCCAGCTCCAGCATCTCGCCGAGTACCGCCCAGGTACGCCGCCCCTCGCCGCGGCCAAGTTCGGCCAGGGTCCGCAGGGCGGCACGCATCGATTCGGGGTTGGCGTTGTAGGCGTCGTTAATGATCGTCACACCGTCCGGCCGCTCGGTGCGTTCCATCCTCCAACGGGAGGCCGGGCCACGGCCGTTCAGGCCGCTGGTGATCAGTTCGGCGCTGATGCCGAGCGACCAGGCTGCGGAGGCCGCTGCCAGCAGGTTGGTGGCATGGTGGATGCCGATCAGCCCGGAAACAATCCGGCTTTCGGTTCCATCCGGGAAGCGGACCGTCAGTTCCGGGTGCCCGGCGGCATTGGTGCGCACCTCGGTGGCACGCAAAACTTCAGCGTCCGCAGCGGCCGGCGAGAACCCGGCGTCGGCGGTGAAATACAGCAGCTTCGCCGTGGTGCGGGCGTCCATCTGGCGTACCCGCGGGTCGTCGGCATTGATGATGGCCGTCCCATCGGCTCCGAGCGCTTCAACCAGTTCACCCTTGGCGCGGGCGATGTTGTCTACGCCGCCGAACTCGCCGGCATGGGCTGTACCCACACCAAGTACGACGCCGGTGTCAGGCTTCACCATGTCGGTCAGGTACGTGATATGTCCCAGCCCGGTGGCTCCCATTTCCACCACCAGGTAACGGGTGTCGAAGTCGGCGTTGAAAATGGTCAGCGGCACGCCGACCTCGCCGTTGTAGGAGCCCACCGGGGCCACGGTGGGACCGGCCTGGGCCAGAATGCCCGCGAGCAGATCCTTGGTGGTGGTCTTGCCCGCGCTGCCGGTGATCCCGACAACCGACAGCGGTCCGTGGGCACGCAGCCGCGCCACGACGTCAGCGGCGATGGCCCCCATGGCCTCCACCGCGTCAGGCACGATGACCTGCGGCAGCAGACGGCCGGCGTCGTCGGTTATTTCGCGTTCGGTCAGCGCCAGCACGGCGCCGGCGGTAAAGGACCGGGGAACGAACAGGTGGCCATCGGTCTTCTCGCCGGGCTTCGCCACGAACAGTGCTCCGGGAATCACTTCCCGCGAATCCGTTGCGGCGGAATTAACCGTCACAGCGGCGGTGTCCGCCGAACCATCTGTCGGTTCCCCAATGATGCGCCCGCGTGTAATTGCCGCAATTTCGGCTGCAGTAAGTTCAATCATGACGATCTAGGACTCTACCGCGTCAGCACCAAGGGCATAGAATCCATGCCGGCGCAACGCCAGCCGCAGCTCCACCCGGTCATCAAGGGCCAGGTTCACGCCTTTGACCTCCTGCCAGACCTCGTGTCCGCGGCCGGCAACGAGGACGGTATCTGCCTCCGTGGCCATTTCCACGGCGCGGTCGATCGCCGCGCCGCGCGGAAAGATTTCCTCGATCACGGTGTCCAGCTGTTCGTCCTGCTTCACCGCAATGGCGCCCTTCAGGACGTCCTGGCGGATGGCGGCTTCGTCTTCGCCGTGCGGATCATCGTCGGTGACAATAACGACGTCGGCACCCCGGGCTGCGATGGCTCCCATCAGCGGGCGTTTGGTCTGGTCGCGGTCCCCTGTCGCACCAAAGACGATAATGACGCGGGAGCCGGCTTCGGGCCGGCGCACGGACGCGAGAGTGCGCTCCAGCGCGTCGGGATTGTGGGCAAAATCAACAATTCCAGCAGGCTGCTCGCTGATCAGCTGCATCCGTCCGGGAACATCCACCGTGAACGGGTCCCTCGCATCCAGCGCCGCCTGGAGTCGGTGGACGTCCACACCGGAGGCGAGCACCATGACTGCTGCCAGGGCGGCGTTGGATACGTTGAAGTCCCCCGGCAGGCCGGTATGCAGCCGCAGCACTCCGCCCGGACCGTGCAGCTCGAACGTGTGACCCAGTCCTGCGCGCTGAATGGACTCAACCCGCCAGTCCGCAGGGGCGCCGGTGGCACTGAGCGAGATGGTCGGTACGTCGGAACTTTCAGCCAGCCGGCGTCCCCAGGGATCATCTACGCAGACTACGGCGCGGCGGACCCTCCGGGGTGTGAAAAGCTCGGCCTTCGTCTGGAAGTACTCGTCCATGCTGCCGTGCAGATCGAGATGGTCCTGCGTGAGATTGGTGAATCCTGCCACGTCAAAGCGGACTCCATCCACCCGCCGGTAGGAGATGGCGTGAGAGGACACTTCCATCGCCGCCGCATCCAGACCGCGTTCGCGCATCAGGCCGAGGACGCCGTGGACTTCCGGAGACTCGGGCGTGGTGAGCGCACTGGGAATCGGATCGCTGCCCGCGGTGATTTCGATCGTCCCGATCAGGCCGGTGGATTGGCCCAGTGCCTTCAGCAGGGAGTTCACGAAGTAGGTGGTGGTGGTTTTTCCGTTGGTACCGGTGACGGCGAAGAGACTTGGCCGGGTCCCTGCGGGTTGGCTGTTGTAGACCCTGGCCGAGAGCGGTCCAACGAGAGCCCGCAGGTCCGGGGCGGCCAGCACCGGCACCGTGCCCAAGTCTTCCCTCGCAAGCAACTGGGTTCCGGCGTCGTCCGTAAGAATTGCCGCTGCACCTGCTGCGGCGACCTGCCCAGCGAACTCGGCCCCGTGCCGGTTGGCTCCCGGCAAAGCGATGTAGAAGTCCCCCGGCTCCACGGCGCGCGAGTCGATCGTAAGGCCGGTCACGGCAATGTCCCAGTCCGTTCCTGCAGCCGACGCCATGGCCGGCAAGCCGGCGTCTGCCAGGACCTGCTGAAGTTCCTGCAGGGTGACGGGCTCGACAAGTTCCGGCCGCATCGGCGAGGCAGACCTGTGCGGCTGTCGGGGGGTGGTGCTCACAAAGTTCTCCAGAATCATTACTCGAGCGGAAGTTTAACCGGCTTGGTGGTGGACGGCGGCACATTGTAGGTGTTGAGCACTTGGCTCATGACCTTCTTGAAAACCGGGCCGGCGGTCAGCGAGAACACGCCGCCCTCCGGTTGCTGAATGGTCGCCACGACAACATACTCAGGGTCCTCCATGGGGGCGATGCCTGCGTAGGAAATCGTATAGCCGCTGAACCCGCCGTCGTCGGACGGCGCCTCGGCCGTACCCGTCTTCACACCGATGCGGTAGTCCTCGATATTACCCGGCAGTCCACTGGCAACGTGCGAGTCGGTCTCCAGCATGTCCTGGACCTGGTTCGCGGTCTTGGAGGAGACTGCACGCCCGACTTCCTCCTTGGCCACCGGATGCTCGGTACCGTCGGGGTCGATATAGGCATCGATCAGCCGCGGCTCCATCCTGACGCCGTCGTTGGCAATGGTGGCAAAGGCGACGGCGGTGTGCAGGGCGGTCTGAGCCAGGCCCTGGCCGAAGAGGACCGTGAACTCCTGCCGGCCGTCCCAGGTCTCCGGCGGTGCCAGCAGGCCCGCGGTGGTCCCGTGGAGCCCGATGTCGAACTTGTGGCCGGTGCCGAACCTGCGAAGGTAGTCGTAGCGTTGCTGCCTGGTCAGCTGTTCGCCGATCATCACGGTGCCCGTGTTCCAGGAATTCGCCAGGATGCCCGCCGTGGTCAGCGTCTTGGTACCGTGCGGCCGGGCATCGATGAACGTCTGGCCGTTGACCGTATACTCGGGCGGAATTGTGTATTTGGTGCTCGGCGTAGTGATGCCCTCTTCGATGGCCGCAGCCATGGTGATCATCTTCGTCGTCGAGCCGGGCTCGAAGGCTTTCGTCGCGGCGAAGGACTGCCGCTTTCCGTCAGGCGTGGCTCCGGGATCGTTGGGATCCAGCGTGGTGGAATCCGCCAGGGCGATAATGTCACCGGTCTTGGCGTTCATCACCACAATGGTGCCGTATTCGGCGTCGTATTCCTTGACCTCTGCAGCGATCGCCTCCTGGGCATACCACTGCAGGTCCGAGTTCAGGGTGAGCCTCACGCTCTGGCCGTCCTGGGCAGGCACCTCTTCGTTGGTTGCCACCGGAATGCGGATTCCGTCCGCGCCGATTTCGAAGGTGCGCTCACCGGGAGTGCCGGCCAGCACTTCCTGTTGCGTGGCTTCAATGCCTTCGAGGGGCGTGCCGTCGGACCCCAGGAAGCCGACTACCGAGCCAGCTACCTCACCCACCGGGTAGGTCCTGGTAGTGGTCTCGCGCGACTGCAGGCCGGGAAAGGCCAGGTTCTCGACTTTCTCCTGGATTTCGGGCGTGACCGATTTCGCTACGTAGTTGAACGGCTTATCACCGACGACGGCGTCCCGCACCGTGGCCACATCCTGGCCCAGGATGGACGCGAGCTTCTCGATTTCGCCCTCGATCTGCACGTCGTCCACCTGGCGGGTTTCCGGGTTGAAGCGCTGGAAATCCTCGACCAGGCGCTGGTCCACGACGATGTCGAAACGTTGCACGCTTCGGGCCAGCACGGTCCCTTCGGCGTCAAGGATTTCGCCTCGCAGGGCGGGCATTTCCGAGGTCCGCAGGCGCTTGTCGATCGCGGCTTGAGCCATCCCGGCGGTATCGAGGCCCTGTAGCTGGAAAAGACGTCCGCCCAGGATGACCAGCAGGACCAGCACCACGGCGAGTCCTGCGCGGAGCCTTCGAGCCGTCACTTCGGCCCGCCGGTTGCTTTGGACTTGGGCCTTGGTTCTTGCCACTAGGGATCCTCGTTCGTCTCACCGGGCAATTGGTTGTTACTGCCCTGTTTTTTGCTTCGGTGCCGGGATGGTTCCGCCGTTCAGCTCCTCGGGGCTGAATGCCTTCTCACTGCCCCCGGCTGACGCCTGTTCGGCTGCCCGCTTCGGTTTTGCCGGCGGTTGGTCTGCCTCAACTGCCTTTTCCGCTGCTGCCGGAGCTTCGGCCTCAACCGGAGCCTCGGCTCCGGTTTCAGCGCCAGACTCGGCTTCAGCGGCCTCAGCGGGCGTCAGTGCCTGCGCCGGGAGTTCCGGACGATCCACCAACTGTGACGGCGCAGAGCCTTCCTTTGCCGCCTGCGGTTCCCCGCTGACCTTCATCGTCTCCAAATCAATGGAACCGACCGAAGGCGAAACCACCATTCCCAATTGTGCAGCCTCCGCGGCCAGATTCTGTGGAGCCTGGCGGTTTTCCAGCTGCTGTGTCAGTTTTTCGTTCTGCTGGGCCAAGGCGACCTGTTCGCCGCGCAGCTTCACGATGTCGTATTGTCCTCCGGACACGGAGATATTGAGTACCAGCACGCATCCGAGGGCGGCAACGAGCACGGCGAAGCAGAACACGGCAAAAGGCACGCGCTTGCGCGCCGGCCCGGATGGTACTAGCGACAGCGGTGTGCGGGGCGCTGCGCTCCGTTCGGGCAGCGCGCGGGCATACCGGGCGTCCCGGGCGGTGCTGCCCTCCACCATTGGTTGAACTGCCGGCCTGGTGTTCCGAGCTGTTGCACTCATGAGGAGCTCCTGTTCCGAATCCGTTCTACCGCCCGGAGTCTGGCCGAAGCCGCCCGCGGGTTTTCTGCGATCTCTGCTTCAGTCGGCACCTCGGTGCCCTTGGTCAAAGTTTTCAAGTGGGCCTTGTGCTCCTCCAGCTCCACGGGGAACCCGACGGGCGCCGATGACCGCGAGCCGGCGGCGAAGAAGCCCTTGACGATTTTGTCCTCCAGGGAGTGGTAGGACATGACCACTACCCGGCCGCCCATCCCCAGGACCTCCAATGCAGCCGGGATGGCGCGTTCAAGCACCTCCAGCTCTTCATTGACTTCGATCCGCAGCGCCTGGAAGGTCCTCTTCGCCGGGTGCCCACCGGTGCGTGCCGCTGATGCCGGGACCACTTTGCGAATTGCGTCCACCAGCTGCCCCGTCGTTTCGAGCGGAGCTTCATCGCGGGCTGCCACAATGGCGGATGCTATCCTGCCGGCGAACTTCTCTTCGCCCCACTTGCGGATAATACGGACCAGCTCATCCTGGCTGTAGGTGTTTACTACGTCTGCCGCGGTCTGTCCCCGGCTGGTGTCCATACGCATGTCCAGCGGCGCGTCGTAGGAATAGGCGAAGCCACGGTCCCGTTCGTCGAGCTGCATCGATGAGACGCCCAGGTCAAAGAGCACTCCGTCCACGGTGTCTATGCCAAGATCACGGACCACGTCGGCAATCTCGTCATAGACCGCGTGCACCAAGTCTGTCCTGCTGCCGAATTCAGCCAGCCGCTTGCCCGCGAGGCCCAGAGCCTGCTCGTCCCGGTCTATGCCAATCAGGTGCAGCTGCTCATACCGCCGGAGCAGAGCCTCGGAATGGCCGCCCATGCCCAAGGTGGCGTCAACGACAACGGCACGTCCGGTGGCTTCAATGGCCTTCTCGATTGCCGGAGCCAGGAGGTTGATGCAGCGGTCGCGCAGCACGGGGACGTGACGGTCCTCTGTCGGGCGATCCTCGCTCATCCAGCCTGCTCCTCCGATTGTTTTTGTTGCTTGGGTTCTTCTGTTTCCTGCAAGTCCTTTAAACCGATTGATTCTTGGACCAGATCCCCATCCGCGCCTAGCCTCTCCGCCTGATTCCGGGGAAGGTGATTCAGGTGGTCGTGCTGGGCGGCTGGAGATCTCATTCAAGAATCCGGCGGTAGTGCTGTTTCCGACCTAGGTCAGAAGATTCCAGGTATTGCATCTTCATCTGTTTCGGAGAAGGCGGCTTCCTTCTCCGTCAGGTACTCGTTCCAAGCCTGCGCGTCCCAGATTTCTGCACGCGCTCCGGCGCCGATAACGGCGAGTTCCCGGTCCAGGCCTGCATAAGCACGAAGCGCGGACGGAATCGTAACCCGGCCTTGCTTATCAGGTACCTCGTCAGAGGCTCCGGACAGGAAAACCCGAGCGTAGTCACGGGCTTGCCGTGACGATATGGGTGCCTTGCGCATTTCTTCATGCACCCGTTCGAATTCCCGCTGACTGAAGACGTAGATGCAACGCTCTTGTCCCCGTGTGAGCACGAGTCCGTCGGACAGTTCCTCACGGAACTTGGCCGGGAGAATCAACCGCCCCTTTTCGTCCAGCCGCGGCGTATGTGTTCCGAGGAACATCGCCACCGCCTTGCCGATAAAGGAGTTAGTCAACCTCCTACGTTCACCACTACCCTCTGATGTCCTCCACTTTACTCCACAATTCACCACAGTCAACACATAAAGCGGGGATAAGGGTATTTCACGTCGACTGTATTCCGCGCCAGATCAGGAAATGGAGTAGGTGGCGGAAGGTGGAGGGAATTGGCCCAGGTTAGTACGCGGGAGCGGCCAGAAGCCGTTAAATAAGAAAAGACCCGTCCTGGACGGGTCTTTCTTTTAGCTCTGGTTTCCGCCGCGTGGAGGAAAGTGGAGCGAGGAGGCTGGCTGGCTAAGTGGTCCTCATAGCGATGTGGTCATTGGCGGTCCTCACCCTGGCGGCGTTCGTCCCACCGATTCTCCAGGTTGGACATAAACCCTCCCTTGGATGGCGGAGAAGACTTGCCGGCTGCGGACGAAGCATCTTTGCCTCCTCCTGACCGTTTGCTGGTAGCCCAGTAAACCCCGGCCCCCATCACAATGAATCCCAGAACACCCAAGGCAATGATTTGGTTGGAGATACCAATCAACAGCACCAGAATGCCCACCACCGCGATCAACGAGCCGACAACAATGTGCCTCGTTGACAGCGACCGGCCCGAGGCCGACTCCATGTGGCTGGCAAATTTGGGGTCATCAGCATGCAGTTGCTGCTCCAGCTGATCCAGCAGCCGCTGTTCATGCTCTGAGAGTGGCATCTGAACCTCCTTCTTCCTGTCCCCCGTAGTCCGCGTACCTATGAAACGGACGTGCTGGGAAAAGAGTTCCTCGAACTTCCCGTAAAAACTTCATTTCCTTACTACTAAGGATAGATTGCAAACGGCCCATTCGAAAGCTGCATGTCCTTATTGACGGCTCATCCAGCGCTCATGACGGTTTATCCGGTCCTGTCGTCCTTCCGGCCCGTCTCCGCGTGCGGCCGGCCGCCCTCTGCAAGCCCCGCTTCGCCGCTCGTACCGCCCGTCGAAACTTGATTCCTGCCAGGGCTGGCGCCCCTTTGGGCTGGTGGCAACAGGGCGGCCGGCATGACTCCGCCACGGCCGAACTTCAAATTCACTTTGTCCAGGGCCTCCTCAGCGGTCCGCCAGTTATCCTCGGTGCCGTCAATGGTCAGCTGCTGCCCCGCGCCGGCCGATGGCTCCAGCTGTTCTGCACGCAGGCCTATCAGCCGAACAGGCATCGGCCGCTCACCCAGGCCTGCGAGCTGTGCCACAGCCGCCGCATACAGCTGGTGGGCGCTGTCGGCGGGCTCCGCAAGGCGCCGGGACCTGCTCAAGGTAGTGAAGTCCGCGTAGCGAAGTTTCAGCGCCACTCCCCTGCATTGCATTCCGGACGCCCTGAGCCGTACAGCGGTACGGTGCGCAAGACGCAGCAGTTCGCGCTGCAGCTGCACAGTGTCCGAGACATCGGTGGCAAAAGTCTCCTCGGCACCGACACTCTTCTCCAGCCTTTCCGGCGTCACTTTCCGGTCGTCGATCCCCCAGGCCAGCCGGTACACGTGGTCACCGGTCGTGCCAAGAATCCGACGCAGTGTCTGTTGGGGTGTGTGGGCCAGGTCCGCGACCGTATGGATGCCGAGCCTGGCCAGAATGTCGCCGGTTTTCGCCCCCACTCCCCACAGTGCCCCCACGGGTAGCGTGTGCAGAAACTCGACCGTGCGTTCCTGCGGAATCAGCAGCAAACCATCAGGCTTGGCATGAGTGGAGGCGATCTTCGCCACAAACTTGCTCGAGGCAATCCCAACCGTGGCGGTGATTCCCAACTCCGACCGGATGGTCTGCCGGATGAGCGCGCCGATCTCCAGTGGTTGGCCCAGTCTGCGAATCGAACCACTGACGTCAAGAAATGCTTCGTCCACACTCAGTTGCTCAACTTCGGGGGTGATGTTCCGGAAGATTTCCATGACCTTTTCGGACATCCGGTGGTACTTGTACTGATGCGGTTCGATAATGACGGCATGTGGGCTCAAGCGCTGGGCACGCGACATCGGCATTGCGGACCGAACGCCGTGTTCCCTGGCTTCATACGAAGCTGAGAGTACAACCGACCTTCCCGATGGCGATCCGACAATCACCGGCCGGCCGACCAGATCCGGACGCTCAAGGAGTTCGACAGCGACGAAAAACGCGTCCATGTCGACATGCATGATGGTGCAGTTCTGCTGCCGTGCCTCGCTCACCTCTCAATGGTAAGTTCCGCTGGGCCTGACGGCGTTCCACCGTGGCTAGACTGGTCAGGTACCCGCCTGCCCGTCGAGGAGTATGTCTTGCTGCAATATCACCGGCCCGGATCACCCCTTTCTGTGGAAAGCCGGTGAACATGGAGACATCTGTCAACAGAAACCGTTCGACAGCGGAGCAGGAGAAATTCCAGATCAGCCTCGTCTCCGGGTTACAGGAGTTCCTCGGTGAACAACGCGCGCAGTTACAGGAGATCTCCGAGGACGCCGCTGAGCTGATAGATGCCGTGGCGGCTCTGGCTGACGGCGGAAAACGGTTGCGTGCTTTGCTCGCCTACTGGGGATGGCGCGGAGCCGGCGGCGCCGAGTTGGCCGGACAGGCTGTTCAAGCGGGTATCGCCATTGAACTTTTCCAGGCTGCGGCACTGATCCATGACGACATCATTGACCGTTCGGATACCAGGAGGGGAAAACCGAGCGTACACCGTGGCTTTGAACTCCGGCATCGTCAACGCGGGTGGTCCCTGGACGCCGAACGCTACGGCGAGGCCGCCGCTATCCTCGCGGGCGACCTCTGTTTGTCCTTCAGCGAAGAAGTCTTCGCCGGGATCGGTTCGGAGGGCGCCTCCGGAACAAAGGCCCGGAAGATCTTCAATAGAATGCGTGCCGAGGTGATGGCCGGACAGTACCTGGATGTACTTGAAGAAGTAGCCGGCCCCGGCCGGCCACCGGAGCAGGCGGTTGACCGGGCGCTGAAGATTCTTCGTTATAAGTCCGCCAAGTATTCAACGGAGCATCCGCTCTGCCTGGGTGGCGCCTTAGCCGGAGGCGACTCGGAACTGATCAGCCGTTATTCCGCATTCGGACTCCCGTTGGGAGAAGCGTTCCAGATCCGCGATGACGTCCTTGGCGTCTTCGGAGACCCTGAAACAACAGGCAAGCCCGCCGGCGACGATCTGCGCGAAGGCAAGCGGACCGTATTGATCGGATTGACGCTCAACAACTGCAGCGCTTCGGAGCGTGCCTATCTCGAAAAGCATCTGGGTTCACCGGCTCTCACGGGAGCGGAAATCGACGGGCTCCGCGGGATCATCGAACAGTCGGGAGCCCTCGGAGCAGTTGAAGCGATGATTGCCGAACGCAGCGCTGCTGCTTTTGAGGCCTTGGAACTGCTGGCTGTGGACTCCGTTGTCGGCGAGGCCCTGCAACACCTCGCCGACCGCGCGGTGCGGCGGACCGCCTAGTTCAAAATTACGTCTGTTAGAGGGTGCCGGCCCAGCTACGAGGCCGGCCGGTGCGCGCCCAAGAGAGCCCTACCAGGCGAGGGCCTGGGCGCGGCGCCGGATCTCGGTCTTGCGGCCCTCCCGGAGCGCGTCGATCGGGCGGCCCGGGAGTGTTTCATCGGCGGTAAAGAGCCAGCGCAGTATTTCCTCGTCGCCAAAGCCTGAATCCCCAAGAACAGCAATTGTTCCCTTAAGGCTGTCAAGGATCTGGTCTTCAACAATGAATGCGGCTGGAACGGACCGGATATTCCGCTCCCCGACCCGAACAGCAATCACGGCTCCTTCATCAATAAGGCTGTGGACCTTCTTGATTGACACGTCGAGACGTTCGGCCACATCGGGCAACGGCAACCATTCGGTAATTAATTCTTCGAGTTCACTCACGTAATAAGCGTGCCATGAGCGGGCCTTTCAAACCACTTCCGAACTCGACACGCCGCCCCGGATATCCATGCTCCAAATTTCGCTTTTGTGTTATGCGGAATTAGTGTAGATTCACTCAAGTCACAAGTTTCACTTTGATAACAACTGAAACACTCGCAACTCGTTCAACAGCCTACGGGCCTACGGCATATGCCGCTGACCACTGATGAGGAATGTCCATGACTGACCAGCGCCCGTTCTCCAGCAGCCGCGCCCAGGGACGGACTGCAGCCCAGCCTTCCCGCAAGCTGCTGACCGCCGCGGCCACCGCGGCGATTCCCGCCGTCGTACTTTCCTCCGCTGCTTTTGCGCTTCCGGCCCAAGCAGCGGAGCAGGCTCCCCGCATGGCACTGCAGCCCAAGCTGGCCGGCCCGGACCTCCCGGTGCTGCCGTCCAAATTGGTTCCGGCTTCAGATGTCGCCCTCCAGCTTCCGTCCACCCTGCGTCCGGCGCTGAAGCCGACTCCGTCAGCCCACACGGTCAAGTCGGGCGAGACGATCAGTGGCATCGCTGCTCGCTACGGACTGGGAACTTCGAAAGTCCTCAGCCTCAACGGCTTGAAGCCCAGTTCGACCATCTACCCGGGCCAGAAGATCAAGCTCTCGGGCAGCGCTTCCTCCGGCTCGGCCACCACGTCATCATCGGGCTCCTCCTCGTCCTCCGGCGGGTCCTACACTGTCAAATCAGGCGACACTCTGTCCGGGATTGCCGTCCGCCACAGCATGGGCCTGAGCAAGATCCTCTCGCTCAACGGGCTCAAGGCCAGCTCCATCATTTACCCGGGCCAGAAGATCAAGGTCAGCGGCTCGGCTGCATCCTCGACGCCGACAGCGACGACCTCATCGACAAAGACGTCGTCGAACTCCGGCGGGTCCTACACCGTCAAATCAGGCGACACCCTGTCCGGGATTGCCGCCCGCCACAGCATGGGCCTAAGCAAGATCCTCTCGCTCAACGGGCTCAAGGCCACTTCCACGATCTATCCGGGCCAGAAGATCAAGGTCGCCGGTTCAGCTGCCTCAGTGCAGCCCGCCAAGACCTCATCGACAGCGGCCTCGGGCTCCGGCTCCTCCTACACCGTCAAGGCCGGCGATACGCTCTACGGCATTGCGATCAAGCACAACATCACGCTGAGCAAGCTTCTTCAGTCGAGCGGGCTGAAATCGACGTCGGTCATCTATCCGGGCCAGAAGATCAAGGTATCCGCTTCCGGCAGCAGCCAACCGGAGGTAAACGCGGCAACGGCAGAACCCTTGGTGCCGAGCACCTTCCTCCATTACTCGTACCCGCAGGCAGTGGTCGCGAAGGCCAACGAGAACAAGCGGTTGCTGCTGTCGACCCCGCAGCCCAGCCAGTCGCAGATGAAGGCCATCATTGCGGACACGGCAAGCAGCATGGGCGTTGATCCGGCTCTTGCGTTGGCCCATGCCTATCAGGAATCCGGCTTCCAGCAGACCGCGGTCTCCCCTGCCAACGCCATTGGCGCCATGCAGGTGATCCCGACCTCGGGCGATTGGGCTTCGGATCTGGTTGGCCGGAAACTGAACCTGCTGGATCCCTACGACAACGCCACTGCCGGCGTAGCCATCATCCGCTCGCTCGTGCGCACCAGCGACGATCTCGACGACGCGATTGCGTCGTATTACCAGGGCCAGTACTCGGTCAAGACCCACGGCATGTTCGACGACACCAAGACGTATGTGAAGGCCATCAAGGCGCATATGAAGAATTTCTAGCAGCAGTACGCGGGTGCGCCAAGGGCGTCAGCGGCAGCGGCGAGGGTCCGGATCTGTGTTGATCCGGACCCTCGCCGCGTTAGGACTTAGGATCGAAGAGTGCAGGAACGGGTTACGGATGCAATGGTCGGCGCAACAGTGGACGGGCGATACCTGATTCTTTCGCGCCTCGCGCGCGGAGGCATGTCCACTGTCTACCTGGCCACCGACACCCGGCTGGACCGGCATGTGGCGCTGAAAATCATGTATCCGCATCTGTCCGAGGACGCCAGTTTCCTGGAACGCTTCGTCCGTGAAGCCAAGTCCGCCGCAAAGCTCTCGCACCCCCACGTGGTTGGTGTCCTGGACCAAGGGTTCGACGGTCACGTTGCCTACCTGGCGATGGAATATGTCCCGGGACATACGTTGCGCGATGTCCTCAATGACAAGGGCGCATTGGTTCCGCGGCTGGCCCTGGCATTGCTGGATCCGGTCATCGAGGGGCTGGCGGCCGCGCATGAAGCGGACCTTGTCCATCGGGATGTGAAGCCCGAGAACGTGCTGATGGCCTCCGATGGCCGGATCAAGATCGGTGACTTCGGGCTCGCCCGTGCGGTATCCACCACCTCGAACACGGGGACCCTGATCGGAACCGTAGCGTACCTGGCGCCGGAACTGGTGACGGGGGCGCCCGCGGATGCACGAAGCGATATCTACTCGGCAGGCATCATGCTCTTCGAGATGCTCACCGGCCGGCAGCCCTTTACCGGCGAGGTTCCCATTCATGTCGCCTTCCAGCATGTGAACTCCAGCGTGCCCGCACCGTCCACGCTGGTGCCCGGCCTGGCCACGGATCTTGATGAACTGGTGCTGTGGTGTACTTCGTCCGACCCCGAACAACGTCCGGTCGATGCCGGCGCCCTCCTCGGCGAGCTGCGACATATCCGCACCACGCTGAGCGACGCCGATCTCGACTTGCGGAAGGCGGGTACGTCCGGCATGGCGGCCACGCCGGATGAACAGAGCCTGCCCAACCCGGCAGGCCCGCCGACCGAAGTCATCGGCCAGGACGAAAACCGGACCACAGTGATTGCCCCCTCGTACCAGCACACGCAGGCCTTGACCCGGCCACAGGGTGCGGTGAATGCCGGAAACGGCCACAGGCAAGCGACGGATTCTTCCGATGTGTCCGATACGGCAACGCCGCTGACGAAACGCGAGGCCAAAGCGCGCTCGAAGGAGCTGTCCAAGCAGGCACACCGACCCGAGCAATCCCTGCGCAGGCATCCCCGCAGGCGGGGCCTGCTCTGGGCCATCGTGCTGGGAATCCTCGCGGTACTTGTCGCGACCGCTGGTTGGTTCTTCGGCCTGGGTCCGGGAGCACCGGTGGAAATTCCGGGAGTCTCAGGCAAGCCTGCCGGCGAGGCCCAGTCCATACTGCAGGATCACGGTTTGAACTTCCGGATTGAGGAAGCCTTCAACGAGGACCTCGAAGCCGGCGTTACGATCGGAACCGATCCGCCGGCGCCGGAGCGGATCCGGCGGTTTGAGACGCTGACTCTGCTCGTCTCCAAAGGTCCCCAGCTATTCCCCGTACCCTCCGTCACCGGAATGACCGTCGAACAGGCCCAGGCCGAACTGGCCAGAGCGAATCTGGCCGCCGGCGATGTCACCGAAGCTTTCGACGAAGAGGTTCCGTCCGGTGAGGTCATCGGACAGCAGCCTGCGGCCGAGGAGCAGCTGCGCCGAAACACCCCGGTGGATCTGACGGTGTCCAAGGGACCAGAGCCGTTTGAGGTACCCGATGTCACTGGATTGTCCCGGGACGAAGCTACCGCTGCTCTGGAGGATGCTGGCCTGACTGTCGAATTTGCTCCCGAGGCTCAATTCCATCGGGACATTCCCGAGGGGAACGTTGCCGCGCAGAACCCGGCACAAGGCAATGTCATCCGTGGCGATACGGTGACGCTTACGCTATCAAAGGGCCCGCGCATGGTTCACGTTCCGAATCTCGTTGGCCAGCAGGCGGACGATGCCCGGCGTCAGCTCGAGGAGCTGGGTTTCGAGGTCGAGATTAACGAGATTCTGGGCGGTTTCTTTGGCACCGTCCGAGTGCAGGATCCCGTTGACGAGTCCGTACCCGAAGGCTCCGTCATCACGCTGACCGTAGTCTAAGCGGACGGCGGAGCCAGCCTTACGGCAGGAATCAGGAGCGCTTGGACAACGCTCCCGCTACCAGGAACGCCATTTCCAGGGACTGCATGTGGTTCAGGCGCGGATCACACACCGATTCGTACCGGTCCAGAAACGCGTCCTGATCGATCGGGTCCGCACCGCCTAGGCATTCGGCAACGTCGTCGCCGGTCATCTCCATGTGCATGCCGCCCGGGAAAGTACCCAGACCCTTGTGCACCTCGAAGAAGCCGCGGACCTCATCGATGACATCGTCGAAGTTGCGGGTCTTGTAACCGTTCGGCGAGGTCACGGTGTTGCCATGCATGGGATCGGTCACCCACAGCACTTTGGCTCCGCTGGCCGTAACCTTTTCCACCAGCGGGGGAAGCTTCTCCCGGATATTACCGGCGCCCATTCTGGTGATAAAGGTCAGCCGGCCCGGTTCACGCTTCGGATCCAGTTTGTCGATCAACCGCAGGGCGTCATCCGCCGTGGAGGTGGGGCCAAGCTTCACTCCGATGGGGTTGCGGACCCGGGACAGGAAGTCCACGTGTGCGCCGTCGATCTGACGGGTCCTCTCGCCGATCCAGAGGAAGTGGCCGGAGGTGTCGTACGGCAGCCCGGTACGGGAATCAATCCGGGTTAGGGCACGTTCATAATCGAGCACGAGGGCTTCATGGCTGGCAAAGAACTCCACCCGCTTGAGCGCCTCGAAATCCGCACCGCAGGCATCCATGAACCGCACGGCGCGGTCGATTTCGCGGGCCAGGGATTCATACCGCGAATGCGCAGGGTTGGCGGTGAAGCCCTTATTCCAGTGGTGCACCAGCCGAAGGTCGGCAAAGCCGCCCTGGGTGAAGGCACGGATCAGGTTCAGGGTGGAGGCGGACGTGTGGTAGGCGCGAACCAGCCGCGACGCGTCATGGCCGCGGGTCTCGGGGGTAAAGTCAAACCCGTTGACCATGTCGCCACGGTAGGCGGGCAGCGTGACACCGTCCCGGGTTTCATCGTTGGACGAGCGCGGCTTTGCGAACTGTCCTGCCATCCGACCCATTTTGATCACGGGCAGGGAAGCACCGTAGGTCAGGACCACTGCCATCTGCAGGATGGTGCGCACTCGGGCACTGATCTTATCCGCAGTAGCGCCTTCGAATGTTTCGGCACAGTCGCCGCCCTGCAAGAGGAACGCCCTGCCTTCGGCGGCTTCGGCCAGCCGTCCGCGCAGTACATCGACTTCCCCGGCAAATACCAGCGGCGGAAGGGCGGACAGTTCCGCTAGGGAAGACTCGTACACCTTGCTGTCCTGCCAGGTCGGCTGCTGGACAACAGGCAGATCGCGCCAAGCATCCAGGCCAGGATATTCGGCGGCACCGGGCTGCGGAGTGGATACAGGGGCAGATGCACTAAGTTCAGTCACACATCAATGCTAGACCCCTTGAACTCTCGTTTCTGCCCCACCGTAATGCGTGCGGCCGAATGAGTCACATAGACCGCGTTGTTCCCCTTGGCTCGGCCCGGCTCAGGCGCCGGGCTTGTGCGGTTTCCGGCCCCCGCCCGGCTGCCCGGAGTCGTCATCGCCAGCACTGTCCGTTGCGCCAAATGATGAGGCACCGGCAACTGGGTGCGCGCTTGGCGCATGCTCTGTGTGCCCCGCGCCGGGTGCTGTGGGAAGCGATTCCGGGTTACCGATGATCGTGATGGCTCCCGGTGCCTTGACAGTGCCCGGCTTCTGCAGGGCCTCGCCGACCGCGCCCACGGCTTCAGCCTTACGCTGGTCCTGCCCGGCCTTGGCGGACTTGCGTGCTGCCTGCTGCGCCTTCACCGTGTTGGCGTACACGTCAACGTACTCCTGGCCGGAGAGCCGCATGATCTCGTACATGATTTCGTCCGTGACGGAACGCTGAATGAAGCGGTCGTTCTCCAGGCCCTTGTACCTTGAAAAGTCCAGCGGCTTGCCAATAATCGTTCCGACCCGCCGGATGTTCGGGATGCGACGGCCAATGGGCTGAACCTTGTCCGTACCGATCATGGCAACCGGGACGACCGGCACTCCGGTACTCAGAACCAGTTTGGCGACACCGGTTTTACCCCGGTAGAGCCGGCCATCCGGACTGCGTGTGCCCTCCGGGTAAATGCCGAGCAGCCCGCCCGCGTTCAGGACATCTGCTCCCCCGGACAACGACGACGCAGACGCGGCCCCGCCGGAGCGGTCCATCGGCAACTGGTTGGTAAGCCGGAAGAAGGCAGCCGTCATCCTGCCTTTTAGTCCACGGCCGTTGAAGTACTCGGATTTCGCCAGGAACACGACCGGCCTGGGCACGGCCAGCGGCAGGAAGATCGAGTCGGAAAAGGACATGTGGTTGCTGGCCAGGATCGCAGGACCGTCTGGAATGTTATCGAGGCCCTTGATCCATGGGCGGAACAGGAGCCGGACCACCGGTCCAATGAAGATCGTCTTCATCACCCAATAGAACACGTGAGCCCTTCCAGTTGAGCCGAGCGCAGCGCCGGTCTCTTCGATTTCCGTTTGTGACTCTACTCTAGGTAATCCGCAGCCCGCACAGACTCCCCCGTCTCGACGGCAACGGCAGGACGGATAGAAGATTATAGGTACCAGATGACAACATAGTGTCATGACCACCTTGGAGCCGCCCCGGCCCTTTGCGAGCAATGGCAACGGCCCTAATTCACGGATCGGCGTGGTGCTCAGCCACGGGTTCACCGGCTCTCCCCACAGTCTGCAAAACTGGGCCGAATATCTGGCTGGAGCGGGGTTCGCCGTGAGGTTGCCGCTCCTGCCCGGCCACGGCACGACGTGGCAGGAATTGGCCAAGACCCCATGGGAGCGCTGGTACGGCGCGATCGAGCAGGCCTATGACGAACTCGCGCGCGAACGCAGCACGGTCTTCGCCGCCGGTCTTTCCATGGGTGGTGCACTGTCCCTGAGGTTGGCGGCGTACCGTCCGGTGGCCGGCGTCGTTGCGGTCAACCCGGGACTTACTTTTGCCAACCCTGTTGCCCGGTTTGCCGGCGTGCTCAAGTACATCGTCAGGTCCACCCCCGCCATCGCAAACGACATCAGCAAGCCAGGGCAGGATGAACAGGCGTATGCCCGCACCCCGGTGGCCGCTGTGCACCAGTTGAACCGGCTCTTCGCCGATACCACGGCCTCGCTGCCACGAGTGGGCGCTCCGGCGCTGATTTTCCGCTCTACCGTAGACCATGTCGTCCCAGAGTCCAGCACGGCACTGATACGCAGGCAGATCGGCTCCCGGCATCTGACGGTCGTAGAACTCGGCAACAGCTACCATGTCGCCACCATGGATAATGATGCTGAACAGATCTTTGATCACTCGGTCCGGTTCATCCTGGAAAATGCCGGCGAAAGGAACGCCACGAATGTCTGAGCGTGAGCCGTCGCAGGACGATGCTGTCTGGCAGGATCTTGTCGCCCGGCTCGAGTCGGCCGAAGCAGCGCCGGATCCGCAGGACAAGGACACTCCAGGTCAGGACAAACCCAGGCCTGCTGACGCCGGCAATCCACCTTCGAGCGGCCTGCCTGGCGCCAACTTCGCGGCGGAAAGCCCGCCGAAAGACGCCTTGCCCGTCGCGGGCCCCAGGGATTACTTTGCGGCCGAGCCTGAGGACGACGAGTTCGTACCGCCGGAGCCTGCGCCGCTGGGCACGGGTGAACCTCTGCTGGTGCTGGCATGGTGCGGAGCCGTCGGCGGCCCCATAGCCTTGCTGCTCATGGCCATGTTCTGGCGCAGCGCGCCCTTTGCCGCCGTCGTCGGTTTAATCGTCATGATCATTGCGGCCGGCGCGTACCTCGTCTCGAGGCTGCCCGGCGAAAGGGACAGCGGCGACGACGGTGCGCAGGTCTGAAAACCGCAAGTGCAGCCGGCAGGGCGCCCGAAGGGGCTGGAATCGTTGCAGCGATCAGCCGGGCGGCACTCCGTTATCGATTCGTAGGTTACCGGTGAGTACAGCAATGTGATTTAGGTTATAGGCTAAGGGGAAACCCGTTGGGGTGGTTTGCCTGATATCAAAGGAGTCTACGTGCGCGAATACAGCGTCCCTGCCATGGTGGATGTTCCCCGGAACTCGAACATCACTGATCTGGTGGTCAAGCAGGCTGCCAAAGCCTCCAACCCCGCATTATTTTCCCTCAAGGATGCTTCCGGGACATGGCAGGACATCCACGCCACCGAATTCCTTGCCGACGTTCTATTACTCGCAAAGGGCATGGCTGCCATCGGGATTGCTCCCGGGGACCGCATCGGGATTATGGCGCGTACCCGCTATGAATGGTCCTTGGTGGACTTTGCCATCTGGTTCGCCGGCTGCGTTTCCGTGCCCATCTACGAAACGTCCTCTCCCAGCCAGGTTGCTTGGATTCTGGGCGATTCCGGTGCCGTCGGTGCCTTTGTCGAAAGCGCTTCGCACGAGAACGTGGTGCGTCAAGCGGTTTCGAATGAGTCGCTGGATGCAGTCAAGCACGTCTGGCAACTGGATGGCACGGGCCTGGATGCGCTCCGCGCTGCCGGTGCGGACCTTGACGATGCCGTCATCGAGGAACGCCGCGGCATCGCTGGACTGGATGACCTGGCGACCATCATCTATACCTCCGGCACCACAGGCCGGCCCAAGGGATGCGAACTGACCCATGGCAACTTCGTGGAGCTTTCGGCAAGCGGCGCCGCAGCGCTGCCGGCCGTTGCCCATGAGGGGGCCCGGACTATCATGTTCCTGCCGCTGGCCCACGTCTTCGCACGCTTCATCTCGGTCCTGTGCGTTGCCTGCGGTGCCACCGTAGCCCATACCCCGGACGTCAAGAACCTGCTGCCGGATCTGCAGAGCTACCGTCCCAGCTTCATCCTCGCGGTACCCAGGGTCTTCGAAAAGGTTTACAACAGCTCCATGCTCAAGGCCGAGGACGGTGGCAAGGGCAAGATTTTTCACGCAGCCGCGGACACAGCGATCGCCTGGTCCAAAGCGGAGCAGGCCGGCAAAGTCCCCTTACTGCTGAACCTGAAGCACAAGCTCTTCGACAAGCTCGTCTTCCACAAAATCCGCGAGGCCATGGGCGGACGCGTCCAGTATGCAGTTTCCGGCGGCGGTCCACTGGGTGAACGGCTCGGCCACTTTTTCCATGGCATCGGGCTGCTGGTCCTGGAAGGTTATGGTTTGACCGAAACCACGGCGCCCATATCCGTCAACACCCCCAGCCTCGTGAAGATCGGCACGGTAGGCGCTCCCCTGCCGGGCAATGCGGTCAAGATTGCCGACGACGGCGAGATCCTCACCAAGGGTATTTGCGTCATGCGCGGCTACTTCAACCGTCCCGACCTGACCGAGGAAACCTTCACCGACGGCTGGCTCCGCACCGGTGATATCGGCGAACTGGACGACGACGGCTTCTTGAAAATCACCGGCCGCAAAAAAGAAATCATCGTTACCGCAGGCGGGAAGAACGTCATCCCGGCCTTGCTGGAAGACCAGATCCGTGCCGACGCCTTGGTGTCCCAGTGCGTGGTGGTCGGCGACCAGAGGCCGTTCATTTCAGCGCTCATCACTTTGGATGAAGAGGCTCTCCCCGGCTGGTTGGAACGCCACGGGATGCCAGCCGGCACTACGGTCGCCGAAGCGGCTGAACACGAAAAGGTCCGGGCTGAAATCCAGTCACTCATTGACCATGCCAATCAGTCGGTGTCACAGGCCGAAGCCATCAAAGCCTTCAGGATAGTTCCAACGGACTTCACCGAAGCTTCGGGGCACCTGACACCGTCACTGAAGATCAAGCGCGCGCAGGTCATGCAGGACTACGCCCCGATAGTGGAGGAAATCTATTCAACAGCCGGTTCCCGGCGCTAGTTTGGGCCGGGAACGGCCTGCTGGCGCTAGGTGGACGGTGCGTCCGTTCCTAGCGCCAGCAGGGCATTTTCAACAACTTCGGTCAAGGCCGGGTGGATCCAGTACTGCCCGCTAGCCATGGTGTACGTGTCCAAGCCGAAGGACATCGCCTGTATCAGGGGCTGAATCAGGATAGAGGCCTCGTGGCCCATGATGTGGGCGCCGAGCAGGTGCCCTGTGGCCTTGTCGGCAATGAGCTTTACAAACCCGGTTGAGTCTTCCATCGCCCACCCGTAAGCCGTGGTTCCGTACTCCTGAATGACCGTAACAATCTGGGCGCCGCTCACCTCGGCATCATGCCTCGCCTGTTCCTCAGTTAGGCCTACGCTGGCAATCTGCGGACGGGTAAAGACCGCAGACGGCACAAACCGGTGGTCGCTGCGGCGCAGGTCATCGGGGTGCTCAAGGTTGTGCGTAACCACCCGTGCTTCATGGTTGGCCACGTGCTTGAGTTGGTAGGGGCTGCTGACATCCCCCAAGGCCCAGATGCCCTCGGCTGGACTGCCGCCGGCGAGCACGCGCTGGAATTCATCAACAGCAAGCCGACCGTCTTGTTCCAAGTCGAAACCGGCAGCCTGAACATCCAGAGAATCGGCATTCGTCAGCCTTCCGGTCGCCACCAGGACGATGTCAGCGTCCACAACAGCTTCGCCGCCGTCGGTGCCGGCGAGGGTGGCCCGTACGCCTGTACCAGTCTCTTCGATTCGCGAAAGCGTCCAGCCGAGTTTCAAATTCCATTGGGCAGCAGCCGCGGCGGTGAAGCGCTCCGAAACGATCCTGTCCTCGGACTTCAGCAAGGGAGCCGACCGGTTAATTTGCGTTACTTCGCAACCAAAGCCGGAGAAAACTGCCGCGAACTCGGCAGCGATGAAACCGCCGCCGACGATGAGCACCCGTCCTGGCAGCTCATCGATCCGCATGACCGTGTCGGAGGTGTGCACTTGCGGCAGATCGATTCCGGGAACGTCCGGCAGGTGGGCACGCGAACCGGCCGCGATAACGATCCGCTCGGCCTCGATGCTTTGGCCGTTTGCCGTCACCAAGGTTTTCGAGCCGGTGAACTTCGCGTATTCGGGATATAGCGTGACATTGTCCAGTTCCTCGTCACGATAGCGTCGCCCGCCCTTGGAGATGGCATCGATCCGGCCGAAGACACGGTCCCGGACCTCTTGCCAACGCACGTCCTTGACCGCCATGTCCACCCCCAGCGCAGCGGCTTCCTTGGCTGCGGAAGCCAGCTGCGCCGGGTAGACGAACATCTTGGTCGGAATGCAACCGACATTCAGGCACGTTCCGCCGAACGTCCCGCCGTCGATTATGGCCACCTTTTTGTCGTCCCAGTACGGAGTTATCAGGGAGTTGCCGGAACCGGAGCCGATGATGGCCAAATCGAAGTAAGTCACGGACAACCAGTTTAGCCGCTACTCAATGACGAGCAGCAGGTCACCGCCCTGGACCTGCTCCACGGAGGAGATAGCCAACCGCTTCACCGTTCCGCCAACAGGGCTGGTGATGCCTGCTTCCATCTTCATGGCTTCAATGGTGGCAATGGTATCGCCTGCTGCGATGGTGTCGCCGACCTTGGCTGTCACCGTCACGGCGCCGGCGAAGGGGGCCGCGACTTGGCCAGGAACGTTCGGATCCGCCTTTTCAGCAACCTTGGCCTGGGATTCAACGCTTCTGTCCCGCACGGCCACGTTGCGCTGCTGGCCATTGAGCGTGCAGTGAACCGTCCGCATGCCCTTCTCGTCGGGCTCGGAAATTGCACCGAGCGTAGCGATGAGCCGGACGCCCTTCTCCAATTCCATAACATGCTCGGTGCCGCGTTGCAGTCCGTAGAGATAGTCGCGGGTATCGAGCACAGACACGTCACCGTATGTCTCGCGGGTCGTTTCGAAGTCCTTTGTGGGACCGGCGAAGAGCAGCCGGTTCAAAGTGCTGCGCCGGGTGGCGGCATCGGCCTGGAGCGCGGCCGAGTCCTCGGCACTGATTTCGACGTCGCGGACCTTGACCTTCCGGCCCTGCAGTGCCTTCGTCCGGAAGGGTTCAGGCCAGCCACCGGGAGGATCGCCAAGCTCTCCGGAGAGGAACCCGATGACGGAGTCCGGGATGTCGTAATTCTGCGGATTCTCGGCGAAATCGGCCGGGTCCACACCGGAGCCTACGAGCTGGAGAGCCAGGTCACCCACGACTTTCGAAGACGGAGTGACCTTGACCAGGCGGCCGAGGATCCGGTCTGCCGCCGAGTACATGTCCTCAATGTCTTCGAACTGCTCGCCCAGTCCAAGAGCGATTGCCTGCTGGCGCAGATTGGAGAGCTGTCCGCCCGGAATCTCGTGCTGGTAAACCCGGCCGGTGGGGCCGGGCAGCCCGGACTCGAAGGGGGCGTACACGCGTCGGACCGCTTCCCAGTACGGCTCGAGCGAGCCTACGGCTGCAAGGTCCAGACCTGTGTCGCGCTCCGTATGCGCCAGGGCGGCGACCAGTGCGGAAGCCGAGGGCTGGCTGGTGGTGCCGGCCATGGCTGCGCTGGCAACATCGACGGCGTCCACGCCCGCATCCACCGCCGCAAGCAGGGTTGCCAGTTGACCGCCTGCCGTATCGTGCGTGTGCAGGTGAACAGGCAGATCAAAACGCTCGCGCAGTGCAGTCACCAGTTTCCTGGCTGCCGCAGGACGCAGCAAACCGGCCATGTCCTTAATGGCGAGGATGTGCGCGCCGGCGTCAACAATGCGCTGAGCCAGCTCCAGGTAGTAATCAAGGGTGTAGAGGTCCTCCGCCGGGTCCATCAGGTCTCCGGTGTAGCAGAGGGCCACCTCAGCCACAGCGGTCCCCGTCTCTCGTACAGCGCGGATAGCCGGTTCCATTTGCGAGACATCGTTCAGGGCATCGAAGATCCTGAAAATGTCGATGCCCGTTGCTGCTGCTTCTTTCACGAAGGCAGTGGTGACTTCCTCCGGGTAAGGCGTGTAGCCCACGGTGTTGCGTCCGCGTAGCAGCATCTGCAGGCAGATGTTCGGGATAGCCTGGCGGAGTGCGGCCAGCCGTTCCCACGGGTCCTCGCCGAGGAAGCGCAGGGCCACGTCGTACGTCGCGCCACCCCAGGCCTCCACGGAGAACAGCTGTGGAGTCAGGGTGGAAATGGCCGGACCTGCTGTGACCAGGTCCCTGGTGCGCACGCGGGTAGCCAGCAGCGATTGGTGGGCGTCGCGGAAGGTGGTGTCGGTGACCGCGACGGCCTGCTGCGCGCGTAGCGCCGCGGCGAACTTCTCCGGTCCGAGTTCTTGGAGCGACTGCCGGGTTCCCTTGGCCGGAATCACCGGCAGGGCGGCGGTGGATTCGAGCGCTTCGCGGGCGACCTGGGGAAGCTTGTCCACCGGGGCGGTCTTCGCCGTCAGAGCACCATTGGGCTGGTTGACCGTCACATCAGCCAGCCAGGTCAGCAGCTTTGTTCCGCGGTCGGCGGAGACACGCGCCTGGAGCAGCTCCGGACGTTCGTCGATAAAGGAAGTGGCAACATTCCCGGCAATGAACTCCGGGTCATTGAGGACGGCCTGCAGGAACGGAATGTTCGTGGAGACGCCGCGGATGCGGAACTCTGCCAGTGCCCGGCGCGCGCGGGCGACAGCCGAAGGGTAGTCGCGGCCGCGGCAAGTCAGCTTGACCAGCATGGAGTCGAAGTGTGGACTGATTTCGGCACCCGCATAGACAGTGCCGCCATCGAGCCGTACACCGGCGCCACCCGCAGAGCGGTAACCGGTGATTTTTCCGACGTCGGGCCTGAAACCGTTCGAGGGGTCTTCCGTGGTGATGCGGGACTGCAGCGCTGCCCCCTTGATCGTCACCGTATCCTGGCTCAGACCGATGTCCGCGAGCGTCTCGCCGGAGGCAATGCGCAGCTGTGCCTGGACCAGGTCCACATCCGTGATTTCTTCCGTAACGGTGTGCTCAACCTGGATGCGCGGGTTCATCTCGATAAACACATGCTGGCCCGCACGCTCGCCCACCGTGTCCACGAGGAACTCGACCGTACCTGCATTGGTGTAGTTCAGCGCCTCCGCGAACTTCACCGCATCCCGGTAGAGAGCCTGGCGTATGTTCTCGTCCAGGTTCGGCGCCGGAGCGATCTCCACAACCTTCTGGTGGCGGCGCTGCAGCGAGCAGTCCCGCTCGAACAAGTGCATGACGTTGCCCTCGCCGTCGGCGAGGATCTGGACCTCAATGTGCCGGGGGCGCAGCACAGCCTGTTCCAGGAACATCGTCGCATCGCCGAAGGCCGTGTGAGCCTCGCGCATGGCGGCCGAGAGAGCCTCAGGCAGCGCCTCACGGGTGTCCACACGGCGCATGCCACGGCCGCCGCCGCCGGCGACCGCCTTGACGAAGATGGGGAAGCCGATTTCATCGGCCGCCGCCAGCAGCTGATCTTTGTCGGCAGTCGGAGCAGAGGAATTCAACACCGGAATTCCGGCCTTGCGGGCAGCGTCCAGGGCGTGCACCTTGTGGCCGGCAAGCTCAAGGACGTTAGCCTGCGGGCCGACGAAGGTAATTCCAGCCCCGGCCGCTGCACGCGCCAGATCCGGGTTCTCGGACAGGAAGCCGTAACCGGGGTAGATGGCGTCGCAGCCGGATTCCTTAGCAACACGGATAATCTCGTTGACGTCGAGGTACGCCCGTACCGGGTGTCCTTGCTGGCCGATCAGATATGCCTCATCGGCCTTCTGGCGGTGGATCGAATTCCGGTCCTCGTGGGGGAAAACAGCCACGGTCTTTGCGCCCAGCTCATAGGCAGCGCGGAAGGCACGGATGGCGATTTCACCACGGTTGGCCACCAGGATTTTTGAGAACATGTCGCTCCTGCGTCATTGCAATCGGTTGGGGTTGTGGTGCAAGTCTCAAGTACTGCTATTGCGCATGGCAAGCCAGTGTTGTGTACATCACGAAATGCATCCACTTGGAACGTAATGATAGCGGGAAGTCAGCGTACCCGGACCACCGCCGACGGGGCCGACAGGCGGGACAGCGGTCGGAATCATTTATCGACGGGCAGGCAACATATGATGGTGGAGGGATTTTTGGTTCTCGGCCGGTCCCGACTGGTTCACCAGCAGCGGGCAGCCGTCATGACAAGACATGTTAGGTATTGGTTTAACACGTGCAAGTAGTGAGCATCAGTAGTCTCAAGGGCGGCGTCGGAAAAACGTCGGTTACTTTGGGCCTGGCATCCGCGGCACTGGCGGCAGGAATTCCCACACTGGTCGTAGATCTGGATCCGCACGCCGACGCGACCACGGGTCTCGGCGTCCGGCCTTCGCGCCAGACGGATATCGGCCGCCTGCTGAAAAACGCGCGCCGGGCGGATCTGGCGGCGAACGTTGCCCCCAGCGGCTGGGTCGCCACCGCTGCTGCCAACGGGGAGAATTCTGTGGGCCGGCGTGTCCTGGACGTCGCCGTCGGCTCTGCATTTACCGGAATTTATGACCGGCCCGACCTTGGCCGCCGGGACCTGCGCCGGCTCTCCACGGTCCTCTCCCGGGTTGAAGGTTACTCGCTGGTCCTCATCGACTGCCCGCCCTCCCTCAACGGCCTCACCCGCATGGCGTGGACGGCAAGCAACCGCGTACTGCTGGTTGCCGAACCGAGCCTCTTCTCGGTTGCCGGAACGGAACGTACCATGCGGGCCATTGAATTGTTCCGCGACGAATACGCGCCCAACCTCACAGCGGCGGGAGTCGTCGCCAACCGCGTACGCTCCGGTTCCAACGAACACACGTTCCGTCTGGCCGAGATGAAGTCCATGTTCGGCGAGCTGCTCCTGGCTCCTACCATCGCCGAGCAGGCCAACTGGCAGCAGATCCAAGGTGCTGCACACGCCATCCACCACTGGCCCGGGGAATCGGCGCGTCAGGCAGCAGGCCTCTTCGACGAGCTGCTGAAGAACCTGACGGACTCCGGCCGCATGCGCAACCGCGTCCTGCGCCGGACTCCCAGCTGACCGGCTCCTCCCGAAGACTACGAAAGAAGGGCACCCGGAGGGGTGCCCTTCTTTCGTAGTCTTCCGAGCACGGCGTTCGCTTGCCGCCCGGCTTGCCGGCGCTAACTGATCTTGCGGACCCGGCGTCGGCTCAGTTCGTCCTCGGGGAAATCTTGTTCAGTAACGTGTTCACTGGGCAGTGCGGCAAGGCTGCCCTCGACTTCGCGCCACACACGTCCGACCGCAATGCCGAACACACCCTGGCCGCCCTGCACCAGATCTATAACCTCGTCCGCAGACGTGCATTCGTACACGCTCGCGCCATCACTCATCAGCGTGATTTGGGCCAGATCCTCCACCCCGCGCTCCCGCAGGTGTTCCACTGCGGTACGGATCTGCTGCAAAGAAACGCCGGTGTCCAGCAGACGCTTGACTACCTTCAGGACCAGAATGTCCCGGAAGCTGTAGAGCCGCTGCGAGCCGGAGCCTGAAGCCCCGCGTACCGCCGGCTCCACCAAGCCGGTGCGGGCCCAGTAGTCCAGCTGCCGGTAAGTGATTCCTGCGGCTTTGCAGGCCGTGGGTCCACGGTAGCCGGCGTCTTCATCCAGAACCGGCAGGTCCTCGGTGAACAGCAAACCTTGTGCACTAGCGGGAATCGCGGCACCCGGCGTTACGGCGTGCGACAACTCGCCCGCATCACCTTTAGGACTCACGTGAACCCTCCTTGTCGAAAGTTCCCTAGGGGGAAGTCGGCACCGCCGACACTCTCAGGGTTTGCTCTAAGTCTGCCCTGAGTTATCCGGCCATGCAATGGGAACTGTATGCTTCGACGTTAGAACGGCTGGACGCTCCGGTCAAAGACGCTGGCTTTTTAGGCTTCGGCGTGTCGGCTGGGATCGCGCAATTCCGCGTCGTTGCCGTTGGACCCTCGGCACTATTTCTCGAAATCCTCCGGCTCGACGTCGGCCAGGAACTCACGGAACTCGCGCAGTTGCGATTCAGCATTTTCCTCTGCGGGTCCGGCTTCGCCTTCTTCCTCCTCGGAGGCTTCGGCAATTTGTACGCCGGCTTCTTCCATGACTTCTTCCGCACAGTAGATCGGGCAGGGAACGCGCAGAGCCACAGCGATGGCGTCCGACGCCCTGGAACTGACGGTTTTGCCGCCGTCGAACACAAGCTCGGCGTAGAAGACGGTGTCCTGAACGGAAACGAGCCGTACCTCGGTGATCGTCCTGTCGAGCTCCTGGACAACGCTGCACAGCAGATCGTGCGTCATGGGGCGCGGAGGCTTGATGCCCTGCTGGGCAAAAGCTATGGCGCTGGCCTCGGGAGCACCGATCCAGATCGGAATGTGGCGTTCGCCCTCGGTTTCCTTGAGCAGGACCAGCGGCTGGTTGGAGGGCAGTTCAATCCGCACCCCGACAACCTCGACTTCGAGCATGGCTCCTCCGATCAGCGGTCCATTCGCGCGATATGGCCATTGACCAAAGCGCTGTGCAGGTTCAGGCAAAGATCGCTGATTTCCTTGGCGGTTTCGGCCGCACGAGCTTTGGAAGCCACATCCCGCCGCGACGAGATGGGAGCCACGGCACGCTCCACGAGACCGAGTTCGCGGTCCGCGGCAGTCCGAAAGGGCCTCAGGTGCCGCGGCTCGATGCCGTGGGCTTCGAGCTGAACGCAGGCCTTGACGACTTTAAGTGCGTGCTCGTCATAGCGGGAATCCGTCGCTTGGATGAGTCCGAAGCTGACCAGCTCCTGGACCAATGCCGTCGAGGCACCGGCCGCATCCCGCAACTCGGCCAGGGTCAGGGACCGCGCCCGCCCGTGGAGCTCTTCGGCCAGCCGGCCGGAAACCATGCGCGGGGTCAGCGACATGCCGCCAGGCAGTGCCTCGGGCCGCTCCCCCCGGTCGATCGCGTCAACATAGTCTTTGATGACCTTGAGCGGGAGGTACTGGTCCCGCTGCAGAGCCAGCACGAAGCGTAGACGCTCCACGTCCTGGCTCGTGTACTTGCGGTATCCCGCCGGCGTCCGTTGCGGGGAAATGAGGCCCTTTTCTTCCAGGAACCTGATTTTGGAGGCGCTGATCTGGGGAAATTCCGCATTCAGTTCCTGCAGCACTTCCCCGATGTTGAGGACGCTGCTGCGGAACGTGTCCCTGCCGGTGCCGAGCGGACGCCGTATGGGTTGCGATGCGGGCACCGCCTAGTCCTGGACCTTCCCAGCGGCCCCGCTGCCGGCATAGTAGGTCAACCGGAACTTTCCGATCTGCACCTCGTTACCGGTCCGCAGCGCCAAGCTGTCGACGCGGTCGTTGTTGACGTACGTGCCGTTCAGGCTGCCGGAGTCCACCACCGTGAATCCTTCATCCGTGCGGCGGAACTCGACATGCTTGCGGGATACGGTCACGTCGTCGAGAAAGATGTCCGCTTCCGGGTGCCGGCCAGCGGTAGTCACATCCTGATCGAGCAGGAAGCGGGCGCCGTGGTTGGGGCCGCTATGAGCGATCAGCAGGGCCGAACCGGCCGGCAGCGCCAATACCGCAGCTTCCTCTTCCGTGGTCAGCTGCGGCTTCGGCAGGTAAGTCTTTGCCTGCGGGGGCAGACTGATGGAAGTGGTCTCGGCAGAAGCCTCCGAAGCACCATGGTCATGTCCGGTGCCTCTTGCGTTGTGCTCTTCGCCCACCATTAAACGTCCTCCCCTGCAAAAATAGCGGTCAACCGGTCAGTGACCGGTTGACCGTTCAAAAAACTACGGTACCGGTAGCTCTAGCCTACCTGCTGTTCGTACTCCGAAGCACTGAGCAACGATTCGGTTGCCGAGGCATCAGCGAGCCGTATTTCCATCAGCCAACCTTCACCGTAGGGATCGGAGTTGATCAGGGCCGGATCCGATTCGAGCGCATCATTGGAAGCCACTACTTCGCCGGTGACCGGTGCATAGATGTCGCTGACGCTCTTCGTGGACTCGACCTCGCCCACGACGTCGTTGGCGGTGATCGTGGTTCCGGTTTCCGGGATCTGAACGTAGACGACGTCACCCAGTGCGTCCTGGGCAAAATCCGTGATGCCGATACGGACAACTCCCTCGGTGCCGGCAGCGGTCACCCACTCGTGTTCGGCGGTGTAGTGAAGGTCTGTTGGAACGTTGCTCATGTAAATGCCTCTCTTGCGCCGCTGGATCCTCTGGGCCGGTGCTGCCGACGGCAACGGGCCACAGCTGAAAGTATAGGCACAGAAATTCGCCCGCCGACAGCCAGAGGCGACACATGTCGGCAGGCGCCGCCGCTCACCGTGCACGCTCCCATCGGCATGAAAAAAGTCCCGGTGATCATCGATCACCGGGACTTCTTACTTACTGTCGGGTTGACAGGATTTGAACCTGCGACCCCTTGACCCCCAGTCAAGTGCGCTACCAAGCTGCGCCACAACCCGTTGTCCCTCCGGGGCCTGCCCGGCTGAACTACCTCAAATACCTTACAGCATTTTTTGGCCTGCGATTACCACCCGTGCGCGGCGTTACTTAACGCTGGCGGCTGCGCTTTTCGCGCACACGCATGGCGACGTCGATGGGCGTGCCCTCGAAGCCAAACGTCTCGCGGAGGCGGCGGGTGATGAAGCGGCGGTATCCGGGATCCAGGAACCCTGTGGTGAACAGCACAAACTTCGGCGGCCGGCTCGAGGCCTGGGTGCCGAAGAGGATCCGGGGCTGCTTGCCGCCGCGCACAGGGTGCGGATGGGCGGCCACCAATTCGCCGAGGAACGCATTCAGCCGTCCGGTCGGGATGCGCCTGTCCCATGACTCCAGGGCCGTGTCGAGGGCTGGAACCAAGCGGTCTTTGTGCCATCCGGTCTTGGCGGAGATATTGACGCGCGGCGCCCAGTCCACGTGTGCCAGGTCCTGCTCGATTTCGCGTTCCAGGTAGCGGCGTCGTTCGTCGTCGAGCAGATCCCACTTGTTGAACGCCAGCACCAAGGCCCGGCCTGAGTCGATGGCCAGTTGCAGGATGCGTACGTCCTGCTCGCTGAGCACCTCATCCACCGCCAGAAGAACGACGGCGACCTCCGCCTTCTCCAACGCGGACTGCGTCCGCAGGGAGGCGTAGAAGTCCGCACCTTGCTGCATGTGGACGCGGCGCCGGATACCTGCGGTGTCCACGAACCGCCAGGTTCGTCCGCCGAGCTCGATCATCTCGTCCACCGGGTCGCGGGTGGTGCCGGCCTGCGGATCCACCACAACGCGTTCGCTGCCGGCCAGCTTGTTCAGCAGGGAGGACTTGCCCACGTTCGGCCGGCCGATCAGGGCCACCCGCCGCGGCCCTCCGGTACGTTCCAGTCCCCCATATGCGGAAAACTCAGGCAGGACATCCATGACGGCATCGAGCATGTCGGCGGTGCCACGGCCGTGCAGTGCCGACACCGGGTACGGCTCTCCGAAGCCCAGTCCCCACAGGGTGGTGGCGTCGGCTTCCTGGGCCATGTCGTCAACCTTGTTGGCGACCAGGATGACCGGCTTCTTCTTGCGCCGGAGCATGCGGACCACGGACTCATCCGTGGCCGTTGCGCCAACGTTGGCATCCACGACCAGCAGCACGGCGTCGGCCATGTCTGCGGCGACCTCCGCCTGCTCGGCCACCCGGGCGTGGATGCCCTTGGCATCGTGCTCCCAGCCGCCGGTGTCGACGAGGGTGAAATTGCGCCCGCCCCAATGCGCGGCGTAGGTCACGCGGTCGCGGGTAACCCCGGGGGTGTCCTCCACGACGGCCTCGCGGCGGCCCAGGATGCGGTTGACCAGGGTGGACTTGCCCACATTGGGGCGGCCGAGGATGGCGAGGACGGGATCTACGCGTTTTGGCGCATCCTCGTCGAAGTCCTGGTCCATTCCGGCCAGCAGGGCGGCGTCCTCTTCGTCCAGCTCATAGTCCGCCAACCCGGCACGCAACGACTGCGCGCGCTGCTCGGCCTCGGCGTCGTCGATTTCCTCGAGACGCTCGGCGATGTTGTCTTCGCCGGCGGGCTCGTACTCGCTGCCGGTGTATCCGTCTTCGGTGGGCCCGGTGCCGGATTGTGTGGCGCTCATGGTCGCTGTCCTTCTGTTAATGCATGTAGATCGGTTCTGCCGCAGTGTCCATTGAAACACGCTGGCAGATTCAACCGTGACGGTATATGTCCGCAGGGCTGCCGTTAGGACCGGTTTTAGGGTAGGTCAGTGCGCGGCGCTGCGGACCGCGGCAAGGACAGCCTCGACGGTTTCCTCGAAGTCCAGGTCGGAGGAATCCACCGTGAACACGCCGTCGGCGGCTTCATGGAAGTTCACCACGGTCGAGTCCTTCGCGTCCCGGTTCAGTACCTGTTCCTGCAGCTGCGATTCGCTCTGGGTTCCGCCGAGCTGGATACCGCGGCGGCGCAGCCGGGCTTCCTCGCTGGCGGTGAGCAGGATGCGGGCCTCGGCGTCCGGGGCTACCACGGTGGTTATGTCACGGCCTTCGGCAACGATCCGCCGCCCTGAATCCGCGATGATCTGCTGCTGGCGGCGGATGAGCTCGGCCCTGGCACCCAGCGTGGTGGCCACGGCGCTGACCGCCGAGGAGATGCTGGGCTCACGGATGGCCAAGGTCACATCCGTGCCGCCCACGCTGACGAGTTCATGGTCCGGATCGGTACTAATCTTCAGGTCCACTTCACGGCTGGCCTTCTCGACGGAGGCGGCTTCCTGCAGGTCCACACCGGTATCGAGGCAATGCCAGGTCACCGCACGGTACATGGCGCCCGTGTCCAAGTACGCGGCATGCAACCGGCGGGCAGTTTCCCGGCTGACGCTGGATTTGCCCGAACCGGACGGCCCGTCGATGGCCACCACCAGTGGTTTCCCCAGCCGGTAGTGCCTCATATCCGTAGCTGCCGAGCTCATTGCAGTACCTTCCATCCGTGCGAATCCAAGTAGTCGATCAGTTCCTGCCGCCTGCTGGGCAGAACGGAAATCTCCACCATGCCCACATCCTGCCCGGAAGAGTGGTCCAGCCGCAGATCCTCCAGGTTGATGCCCACCGCGCCGATTTCCGTCAGCAGCTGTGCAATCTGCCCGGGCCGGTCATCAACCAGCACTGTCAGCCAGGCGAATGACTGCGGCGGCGCGCCGTGCTTGCCCGGTATCCGGGCCTGGCCTGCGTTGCCTTCGCTGATCAGCTGCGCCAAGTCCAGCCGCGCACCGGTAGCCTCCGGATGCTCCAGAGTGCCGATCAGCCGGTTCAGGTCCTCACGCACGCCGTAGAGGATCTTGACCAGCTTCGCGGCGTTGGCGCCCAGGATCTGCACCCAGAGGGCAGGGTCGCTCGCGGCGATGCGGGTGACATCACGCAGCCCCTGCCCGGCAAGGGACAGGGCATGCGGTTCGGTGTCCTGCAGCCGGCTGGCCAGCAGCGAGGACATCACCTGCGGCAGGTGCGAGATCAGTGCCACCGAGGCATCATGTTCATCCACGGACATCTTCGAGACCACCGCGCCAAGATCAATGGCCAGCGCCTGCGCCGTCTTCACGGCGACGGCGTTGGTCTGTTCGTTGGGGCACAGTACCCACGGCATGGACGTGAAGAGCTCGCCGCGGGCCGCCACCGGCCCCGACTTCTCCCGTCCCGCCATCGGATGCGTGCCGATATAACGCGCAAGATCCGCGGGTTCCAGCGCCTGGTCCTGCTGCAGCTCGGTCAGTACGGAGGCCTTGACGCTGGCAATATCAACGACGACGGCGGACGGGTAGTCCCGCAACGCCTGCGAGACCACCCGCGCGGTCACGTCCGGAGGGGACGCGACGACGACAAGCTGCGGGGACAGCTCCTCCCCCGGCTCCAGTGCCCGTCCGGCGCCGATGTCCTGGGCCACGGCCTGTGCCGAGGGCGAGGGATCCGAAAGGACGACGTCGACGGCGCGGGCGCGCAGACCGAGTCCGATGCTGGCGCCGAGCAGACCGGTGCCGATAACCAGAACCGGACCCGAGAGATGGGTGGCCTGTAGGTGTGCAGGGTTCAAGCTCTACATCCCTACCGTTGCCAGCAGGTGACCGATTTCCGTCCTGCCCAGGGCGCGGATGGTGCCCTGCCGCTGGTCGTTCAGCCTGATCGGGCCCACCTGGGTGCGGACCAGCCGCACCACCGGATGTCCGACGGCGTCGAAAAGCCGGCGCACAATCCTGTTCTTGCCCGAGTGCAGCACAACTTCCACCAGAACGTGGCCCGGTGTCGAATCCACCAGCCGGAAGGAATCCACCTTGGCCACGCCGTCCTCGAGCTCGATGCCGTTCTTCATCTGGGCGCCGATGCCGTGGGCCATCGGGCCGCGCACCTGGACCAGATAGGTCTTGGGTACCTCGTAGGACGGGTGGGTCAGGCGGTTGGAAAGTTCGCCGTCGTTGGTCAGCAGCAGCAGACCCTCGGTGGCCTGGTCCAGCCGGCCCACATGGAACAGGCGCTGGTCCTTGTTCTTCTTCAGGTAATCGCTGACGCAGGGGCGGCCTTCCGGATCCTCCATGGTCGAGACGACACCCTTGGGCTTGTTGAAGACGTAGTACACCAGCGACTCGTCGGTCTGGATCCGCATCCCGTCCACGTGGATAACTGCCGTGGCGGGGTCTACCCGGACGCCGAGCTCGGTGACGACAACGCCGTCGACCTCCACGCGGCCGGCCTCGATCATGTCTTCGCACACGCGGCGCGAGGCAACGCCGGCACCGGCGAGCACCTTCTGCAGCCGCACGCCCTGCGGATCATGCAGATCGGAAGTCTCGCCGTGTCCGGTCCTGGGCGTCTTGGCCTTCTTCGGGCGGCTGTTCACCGGACCGAGGTTCTGGCCGAAACGCTCCTTGCCGTAGGGACGCGGCCCGCCGGACGCGGTGTTGGGGCCCGGCTTGCGGCCTGCGGCTGCGCCCGGCTTAGCGCCGGCCGACTGTCCGGGACGCGGCTTGCCTGCCTGGGGTCCGTCCTGCGGCTTGCCGAAGGACTTCCCGGGGCGGCCCTTGCCGGCGCCGCCGGAGAAACCGCCGCCGGGTTTGCCTGACTGCCGGGGGCCCTTGCCGCCGCCGCGTGGATTGTTGCGGCCGGAACCGGATCGGGGCGCCTGTGTCATGGTCTGTCCTTAGAACTAGCGATAGTCAGTCTTAAATATCGGAATCGTCGATGTCTGCCAAATTTTCCAGGCCCGGCAGGTGCGGGGCCAGTTTGGGCAGCTCGGAAACATTTCCTATACCCAATCTTTCCAGAAAATACGAGGTGGTCCGGTACAGGAGGCCTCCTGTCTCCGGATCCGTGCCCGCATCCTCAATCAGACCACGCTGGACGAGGGTCCGCACCACCGAATCCACATTCACTCCGCGGATGGCCGAAACCCGCGCCCTGGACACTGGCTGGCGGTAGGCAATCACGGCCAGCGTCTCCAACGCAGCTTGGGTCAAACGGGCAGTCTGCCCCTCCAGAATGAAGCCGGATACGATGTCGGCAAAATCACTGCGTGAGAAGATCCGCCAGCCGCCGGCAATGCTGCGCAGTTCGAAGCCCCGGGGTGCGTCGTCAGGTGAGCTCCCGCCGTCGTAATCCCTTTGGAGCTCCTCCAGCAGCGTCCGGACTGCGGCTACCGGCAGGTCCAGGGCGGTGGCAAGTTCGACGTCGGTGGCCGGCTCGTCGATGACCATCAGTACCGCTTCAAGGGCAGCACGAGGCCCGCCGGGGAGGGAGTGCAGATCCGCGCCGGATTCGTCTGCGGGCAGCGGCGCGGCGTCGGCTCCGTCAGTCATCGTGCCCCTCCTCTCCGGCCTCGGCGGGCTCGGGCCCGTCCCCGGGGACGGCCGCGGGCACCGGCACGTCTTCGTATTCCTCGCTGAGCCGTTCGGTGCTCCAGTCCCGTTCGGGGCCCGTCCAGCGCACTGTCAGATCCCCCAGCGGCGACGCCTGGTCAAAGGCGATGACTGCGTCGCGGAACATTTCCAGCAGGGCCAGGAAGCGGGCTACCACCACTGTTGTGTCGGCAGCATCCGCCGTCAACGCCCCGAAGGACAGCGGCCCGCCGTCTTGGAGCCGCTCCGCGATGATCGCGGCCTGCTCCTTCACGCTGACGGCAGGAGCATGCAGGTGCGCCAGCCCCACCTCCATGGGCTTTGGCGCTTTCGGCTCCAACGCCTTGGCCGCCAGTTTGGCGAAGTCCGCCAGGGACGTCCGCCAGATTAACTCAGGAAGCAGCGCGGCGAACTGCGGCTCCAGGCTGACCTGGCGCGGGTAGCGGGCGGCTTCCTCTTCAAGCCGGCGGCCCATGAGCGCCGCGATCTGTTTGAACGCCTTGTACTGCAGCAGTCGGGCAAAGAGCAGGTCCCTGGCTTCGAGCAGGGCGATGTCTTCGTCGTCTTCCACTTCGCCGGTAGGCAGCAACCGTGCTGCCTTGAGATCCAGCAGGGTCGCAGCGATGACCAGGAATTCGCTGGCTTCGTCCAGCACCCAGTCCTGGCCGGACTCACGCAGGCGCCGAATGTAGGAAATGAACTCGTCCGTGACCCGGGCCAGTGCGACCTCGGTGATATCCATCTCATGCTTGGAGATGAGGCCCAACAGCAGGTCGAAGGGGCCGGTGAAATTGTCCAGCCGGACTTCGAAACCGGGGCGGCCTTCGGCCTGCGGTTCCGTCGGCGCTTCCGCCGCCGGTCCCGCGTCAGTCATCAGGGTGCGCCGCCGCGGGCGATCAGCTCCTTGGCCAGCTGGCGGTAGGCCCCGGCCCCCGCGTGGTTGCCGGCATAGGTAGTGATCGGCTCCGCGGCCACCGTGGCGTCGGCAAATTTGATGGTGCGCTTGATGACGGTCTCGAAGACTTTGTCGCCGAAGGCCTCCAGCAGCCGGCCGATGACTTCGCGGCTATGCAGGGTGCGGGCGTCATACATGGTGGCGAGCACGCCGTCGATCTGCAGGCGCGGGTTCAGCCGGTCCTGGACCTTCTCGATGGTCTCCACCAGCAGTGCCACGGCCCGCAGGGCGAAGAACTCACAGATCAGCGGAATGATCACGCCGTGGGCGGCGGTGAGGGCATTGACGGTGAGGAGGCCCAGCGAGGGCTGGCAGTCGATCAGGATGACGTCGTAATCGTCTTCGACCTTGCGCAGCGCCCGGTCCAGTACCTGTTCACGGGCGACCTCGTTGACCAACTGGACTTCCGCCGCGGAGAGGTCGATGTTGGCCGGCAGGAGATCGATGTTTTCGAAGTCGGTGCTCTGGATGGCTTCCTGGATGTCCGCCTTGCGGTCCATGAGCACGTTGTAAACGGTGAGGTCCAGTTCGTGCGGATTGGTGCCCAGCCCGGCGGAAAGGGCTCCCTGGGGATCGAAATCCACCAGCAGGACACGCCGTCCGGCCTCGGCCAGCGCGGCGCCCAGATTGATGGTCGACGTGGTCTTGCCCACGCCGCCCTTCTGGTTGACCATGGCGATGATCCGGGCAGGTCCGTGTGAAGTCAGCACGGGTGGCTCGGGAAATTCAGTGAGCGGCCGGCCGGTGGGGCCCATGACCGCGTCTTCCGCTTCCTGCAGAGTCGTCGAACCCTGTTCGCTACTCACGTATCTATCCCAGCTTCCATCGTTTCGCGGCTGTTCTTCTTCCAGACAAGGTTACAGTCACGATGCTGTCATTTCCCGAATATGCCATGCGTCACCGGCGAGCCTTTAGCTTCAAGTAGAGGTCTAAGGTTTACACCCTCCAACCCTTGTGGGAACGGCCGGATTGCCTGGACCCGACGGCGAAACACCTACGGCGGCACGCGCCGGGAAGGCACGTACCGCCGTCGTGGACGAAACCCAGGTCGCGGGCTCTGTGAGGCAGAACTACTGGCGGGAGGCCGCCAGCTCTGAGTCGCGTGCCGGTGCAACGATCTCGCGGACGGGCTCCGGAACGTCCTCGGCGATTTCCTCCGACGCGTGGTCGGCGTTCATCGTCTCTTCGTCGAAGGGAATCCGTCCGGCCAGGACCTCGTCCACTCGGGGGCGGTCGATTTCCTTCGTCCAGGTGCCGATCAGCACGGTGGCCACGGCGTTGCCGGTGAAGTTGGTCAGGGCGCGGGCTTCGGACATGAAGCGGTCGATGCCGACGATGAGACCCACGCCGTCGACCAGGTCCGGCCGGTGGCTCTGCAGGCCGCCGGCAAGGGTCGCCAGGCCGGCACCGGTAACACCGGCAGCACCCTTGGAAGCGATGATCATGAAGACCAGCAGCGAGATCTGCTCCCCGAGCTCAAGCGGCTTGCCCATCGCTGTGGCCACAAAGAGCGCTGCCATGGTCAGGTAGATTGCGGTGCCGTCCAGGTTGAAGGAGTAGCCGGTAGGAACCGTCACGCCGACCACGGGCTTGGAAACGCCCAGGTGTTCCATCTTTGCGATCAGGCGGGGCAGCGCGGCCTCGGAAGACGAAGTGGAGAAGATCAGCAGGTACTCGCGGCCGAGGTACTTCATCAGCTTGAAGATATTGACTCCGGTGCACAGCTTCAGGATCAGGCCCAGCACCACGGCAATGAAGAGGATACAGGTGATGTAGAAACCGATCATGAGGGTGGCCATGCTAATGATGGCCTGGACCCCGGTGGCGCCGACCACTGCTGCAATGGCGCCGAAAGCACCGATCGGGGCCAGCCACATCACCATGATGAGGATGCGGAATACCAGCGTCTGGATGTGCCCGATGCCGCGCAGGATCGGCTTGCCTGCAGGGCCCATCTTCTGCAGTGCGAAGCCGACGATCAACGCGACAAACAGGGTCTGCAGGATGTTGCCTGCCGTCAGCGAGGACAGCAGGGTCGTGGGGATGATCCCCAGCAGGAAGTCCACGGTGCCGTGGCTCTCGGTGGCTTCCACCTCGTAGCCGGTGCCCGAGATATCCAGGCCCTCGCCCGGGTGGATAAGGTTGCCGACGACCAGGCCGAGCCCGAGGGCAAAGGTGGACATGATCATGAAGTAGCCCAGGGCCATGCCGCCGACCTTGCCGACCGTAGCGGCTTTGGCGATGGAACCGACGCCCAGCACAATGGTGCAGAAGATGACCGGGGCGATCATCATCTTGATCAGTCCGATGAACGCGGCGCCGATGGGTTTGAGCGACTGGGCGAAGTCAGGTGCAACCAACCCGATCACGGCACCGAGCACAACGGCTACGATAACCGCGATGTAGAGAAAGTGCGTCTTGTCCTTCTTGGGCTTTGGCTTAGTCTGGGGAACCTTCAGCGTCGATGCCATGGGTTGCTCCTTTTGGAAGATGAGGTGCCGCCGGGGCTGGCGGAGCGTTCGAAACCATGTTGCCGGTCACAGTGACTGTCATCACCATTACGTTCATACTGTTCGCAGACCGAAAGGAAAACGCATGAAGAGCTGGAGCCTCGCGGCGCGGATATTCGCCGGCCAGCTCATTTTCCTGACGGTGCTGACGGCAGTGGTGGCCACGGTTTTGTTCCTCGACGCGCGGGACCAGAATTACAGCCGCGCCGAGCAGCGCATGCGCTCCGTCGCCGTGACCATCGCAGCCAGCCCCTTTGTCCTCGAAACGGTCCAGTCGCCCGATCCGACCTCGGCCCTGCAGCCGTATGCGCGCGACATCATGCTCGATGCGTCGGTGGACTTCATCACGATCATGGCCCCCGACGGCACCCGCTTCACCCATCCGGATCCCGCCGAGATAGGCAGAACGTACATCGGCAGCACCGAGCAGGCGCTCAGAGGCGAGATCTGGACCGAAACTGTTGCCGGCACGCTGGGCCCGTCGGTCCGGGCGATTGTGCCGATCCAGGACGAGGACGGCACGGTCCATGGCATGGTGGCCACCGGTGTCACGGTCACCAATGTCTCGGTGGCCATTGCTGCCCGGCTTCCCTTCGTGATCCTCACTGCCGTGGCCGTCATGGCGGCGTCGTCGGTGGCCTCGTGGCTCCTCAGCCGCTACCTGAACCGGGCCACCTTGGGCTGGGGCCCGGAGCAGCTGTCCAGAATTTTCATCTTCTACGATTCGGTCCTGCATTCGGTCCGTGAGGGCGTGGTACTGGTCGATCCCGGCGGACAGCTGGTGCTCTACAACGACCAGGCAGCCCGGCTGCTGAACCTGCCGCCCAGACCGCCGGGCGGCCCCGCCCTGGACATCGCCGTCCTGAAGATCCCGGAGCCCTTGAAAGGGCTGCTGCTCAGCGGCCGCGTTGCGCGGGAAGAGGTGCTTGTGACCGACGACCAGGTGCTGGTGGTCAGCCAGGACCCTGCCGTGCGGCCGCCGCAGCGGACGCGGACCGCCGGTGCCGCGGCAGGAAGCCGTGCAGCAAAGCCGGCCGCGCCGCTGGGGACGGTGGCGACCTTGCGCGACCGGACCGAGGTCCAGTCCCTGGCCGGCGAGCTGGAGTCCATGCGCACCCTCACCGACGCGCTCCGGGCCCAGACGCACGAGCATTCCAACCGGCTGCACACCATCGTGTCGCTGATCGAATTGGGCCAGGACACCGATGCGATCGAATTCGCGGCCCGCGACCTGCAGCAGTCGCAGCAGCTGACCGACAAGGTGGTCTCAGCCGTCGACGAACCCTTCATCTCTGCGTTGCTGGTGGGCAAGGCAGCGCAGGCCAATGAGCGCGGCATCGAGCTCAACATCACGGCGGACACGGCCTTCGGCGCAGAGACGGTGCCCGCCGGTGCCCGCGCCGGCCTCGATCCGGCCGCGCTTGTCACCATTGTTGGAAACCTGCTCGATAACGCCTTTGACGCCGTCTCCGGGTCGGAGCACCGGGAAGTCTCGATAGACTTCCTCAGCACCTCCGAAGAATTATGGATCGAGGTTCACGACAGCGGGCCGGGGATCCCGGAATCAGAACTGGAAAACATTTTCAGCCTTGGCTTCAGCTCCAAGGCCGACGGCGGCAGGCGCCGCGGCGTGGGCCTGGCCCTGGTGCACCAAGCCGTAAAGAGATTGGGCGGGCAACTGACCGTGGACAATGAGGAAGGCGCCGTATTCACCGTGTCGCTGCCGCTGCATCCGGCCCGGCCGGCCACGGGCGAGGAAACAGGAGGCACGAATGCCTGATCCGATCCGCGTCCTCGTGGTCGAAGACGAATCCGTGGCAGCCGCAGCCCACGCGGAGTACGTCCGGCGGATCGATGGCTTCCAGCTCGCCGGTGTGGCGCGCACGGGTTCGGAGGCCCTGGCGTTCCTCGGGCTGTCCCCCGGACGGCAGAAGGAGTCCGCCGTCGCCGTCGATCTGGTGCTGCTGGACATGAACCTGCCGGATATACACGGACTGGACATCCTGCGCAGAATCCGCGGTTCCGGCCTGCCCGTGGAAATCATCGCCGTGACCGCGGTCCGGGAGCTGCCGATTGTCCGCAAGGCGATTTCATCCGGCATTGCGCAGTACCTGATCAAGCCGTTCACCTTCGCGGCTTTCAGCGACAAACTCCATCACTACCGGCAGTTCCGGGACAGCCTAGCCCAGCACGGCAGCGCCACGACCCAGGAGGCTGTGGACCGTGCGTTCGCCGCGTTGCGCACCCCGGCCGCGGCCACGCTGCCCAAAGGCTTTTCCGAAGAGACCCTGCAAAGCGTTATCACGCTGCTGAAAAGCAGCCAGTCCCCCATCTCGGCGGTTGAGGTTACCGAACAGCTGGGTATGTCGCGGGTGACCGCACGCCGCTATCTGGAACACCTTGCGGAGCAGAACGCTGCCCTCCGGTCCCCCCGCTACGGCACGCGGGGGCGGCCGGAATTCGAATACACCTGGCGCCGGGCGTGATGCCGGCGAGCCGGGGCTAGGAACGCAGCAGGCGCACCAGGTCGTCAATCACCAGCGGATCCTCGATGGTGGAGGGCACCGTGTACGCCTCGCCGTCGGCGATCTGCCGCATGGTTTTGCGCAGGATCTTGCCTGACCGCGTCTTCGGAAGTGCGGCCACGATCCGTACCTCCTTGAAGTCCGCCACCGGCCCGATCTGCGAGCGCACCAGGTCCACCAGTTCCCGTTGAAGCTGGTCCTGCTCCATCTCGCTGCCGGCTTTGAGCACCACAAACCCGCTGGGACGCTGCCCCTTGAGGTCATCCGCGATACCGACAACGGCGCATTCGGCCACCACCGGGTGCCGCGCCACGGCCTGTTCCATGGCCCCGGTGGAAAGCCGGTGGCCGGAGACGTTGATGACGTCGTCGGTGCGGCCCATCACGAACAGATAGCCATCCTCGTCCAGATAGCCTGAGTCCCCCGTCGTGTAGTACCCGTCGAAGATGTCCAGGTAGGACCGGATGTACCGCTCGTCGTTGCCCCACAGCGTTGTCAGGGTTCCCGGCGGCAGCGGCAGCCGCAGCACGATGTTGCCTTCAGTGCCGGGCGGCACCGGCTGCCCGCCGGCGTCGACGATTTCCAGCCGGTACCCCGGCACCGGCACGGTGGGCGATCCCGCCTTGACCGGGAGCTGCTCCACGCCGAGCGGATTCGCGGCGATCGCCCAGCCGGTCTCCGTCTGCCACCAGTGGTCGATCACCGGCACCTGCAGGGCAGCCGAAATCCACTCGTAGGTCTCCGGATCCAACCGCTCCCCCGCCGCAAACAGCGTCCGCAGGGAGGAGATGTCATAGTCCTTGACCCGCTCCGCGGCCGGATCGGCCTTCCGGATGGCCCGCAGCGCAGTGGGGGCGGTAAAGAGAACATCCACACGATGGTCCTGGACCACGCGCCAGAATGCGCCGGCATCCGGGGTACCTACCGGCTTGCCTTCGTACAGCACTGTGGTGGCCCCGGCGATCAGGGGTCCATAAACGATGTAGGAGTGCCCCACCACCCACCCGACGTCGGAAGCGGTCCACATGACGTCGCCTGGGCCAACGTTGTAGATGTTCTTCATCGACCACGCCATGGCCACCGCATGGGAGCCGTTGTCCCGCACCACGCCCTTTGGTGCCCCGGTGGTGCCGGAGGTATAGAGAATGTAGAGCGGATCGGTCGCCTTGACGGATACCGGCCCGGCCGGCTCGGCTGTTGCCGCCAGCGCATCCCAGTCATGCCATACGGTGCCGGCGGCCATGAAGTCCTCGACGCCGTGTTGGAAACCTTCCCGTGCCTTGACGATCACATCGGCAACGGTGTGATCTGCCAACGCGATGGCCTCGGCGACCGCCGGCAGGTACTCGATCCGGCGCGACGGTTCGATTCCGCCGCTGGTGGTCACAATGGCCGAGGGGCGTGCATCATCAATCCGGGCGGCGAGTTCCTGTGCCGCAAATCCGCCGAACACCACTGAATGGATCGCACCGAGCCGGGCTACCGCCAGCATGGCCACGGCGGCCTCGGGAATCATGGGCATGTAGATGATGACCCGGTCACCGCGCCCCACTCCCCGGCCGCGCAGCACCCCCGCAAAGCGCTCTACCTCGGACAGCATTTCCTGGTAGGTGTAGCTGCGCTGCAGCCCCAGCATCGCCGAATCATAGATCAGGGCGGTATCCCCGCCGCGGCCGGCGGCAACATGGCGGTCCAGGGCGTTGACGCTGGTGTTGAGCTCGCCGTCCGGAAACCAGCGGTAGATCGGCGGGTTGCCGTCGTCGAGAGCTTGGGCAGGGGCCTGGTCCCACTGGATGGCCGAGGCTGCATCCAGCCAGAACTTCTCCGGCTCATCGCAACTGGCCTCGTACATAGTGCGGTAACTGTCCACGCTGATCCCTTTCGAAGCTTCGTTGTGATGCTCGCCATACTATCGGCCTAAACCGGCGGCAAACAAGACCTCTGTATACATTTTTGCGTTGATTCACCAAGAAATCCCCATCATCCCTTGATTCCCGCCCTGCTGTGTATACACTGGTGCTGTAGTCGAATTCACCACGACCTGCAGAACGGGAGGTGCCAATGCGTGCCAGCGAACGTGCCTATTGGGCCTTGCGCGAAGACATCGTGGAGTGGCGGCTGCCGCCGGGCACTGTCCTCGGCGAAGTGGAACAGGCCGAGCGGCTCGGGGTCTCCCGCACTCCCCTGCGTGAAGCGCTGGGACGGCTGACTGCCGAAGGCCTGGCTGCCCCGCACAGCGGCCGCGGCGTCGTCGTCACAGCCATCTCGCTGGATACCGCTGCCGAACTCTTCGAACTCCGCACCGCACTGGAGTGCCAGGCCGCGTCCCTGGCGGCACGGCGTGGGGATCCTGCCGTCTTCAATCGCCTGCAGCAGGAGTTCGCCTCGGCGGCCCAGCTGCTGCGCGGGGATGATCCGGCCCGCCATGACTACTACGCACTCGTGGGCCGGCTGGACCGGGCCATTGACGAAGCCATCGGCAACGCCTACCTGCTGCAGGCCCTGAAAAACCTGCGGGTGCATCTGGTTCGGATCCGCCGGCTGGCCAAGGACAATCCCGAACGCCTGCTGGCAGCAGCCACTGAGCACGCCAACATCGCCGGGGCCATCGCCGCCGGGGACGGGCAGCTCGCTGCCGCGGCCACCGCAGTACATCTGTACCAAAGCCTTGAACATCTCAAAACCACCCAACCGTCAGCCGAGAGGACAGCCTCATGACCGTCAACCATAAAGTCCGTGTCCACCGCAGTGAAGAGAACCTTCCGCGGCAAGACCAGCTTGCCTACAAGATCGCCAAGGTCGCCGTCGATCCGGTGGAAGTCAGCGACGACGTGACCGATATGGTCATCAACCGCATCATCGACAACGCCTCCGTGGCTGTTGCCTCGCTGAACCGCGGCCCGATCGTTGCTGCCCGTTCCCAGGCCCTGAGCCATCCGGTCTCGGTGAACGGCAACGGAGCAGGGATCTACGGCGTGGCCGGCAAGACCTCGCCGGAGTGGGCAGCCTGGGCCAACGGCGTCGCCGTGCGCGAACTGGACTACCACGACACCTTCCTCGCCGCCGAGTACTCCCACCCGGGCGATAACATTCCGCCCATTCTCGCCGTCGCACAGCACACCGGTGCCAACGGACGCGACCTCGTGCGCGGGATCGCCACCGGCTACGAAATCCAGGTGGATCTGGTGAAGGCCATCTGCCTGCACAAGCACAAGATAGACCACGTCGCCCATCTCGGCCCGTCCGCCGCAGCCGGCATCGGCACCCTGCTGGGTCTCGACGTCGAAACCATCTTCCAGGCTGTGGGCCAGGCACTGCATACGACGACGGCGACCCGCCAGTCCCGCAAGGGCGAGATTTCCACGTGGAAGGCCCACGCACCGGCCTTCGCCGGCAAGATGGCAGTGGAAGCCGTTGACCGGGCCATGCGCGGGCAGACCTCGCCGGTGCCGATCTACGAAGGCGAAGACGGTGTGATTGCCTGGATGCTCGACGGTCCGGAGGCCGCCTACGAGGTGCCGCTGCCCGCCGACGGGGAAGCCAAGCGAGCCATCCTCGATACCTACACCAAGGAGCACTCGGCCGAATACCAGGCGCAGGCCTTGATCGACCTGGCCCGCAAGCTGCACACTGAGCACCCGGAAGCCACGGACCCGGCGAACGTGGACAAGATCGTCATCCACACCTCGCACCACACGCACTATGTCATTGGCTCCGGTGCGAACGACCCGCAGAAGTACGATCCGAGCGCCTCGCGGGAAACGCTGGACCACTCCATCCCGTACATCTTCACCGTCGCCCTGCAGGACGGAAATTGGCATCACGTCGATTCCTACAGCCCGGAACGCGCCGGCCGTTCCGACACCGTGGACCTCTGGCACAAGGTGACTACGGAAGAAGACCAGGAATGGACCCGCCGCTACCATTCGCTGGACATCAGCGAAAAGGCCTTCGGTGGCCGCGTGGAGATCACGCTCAAGGACGGCAGCACCATTGTGGATGAGATTGCCGTTGCCGACGCCCACCCGTTGGGTGCCCGCCCGTTCGCCCGCGAGCAGTACATCAATAAACTGCGCACACTGGCTGCCGGTCAGAACGGCAACCGCCTGGTCGAGGAGGCCGAGATCGATAGGTTCCTCGCCGCCGTCGAACGTCTGCCTGAACTTGGCGCGGGCGAGCTGGACCAGCTCAACATTGCTGCGGCCGACGGCGTGATCGACCTGAGCGCCGGACCGAAGGGGATTTTCTAAATGCTCTACGCCAAAACCACCCCCGAGCAGAAGCGCGTAGCGCTGCGCGAAGGCCTGGCCTCAGGCACCATCCAGCAGTTTCCGGGTGCCTTCAACCCGCTGTCGGCTCGCCTGATCGAAGAGAAGGGCTTCAACGGTGTCTATATTTCGGGCGCCGTGCTGGCCAATGACCTGGGCCTGCCGGACATCGGGCTGACCACGCTGACCGAAGTGGCTACCCGGGCAGGTCAGATCGCGCGGATGACCGAGTTGCCTGCCATCGTCGACGCCGACACCGGCTTCGGCGAGCCCATGAACGTGGCCCGCAGCATCCAGGAACTCGAAAACGCCGGGCTGGCCGGCTGCCATATCGAGGACCAGTTCAATCCGAAGCGCTGCGGCCACCTGGACGGCAAGAACGTGGTGGATCTGGACACGGCCACCAAGCGCATCCGGGCCGCCGCCGATGCCCGCCGCGATCCCAACTTCCTGATCATGGCCCGGACCGATATCCGGGCCGTGGACGGCATCGAGGCAGCGCAGGATCGTGCCAAGGCGCTGGTGGATGCGGGTGCCGACGCCATCTTCCCGGAAGCAATGCGCAGCCTGGAGGAGTTCCAGGCTATCCGCGACGCGGTGGACGTACCGGTGCTGGCAAATATGACCGAGTTCGGCAAGAGCGAGCTGTTCACCACCGAGCAACTGGCCTCTGCCGGCGTCAACATTGTCATCTATCCGGTAACGCTGCTGCGCAGCGCCATGGGTGCCGCGGAACGTACTTTGGACACCATCAAGGCCAAGGGTTCGCAGCAAACCGACGTGGAAAACATGCTGACCCGTGCACGTTTGTACGAATTGGTGGATTATGAAGCTTATAACCACTTCGACACCTCGGTCTTCAACTTCCAGGTACCCGGACAACACTGACGGCATCGCTGTCTTGATAAAGGAGTCGCTATGACCAGCGAAGCAACCACAGAAGCACCGCAGATACATAAGGGACTTGCCGGCGTGGTCGCCGACACCACCCGCATTTCCAAAGTCAACGCGGACACAAATTCCCTCCTCTACCGCGGTTACCCGGTCCAGGATCTGGCAGCCCAGTGCAGTTTCGAGCAGGTTGCCTATCTGCTCTGGCACGGCGAACTTCCTACCAACGCGGAGCTGGCTGAATTTACCGCCCACGAGCGCTCCGGGCGGGCGCTGGACCCGGTGGTCAAGTCCGTCATCGATACGCTGCCGACATCGTCCCACCCCATGGACGTGTGCCGGACTGCGGCGAGCGTCATCGGGGCAAGGCATCCGCGCTCGGAGGACTCGTCGCCGGAAGCGAACCTGGCCAAGGCCAAGGACCTCTTCGCCGCGTTCCCCGCCGTTGTCGCCTACGACCAGCGCCGCCGGCGCGGCCAGGACGTCGTCGAGCCCCGCGAGGATCTGGACTACTCGGCCAACTTCCTCTACATGACCTTCGGCGAGGAAGCCGCCCCCGAGGTGATCGAAGCCTTCAACGTCTCGATGATTCTCTACGCCGAGCACTCGTTCAACGCCTCGACCTTCACGGCGCGCGTCATCACCTCGACCCTGGCTGATCTTCATTCCGCGGTTACCGGGGCCATCGGGGCCCTCAAGGGCCCGCTCCACGGCGGCGCCAATGAGGCCGTCATGGACACCTTTGAAGAGATCGGCACCGAAGGCGGCGACATCACCCGGCGCGCGCAGGCGTGGCTGGAGGATGCCCTGGCCACCAAGAAGAAGATCATGGGGTTCGGACACCGTGTCTACAAGAAGGGCGATTCCCGCGTCCCGACCATGAAGGCCGCCCTGGACAAGATGATCGCCTACTACGACCGGCCGGACCTGGCCGAACTGTACACGGCGCTGGAATCGGCCATGGCCGAGAAGAAGAACATCAAGCCGAACCTGGACTATCCGGCCGGACCGACGTACCACCTGATGGGCTTCGACACGCAGACGTTCACTCCGCTGTTCGTCGCCGCCCGCATCACCGGCTGGACAGCACACATCATGGAACAGCGCGAAGCAAACTCACTGATCCGTCCGCTGAGCGAGTACAACGGACCGGACCAGCGTTCGCTCTGACCGATAACACCCGCAAGGAGGATGCCCGCCGTACTTCCGGCGGGCATCCTGCGTTGCGGGCCTCTGAGCGGCGTCTACGGCAGAGCGCTGAGCTTTAAGGAAGGGGTTCCAGGGGGTCGAATCTGGCCGCGGTTTCATTGTCGTCGTTGAGCACGATGCGGAAGTTGGGCATCCCGCCAGTGAGTGCCATGGGCAGCCACGTGCCGGCGTCGTGCCACATGAGTCCCAGCGGCAGCGCGTCCAGCCCGAACCATTCCGGCGCTATCTCCTCGGACTCTGCCGGTTCGCCGGACCAGCGGCGCGCGACAAAAAGCGCTGCATCCATGTTCCAGAGCGGCTGTGACGGAAAGTCGAACAGGATCCGTCCTGCAGGTTCCAGGTCCTCCTGCCGGACCGTCACGCCCGTCTCTTCCATGACTTCGCGGCAGGCAGCCTCCGGTGCTGTCTCCCCCGGCTCGAGTTTTCCGCCGACACCGACGACCTTTCCGGTACCGAAGCCGGACTTCTTGTGGCCCAGCAGGACCGCAAGTCCGCCGTCCTTTTCCTGCACTAGGAAGCACAGAGCCACGGCCACTTCAGTCATGAGCCGAGTCTATCCTCCCTCCAGTGCAGCCCGAACTTGCTAGCCCAGGGCGCGGGGATGGGCCGCAGCATAGACTTCGCGCAATGTGTCTGCACTGACCAGGGTGTACACCTGTGTGGTGGTGACCGAAGCATGCCCCAGCAGCTCCTGCACCACGCGCACGTCCGCGCCGCCTTCAAGCAGGTGGGTCGCAAACGAATGCCGCAGCGTGTGCGGTGAGACGTCCCGGCCAATGGCGGCCTTCTCGGCCGCCGTCTTCAGGATGGTCCAGGCGCTCTGGCGGCTCAGCCGTCCGCCACGGGCGTTCAGGAAGAGCGCAGGCGTGCCGCGGCCTTTGGCGGCAATGCCCGGCCGGGCGCGGACCAGATAGTCGTCAATGGCTTTGGCAGCGAAGGACCCCAGCGGGACCAGCCGCTCCTTCGACCCCTTGCCCAGCAGACGTACGACGGCGGGTCCCTCGTCGATGGTTTCGACACTCACGTCATCGACGTCGAGCCCGACGGCCTCGCTGATCCGAGCCCCGGTTGAGTAGAGGAATTCGAGCAGCGCGCGGTCTCGCTGGCCGGTGGGGGTTTCGGTGCTGACCGCTTCCAGGATCCGGGTGACTTCGCCGACCGAGATGGCTTTGGGGAGGCGTTTGCCCGGCATTGGCGGGTGGACGTCGGTGGCCGGGTCCGTGGCGCTGATCCCCTCCAGGCTCCAGAACTTGTGCAGGCCACGCACCGCGACGATGGTCCGTGCCGCGGAACGGACGCTCAGTGCCGACGCACCATCCGATCCGTCGGAGAGAACCTGCGCGAACGCGGTGACGTCATGCCGGGTGATTTTCGCCGGGTCATCGACCAGCCGCTGTTCCAGGAAGTGCTGGTACCGCTTCAGGTCCCGACGGTAGGCTGCCACGGTATTGGCCGCCATCCCGCGTTCGACAGCCATGTGCTGCAGGTAGTCCGATATAGCCCTGCCCAGCGCCGTCGCCCCTAGATCACCGGCCGTGGTGGCGGCCTGCACGCTTCCGGCCATGCAAGCTCACTGCCCCGTTCCGGCGGCCGGCGCCGGGTGGTTCCGCTGTGAGGGATGTTCCGGCCAAGGTGCGTCGGCCGGACGCAGTCCTTCAAACCCGTGCCGGGACGCTTCGGCGGCGGCCAGCACGCCGGCCACGGCCGATGGGTTGTGCAGACGGCCTGCCATGACAGCCTGGACGGCCTCGTCAAGGTCCACCCACAGGTGCTCGATTTCTGCTTCTTCGTCCGTCCGCGTGTGCAGATCCGCTTCGGGAACTTCCGTCAGGTTTCTGGCCAGGTAGATGCGGATGGCTTCGCTTGACGAGCCCGGCGAGTTGAAGAAATCCACCAGCACGTCCCAACGTCCGGCAGCGAGATCCGCTTCCTCAGCCAGCTCCCGGGCAGCCGCAACCACAAAGTCCTCGCCCTCGACGTCCAGCAGGCCGGCCGGGATCTCCCACAGGGACATCCGGACCGGCTGCCGGTACTGCTTCAGAAGCAGGATGCGGCCGCGGTTGTCCATGGCCACAACGGCTACCGCACCCGGGTGGGCAATGTAGTCGCGGACCAGGACATCCTCGGCATCGCCGGTGAGGCTGAAGGTATCGCTGACGACATTCCAGATCCGGCCCTCGTACAGCGTCTCGGAAGCAACAAGCGTGCGAGGATCAGGCTGGTCGGCAAACACCTTCGGACCGGCAGCGGACATGGCTATGCTCCGGCTTTCGGGACCGGCTTGCCGTGGTTGAGCGCCGCGGCAACCAGGCCGGCGAACAGCGGATGCGGCCGGGTCGGACGGGAGCTCAGTTCCGGGTGCGCCTGGGTCGACACGTAGTACGGGTGCACCTTCTTGGGCAGCTCGACGAATTCCACCAGCTTGCCGTCCGGCGACGTTCCGGAGAACACGAGGCCCGCCGCTTCCAGCTGCTCCCGGTACTTGTTGTTCACCTCATAGCGGTGGCGGTGGCGTTCGCTGACCTTGGTTGAGCCGTAGGTTTCGGCAACCACGGAGCCGCTCTTGAGCGCGGCCTCGTAAAGTCCCAGCCGCATGGTGCCGCCAAGATCGCCCTTGCCCTCGACGATGTCCAGCTGTTCTTCCATGGTCGCGATCACCGGATGCTTGGTATCGGGGTCGAATTCGGTGGACGAGGCGTCCTCCAGCCCGACCACGTTACGGGCGTATTCCATCACCATGGACTGCAGGCCCAGGCACAGGCCCAGCGTCGGCAGCTTGCGTTCGCGGGCGTATTTCAGCGCGCCCAGTTTCCCCTCCAGGCCGCGGATGCCGAAGCCTCCGGGAACGCAGATGGCGTGGACGCCGGCCAACGACCTGGCCGCACCTTCCGCAGTGGCACAGTCATCCGAGGGAACCCAGCGGATCTTGACCTTGGTTTGGTTGGCGAAGCCGCCGGCACGCAGCGCCTCCGTCACGGAGAGGTAGGCGTCCGGCAGGTCGATGTACTTCCCGACCAGCGCGATCTCGATCTCGTGCTTGGGATGGTGGACGGCCTCCAGCAACCGGTCCCACTTGGTCCAGTTCACGTCCTTGAACTTCAGGTCCAGGTGCTGGACGATGTATGCGTCCAGCATCTGGGCATGCAGGGTTTTCGGGATATCGTAAATGCTCGGGGCGTCCGGGCAGCCGATCACGGCGTCCACGTCAACATCGCACATGCGGCCGATCTTCTCCCGCATGGCCTCCGGTACTTCACGGTCCGAACGGATCACGATGGCATCCGGCTGGATGCCGATGGAGCGCAACGCCGCCACGGAGTGCTGCGTCGGCTTGGTCTTCAGTTCCTGGGACGGGCCGATATAGGGCACCAGTGAGACGTGCAGGAAGAAGACGTTGTTGCGCCCAACGTCCTGCCGGACCTGGCGCGCGGATTCGAGGAACGGTTGGGACTCGATGTCGCCGACGGTGCCGCCGATTTCGGTGATGATGACGTCCGGCGCCTTCTTGCCCTCGGCGGGCAGACGCATCCGGCGTTTGATTTCATCGGTGATGTGGGGAATGACCTGTACGGTGTCCCCGAGGTACTCGCCGCGGCGTTCCTTCGCGATGACCGTGGAGTAGATCTGGCCTGTTGTCACGTTGGCCAGCCCGTCCAGGTTCTCGTCCAGGAAGCGCTCGTAGTGTCCGATGTCCAGGTCCGTTTCGGCGCCGTCGTCGGTCACGAAGACTTCGCCGTGCTGGAATGGGTTCATCGTGCCTGGATCCACGTTCAGATAGGGATCCAGCTTCTGCATGGTCACGGAGAGTCCACGCGCCCGGAGCAGGTGTCCGAGGCTGGAAGCTGTCAGACCCTTCCCGAGAGAAGACGCCACGCCACCGGTGACGAAGATATGTTTGGTCGTCTTGGACGACTTGGAAAACCGGGAATTAGTTCGCTGCACCACGGAATTCGAGCCTATCACCTTTCCAACGGCTCCGACTGCCAGAACCGTTACGGCCACCCTTTCGTGTTGGATGACACAGCCTCAGCTTCCCGCCGCCAATACCGCGGCGCCGGGAGTCTTTTCCTCCAGCCGATCGTACAGCTTAGCGGCTTCCTTTGGCCCCTTCGATCAGTTCCTGTGCATGGGCACGGGCGAGTTCGGATTCTTCCTGGCCGGCCAGCATCCGGGCCAACTCCGTCACCCGTTCTTCATCCGTGAGCAAGGTGACGTCGCTGGCCGTAACGCCTTCGGAATTCTTGGCCGCGGCGGCCGAGGTTTTGTAGACGCGGATGTGCTGGTCGGCGAAGGCCGCAACCTGCGGCAGGTGCGTAACCACAATGACCTGGACGTACTTGGCCAGCATCGCAAGCCGGCGCCCGATCTCCACCGCCGCCTTGCCGCCGACGCCGGAATCGACTTCGTCGAAGACAAACGTCGGTACCGGATCAACCGCGGCCAGCACCACTTCGATGGCAAGCATGACCCGGGAGAGCTCGCCGCCGGAGGCACCCTTGCCCAGCGGCCGCGGCGGTGCTCCGGGGTGCGGTTTCAGCAGGAAGGCGATGTTGTCTGCCCCGTGTGGTCCCAGCTCCTCGGCAGGTTCGAGCTGGATGTGCAGTTCGGCGTCCGGCATGGCCAGTGCCGCCAGCTCCTTGCCCACCTTGCGGCCGAGCTCGCCGCCGGCCTTGCCGCGCATGGCGGTGATCTTGCCGGCGGTTTCGGCGAGTTCCGTTTCGAGCGCCGCAATTTCCGTTTCCAGCGCCTCTATGCGGCTGGAATCATCAGTCAGCTCGTCCAGGCGCTGGCGGGCGGTTGCGCTCCAGTCCAACACCTCGTCGATGCTTGGCGCATACTTGCGCACGAGTCCGGCGAGGCTGGCCCGGCGCGCCTCAAGCTCCGCCAGCCGTTCGGGGCCTTCGTTGTCCAGTGATGCGGAGTAGCTGGCCAGATCGGCAGCAACGTCGGCCAGGATGTAGCCGACTTCTGCGAGCCGGCCCGCGGCCTTGCCCAGTTCCGGGTCATCCGCCTGGACCTGCTCCAGCGAGCGTTTGGCCGCGTCCACCAGCGATGTGGCATCGCCGGCGTCCGCGAATTCCTCCGCGATCAACGCTTGGTGCGCCAGCTGCGCCGCAGCGCGCAGTTGCTCTACGTTGGCCAGCTTGGTGGCCTCCGCCTTGAGCGCCAGGTCTTCACCGGGCTGAGGGTCGACGCCGTCGATCTCTTCCAAGGCCAGCTGCAATGATTCCGCTTCGCGCAGCCGTTCACGGGTCTCGGTCCGCAGCGACTGCAGTTCCCCGGCCGCCTGCCGCCAACGGTCATAGGACTGGCGGAACGCCGCCAGCGCCTTGGCCAGCTTGGGCCCGCCGAACTTGTCCAGGGCTTCCCGCTGGGCGCTCTGGCTCTTCAGCCGCAGCTGTTCCGACTGGCCGTGGACCGCCACCAGCTGTTCACCGATTTCAGCCAGGGTACCCACCGGAGCCGAACGGCCGCCGACGTGCGCCCGGCTGCGGCCGTCAGCGTTAACGGTACGGGCCAGCATCAGTTCTGCTTCGCCGTCGTACTCTTCAATATCCGCACCGGCATCCTGCGCGCGGGCGATGGCGGGACTGTCCGGGGCAAGCCGGACCACCGCTTCGGCGACTGCGGAGGAAGCACCGGTGCGCACCGCCCCGGCGTCCGAACGTGCACCCAGCAGCAACCCCAGCGCGGTCACCACCATGGTCTTTCCGGCGCCGGTTTCACCCGTGACCACGGAAAGCCCAGGGCCCAGCGGCAGCACGGCATCGGTAATGACACCGAGGTTGCTGATTCTGATTTCCTCAATCATCGACGCTCCTCCTCGGGCGGGGTGTGGTGCGGTTCGACCGTCCGGATGGTATCCAGCGGCGTCGTCTGCGGCTGCGCCTCGTCCGCGCTGATCGGACCGCGCCAGCCCTTGGTCGGCAACTCGAACTTGCGCACCAGCCGTTCGGCAAAGGGCGTGCGCCTGGTCCGGGCCAACCGGACCGGCTTGTCCGAGCGGGTAACCTCGACGCGTGAACCGGGCGGCAGATCGAGGCTGCGCCTGCCGTCGCACCAGAGCACGCCATTGGCATCCGTGCGGTTCAGCAATTCCACGGCCATGACCGAGTCCGGGGCCACCACCAGCGGCTTGGCAAACAGTGCATGCGCACTGATCGGGACCATCAGCAGGGCCTCCACCTCGGGCCAGACCACCGGTCCCCCGGCCGAGAAAGCATACGCCGTCGAACCGGTGGGCGTGGCCATCACCACCCCGTCACAGCCGAAGGAGCTGATGGGCAGCGCGTCGACTTCGACGACGACCTCAACCATCCGCTGGCGGTCCCCCTTTTCCACGGTGGCCTCGTTCAGCGCCCAGGTGTGGCCGATCTTGCGCTTGTCCAGCCAGACCTGCACGTCGATGGTCATCCGTTCTTCAACGGTGTACTGGCGCTCCACCACCCAATGGACGGTCTGGGCAAGGTCCGCGCGTTCGCTTTCAGCCAGGAAGCCCACGTGGCCCAGGTTGACGCCCAGCAGGGGCACATCCGAGTCCCGGACCAGTTCGGCGGAGCGGAGGATGGTACCGTCCCCACCGAGCACCATGCCAAGGTCCACGTCCTTGAGCTTCACGTCCTCGTCCAGGATCTCGAGGGGAGCCGCCAGGTGGGAATAGACCTGGCGGATGTGCTCCGCCTCTTTGCGCCGCATCACCGGAACCAGCCCGGAGGCGTGGAGCTGGGCACACGTTTCCTGGGCGGCGGCCAGAGCGTCGTGGCGCCCGGTGTGGGCCAAAACCAGAATCCGTCTGCTCATGCGTTTACTCCCGGTAGTTCGTTGGGCTGTTCCGCATCCGGCGGTTCCGGATACTGTTCCATCGCGTTGCGGACGGCGGCATCAAGCTCCGTTCCGATCCTAGCCGGGGCGCGCATAGCGGGCACCTTCATCCACAGGAAGAATTCAACATTACCGTCCTGGCCGGGCAGCGGACTGCGGGCCAGCCCCTTGAAGTGCAGTCCGTGCTCCAGCCCGCTGCGCACCACCTTTGCCACGGCCCGCCGCCGTTCGGCTTCCGAACTGACGACGCCGGTGCTCGCCAACGACTCACGTCCCACCTCGAATTGGGGCTTCACCATCAGGACCATGTCGCCGTCGGGCTCAGTGGCCGCGCTAAGGGCCGCCATCACCAAGCTCAGCGAGATAAAGGACAGATCCGCAACCGTCAGTGAGGCCGGCCCGCCGATATCGGCACTGTCCAGATACCGGGCGTTCACACCCTCGAAGAGATGAACCCGCTCATCGGCGCTCAGTTGTGGCACCATCTGGCCATGGCCGACGTCGACAGCGGCTACCTCCCGCGCGCCGGCTTCAAGGAGCACTTGGGTGAAGCCGCCGGTGGACGCCCCGGCGTCCAGGCAGCGGCGGCCTTCGGGGTCTATCGTCGGGAAGGCACGGAGCGCGCCGGCCAGTTTATGTCCGGCCCGGCTGACGTATTCGGGTTCGCCCCCGGTCTCCACCTCCAGCTTGTCATCGGCTCCCACAGCGGCGGAGACCTTCCGTACAACAGTCCCCTCGCGGCTCACCAAGCCGGCGGAGATCAGCTTTGCGGCATGGGTCCGGGACCTTGCCAGTCCGCGGGCTACCAGCTCCTGATCCAGTCTCTTCATTCCTGCCTCAGTCCGCTCCAGCATCCAGATCAGCCAGCAGGCCGTCATGCATGTAGGTAAAGACGGCAGCATGTTCGGTTACCGGAACTTGCGGCAGCGAAGTCAACGGCTCGATGATTTCATCCACGCTCTCGTCCTCGGTGGACGCAACGGAGACCGGCCACTGTGTAACGGCTGATCCCTGCGACGGCTGTCCAGCGGAAGTGATCGGGTCAGTCATCGGATCCATCGGTCAGTTCCTTCCACCATCAAGGGTTGTTCGCCGGGCCTGCTTCAGTCTATCGACGCGTGCGCGGCCAGCTCCGGCATGAACGGGACTGCCGCTTCGGGGTGGGCGTTCCACCATGCGGAGCAGGCGGCCCGCCAAGTGTCGAGGTCGTTGCGGTCACCGCTATAGCGGACAACGCCGTTCTCGACCGTAGCGCTCGAGCTGCCGCAGGTGAAAATTCCATCGGCAGAAGTTACCTGCGGATACGGCTGGTACAGATCGCCCAGGTTGGCCAGCAGGTACCGCGGCCTTTCGGCTGTCCGTGCGGCGAGGATCGTTTCCAGGGTATCGACGCCGGTCAGTACCGCGGCCGTATCCATGCCTGCGTTGTTGCCGCCAAGGATGTCGGTGTCCAGACGGTCTCCGACGACAAGCGGTGTCTCCGCCTGGAGGCTTTGCGCCGCCGTCGTAAAGAGAGCCGCCTCAGGCTTACCTGCCACCAGCGGCGTCGCCCCAGTGGCTGTTTGGACAGCAGCCACCAACGAACCGTTTCCCGGTGCTATCCCCTCGGCGCGGGGAATCGTCAGGTCCGTATTGGTGGCTACCCAGAAGGCACCAGCTGCTATCGCGTACGATGCCTCGGCCAGATCCAGCCAGCTCACCGCAGGATCAAACCCCTGGATGACAGCGTCGGGCCGCTGGTCGGCAGAGTCCACCAGGACAAAACCCAGAGCTTCGACTTCCTGGACCAATGTACGGCTCCCGGTCACCAGAACCTTGGCTCCCGGCGGCACATGCTTTGCCAGCAGAGCGGCGCCGGCACGCGCGGAGCCAAATACTTGGTCGGCCCGCGCCGGCGCGCCCAGTTCGCGAAGGTGGGCCGCGACCTGTTCGGAGGAACGGGACGCGTTGTTGGTGATGTAGCCCAGTTTGACGCCGGCAGCCGGCAACCTGTCGAGAGCCTCAGTCGCTCCTTCTATGGCACCGGCACCAGCGTAAACCACCCCGTCCAAGTCGCAGAGCAGAGCGTCATAACCGTCAATCAACATCGGTTCAGTCTTCGTCTCCGGGGTGCTTGACGTCCTGTTCCGCTGTAGCCGGGTCCTCGATTTCATGGAGGTCTTCGTCCTCAAGCGCTGCCTCGGAAACCCGCTGTCCTACGTCGCTGCCCGCAGTATCGGCTTCCACAAGGCCTGAAGCCTCTTCAGCTGGTCCGGCGACGCCTGTTGCCTCGTTCGGAACCGCTTCGTATCCGTCGGACACGTCGCGCGGACGCCGGGCTTCCGGCTCCTCATCTTCATCAACGAGATCAAAGATTTCAGGCTCGGCAAACTCCCCTACACCCAACGCGCTCTCCGCCAGTCGCGCCTGGCGACGCCACTGCTCGGCTTCTTCGGCACGGTCCACGGACTCAAGTGCGTCGGCGTAGGCCCGGAACAATCTGGGGCTGTATGAGAATGCCCGGTTCTTGTCGAGCTGCGGAATCTCGAGCGCGGCTACAGCAGCGTCATGCTGCTCCAGATCCATCCGTGCGCCCGACGCCACGATCGCCAGTTCCACCTTGCCGGCAGCGTCCAGGTCCGTGGCGTCCTCGGAACGGATCATCTCGAGGGCGCGGTCAGGGCGGCCAAGCCCGCGCTCACAGTCCGCCATCACGGGCAGGTGCGCATTGGAGCCGCTGATGCGCCGGTAGGTACGGAACTCCCGCAGGGCCTCACCGTAATGGCCGGCAGCATAGGCAGTCAATCCAACAGCTTCGCGGACCGGCGCCATCCGGCCGCCACGGCGGCTGGCAGCCAGGGCGTGCTGGAATGCAAGCTCGGGATCCTCGTCCATCAGCCGCGCGGCCATCACCAGGTGCTTGGCAACCCACTCTGCGCTCTTTGATTCCAGCGTTCGCAGCTGTGCACGGATGACGCGGTCCAGTTCCTGTCCGGTAACGTCCTCGTCGATCTGGGGTGAGCGGGGACGATCAGCCCTGTTAGAGCTGCGCAGATCCTGCGCATTCTTCAGCGGAGGCTGGCCATCGCCTCGGTCAGAACCATACTTCCGTTCGCCGAAGCGCTCTTCCCCATCGCCGCGCGGCTTGAACCCCTCAGCGCCGCGGGAACCGCCACGGTCTTGGCGTGGACGATCCGTGTACTCACGACGAGGACCATCAGTGCGGTCCTGACGCGGACGGTCACCGTACTCGCGGCGCGGCTTATAACCTTCAGCCCCACGAGAGCCATCGCGGTCCTGACGTGGACGATCCGTGTACTCACGACGAGGACCATCAGTACGGTCCTGACGCGGACGGTCACCGTACTCGCGGCGCGGCTTATAACCTTCAGCCCCACGAGAGCCATCGCGGTCCTGACGTGGACGATCCGTGTACTCACGACGAGGACCATCAGTACGGTCCTGACGCGGACGGTCACCGTACTCGCGGCGCGGCTTATAACCTTCAGCCCCACGAGAGCCATCGCGGTCCTGACGTGGACGATCCGTGTACTCACGACGCGGACCATCAGTACGGTCCTGACGCGGACGGTCACCGTACTCGCGGCGCGGCTTATAACCTTCAGCCCCACGAGAGCCATCGCGGTCCTGACGTGGACGATCCGTGTACTCACGACGGGGGCCGTCAGTGCGGTCCTGACGAGGACGATCCGTGTACTCACGACGGGGGCCGTCAGTGCGGTCCTGACGAGGACGATCCGTGTACTCACGACGGGGGCCGTCAGTGCGGTCCTGACGAGGACGATCCGTGTACTCCCGGCGCGGTCCGTCGGTGCGGTCCTGACGAGGACGATCACCGTACTCGCGACGAGGACCATCAGTGCGATCCTCACGCGGACGATCCGTGTACTCACGACGAGAACCGGATCGATCCCGGCCTGCTGCGCCTTCACCGCTGCTGCCACGGCGATCGTCGCGTGCCCGGAAGCCGCGCGGGTCGCCACCGGAGTTGCTTGTGCCGCGATGGGCGCCGCTTTGGCGGCGTGCTTCGCTGTCCCGGCGTGGGCCCTCGCCACGTCCAGCAGGTTTGTCGGATCCTGAGCGGCCGCCGAAGTTGCCTCGTCCGGCACCGCCCTTGTCGTCTCGTTCCCCACGACCACGGAAATCAGCCATGCCGGAGCTCCTCTCAGTGCGGGCCTGGCACCCCTCAAAGGAGCCTTCAGCCGCCATCTCTATTTATCTGGTGGTTTGTTGATCTATTGATCAGGATGCAACACGTCATGTGCCACCAGACCAGTCTAGTGCAGACCGCCAACGCCGCCGGCTGACTGGGCTGTGATACCACTAACGACGGCGGATCACCGCTCCGGCCATCGGACGGGGTCGACCTACCTCGTTCGCCGCTTAAATGGGTGAAGGGCTCCACCGTCATGGTGGAGCCCTTCACTTTCAAAAGATGTCCGGCGGTGACCTACTCTCCCACACCCTCCCGGGTGCA